>CAZKPW010000013.1:0-5047 GCA_964554785.1 uncultured Candidatus Peribacteria bacterium | reverse complement strand
GAAGAGCGAGGTGTCGCCAGTTCGATCCTGGCCCTGGCCACCATTCGACTCGCCCATCGCTACGCGATAAGGGCTCACTCATGGTTCTGCGCTTCGCTTGAGCCATTCGAGTTTTTTTGAGATGTGAGTCCTATTTTTAGCTTCGGATAGATCCGACCATTATACCATAAATTTCACTCTTCTGTGTGGATTTTAGGGGTAAATTAACCATATGAAGTTGTTATAATATACGTATTGGCTTATTTGACATATTTAAAGAAAAAGCTTTACATGTTATAAAAACCATGGTTTAATACCTTCCTTTCTTATTAATCCCCCCAACCACTTTGGAAAAGTTCACTTTTGCTCGCCGGACGATGTCCGTTTTTGCCCTCATCGGCATGGTTGCCGGTACAACGGTCGCAATGGCCGATTCTAGCTCTACTGCTACATCCGGCTATACCACTATTTCCGTCACAGACGGAAAGGATTACGTCGCACCGGGTGGAAGCCTGCTCTACGTGGTCACATTGTCGCAGAATGCGGGTCCCGTGGGCTATGCAGACCTTTTCCTCACTCTCCCGCCTTACACCAATACGGTGTATCCGGATCATGATGGACGTGTGGTTGGCAATCGTGTCATTTGGGACAGAGTGGCTGTTAGCCAGGGGGAAAGAAAAATCTTCACGGTTTCTGTAAACCTTGGCAATAACATCCCGGAAGACACTGCTCTTCAGGCTGTTGCGCAGGTGGGAAGTCTCCAATCCTCCGATTTCACGACGGTACGCGGCAGAACGCCGGTCAATACCTTCCGCATTAGCGTGACGGATAAGGAGGATCAGGTATATCCGGGTGAAACTCAGAGATACACTATTACGGTCAAGAATACCTCATCCATGCCTGTTCGCTCCGATGTGACGGCAAACGTCTCCGCGTTGAATTCTATCGATTCTACAAGCGCAGGAGCATCCGTAAGCTATCCGGTTATTACATGGAAAGACGTGGCATTTGAACCGAATGAAGAGAAAATTTTCTCCTTCAATGCCACTATGCGCAAGCGTATGAGCCCGTATACGGCCGCTCGCGTGATTGCTCGCGTTGCAAGCTATACCGCTACCGATACGACTGTCGCTCGCGATTTGCACGGCGATCCGACCTTCATGGTTGCAACGCTCAATAACGGTATTACGAGCGTGACATCCCGCGGTACGTCGTCCCGCACCATTTCGTCCTCTTCTTCCTCGAAGACATATAAGAGCGTCCTCTTCCGCAATGTTGCAGATGCCGGAGACGTTGTTCCGGGTGGAACCATCCGTTACACCGTCTATGTACAGAACGTGCTTCTGAACGTTATCCGCGATGCCGTTGTGACAGAACGCTTCGATCCGTCCCTTGTGACAATTGTCGATGCCGGAAACGGAACCATCGTCAGTCCGGGTGTGATTCAATGGACTCTCCCCGCTCTTCGTCCGGGACAGGAATGGAAGCAGTCGTATTCCGTCAGAGTGTCCCCTACTCTGAAGAACGGTACGGTAATCAGCAGTGTTGCAACCATCAGCGGAAATGACGTGGCATTTGCTACCATGACAGAAAAAGCCACGGTAACCACGACATCGGTTGTTGGAAATTTGCCTACCACGGGTGGCGCATTCGATCTCCTCTTCACGCTTGCGACCGCTCCCCTTGCCATGGCAGGTGCAGCGCTCCAGCGTAAGCGCAAATAAGCGATTCAACTGTATAGATCAAAAAGGGCCGATGAGGCCCTTTTTTTGTGAGAAAAATGAAGGCTTTTGATACCCAGAAATGTGAGCAGACCCTAATATTTGCAAATAATAAAGAAATGTATTATAATATCAAAGAACTAACACATACACCCACCAAAATGCTTCATAAAGCTTCTCATGGCACACTAGCAGGAACCGCCATATTCCTATTTGTGTCAAATATTGCGGTTGCAACCATGTTTCCTTCCAGAAGCTCGGTCGGATTGCACTCTGCAGCCCCTGCAGTGACCGCAGGAAACGTTGCAGACTGCGGCAGTGCGTGTACCGCGGATACGGCGACAGGGAGTTCCGCACACCTTCTGGCGGCCAAGCAATTGCAACAGAGGCTTTCCGCAAGCGGCGGAATGGTTCCGGGCGTGGCAACGCTTGTGCGTGCTCTTGAAGAAAAAGAAGAACTTCTCAAGCGATCACTCACTATCACTGTTCGCGATCCGAACAACGCATCTGTTCCGGCAGCAACGTGGACGGTGTCTCTCCCAAAAAATCCGGAGCTGGTCATGCTACGCACACAGTGGTCTTCTGCTTCCTATGTTATTAATGAACGGAAGCTTGCCGAGTGGATTCGTCTTCAGAAATTTGAAGGATTGATGGCGCTCTCGTCCATTACAGTCGACACGTTTAAGGATGATGGAAAAGTGACACGTGCCGTAGATGTTCCCGTCGCACGTGACGGCTATGCCTATAACAGCGCGGAGGTTGCACACGACATTGCACTCGCGCTCCAGAACGGACACAACACATTGGAGCTTTCTCTTCCCTTCGAAAAATCCACCGTTCAGTTTTCGATGAATGGTGTTACGAAAAAAATGGATTTACTTTCCTCCGGTCGTTCCGATTTTGCAGGATCTCCGGACGAGCGTATTTGGAACGTGTACAAGGCCATTGATGAACGTGTGAATAATATTATTGTGAAACCCGGTGAAGTCTTTTCTTTTGTGGATACGCTTGGAGGTCCTGTTACCTTGCAGAAAGGATGGAAAGAAGGACTCGGTCTCTTTGGAGGCGGTGCCGCTCGTACGCCGGGTGCCGGTATTTGCCAAGCTGCCACTACTGCATTCCGCGCAGCACTCCTTGCAGGATTCCCGATTGTGGAAAAGAGAAACCACAGCATGTGGGTGGATCACTACGAACCGTACGGTGCGGGGCTGGATGCCACTATTTTCCCGGGCGTCCATGACATGCGTTTCAAGAATGATTCCACAAGCACTATTCTCATACAGGCTTATATACATGGCACAGAAGTGACTATGAACTTCTATGGTACGGATGATCATCGCGAGGTTGCATTCGACGGACCGTATTTCTACAACACAAAGTCACGTCCCGCCGAACTTCGTCCGCTGGGAAAAGATCAGGTGGGATGGGTACAGACTGTCACGTACGCAAATGGAAAAGAAGTAACGAAGCCGTATGTTGCCACCTACCACAAAGGAATCCCCCGCTTTGTGTTCGACAAATATGCCAACGTTCCGGGGGAAATCATTATGCATACCTTGGCATTTACAGGAACAACTCTTGCTGATGCTCGGTAACTATTGCTAAGCCGTAATGATTGTGTCGCATCAACGGCGACGCTACACTCGGCCCATGCGCACCACACCCCTCGTCTCTGCTCTTATCTTCGCCGTTTTTCTGACGGCATGTTCGTCGTCTACCGGTTCTAAAACCGGTTCGGGAACCGTCGTTTCTGGGAGCGGACAAATTCTTGCGGAAACAAGCAGCGGCAAGACCGTCATTACAAAGGAAATGCTGGAGGCGTTGGCAGCAGCTGGCAATCCCGAAGCGCAGTTTAATCTTGGGGCTTTGTACCTGGAAGGAACGGAAGCGCCGAAAGATATGGAGAAAGCAATCATGTGGTTGGAGAAGGCTGCAAACCAGGGTGAAGTAAAAGCACAATTTAATTTGGGAATTCTTTACTACGAGGGAGTTGACGTGCCAAAGGATTTGGCAAAAGCAAAGATTTGGTTCGAAAAAGCATCCAAGTCCGGGAACGACAGGGCGGACTACAACCTGGGTGTGATGCATTACCGCGGAGAAGGTGTCAAAATCGATTTGAAAAAAGCATTCACGTATTTCGAGAAATCCGCAAAACAAGGATTCTCCGATGCAGCATTCAACTTGGGTGTTATGTATGCAAAGGGAGAAGGAAAAACACTCGATAACGTCGAATCCTACGCATGGTTTACGGTTGCAGGCATGGAAGGCGATCAAAAAGCCTTGCAGGTCATTGCGCCCGTAACAGCCAAGCTTTCTGCTGCAGATAAAGAATTGGCAAGCAAGAGAGTGCAGGCCATCATCAAGGAAATTCAGGACGGAGCAAAGCAATAAAAGTAAAATGCCGATACAAGAAAGACGACCCGTGCAGAACACGGGTCGAGCTTTTTAACGGGGACAAGGAAAACCAAATATGCGTCAGTACCTTTCATTATTGCTGTGCGAGTTCGTAGATTACCTTTGCAAGGTTATCGAGGAGGCCACTTGTAGTAATGCCGGGAAAGTCGTATCCGATGGCATCGATACGGGCGTGCCTCTTGCTTAAGACTTTCCGTGCAATCAACTCCTGGAAAGAAACATAAGGCTGAGAGGAGACGATGAGACACTTTCCACCCATCAGCGAGAGCTTGTTCCACGCAGTCAGCGTTTCTTCCGTGTTCGCCGGTCTGCTTCCCACATTCTCCGCAGAGACGAGCTGCATTTTCATGTCGCCCCAGGGGAACTTGTTTTGCGACAGTGCATACACCGTCGACATCATATCCGCTTCGTTTTGCAGAACGGATGTGATGGTCTTCCTCGGCACGTCGAACGGCAGTTCTGCGTTCATGGGATTGAAAATGACATTTTGTGATTCCTTGTCGGGTAGCAACGGGCGTTTACTCGCAATCAAATGGATGTTGTTGAATTGCATCCCCTCATTCCATTTTTTCATGAGGAATGCGAGGCGCTTTCGAACGGCAACGACCGTTCCGCCCAAGACCAGCGCATGTAAGTAATGCTGGCATTGCGGATTGACGTCTCCGACGAATCCAAGTTCTGCAAACAGCGGCATGGCATCGTCGCGTTTTGTGCCGTGCCGTTCTTCAATTTCTGTCCGCAATTTTCCGGCTTGGTACCATGCGGTCTGTGTTGCGTCGCGGATATTAGTGAGCGTTCCGTCGTGTTCCACTTCGAACAGTTTGAGGATGTTCAGAAGGAGGGGGTTTGGTTCTCCGTCGGTGTTAAAAAGCGGCGTGTTTTGGCTCAATTGAGTTTCCTTTCGAGGTTTGAGGATTGGTTGCCAAAAGTCA
>CAZKPW010000012.1:0-5862 GCA_964554785.1 uncultured Candidatus Peribacteria bacterium | reverse complement strand
TCGGGCATATTTTAAGCGATCTTAAAAAAGCGCAAGAAAACGGCAGCGTACAAAGTAAAGAAGAAGCTCGTGCTTTTGTTACTGCTTGGACAGCATCCAGCGCACAAACGACCACAGAGCAATAACAGACACAATCAAGAGAAGCGCACTCGACGACCACATGAGCGCTTGCTTCCACGCGGTGCCGAACATATAGCCGAGTGTGGTGTAAAACAACGACCACAAAAAGCCGCTGATAATATTCATGGGGTAATAGTACGACCGCTCCATGTCGGCAACGCCGGCCAAGAAGGGGATGATGGGGCGCGTGGGTCCTATAAATCGACCAAGAAGAATGCTTTTCCTCCGATGTTGTTTAAAAAATGGTCGCGCGCGCTCAATATGTTTTTTCAGAAATTCCCAACGCTCCAAATGCATCTTGCCGCGCCGCCCCAATTCGTAACTGATGGCATCACCGATGATGGCAGCAAAAGTCGACACAATGGTAATCAGCCAAAATGAATAGAAGCCGTGCGCAGAAAGTCCTCCGGCAATGACCACAAACACCGTTCCCGGCACAAACATCCCCGTAAAAATGAGCGATTCAAAAAAAGAAACCGCAAATACTAAAAGGTATCCGACTGATCCCAAATCCTGCAGATACGGCATGATGCCCTGAAACCAATGCATACGAGAAATAATACAGTATGTCTCTCTTAAAAGAGAATCGGAATGCGCAACTCGGCATCGTTCATGGGATCTCCGGACGGATTATCTTTCTGCAATACAAGCGTACCGGTCGGCGTAGCAGGAGGTGTAAACGTCAGACTCACCTGAAACGGCACAAAGTCTTCCGTCATCCAATCGGACTGCGCTTGAGCGGGAGTAGCAGCTATTTCTTTTCTATTTCCATCCAGCAAGCGCACGGGGAACGATGCCTCGAAGTACCACGTTCCTCTGGCAACGCCTGTCACCGTCAACGGGCTTTCAACTTTACTATTGGCAAGCGGAGATGTGACCCGAATATCTCTATCCTCAACCGACAGAGACGAACTGCCGGCACTGCTTACCGACGACGATGACGATCCCGTCTGCATGCCGTCACTCGACGGAGTGCAAGCAACAAGCGTCAAAAGAGAAAAAACGGCGGCGGCTGAGAGGAAAGATGTTTTCATACAAAGAATGATCGTCGGACCGGAGTCCGAAGTCAAAGAAAATGTGAGGGGAATGTGTGTAGGTATCCCTATAGCCCGCCGAAGCGGGCATAGAGAAAGGCCATTAAGCAGCTTCGACTTCTGTCGGCGTGTCTGTAGCCGGAGTTTCAGGAGTTACAGGAGTCTCAGTCTCGCCTTCTGCACCATCAAAAGATGTTGTCATAGGAATAGGTGGAAGTGAATATAGAATTTGACAGTAGGGTGTATTTTGTTGAATAGCAAACATTCTGTGGACTTAATTAGCTGGGAAGAAGCACTGTCATTAGAACATCTGCATGGAAAAGAAGGAGATCCTTGTGTACTCTTCTCACAAGGGGCCAGTAGCTCAGTTGGTTAGAGCTCAGGACTTATAAACCTGCGGTCGGCGGTTCAACTCCACCCTGGCCCACCACGTAAAAATGCGCAAAGCAAATTTTTACGTGTCACGTGATTGCGAATTAATTTTACGTGACTATGCGCGCATTCACGTGGCGTGGCCATAATCCTATTATCCAAAAATTGCAATAATTACATTATAGTTTTAATATACCATTTAGTTGTAACTCTTTTACAACACTGGCAGTGACCCATAATCTACTTCAGAAAGAGGGAGTTCTATGAAAACAGTTGCATTTGTAACGTATAACACAGTTGGACAGACGACTTCCGGCTGGCATGACGGATCGGAAGGACGGAGAGGATTAGTACTACAAAATGCGACAGGGAATGAAAGATTTGCCACTCTTGCATCCGAAGGAGACAAAGTCTCCGACGAAATTGCTCGGCTCTGGCAAATCCTCACCGAGCAATTGCCGACTCTCGATGCTGTCGTTATCTACGTTGGGACCAACGGGAGCGAAAAAGCTATCGAACTCGCACGCGTCCTCGACCCGTCAAAAGTAATGTTTGTCCTTTGCGACTGTAGCTTGCACGCAAAGACTGCATTGATTCATCAATCGGGTCTACAAGAATCACGACAAATCGTATGTGAATGCAGAGGAGTAGCAACAATGCAGCGGCTTTTCAGATCTTTTCTAGAAACCGGAATCCTGAACTAGACAGCGTCACTGTCGACCAAATGACTCCCACAGAGAAATCTGCATGGGAGTCTTTGCCAAATCTTCATAAAAATTTCAAACAAATTCAAACAAAAATAGACTCTTGCGGATCCGTTTAGATAGCTGTTATAAAAAAATATTTTACCCCCGTTAGAATAGACTTCATATCATAGGCCCTTCCATTGGCCACAGCTCTTGTTGCTCCAGAAGTGTCTGCAGAAGTAGTTTCTTCTCCTGTGCTGCACCCGCGTGATTAATAAAGCCTTCACGTTTCCGAGCATGTTTATATGTATCGATCTCTTCGAAATAGGCGAGCCGCAATGGCCTTCTGTTGCGTGTAGCGGAAACTTTGCCTGTTCGGTGCGCATTGAACTGATCTTTTAAAGAAAGATCCGTACAACTGCTATACCAACGTTGATCTTTATCGCTGTAGAGAAAATAGAGGAACGACATACGTGACACGGTACAGGAGAATAACGGATACAAAAACGGATCCCATCGGGACCCGTTTAGATTGCGATAATAAAAGTCTTATTTTGCTTCCTTCTCTGCATCGACCACGACAGACATAGGAATCATCTGATCGTTCATCTTGATGCGGATGGAGTGCGTACCGGTCGACTTGATGGGTTCATCCATCATGACGGCATCTTCCGTAATATCCATGCTGAGCTGCTCCTTGAGCGCTTCGACAATGGCTTTCTGGTTGATGGCTGCGTAGAGCTTGCCAGTCTTCGTGACTTTCTTCGTAAGAGTCAACGATTTGCCGGTAATAGCCTTGGCAGAACCTGCCTGTACCTCCTTTTCCTTCTCGCGCTCTTCGGCACGGCGACGGATAAGGTCGGCGTAACGCTTGCGTACGAGTGGCGTTGCTACAAGAGCTGCGCGGCGGGGGAGCAGATTGTTCAGAGCATAACCGTCTCCAACGACCAAAAGGTCATTTTTCTTGCCTATGCCGACGATGTCTTCGAGGAGTAATACTTCCATATGATGATCCATAAAAGTGAGTGAAGAGATCCTACGGGATTGAAGATGTTGCGTCAATGGTAAGAAAGCATTGTTCACAACACCTATTGAGACGCTTATAGCTGCCAGCTCTTGCTAAAACAGACTTGACAGCCAAGGGAAAAAACTCAGCCATCCTGTTCCGTCCGAAAACACGCGTTCTTGCTTTACGTACCATTTAAACAGCGTCAAAAAGCGATCCGAGTGCAGAGAAAGATGTCCGAGATCGATACCTAATATATCTTCTCTGTGCGCGAAGGTATAAAGAGGGGAGTAGAGGAAAATTGCCGGAACATCCTTTTTAAGCACATCTTTGAGCTTTTTAAGGGCATCTGTACGCTCTTTTTCATCGGTCGTACTGCGAATGACTTCCAAAAGGGAATCGGCCTCAAAGGACTGATATTGGGACAAATTGTAGGCATCCAGTTTCAAATCATTCCTATTGCCGGTCACTTTTTGCGCACCGCTCGCATGCCAGTACGGATAGCTATCGAGATTATCGAGCAATGACTGCCCGAAGAGCAGTACATCGTAATCGCGACGCAGTAATTTATCTTCAAAGTCCGCGCGACTTTCAGGAATAACAATGGTCACATTCACTCCAAGCTTGGCCCATTGCTTCTTCACATTTTGAGCAACCGCTTTATAAGAAACGGGAGACGGACTGGTGAGGAGTGTAATAGTCAACGATTGACCTGCATCGTTTGTGCGTACGCCGATTTGATCGGTCGGACGGCGGAGACGCAGATAGCCTTTATCGACGGTAAAGTCTTTGACCGTGAGTCTCTGATTTTCCGGAATGGTGCCGGCCCTGGACTGCAAGAAAATATCCACGAGGTGCTGCTCATTCAATGCAAGCTGATACTGCACGGCATCCACAGTACGACGCACATAGAAGGAATCGATCACTTTTCCTTTTTCATCCGTTAGTTTCAATAAATTCAAACCGATACGAATACTTCCTGTTCCTTTCGATACAGTCGGAAGTGCTGCAATCCATCCTCCGGATTGCGTCGAATTACTTTGTATGCGCGCACCATTTACTTTATTTTTTCCGCTGAGGCCACCTCCGGACCCGCTGATGTTCAAAACGGCACCCGTGTCTAAGAACACAACGTTTTCCAATTTCAAAAGTCCGCGCTGATTCGCTTCGCGTTGTTCCAAAAGTCTTTGAAGCTGAAGTTTTTCCGGGAAGTACCATTCGGACTGGTAGAGCGCTCCTGCTGCTGCTTCTGGATCGAAGTGATAGCGCCAGTCTGCTTCGTCCAATTCCAAAAGGGGAGTATCGACTATCACCGATTCCCCCACAGACTCCGCTAACTGCTCTTTGTTTGTACCGAGCTGTAATCCCAAACGCAGGTTCTGATCCTTCACGGTCTTGCGATCCATGTTAAAGAAAAGTGCCGTATACTGAGGCAATGTGTAATTACTGGCTTTAAAACGGTTTGGAATGGCTGCTTTGCCATTTTCCGTATGCGGCACTAAGCGAATTCCATCAAGATTATGCAGGTCTGAAAGAAGTGTTTGATAATCCGGGAACACGCGAAACACAATACGATCCAAATGATAATCCGGAGGCATGGTGCGTTCAAAGCGCTCCAATGTAACCTCTGTACTCAATTCTGTATCGACAATATTTTTGATCTTATACGGACCTGCGCCCACGGGATGAAATCCAAAATCCAATGTCTGATCCAATAATTTTACCGGAACATCTTTGAAAGAATCTTTCGGGAGAAGCCCAAGTGTCAGATTGCTCGGGAAGAAACTATAAGGCTGATCGAGCACGAATGCGACTGTGCGATTATTGATTTTATTGATGGCGACTCCACGGAAATTTTGACGGAGAAGACTGTTTGGAAAATCCGGATCTTGAATTGTTTTATAGGTAAACACAATGTCGTCTGCAGTGACCGGATGCACTTTTTCTTTCGTAGAATCCTGCCACAGCAAATTTTCTTTGAGTGTAACCGTATACGTCTTTGCATCTTTGGAAACCGTAAAAGTCGCAAGATCACTTTCGATGGTACGCGATTGCGGATTGTATTTCAGAAGTCCTGCAAAAATGAGCGATACGATATCGCGATTCACATCGTTGGTCACAATAAACCACGGGCTGAGCGGCTGCAGCGTTCCGACGGATCCTTCAATATAGGTTCCTCCCACCGCAGGAACCAGCACCGTACTCTGTCTATAAAAACGAAAAAGCAAAATACTCAGACTTCCCAAGAACAGAAGCACCAGACCGACAATGATCCAGCGTTCCCATTGCACGTACGCGCGAACGAGACCCTGCGTGATGGAACGAAGTGGCGAAACCATGGATCAGTGTGAAAACAAAATCACGGCGAAGTCCCGCGCATGCGGGGTGAAGCCGGATCAAATGAACCAGTCCGCGATGGTCAGCACAAAGAAAGCGATGCTGAGAACAATTGTTCCCTGATACAGCACTTTTTCAGCACCACGACGCTGGACGTAGGTTGTTCCGGTTCCGCCCATACCGACGGACAGTCCGGACGCACGATGTTGGAGCAATACTGAGAAAATGATCAGTACCGCGAGAATTGCCTGAATATATACAATGAAAGACATACAAGCAGTGTAGGGATTTTTAGGGGTTGATCAAG
>CAZKPW010000011.1:6295-8142 GCA_964554785.1 uncultured Candidatus Peribacteria bacterium | reverse complement strand
CAGACAAGCTCCTCTTCCAGCACATCCAACGGATCATCCGTCAGTTCCAGTTCATCCAGCAATCCCGCAGGCACATTCAACGTGAGTGCAACGGCGTATATGGTGAATGAGAAAAACGGACCCATTACCATTACCATCAACCGCGACGGCGGCAGCACCGGTGTAGTAGGTGTCTCCTACGGAACAGTAAACGGCACAGCTAACTCCGGATCGGAATACACCGCCACCAGCGGAACTATTACCTTCAACGGCGGAGAAACCAGCAAAACATTCACCATCCCCGTCACCAATAACGGCGCCATTACAGGAAACAAAGCATTCACTATTGTCATTGGAACACCGACCGGAGGTGCCACGCTTGGTACGAGCACGGCGACGGTGACCATTGTCGACAATGAAGCGACGGAGGCGGGTTCCGGTTCCGTAAAGCTTTTCAAAGCCAACTACAACGTCAGCAAATCCGCAGGATATGTTGATGTTGCCGTCCAGCGCACCATTTCCGCAGTCGGCACTGTAACAGTCAACTTTGCAACCACGCCGCTCACCGCGGCAGCAGGTGTTGATTACACATCCGTAAGTGGCACGGTCACATTTGCACCGGGTGAATCCACAAAGAACATCCGTGTGTACATTACGAAAACATCGTCCTCAAATTCCGGAAAAACATTCAGCGTAGACATCTCCGGTGTCTCCAGCAATGCAGCACTCGGATCACCCACGTCTGCAACAGTCACCATCGATAACTAAAAAAGTCGATGACAAAAAATCCCCGCCAGAAATGACGGGGATTTTTTAATGCATCATCAAGAATGAATCACTTCCTGCAGTACTGCGAGCGTCTGCTTGGCAGCCTTCGTCCAATCTCCCACAATGACAGATTCTTTTTTGGCATACATTCCTTTCATAGCTTCCGTATACGCTTCAAGCGTCGGTTCAAGGAGCACGGCATGTCCGTCCGCCACTTCCGGAATCACGCTGCAATTGGTTGCAAGAACAGGGCATCCGCATGCAAGCGCCTCTGCAACAGGCAAACAGAATCCTTCGTAGAGACTCGCGGTCACAAATGCATCGGCGGCAGAATAGAGTGACGGCATGTCTGCATCGGGCACATTCTCGAGTCTGCGTACGCGTGAGGGAAGCGGAAGCAATGACTCATATTCTTTTCCGCCTGTCATCAAAACAAGTTCGCGATCGGCTTGTTCGCTTGCAACAAATGCATCGATGAGCAGCGGCACATTTTTATGCTGCTTGGCATTCCCGACATAGAGAAAATATGGATGCGCGAGCTGATATTTCTTGCGAATGTTTTCTTGTTCCTGCAAAGATGCGGGTCGATACAAATCGGACACGCCTTCGCGCACCACGCGCACTTTTTTAGACAATCTTTTGCCGTACATGGAACGAATTTCTGATTCCACAAATGTACTGATGGCAATAATGCGCTTTGCTTTGCGAGCAGCGCGCGAAATGAGAATGCTGTACGCAGCTTTTTTGAAAAACGATGCATCGTTCGGATAACGGTGCAGAATAAGATCGTGAATGGTCACCACAAACGGAACCGGACAGAAAAACGGAATATTAAAATGCGGTGAAAACAAAAGATCCGCTTTTACTTTTCGAAGAAGAGATGGCAATTTTATCTGTTCCGCGAGCGAGTAATGCGGGAAATCCGCTTCTACAATGGTGGTATGCGTCGTGCGGGGAATCCATTCTTCATCCTTGGAGCGCACAAAAAGCACATACTGCACGGAGCCTCCCGCTTCCACCAAACAGGTCACCAATTCTCGCGTGTATCTGCCTAAACCGGACATTGTGGATGCAAAGCGGCAATCAATCGCAATTGTCTT
>CAZKPW010000011.1:2754-6195 GCA_964554785.1 uncultured Candidatus Peribacteria bacterium | reverse complement strand
CATATATGGCATGATAGCGTCATGTTTATCCGCGATACACAGGGAAACGGGCTCGCCATTGTCGACACGGAAATTCTGTTGTCTTTTATATTGGAAAAACCGCGCACATGGATTCTGTCGCATCCCGAATATGAATTGAGTACCGCTGAAGCAATGCTGTGGAATGATGTATCTCTACGCAGAAAAAAAGGGGAGCCGGTTGCGTACATCACCGGTGAAAAAGAATTTTACGGACGAGTATTTATTGTCAATGCATCGACTCTCATCCCTCGACCGGCAACAGAAATATTGGTGGAGACTGCATTAAAAGTTTTGAGAGGAGAAAGTGCTCCAAAAATTATCGATGCGGATACGGACATCGTGATTGCATCAGCAGTATGGGGGGAGACATCCGACATTCATACAATTGTCGATATCGGAACGGGAAGCGGATGTATCGGTGTCACACTTGCGTGCGAACTTTCTGCTATGAACATTGTCGCAACGGACATCAGTGACCATGCTTTATGTATCGCCAAAGAAAATGCAGCACGTCATCATGTATCTGATCGTATTTCTTTTCTGAAAGGGGATTGCCTCGAACCTCTGAAAAATGTCACTGAACCATTTCTTATCGTCAGTAATCCGCCGTACATTCCTTCATCGATTACATTGATGAAAGACGTGCAACATTTCGAACCGCATACGGCACTCTTCTCCGGAAAAGAGGGGACTGATGTGTTGCAAACACTCATCACACAAGCAAAAGCGCATCCGTTTTGCAGAGGAATGATTGTGGAATGTCGGCAAGAGCAAGCCGTTCTTCTCGCTTCATAATGACGCCTCCAGGCGTTCGCCCCATTTCAATTTTGTACGCAGTGTATGGAAAAACGTATCCTCGCGACGACGCACAAATTTGACCGTGTCGGTATGTAAGTGCGCGCGAATAAGATCGTGCTTCTGCAATTCGTGATACACCTGACCGTCTACGGTAAGACTCACGGTGCTCTGCAAAAATGCATCGTTACATTTACTCACCTCCGCTTCCATGGACACGTTGCCAGGAAGCACAATGGGACGCTGATTGAAGCTGTGTGGATTGATAGGGGTAAGAATCAATGCAGAGAGATGAGGATGTACAACAGGGCCGCCTGCAGCCAGAGAATACGCAGTCGATCCGGTCGGTGTTGCCACAATCAATCCATCGGCATGAAAATTTGCCAGGTGCTCTCCGCCCACGTTTGTTTTCAAATCAAGCAGACGAGAAATAGTGCCCTGAGAAATAACCGCTTCGTTCAATGCGAAGCTATGAAAAATTTCTTTGCCGTCACGTAATACATGCACAGACAAAATACTGCGTTCATCAATAACGCCTTCGCCGCGAATAAGTTTTGGCAGTAACTCATCCGCTTCATCAATCCCAATCTCCGCCAAAAAACCCACCGCTCCTCGGTTCACACTCAAGATAGGCACGGAAAAATTCTGCAACTGGCGCACGGACCGCAAAATTGTCCCGTCGCCGCCAATCACCAACAGTGCATCAATGTCCGATACATCGTTCATCACGGAAAGCGACTCCGTACTTTTGAGTTCTCCCACGTTTGCTTGATCAATCAGTACCTCCGCACCTTCTTTCTGCAGCAATGCCACCATACGCGATACTATTTCCTCCTTCTCCGGCAAATGAGGTTTTGTGGTCAGACCGATACGTTTGTAGAGCGTCATAGTACTAGAGGATACGCTTAGAAAGCCTGCAAAAACAGATCCACTGTACGTTTCCATGAGAAATCTTGGACGCGCTTTTTTCCTTTTTCGATGAACGATGCGCGCAAATCCGCATTCGTTAATAATTGCTCCAATCCTGTAGCAATGTTTTGCACGTTTTCAGGATTCACCAAGAGCGCCGCGTCATCCGCTACTTCTTTCAAACTCCCGCGATCCGATGCAAGCACGGGAACGCCGTGACGGAATGCATCGAGGAGCGGCATGCCGAATCCTTCATACAAAGAGGGGAATGCAAACACCGCAGATGTTCGGAAGAGCATCGCACATTCTTCATCGGACAGATACTGCTTCCACTCCACACCCGGAGTCGATGCCGCACGGCGCACGATCTCGTCGTCGTCCCATCCGCGTTTTCCCACAAGCACCAAACGTGAACGTTCGCGAAGATCGGATGGAAGCAATGCAAACGCCACAATAAGGCGCAATTGATTTTTCCGAGGACACAAAGTCGCAATGCACAAAATAGTTTTCCCATCACTCACATTTTCCGTTGCATCCTGCGACATAGGTCCCGCAAAAATCGGCGTAATAGATGAAAGAGACAACGTGGCGTACCGCAAAACTAAATCACGCTTCGTCGACTCACTCACTGTACAAATTCTAAACGCAGAAAAAATAGCATGATGCAGCGTTAATTTTTCAATGCGTGTTGCACGCACATCGTGCGGTTCATTCTGAAATGCAATGAGATCGTGCACAACGGGAATCACTTTTTTTCTGCGTCCCACAATGAAAGGAACAAGATAGCTTACGGGGCTTACATATAAATCGATGGCTTCATGCTGCAGAAAATGCAATGCCGCCTTCCAGTGCCAAAAGAAACCTCGTGCTGTAATGGTCTGCACATGGATGGTATTCTTCGTCTCAATAATTTTTGTCCATGCTTCGGGCAATGCAGCATTCGTATACAACGTGATTTCAAAATCGCGCAGCAAAAGTTCGGACACAAATCCATACGTCCACTGACCTTTGCCGGTGCGCAGTTCTACGCATGCTTCACGCACGTCGATTCCCATATGCATGCGTACAGTGTACTGCGACAGATGAAGTTGGTCACTGTCCATTCATCCGTCTTCGCTCCCCGGATCTACGCCGTGATTGATGCCTCTTTTAATTTGTAACTCTCAACAAAAAATTATGCTATCATTCCTCCATGGTATCGAAAATGAAACGCATTTGGTCCACGGTGGATTTGGAAGAGCGCATTCTGAACGGTGCGGCACTCATTGCACTTGTCTCCATTTTTTTGCCGTGGCTTTCCGGAGAATGGTTGGGCGGTGATTCCGTTACCTACACCGGCTTCGGATTTTATACATCATTCATTGGCATCGTTGTTTTTATTTTGATGCTCCTTGTCGTCCTTATTACCATTGTCCCGCTCCTCGGCGGTCCCATTTTAATCCGCAGACGTTACCGTGAAAGCGTGCGACTCTATCTTGCATCACAAATTTCCGTTCTTCTTCTTGCCGCACTCTCCGTCCTTACAAAAGTAACCTACGAATTTTCCCGTATTGAAATTCGCTTCGGCATTTATCTTACACTCATCGGAAGTATTATTGTGAGCGTCTATGCATTTTTGCGCTGGCAAGAGGAGCGAAAAACACAGGCGCACGGCGTCTTTCATCATCCGGAAGATCCTGTTGCGGTAAACGAACGACCGGAATCCTTCCTGACACC
>CAZKPW010000011.1:0-2654 GCA_964554785.1 uncultured Candidatus Peribacteria bacterium | reverse complement strand
TTCCTCTATAATCCCCGCATGACCGACGCAGAAGTGACTCCACCGGTAGAAGCTCCCGTAGCAGAATCTCCCATCTATAAAGATGATGATTTGGTCTATGTGGACCCGAAACTGCGTATTGTGGTTGGCCGCGTGGAATTTCTTCCAAACGGAAAATCCAAAGCATTGCCAATTAAAGACGAAACAGAAGAAGTGGAAGGCGTAGAAGAAGATCCTAAAGCTGTGAAAGGAAAAGGGATGCGACCGCGTCGCCAGCGCTATTATCCGTGGGGCACGTATCGTTCCATGAAACACATTTACAAAATCGAAGGGAAATTAATTCGCGAAGAAAACAGGAAGACGCTCGACGACGTCATTGAAAAAGCACTGAAGGAACCGTTTTGGGATTAAAACGATAATACTTTCAAGCATTATAGACACCCCGGCCTATTTTTCGGACCTACAGGCATGGACCAATTGAAAATGGAAAGTCGATCTATTCCACATTTGTTGTAATTATAATCATAGTGCACAAACAAAACCTGGCAGCGAACCTCACTGAAATAATTCATGGTGCAAATTGGATGCGTTCGTAGAAACCATACATACCAAAGAAGAAAAAGGAGTGCGACAAGTACGGCACTTTCAATGATATATTTTTTTCTCGTATTCATAGCAACAGGATAAAAGAATTACGCGACATTCAATACTTTTTCGGAACGCAGAACTTCGTTCTTCGAACCGATAATAATAGGAGTGCGCTGATCAATGGATTCAATGGTTTTATCCAGAATGGCATTTTTACCATCGGATGCACTTCCTCCTGCTTGTTCCGCCAAATATCCCAATGGTCCGCATTCAAATACCAGACGCAATTTTCCTTCGGGGTATTTTTTGCCGCCCACGTTTGCAAAGACGCCCTGCCCCTTGCTGAAAATATGGTGTACATCGGCAACCATTGCTCCGGAGTAGCGCAGAGTTAATTCTTCATCCATCCATGTCTGCATAAGAGTTCCGTAAGCAGGGTTATCTTTCACGGCACGCAAATTTCCGGGACTGTAATTTTTTGCATCATCTGCAATGCCCAAGTATTCGCGAAGCAATACAAATTCCCCGACATCATCGAGCAAGAATTCATGCACGCCGTTTCCGGAACTATAAACCAAAATAGTACGCGGACCGTAAATAATATACAGAGCGGCAACTTGTTCACGCGGTTTGCGTCCAATTAATTCTTTTCCTTTATAAATTCCAAAAATAGATCCAATGGAGAAATTCACATCTACCAGAGATGAGCCATCCAATGGGTCAAATACAACGGAATAGGGCGCGTCATCTTTTAATTCAATGACTTCGCTCTGTTCTTCGGAAATATAGCTGGCAACAAGCCTGCTTTCACGAAGATGCTGCTGAATGATGTCATCGCTCAGCACATCCAATTTAATCTGCTCCTCTCCGAATTGATTCTGCGTTCCCGCAAGTCCGGTTTGCGTGGTGCGCAACGCAAACTGAATGTATTTGGCTGCTCGCGCGATATCCAAAATAAGATGGCGCAAATCATCGGACGCTTTACTTGTATGATAGAGATGATTATTCAAAGACACGCGCTTGGGAGTAATCATGTCTGCAGATGTATCCATAGAAAGGGGGAATCAGGAATGAAGGAGCTCGCCGAGCCGGACGGTCATTTCACTTACACGCATAGCATACCCCCATTCGTTATCATACCAACTCAGAAGCTGCACGGCACGACCTCCTATTACTTTGGTAGACGGAGCATCGATAATGGACGAATGCGGATCCGTTTGAAAATCGATCGACACGCACTGATCTTCCGACACTTCCAAAATATCTTTCAATGCAGGGGACGCAGCGGCTTTCTTAAAATGCGCATGAATATCTTCCACCGTTGCATTACTCTTCAGCGTGAACGCCATATACGCGCAGCTCACGGTCGGAACGGGTACGCGAAATGCCATACCGTCGATTTTACCTTTCAGATGCGGAAAAATATTGGCACATGCTTTCACCGCTCCTGTTTTTGTAGGAATCATCGAAAGAGTCGCAGCACGTGCACGGCGCAATTCTCCATGTTCTTTCGCTTTGTTGTCGAGAAGATTTTGCGATGCCGTAAACGCATGCACGGAACTGACCAGCAGGAATTCAATGCCGTAGATTTTATCCATTAACATAATGACCGGTGCAATACAGTTTGTGGTACACGACGCATTGGAAATAATATCCATATCTTTCGTCAGCTCATGATCATTCACACCTTTCACAAACGTCGGCGTATCGTCCTTCATGGGAGCAGTCACAATCACACGCTTTGCTCCTGCCGTAAGATGACCCGATACCTCTTCGCGCGTATCGAAGTTCCCGGTCGATTCCACCACAATATCGATATTCAATTCTTTCCACGGACACTTTTCCGGATGTTTCTCTTTCACCACCTTCACACGCTTTCCATTCACCACCATATCTTCGCCATCAATTTTAATATCGGCGTTGAGTTTATGATGCAAAGAATCGTATTTCAAAAGATACGCACGCATCTCGACATCGGACGATGCATTGATGGCGACCACTTCCACGCTCTCTGAAAACTGCTGAATAAACTGTCGATGCACCAAACGCCCGATGCGTCCGTATCCGTTTATGGCAACGCGTAACAT
>CAZKPW010000010.1:0-8182 GCA_964554785.1 uncultured Candidatus Peribacteria bacterium | reverse complement strand
CCTCGCTCTTCAGGCGAGTGCTCTACCACTGAGCTACCTGGCCAAAGGTAAAAGCTTGTCTGTGTGGTTAGCCGGGAGACTATAGCAAAGGCAGACCCATGGGAGAAGGGTCGATTTACTCTTTTACGAGACCTGTACAGTGATCATTTTTGAAAACTCCGTCAAAAATGTCCTCATGCCCAAATTTCTCTCTTCTTCATCCTCCTCAGCCATCTCTATATATTCCAATGCATCGTTCAACGTCTGTTTTTTAAAAGGAAACGATTCATACACTGTAGAAAAAGTCGTAAAAGCCTCTTGAAGAGTAGGTCCTTCTTGGCCTTCGATAGTAGAGGAGTTCAGCCTGGAAGGATAACGAATAACAGCGCACTCTTTCATTGAAAGGGGAACAAATGCCCTCGCAACAGCGTTTCTTACATCCAAAGAAAGCAAAAGGGAATCGAGTCTTGTAATGGCATCCAAACGGTCTTTATTAACATACGAACCGAAGTCATCTTCCCAAGAACGTTCGCCGAAACTCTGGATTTCTGTCAGAGATCTCTGAAAACCAATTTTTGCTCTTACAGTCTCTTTTTTTAAATTCATGACTTGCTGCATTTCTTGATGTTTAGCTTTTACAGACGAAAAGTGATCCTTTTGTCCTGTCAGAAAAGATGCAATCTCTCCCGATGGATCAGGTATATCACATCCTTTTATAAAAGCGTCGGGGACGATAATGGACTGATAGAGATTCATAAAAGCAGTTCTTAACCCTACGGGGAGAGGTGTTCTTTGTGAAATCTCCGTATCTTTTTCGTTTTTGATTTTCTCAATCAACGGCGCCGGATCCAAATCATTTACCGCATCCATTGCCTTAAAAACTTTTTCCTTAGAAGTAAACATAGCACCACAATGTAGTCCTAAAACACCTTTTTGCAAGAATATTTTACAAACCAAAAGCATTGCCGTCATTCATGCTCTCGTTCTGCTTAGAAGTGCTCATCCACACGGATATCGCCAATATAGACTTCCACACCGTCTTCCTTTCTATATTGCTTGAGCGCTTTCATGAACCCGATTCTATCCAATACATCGCGGAAGCGTTCCACGGCTCCGCCCGAATCAAAGTTCGTCATCTTTGTGAATTGCTCCAAGCGCTTACCGGTCACGCGAACCGGACCGTCGGGGATTTTCTCCATATGATACGCACCCATTTTAATGGATTCCTGCTGCGGCTTGAGCACTGTTAACTCATTGGCAAGTTTTTCATCGGTATCTTCTACCAATTGCCGACGCTTGTTGCGCTCTTCCAGAACGATCGGCAGAAGCTTTGCAGTGAGTTCATCCACATGTCCGCGGGTTGCCGCAGAAATACTGAGAAAGACTTCAATGCCGTGCTTCGCGAGTTCTTTCTCGAGTGAGGCGGTGTCTTCTACAAGATCGCTCTTATTCAACAGAATGAGTTCGCGCTTGTCTTCGAGTGTTTCGGAATAGGCATGCAATTCCTTGCGAATAGCTTTGTAGTCATCGACCAATTTCTGCACGGACACCGTATTTCCTTCTTCCAATGCTCTGCTGATATCCAAAAGATGAAGAAGAACTCCGCAACGTTCAATGTGTTTCAAGAATTTATCGCCAAGTCCCTTGCCTTCGCTAGCCCCTTCAATAAGTCCCGGAATATCGCACACCACATACGAACGACCTCCGAGCGAATCGGACCCGGCTCCCACGTTCACCACTCCCAAGTTCGGGATAAGCGTTGTAAAAGGATACGCGGCAATCTTCGGACGCGCGGCACTGATAACCGAGATAAGCGTGGATTTCCCCACGCTTGGGTAGCCGATAATTCCCACGTCGGCCACAAGCTTCAATTCAAGAAGGAGTTTTCTGTGTTCACCCGGTTCGCCGAGTTCCGCAAAATCCGGACGCTGGCGCGTGGAACTGAGGAAATGTCCGTTCCCAAACCCTCCGCGTCCACCGGAAGCGGCAATCAGGCGATCGCCCACATTGCGCAAATCTCCAAGGACAATACGCTTGGTAGGATCTTCTTCGTCAATTTCTGTAATAGTCGTTCCAGGCGGTACATAAAGGATTAAATCATCGGCTGCAGCACCGGCTCTGTTTCCGCCGCCGCCCATGGTTCCCTCGTCTGCTTCAAATTTCTTGCGGGATGCGTAATCGCTTAAGGTATCCGTATTCGGATTCGCTTCAAAAATCACATTGCCTCCGCGTCCGCCGTTTCCGCCATCGGGGCCGCCTTTTGCGACATATTTTTCCCGACGCCAGGCTACACAGCCGCGTCCACCATCTCCGCCGAAGACTTCAATTTTGGCTTCATCTAAAAACATGTATCGGAATGTAAAATGTAAAATTTAGAATGTAAAATGGATAGCATTAATCAAGATTTATACGTGAGCTTTTGATTATAGCTGTTAACAATGCAATAAGCTCATTATTTTCTAATAAAAGATCCGCCACAACACTTTCTTTTGATTGCGAATATCCTGAATCCATAATCAAACGCAGCCAATAACGACTTTCGTGTGCTTCTTTTAGAGAAATAGACAGCTTATGAATAAAGTCCTTCTTTGTTGGAGCATGGATTCCTTCTTCGATATTTGCCCCAATGCTTGTTCCGGATCTACAATATTGCTTACTTAAAATATATTCCTTCTTTTCTTCCATCAAAAATCTACAAAACTGAACCACTTTTAAAGAAAATTCATACGATTTATCCTGTACAACATTAGATTCAGCCATATATGTAATATTTATACACTTTAACTATTTAATCAAATAAACAAAAAATCCGTCATTTTTCATTTTGCATTTTACATTCTACATTTCTCCCTCATTCTATTGACGAAGGAAAACTGTCACTCTAAACTTGCGAGTGATAAACATCGTCCATTCTACATTTTTCATTTTACATTCTACATTCCACTCCTATGAGCAAGATTATTGGAATTGACCTTGGTACCACGAACTCCTGTGTCGCAGTGATTGAAGGAGGTGAACCCGTTGTTATCCCAAACTCCGAAGGGAACCGCACCACGCCGTCCGTTGTTGCGTTTAAAGATAACGAAGTGCTGGTGGGAGTATCCGCAAAGCGCCAGGCTGTCACGAACCCGAAGAATACAATTTTCTCCGCAAAGCGCTTTATTGGCCACCGCCACGACGAAGTAAAAAACGAAGCCGGCAACATGCCGTTTGAAGTGAAGGCGGGCAAAGAAGGCCGCGCGATGATTACGGTGAATGGCAAAGAAATGCTCCCGCAAGAAATAAGCGCAAAAGTGTTGCAGAAATTGAAAGCGGATGCCGAAGCATTCCTGGGAACAAAAGTCGATAAAGCGGTCATTACGGTTCCCGCATACTTCGATGACTCCCAGCGTCAGGCAACCAAAGAGGCCGGACAGATTGCGGGGCTCGAAGTCGTACGCATTATTAACGAACCGACGGCTGCCGCACTCGCGTACGGATTGGACAAAGGAAAAGACGAGAAGATTGTGGTGTACGACCTTGGAGGAGGAACGTTCGACGTATCCGTCCTGGAAATGGGAGACGGCGTATTTGAAGTGCTTGCCACAAACGGTGACACGCACTTGGGAGGAGACGACTTTGACCAGGTGATTATTGAATGGATTCTTGCGGAATTCAAAAAGGAAAGCGGCGTGGATTTAAGCAGCGATAAAATCGCCATCCAGCGTCTGAAGGAATCTGCAGAAAAAGCGAAGATCGAATTGTCATCTTCCATGGAAACGGAAATCAACCTGCCGTTCATTACGGCGGATGCATCGGGTCCGAAACATTTGATGATGAAACTCTCCCGCGCAAAACTGGAATCGCTGGTTGCAGATTTGATTGAAAAAACAATCGAGCCGTGTATGAAGGCCATGAAAGACGCGAAGGTCTCGAAGAGCGACATTCAGGAAGTGGTGCTGGTGGGAGGAATGACCCGCATGCCGAAAGTGATTGAAAAAGTGAAAGAGATTTTCGGACGTGAGCCGCACAAGGGTGTGAACCCGGACGAAGTCGTTGCAATCGGTGCCGCGGTGCAGGCCGGTGTACTGGGGGGCGATATCAATAAAGATATCGTACTGGTAGACGTAACGCCTCTCAGTTTCGGTATTGAAACAATGGGCGGCATTGCAACCAAGCTCATTGAGCGCAACACGAAGATCCCGACATCGAAGAGCCAAATCTTCTCGACCGCCGCAGACAATCAACCATCCGTGGAAATTCACATCACGCAGGGAGAACGTGAACTCGCGCGCGACAACAAATCCCTCGGACGTTTTATTCTGGATGGCATTCCACCCGCACCGCGCGGCATGCCACAGATTGAAGTCTCGCTGGATTTGGACAGCAACGGAATCCTTAACGTGAAAGCGAAGGACAAGGGAACCGGCAAAGAACAGCACATTACCATTCAAGGCTCTACGGGACTCAGCAAAGATGAAGTGGAGAAAATGCGCAAAGATGCGGAGTTGCACGCGGAAGAAGATAAAAAGAAGCGAGAGGAAATAGACACGCGCAATACGGCCGACTCCATGATCTTCAACCTGGAAAAGCAACTGCGCGAACACGACGCAAAAATTCAGGACGAAACCAAGAAGACGGTGAACGAAAAGATGAATGCACTCCGCGAACTTCTGAAGAAAGAAGACACGCCCGCAGAGGAGATTAAGAAATCAACGGAAGACCTGGCCGTCTCTGCACAAGAAATTGGAAAGCTCATTTACGAGGAAGCGCAGAAGGCGGAAGCTGCGGCACAGTCCGGCGGCGAGAAGCCGAAGGAAGATGTCGTGGATGCGGAGGTGGTGGACGAGAAAAAAGAAGAAGACAAATAAGAATGAAGAGATCTAAAAATAGCGGCCTCGGCCGCTATTTTTATTGCGTAGCAACATTCAGTTA
Source organism: uncultured Candidatus Peribacteria bacterium (assembly GCA_964554785.1). Taxonomy (GTDB): domain Bacteria; phylum Patescibacteriota; class Gracilibacteria; order Peribacterales; family Peribacteraceae; genus CALREJ01. Next base: position 3,289 of record CAZKPW010000010.1, on the reverse strand, counting down.
GATCTTTCTTCCAATATACTTCGCGAGCTCTACAATACGATTGCTGTAGCCCCACTCGTTGTCGTACCAAGCGAAGACCTTTGCGAGGTTCTTCCCCATGACCTGTGTGAGTGCGGAGTCGATAATGCAGCTGTGACTGTCCCCAACGATATCGTGGGAGACAATGGGGCGGTTCTCGACGCGGAGAATACCCTTCAAAGGTCCTGATGCCGCTGCGGTTTCGAATGCATTATTGATTGCTTCGACGGTGACTTCTTTGTTCGTGACAATCGTAACATCGTTCAAGCTTCCGGTCGGAGTCGGAACGCGCACGGACATGCCGTTCATTTTTCCGAGCAATTCCGGAACAACGAGTCCGATGGCTTTTGCGGCCCCCGTGCTCGTAGGAACCATGTTGATGGCTGCGGCGCGTGCGCGGCGCAAATCCGCATGCGGGAGATCCAAAAGATTTTGATCGTTCGTATAACTGTGAATGGTCGTCATAAATCCGCTCTCGATGCCAAACGTATCGTTCAGCACTTTTACCATGGGGGCCAGACAGTTCGTGGTACAGGAAGCGTTGCTGATGACATGCATGGTTGCAGCGTCATACACGCTTTCGTTCACGCCCATACAAATGGTCGCATCGGCTTTATCCTTGCAGGGTGCGGAAATAATCACCTTCTTTGCTCCGGCATTCAGATGCAATGCGGCGTCCTCACGCTTGGTAAAACGACCGGTACATTCAAGCACCACATCGACGTTCAAATCTTTGTGCGGGAGAGTTGCGGGATCTTTGCTGGCGGTAATTTTGATGGACTTTCCTTTAATGACAATACTGTCAGCCGTGGCCGACACATCTCCTCCCGCGTAAATGCCATAGCTGCTGTCGAATTCAAACAAATGCGCGAGCGTTGCGGTATCGGTTAAATCGTTGATGAGCACCACATTGATGTCCGGGTGCTTGTCGAGAATGATGCGCAAGGCCTGTCGTCCGATACGTCCGAATCCATTGATAGCAAGGTTCATAGAAAAGAGGGAAATGCTTGAACAAAGTCATCGTAGCAAAGATACTGCGGACTCAAATTACAATCCACGATAATAGTCCTGAATCAGCAAGGTATCCTTTTCCATAAGAGGGGACTCGCAGACCAGCACGCCCCCCACATCATATTCCTTCAAAACACGCACATAGTCTCGCCATTTAAACTCCGCTTCATCCATCGGTAAATGTTTCTTTTCGCCTTTTTCTCCGTATAAAATCCCCGAGAGGTGAAAGTGAACGTGGCTGAGTGCGGTCTCGCCCAAATAGTCTGCATACGTATCGAGCATTTGTTGCCACTCGGCTTCTGAATTCATGCCGCCATTGGCACGCGCATGCATGTGGGAAATATCCACACAGGGATACAGATCAAACTCTTTACTGACAGCCAGTACTTCCTCCAGCGTCCCAAACTGCGTCTGCTTGCCCATGGTTTCGTAGGCCAGGTTTACATTGGGAAAAAGCTTCTCTTTAAACTTCAAAATATCATCCGTTGCCCTGCGGACGGATTCGAGAGCCTGAGCCGGTGTCTTCTCCTGATAAAAAGCCGGATGAATGCACACGGAGATCGCCCCTGCAATCTGCGCCATTGCGCATGCTTCTACAATGCGGCGCTTGCTCGCCTCCAGTTTTTCGGGATCGTCCGCACACAAGTTGATGAAATAAGACCCGTGAACCGTGAGTGCAAACCCGCATTTTTTTGCAGTCGCCGCCACCTCCGCCACATGATCCGGATTTTTGGGAGTCGACTGCACCCACTCCATTTCCATGGCCGAAATTCCGAGCGATGCCGCATATTCAATACCTTCAATGGTACCGCTGCCCTTGGGGGCGGAGAGGGGAACGCCGGGGGTAGCAATACGTAATTCCATATTGATGTATTATGGGATAAGTATTAAGTATAGAGGGAATGGAATTTCATTTTCACCCATAATACCTAATACATATCCCTTTATACTAATGTCATGCCCCTCACAAAACAGATTATCGATCAAACCCTCGCAAATCCCTACGGCGAGCATGCCTACAAAATTGTGGAGCAACTGAGCGATGCGGGATTCGATGCGTGGTGGGTGGGAGGTTGCGTGCGGGATATGTTGATGGGAAAAATTCCAAAAGATATCGATATAGCCACATCTGCGACACCGGAAGACATGCAGAAAGTATTCCCCAAAACTGTCCTCATTCCGCATGTACCGGGAAGCGTACGTATTCCGACCGGAGCAGAAGAATTTGAAGTAACAACCTTCCGCGAGGACGATGAAGCATCGGATGGCAGGCACCCGGAATCCATCGCATTCAGCAATAGAAACGCCGATGCCATCCGCCGCGATTTCACCGTCAATGCGCTCTATTTTCATCCGGTCAGTCGCGAACTGTACGATCCGTTTGACGGAGAAACGGATCTAAACGAAAAGCTGATACGTTTTATAGGCGATCCCGCTACGCGCATAAAGCACGATGCTCTGCGGTTGCTGCGCTGCGTACGCTTCCGTGCGCTGCTAAACGGCCAATATCACCCGGAAACGTATAGAGCTCTACGGGAACAAGCTGCACTGGTGGAAACACTGTCCGGCACGAGACAATTGGAGGAAGTCGAAAAAATACTGATGGGACCTCACCCGGCCATTGCATTCGAAGACATGTGGGAACTCGGCATTCTCGAATATTTCCTCCCGGAATTGCACGCATGCAAAGGCGTCCCGCAACCTGCTATCTATCATCATGAAGGGGATGTATGGAATCACACCATGCAATGCCTGAGCGCATTTCGAGATGAAGATGGCATCGACGTACGGCTTGCGACACTCTTTCATGATGCCGGAAAAGCACAGACGTTTTCACTCAAAGACCGCATCCATTTCGATGAGCATGCGAGCGTATCCGCAAAGATGGCGACCATTGCACTGACGCGTTTAAAAATGCCCAAAAAACGCATCGAAAAAATCAGCTGGATCATTGAACATCACATGATGATGAATGCATTCTTCGATATGACTGACGAGCGCAAAGGTCATTGGTATTACCATCCATGGTTCCCGGAATTGTTACAGCTTTTCTATCTTGATGTCGCAGGAACAACACCATCATCGTTCGATCTCTATAATCGCATTATCGCCGATGAAAATGCCTTCCTGGATAAGCACCCGCGACCGGTACAATTACTCCTGACCGGCGATCAAATTATGGAGCTGTTGCATATGAAACCGGGCAATACCATCGGGCATATTTTAAGCGATCTTAAAAAAGCGCAAGAAAACGGCAGCG
>CAZKPW010000009.1:0-8998 GCA_964554785.1 uncultured Candidatus Peribacteria bacterium | reverse complement strand
TCGGGCATATTTTAAGCGATCTTAAAAAAGCGCAAGAAAACGGCAGCGTACAAAGCAAAAAAGAAGCGCGCGCGTTTGTTACTGCTTGGACAGCATCCACCGCACAAACGACCAGAGAGCAATGATGAACACAACCAAGAGAAGCGCACTCGACGACCACATGAGCGCCTGCTTCCATGCAGTGCCGAACATGTAACCGAGTGTGGTGTAAAATAGCGACCACAAAAAGCCGCTAAGAATATTCATGGGGTAATAATACGATCGTTCCATGTCGGCAACGCCGGCCAAGAAGGGGATGACGGGACGCGTAGGACCTATGAAACGACCGAGAAGAATACTCTTCCTCCGGTGCTGTTTAAAAAACGGTCGCGCGCGCTCAATATGTTTTTTTAGAAATTCCCAACGTTCCAAATGCATCTTGCCGCGTCGCCCCAGTTCATAACTGATGGCATCGCCGATGATGGCTGCCGCGCTTGATACAAGAGTAATCACCCAAAATGAATAGAACCCATGTGCAGCAAGTCCTCCGGCAATGACTACAAAGACCGTTCCGGGTACAAACATGCCCGTAAAAATCAGCGATTCAAAAAAAGAAACCGCAAACACCAGAAAATATCCGGTCGATCCCAAATCCTGCAAATGTGGCATAATGCCCTGAAACCAGTGCATACGAAAAATAATACAGTATGTCTCTCTTAAAAGAGAATGGGAATACGCAACTCGGCATCGTTTATCGGATCTCCGGACGGGTTATCTTTTTGCAATACGAGCGTGCCTGTGGGCGTTGCGGGAGACGTAAACGTGAGACTCACCTGAAACGGCACAAAGTCTTCCGTCATCCAATCGGACTGCGCCTGAGCGGGAGCAACGGCAATTTCCACTCCATTCCCATCCAGCAAACGCACCGGGAACGATGCCTCAAAGTACCATGTTCCTCTGGCAACGCCTGTCACAACCAAGGGACTTTTCACTGTGGTATTGGCAAGCGGAGACGTGACCTGAATATCTCTATCCTCAACCGACAGAGATGCACTGCCGACACTGCTTACCGCCGACGATGAAGACCCGGTCTGCTTGCCGTCACTCGAAGGAGTGCAAGCAACGAGTGTGAGAAGGGAAAGCGCGATGGTGGTGGACACAAAAGATGTTTTCATAAAAGGATGATCGTCGGATGCGGATCCGAAGTCAAAGAAAATGTAACAGGAATGTGTATGTGCTCTCTCCGGCCCGCCGAAGCGGGCAGAGAGAAATGTTATTAGGCAGCTTCGACTTCTGTCGGCGTATCCGTAGCCGGAGTTTCAGGAGTAACAGGAGTCTCGGTCTCGCCTTCTGCACCATCAAAAGATGTTGTCATAGGAATGTGTGGAAGTGGATATAGAATTTGACAATAGGGTGTATTTTGTTGAATAGCAAACATTCTGTGGACTTAATTAGCTGGGAAGAAGCACTGTCATTAGAACATCTGCATGGAAAAGAAGGAGATCCTTGTGTACTCTTCTCACAAGGGGCCAGTAGCTCAGTTGGTTAGAGCTCAGGACTTATAAACCTGCGGTCGGCGGTTCAACTCCACCCTGGCCCACCAATAAAATAAAAATAACATATTTTCTTCTTAATTTTATCTTCTTTGATGCCAATAATGATCAAATACCATTGGTGAAGATGGGCTATTTTGCAACACTAATCCAACCGCTAAAAAAGTAATCCCTATGGCAAATAAAATAAAATACCAATATCCAATCCCAAGCTTGGTCTTTTTTGCTAAACGAGGACCCTCATTTTTTTGTTTATGCTCTTCGAGATACAAAGCATATGAATTCTGCAATACATTATATTTTTCTTGAAATGCTGCAGGTGTAAAAGCTGGATCATCAAGAAGTTTAACTACGTCATCATAGGCATCAAAATACGGTTTTACCGTTTTCCTAACATCCATTAACGCAGATTCTGCGTTACGAATATTTAAATTGCGCTGTACTGCATCAGCGACAAACCCAAAAAGAAAAGAATTGAGCAATATTAAACTTAAGCCAATTAAAACTAATGGGTTTTGCAATGAATCAGCACTAAAACCAAGAACGCTTCCAACAATAGCAAAAGCCAGAAAATTTATTTTACTTCGCTCCTCTTGGCTTAATTTTACTTGCTCTTCACGAATATCTGCAAAGTTACCCTGTTCTTCATTTATGCCTTCTAATACACGGATTCTTGTTTCCTTAGATAGAATCATTGCCTCATGTATTGATTGCTCAATTGGTGGCATAAATTCATTTAAAAAATACAGATTCAAATACAAATATTAAAATAATCATATCATAGGCCCTTCTATAGGCCACAGCTCTTGTTGCTCGAGGAGTGTCTGCAGGAGCAATTTCTTTTCCTGCGCCGCACCCGCATGGTTTATAAACCCCTCGCGTTTACGAGCATGCTTATAGGTATCTATCTCTTCGAAGTAGGCTAGCCGCAGCGGTCTTCTATTGCGCGTAGCGGAAACTTTGCCTGTTCTATGGGCATTGAACTGATCTTTTAAAGAAAGATCGGTACAGCTGCTATACCAACGTTGATCTTTATCGCTATAAAGAAAGTAAAGATACGACATGCGGACACAGTACAGGAGAAATACAGATACAAAAACGGACCCTTACGGGCCCGTTTAAATTGCGGTAATGAAAACTTATTTTGCTTCCTTCTCTGCATCGACGATGACAGACATGGGAATCATCTGATCGTTCATTTTGATGCGGATGGAGTGTGTACCGGTCGACTTGATGGGTTCATCCATCATGACGGCATCTTCCGTAATATCCATGCTGAGCTGCTCCTTGAGCGCTTCGACAATGGCTTTCTGGTTGATGGCTGCGTAGAGCTTGCCAGTCTTCGTGACTTTCTTCGTAAGAGTCAACGATTTGCCGGTAATAGCCTTGGCAGAACCTGCCTGTACCTCCTTTTCCTTCTCGCGCTCTTCGGCACGGCGACGGATAAGGTCGGCGTAACGCTTGCGTACGAGTGGCGTTGCTACAAGAGCTGCGCGGCGGGGGAGCAGATTGTTCAGAGCATAACCGTCTCCAACGACCAAAAGGTCATTTTTCTTGCCTATGCCGACGATGTCTTCGAGGAGTAATACTTCCATATGATGATCCATAAAAGTGAGTGAAGAGATCCTACGGGATTGAAGATGTTGCGTCAATGGTAAGAAAGCATTGTTCGTAACACCCATAAGACGTTTCCATCGGCCCGGTCTTGCTAAAACAAGCTTGACAGCCATGGGAAAAAACTCAGCCATCCTGTTCCATCCGAAAAGACACGCTCTTGCTTTACGTACCATTTAAACAGCGTCAAAAAGCGATCTGAGTGCAAAGAAAGGTGCCCCAAATCAATCCCCAGAATATCGTCACGGTGTGCAAAGGTATAAAGAGGGGAATAGAGGAAAATAGCAGGAACATCCTTTTTAAGGACTTCTTTCAGCTTTTTTAAAGCCTCTGTACGCTCTTTTTCATCGGTAGTGCTACGGATGATTTCCAGAAGAGAATCGGCTTCAAAGGACTGATATTGCGACAAATTGTAAGCATCCAGCTTTAAATCATTCCTGTTTCCCGTCACTTTCTGAGCCCCGCTTGCGTGCCAATACGGATAACTGTCGAGGTTGTCGAGTAACGACTGTCCGAAGAGCAGCACATCGTAATCGCGTCGCAACAGTTTATCTTCAAAATCCGCGCGGCTTTCCGGAATGACAATAGTGACATTCACACCCAATTTGGCCCATTGCTTCTTCACATTTTGAGCGACTGCTTTATACGAAGCGGGGGACGGGCTGGTAAGCAGCGTAATGGTCAAGGACTGACCGGCATCATTGGTCCGAACGCCGATTTGATCGGTCGGTCGGCGGAGGCGCAAGTACCCTTTATCGACGGTAAAATCTTTCACCGTCAGTCGCTGATTTTCCGGAATGGTGCCCGCCTTGGACTGCAGGAAAATGGTGACGAGATGTTGCTCATTTAACGCAAGCTGATACTGCACCGCATCGACCGTTCGACGCACGTAGAAGGAATCGATGACCTTTCCTTTTTCATCCGTCAATTTTAATAAATTCAAACCGACACGAATACTGCCCGTTCCTTTGGACACGGTGGGAAGTGCGGCAATCCATCCGCCGGATTCCGTCGGATTACTTTGAATGCGTGCGCCATTCACACGATTTTTTCCGGTGAGACCCCCCCCGGAACCGCTGATATTGAGCACGGCCCCCGTATCCAAGAAGACGACGCTATCCAATTTCAAGAGTCCGCGCTGATTCGCTTCGCGTTGTTCCAGGAGCCTCTGAAGCTGAATCTTTTCCGGGAAATACCACTCGGACTGATACAGCGCTCCGGCGGCGGCTTCGGGATCGAAATGATACCGCCAATCCGTTTCATCCAATTCCAGAAGGGGAGTATCGACAATCACGGATTCACCGACGGACTCCGCCAACTGTTCCTTGTTCGTTCCGAGCTGCAATCCCAAACGCAAATTCTGATCCTTCACCGTTTTACGATCAAGATTGAAAAAGAGAGCCGTATATTGGGGAAGTGTGTAATTGCTGGCCTTAAAGCGATTGGGGACGGCTGCTTTACCGTTCTCCGTATGCGGAACCAAGCGTATTCCGTCAAGATTATGCAGATCCGACAAAAGGGTCTGATAATCCGGAAACACGCGGAATACAATACGTTCCAAATGATAATCCGGCGGCATCGTCCGCTCAAAACGTTCAAGTGTAACCTCCGTGCTCAACTCCGTTTCGACGATATTTTTCAATTTATACGGACCCGCTCCCACGGGATGAAATCCAAAATCCAACGCCTGATCCAACAACTTAACGGGAACATCTTTAAAAGAATCTTTCGGTAGCAGTCCAAGCGTCAGGTTGCTCGGGAAAAAACTGTACGGTTGATCGAGCACGAAGGCCACCGTGCGATTGTTGATTTTATTGACGGTCACGCCCCGAAAATTCTGACGAAGAAGACTGTTTGGAAAGTCCGGATCTTGAATCGTTTTATAGGTAAAGAGAACATCGTCTGCGGTGACCGGGTGGAGTTTTTCTTTCGTAGAGTCCTGCCAAAACAAATTTTCTTTCAATGTCACCGTATACGTTTTCGCGTCTTTGGAGACCGTATAACTCGCGAGATCGTTTTCAATGGTGCGAGATTGCGGGTTGTATTTGAGCAAACCCGCAAAAATAAGCGACACAATATCGCGGTTCACATCATTCGTAACAATAAACCATGGATTGAGGGGCTGCAGCGCTCCAACAGATCCTTCAATGTACGTACCCCCGACGGCAGGAACCAGCACCGTACTCTGTCTGTAGAAACGAAACAGCAAAATGCTCAAACTCCCCAAAAACAGAAGGACCAGACCGGCAATGATCCAGCGCTCCCATTGCACATACGCGCGAACGAGACCCTGCGTGATGGAACGAGGTGACGGAACCATTGATCAGTGAGAAAGCAAAAATCACGGCGAAGTCCCGCTCGTGCGGGGCGAAGCCGGATTAAATGAACCAATCCGCGACGGTTAGCACAAAGAAAGCGATGCTCAGGACGATTGTTCCCTGATACAGCACTTTTTCAGCACCACGACGCTGAACATAGGTTGTGCCGGTTCCGCCCATACCGACGGACAGTCCGGACGCACGATGTTGGAGCAATACTGAGAAAATAATCAGTACCGCGAGAATTGCCTGGATATAGACGATAAAAGACATAAATGTAGTGTAGAGATTTTTAGTAGCCAATCAAGCGAAGAATAGGCAGAATATGAGCAAAAGGGCGCCTAGCTCAGTTGGTTAGAGCATCTCGCTTACACCGAGAGGGTCGAGGGTTCGAATCCCCCGGCGCCCACCATTCCAATGAAAGATATGCAAAAGGGGAGAGCTGCACAGCGTACAGCTCCCCGGATAGTTTCTATCCGACCTTTTTCTGTCATGTAAACGAGTTGATTACTTCAGTGGTGTTTTCCGAATACGCCGCAAGGCGATTCTCGGAACGAATTTGGTGACTTTAGTGAGCGTTCTCCATCCAAAATTGTGCTCCAACCAACTGAATGGCTTGTGATACACAAACGGAGCTGGTGGATGGGCTTCGTCCCACCTTGCTTGGTCATCTGCATCAATGTTGTACCAGGCCTCTTGGGCCTGATCATCAAAGCACTGGACAATAAAGTTTGTGGCACAGGCGTAGATGAGACTTCCAAGTATAAAGATAAACAGGGGGTCATCCACCGCTTGGTGCGGCCTTCTGCTCATCAAGAAAGTGGAAAACATCATCTCGCCGACGGCAAAGAGCAGAAGCCACCAGCCTCGCCCCTCCCAGCTTAACCACGCAATACGAACCCAATAAAGGGCGGTAAGGCGCAGCTGCTTCCAGAGGAAACAAATGGGTTGAATGAGGAACATCGCCAAGATGGATGCGGTCAAAAACCACACCAAGGAGTTACTCATAAACTCGACAACAACATCGTGAGCGTACATCAACATCGCTACATCTCCATCAAAGGGTCGGTGATTTCAACGATCGATCGTCGAAATGGGATTAAGAAACTATCTATTATTATACTACAATATATGTATTTAAGATACTCTTGCAAAACACACTAAAAAAGGCCCCTATAGGGCCTTTCCTAGATTTTAATACAAATTTAGTTTCCGGAAGCCGATGTGCTTCCCAAGGACTGGAAGATTTCCTGCATCAAGTTCACGATGGTCGTGAAGTTCAAATCGAAGGGGATATTCAAAATTTTGCTAATCCACGCGACTGCGAAGAATGCAACGAAGGTCACAATAAGACCGATGATTGCGTACCGAATGGTGTGGACTGCCTTTTTAATTTTCTCCTCGTTGCCGGCGGAGAGAATAAAGCTGATACCGCCGATAATAATAAACACGAGACACAGAATGGAGGCGACAATCAGCGAGAGTGCAATAAATGTTGCAACAATGTCGATGACGCTTCCGTTTTCAAGAAGATCACGCAGCATGAGAAGGTGAGGGAGTGGATGAAGTCGGTGGCTCTAAAATTTTCAAATTGATACGCTGCTGGAGGTTGCCACCAAGAATGCGGAGCAGCGTGCGGAGTGCCTTGACGGTCTGGCCGCTTTTTCCAATGAGCTTCCCCATATCGCGGTCGCTCACTTGTACGGTTAAAAGAATACCGAGTTCATCGAGTCTGGATTCAATAACCAGTTCATCTTTGTCTTCGATAATAGACTCCAAAACGTAGCGCAGAAACGCCAAGCCCGGAATGTCCGTGGACGGGGTGGGATTATTCATACGGATGTGAGATTACTCTTTCTTTTCTGCGTTGTCATCAGTCGTTGCAGGTTCGACTGCAGCGGGTGCAGCTTCGACTACAGGAGCAGGAGCTTCTGCAACAGGTGCCTCCGGGGCAGCCTCGACGACAGGAGCTGGCGTAGGAGCGGCAGCTGCAACAGGAGCTGCGGGTGCAGCGGGTTCCTCGGCAGGTGCGCTCTTGGAACGCTTCTTTGTATACGTGGTTGTGTACTTATCCATTCCCTTCATACCCTGCTTCCCAAAAAGGCGTGCAACGGTATCGCTTGGAATGGCACCCATGGAAATCCAATGTGACGCACGTTCAGTGTTCACATTGAGAATAGGGGTCTTCTGAGCCGGGAGATAATGACCGAGAATTTCAATGAACTTGCCTTTGACGGGGCGCGCCTTTTCGGCAGCCACGATACGGTAAGAAGCAAGATTCTTGCGGCCTGTGCGTTGTAAACGAATAACTAGCATAACGGGCCGTCAGTCTAGGGAGAGACGGGCATGGATGCAAGTCTTCTTATAAAAAATAATCAATCCCGACCCACTCGAACCTCTAAAATTCCTGCAAAAGCGCATTCCTTCTGCAAATAAGCCTTTAAATCAGCAATGGAATGCTGGCATTCCTGTACGGCAATAGAGTGTGTACACACTATATGAAGTGTATTTTCTTTCACTTTCTGCACCGTAATGTAGGAAGAAATATCGGGAAAACGCTCCTGCATCCATCGGGTTGCCCGAACCACGACCAGCGCGCCCTCCGCATGTTCTTGCAGGCCTCGTTTCCGAAGAACTTTCGGCAGAACACTGAAGATATGATCCATACCTATAGTCTTGTCCCGAAAAACAGTTCTGTCCATGTCATTCCTGTTGCATTGGAGTGTCTCACTTCTCAGACTGTAGGCTCATTCTTTTACTTCCACTCTTTCTTTACTATGTCATTACACACAAGAAAGATCCGCTCATTGCTCGGTGCCACGTTTATGGCAGGGCTGATGCTCGGTGTTGCAGGCACAGGTGTTGCCGCCACACTCCGCGGATCCGCTATCTTCGGTGACGTTACCGCCGGCTCCTATTACGATCTCGCCATTGGTGAAATGTATAACCTTGGCATTATTAAAGGATATGACAATGGAAAATTCGGACCCGACGACGCAGTGACACGCGGACAACTGGCACTCATGCTCCAGCGTTTCCGCAAAGAACTGACCGACGGCGGAGCCGTGATCAGCAGTTCTTCACGCAGTTCAAGTTCCTCCAGTTCCAGCTCATCCAGTTCCAGTTCTTCGGTGGCATCACGCTCACCGTACGGAACATTCCGCTTTACATCGGGCACATACAGCGGAGTGGAAAGCGCAACGGTACAACTGATGATTGTCCGCACGGGCGGAGCGCAGGGCACGGTCAATGTGGACTACGCAACATCAAACGGCACCGCGGTAGCCGGCACCGATTACACCGCAAAAACAGGAACCATCACATTCCTCAATAATGAAACAAGTAAGAGCATTACCATTACTCTGACAAATAATCCGCTGCCGCAAGGCCACAAGACATTCAACGTGACGCTCAGCAACATTACGAACAACGGACAAATCGCGACACCGAGCACCGCCGTTGTCACCATTTTGGACAATCAGACAAGCTCCTCTTCCAGCACATCCAACGGATCATCCGTCAGTTCCAGTTCAT
>CAZKPW010000008.1:0-9355 GCA_964554785.1 uncultured Candidatus Peribacteria bacterium | reverse complement strand
CTTCCTGCTTTTATATTTTCTTTACTGCGCGTCATACATGCTGCCAAGACGGGAGCACGTACCACGAGCGATGCCGTTGTGCGGTGCGATTTTCCGCCGACTGTTTGCACTGTGAGTGCGACGGTGTAGGTTTTTGGAATGGTATACGTGTGCGAGACATTTGCCCCTTGTGTGACTTCCGGTGTTCCGTCTCCAAAGTTCCACACAAATCCCGTGGGATCATCTCCCGGAATAGATGTTTCCGATGCATCGAAGTTTACAAGGAGTGGAGCCAGTCCGGTTTCCGGATTCATTTTAATACTCACCAACGCAGACGGTGGTTTCACGACTACTTTAAAAGATTTACGCAGTACATGATTATTCAAATCCTGCGCAATGAGCGTGAGTGTATACGTACCGTCACGCCTATAAATTGCTTGCAGATTCGTATCGGTTGTTCCCACTTCCGTTGCATCGGGCGCTTCCCAATTGTATTGCACGAATGCCGTGTTGGATTTGGGAGTGAGGTTTACGGTGAGAGGCACTTCGCCCTGAATTAAATCACCCATGGGTTGCGGTGTTCCTTCGAAGGTGAGATCCGGCAAACTTAGAATATCCACCACTTGTACCGCGGTATTCAGTGTTGCCGTTACGCCGCTCTGGGAGCGCACTTTCGCGGTTATGGCATAATTTCCGTTTGCACCGAATGTATGGGCGGCGCGGATGCCCGTTCCTTTTAGTCCATCGCCAAAGTCCCACTCCACTTCCGCAACAGGTTCTTTTGTATTGATGCTAAAGAGCACGGCAAAAGGTGGAGAGCCAATGAGGTTTGCAGGTTCGTTTTTGAGCTCGACCGGGAAAGGAAGAGGTTGCGGTTCTTGGACGGCAATGGTTCGTTCGTAGCGCGCTTGCGTTTTATTGATAAGGTCTACAACGACCGCCACTTTATAGGAACCCGTTTTGTAGTACGTGTAACTTGCTTGGACGTTTTTATTCGTCTCGTCTACTTTTCCGTCGCCATCAAAATCCCACTGCGTTTGCGTGACGCTGGTCGGGTCTTTTACCAGTCCTGCAATACTAAAGACGACGGGTTTGTTCACAATGGGAATGGATGGAGTGACCCCAAAGACCGATGTAAGAATAATAAAGCGCTTGCTGATGGTGCGGGTGGTTCCGTTGGAGCCAATCATGGTAACGGACAGTGTATAGACTCCTTGCTGATCGTACGTAGCGGTCAGATTGGGGACGACCGTTTCTTGATCCGCTTTTCTATCTCCGTTGATGTCCCATTTATAATCGATGGGACGGAAGCCGCTCAGTGCCAAAACCGGCAATGCTTTTTCCACGCTGAAGGTCATGGAGACCGGTGCGACCCAGTCTTGGCTGGACATAGGTTCAATAATATCGATGGTGACAGGCGGTTCCCGAGAAATAAGAAACGCCATAAGGCCGCTAATAAGAATGCCCGGTACGCAGAAAATGAGAATACGAATAAGCCCGCGCTGTCTGGTGGCGGAATCTATATGTGACTTTGAAATATGTACGAAGAGCGCAAACCCCGCTGCCACGAAAATAAGCGATGCAATCATGGCGCTCATCAGTCCTACAAACACCAGCGGACGCAGCGACAGCACGGTAGAAGGCAGTATGCTCATCAGTGCAAAGGCCCACAGAATATAGAGAATATAGCCAATGGATGAACCAAGAAGCAGAATTTTTCCCCAGCGTTTCACATCCTGCGTGACCACATCCGGTTTGGTTTCCGGAGCAGGAGGAACGGGTGTTGCCGGAGTGGAAAGACCGTCGACGGAGACTGGTGTATCTGCCATAGAGGTTAACGTGTGGAAGGGGTCATGGAAGCGGAAGAGTCGTCGGGAGAAAAGATGGCAGATCCGGATGTGCCCGGGAAGGGTGCTGCATCTGCCGGAAGGCTGATGGTCATTGGCTTATTGTGATTACTGATATTTGCATCCAAGTGCAGCGTGAAAGGTTTCTTGGCATTCGTAGACGTAATAGTCCACACAATTCTATGAATCACAAAACTGCTGTCATCAATCCACACAGTTCCGGTCGCGTTCATATCTTTCAGGAGAAGTGCTTCGGCGCCCAATTCTTTGCCCTGTTTTTTGGCCACTTCTTCCAAGTAGGATTGAAGTTTAACGGGATCGATGGTGACGTCGTATTTATAAGCGGAGTGACCGTTTACAGAACTAAGCCCCTTGTCTTTGGTGACGGCAATCACACTTGTCTGCATTTTTAAGAGCGTAGGATCTGCGGCAATATCTGCGGCGTTGGTTCCGTCATCTGTTGAGCCGGGAATAAGCCACCACTGATTTAAGAGTCGCGTGAGCAGTTCCGGAGGAAGTAAACGTCCGGGGGGCGTAATATCGAACGTGTGGAGTTTTATATAGACTTCTTTTTCTCCTGCAATAATAAAATCGCTGGAGAGCGTGTAGTTATATTCGTCATTGCTTGCATCTATCTGTTTTCCTTTTGCACTGAGCGAAAACTGTACCTGCTTTCCTGCGTTGGTCATGGTTCCGTTGATGTGTCCGTTTCCATCCCATGTTCCATCTACAAGATCGGTATGACCGTTTATATCCATGTCGATTGTAAAAGCGGCAGACTGCAATGTTTGCGTTGCATCTGTTGCCTTTTGTAAAACGTCCGCCGGCGGAAGAGTTCCTGCGCGCGTGCAGGAGAGAAGAAAGAAGAGCGCGCAAGCGGAGAGGGAGAGGCGTTTCATGTGTGAACGGAGAATCGGGTCTCAGTGTGCCTTAAACGCCGTGTTATTTCCAGTTGGCACATGTGGGAACACTTGTTTACATGCGATTATTTTTTGCGATGTGCGCTTCAATATCGCTGGTTTCTTTTACGGTCATATCAATCGTTCGTCGCTTGGATGCAGTCACGTCTCCGCGCAGTTGCAGGAGTCGCGTTGCGTTTTGTTCCAGCAGAAGCGGCGTATGGAACACTATGCGCACGGAGTCATCTTGCAGTGATGCACTTTCTGCGGAGAGTAATTCGCCGGTTGTCGTATACACACCTAAGTTCCGGATGTCTGCATTGGTCGCAGATCCGTCATTGGTGAAGGTCATTGCATCGATGGCCTGTGTTGATTTTCCACTTGCCTTCAGCGTGAAACGAAGCAAAGTACGATTTTTTCCGAAGAGCACATTGCGTGACGCAGTTGGCACTTCCATAAATGCAATACTTCCTATTGCGGATGGTGTGGTCGAGAGAGTGGCGGGAGTCGTGGTGTTATTCGACAATACAGACACTATTGCATTCGTTTGAATAGCAGAAGCATCGTTTATTTTCAGCGCATGCTGGCTTCCTGCTGCAGCGTGTGGAGAAAGATCCATGGCAACAATAATCGTTTTGGACTGGCATGCATCAATAACCAGTTTCATGGGTCGCACGAGCGCAGACGTTGTTTTTTGTTGCAAGACTGCCGGACGACTGATGCGACTGACATTATCCATTAAGTAGATACGAGAAATATCGCTCAGTGCGCCAAGCCCCGTATGTTGTATGCTGATGGTTTGAATGGTAACCGGAGCATCGCAAGACGCACGCAATGTGAGCGTGAGCATGGGAATACGCTGTGCGCCGAGTGGTGCGGACGACAGAGCGGATGGTGTTTGCGTGACAATGAGTTGACCGTTCTCTGCAGCAAATGCAGGAGTGGCGATGAGTACACTGGAACCAATCAACAATGCAGAGAGTATTTTCATAACGACAGTATACGACAGTTTTAAGATGTCTTCTGAAATTTCTTTCCGTTTTTATGGAACGTAGGAATCACGGCGTCGCGTAAAAAAGCGAAGCCGGATTACCAACGACCTCCTGCCCCGCCACCTCCGGATGATCCGCCTCCAAAACCTCCGAATCCACCTCCTCCTGATCCCCCGCCAAACCCGCCGCTTCCAAAGCCTCCGAATGGTCCGCGTCCCCCTCCGCGTGGCGGATTTTTCGACAGAATGTAATCAAAGAAGAGTCCGAGCGCCACAAGTACCGGAACGCTCAACCACCACGAGAAAATAATAGTGAGGATGACGCCGAAGACGCCGCCTACAATACCGCCCAGCCACCACGATTTTGTCCGTGCAAAGACTGCGGCAAAGAAGTTAAAGACAATAAAAACAAAGAAGAAAATCCACGGCAAGACCCCTGCAGATTCTTCAGGCGTATACCTATCCGCCGTGTATTCGCCTCCTATATGCTTTTGCATGGAGGTCATGGCGGCCACAATACCGTCGTTATAGTTTCCATCGCGGAATGCAGGCACCATATCGGTTTCCACAATTCCTTTTACAGTCACATCCGGCAACGCGCCTTCCAGTCCGTACCCGGTGGCAATCCAAATTTTGTGGTCTTCGTACGCAACTAATAGCAATGCTCCATTATTTTTGTCTTTTTGCCCGACGCCCCATGTGCGCATGGCTTCCAGTGCGACTTCTCCAATGTCTGCGCCGCTGAGGGATTTTACAGTCAGAACGGCAAGTTGGTTGCTGGTAGCTTTGTCGTAGTTGCTGAGGTTTTCTTCTAGCATTTCCTTCTGCGCTGTCGTCAGAAGGTTTGCGGAATCGGTCACGTAGCCGTCGTTGGTCGGAAGATCGAACGCGTACGCAGAGGGCCCGAGCAGACAGGCTGCAAGAATGGCGAAACCTGTGGAGGAAAGGCGCAGAGAAAACATAGTATTATTCGGCAAAATTTACGGCAGGTGCATTTTCAGATCCCGGTGTGCTCTGGAAACCGGGTTCGGATGCATAGCCAAAGAGTGAGGCAACAATATTGCCCGGGAAGGTGCGGACGCGAATATTGTAATCGCGCACGGTATCGTTGTAATCCTTGCGTGCGGTCGCAATGCGGTTTTCCGTACCTTCGAGTTCTGTTATGAGATCGCGATACGCCTGTGTTGCCTGCAACTGCGGATACGCTTCTACTGAAACGAGCAGACGAGACAGTGAACTATCAAGATTCTGCGCTGCCTGTACTTCTCCGGGGCGGTTTCCGCTGGCACTGGCATTCAGCCACTGCGTGCGAGCTTCCGTGACTTGGGTCAATGTGGATTGCTCAAAATTTGCGGCACCTTTCACGGTCTGGACCACATTTGGGATAAGATCAACGCGACGCTGATACTGTGTTTCGACTTGTCTCCAAGAATTATCGACGTTCTCTTTTTGTGTGACCAGTCCGTTGTAGCTGGAAAATACCCAAAGAAGGACAAGAACAATAACTCCAATGACACCGTATTTAACGTAAGACGAACGTGATGTGGACATGAAAACAGAGGGGAAAGTAATTGCATGGTAGCAAAACCTCAGCCCCTGTCACTTGTCTAATCCGCTTTTTACTGACGGGTGTATTTTCCAGTCAATGTGGATTTTGCCAGAACTTGCCATCTCATCACTTTTTTGAGTTGGGCAATATTCGGTGCTTTTACGAAATGATACGTACTGCTGGCTGCGTATGCGGTGAAAAGATAACGATGCGTGCCGGATGGAGGACAGAGCGGCTGGTATCCTTGTTTTTCAGAGGAGTTCAGTCCTTCTACGCTGCCGGATGGAATGGTTCCTTCGGCAATTTGCTGCGTCGTCGGATCGATTCCATAAAGAACCCAATGCACAAAACCGTTCTTCGGAGCGTCTGGATCAAAAACGTAGACGACAATGCTGCGTGTATTTTCCGGGATATTGGAAAATTCCAATGGAGGGGTGAGTCCTTCTCCGTCGCAGGTATAGGTTGCGGGGATCATGCCGTTTTCTGCAAATGCAGGGCTGCTGATTTTGAATGCAGGTGTAAAGAGTCCGCTTGTTGCGTAGATAAGGGTGATAAGCAGTATAGCTCCGGCAATGCCGGCTGCGATGTACATTGTTTGCTTGGAATACTGCATAGGAGAGCGGAAAAGAAAGGGTGCAATACTACTGAAAAAGGCTCTGCGCTGCAAGTTTAGAGTGCAGCTATATCGGCCAGAATCGCTGTAGCGTGCCCTTCCGGCTTCACATTTTCATATATTTTGGCAATCACATTGCCGGGTTTTATGAGGAAAGTTGTGCGTACAATTCCCATATAGTCCTTCCCATACATTTTTTTTGCTGCCCACACACCGTAGTCTTCTACCGTCACTTTTGCAGAATCGGAAAGAAGCGGAAATGGCAGAGCATATTTTGCTGCAAATTTTTTGTGCATTTCAATACTGTCCGTACTTATTCCCATCACTTCTACCCCCGCCTTTAACAGTGCATGAATGGAGTCGCGGAAATTACAGGCTTCGGTCGTACAGCCCGGCGTGTCATCTTTCGGATAAAAATAGAGCACTAACCATTTTGTTTTATAGTCGTGCAAGTAATGCATTGTTCCATCTTGGTCCGGAAGAGCAAATGGAGGTGCCGTTTTTCCGACAGCGGGCATCATTTCCAGAACCAGAAGACAAGACCCATCACCAGAAGTCCCACAAGGTCATGCATGGAAACAATCCAGAACAGACGGAAAGATTTCTGTTCGTATGCATAATGCGAGAGACGAACGGCCGCAATAAATCCTACCCACACAACAATAATACTTGTGAGCATATCGACCATGTTGCCGGAAAACGCGCGCGGCATTTGGAGAAGAACATAACCGGTTACCAGGTAGCAAAGAAAAGAGGTAACCATGGCGCTCATCATTGTGTCTTTCGTCATTTTTCCCTTTTTTAGTCCGACTTCCTTCATCCAGGTATTCCCGAATACGGCAGGTGCGTACCAGACGGAACCGACAATCATATTAAGAATTGCGGCAACAACAAGCGCTAGAAGCATCGAAACATCCATGGAATGGGGGGAAGATTATCTGGAATACTACTCCCCTTTTTTCTTCAAAAAAGACCAGATGACCCTTTCTGCCCTGTTTAGGCAAGACAAGTCTGCTCTTTGGTCTGTGAATTTTGTCAGGATGTATGCGTTCAAGCGTCTTACTCTCGTTACTTCCTTCCCTTCATTTTATGTCTGATAATTCTTCTGCGTCCAGCATGATTGTGGCACTTGTTGCCATTGTCATCATTGTTGCGATTGGTTTCCTTGTGTACAAGCAGTTACCCATGTCGAATAATCAACCGGGTACAAATATTGATATCACGATTCCCGGTACTTCAAGCACCGGCAATTATTAATAATTGTTTTTTTGTAAGATTATGAAAAATAGTGAGTCTCAGTGTTATATATCTTTCCCCTCTTCTTATGGCAGATACGCATGATGACGCTCTGGAACAGGCAAAGAAAGACAAGGAAAAAGAGCGCTGGGAACAGTCCGGTCGCAAAGGAGTCCCCTTCTTTGGAACCGTGAGTGATATTGGATCGGAAGATGCGGTAGGCGTGGACCTCGGTCAATAATTATCGACCGCTTCTACCACCACCCGTTCCTCCTCCCGGAGATCGACGCGGGCTGCGTCTGCCGCCCGTTGGTCTCTGGGTGCGAGGCGGTCCGCGGCGTGGCGGGAAATTTCCTCCTGCACGCGGCAAGCGACTTGGTGTATCGAAGCGACGTTCTTCATCACGCTCCACCACAATGGCAGCGCGTGGCGGTGGCAAATCTTTTGGCAAAGGAGCCTTGGGGATTTGTCCGCGAATCAAACGCTCAACGGTACGGAGTGAATTAATCTGATCCGGCTGTACAAAGCTAATGGCGCGTCCTTCGCGTCCTGCTCTTGCCGTGCGACCAATGCGGTGCACGTAGTCTTCTGCATCGTCCGGCATGTCGTAGTTAATAACGAGCTCAATTCCGGTTACATCAATGCCGCGCGCTGCAATATCGGTTGCAATAAGCACGCGATAACGGCCGCTTTTGAATCCATCGAGCGCTTCGCGACGTTGTGCAAGGCTTCTATTGCTATGAATTTCTGCAGCAGAGTGGCCAATCACGTTTACGGATCTGGCAATTTTCTTTGCGCCAAATTTTGTGCGGGAGAACACGAGGACCGATCCCTTATATTCTTTCAGCAAATGTTCGAGCAAGCGCATCTTGTCTCCGCGGGATACCACAAACACTTCCTGTTGGACGCGTTCGGCTGCCGTTCCTGCAGGAGCGACTTCCACGCGCAGCGGGAGCTTCATGTGCGTGGTCGCAATTTTTACAATTTCGTGCGGCATCGTTGCCGAGAACAGCATTGTTTGACGTTCCTTCTGAACGGACGAGAGGATTTGATTGATCTGCGGTGCGAATCCCATATCGAGCATGCGATCTGCTTCGTCGAGTACGAGAATGTTTACCGTTGAGAGCGTAATGGTGCGGTGTTCCATGTGATCAATCAAACGTCCCGGTGTTGCAATAACCACGTGAGGCTTGTTGCGAATCATTTGGCGCTGCAAATTCATAGATGCTCCGCCAATAAGCACTGCGGTGCGAAGTCCAAGTGAGCGACCGATACGCTGGAATGTTTCATCCACCTGCAGCGCGAGTTCGCGCGTAGGAAGAATAACGAGTCCATGACCTTTATTTGCAAGGAGGTGTTGAATCATGGGGATACCAAACGCGAGCGTCTTTCCGGTTCCGGTCTGTGCAATACCGATAATATCTTTGCCCTCAATTCCCGGTTTAATACACGAAGCCTGAATAGGCGTCGGGATGGTAAATTTTTCACGATCGAGTACTTCCAGAATTTTAGGTTCAATCGGAAGTGCGTGAAAACTGCCAGTGGGGGGAAGAGTCTCTTTTTCCATGAACCGGGAGTATAGCAGGCTTTCCATCCGTACGCGATCCCGTGTTTCTTACTTCTGCGCCATTTCAAGCACTTTATACAAAATATCTTCCAGAATCGGGCTGTTTTCCTGCTCTTTGTAGCGTAAGTGCAGTGGCTGATGCTTATTGACATCAATCTGCAATGAATCGCCCTTTCCTTGAGCATTCACTACCTGTGAAAGCGGAAAAGCCGTCGTTTTCTTGTGACCGCGAAAAACGATGCGTTCGGTTGTGAGAATCAATTCTCCACTGTCGTTGTGATCACCAAATGTATCTAACGTCATGGGCTCCACCCAGTGAGCTGTTTCATTGGTATGTAAAATGAGATGAGGCGTATCGATAACGGGCACATTTCCTTTTTTGAGTTCACTGAGCACACGCAGTCTGTAGAGTTGTTTTTTAGTTTTTCGAATATCGCGATCTTGCAGGCCTAAATAATCTTGAATGTGTTCCAGTTCGTCCCATTCGGTATCGGTAATATCCGTGTCTTTCACGGCCGATTGAAACGCCACCACATACGCTTGGATACGAATGGCGTTCAGAACTTCGATGGGCAATCCCAATGCTTCGCGTTCTGTTTCAAGCGTATCAATTTCTTCTTTGGTGAGTTTTCCGTCTTTCATTGCTTCCATGACCGCCTGCTGAAACTCGCGCG
>CAZKPW010000007.1:0-11603 GCA_964554785.1 uncultured Candidatus Peribacteria bacterium | reverse complement strand
TCCACTCGGCAAGCTTCCGTTCATTAATAACATAGGAAGCAGAAGACCACTGTGTACGCAGCGTCACCAACTCCGGATTTTTTGGGAGAGACACGGTCCACGTTGCAGCAGGGATAGATGCATTGTTCGGATCGCGCACAGTGATAGTGAGTGATCGCTTAAGAAGCTCATCTTTTTTCTCCAGTGCACGCACCAGTGTTGCAATACCCGGAACCATTCCGCCGCTTGCAGAGAGTCTTTTTTGCAAATTTTTGGCCGCCAGAAGGTGCGCTGTGCTTCCTGTTGCCGTGTCTGCGGGACACTCACTTCCACAGTCTGCAACGCTTCCTGCGGTCACTGCAGGGGCTGCAGAGTGCAATCCTACGGAGCTCCTGGAAGGAAGCATCGTTGCAACCGCAATATTTGACACAAATAGGAATATGGCGGTTCCTGCTAGTGTGCCATGAGAAGCGTGTTTCAGCATTTTTGTGGGTGTATGTGTTAGTTCGTTTATATTATAATACATTTTATAGTATTTTGCAACTCTCACGGTTTACCGACGTTCTCAAGACCAAAAATGCCGTTTTTTCTTACAAAAAAGAGGGCCGTTTTGGCCCTCTTTCTACAGTATCAAAGAATTGCTTATTTGCGCTTACGCTGGAGTGCTGCACCTGCCATAGCAAGGGGAGCGGTTGCAAGCGTGAAGAGGAGATCGAACGCGCCTCCTGTTGCAGGCAAGTTTCCAACAACGGATGTGGTAGTGACAGTTGCCTTCTCGGTCATGGTGGCAAAAGACACGTCGCGTCCGCTGATTGTTGCAACGCTGCTAATAACAGTTCCGTTCTTCAGAGTAGGGGATACTCTGACCGAATAAGACTGCTTCCACTCCTGACCCGGCTGAAGTGTCGGGAGCGTCCACTGAATAACGCCAGGGCTAAGGATATGTCCGTTTCCTGCGTCCACAATAGTCACAAGGGTCGGATCGAAACGCTCTGTTACAACGGCATCGCGGATCACGTTCAGAAGCACGTTCTGTACGTACACGGTGTAACGGATGGTTCCACCCGGAACAACGTCACCGGCGTCTGCAATATTGCGGAAGAGGATGCTCTTATTCGTCTTCGAAGAGCTGGAGGAAGAGAGGGTGCGGGAAGAAGATCCGCGGGATGTCACGGTCGTAATACCGTTATTCTGCGTTGCAACCATGAAGGTTGGATCACCGTGCAAATCGCGGGCGACAGTCGTATCGGTTGCGGTATAGCTTCCAACACGAGCAATCACACGAGCAGCCGTATACGGGCTCATACGCTTGCGCATAGTGGCGTTGAAGGAGAAAATCTTCTCTTCGTTTGGCTCAAAAGCGACATCTTTCCATGTAATAATTGGATAGCTTACGGATGCTCCTGCGCTGGTGGAATCAATGGAGTTCAACGCGGAGACGTTTGCCGTCACATCGGAGCGAACAGGAACGGATGATGTATTTTTGACTGTAATCATATATCTCTGCGTTTCACCCGGAAACACCTGGTCTGCCTTGTCCGTCACGCTAATGCGGAACGTATTCACCGGCATTCTGCCGCGTACAGTCGTGAAATCGGAGGACTGGAGGCTTCCTACCTGCGCAACAGCCTGCAAGGCAGTGTCTTCAGGGATGTTCGTACCCAAGTTCACAGAAACGGTGAAGATTTTCCTTTCCCCCTGGCTAACAGCCACCCTGTCCCAAATGACACGATTGCCGACCACGCGTCCATCATGATCCGGATACACAGTGTTTGCGTACGGCGGAAGAGTCAGGAAAAGGTCTGCGTAGCCCACAGGACCCGCATTCTGCGACAATGTGACCACGTACAGCAGGCTTCCGCCCGGTGCGACGTAATCCTTTCCATCTGTGACGGAAATAGTCGTATAACCGGATGTAGCTGTAGAGCTAGAATCGGCCATTGCGACCGTTGTACCGGCGACCATGCCAATGAGGGCAAAAACGGACATCGTCCGGCGAGCAAAGGAGAACTTTTCCAAAGGGGTTGGGGGGATTAATAAGAAAGGAAGGTATTAAACCATGGTTTTTGTAACATGTAAAGCTTTTTCTTTGATTCTGTCAAATAAGCCTATAACTATAATATAATGAGTTCAGTGAAAAGATAAACACCTAAAACCCAAACAAAAGAGGTAAATTTATGGTATAATGGTCGGATCTATCCGAAGCTAAAAACAGGGCTCTTCGACTCGTTACACTCGCTCAGAGTCATTCGCCTCGCATCTTAAAAAACTCAAATGGCCCGAAGCGGAGCGGAGGACCATGAGCAAGCCTCTCGCGTAGCGAGGGCGAGTCGAATGGTGGCCAGGGCCAGGATCGAACTGGCGACACCTCGCTCTTCAGGCGAGTGCTCTACCACTGAGCTACCTGGCCAAAGGTAAAAGCGTCTCTGTGTGGTTAGCCGGGAGACTATAGCAAAGGCGACCGCTCGGGAGAAGGGACGATTTACTCTTTTACGAGCCCTGTACAGTGATCATTTTTGAAAACTCTGTCAAAAATGTCCTCATGCCCAGATTTCTCTCCTCTTCATCTTCCTCAGCCATTTCTACATATTCCAATGCATCGTTCAAAATCTGTTTTTTAAAGGGAAATGTTTCATACACTGTACAAAAAGTCATAAAAGCCTCTTGAAGAGTAGGCCCTTCCTGGCCGTCGATACTTGAGGGGTGCAGTCTTGAAGGATAACGAATAACAGCGCACTCTTTTGCTGAAAGAGGAACGAATGCCCTCGCAACCGCGTTTCTTACATCCAAAGAAAGCAAAAGGGAATCGAGTCTTGTAATGGCATCTAAATGGTCTTTATTAATATAAGAACCGGAATCATCTTCCCAAGAACGTTCTGCAAAACCCTGGATATCTGTAAGTGATCTTTGAAAACCAATTTTTGTTTTCACAGTCTCCTTTTTTAAATACATCACTTCCTTCATATCTTGATGTTTAGCTTTTACAGAAGAAAAGTGATCCTTTTGTCCTGTCAGAAAAGATGCAATTTCGCCCGAAGGATCGGATATATCACATCCTTTTATAAAAGCGTCGGGGACAATAATGGACTGATACAGATTCATGAAAGAAGTTCTTAACCCTACGGGGAGAGGTGTTCTTTGTGAAATCTCTGTGTCTTTTTCATTTCTGATTTTCTCAATCAACGGCGTTGGATCCAGATCATTCACCACACCCATTGCCTGAAATACTTTTTCTTTAGAAGTAAACATAGCACCACAATGTAATCCTAAAACATCTTTATGCAAGAAATTTTACAAACCAAAAGAGTTGCCGTCATTCATACTTTCGTTCTGCTTAGAAATGCTCGTCCACACGGATATCGCCAATATAGACTTCCACCCCTTCTTCCTTTCTATATTGCTTGAGCGCTTTCATGAACCCGATTCTATCCAACACATCGCGGAAGCGTTCGACTGCTCCGCCGGAGTCAAAGTTCGTCATCTTCGTGAATTGCTCCAAACGCTTGCCGGTCACGCGCACAGGACCGTCCGGGATTTTCTCCATATGATACGCACCCATTTTAATGGATTCCTGCTGCGGCTTGAGCACTGTTAGCTCATTGGCAAGTTTTTCATCGGTATCTTCTACCAATTGCTGGCGCTTGTTACGTTCTTCCAGAACGATGGGCAAAAGCTTTGCGGTGAGTTCATCGACATGTCCGCGGGTTGCAGCGGAAATACTGAGGAATACTTCAATGCCATGCTTCGCGAGTTCTTTTTCAAGAGACGCAGTATCTTCTATAAGATCGCTTTTATTCAGAAGTATAAGCTCGCGTTTATCTTCGAGTGTTGCTGAATACGCATGCAATTCTTTACGAATAGCCTTGTAGTCATCGACCAATTTCTGCACGGACACCGTATTGCCTTCTTCCAATGCTCTGCTGATATCAAGAAGATGAAGAAGAACTCCGCAACGTTCAATGTGTTTCAAGAATTTATCGCCAAGCCCCTTTCCTTCGCTGGCGCCTTCAATCAAACCCGGAATATCGCACACGACATACGAACGACCTCCCAAGGAATCGGACCCCGCTCCCACGTTCACGACTCCCAGGTTTGGGATAAGAGTTGTAAACGGATACGCGGCAATTTTTGGGCGTGCGGCACTAATGACAGAAATAAGCGTGGATTTTCCGACGCTGGGGTATCCGATGATTCCCACGTCTGCAACAAGTTTGAGTTCGAGAATAAGTTTTCTATGTTCACCCGGTTCGCCGAGTTCTGCGAAATCCGGACGCTGGCGCGTAGAGCTGAGGAAATGTCCGTTTCCAAATCCACCGCGACCGCCGGATGCGACAGTGAGTCTATCGCCCACGTTACGCAAATCTCCAAGAACAGTGCGCTTCGTAGGATCTTCTTCATCAATTTCTGTAATGGTGGTTCCGGGTGGGACAAAAAGCACCAAATCATCCGCTGCAGCGCCGGCACGGTTTCCACCGCCTCCCATGGTTCCTTCGTCTGCTTCGAATTTCTTGCGGGATGCGTAATCGCTTAAGGTATCCGTATTCGGATTCGCTTCAAAAATCACATTGCCTCCGCGTCCGCCGTTTCCGCCATCGGGGCCGCCTTTTGCGACATATTTTTCCCGACGCCAGGCTACACAGCCGCGTCCACCATCTCCGCCGAAGACTTCAATTTTGGCTTCATCTAAAAACATGTATCGGAATGTAAAATGTAAAATTTAGAATGTAAAATGGATAGCATTAATCAAGATTTATACGTGAGCTTTTGATTATAGCTGTTAACAATGCAATAAGCTCATTATTTTCTAATAAAAGATCCGCCACAACACTTTCTTTTGATTGCGAATATCCTGAATCCATAATCAAACGCAGCCAATAACGACTTTCGTGTGCTTCTTTTAGAGAAATAGACAGCTTATGAATAAAGTCCTTCTTTGTTGGAGCATGGATTCCTTCTTCGATATTTGCCCCGATACTTGTTCCAGATCTGCAATATTGCTTACTTAAAATATATTCCTTCTTTTCTTCTATCAAAAATCTACAAAACTGAACCACTTTTAAAGAAAATTGATACGATTTTTCCTGTACTACATTTGGTCCAGCCATATATATAATATTTATATATTTTTAATGTTTAGTCAAATACAGAAAAAAGGTCATTTTACATTTTACTTTCTACATTCTACATTTCTCTCTCATTCTATTGACGAAGGAAAACTGTCACTCTAAACTTGCGAGTGATAAACATCGTCCATTCTACATTTTTCATTTTACATTCTACATTCCACTCCTATGAGCAAGATTATTGGTATCGATCTTGGAACAACGAACTCCTGTGTCGCGGTGATTGAAGGAGGTGAACCGGTTGTCATCCCAAACTCCGAAGGAAACCGCACCACGCCATCCGTCGTTGCTTTTAAAGACAACGAAGTGCTGGTGGGAGTATCCGCAAAGCGCCAAGCAGTCACGAACCCGAAGAATACAATTTTCTCCGCGAAGCGTTTTATTGGACACCGCCACGACGAAGTAAAAAACGAAGCCGGCAATATGCCGTTTGAAGTGAAGGCAGGCAAAGAAGGCCGCGCGATGATTACGGTGAACGGTAAAGAAATGCTCCCACAGGAAATCAGCGCAAAGGTGCTGCAGAAATTGAAAGCAGACGCAGAAGCGTTCCTTGGAACAAAAGTCGATAAAGCGGTTATTACGGTTCCCGCCTACTTCGATGACTCTCAGCGCCAAGCTACAAAGGAAGCAGGACAAATTGCCGGACTGGAAGTCGTGCGCATTATTAATGAACCGACTGCAGCCGCACTCGCCTACGGACTGGATAAAGGAAAGGATGAAAAGATTGTGGTGTACGACCTTGGAGGAGGAACCTTCGACGTGTCCGTCCTGGAAATGGGAGACGGCGTGTTTGAAGTCCTTGCCACCAACGGTGACACGCACTTGGGAGGAGATGACTTTGACCAAGTGATTATTGAATGGATTCTTGCCGAGTTTAAAAAGGAAAGTGGCGTAGATTTGAGTAGCGACAAAATCGCGATTCAGCGCCTGAAGGAATCTGCAGAAAAAGCGAAGATCGAATTGTCTTCCTCTATGGAGACAGAGATCAACCTGCCGTTTATTACGGCAGACGCAAGCGGCCCCAAACATTTGATGATGAAACTCTCCCGCGCAAAGCTGGAGTCACTTGTTGCCGACCTCATCGAAAAAACAATCGAGCCGTGTATGAAAGCAATGAAAGATGCGAAGGTTTCGAAGTCCGATATTCAGGAAGTGGTGCTGGTGGGAGGAATGACGCGCATGCCAAAAGTGATTGAAAAAGTGAAAGAGATTTTCGGACGTGAACCGCACAAAGGTGTAAACCCGGACGAAGTGGTGGCAATCGGTGCCGCGGTCCAAGCCGGTGTGCTGGGAGGCGATATCAATAAAGATATTGTGCTGGTAGACGTGACCCCGCTCAGCTTTGGTATTGAAACAATGGGTGGCATTGCGACCAAGCTTATTGAGCGCAACACGAAGATCCCGACTTCAAAGAGCCAGATCTTCTCGACTGCAGCGGATAATCAGCCGTCCGTGGAAATTCACATTACGCAAGGAGAGCGCGAACTCGCACGCGACAATAAATCCCTCGGGCGTTTTATTCTTGATGGCATTCCACCCGCACCGCGCGGTATGCCGCAGATTGAAGTCTCACTCGATTTGGACAGCAACGGTATCCTGAACGTGAAAGCGAAAGACAAAGGAACCGGCAAAGAGCAGCACATTACTATCCAAGGTTCCACAGGACTCAGCAAAGAAGAAGTGGAGAAGATGCGAAAAGACGCAGAACTGCACGCAGAGGAAGATAAAAAGAAGCGTGAGGAAATTGATACGCGCAATACGGCCGACTCCATGATCTTCAACCTGGAAAAGCAACTCCGCGAACACGATGCAAAAATTCAGGATGAAACCAAGAAGACCGTGAATGAAAAGATGAACACACTGCGCGAACTTCTGAAGAAAGAAGACACGCCTGCAGAAGACATCAAAAAAGCAACGGAAGACTTGGCGGTCTCTGCTCAAGAAATTGGAAAACTGATTTACGAGGAAGCGCAGAAGGCGGAAGCAGCAGCACAATCCGGAGGCGAGAAGCCGAAGGAAGATGTGGTAGATGCGGAGGTGGTGGACGCAGATGTGGTTGATGAAAAGAAAGAGTAAACACAGGAAAAGTCACAGAAAGGCGACTTCGGTCGCCTTTTTTAAAGGAAGACCAATTTACTTTAATCGTGTTATATTATAAATTGTCAAGCATGGAACACATTCATGAGGAAGAGGTTCCTCTTTCCGCAATACGAACAACTCTCGGCAATGGCATAAAAAGAAGTGAAGTGATCAGACTTTTATCTGATGAAACGGTGCGCGACGAAATTAAGCGAATTTTTTTAGAAGAAAAATTACCAGCCAAGGACATTGAAAAACGTATGAATGGATCGCTGCATTTACCTGACTCTATAAAAGTCGGAACGCGCATGCAGATAGTCAGAGAAGTGATCAATGTCACCGTTCCACTGGAAATAAGAGCAGTGGTAGATAAAGAAATATTGGAAAGAGCATATACAACAAGATCGATGAAAGAATCGAAGGCTGGTCGCGAGTTGTATCAGAGAAACGCAGGACACGTAGTATTCTCGGATGAAGAACTGGAATATTTTTTAAAAATCCGTTCCCAACAGCGCATGGCAAAAGGCCGGCATCACCATAGTGAAAAAATCGCAAAGGCAATGAGAGATAGATTCGGCACAGAAAGATTTACAAAAGATAACTGTAAACAAAAAGCGGCAAATCTAAATTTTGCAAACAAGCAATCTACAAAGAATGAACGAACTGTGAATCCTGCATCTGAGAAGGAAACTGGTATCGCGATAGAAAGTATGTCCGTAACGCCAAAAGAATTCCATTATATTCAATCAACATTTGCATGGACATTAATGAACGCAGAAACAGAATTAATTGATGTAAATCAGGATCTACTATTCAGAGTACACGCTACCATCAAGCCATTTTTAGAAAACAGGCAATGGGAAGATCTTATCGGTGTTATAAAAGCCATTCACTCAAAATACCCTGCCGATGTTACGCACGTTTTAGATTTCCTTCTTGGTTGTTGTTACCTGGAAATTGGAAACCAAGAAGAGGCAGAGCATGCTTTTTGGTTTTGCGCTCAATCAAACGGACCGCTGATGGCAAAAATTTACGACGCTAAAACAAGGCTTGGATCAAATGCTGCGCCCGATATATTTAGCAAGCTCAACAATTCTGTTGCTGTAGCCCCACTCGTTGTCGTACCAAGCGAAGACCTTTGCAAGGTTCTTCCCCATGACTTGTGTGAGTGCAGAATCAACAATACAGCTATGACTGTCCCCAACGATATCATGGGAAACAATGGGGCGGTTCTCGACACGGAGGATGCCCTTCAAAGGTCCTGATGCCGCGGCGGCTTCGAAGGCTTTATTGATTGCCTCTACGCTCACTTCTTTCTCGGTAGTGATAGTCACATCGTTTAAACTTCCTGTGGGAGTCGGCACACGCACCGCAATACCATTCATCTTGCCCTGGAGTTCCGGGATCACGAGACCAATTGCTTTCGCAGCTCCTGTGCTTGTGGGAACAATATTGATAGCTGCAGCGCGTGCACGACGCAAATCGGAGTGGGGGAGATCCAGCAGGTTTTGATCATTCGTGTAACTGTGGATGGTTGTCATGAATCCGTTCTGAACACCAAAACTATCGTTGAGCACTTTCATCATCGGTGCCAAACAGTTCGTAGTGCAAGATGCATTACTGATGACATGCATAGTTGCGCCGTCGTACACACTTTCATTCACTCCCATACAAATCGTCGCATCAGCTTTGTCCTTACAGGGTGCGGAAATAATCACTTTCTTGGCGCCTGCTTTCAAATGCAATGCCGCATCTTCACGCTTGGTAAAGCGACCGGTGCATTCAAGAACGACATCGACATTCAAATCTTTGTGCGGGAGAGTGGCAGGATCTTTGCTGGCGGTAATTTTGATCGACTTTCCTTTAATGACTATGCTGTCTTCCGTAGAGGACACATCTCCTCCTGCATAAATTCCGTAGCTGCTATCGAATTCAAAAAGATGCGCGAGCGTCGCCGTATCGGTTAAATCATTAATGAGCACGACATTGATATCCGGGTGCTTATCCAAAATGATGCGCAGCGCCTGTCGTCCAATACGTCCGAATCCATTGATAGCAATATTCATACAAAAAGAGGGGAATACGTGAATGTACGCATCCTAGCAAACTTACCGCGGCAACAAATTACAATCCGCGATAATACTCCTGAATAAGCAAGGTATCCTTTTCCATCAAGGGCGATTCACACACAAGAACGCCACCGACTTTTCGCTTCTTCAGCATCTGCATATAGTCGCGCCATTTGAATTCCGCTTCATCCATAGGCAAATGTTTCCGTTCGCCTTTCTCGCTATAGAGAATACCGGAGAGATGAAAATGTACGGTTTTCAATGCGTCTTTTCCCAAATACTCTTCGTAGGTATCGAGCATCTGTTTCCATTCAGCTTCCGAATTCATCCCGCCATTCGCGCGCGCGTGCATGTGGGAAATATCAACACAGGGATAGAGATCGAATTCTTTGCTGACAGTGAGCACTTCTTCGAGCGTTCCAAATTGCGTCTGTTTGCCCATTGTTTCATAGGCCAAATTCACATCGGGGAAAAGTTTCTGTTTGAATTTCAGAATATCGTCCGTTGCTCTGCGCACACATTCCAGCGCCACTTCTGATGTTTTCCCTTGGTAAAAAGCAGGATGCACACACACGGACACCGCACCGGCAATCTGTGCCATACTCAATGCGCCAATAATACGCTGCTTGCTGGCTTCCAATTTTTCGGGATCGTCCGCACAAAGGTTAATGAAATACGATCCATGCACCGTGAGTGCAAAGCCGCACTTCTTTGCCATCTCCGCCACTTCCGCCACATGATCCGGATTCTTCGGCGTGGACTGCACCCATTCCATCTCCATGGCTTCAATCCCGAGTGATTGTGCATATTCGATTCCTTCAATGGTGCCGCTGCCTTTGGGAGCGGAGAGGGGAACGCCGGGGGTTGCTATATACAAAGACATAGAAGAAAAACAATTGTGAAATGAAGAGAGGTTATCAGAAAAATGACAAAATTGAGAATGAAGAATGGAGGATGGAGAATTATGGAACTTTTCTTCTGATTTTTTGAGCATTCTACGAACAGATAATTCTCCATTCTCAATCCTCAATTCTCCATTAAGATAGTTGCATGCCCCTGACGAAAGAGATCATCGATCAAACGCTCGCAACGCCCTACGGCGAACATGCCTACAAAATTGTAGAGCAGCTGACCGATGCCGGATTTGATGCGTGGTGGGTGGGAGGATGCGTACGCGATATGTTAACAGGAAAAATTCCAACAGATATCGATATCGCCACATCCGCTACGCCGGAAGACATGCAGAAAGTATTCCCAAAAACCGTCCTCATTCCGCACGTGCCGGGAAGTGCGCGCATCCCTATAGGAAGGGATGCATTTGAAGTCACGACTTTCCGCGAAGACGACGAAGCATCGGACGGCAGACATCCGGAATCCATTGTATTCAGCAACAGAAACGCCGATGCCATCCGTCGCGATTTCACCATCAATGCCCTCTATTTTCATCCCGTCAGCCGCGAACTGTATGACCCTTTTGACGGCGAGGCGGATTTAAAAGAAAAGCTCATTCGTTTTATAGGTGACCCCGCAACGCGCATAAAACACGACGCTCTGCGACTGCTGCGCTGCGTGCGTTTCCGCGCATTACTGGGCGGACAATATCATCCGGAAACGTATAGAGCTCTGCAGGAACAAGCGGCATTAATAGAAGCACTCTCTGGCAACAGACAATTGGAAGAAATAGAAAAAATGCTGATGGGTCCGCATCCGGCCATCGCCTTTGAAGACATGTGGGAACTGGGCATCCTCAACTATTTCCTCCCGGAACTACATGCCTGCAAAGGCGTGCCGCAGCCTGCCATATATCATCACGAAGGAGACGTATGGAATCATACAATGCAATGCCTGAACGCATTCAGAGATGAAGATGACATCGACGTACGGCTTGCGACGCTCTTTCATGATGCAGGAAAGGTCAACACCTTTTCACTCGAAGAACGCATTCATTTCAATGAACATGCGAGTGCCTCTGCAAAGATTGCCGAAACTGTACTCACGCGTTTGAAGATGCCTAAAAAGCGTATCGAAAAAATCAGTTGGATCATTGAACATCATATGATGATGGGATCATTTTTTGACATGAGCGACGAACGCAAAGCACACTGGTATTTTCATCCGTGGTTCCCGGATCTCCTCAAATTATTTTACTTAGATGTTGCAGGAACAACGCCATCAACATTCGATCTCTACCATCGTATTATTGCCGATGAAAATGCCTTCCTGGATAAACACCCGCGACCGGTACAATTACTCCTGACCGGCGATCAGATTATGGAGCTGTTGCATATGAAACCGGGTAATACCATCGGGCATATTTTAAGCGATCTTAAAAAAGCGCAAGAAAACGGCAGCG
>CAZKPW010000006.1:0-22727 GCA_964554785.1 uncultured Candidatus Peribacteria bacterium | reverse complement strand
CTTGCACCTTCTGTCTTACCGCGGCTGCTGGCACAGAATTAGCCGGTGCTTTCTCCTGAGGTACCGTCAAAAATTTCGTCCCTCAGAACAGAAGTTTACACCCGTAAGGGCTTCATCCTTCACGCGGTGTCGCTCCATCAGGCTTTCGCCCATTGTGGAAGATTCCTAACTGCTGCCTCCCGTAGGAGTATGGGCCGTTCTCAGTCCCATTCTGGCTGGTCGATCTCTCAATCCAGCTACCCGTCATTGCCTTGGTAAGCCATTACCTTACCAACTAGCTGATAGGGCACAGGCCCCTCCCGAACCGATAAATCTTTACCCTTGCGGGACTATCCGGTATTACTCCGCCTTTCGGCGGGATATCCCTGAGTTCGGGGAAGGTACCCATGTGTTACTCAGCCGTTTGCCGTGGGTCTAAACCCACTCGACTTGCATGTTTTAGGCGCACCGCCAGCGTTCACTCTGAGCCAGGATCAAACTCTTCGAAAGATTCCCTTCGAGTAGCATCATTCTTGTCGAACGATCTCTTGGGGTCATCTATAAAGATAATGATAATGGCTACATGATCGAGTGATCACTGTAGTATGAGTTTTTTAAGTGACTCTACACTTGAGTATTTTGAGTGACTCCTCACTATATATTCAAAGAATATTGGGTTGTGCACCAGATAAGACTTGCGTCTTATAAAGTGACAAACACATCTCTCTACTACACGATGTTGTGAATGAGCCAACAAAACAATCTCGTCACTGCTTCGTAATGGGAAAACCACCTCAAAGAGCGCAGAGTGGAGTCATCCTACCAGCGAAAAAAGAGGCGTCAACAGTATTTATCTGTTTTCTTCAATAATCATCCCCAAGCCCTAGCAAGAATCATAAATAGAACCCTATACTGTCAGCCGTGCGACGGACTCTTGCGGTCATCTTCGGCGTTGGAATGATTGTGATGCAGGCCCACGCGCAACAGCTTCAGAGAGCCAAAACATCGAACTATCAAATCCCCAGTGACGTTGTAAGTAGCGGGGGCGGGGACAAGGCACATTCCACAAATTATCTCCTCGACGATACTATTGGCGAATCGAATATCGGATTTGGCCGATCCTCCAATTATGACATGAATGCGGGGTACCGACAGCCAGAAGGAGGGACATATTTGGCGATGACCTGCGGATCGTCTGTCGACATGGGAACCATTACCTTTACTGGTCGAGTTACTGGGTCGGGAACGTGTATGGTCATTACCGATAACGATGCCGGATATGCACTTGCATGGCAGGTGCGAACCGGAAGCGGAGGCGTGAATACCGGATCGCTTATTTCAACGACGCCGCCTCATAGCGATCGCATTCGGCCTTTTGCCCCTGCTATTGAAGGAACTCCACAAACGTGGTCTGTAGGAGTAGTCGAGGCGCGTTGGGGCGCGCGCTTGCGTTCCAGCAGTGACGACACTGATGTGAAGTGGGGGACGGATAATGTGACAGATAAATGGCTCAATGTAGGGACGGGTAGCTACACCGTTGTTTCTCGTACATCTCGGACATCGGTCACGGGTTCGAATCAAATCTTTCAGTTCCGCACGGAAGTAGGGGCGCAGGCTATTCAGCCAAACGGGCTGTATGAGACGACGGTGACGTTTACGGCTTCGGCGTTGTGACGAATAACGGAGTAACGGAGATCGGAATAACGGATTGGAATCCTTTTTAAATGTCCCGTTATTCGGTTATTCCATTATTCCGTTATTCGAATAGGAGAATGCACATTCTTCTTGACGTTATGCTCTATTATGACTATTCTCGCGTTTCCATTAATTCTCCAACCCATTTTAGGAGTTGGATTTACCCACGAATTCTATGGCTACATTGAAGGAACTTGCCAAAAAGAAGGCAGCCCCAGTTATGGAACTGGACGAAGACAATGAACCGCGTATCTACGAGATTGCGGTCCTCTATCCGTATCCTATGAACCAGAAGGAGGAAACGGAGCTCCGCAAGAGCGTCGAAGAAATTTTTGCAAACGCCGGTGGCGAACAGTTGATGAAAGACGTCTGGGGACGCCGCGGTCTTGCGTACAAGATTGGAGGCTACACAGAAGGAACCTTCATCATCTATTACTACAACATGGACCCTTCCAAGGTGAAGGACGTTGACCTCGAACTCCGTATTTTGAAAGGCATGCTCCGCCACATGATTGTGAAGCCGCCTAAGAATTATCAGATTGTTCCCTATGCCGATAACTACACGAAGTGGAAGGATCAGGAAAAACTGATGCAGGAGAAGGCAAGTCAGGACAAGGAAGAGCGCTTGAAGAAGCAGGTTGTTGAAAAGGCTGCTCGCCAGAACAAGAAAGAAGAGAAGACAGAAGTGAAGAAAGTCTCCCCTATGTCCGGCGCAGCTATTACTCAGGAGCTCGATAAGTTGATCTCCGATAAGGACCTCAACATGTAATTCTTTATAAAGGCGTCGCAACGCGTCGCCCCTACCCCTTTACCTCAACCCTTACCCTTAAAATTATGGCCCGCCAGCAGAATAACAACCGTTCCGATCCACGCCTGAAGAAGTGTGGATTTTGCGACAAAGAAGTCGGATACATCGATTACAAAGACTATCCCATCATGAAGCCGTTCATCGATTATTTCGGAAACATCCGCAAGCGTTACTACAGCGGAGTCTGTCTTCGTCACCAGAAGATGCTCAAGCAGGGTGTCGAACGCGCGAGATTTATGGGAATGCTCGCTTACCGTAAGTAATTAGGAAATAGCTTCGTTAGGAAGATGGCTTCATTAGGACTCTTCGGAGTCGGATGGAGCTATTTTTTTATTGTTCGGGTTGGAGCTTTTTAATTATTGTCTGAAGCATTCGCATAACTTCATTTAGTAATATATCTGCTTTTTCGTATCTATTCTCTTCTGTGAAAAACAATCTTTTAGAAATCTCAATTTGAGTTTCAAGTTCAGAGCCAGATCCGTATGAGATTCTCAAAAATTGTGCATATTCTTTCTTTGAGCCACGCCGTCTTCCTTCTGCGATATTTGATGGAATAGATACTGCAGCTCTGCGCATTTGTGAAGTAAGTCCAAAGCGTTCATCTGCTGGAAATTTTCCAGTGACTGCATATATTTCTGTCACAAGATCCATAGATTTTTGCCAAACTATTAAATCTTTATAAGAATGTATGACATGTGGAGATGTATTGATGATTGTATTCATGTCATTATTCTCACCTAATGAAGCTAACGAAGCTATTTCCTATCCTACTCAATAAAGTTTCTCCATATTGTTTTTGGCTTCAGAAAGATGCAAAATCCGTTCCAGTCATCATCAGAACGGTAACTCTAACCCAGCTAACGAAGCTATTTCCTAACCTTCTCTCCTATGTCCGGTCACTCCAAATGGCATCCGGCTTCGTTTGCGAACTACGCCGAGATTGCCTAACATTATCTTCTGATTTTCTTCTTACCTGTTCTATGTCAGGACATTCTAAATGGCACAACATCCGCGTTAAAAAAGGCGCTGCCGATGCAAAGCGCGGCAAGGTCTTCACACGTCACGCAAAGTTGATTGAAATTGCGGCACAACGTGGTGGAGAACTGTCGATGAATCCATCACTCCGCACTGCTGTCGATAACGCGAAGGCGGACAGTGTCCCGAACGCAAACATTGAACGCGCTATTAAAAAGGGAAGCGGAGAATTGAAGGGCAATAAAATGGAAGAAATTGTCTACGCAGCCATGGGTCCGGGTGGGACGGCATTTTTGATTGAGTGTTTAACCGATAATACCAATCGCACGCTGAGTAATTTGAAAACTGCCATCAGTAAAAACGGCGGAAGTTTCGCAGACGGCGGATCGGTGCTGTGGATGTTTGGTCGCAAGGGCGTGGTAACAGCCAGCAAGCCAGAGAAGGGAACGGTGAAGGCGCTTGAGGAAATGGAGTTGGAGCTTATCGATTTTGGTGCCGAAGACATTAATGTCGATGATGACATGTTGACTGTGACAACCGACATGACGAACTGGAGCCAGGTGCGCGATTTTTTGAAGACAAATGGATACAGTATCGACACCGCCGGGTTGCAGTATGTGCCGACGCAGAAAACGGTTGTGAGTGATGAAGAGACTGCAGGAAAAGTCATGCACTTTATGGATGTGATTGAAGAGGATGATGATGTGTCGCAGGTGTATACGAATGCGGAGATTACAGTGTAAATGTGAGTGGTTGCTTTTAAGATAGCTTCCCTTCGGGGGGCCTTGCCAGGCGGGCGTCCCTTTTTGTCTCCGCAACAAAAAGGAACCAAAAAATGCGGTCCGTTCAAGCGCATTCACCACTGACCCCCTCACCCCCCTGAACGGACTCCGGCCACGGGCGTTTACAATTGTTAAAGCAATTGTAAAGCGGAACTTTCTCTTTTCATTCTGATAACAGATAACAGGTAACTGGTAACCGAGTGGCAAAAGGGAGGGGGATTATTCCATCACTTCCACCTCCACCTCATCCTGCATTTTCTTCCCCGAGAAATCCGTCGCCACTGCTTCCAGCGTGTACGAACCTGCCGGCAATGTGACCGTGTAGGTAAGGCTATAGGGGGCGGATGGTTTGGTGGTGAGGAGTTGATTGTTTAGGAAGAACTCCACGTACTTAATACCAGCCGGTGCAGAGGCGTTCACACTCATGGTCAGGTCTTCGCCGGTTTTA
Organism: uncultured Candidatus Peribacteria bacterium; assembly: GCA_964554785.1. GTDB lineage: Bacteria > Patescibacteriota > Gracilibacteria > Peribacterales > Peribacteraceae > CALREJ01. The sequence continues at coordinate 18,040 of CAZKPW010000006.1, read as the reverse complement.
AGGGTGGTGGGTCCGGAGGGGTCGATGAAGCGGATGCTGGGGCCTCCGTTGCTGGTGCCGAAGGTAAAGCTCACTTCGTCCGATGCGGTGTTGTAGTACTCGTCGGTGATGATGATTTTCAGTGTATGCGATCCGTTTTCGCTGATGGTACGCGGTACGCGGATAGGAGCATTGAACGGAGACTGTGTAGCGCTTCCGACGGATTTCCCGTCTACAAAGAATTCGACAGAACGTAGCTTGGAGCCTACGTCGTAACTGAAGGTAGGCTGGAAGGCGGGGTAAGGAGCGGAGTCTCCGCTGCTTGGGAATGTGAGCGATACAGTGGGCTTCACCAAGCGACCGGGTGTGAGGGCCAATGAACATTTTTCGGTCGGTGCCAGAGGTAAGGGAAGCACGGAACCGGACATGGAATTTGTGAGCGGGTCATAGCCCTTCATCTGATTTTGTGCCCATGTTTGGACTGCTTTATTCCAGTCAGGGAAACGCTCGGAGAGAACGCTCTTGGGGCTAAGGAAGCTGCGCATCTCGGTTGCTTCTGCAGGACAATCGTCGGACGCAAGGAGGCCTGTAACTTTATCAACCAAGAGTTGTACGCAAGCAGAGTCCGGTTTATTGGGCGCATGTTCCTGCAAGAAAATGTCGGTCTGCCTGTTGGCAATGGGCGTACATTCGGTCGGGAGCTCTCCGGAGAGCGTGGAAATTTGCGCCTGCACCACGCCCGATGGCATGGAGAAACTTGTCTTTGGATTCTCCAGTAATTTATGCGCGCGGATCATGTAGTCCTGCCAGATGGGGGAGACTTGAGAGAGGGACTCTGCTTTTTCGGAGAGCGCGGAAGAATCGGCATTGCCCATCCAGACACCGGTGACAATGTTTGGCGTGTACCCAAGCGTCCAGAGATCGGACGGTTTGCGGTCTGTACAGTTGCCGCTGTCGGCGCGGGCCATACACTTGTTACTGGTTCCTGTTTTGGTAGCGGTCTGGTAGCCCGGAACATTCAGAATGTTTTGCCAGAATTCATTGGGACGAGAGGAGGTATCACTCAGAGTAGCAGTCACCAAGTAGGCAATGCGTGCGTCGATAGCTTGTACTCCTTGATCCTGCGCGGTCGCGTCATACAGAATATTTCCGCGACGATCCTTAATACGCACAATGGAGACAAGTGGTTTTTGAATACCTCCATTGGCGTAGGTCGCATAGCCCTGCACCATTTGGACGAGTGGCGTTTCTGCGGCGCCGAGCGCCAGCGGCCAACCGTATTCGTAGGCGGTCCCACCGCTTCCAACGCGCGTTTTCTTTTCTTCTGCAGGATCGGTAATTCCCAGTCGTGCTGCAAATTCGAGGACGTTGTCTTCGCCACCCGCCAAGAAGAATGCTTTGGCTGCCGGAATATTTCTGGAACCGTTCAGCGCGCGACGAACGTTTAAGAGTCCCCAGAATTTGCCGTCAAAGTTTTGCGGTTCATCGGTGCCTATTTTGGTCGGGACATCGTACAGAATGGTGGATGGGCTGTAGCCTTTTTCGAATGCTTCGCCGTAGACAATGGGTTTGAAGCTGGAGCCTGGTTGGCGCGGTGCCTGTGCCATATCTACTTTTCCGCCGTGTGTTGTGTCGTTGTAATCGGTATTTCCAATGTATGCCAAAATATTGTTGGTATTCGTTTCCACGGACACAAGCGAGATATTATTGGCTCCATAAATACGCGCGATATCGGCGGCATTTTTTGTGACCGCTTTTTCCGCTGCTTGCTGCATATCCCAGTCGAGCGTGGTTTCAATGGTGAGTCCGCCTTGATCCAGAATACCGTCTTCAGCACCGCCGGTCAGAAGTTCTTGTACCTGATTTTTTACCCACAACACAAAGTGGGGTGCGCGAATATTTTCGCGGGAGGGTTGGAAGACGATAGCCTGAATATCTTTCAGTGCCTCTGTGTGCTCTTCGGGTTTGATATATCCGAAGTCTTCCATATTTTTGAGGACCTGATCCACGCGTCCTCCTATATAGATGGTCGTGCCGCCCGTTCCGACCTTGGCACCAAGGAGTCCAATGAGGAAGTCATCGTCCGGAATTTGATTGGCATTGGTGATTTTCTTTGCGGCGATTTTCAGTTCAATATCGGGTGTCACGGTCGTGCGTACGTGTTTGCCGTACGGGTCATAATAACTCGGTGCTTGCGGGAGGGACGCAAGAATAGCGGCTTCGGCAAGCGTGAGATCTTTTGCTTCTTTATTGAAGAATTTTTTGGACGCAAGCCCGATGCCGTACGCGTTTTTCCCGAAAGGAATCCAGTTGAGATACAGGTTTAGGAGATCGTCTTTGCTGTAACGACTTTCCAATTGGCAGCCCAAAATCACTTCTTTAATTTTACGGTTGATGAGATTTTCACGCTTCAAGTCGAGCGCATTGCGCGCGAGCTGTCTGGTGAGCGTGGATGCTCCTCCTCCGCGACCGAAGCTAAAGACCGCTCTTGCAACCGCACGGACATCAATACATCCGCGATCATAAAAACGCGCATCTTCAATGGCGACAACCGCTTGTTTCATGAATGCAGGAATTTGATCACCCGGGAGATACGTACGGTCTTGATCGCTATAGAGACGATAGAGTTCCACGCCTTTCCTATCCAAAATAACAGAGCTCTGTGCAGCTGCCAGACTTTGCGGATTGCTGATATCCGGAAGCGTGAACCAGAGGTACGCCATATAGAGGATTACAAACCCGCCCAGTGCCAGTACGCCGTCTCGGAGAAGCCTGCGTGTTCCGCGACGATGCAGCCATTCACGAAATGCATAGACGCGTTCTGCCAACGTGTGACGACTGGGGAGCGGACTTCGCCTGTAGATACGTTCTACGTTCCGCGGTTGTTCAGACACGGGATCTGTTGCGCGCGTACCTGCCAATTCGTGTGTCTCAAAAGGGCTTTCTTCCATGGAGCATGCATTTTAGGCGTGATTATGCCCGCGACGCAATGTATGGATGCAGAAAATCTGTGATATAATCGGGCAATCATGCGTCTCTTTTCTCGTCGCATTGCCGTCTTTTCCGCCGTTGGTGCTCTTTTGCCGTTTTTTGCCGCAGCAGAGGAACCGCCGCGGACATTGACGGTCAATATTGGAACAAGTTTTGATTTTCAAACCATTGTGTTGAATGTCATTGATTTCTTGGCGACTACCATTACCACCATTGCAACGGTCATGTTTTTGGTGGGAGCATTTATGATTGTCTTGGCAGGTGCCAAAGAGGACTACAAGCAAAGGGGGAAGGATTTAATGATTGGTTCTATCATGAGCATTGCAGTTGTTTTGGGTGCGTATGCCATTTATAGAACGATCGGGTCTTTTATTGCATGATGATGGATCGGATGAGGATTATGCGGGAATATTTTGATCGTTAAATTCTCGCAAAAGTCCTTGGTATTTCTGAATATTGTGCCTAAAATCCCACTGTATGAGCGATAACGGTCAACTTCCGCCCAATGTGCTTGAGCGGCTTGAAAAGGCAGAGCAACTAAAGATGTCCGGTAAAAACCGGGAAGCCATTCTTATTTTGGAAGATTTAATTTTGGAAGACCCTTCCAATGTGTCTGCATTGGAAGAAATTGCGGACAATGAACTCAGTCTGGAACGTTTCGATCGCGCAGCGGTTGCTGCACAACAAGCAGTGGATTTGGATCCGTCCAGTTATACGGGTCATTATATTCTTGGATTTCTTCTTTCTGCAGAGAGTAAGTGGACCGAAGCGTTTATTCGTTTGAAGGAAGCCAACAAATTGAAAGCCAATAACCCCGAAATTCTTCGATGTTTGGGTTGGGTTCTTTTTCAGAGCGGCCAGCGCCCGCAAGGAATTGTCACGCTTGAACGTGCACTGAATCTCGATTCTGAAAATACACTCACACTCTGCGATTTGGGCGTTGCGTATTTGGACCTGAAGAATTTTTCGAAAGCGCGCGCGCTCTTTCTGCGTGCGCTGGATTTGGAGCCCGGCAATGCGCGTGCGCATGAATGCATTGCGGCTATTGATAGAATTGAGGAGCAGATACGTCAGGTTTGATCGAAGGTTATGAGAATATGAGAAATGAGTTATGAGGGTTTTTGTGTCTCTCATATTCTCATAACTCTTTACTCATAACTTTTAATTATTTTCTTAAAGACACCGAACAATCTCCGTGTCTGTAGCTTTGGTATGAACTGCGCTCTATACTGAGATCCATGCGGAAGAGCGTGGATTCATCCATCGGTATTCGGCGGGGGCTGCGACGCGGTTTGCTTTTGCTGCGGCGTGAGCGAAATTGGGGAACGACTCTCGCACTGTTGAGCGCCGTTCTTATTCTTATGCAGCTTTTCATGGTGATGCTGCTTGGGGTGCATGGCGTGAATAGACTGCTTTCGTCTCAGGCGGGATTGCGCTTGGAAGTACTCCCTACTGCCACAGATCTCCAAATTCAAAATTTCTTTGCAGCCGTTCATGCGCATCCGGAGGTGGAAAATGTGTCGTTTGTCACCAGTGAGCAGGCATACAATGATCAGCGCAAACAAGATCCGGAGCTCGTGACATTTTTGGATCAGTACAAACTCGAAAATCCTTTTCCGGATACATTTGTCGTCACGTTAAAATCTTTGGATTATTACAATTCCTTCCGCCAGTTTGTAGAGCAGGGACAATGGAAGTCTGTTATCAATCCCACATTCCTTTCAACTGCAACGGCTCAGGAACGTCAGGTGCGCGAGCTGCTTTCCGTGACCGCGGCTATTCGCTCCGTTACGTTCGTATTCATCTTCATTGCATTTGCCGTCTTACTTTTTGTGGTGTTGGAACTGGTGAGCCGCACCGTTCGTGCCCATGGTGATGAACTGTTTTTGGAAAATACGCTCGGTGCATCTCCCATGTCGGTGCTTTTGCCGTTCATTGCGGAGATTACTATTTTGCTTCTTGCGGCAACGCTTATTGCCACCGGCATTGTGGCAGCCATTGTGTCTATCCTGCCTTTCATTATGCCGTCTCTGGCTATGCAAACGCCGTTTCGTACGTTCTCTGCCGAAATGCAGCCGCTCATGCTATTTACCTTCCCGTGGATTGTGATTCTTGAACTTTGCTTGATGCCCGCCGTTGCGTACGTGGGAACATTTTTGGGGGCGGGGAGGAAACTGTTATCGCCTGTTGCGTTTTTTAGCTGATGGATTCTTCGGATTTGTTTAAAGGTTTGAAAGTTGCAGGTTTAAAAGTTTCCTTTAAACCTTCTAACCTTTAAACTTTCAAACCCGTACAATAGCGTCATGCCCCGCACTCTTGCCGTCGATGCCGTCATTCTGCGTACCGTCGATATTGGCGATGCGGATCGATTTTGCATTCTTTTTACGAAGGAGCGCGGACGCATGGCAACGCGGGCGCGAGGGGTTCGAAAGATGAACAGCCGGTTGGGGGGAACTATTCTGCCGTTTCGACATGTGGCGTTGCAGCTTTCCATGAGTGACCACGGCAGTACCGTGACTGCTGCCGTTCCCATGACCAATCTTTCCACTGATCTTTCCTCTTTTCATACCTTCATGCGTTTAGAACGGGGGATTGAATTACTCCTGAATCTGACTCAAGACGATGAGCCGCTCCCCCGCGTGTTCGATTTGCTTCTGCAGTTCATGGCACTCGCTCCATCCGACGATTGCGATCCGCTTTCCGCTTTTAGCGTTCGATTACTTTTTTTGTTGGGCTTGCTTCCATCCAGTCATCAGGATCCGCGCTTTGCGGCACTGCCGGAAGATGCACAAATTTTTCTGGAAGCCGTCACAAAAACGGCGTCGCTCGATACGCTTTGTCGGCTGTCTCACCCTATGGGAATTATCGATCACTTTGCGTCACTCATTGTCACGGATCAGACAAACAGGCCGCTCAAGGCAGGCGATATTGCTGCGGAAATGTAGGGCCGCTGAGGCGGAAATTCGAAATTCGAAATACGAAATCCGAGGGAATATCGAATGACGAATGTTGAAATATGTGAAGGTTGAAACGGCAGTCTTTTTTCTTATTCATCTAAAAATACATCCGGTGCAGTGCTGCCCGAACCGGCTGCCGGTAATTTGTCGGTTCCCACAAGATAGAAGAGCGGTCGGGCGGAGTAGATGGAATAGAAACCTTCTGCGCTCTGTTTATTGTCTTGTTCCACGGTGCGGAACCATGCCACGCGGGCGCCGGATACGCGTTCGCCCACCTTCTTCCGTTCACCCGGTTTCAAATCCAAGGTGAGCTGTGTTTTGTCTGCGGGCGGTGAGCGCTGGTCCCATGTAAAAGGTCCCAGAATATCGGCCTTGCGAGCGTCTTTTGTTCCGTAATAAAGGAAATACGCTTTCTCATTTTCTGCATAGGTTTGCATGACAAGTGCGCCCGGTGAATCATTTTTGAAACGCATATCGATGACGCCCGGGTAGACCGTTGCGTCCGTTCCTTGCGGCGAATAGTGGTTCACCATGTAGCTGTGATTTTTTCGCTGCGTGATGGGAAATCCGTATTCCCAAATGCCGCGGTACGCAGTGGAACTCACTTGGCACAGTCCTCCGCCGTAATCCGGAACCGTTTGATCTCCTTTGATGACGAGTTCTCGCAGGTACCCCGTCGATCCATCGACCGGCCCCAGTGTTTCATTGAAAGAGAAGATGCTGTCTTTGGGGATAAGATGCCCCTGAAATTTGCTCAGTCCGACCGCGATATTGTGCAGGCGGTTTTTGGGCGAATGACTGAAGTCCGATTCACCCACGGTGACCAATTCCTTCACGCCTTGTTTCTCGAGTTCCGGATCCGTGACGACGACAGTCGGTTGTTCCTCGGCCACCGTAAGAATAATATCGGCCGTTCCGGTGTTCAGGGCTTCTATGGTCATATCGATTGCTCCTTCAAGGTCTACCGTCCTTCCGGGAAAGCCCACGCCATCAAAGACAATGGCGCCGCTGGCGGATCTGCTTATGGTTACTTTTCCGGTCGGCTTATTCAGATTTTTTGCAACAAGATCATTGATACTTCGCGCAATGGCGCTGCGGCTATACGTGGATTCGGTTTTCTTTTGAAAGCCTGCGGGTAATGCAGGCAGGTGATCGCCGTTGACGCGGAGCTCCTGGGGCGGCGTGATCTTTCTGCCGTTATACATCCACACTTCTTGCGGACTCATCCAGTCTTTCTGTTTGGCAACGGGGATGGTGTAGAGGAAATGTTTGTAGTGGTAGGTCAGATTAAAGGTTGCCGCTTCTGCGGATATGGGAAAGATTCCGAGGATTCCGACGACGCCGACGATTCCGAGGAGGGGACGGGAAAGCACGGACGCATTGTGACGAAGTGTCTGTGTTCTGCCAAGAAGTGTTTTGCTCTTTTTGGCTTTTCTTCTTAGTATCCGCGCGGTTGATGCAGGCTGTCTCGGTAGGCATCTCCCGGACGCAGCGGTTGCTTTGCGGGTGCGGGGAACATGGTGTGTTGAATGGTTTGTGTTTGCGTGTGCAGGGGGTGGGTCGGTGCCGGCATTTCATCGAGCGCTTTATTCACAAGTGCATCGGCGCGATGGTTATCTTCACGCGGAATATGAGTAAAGACAACATCGGGGAGTTCTGCGGCCAGTGCTTGCACTTCGTCGAAATACACTTTGAGCGTCGGCATTTTTACTTGGTATTGGCCGTTCAATTGCCTCACGACCAGCTCGGAATCCAAGTGGCAAATAAGGCGGTTTGGCTGGTACTGCTTTGCCAATTTTAAACCTTCAATGAGCCCTCGATATTCTGCGACATTATTGGTCTCAATACCAATACGCGCTTTGTAATCCTTGAGTACTTTTCCGTGATGCGGGTCTTCCAAAATTGCGGCAATGGCAGCTTGCCCGGGATTCCCGCGTGATCCGCCGTCTGAAAAAAGATGCAGAGTGCCGCCGATCATGTCAGGAGTTTCATCCATAGGTTCTTTTCCGGTCAATGCTTCTTCCAAAAGATCCGTCACAAACTTCTCTCGTTCCCGGATTTTTGGGAAAAGCTCTGCCAGACGTTGCTCGAGAGAGGCGGGGATTCTTAGCACGGTTTTCAGTATAGGGTTTTAGTTTAGTTTTGGGCTAGTGGAAATATTTTTTTGTTTAGGTTTCTAGTTTCTGGTTAGTAGTTCACCAGGAATAAACTAGAAACTAGAAACTAATACTAATAACTCGTCGTCCCCGTCCCCGTTTTAACAGAGGTCACTTTCCCCGTTGTCAGGAACTCGAGTGCGGCCGTGAGCTGCGGGTCTTTATCCGCCCGAACGTCTTCAACGGTGCGATCCACCACAATGTCCGGTGCGATTCCCACTTTTCCAAGATCCGTTCCGTTGGGGGTTAGCCAGCGGGCAATGGTGACGCGCAGACTGCTGCCACCCGGAAGATCCAAGACTTCCTGCACCGTGCCTTTTCCAAAGCTCTGCGTGCCGATGATGGTTGCGCGCTTATAGTCTTTCAGTGCGCCCGCAAAAATTTCCGATGCACTCGCACTGCCGGAGTTAATGAGTACCACCATAGGGAGCGTCGGTAGGACGGGGTTACCGCTTACCTTGTGCACTTCCGTGTCCTCTCCGCGACCCGCAACGGTCACGACTTTTCCGGTTTTTAAGAACATGGAAGAAAGGTCTACCGCGCCATCCAGATATCCGCCGCCATTGAAACGTAAATCGACAATCAATCCTTTTTCCGTTCCTTCGTGCACTTTCGAAAGGATCTCGCGAATTTCGCGGATGGTGGAACCTCCGAATTCATGGATGGTCAAAAGCCCGATGGGGCCGTTTGCAGTCGTTTTTGTTTCGTACTTGGTGCTGGGAACTTGGATTTGATCGCGAATAATAGTGATGTTGCGCGGCTCCAGATCGTTCTTGCTTAGAAGTGTCAGTACGACCGGCGTTCCTTTTTTGCCGCGAATGAGCGCGACGATTTGATCGAGTGTTAAGTTTTGCAACGTCTTTCCATCGACGGTGATGATGATGTCTTGGGGCAGAAGACCCGCTTTTTCCGCGGGGGAATTTTTGATGGCGTTTACAACAACTACGCTGCCGTCTTTAAGCGAAAGCTCAGCGCCAATTCCTTCCAAGTGACCGCTGAGGATATCGCGAAAATCGGTGTTTTCTTTCGGGGTCATGTAGAGCGTGTAAGGATCTCCAACGGAGGCAACCATGCCGCGGATGGCTCCTTCCACCATTTTGTTCGTCGTTAATTCTTCCGGGTGGACGTAGTGGGACATGAGGAGTTTCCACGAGGTCCAGAGCAACGTGATGTCTGCCTCTTTTTCCGGATCGCTGATGACGGTTCCGCTGCCTGCTTCTACTTGCTGCGCCGATTGAACCGTCAGAATAGATTGGCGTTCAAATTGCTGTCCCAGCTGCAAACCAAGCAAAAGCGTGAGAATAGGGAGAATGACGGTGGCGGCAAGGCGGGATTTTTTCATGCTATACTGAGCATATGTCAGCACGAAGCGTAAAACCAGAGGCAACGACGAAGATTCCGAGGATTCCGAAGAGTCCGACGAAAAACGAGAGACCGGTTATTTATAAGTCGATGAATGTGGCGGAAATTTTGGCATTACTTCCGGATAGTGCTTCACTGTTGGCTCAATACGGACTGAGCTGTTTTAGCTGCAGTGCCAATGCATATGAAACATTGGAAGAAGGATGTATGTCTCATGGTTTTTCTTCTGAGGACCTGAACGATCTCGTGACGGATTTGAACGTGATGATTGACGATACGCCGGTGCGTCCGCAGATGCTTACGCTTACCAAAGATGCCGCACTTCAACTGAAAACTATTCTGGAGGCGGAGGGGAAAGCGGGGTGGGGGTTGGGGGTAGGATTGGATGCGAACGGAGGCTTTTCCATGGAGCTTATGGAAAAAGCAGACAATACGGATCGCACATTTGGTTGTGAAGACGTTCCCGGTATTTCTATTTTTGCGTCCCCGGTCACGCTCTTTAGCATTGGCGGTGCAACGATCGATTTCCGTGACGGGCGTTTTAAGTTGGATTTACCGGAAGACCTGACAAAAAAGAAAACCTGTTGCCAGGGGAAAGACGCGTGCGAGTGCGGAGGTGGGGAGTGCGGGTGTCACTAAAATCTTAATCCAATGTAAATTTCATTTCACCCAAATATTCCTCCATGGTTGGGCCAACATCATGAGGGGCCTCATTTGCGATAATCTGTCGCACTTTTCCGCGCGTGATTCCTAAATATATTGCCGCCTTACTTTGGTTCCCTTCAAATCGTCTTAATGCATCGAAGACTGCAATTTTTTCAAAAGTTGCGACCATATCTCCCAGTCTTCCCCTCCTTTTATCCAAGGGATCTCCTTGAATGAGACTGAGGTCGACAGTGATATGCGTTTGATCCGGATCATTTAAATCTTTGTAGGTACTCAATACTCCATTATGAAAGAATTTCTTCCTTCCGTGTGTCGCTTCATCACTGTGACTGCTTTCTTCAAAATTTGCAGCTGAGGGAGACGACTCACCCGCCTCCAGGACATCCATCAGTGTGATGTGCGGCGCAGTGGCATTTCGCGCTTTTGCTTCTTCGTACACTTTTTCTATCAATGCTTTCATTTCTCGCACATTTCCAATGTATTTTACGGAAGCCATGGCGTGCATTGCATGCTCATCTGCGGTTAATTTTATCTTCTTTGCCTCTGCAATAATTTTTAAGAAGTGAGTAACAAGTCCTGTTTTATGTTCCATTGTTCTGTCGCGCAGAGGTGGCAGATAAATGTCGGCTCCTGCTATGCGCAAATAGAGATCGTGACGGAATGTGCCCATTTCCACCATTGTGGGTATTTTTCGGTTTGTCGTTGCGATGATTTTAATATTTCCGATGGAGATATCGCAGTTGCCGCCCACGCGCCGAATTTTTTTATTCTCAATGGCTCTCAGCAATTTTACTTGCAGGTGCATATCCAAATCTCCAATTTCATCCAATGCAATCACTCCACCTGCCGCTTCTTCAAACGCGCCGATGTGCTGTTTATCTGCGCCGGTGAAAGCCCCCCTTTCGTGTCCAAAGAATGCACTTTCAATTAATTGAGGATTGAATGCGCCGCAGTTGATGATGACGAATTTTTTGTCTGCAAATCCAAATTTATGAATAGCGTTTGGGACCAATTCTTTACCGCATCCGGATTCGCCGCGGATAAGCATATTGATGTTGGGATTGGCTGCGTATTTACACACTCTTTTCCACATTTTCATCATTTTTGGATCGCCATCAATAATCATGCCTACTTCTTTGAGTATGTCGGCATGCGGGGTTTCAATGGGTGTTTCGTTTGAGAGTATGTCTTTTATTGCTTGAGCAGGAGAAAGAGAAGTTGCCCCCGGCGGTGTGTCTAGCAGCTTATCGAGCCGCGTTTGTTTTGCAGGAAGGTCTTGTACGGGCTTTGGCGCAGGTGTCTTTGGTACATGCCCATTCCCGTTCTGCGGTGCGCCATTATTTTTCCCATGCTGCGGAACGGTGTCGGCGGGTTCTGTTCCTGCAACAGGTGCATGATTATCTATGCCACGAGCATCTGTTACTCTTGCGATGGGATCGGGCGTTGTTTCCATTAAATCTTGATGTGGCAGTTTTTCGTCAATAAGCCACACTCTTACTATTTGAATCGGAAGCCGATACATGTGCATAAATGCTTCTCGGCCACCTGGAATATCGCGCAATGTATGCACAAACTGAGCGACCTTCGCTCGTCCTGTTGGCAAGATGAGAAAAGCTACGGGGGGATTGGGATTATTCTTACGCGGTTCCAGATCGTCTTTATTCAATCTTTTTTCTGCATAGGCTTGTTTTACAAGAGTCTCAATACATTGTTCCAAATTGGATTCTGCATTCGTTGTTGTATTCGCAGTGCCCAGTTCTATAGTTGAAATGAAAGGTGTTGCCGGCAGCGTTGTGGACACGTTCACGGCTGTTTCATTGAGAAGTGGAATGGGTATCTCACTCGTTGTGGCAGTTTGCACGGATATTTTTCTTGCTGTTGTGGCAGGCACTTGCTCCGGTTTAGTCTCTGCTCCGTTACCGGTATTCGCCGGTGCGTCTCCATCTACAATCAGCCCCACTTCTTTCATCCAAGTATCTACTTCATTTCTGAGAAGTTTATATTTCCTTTCAAAATAGTCGCGTCCTCCGGGAATGACGCTCAGTCCGTGCACAACTTGCGCAATGGATTTTTTGGCAGGGGCGGGGAAAATATTGGCACTTTGTGGTACACGTCTTTCCTTTAGCATCGATAAAATATTTAATCCCAATCTTGCCGCACCCCGTAGCTTTTCAATTGCTTCTTCTATTCCTAAGCCACGAATCTCTTCTATTGTCTGAGTGAGTGCAATGGAGGGGCTTGCCTGCGCTGTCTCTGCTTGATTTTGCATTAGGGGCATTAAACAATTATTTAAAAATAATGCAATAGGATCGCTCTACTGCATTATTTTTTCATTTTGCGGTTTTAGGCCGAAATTCTCTTAGTATTCGAAGATTTCGCTATCACTGAAGAAGCGCTTAATCTCGGATTCTGCCGCTTCCAGGCCGTCGGAGGCGTGAGCGACGTTCACCATCATATCGACGCCGAATTCGTTGCGGATAGTGCCGGCTGCGGCTTTTGTGGAATCCGTTACACCGAGCATTTCGCGGATTTTACCAATGACATCTTCTCCTTCCAGGACAAGAGCAATAACGGGCTTAGAGCTCATAAATGCTTCTACATCCGGGTAAAACGGCTTATCTGCAATGTGTGCGTAGTGGTTGCGGAGGACTTCCGGGCTGAGGTGAATCATCTTGCAGCCGCGGATAGTCAGTCCGGCGTCTTCAAAGCGAGTCATGACTTTGCCGCAGATTTTCTTTTCGACTGCGTCGGGTTTCAGGAGAATGAGGGTGCGTTCCATATATAAGGTCTAGGGAAAGGTTAAGGATAAGGGAAACAGTTGCTTGTTTTTAGCACATTTTGGCTGATAGTGCCAATGCATCTATACTCTTTGTATGTCGTTTCTTTCCCGTTATCGCACCCATTTTTTGGCTATTGTCGGTTTTTTTGCCGTGGGATTTTTGATCTACGGATGGTCTTTGCATAACTCGTTCGTGCGTTGGGATGACGGTATGCTCATTTATGAAAACCCCGCCATTCGCGCCATTAATCTTTCTACGCTGAAGTGGATCTTCACGCATTTTGATCCGGAGCTGTATATCCCGCTTACGTTTTTGTCGTATCAAATTGATTACCTTATTGGAGGAATCGATCCGTTTCAGTTTCATTTGAGTAACTTGGTGCTGCATATTTTGAATGCGCTTCTTGCCGCTGCCATTCTTTTTGCATTGATTCGTCGCAAGTGGATTGCACTTCTGTGCGGGCTTGTATTTTTGGTGCATCCGCTCAATACCGAGGCGGTGGAGTGGGCGAGCGGGCGCAAGGATGTGCTTTCCACTTTTTTCGGATTGGCATCCATCGTGACGTATTTTTTCTATCTGGATAAGCCGACAAAGAAGCGATGGTATATCACAAGCGTCGTACTGTTCTTGCTTGGGCTTTTGTCCAAGGTGATGATTGTCACGTTCCCGGTTATTTTGATGCTTCTGGACATCGCGCGTGGGCGCAAAATGGATCGTGCTTTTTTCTTGGATAAGATTCCGTACGTTGCTCTCTCCGCAATTTTCGGGGCGATTGGCGTCCTTGGAAAAGAGCGATTGCTCACTACATCGACACTGAGCGACAAAATTCTGATGGCCTTTAAGAGCATGCTCTTCTACATAGAGCAGTATGTGTGGCCGGTTCGTTTCTCTCTTTTGTATCCGTATAACGGGAGCATCACGCTAAGCTCGGTAGACTTTTTTCTGCCAATGATTTTGATGGTGGCACTTTTTGCTTCTGCCATTCTTCTTTTTAATCGTTATCGTCTTTTTTCCGCGGGCATTCTTTTTTACGGCATTACCGTTGCGCCGACGCTTCTGAATTTTTCGAAAGGAGAAATGGATTTATATTTTGCATCGGATCGATACGCGTATGTGCCGCAGATTGGATTAATCCTGAGTATTGCCGCCATATTCATTGCAGTCGGAGAATGGTTGAAGCGTACGTTCGATGCGCGTGCGGTTGATCGCGCCGGTGTTATTGCGGGGAGCGTGATTATTCTTCTGCTCGGCTTATTGGCCTATAGACAGTCGCTTGTGTGGACTGATACGCGCACTCTTTTTCAGAATGTGATTCGGTTGTATCCGGATGCGTCGTATGTTGCGTATAACAATCTCTGCAATGCCGATCGTTTGGCCGGCAACATGGAGCGCGCGGAAGAGGAGTGCGAGAAGTCTTTGGAGATCCGCAAAAATCCAAAAACATACAGTAACTTGGGTGCTATTTATCGGAAGAAAAAAGACTACGCCGCCGCCATAAAAACGTATGTGGAGGCGATTGCCTTTGATGCAAAAAGTGCGTACCCGCATTTTGGTCTGGGTATTGTGTACGCAGAAACGGGGCAGTATGACAAAGCGGAAATCGAGTATTTGCAGGCCAATGCGCTCAAGCCGGATTACCGCGACGTGTATATAAACTTGGGTGCGCTGTATGCCATTCAAGGAAAATATGCACAGGCTGTGGAGCAGTACGAGAAAGCTCTCAAGATTGATAGTTTCCATGCGACTGCGCTGTTCAATCTTGCGGTTGCAGAAACGGAGCTTCAAAAAACAGACGATGCCATTCGCGATTACAAGCGTGCGATTGATGCCGAGCCAAGCATGATTGCCGCGCAGATTAATCTTGGATTATTGCTTTACAACACCGGAAAGATCGACCAGGCGATTGCACAGTTCCGTGCAGTCCTCGCGATTGATCCCGATAATGCGTCTGCCAAGTCTGCGCTGAGGCAGCTGGGGCAAGAATAGGAATGATTGAACGTAGAGACGTGCGCGCCGCACGACTCTACGGGGTATTACTGCATCAAAGATTCAAACTTGTCCGGGGTTGCATCTTTGCCAATCACCACCAAGCGAAGTGCTTCCGGTTTGAGGAGTCTCTTTGCGAGTGCATCGATCTGTTCCTTTGTGACTTTATCGACTTCTGCAAAGTAGTCGGGGATGTCTAAAATTTTCGGATTGAGCAGGAGTTGCTTGCCGTAGTAGTGCGCGCGCTCTTCGCTGTCTTCCAGCCCGAGTGTGATTTTTCCTTTCAGGAAGGCCTTGGCACGGACAAGCTCATCTTCATCCACTCCTTTGTCTGCACAGAGCAGGTACTCGTGCTTGATGGCCTCCAGTGCCTCCAGAAGACGGGACTGATCCACGCCTGCACTTGTCGTGAGTGCACCCGCGTCCATGTAGTTATCGGTGTCGGTGGAAATGTAGTAACAGAGTCCGCGCGCCTCGCGAATGCGAAGGAACATGCGGGAGCTCATATTGCCGCCCAGGATGATGGCAAGAATTTTATGAACGAAGTGGTCTTCATCTTGTGACGACAATCCTGGAACACCAAACACCAAGTGCGATTGTTCCGTGCTTTTATTTCTGAGGAACATTTTGTCCGGTCCGTAGCTTGTAAGAGGTTCAAACGTGCGCTTGGATCCGCCGCTCAGCGCCCCGAAATATTCATTGGCATAGGCCATGGCTTCCGCTTCCGTAATTTTGCCGGAGAAGGCAATGACACAGTTATGCGGTCCGTAGAGCTCGTCTTTGTGCTTTTGGAAATCCGCCTGTTTGACGGACATAATCACCTCCTCCGTTCCAATGGTGTCCCATCCGAGCGGCGTGTCGCCGTAGATCAGTTGTTCAAAATCCCATCCTGCGCGGTACATGGGAGTGTCTTGGTACATGCGTTCTTCTTCCATAATGACACCGCGTTCTTTGTCGATTTCTTCGGGTGGGAAATAGGCGTGGAGGAGCATGTCGCTTAGGACATCGCACGCGAGGCGCGTTTCTTCGGATGCAACTTTCACGTAGTAGCCCGCATATTCTTTTCCGGTGAAGGCATTGAAGTCGCCGCCGACACCATCGATAGCCGCGCTCACTTCCTGCGTGGTCTTATATTTTTTGCCGCCCTTGAAGAACATATGTTCCAAAAAGTGGCTGATGCCGCGCTCGCCGGCTGTTTCGTAGCGTGAACCTGCCGTTGCAAAAATCATCACGGTGACCGATGCCGTTCCATCGACAGGGGCTGTGAGGACGCGGAGGCCGGAGGGGAGGGAGTTGAGGGTGTACATGGCGGATGGGTTTAAAGGTTTAAAAGTTTCAGGTTTTATTGTAGAACTGCGGCGTTGCCGCGGTTTGTCTATAGTCAATAATTCAGAATAAAAGGCGTGGGCCAGAATTTCAGAACGGCGGCGGCCAAGAAGATAATGACGAAGGGGATGATGAGGCTGAGAGCCAGGCCGCGTGAGGGGTTTTCGTCGTGCGAGAGACTTCTGTAGACGCTGGTGCCCCCATAGAGAAGGGCCACGCACAAAAGCGGCAAATCCATGCTGTGCATCCATGCAAGGAGCGGGGCTGCGGCGATGTTGTTGAATTGCAGAACGTAGGCTAGGAAAAAACTACCACCTAGGATGTAGAAGAGAACGGCCGAGAGGGAGTGCAGGTAACGGGTCATCTTCGAGTTATCAGTTATCGGTTATGAGTTAACAGGATACCAAGAATATGAGAATAACAGAATGGCACTACAATGCGAAAACGAAGCAAAATAGCTTAAAAGCTTATAACAGGCTCATTCTCCCGATAGCCGGTTACGGATAACCGGTAACCAGACTTTATTTGGTCTTTTTCTGCACCGTTAAGCGCTTGCGACCAGCTGCACGACGACGTGACAGGACTGCACGTCCGTCCTTGGTCATCATACGGGAGAGAAAACCGTGTCTGCGAAGACGCCGACGCCATCTGAGTTTACCTAACATAGCCGGAGCATCCTACAGATCGTTCTGTATACCCGTCAAGGGGCAATACCCCAGAGAAATGCATTATTGAACTAAAAACGACCCGCTCTCTTCGAAGAAAAGAGCGGGTCTGGACGACGTGTCATGCTTTTTAAGACGAGATTCGTTTTGGGAACCCGTGTTGGGTTCATCTTTGTTCACAGCATCGGGGTCCGAAGACTTTTGCCCTTATCTAGTGATTAAGAATAAACGTTCTCACCTGCATCGCCGGTATGTGCGGTTCAGGTTCCTAAAAACATGATGAAAATAATTTATGCTTTATTTCATATATTTGTCAATTTTCCTTACCGATATGCGTTTAGCTGTACCGCACGCGGATATTTTGAACGTCACTGTTTCTATTTGCCTCCAATGCTGCCAAAAACAGATAGTCGCTGAGTCTATTAAGATAGATAAGTACCTCTTGTCCGATTTCCGTACGTTTTCCAAGGCTCACTGCCAGTCGTTCCGTTCGTCTGCAGACCGCGCGCGCCATATGCAGGTGGGATGCCGCTGCAGAGCCTCCGGGCAAGATGAAGTAAGGCGGGAGGGGAGTTTGTTCCAGTTCCGAAATCCAAGCTTCCACAGCATCAATATGGCCGGTCGTCATACGGGGGGCGACTGCGTTATTGTTTTCGTGGGGGGTGGCGATATCGGCGCCCAATGTAAACAGCGTGTTTTGGGTAATGGAAATTTGTTCGATGATGGCGAGGGAGAGATCAATGGAATCTACGGGGAGACTCAACAGTGCATTCAGCTCATCAATTGCGCCGATTGTTTCTATGCGGAGATCGTCCTTGGGAACACGCTGGCCCCCGTAGAGGCCGGTTTCTCCTTTGTCGCCGGTTTTGGTGACGATGGTCATGGGAAGGGAGTGTAGCAGTGTCACGCTGAGCTCGTCGAAGTGTGAGGTCTTTCTTAAAAGGTAGCTTCCCTCCGGGGGCCACTGCCGTGGGGGCGTCACTTTTTGTCCGTACAACAAAAAGTAACCAAAAAATGCGGTCCGACCAACTTTCCACCCCACTTGCCCCTTCACCCTCCGTGGTCGGACTCCTCGCCACGAGCGATTAACATTGCTGAAGCAATGTTGAAGCGGAACTTTCTTTTTTAATTGTCCCATTATTCGGTTATTCCATTACTCCGTTACTCGATCC
>CAZKPW010000005.1:0-60022 GCA_964554785.1 uncultured Candidatus Peribacteria bacterium | reverse complement strand
ACACACACCGCACAGAATGCAGAAAGAATGAAGAGCCCTTCCACGTACGCAAGAATGCCAAACGCCCCGAAGGCAATCACCAAAAGTCCGCCGGCAAGCCCGTCGAGTCCGTCGGTGAAATTGACGGCATTGGCAGTGCCTACAAGAATGAAAACGAAAATGGGAATGTACCAAAGACCCACCGATACGCTGCCGATATACGGAATGTGAATTTGATTGATATCCAATTTAAAGTAAAACCAGAGCGCTCCCATAAAACTAAGAACTAGAAGCGATACTATTTTCGGCATGACTCCCAGTCCGCCTTTGCGCCCCTGACCTAAAAGAATCTTTCGCAGCGAGACATCGAGCACTGCTCCGCTCAATGCAAAGAGAATCATCACAAACAGGAAAAAGGCATACCACACCGCCACTCCCACCAATCCGGAACCCACGCTAATGCTTCCGGTTGTAGCAGGGGATTGCAAATAGCCGATGAAAAGATACAGCCCGGCCGGAATGACGAGAACCGCCGAGGTAAGAACAAACATTTTAATACGCCCCATGGCTCTGCGCATGCGCGCTTCATCGGTTCCAATGATATTCAGGTAATCATCAAACGCACCAAGAATTCCCAGCGAAAAAAGCACAAAGAGCGGCAGGTACACCTGACCACGTTGAAGCAACGAGTGCTGCACTATACCCAAATACGCCAGAAGACGAGATCCAAACACCGTCACAAAAATTCCGCCCCAGATCAGTAACCCGCCCATCGTAGGCGTCCCGAATTTACTCTGATGATACGTGCGAAAAATAGCAGGATCTTTCCCATCCACCGTCTCTACGCGCAATTGTTTTCCAATATTATTGCGCTTCAAAAAGGACACAAACCACGGCGTAAGGACAAGGACCACGGCAAACGCAAGCAAGGCATAGCCAAGTATTCCCAGCAAAGAAATTTCCGGACGAGCCGGCATCAGGGCAAAAGGTTCCATAGAAAGTATCTACAGATTACGAGTCGCTATGCACTTTGTCGATATCATAAAACCGCATCTGCTCCTTCTTGAAAAGAAGTTCAACGCGACCGGTCGGACCGTTACGATGTTTACGGATGAAGACATCGCAAATGCCTTGGCGGTCTGAGTCTTCGTTATAGTAATCGTCGCGATAGAGCATCATCACAATGTCCGCGTCCTGCTCAATGGATCCGGATTCACGAAGGTCGGACAACTGCGGACTCTTGTCCGGACGCGCTTCCACCGCACGAGAAAGCTGGGAAAGAGCAAGAATCGGAACATGCAATTCACGAGCAATCTGCTTAATGGTACGAGAAATTTCGGAAATTTCCTGCACGCGATTTCCGGCGTACTGCGCGTTATTGGTACTCATGAGTTGCAGGTAATCGATCACGAGCATATCGAGACCGTGTTCCATTTGCAGACGTCTGGCCTTTGTGCGGAATTCAGGCATGGACGATGCAGACGAATCATCAATGAAAATATTCGCCTTGCTCAGTTCATCCATAATAGGACCCATGTTCTGGAAATCGCTGTCGTCCAGTTTACCGCGCTGCAGCTTCCAAGAATCCACTCCAAGCATGGACGCAAAGAGGCGATCCACCAACTGTTCTTTGCTCATTTCCAAAGAGAAGATACCGACGGTCTTCTTGTATTTCGTTGCGGCATTCACCGCCATGTTCATAGCCAAGCTTGTTTTTCCCATAGAAGGACGAGCTGCGAGGATAACAAGGTCGCTTGGTTGCAAACCCGAAAGTTTCGCATCGAGTGCCACGAATCCCGTCGGTACGCCTTTATTCACGGCTTCATCCGGCGAGGCATGGAGTTCTGCAAATTTCTCGTAGCGTTCATCCAATACATCGCGCAGATGTACGAATTTTTCTTTGAGGAACGTGTTCGTAATCTGAAACACCGTTTTTTCCACGGCATCCAAAATTTCCGGAATCGGCTTATCCACTTCATATCCAAGTCCGACAATTCTGCGGCCAGCTTCAATAATATTTCGATTCAGCGCTTTTGCTTTGACAATTTGTCCATACTGATACACGTGTGACGACGTCGGAACTGAGGATGCAAGTTCTGCCAGAAATCCGCTCCCTCCCACACCTTGCACATTTTTGCTGTCTGCCAGCTTATTCGACACAGTTATAAAGTCGATGGGCTCATGAGACATGTACAAGTCAAAGATTGCCTGAAAGATTTCTCGATAGGTGGGATCATAAAAATCTGCGGGCAACAAAAAGTCCGATACCTTTACGATTGCCTCAGGATCGAGCAAGAGTGCCCCCAGCACGGTCTTTTCCGCCTCCAGAGAATGTGGAGGAGCATCGAACATCGTTGTGACGACTGGAGCAGACATAATCGTGCAGGTGGAAAAATCCGAAAGGATGTTGATTGTAACGGTGATGTACGTTCTGACAATCGAGTTGGTGTTGCATCATTTCTTGACTAGTCTCTGTTCTGTGGAAAGAAAATACTTTTCTGTGGAGGAAATGTGGAAAACCTGGGGACATCTTATAAACCATGCTCTCTCGCGTATTTCAAAAGTGCGAATGCACTTGGTGCATGGACACGAGGTGATGATAATACTTTTTCGATAGCGTCGGGTATCGTGCATTCAAAAACGCTAATCATTTCTTCATCTAAGGGAAGAGGATCTTTCACAAGATCATGCGCAATGAAGATATGATTGGTGATAGCAATGGAATCCGAAAGATTCATAGTGCCATATGGCTCTAATTTTTCAGCCCTATACCCTGATTCCTCTCGTAATTCACGCTGTGCTGCAACTAATACATCATTTTCTTTATCGGCTTTTCCTCCGGGAATTGCAAAAATATTTTCCTGGTAAAAAGGTCTGAATTCCTTAATGAGTAAAATAGTATCGGGTTTTGTAAAAGCGAGGATATGAACAGAATCACACCGATAGACCCGGACAGACTTTTTTATGCGTCCATCCGGGAACGGTGCTGTTTCCAATGTTACGCGCCAATCAAACTGGTTGAAGAGTTCTTCGATCATTCTTCAACGGAATGGTCAGCAGGGCTTGCTTCTATGGCAAGATCGGCAGGCTTTGCTTTGACGCGAATTTCTTCATCAAGCGACTTGGCAATTTTCGGATTCTGAATGAGGTACTGACGAGCAGCCTCACGACCCTGACCAAGCGTTTCTTCGCCATGGCGGAAGTACGCTCCCGCTTTCTCGATGACTCCAAACTTTACCCCAAGGTCCAAGATGTCTCCTTCTTTGCTAATGCCGCGAGCATACAGAATATCGAATTCTGCCTGACGGAACGGGGGAGCGACTTTGTTCTTCACCACTTTCACGCGCGTACGGTTTCCCACGATTTCCTGCTCGGCACCGTCGCCGGTTCCGATTTTCTCGGTAATTTTATCGATGCGACGAACATCCAAACGGAGAGATGCATAAAACTTAAGAGCATTGCCTCCTGTTGTCGTTTCCGGGTTTCCGAACATCACGCCAATCTTCATACGAAGCTGGTTGATGAAAATAACGGAACAGTTGGTCTTGCTGACAATGGCAGTGAGCTTACGCAATGCCTGACTCATCAGACGAGCTTGCAGACCCATATGACTGTCACCCATGGTTCCTTCGATTTCTGCGCGAGGTGTAAGCGCTGCAACGGAGTCCACCACAATAAGATCGATTCCACTGGAGCGCACGAGCGTCTCCGTAATTTCGAGAGCTTGCTCTCCGTCATCGGGCTGAGAGACAAGAAGACTGTCGACATCCACGCCGATTTTCTTGGCATAGGAGAGGTCGAGTGCATGTTCTGCATCAATGAACGCGGCACGGCCTCCTGCACGCTGAATTTCAGCAATGGCATGAAGCGCGAGCGTTGTCTTACCGGAGGATTCCGGTCCGTAAATTTCAATAATGCGTCCGACCGGGAATCCGCCGCCGAGTGCAAGGTCGAGCGAGAGAGAACCGGAACCGAAACGCGCAATTTGAGAAATGCCGGCGTCTCCCATCTCCATAATGGCTCCATCGCCATACTGTTTTTTAATTTGATCGAGCGCATTCTGAATAGAAGCAACTTTAATTTGATCCGGAGTGAGGGCAACTTTTTTCACGGCTGCCACTTTTATCTTTGCGTCTGTATCCATAGAGGAAGAAAGGGTAGTAGATTGTTTCGTCATAATACGAGTGAACGAAGAAAAGTAAAAAGAGGGGTAAACGATCGTTCACCTACTATGTATCCTGAGGTATAAAGGGTCAAGAATCTGGACTTGAAGAGTCTGTAAAATAGTATGGTATACGAAAGTACACCCCGCTTTTACTGACCGTTCAGCGGACGACAGACACCAATTCCTTGCACGGTATCCGTCACCGCACAATAACTTCCACCCGGACATAAAATGCCCGCAGCACCTCCGCAGGGCGATCCGGTCACCATGATGCCGCTCCCCGTTGAAGGACGAGAAGAAGGTGCGGAAAATATGATGGACTTCAACATTTGAAGCACGCTCTGCACGGGCTCTTTCCCGGTAGGATCACTGAGACTTTTGTCCAAAGCAATGACAATGATATCGGTTCCATTCTGCACATAGACCACCACTCCGGATCCTGCGGAGGCGCGAACGGCGCGTTGTCCGCCAACCACCAGCGGCGTCCCTGCGGGAAGACTCCCCAAAGACGCACGGTGCACACTAAGGAGTGTCGTAGTCGATCCGGTCTCTGTGAAACTTACGCCATCGTCGAATACTTCTCCATTCCAAGACAGAGGCGCGGAGAACGTAAGATGCAAAGAGGGAACGGTCCAAGGATGAGACGGTTGCTGAATAATCTTTGCCTTTGTTGCAACCAAAACCGGAAGTGCACGAGGATCGGAATTTTCTTCCAATAATCCTGTAATTTCCACATCCATTCCTTCAAACGTTCGGAGATTCACCATCGTACTTTCAACGTAATACACATCTCTGCCGTTCTGACGAAGCACATCGGTACCGCGTCGCGTCAGAGATAAATCAACCGGCGACAACGCTCCTGTAAGAGTCTGGGGGCCTGTCGGCAACGTAACCGTAGGTTTTTTACTGCAACCGTTAAGAAACACAACCGCAATAAGCGTCGTGAGACCGATGGCGAAGAAACGTGTAGAGAGTGAGGAAGACATGCAGATAGTCTACTGGTTTATTTGGTAGACAACAAAAAATCCGCCCAGATCCGGTTTCGCTTGCGAGCTACACCGGGATTCAGGCGGATAATAATTGCATTGTGATAATCACGGCATAGTCCGCAGACGAAGCCGGATTATTTCTTGGCTGGATCGAAGGAATACACCGCGCGACCCACACGAACGAAGTACGGCATTTTCTGAAGGTTCAAGGAGATTGTTCCGACCTTCACCGTACGCTGCTTGGCAACTTCGGAAATAATCTCTTTCTTGGACAACGGTCCCTTTTCTTTCAAGATTGCTTCAATGACATCGGCAACAGTACCCGGTTCATACCCCCACTCGCGCAGTGCATAGAGTCCGCGACCAACGAGGACAAACTGCGGATAGCGGATGAGTTCGTTATGGACGGCCTGCACGGTCACGTTCTTGTGATCGAAGCGAGCTTCGCGGATGCGGTTGGCAATTTCCATGAAGTGCAAAGGCACACCGGCCTTGCGCAGCACAATTTCCACTTTGTCACGAATAGAGCGAGGGCGAACAAAGCGCCACTCTGTAAGTCCCCATCCTTCGTCAATTTCGCGGAGACGTTCGTCAATAGCCATACAGCTATTAATAAGTTCCTTGCTTGGGATGCGGTCTTTAAACAAATTGAGAGCCTGAACAGCAGAGACCAACTCCTCTTTCTTCATACAACTGCGACGCTTTTTCAGAATTTTGACCATGTTTTCGACAATGACAGACACATCTTCCATCGCAAGGGACTCCAGTCTCCAGAAGGGGACGAAAGATCCGCTATGACCGGATGTGCTCATGTCGGTATCGATAGAGAAGGACAAGCGAAGAACGGCACCATCGAGATCGGTGGAGTTCGGCATGCGCTTCAAGACCTGACTAATAACATCGTCCTCACGCATCACGCCACCGTTTACACGGAGGATGCTCTTCGCCATTTCGTTGACATCATTGAGTTTTGTTGTGCGAACTGTGCGGCGGAGTTTGCTCAGAGCGATTCCTTCGATCTGACGAACGCGCTCGCGAGTGACCTTAAAATGTCGTCCAATCTTCTCCAAAGTCTGCTTAGGTTGACCCTGAAGAGCGAAACGGCGCTTAATCACCATTGCTTCCTTCTCGGTTAAGACCATAAAAAGGTCGTCGAGCAAAGACTGCAGATTGACTGCAAGCTTCGGGCTTGCGGAGGTGTTTAACGGAGAGAGGGTAGAAGAGGTGTCGGCCATGTGGTCGGGAGGAAAAAAGAGAACATCCTTCGTTTTACCAGAACATTGACAGGTGCAAAAGATATTCCATTGGTTCGTCTGGACTGTTTTCCACGGTTATGGTGCCGTGTCCAGATGCAGAACTCAATGAGCAGATTACTAAATTATAGTATTTTCAGACTTTGTCAAATATGATTTTTATGGAGAGGAATGACAAACCCAGTCACTTAATGTCAATTTTACTTATAATCGTAGATGCGTGAGCAATAATTCGCAGGCTGCACGGGCATCTCCGTCGAAAGCAGTCGTTTTAGACGTTGTGTAGCGCTCATCCAGAAAATGAACAGCAATTCCTTTGGCTTCCAACATGCCGGCACATTCCCTGACATACTGAACCTGAGACCCCTCTTTTCCGGACGGAAGAAGCGGTAATCCCATAATAACCTGCTCCACATGCCTTTTTTCCACTAAATCTACCACACGTTCAATCATCTCTTCGGTTGAAGAGCTGATAATAGTATCGAGCGGCAGGGGAATGTCGTTATCGGTATCGACAAAAGCGACGCCTGTGCGTTTTTTCCCAATATCGAGGGCAAGCAAGCGCATGAAGGCTTACGCGGCTGCGACCATGCGAGCCACCAGGGACTTCTTGCGGGATGCCGTGTTCGAATGGATGATTTTCTTCTTTGCAGCCATATCGATGCTCTTATAGACCTGCGGCAAGAGTGCAGTTGCTGCATCTTTCTTTCCTTCCTTCAGGGCATCAGCAAGTTTCTTCATCATGGTTTTCATGATGGTCTTGTAGGGCATCAGACGCTTGTGGCGTGCTTGATCCTGTTTTACTCGTTTGATGGCTGATTTGGTCAAAGGCATAGCCGCGAGACTCTAATGGAGGGAATCCTCAGAGTCAAGACAGAGTTAATAAACTCTCAAGTGTGGTTTAAAAAAATCAAAATCGAGAGAAATAGACATAAACCTTTTTATTATTATCTTTTATGCAGATAATTGCTATTTTATAAAATAAATTTATAATATTAAATAGCAAAACATACTATTCAATTTAATTTGTACTCCGCACAAGGATATGGCACAGGAAATCCCATCAAACTTCGAAAATAGAATCCTTGAAAAAGTAGTTGCTATTGGCGGCGCCTCGCTAGTCAATGGAGCATTGGTCATTAAAAATCCATCTGCCGCCTTACTTTTTAATCTCATAGAACAATCATCGCTGAGAGAATTGGTCCAGGAATTTGCAAATTTAGAAACAAGAATCATGCATCGCGTCCCAAACATTGCAGAAATTCTTCAAAAAAAGCGAAAACAAGAAGGTGAACTAACTCCAAATGAGGAAACACAACTCGAATTAGCCTATGAGATAGGTATGAATGAGCTTGGAGTATTGGGCTACTGTATGGATCAGGCCGCAAAAGAAATGGATTGTGAACCATCAATTGAGGTACTTAAAAATGTAGCACGGGTGAAATCAGAAAGAACCGTCATTCAAGAAGTAGAAATACCAACCATTCGTACAATTGTACAAAAGATACTAGAAAAAAATGGAGGAGCTCCTCAACGCGAGTTGATCGAACTCAATTTAAATGGAAAGAATAATCAAAACTGATAAAGAAAGAGATTCATAAATTCACGGAATCTTGACGATCTGCCCCCTAGCCCCAGACTCCAGTCGTCATTATACTCGTCCATATACTTCTTAAAAATCACCATACATGTGTGGAATCTTTGGATATATCGGCACAAAAACCGATGCAACAAAAATGGCTGTGGATGGGCTCAAGAGCCTGGAATACCGCGGCTATGATTCCTGGGGAGTCGCCTGGAAAAACGGGAACGACACCTTTCTAACCTCGCAAAAAGAAATCGGGAAGATCAGCGGAGTGGATGGTGCACTTCTTTCGAGTAACTCATCGCTCGCCATCGGCCACACGCGTTGGGCTACACACGGGGGAGTCACGGTTGCAAACGCACATCCACAGTTCAACGCCAGCAAAACAATCGCCGTGGTGCATAACGGTATTTTTGAAAACTATCAGCAGCTGCGCGATGAACTCAAAGCAAAAGGACATGTGTTTACATCGGAGACCGATACCGAAGTGGCTCCGCATCTTATAGAAGAATATTTGAAGGAAACCGATGACTTCGCGCACGCAGTCAGACTTGCATGCCAAAAGTTCACGGGTCGCTACGCAATCCTTGCAGTCCATGCCACAAGCGACACCATGGTCGCAGCACGCACGGGCTCACCACTGATTGTGGGGGTGGGAACAGACGGATATTTTGTGGCATCCGATACGCCTGCCTTTATGCACCACACGAAGACGGTGCAGTATTTAGATGATGGCGAAATGCTCGTGACCGATGGAAAGAGCATCCTGTTTACGGATATCGATACCGGAGTGGAACACCACAAGCGCGAGATTGAAATTACACTCACGGTGGAACAAGCAGACAAAGGAAACTTTGCGCACTTTATGATGAAAGAAATTATGGATCAGAAAGAAAGCGTGGCGCGCGCGGTGAATCAGAGCGATGAAGAAATTATGACCGTTGCCAACGCCATCCGCGATGCACAGGGGACATTCCTTGTCGCATGCGGCACTGCGGGAAAAGCGTGTATGGCTGCAGAATATTTCTTCTCGGTCGTCTCTGAAAAACACGTGAACGTCGCTGCAGCCAGTGAATTCAAAATTTATCATCACTTCCTGAAGAAAGAGAGCTTGCTCATTGTGGTCAGCCAGAGCGGAGAAACGGCAGACGTGCTGGAAGCTATGCAGATTGCAAAGAGCAAAGGAGCAAAGGTTCTCTCTATTGTGAACGTAGAAGGATCGAGTATTGATAGAGCGTCCGATTACACGCTGCGTATTAATGCAGGACCCGAACGTGCCGTTGCCTCCACCAAAGCGCTCACAGGCCAACTGGCGGTCTTGTTGCTGGTTGCCTACGCATTGGCAGGAAAGTTACAGGAAGGAAAAAAACTTCTCCTCGAAACATCATCGATGATTAACGACATGTTGAACCCGCGCTATGTGGATCGTCTGAAGGAGCTGGCGGAGCGCATTAAGATGAAAGAGGATTTGTATATCATTGGAAAAAGTTGGAATTATCCCATGGCTATGGAAAGCGCCATCAAGATTCAGGAAGTGAGCTACATCCATGCCGAGGGATTTGCAGGAGGGGAGTTGAAACACGGACCCATTGCCCTTATTGAAGAAGGAACGCCGTGCATTGTGCTGGCAGGCAATGACGAAGTGACTCCGGATATTCTGAGTAACGCCGTGCAGTTGAAAGCACGCGGGGCACTGGTGATTGGTGTTGCTCCCGAAAACAACGAAATCTTCGACGAATGGATTAAAGTCCCGGACGCAGGAACCGCTCAAGCGATTGTGAATATTATTCCTATCCAGGTACTTGCGTACGAACTGGCCATCCAGCGCGGCAAGGATCCGGATATGCCACGTAATCTTGCTAAGTCAGTGACTGTTAAATAAGAAAAACTTGTCACACTGAGCTCGACCCCAAAGGGTCCCCTTAGGGGTCGAAGTGCGGATATGCCGAGGAATTTGGCAAAGAGCGTCACGGTCAAATAATAAGGCAAAAGGCAGGAATGTGGCCTCCGAAAGTGGGTCTATTGGTGAACAGAAAATAGATATTGCAAAGAGCAAGCAAAGGCCTAAAATCCGCCAGAGCTATGCAAAAAACTACAGGATCAGCGGGTGAAATGAGCATTGAAGGAATGTATATAAATGACATTTATGACGAAGGGCCGCTTCTTACTGCAGAAGAGGAGTGGGCATTGAGCGAACGAATCCAAAATGGAGATGAATACGCTATCCAAGAATTAACCGAAGCGAATGTGCGGCTGGTTGTAAATCTTGCGCGTACTTATGCTTTCGAAGGATCTAAAATTACATTGCTAGACTTGATAGAAGCAGGAAATACCGGATTGATGCAGGCTGCGCAAACGTTTGATCATACATTCAAAACTCGTTTTTCGACACATGCCGGTTTCTGGATCAAGAAAGAAATGCTATTCATACTCAAGAAAAAAAATCTCATTAGTATTCCATTTTATCTGCAACAATTTGAAACAGATCAAGAAAGAGCTCAAACGAAACTAACCGAAGAATTGGGAAGAGAGCCAACGGATGACGAGATGGCGGAAAAAATGAACTATACTCTGAGGAAATACCGGAGCAGAAAAAAGAGTCTTATCCTTGCAGGCATGGCAAATGTGAGCAGTACAAACAACGGTGAAGATGATGACCCGTTACCGGAATTCGTGGATAGGCGATCACAATCGGACACCATAACTCTGGAAAGAAATGATACCTTACGCACGATATTTGAAATGCTCCCGTATGTTGAAGACGAACGTGCACCGGAAATGATCGCCATGCGCTATGGCATAAATACCGATATAAAAACAATAAAAGAAATAGCCGAACATTTTATGATATCCACCGGATCTGTAAAAAAGATCATCAATTCAACACTTCAAACAATTAGAGAGGAGATTGGGATGGAAATAGGGGATGAACGGTAAATCCACTTCTGCAGAATCTCTTGCAAGACGTAAGAGCCGTTCTACCATAGGCGGAAGAATGAATGCAGAAAATTCCTCCAAAGGCGTTGATGGATTTGAACACTATATGGAGATGATAGGGAACATTGAATTCCTGACACACCATGAAGAAAAGGCGCTGGGAATGAGAATAAAAAGTGGAGACACGCAAGCGGTCATGGAATTATTTGAATCGCATTTGCCTTTTGTGGTGCGCCTGGCCACGCAACATCTGAAACCGGGCATAGACATAGACGATCTTATTCAGGTGGGGAATATAGAACTGTTTGAAGCGGCAAAAACCTATGACCCTGATTTCAATACACGCTTCTCCACGCATGCGTATCAAAATGTGTGCGGAGCTATGCTTAGAGAAATTATTCTCTCGCGAAATGTGCATGTTCCGGTGAATCTCGCGCTGTTCATGCAGCAGTATTACCGAGAGTACGAGAGAGCTTTGTTGCAATTGAAACGACCGCCAACATTGGAAGATATGAGCAATACGATGAATATATCTCTTCACGATTTAACCCTCGAATTACGCAAAGCCAAAAAGGCAACGGGTGCCATGCACAAATCGGCGGATATTGGCGATATTGCAGAGCGATCTATTGAAGATAATACGGTTAAAAACGTCATGCAGCATGAATTGAATGACGATGTGCATGCGGTGGTGAATTCTTTGCCCGAAGACGAACAAATGCTTATCAATAGTCGATTCGGATGGACTGATGATGGCGAACGGTCCATTGGAGAAATTGCAGACAAATTGGGTGTTGCAAGAAATACTATCTATACAAGGCAAACAAGAATTTATGCGAAGTTACAGAGAAATGTGCGACTGCAAAAACATGCGCTGAATTAGGGGGGGTTTCTTTTTAAGTGAGCTTCCCTCCGGGGGGCCACTGCCGTGGGGGCGTCACTTTTTGTCCGTACAACAAAAAGTAACCAAAAAATGCGGTCCGACCAACTTTCCACCCCACTTGCCCCTTCACCCTCCGTGGTCGGACTCCTCGCCACGAGCGATTACAATTGCTGAAGCAATTGTAGAGCGGAACTTTCTTTTTTTATTGTTCCGTTACTCGGTTATTCCATTACTCCGTTACTCGATCCCCATAACTCATAACCCATAACAAAGTGTCAGACCGAGCGTAGCCGAGGTCACTCCGTCGGCTGAATCCCATAATAATCAAACAAGAACGCAGCAATATCGTGGAAGAGGGGACCGGCGGTGGATTCTCCGTAGGCAATCTGCTGGTTTTTGGGGCGATCGAGTTTTACAAGCACAATGAACTTCGGATTCGGCACGGGGCCGTACCCAAGATATGTACCAACTGTGGAACCTGTACCGGATTCGTAGCGACCACCCGGACCGGCAATCTGACTTGTTCCCGTTTTACCGGCAGACGCATATCCCTTCACTTTTCCTCTTTTCGCGAAACCCGTATTGGCGGAATTCACGAGCATAGCGGAAATAGTTTCGGATGTTTGCTTGGTAATAACCTGATCCACCTCGCGCGGTTCAAATTTTTCTATCGTCCCGTCTGCATGGATGATGCTGTCCACAATGGTGGGATGCATCAACCTCCCTCCATTTGCGAGCGCTGCATTCGCGGTAACCACTTGTATGGGGGTGGCGGATATTCCTTGTCCGAAGGATGCCGTTGCCAGTGCGGACAAGCTCCACGCGCGCCACGGTTTAATGTCTCCGGTGACTTCGTCCTCCAGTTCAATGGCAGTCACGCGACCGAAGCCGAATTTACGAATCATGCGTTCAAATAATTTTTTCCCGAGACGACCGGAAATATTCGTCATGCAGGTATTGATGGAAAACGCGAGACAGTAACTCATATCCACTTTTCCATAGAATCTTTTGAGCGCGTTATTGATAGTGTATTCGTCTACTTTCACAGGACCATCGTCGTTATAAATAGTATTCGGCGTAATTTCTCCTTGATCAATCGCAATGGCAACGGTAATAGGTTTCATAACCGATCCCGGCTCATAAATTTCTTGCACGTTGCGATTCAAATATGCACCGACACCGATGTTATTTTTATACTTGAGCCAAATGCCCGGCGCACCGCTCGGGAATACTTCCACGCGATCGTTCTCACCCAAATACAAATAATAACGCGCCAGATCTTTCAGATCGAAATCCTGCTGAACGGCCGCCAGTTCCGCCTGAATTTTTTCAGGGAGAGTCGCGCGACCGGCATCGGAGAAAATCTTCTCGCGATAATCTTTGACGATGCGCAGGTTAGTGGCGGGGTTATAAATTTCGGCCACGAGTGTGCGCTCTTTTTCCACGGACAACGTAATGGGCACTTTGTCATATACGGACGCATACGTGTTTCTTTCGAAGAGCGGCGCATTCACCATGGCAATAACGCGTCCGGTCATGGGGTCCATCACAATGGCCTGTCCGCTGTCTGCGTCGTATTTCTTGATACCGTCTTGCATAAGCTGCTCCACTTTCTTCTGCACGAATGGGTCGATGGTGAGCACGACGGTATCGCCGTTTTTAGCATCGATAATTTTCTGATTGGACGTAAGAATTTGCCCGCCTTGGAGATCGCTCACGGTGCTGATGAGTCCTTCCTGTCCGCGAAGCTGCGTATCGAACGTACGCTCAATACCATACTGCGCTTCTTGGTTTGTATTCAGGAACCCAACCACCTGCGATCCAATGGTATCGTCCGGGTAATAGCGCCAGTGCTCGGCAATAAGAGCGACCGAGCGCAGAGGATCCAAAATCTTATCCGCTTCTTCGCGAGTTTTTGCATTCGAACGAAGTTTGTTTGTAGCCGTGACTGTTTCCAACATTTTTTCTTTAATCTTGAGCGATGTCTGCGGCGTGAGTCTGCGCATAATGGCCACGTAACGCAGCGGCCGCGAGCGAAGTGAGTACGCCAATTTTTCCTGATCAATTTTGAGAATTGCAGCAAGTTGACGACTGATGGACGCAACCGATCCCTGGTTCACGGTTTCCGGATCACCGGAAATAAGTTTACTTTCCATGTTGACCGTAATGCCCCCCAAGTGCAGCGCGTTCACTTTTTCCGCTTCGGATTTTGTCACGCTGTATTTAATGGGAACGAAGGTCACGCGCTTCTCGGAAATTCTCTGCTCAATATTCCGCGCAAACATGCGTCGCACTTCCGTCATATCGGGAATTTTTGCATCGGTCCCCACGGGAAGAACTGCCGGCAGCGGCTCCAAAAGTGAGCCTGTGGAAATGGTGCGCACGAAAGAAAGGGGATCGTAGCGCGATGCATAGGGCGATCCATTGAACGAAATAAGTTCCCGCGGACATTCTTCTTTTCCTTGTGAACAATCGGTATGCACTTGGTCTGTAATAAGAAGAGTGGCGAGCGTATCTGCCACCAAACCGGGATCGTCGGTAATGAGCGGGTCTACATAGAGGAGATCGAGCGTGGTGTTGGTTGCAAGAATAC
Organism: uncultured Candidatus Peribacteria bacterium; assembly: GCA_964554785.1. Lineage (GTDB taxonomy): Bacteria > Patescibacteriota > Gracilibacteria > Peribacterales > Peribacteraceae > CALREJ01. Next base: position 45,638 of record CAZKPW010000005.1, on the reverse strand, counting down.
TTGTTTCACCACTTTTACTATTGCGCGCAAGAATTTCTCCGCGTTGCGCCGGAAGTCTGACACCTCCGAAGTGCTGAGATTGTGCAGCGGCATGATATTCATTTCTGTCAATTATTTGCAGCTGCATCATGCGTGCCACCAGCGTTAAACCGCAAACCAGCAATACGCTATGCAAAATGACCATACGCTGGAGAAGAGAGCGCTTCTTCTGGGTTTCCGATACATGGGAGGAGCGTTTCAGCAGCATTGTGGAGGCGCAAACGATAGCAGGGGATGGGCAAAAGTGCTATAATAAGTAGATGACTCATCCCGATTTTTCCGGCCTGGACGGTGAACAACTTTTGGACAAACTCCAGCAGTATTGTACGGAAATCGGCGTGTCCGATATTCACACGTCTCCCGAAAAAGAAAACGTGCGCTTGGAAATTCGCCTTCGCGGCATGCTCGATTTGTTGCATTCCATGACGCATGAAAACTACGAAGCATTCGTGCGACGCATTAAGTTCGTTTCCAAGTTAAAACTCAACATTACAAACGTTCCTCAGGACGGACAGTACACATTCTCCGTGGAAGATCGCATGGTCAACGTACGTGTGGCTACGCTTCCATCCCGTTTTGGAGAAACCATCACCCTTCGTCTCCTGGATCCGAAGCGCGGTATAATCCCGCTCAAAGATTTGGGATTCCCGGGTGACATGACCACGCAGCTTGAAGAACTGGTGAAGCTTCCGCACGGACTTGTCCTTGTAACAGGACCCACAGGTTCCGGAAAAACAACCACGCTCTACTCTCTTCTTTCTACGGTGATTGGAACCGCACGCAACATCATTACATTGGAAGATCCGGTGGAATATGAAATTAAAGGAATTGTGCAAAGCGAAATTGATCCCGACCATGGATTCACCTTTGCCTCAGGACTCCGCTCCGTCCTCCGCCATGACCCGAACATTATCCTTGTAGGAGAAATTCGCGATTTGGAAACCGCACAAACAGCTATTGATGCGGCGCTCACGGGTCACTTAGTGCTGTCCACCCTCCACACAAACTCCGCAATTGAAGCAATCCCGCGCCTCCTTTCTATGGGAGTCAGTCCGTATACATTTGCGCCGGCTCTGCGCGCTATTTTAGCCCAGCGTCTCATTCGCACACTCTCACCGGAAGCAAAAGCAAAAGGCGCTGCGTACGATCCTGCAGACCCGGCCAGCTACTCCGGTCGTATGACACTCCCGGAACTTCTTGTCATAAGCCCCGCTATGCGCGATATGATTTTGGTCCAAGAACGCAGCGAGCTTATGGAAGAACAGGCTCGCAAAGACGGGTATATGACGATGAAGGAATGGGGAAAGATTCTTGCGGAGCAGGGGATTACGAGCGCAGAGGAAATAGCGAGAGTTACTTCGTAACTGAGGTCGAAGTCGAGGTCGAGGTTAAGGATTTTTTTTCATGTCCTTACACTCAACCTTAACCTTGACCTTAAAGCATGAGTATCGGAATTGCTCGAACTCTGCGATCTCTCTTGCATTGCCATAAGACTTTCCCGTACCATTTTTCTCCTATGTTCAGACGCTACCGTCAGCGACGTGGCCCGTATGCTTTAGCACGACCTTCCGTGGTGCCGTCTTTTATACGCAGCCTTATTCTGCTCTTGATTGCCGCTACGGTGCTCTATTTCATTGGACGCGGGATCATTGGACTTTTTGGTATGGGGAGCGATCTGAACCGTGCTGCTATTTCTCTCACGGTAGAAAGCGGGGGAGCCGTCAACGTGGGACTGGAAGGAGGACTCATGCAACGCGCAGACAGCACGCTTAAACTTTACGCAACGGACAAAATTTCCACCTCCGCCACGGGACATGCCACACTCGATTTTTTCGATGATTCGTGGGTTCGTACCGATGTGAGCACCGATATCACCATTGATGAAAGCGAAACGGGAGAGACAGAAGCGGCATTTGGTCTGACGCTTACAAAAGGAGCACTCTGGATTGATACGCCATCGGCAGATATCTATTCGGGCTCTATTATCCGTACTATTACCACATCTGCTTTCACACTCACTATCCCTGCAGATACAAAGGCGGCTATCGATGGATCGACTCTTCTCGTCTTTAGCGCAGATGGAAACGGCGTAGGAGTCACACTCAAAGGAAGTAAAGAAGAACAATACATTGGCGAAGGACAGCAAATGAGTCTGCCCGATGCACCGGGTACGGATGCACTTCGGTACCGCTCAGCCATTGATCCGCTGGTTGCACAGAAAGCATTCGTCCAGCAGAGCAGAAATATGACGCGCGTCAGTGGTGCAACAACGGGAAGTGGAACCGTAACTCTTATTGATCCCAGCACCATTACGGTCACGACTCCGCTCGAAAATGCAGCAGTGAGCACCGACACCGTTACGGTTTCCGGAAAAGCAGGAGCAAATATTCAACATGTACGTATCAATGGACACGAAGCAAGTATCGATCGTGCAACCATGACCTACAGCGAAGAGCTCGCCCTTGCCTCTGCGCCTACCACGGAAATCCGCATCGAAGCGCTTGATTCAAATAATATCGTACTGGATCAAGTGACGCGCACCGTCCGCAAAACCGCACAAACAATCAGCGGCCCCTCTATTACAAACCCAGCAAAGAACGGGCAGACGTATCGTACGCAGGCGGATCAAATTGAAATGAGGGGAACGGCGCCTGCTGGAACCGCCGGCATGATGGTGAATGACTATAAGTTGCAACTCTTCCGCACGGGCGATACAAGCTGGAGTTATTTGGCAAGCAAGCAGCTTAGTAACCTTACGGATGGAAAGAATATCTTCAATGTCTACGCGCTCGATGCCGCCGGCAATCCAAGTGCCCCCGCAACACTCACCATTCTTGTGGAAGCAGGTGTTGTCGGAGTGGTCAGTACCGGCTCCACAGTCGGATCTGCCACATCATCCGTTGCCTCTGTCATAGATGAAACTTCATTGCCACAAAACGCTCCGCTCAACCCCGGCACCATTACCGTCACCGGTCCTGCAGCAGGAACATCGTTTACCGCCACAGGCAGCGAAATTTTGATTGAAGGTACGACCTCCGCGCAAACGTCCGCCGTGTGGATTAACGGATACAAGCTCCAACTCTACAAAGCCGGCAAGACCGTCTGGAACTATATTGCAAAAGTAGATTTTGGCACGCTCAAGAAAGGAACGAACGTGTACAAGATTAACGCACGCGATAAAGATAACAATATATTGGATACATTCACGTATACGGTTACCTACTAAGCCTGAGGGAAATCCGAAATACGAAGCACGAAATCCGAGGGAATATTCAATAATGAAATCGAAAATCTGAATATCAAAACGTTTTAATATTGTGTTTTCAATATTCAATTTTTCGACACTCCTTCGGATTTCGGATTTCTTGCTTCGTATTTATGGCATTTTAAGATTCAACTTCTTTAACGTATCAAGGAAGATTGTAGTAGGAGGTGCCATTACACTATGCTCTTTGCCATCGGCTGGGGAGACGAACGTGAGTTTCCATGCATGCAGACACAAATCATGAATGGCATATTCTTCATCCAGTTTTATACTCTGCGACGAGAAATACGTGTCATCACCAAGAATAGAGTGATGAATAGAATGCAGGTGCACGCGAATTTGGTGTGTGCGACCGGTGTGGAGATCGCATGCAAGGAGTGCTGCCTGCTTGACCATATCAATGGTGTGATACGACGTGCGTGCTTCGCGTGTGCGAGCGGAACCAAATACGGTCATCTTTGTCCTGTTGGAACTCGACCGACCGATAGACGCGTCAATCATGGCAGATTCTAAATCCGGCACGCCGGCAACAATGGCAAGATACGTTTTTCGCACCGTGCGATTTTCAAATTGTTTCTGCAGGAATTTATGAGCCTCCGGAGTCTTTGCAATCAGCAAACATCCCGTTGTTTCTTTATCCAACCGATGCACCAAAACCGCACTACTGGAGAAGGGGATTTTGCGCTCTGCAAACAAGTGCACAACACCATGAAGTACCGTGACTTCATCGGCAGGCATCCCGGCTCCCGGATGGACGGAATATCCTTCGGGTTTACTGATAACCAAACAGGCATCGTCTTCATAGAGCACATTCAACTTCAAATCCGCAGGTTCCAAGCGCGTTTCTGTGACCGGTTCATCGGTGGCAGACATTTCGACTTTATCGCCAATGGAAAGCACCATCGCCACTTTCCGCACAATGCGACCATTCACCATCACCTGACCCGCTTTTACCACTTCTTTTGCCTTCACACGGCTAATAACGGCATTTTGATTGGTCAAAAAGATATCCAATCGGGCCGGGTGCTCCACAATCCATTCGTTCATAGGCCGGGAGTATAGCGGACTTCCAGTAGTTGCACATATTATAAATTTTGTTGAAATATACTTACTGTCAGTAAGCGCCTTTTTTATCTTGATTCTAAAAATATCCACAGTACCATACCCCTCCTCCCAGTCTCAGAATGCTGCAAAGGACTCAGCGTCCTGCGCAGGCGAGCGCCATTCAATGACTGACGAGGATTGCCCTCCAGCGACGCATTGCGTTGCTGGGGGCTTTTTCATATTGCAGACATCTGCTGTACAATCCGCACCATGACTCATGACGAACTGCTGACCAGAGGCGTAGCCAAAGTCATTCCACAAAAACTTGCGGAAGAAAAATTGGCATCCGGAAAAAAAATCCGCATGTACTGGGGCATTGATCCCACAGGTGCCAACATTCACCTCGGACACGCAGTGCCGCTGCGTAAAATGAAACAACTCTGCGATGCAGGACATGAAGTGATTTTCTTGGTTGGAAGCTTTACCGCAATGATTGGAGATCCAACAGGACGAGATGCCATGCGGGAACCTCTCACGCAAGAACAAGTAAAGAAAAATTTTGAAGACTACAAAAAGCAAGCGTCAAAGATCCTCGATTTCAAGAAAGTCCGCATTGAATACAATCACACATGGCTGGAAAAATTGTCGTTCAAAGACATTCTGAATCTTACAAGTCAGTTTACAGTGAATCAGATGATTCAGCGTGATATGTTTGAAAAAAGACTCAAAGCAGGGGAGGAGGTATCCATGACAGAATTCATGTATCCGCTCATGGTTGGCTACGACTCTGTCATGCTCGATGTCGACATGGAACTTGGTGGCACCGACCAAGAATTCAACATGCTTGCCGGCAGAACCATGCAAAAAAATGCGGGGAAGCGCGAGAAGTTTATTATGACAGTAAAGCTGCTAGAAGGAACCGACGGGCGTAAAATGAGCAAATCGTACGACAACTGTATTTACCTGAACGACAGCGCCAAAGACATGTACGGAAAAACGCTCAGTATTAAAGATGAGCTCATTACAACGTACATGGAATGCTGTACGGATATTCCACTTGAGGAGATTGCTAAGGTTGAAAAAGAGATGACCAAGGGCGCGAATCCCAAAGAATTCAAAATGCGCTTAGCAAAAGAATTGGTCACCATGTACCACTCAAAAAAAGATGCGGATGCCGCCGAAGAAGAATTTGCAAACATCTTCAAAAAAGGCGGCGTTCCCGATGACATGCCGGAAGTAAAAGCAGAGAAAGGGGAGTTGCTTATTGATCTTCTGCTGCGCGCTGAACTGGTGACTTCAAAATCCGAAGCTCGTCGATTAATTGAACAGAAAGCTGTGACGATGAATGATGTGCTGGTGGAAGCAATTGATGTGAAGGCGGAGGCGGGGGTGACGAAAGTGGGGAAGAGGAAGTTTGTGAGGATTGTGTAAGAGACTAAAGTGTCACTCTGAAAGCAAAGGTGTCACTCTGAGCTCGTCGAAGAGTCGACACCTGACTCCCTTTAGTCGTGTTCATGTTTCGACGAGCTCAACATGACACGCAACACTCACGCATCCATCCCTTTCTTCAGCATCCAACCAATCATAAAGAAGCCGGCGGTGAGAGCGAAGAATGTCATAGGCTAACGAACAAAACCGAAGAAATAAGGCAAGGTAGCAGCCACACTCACGAGAGCAGTGGATGTAAGGAATGCGAGGCCGGCGTTGCGCGTATCTTTGGACATGGTACTAGTTGTGATTCACCACGTCGTTCGCGAACGACGTGGCAGACATAGAGAGCCGACGTGTGACAGTGCAACCAAGCGAGAGCAGCGTGCTCTGAAGCTGGCGTGCGTTTGTAAGCACGTGATCGGACGGGAGATAGACATGGACCGACCCTTTGCGCGGGTAACTGCGCACCCACTCGACAATGTTTGAGAGGGAAGAGTCCCCACTCATGGCTTCCACTTGCTGCAAACTCGAGAAATCAATCACCACGTTGTAGCTTGCTGCGTGTATCCCGGGGGAGTGGTGGGGGAGCGTGTGCATGAGTTGGAAGTGTACGCTCGTACACCCATCAATGCAAGAGCATTTTCCATAAAAAAAGAGACACCTTGCGATGTCTCTTTTTAAACCTTTGAAATAATTCTTATTTCATCATTCCATCGATTGCGGTCTGGAAGCTGGCGAATGGATACGCTCCACTGATCTTCTGGCTCTGACCGTTCGGGCCAAGAATCCAGAAGCCGGGAGTTCCATCAATACCGGATGCAGAACCTGCAGCCATATCTGCCTTCACGAAGGCAGCCTTTGCCCCCGTATCGAGACACGTCGCAAATGTTCCTGCGTTCAAACCGATTTCTTTTGCATACTCTTTAAACTTTGATGCGGCACTTGCTGCATCGAGACCGGACCAATCGCCCTGCGCTTCGAAGAGCTTAGCGTGCATTTCCCAGAACTTATCCTGATCCTGCGCACATGCTGCAGATTCAGATGCTTTCTGAGCGTTCGGGTGGAAGCTCAAAGGGAAGTGGCGAGCCACATATTTAATTTTTCCGGTATCAACGTACTTTGCCTTAATTTCCGGGAACGTCTGCTGAACATGACGCTGACAGAACGGACACTGGAAATCTGTGAATTCAATAAACGTGACAGGAGCATCGGCCTCTCCAAGGAACGGACTTTCATCGCTCAATGTTGGAGGAGTTTCATTTGTAGGTGCGGGAGTCGGAACCTGTGTGTCGGCTGCAGTCGGCGCGGAGGGAGTCGGATTGTTGATTGTTCCGCCAATTTGAACACCGCCCATACCGTTAACGCCGGTTGCAATAACATATCCAACAATCAGTCCGGCGAGACCGACAGTAGAAGCAAACCAAGGATTACCATTTTGCGTGGTGGTGATGGCCATGAAAACGAGGAGTAAAAAATAGAGAAAACGGCAATAGCATACGCGGATCGCTGTAGAGCGAAAAGCGACCAGACGAGATGTGCACTACAAAGGCAAGTGCATCGTGATCCTTTTATTTCCCGTGAAATTTCTGATGCACTTCTTTTAACTGCGGATTCGTGACGTGCGTATAGATCTGCGTGGTGGAGAGATCCTTGTGCCCAAGGAGTTCTTGCACCGAGCGAAGGTCTGCACCGTTGCGAAGGAGATCGGTTGCGAAGGAGTGACGGAGCGTATGTGGAGACGGGTTCGAGACAATGCCCGCAGCCAGCGCATATTTTTTGACAATGTTATAGATACTGATGCGCGATAATCGAAATTCTTCACCCGGTGGCATAATATCCGTCGCGCGTTCCGGATGACGAATGAACAGGGGAGTCAGATGATCCGTACGACTCAGCATGTAATCTTTCAGAGCATCGACCGCACTGTCCGACAGGAAAACGACGCGGATTTTACTGCGCTTTCCGCGAACGGAGATTTCCCGGGTGTTGTAGTTCAGGTCTTTTACATTCAGTGACCGAAGCTCCGCGAGACGTAAACCGGTTGAAAAAAAGAGTTCGAGGATGGCGCTATCTCTCTTGCCCTCTCTCGTCTCACGGTCAGGCGCTCCCCTGAGTCTCTCCAACTCCTCTGCGGTAAGAACCTTAACCTGTCGCTGTTCCTCTTTGAACCGTTTTATGCGGTCAGGGGGGTAGACGTCCATTTCTTCTTCCTGGACGAGGTAGCGGAGGAAAGCACGGAGGACAGTGAGGTGGTGATTTCGTGTACGTACAGCCATTTCCCCGTTCTGCCTTGTACGAAAATCCCCAAGTGCTTGCTTGTAGTCACGAATGACCATTTTATCAAAATCTTTGACAGATTTTATCGGAAGTAGTGTAGTAAGTAGATTCAGCGACTCACGATAATTGGTGATTGTAAGACGCGATTTATTCTCTTCTGTTTGTAAAAATTGTAAGTACCTATCAATTGCCGAAGAGAGTAGCGGGGGAGCAGTTTTCATCGATCGTGCGTACTTAACATAATGCATTTTATGTTAATAGAATAACAGGTCATAGGATCGATTGCAAGAGATTTCCGGGTACGAATGCCTGTTCGGGTTTATCGATGAACTTTCTTTGTAAGTCTTGTGACGTGATCCAATAATCCATTCGGAGCAAATAATAGACATATGCAACTGTCTCTCGAAACACACTTTGTCTTTCACTCAGAACTGTCGGACGACTGTCCGCAGGAATAGTCTTCAACTCCCCCCACCCCTGCCGTCTGGCAATCAATTCAATGCGGGCCAGATGATATCCATCACTTATACCTACAACACTCGAACATTGAGATGTCAAGTTTTTGGAGTAGAGGATATTGTCCCACGTGGAATGTGAATTGGATTCCAACGTAATATCTTTTTCTGCGACGCCACCGTTCAATGCTTCGATTTTCATCACATCTGCTTCACTCTTCTGATTACCCTCTCCCCTGCCTCCGCTTAAGATAACATGTTGAATCTTTTTCTCTCTATAAAGCGTTGCAGCAGTAGAAACGCGACGAACAATGGCGGGGCCTGCACGGTTTCCATAGATAGCGGCGCCAAAGACAACGGCGCAATCAGCAGGAAGAGTTCCCGTGCCTTTAAAGTGTCCTGTTACCTGTGCATACGCTCCCCCGACCACCAGTACACACAGTGTTATGACTGACGCAATCACCAAAAAAAGAATCAGTACACCGCGCCCCACAAAATGAAAAATATGCGTCACGTTATTCCGGAATAATGGATATATGCGATGCAATTTCAGGAAGTCTGGTATTCCACGGCGGCCATTGAGTAATACGTGCATTTTCCACCTCCGACATGTTTTTAATGACGCGCAATGCGTCGGCCCGCTTCATTCCCACCACATCTTCACGCAAGCGTTTTGCAAAGAGCGCTCCATCCGGTGACAGTGGATCTAATATATATTCCTGTGTTCCCGTCAGATCCACCGTAATTTTAATCCACGCAAAACCGTCGTCCCACTCAATGGCCATCACCACCAAATCGGCAAGCCCCAAGTGATCGTCCAGAAGTCTTCGTCCTTCACGCGTGTGATCCTTCAATTCTTTTTTCAGAAGCGTCAAAATCGCCTGTGAATCGTAGGCGAACGCGGTGTAGGTAATCTCTCCTCCAACGGTGATGGATGTCACGGTTTTTCCAATTTGATCTTTGGGAAGAGAAATATTTGCATACTCGGTTTTGGTAAGCTGCACGGAATCCAAAAGCTTTAAGCGTGCACTGGAAATCATTTGCTTATTGCGACGTTGCACTTCCGTGGCGACCGCTTGCTTGGCAGATGCCAAGAGTTCTTTTTGAAAAAGCGCCTGCGCTACATCCAAATCTTCTTTCTGCAGCACGGTCTTGTACGCAGTCGTTCCGCCCGTTGCGGGCTTTTTATTTTCTGCATAAATATTCGGCCGCTCTTCCAGCGCGAGTCCCGGAATATCCCACTTGAGCCCTGCAGGGACGTTTCCTCTGTCTCCTATTATTTGCCCGTACAAATCTTCATCGGCAGCTTGCGCGCGTACTACAAGCTGAGAATCGGGCTGTACGTTGGCGGGATCGAGAATCTTAAAAATCATGCCCGCTTGATTGGAAAAACGTGTTCCCACGCGCAGTGAATAGAGCTGCTTCGATTTATTGATAATAGTGAGTTCCGTGCGTGCAGATGTGCCAATGAACTGCTTACTGATGTGACTAAACTTCATGCTGTGCTGCAAATGCACCTGAATGGGAACAAGCGGCATGGTGCGTACGTGACTGGTCGGGTCCAAACTTGCTCCGCTCTGCGTGAGGAAAATATTGATGGTCTGATTAATAGACTCTTCGCGCGGTCGCACGTAAATATCCGCAGACGGAAGCAAACGAAACACCACCACATAAAAAAGCCCGACACTGAGTGCCACTAAAAAGAACGTGCGAAATTTGGGAACGGACAACAGTCCCATCCTCTGCAATTGCGATTTTAATTGTTGTCTCCAGAGATGCGGCGAAAACATTCTGAGCGCCTCATTCAGCTTCGGATTCCCAGCAAGAAGCATACGCATGTGACGCGTTCTATCCAGCACGCGAATTCCGTTGGCACGAGCCTCGGCGGCAATAACGGGGTGCTTGGTGGCAATGCGCAAACGCTGATGTACTTTTTTACATTCCGTAAGAAATGCTTTGCGCGCGTCTTTCACACCCAATAAATCATCTTCACGACCCGACAGAACCAACAGCAATTCCCCATCGGTATTCTGCATCCGTTTTGCAAGCACTGCCCACGATTCCCCGTCCTGCGGGAAGAGAACGTGAATAGCTGATGAGGGTGAATTATGAGTTATGAGTTATAAGTTATGAGTTATGAGCGTCGCAATGCTGCAAGCGCTGGCAAATCTTGACCGGACACAAACTCCAACATGGCTCCTCCACCCGTACTGACAAACGTATAGGCGTCCATCGGCAGATGATATTTCGTATGAAGGTCGATGGTATCGCCGCCTCCAATAATGGTCACGGCACCGCGCGCAGTCGCTTCCATTACGGCATCGGCAATGCGCCGACTTGCTACGGAAAACTGCTCAATTTCATACACGCCAAGCGGTCCGTTCCACACAATGCTCGCGGCTCCTTCAATGGCTTTAATGTATGCATTCACCGTATTTTCCCCTATGTCATAAATGGCCTGATCCGCAGGAATGGCATCGACGGACACTGTGGATGCAGTCGCTTCCTGCGTCATTTTTTGAGCAATGACAACATCAGTGGGGACATGAATACGCGCGCCATCCTTTTTTGCGAGCATGCTTCTGGCACTGTCTCCATAATCCGCTTCATACAATGACGATCCGACATTCTTTCCTTCTGCCGCCACAAATGTATTCGCCATGGCACCACCAAGCAGAATGTCATCACCTTTATTCAAGAAGAACTCCACAACCGGAACCTTTGTTTCCATCTTCGCACCGCTAATGATTAACACAAGCGGGCGAGCGGGATTCTCTACTACTTTCAAAAGATGTGTGACTTCCTGCTCCAGCTGCAGTCCCATATAGGAAGGCAGAAGTTTTGGGAGCGAGACCATGCTGGCATGCGCACGGTGACAGTTTGTAAACGCATCATTCACATAGATATCCCCCAGCGCCGCAAGCTCCTCTGCCAGTGTCACATCGTTCTTTTCTTCCCGCGGATCGTACCGAAGGTTTTCCAAAAGCAGCACCTCCCCCGCCTTCAAGTTTTCCGCGAGAGAAAGGGTAGCGGGACCCGTCGGGGAGTCCGCGAAGTGTACGTTCGTCCCGAGCAATTTTTCGAGGACGGGGAGTAATGGCTTCTGTGTAAACTCAGGATTCACTTGGCCTTTTGGACGCCCCTGATGCGCAAGAATCACCAGCGATGCACCGTGATCCAATACGTATCGCATGGTCGGAACAAGCGCTTCGACTCGTGTGCTATCGGTCACAACTCCATCCTCAATCGGTACATCAAAACCTGCGCGCAGCAACACTCGTTTGCCGCTCAAATTTGCTTCGGACAATGTGGGATATGTTGACATGAAGGCATTGTAACGGAGAAAAGAAATCTATAATCATTGACCTTCTTTCATCTAGATGTAAAACATATAAACGATTCCCCTAGCCCTCACCCTAGCCCTCACCCTAAGATAGTCCCGTGTCCCCTCTCATTCTGACTCCCCTCCTCGCAGGCGTGCTTTGTGTTTGTTTGCATATGCTTGCGATTCATTATTTTCCACGCTGGAAGCTGCTGGATTTTCCGGACCGTTATAATCTGAAGAGAAGAAGACTCCCCTACCCCACGGGCATCCTTGGGGTTCTTACGTTTTTAGCGGTGTATCTCTCCATCAATTACCATAACGTGACCATGCAGAGTGCGGGTTTAGTGCTTGGTATAGCCCTTTTGGGCCTTAGTTGTTTTTTGGATGATCGATACCAAATGTCTCCTAAAAAAAGACTGATGTTACAAATTCTTATTGCACTGATGCTCTTTGCAACGGGCTCACGCATTTACACGCTCACAAATCCTCTCGCGGGAATGTTGCCCGATGCGTATCTGAAATTGGATACGTGGGTCATTCACACTCCTTTCTTCGGAGGACTACCCGTCTGGAGCGGAGTCTTCACGGTGCTCTGGCTTATGCTCACTATTAATGCACTCAACTGGTTTGATGGTATCCCGGGACAAGTCACCACACTTTCGACTATTGGCTTCCTTACAATCGGACTTCTCTCACTCTCCGCTCGCGTCGATCAGCCGGAACTTGCACTGCTCTCTTTTATTCTTGCCGCCATTGCTTTTGCATCCTTCCTCTTTGATGTACCGCCACCCAAAGTAGTACTTGGCGACAGCGGTTCCATGTTTTTTGGATTGATGCTCGGGGCGCTCACTATTTTTGCAGGAGGAAAAGTCGCAACCGCATTTTTGGTTCTGGGCGTTCCGCTCATTGATAGTTTTTTTGTCATTGCACGAAGAATTATATCCGGCAAATCTCCGTTACAAGGAAGTCAGTCCGGCGAACATTTGCATCACCGACTTCTGGCAAAAGGCTGGACGCCAAAACAAGTTATCTTTCTAACCGCATCTATCGGACTGCTTTTTGGCGGCACGGCGCTCTTCTTAAGCTCCTTTCAAAAGCTGATTGCAGCCATTGGACTGTTTTTAGTGATGCTCGCTCTTTCTTTGTACAGCGCTCCCAAAAAATCCTGAAAGAGTGAAGAAGTATGTGTGTCTTACCATAACAATCATCCCTCTTTTCCCCCTTTCCCATCTTTCTATGTCCCGCTCTCTTTCACTTGTCGTTGCAGGTGCAGTCGCACTTGCATCGCCTCTTTCTGCATTTGCAGCAACGGCAGCCACTCGTGTTGCCGCCCCCGCCACAATGTCCATTTCCGCGGAAGATATCCTGAATGCAGTGGATCCCGCTACAACAGAACCGATCGTCGCTCCGTCACCTTCCATGCCGGCTGACGGCAAAGGCGGCGGTATGATGAATTCATCTCTCTACTATCCGGGCGGAATGGGAGCAGGCGTACAAGTCTCCGCAGACATCACGAAGTCCGTCACCCCGGATTTCATTGCCATAAACGCCTACTGCGACAGCGGGAAACAGCCAAGCCGTCAGGCGGTACGCGATGTCCTCAATGCCATCTACGCCGACATTAAAAATATGGTCGGCAAAGACGGACGCGTCCGCAAATCCGGAGCGGTCACTGCCTATCCGTATTACGATCAAACAACCGGTGCTTCCACGGAAAGTTTTAACGGCAGCTTGAGCGTCTTTGTAAAAATTTCCAACAAGGCCCGCGCACAAGCCATCAACGATTACATTGAGCAGAAGAACTGTTCCGTGAACTGGGACGTTCGCTTGGTCAATACGCAAGCGCATGAACTCTCTATTCTTGATGAACTCGCAAAGCAGCTCAACACACGCAAAGCCGTCTTCGAGAAATTGCTCAACAAGAAGCTCAACACCATCAGCAGCGCAAGTCTGAGCACGTGGGTGGATAGCTACGGCACCTACGACCCCGATACCGATACCGTTGATGCCACAACCAGCCTGAGTGTCAGTTTTGACCTCGGTGGACGCACGACCATTTCTCCCATTCGTCCTCTCACAAAATAATTCTACAATCAAAAAAAATCCCCTCGACCGCACGGTCCCGGGGATTTTTTTAATACAATTTAATCCTTACCTTCGACCTTATTATTCACCCGAGTACTGAATCGGATCACTCATCAATTTCAACGGTTCAATATTGATCACGACCGTGCGGCGACCGCGAGGAAGCATCTGTACGGTGGCAACGCCGTTCTTGAAGTTCTTACCGCTCAGAATAGCCGGTTCAAAATCGGCTTCGCCGTACGCAGTGCGCATGTAGATTTTCTGAGAGAGTGATTCTCCGGAAATGGTCTGACCATTCGCATCTTTGAGTGTCAAACGAACGGTCTGCCACTTGCGTTCCGTATAGTGCTGGGCCGTTTCGATACCGATTGTTGCGATGGTTTTAACCGGAGGCGCAGCCACAATGACCGGAGCAGGTGTCAGATCCTGTTGGGCAGGCGTTGTAGACACAATAGTCTGCTTCTGCACAACGGGAGCAGACGCAACGACCGTGACAGGAGTAGAAGGACGTTTTGCGAGACGATCCGCTTTACGCTGAGCAAGAAGCTGTGCAGCGGAAAGTCTTGTCTTTGTTGCAACAGCAACAGTCTGTGTTTTTACCACGCCATTTTTTGCAATGGTTGTAGACGGAGAAGCAGTCTTATATTTGGCAGGAGCATAATCGGCCTGCGTCAGAAGAACAGGGTTCACGGTATTGGCGTATCCTTCCTGCTGATGAAAACCGGAATTGATAGCTGTATACGTATTGAGTTTTGCCTGACGTAAATCTTCACCGGAGAACGGCCAGTACGGATGCCAGGGAGCCGTGTCGCGATCGACCTGGAAGTGCAAGTGCGGACCGGATGCATCACCGGTTTTACCGGAGAGTCCAATTTGCTGACCCTTCTGCACGGTATCGCCAATGGCAACCTGCTGTGAACTTAAGTGAGCGTACACAGAGTGCAGCACCGTTTCATACTGCGGATTTGCGGGGTCCGGCATGTGGGGATGACGAATGACAATCAGAAGACCAAATCCACTCGCATCATTCTTCACCACCGTCACCACACCGTTTGCAATGGAGCGAATAGGAGTTCCTTCCGGAACGCGGATATCGACGCCGGGGTGGCTTCCTTTTCCTTCGGTTCCATGTTCATAGTCTCCCATGTACGCAACCGAATAGACATCGGCACCGTCGGAATCGCTCTTGGATTTTTCGTGCGCTTCGTTGTACGCAGGAAGCGGAATAAGTGCGTCCAGCGGAACTTGGCGATACGTATTTTCAGACGAATTCCCTCCGTAAGTAGACCACTTTGAATAATCGGGAACGTATGCAATAGGAGGCACTGTTCCGGTATACGCAATCAGACTATCATCGTACTGTCCGAGTGCAGCCTTCCAGAAAGCGTACCATCCATGCTCCCCTACCATGTTTCCCGTAATGAACGCGACCAACGAAATAACGGCAATCAAAAAAGAAGATTTCTGTTTCATGTATGCAACGGTTTGGCGCGGAGCTTCCTTTCTCTTTCTCAGGACTTTTTTCGAAAAACCCGCCTTCTTTGCCGATTTGATACTAGTAAGATGCATACGATAGTTTGTGTGTAGATGTTTACCACTATAATATCATTTTTACTGAAATAAGTCAAATGTCCTCCACCCTTCATCTCAGGCTGTCCGATGCGGAAAAAACACGTTTTGCGGGCTATTCTTTGGCTGAAACGCTCTATGATATTCCCGTCACTCTTTTGCTGACCGGCGATCTCGGCGCAGGAAAAACTACCTTTCTCCAAGGTTTTGCAGACAATCTGGGAATTTCAGAACATTTGACCAGTCCGACCTATGCTTTGGAGCAAAGATACGAGACAAACAGAGAAATCCCCTTCATTCACTTGGATCTCTATCGCCTGAAAGAACGCGATGCAGAAATTTTGGTCGATTCCACGGATGATCACACGGGTATTCGCTGCATTGAATGGGCAAACAGGCTTCCTGCATCAGTCATTCCAAACGATGCAATGCAGATACATCTCACTGAAGACGGAAACGGACGCATGCTTTCGATGACATTTGATGATGAAACCCTGCCTTCTGAAAAGCAAATTGATGACTGGCGCGCCGAAGCTATGCTTCCTCCGCATATCACCAGACACTGCGAAACAGTCGCACGTGTTGCACAACAATTGTCCTCTGCACTGATGGAAAACGGCCATATTATTAGACAAGATGCCCTGGTTGCCGCTGCGCGTTTGCACGATCTTCTGCGATTTATAGATTTTAAAGGACTACCTCCTGCGGGCATGACGCAAACCGAGGAAGAACGCCGGACATGGGAATACTGGTCTGCAAAATTTTCCGGGAAAGGTCATGAACATGCATGCAGCGATTTTATGCGCCAAGAAGGATTTCCGGTCATTTCCCGTATTATTGAAACACACGGACTTCGATCCTCCATGCAGCCCATGCAGACCATTGAGCAAAAAATACTCTTCTATGCAGATAAACGATGCATAGACGATACCGTCGTCACTCTTGAAGAGCGATTTGATGATTTCCGCATCCGTTACGCAAACGGCAAAGAAACGGAAGAACAGAAAACATGGGAACATTATACAAAAAACATTGAAGAAGAACTCTTTCCAAACGGCGTCCCCCTCAGTATTTCCTAAAAGCTATTAAAACTTCCACGGAATCAACTGATCCAACAGCATATCTTGAAATTCCGGAAGAGTGAGCGCCAGTACGCCGGGAGCAATGGCGAGGAAGAAGAGAGCTAGTATCAATGTGGATGCATACATACATTCCGCGAGTGACCACTTATTTTTAAGTCTCGGATACGGCGTATGCAAATATTCAGACGCACTGAATAGAATGCGCAATGTGTGATGCAAAATGGTGAGTTTCGGGAGAAGAACGGCAAGACCGCGCATCACGATGACATGTGTGAGTTTTGTACCGGTGAGCGCTGCAATAATCGGAAGCGTGGGGTGCAAATACACGAGCGAACTAAGCGCGAGGAAAAACAGTGCGAGATCGGCAAGACTTTCACGGAATACGGCAAGCACTGCATTGATGCGCTTTTTACGAAGAACAACGCGATATTTTACGAAATCAAAAAAGATATGACCTACAATAAGCACTGCAAAGAGCCCTAAATTGAAAATTCCCGCAAAAATCACAATCAGCATGAAATATGCTGCGTGAAAAGCAGGAAGATCTTCATAGCCAAAGCCAAAAGGACGGAATGCGATGTGGGGGTATGTGTGTCTCATGTGTTTGTTGTATAATAACATTATTTGCAATATTTAGCAAATATTATGAGAAAGTTCACGAATGAGTCTATTGAGCCTTTCGAATGATTTTCTTTGCTGCATTGATGCGCTCGGAAATCTCCGCCTCAAACCCGCGATTGTGCGGCTCATAGAGTGTCTGCGGTTCCATGCCAATCGGGAAATAGTTCGCCGTCACAATCCCCTGCTCGGAATCATGCGGATACAAATATCCTTCACCGTATCCTTGTTGCTTCATCCCTTTAATAGGCGCATTGCGAAGGTGATTCGGCACCTCGAGGCCGGACGCATTTTTTAAAAGCTGTTTCACGGCACCCATCGCGTGTTTCACGCCGTCACTTTTAGGAGCTTGAGCCAAGTAAATACAGGCATGAGCCAGGAAGTACTCCCCTTCCGGCATTCCTACAAAGACGAATGCTTGCTGCGCGCTCATCACAATTTGGAGTGCGCGGGGATCGGCATTGCCAATATCTTCCGATGCAAAAATCGCCATGCGCCTAAAAAGGAATTTGGCATCCTCTCCGCTTTCAATCATTTTAAAAAGCCACACGAGTGCAGCGTCCGGATCACTTCCTCTTAATGTTTTAATGAATGCAGAAATTGTATTGTAATGATCCTCTCCCCCGTTGTCGTACCGCTTCGCGCGTTCCTGAAAGAGCTTATCTGCTTGCGCGAGTGTCACGCTGTTTCCGGATGTCATCACCGCAAGTTCCAATGCATTGAGCGCAATGCGCGCATCACCATTGCTGATTTGTGCAATTTTTTGGAGTGCTTCATCGGACACTTTCACGGTGCCGTTATAGCCCGCAGTATCTGCAAGCGCGCGTTTTTGAATAGCGACTAATTCCTCTACAGAGAGCGGTTTTAAGAGATACACATGCGACCGCGACACAAGAGCGGGATTCACTTCGAAGTAAGGATTTTCCGTTGTAGCTCCAATGAGAATAACCGTGCCATTTTCCACAAACGGAAGAAGTGCATCTTGTTGCGCTTTGTTGAAGCGATGGATCTCATCAATAAAAAGAACGGTGCGTTGCTTAAATGTGTGTTGCATGCGTTCCGCTTCCAAACACACATCTTTCAATTCTTTCACACCGCTCATGACCGCATTAATCTGAATAAAGTGCGCTTGCGTTGCTTCGGCAATAATGCGCGCGAGCGTCGTTTTTCCCGTTCCAGGCGGACCGGACAAAATGACGGACGAAAGAGCATCGTGCTCAATGGCCTGACGAAGCGGAGTCCCCTCTCCCACGACATGCATTTGCCCGACATACTGAGAAAGTTTTGTGGGACGAAGTCGATACGCGATGGGGACGGATGATTGCACCATGAGAAATTACTCTAGGTCTGAAAAATGAGAATGTCCAAATATTCTATTGCGAAAATAAGCAAACGGTACGCATTGGCAACAAGGAATGATATAGTGACCTTTGTTCTCTTATTATCCCTATCCCTACTCTTCCCCCCATCTGTATGAACAGTCTCGTAAAAACTCTTACTTGGATTTTGGGCATCGTGCTCTTGGTTGTCGGTATTCTTGGCTTTGTAATGCCATCACCGCTTCTTGGTCTTTTTGAAGTAGATACCATACATAACGCCGTGCATATCCTCAGCGGTATCGTTGCACTTATTGCTGTTTCATCCGGCGAGTCCTACGCACGCCTCTTCCTGATTGTCTTCGGTATTGTCTACGCATTGGTCGCCATTGTTGGCTTTGCAATGGGTGGAGATATCCTTGGACTCTTCCATGCAAACACTGCAGACAACTATCTGCATTCTGCAATCGCAGTTGTGTGTTTGGGTGTCGGTTTTGGTGGCAAGAAATAAGAACCGGTATTCTCTGAATATAAACGGGTGGATGTTCTCCGCCCGTTTTTTTATGAAAATGCATAATGAAAACCCGCCTTTGCCAAGGCTACAACGGGCAATTTACTGTGGAGGATGGTCGGGGCGGCGGGACTCGAACTCGCGACCCTCTGCTCCCAAAGCAGATACTCTAGCCAACTGAGCTACGCCCCGAACGCGGACATTCTACGTAAAAAACATGCGTTAGGCTAGAGAGGGTATACTGCACGTATGCGCTGTACCGTTCTCGTCAATTCTCGCTCTCCGGGCATCAATAATGGCCTCACGTACGAAACGGGCAATTTTGACGTTCAACCGGGTATGCTGGTTCGGATCTCCGTCCGAAAAAAACCGATGGAAGGAATTGTCCTTTCTACGGATGACGGACCTTTGGATGAAGAAGGATTTACCCTCAAACCCATTGAAGAAATAATCAGCAAAGAGCCGGTTTTAAGCGCCGCTCAACTGAAGACCATGTACTGGATGGCAGACTATTACTATTGTCCGCTTCGTTCCGCACTCACGCCTTTTCTGCCCTCACCGCCCTGGAGAACGCTCATTCCAAAACCGACAATTGGGTATAAATTTCTAAAAGAGCCGGAAAAAGTATCGGGCAAGCAGCAATTGATTATCGATACATTGCGACGTCAGGATTGGTTAAGTCTTGCCGATTTGAAAAAAGAAACCGATGTGAGCGCCGCCATCATCAAACGCTTAAAAGAACTTGGAAGCATCGAGGAAGAAGCAAAAAGTGCAGATACAATCAGACCCACTGTCTATCCCCTTCTTGGAAAAGTCTCACCACTTACACCCCAGCAGCAAAAAGCATATACAGAAATGAAAGATGAAAAACGCCCGTCACTTCTCTTTGGTATTACCGGAAGCGGAAAAACGGAAGTGTACGCAAAAATGATTGCAGACGCTGCAGCGCAGGGAAAGCAGTCCATTCTTCTGGTTCCGGAAATTCTCCTCACCGAACACACTATTCGACGTTTTGAAGAACTCTTTGAGAGAAACCACATCGCCATTCTCCACAGTCGCCTAACTCCTGCGTCGCGCAGAGCGGAATGGATGCGCATTCGAAGCGGAGAAGCGGCGCTTATTATTGGATCGCGCTCGGCGCTCTTTGCTCCGTGTCACACACTTGGACTCATTATCATGGATGAAGAACATGAATGGACATACAAGAATGAACAAACTCCACGCTACCACGCGCGAGATACCGCCGAAGTTCTCTGCAAACATGCAGGGGCAAAATTCGTCATGGGAACGGCCACTCCTTCATTAGAAACATGGTCTTGCGTCAAAAGTGGACAATATCAAATGTCCGAATTACCCGAACGGTACAAAAATCAGAAACTGCCGACCGTGAAAATAGTGGATCTTGCCACCGTTGCTTTTGGCTCTCTCTACCCGTTTTCTCCTCCACTCATTGAAGCCATTCAGCAGAGACTGGATCGCAAAGAGCAAACGGTGCTTTTCCTGAACAGACGCGGCATGGCGAGTGCGATTTTGTGTTTAAAATGCAGAAAGCGTCTGGTCTCTCCGGAATCACAGCTTCCGTTCACCATGCACAGGTCCCCGCATGGAAGACCGTATTTGCTGGATCACTTTTCCGGCATCAGTGCCGATCTTCCTGCAAGCTGTCCGCATTGCGGAGCGCATGATTTACTGCCGGTCGGTGCAGGCACGCAAAAGTTGGAAGACTTGATTGCATTACAATTTCCAAAAGCGCGACTCCTTCGTGCAGACAGCGACACATTGCAACATCCGGAACAAATGCGCACATTGCTCCAAAAAATGCGCGACCGTGAAGCGGATATTCTTTTGGGAACGCAATCCGTCGTAAAAGGACTCGATCTTCCGGGGGTCACATTGGCCGCGGTGATGATTGCGGACATCGGGCTTTCACTCCCCCACTTCCGCGCCGGCGAACGCGTGTTTCAGTTACTCACGCAGCTCACGGGACGAAGCGGCAGAGCGCAAGATGGTGAAGTGATTATTCAAACATTCCGCCCCGATGCCGTGGAAGTTGTGGCTGCATCGCAACACAGAACGCGCGATTATTTGGAAGCGGAATTAACAATGCGCGAACAACTGCACTATCCCCCGACTACAAACATGATTCGCTTTATTCTGCGCGAGGAACGTGCGGAATCAAACGCAAAAAAACTGCATGCATCTATTCTTCGCTTTATTGCAGAGAAAAAAATAAAAGCACACGCCACCGTGGCACCCACGCTTTTTGGCGGAGGAAAAGTATGGCACATACTATTGCGCGGCAATGAAACGCGTGCACTCCTTCCTCTTCTGGATCTAACGGATGCAGTGGTCGATATTGATCCCATCGATTGTATTTGAAAAGAATCTGCGAGTGACGCACTAGGGAGATGATGTCAGGTATTTTATACTGAATGCCTTCCTTCCCCCTTTGTTATGAAAAAAATAACCGGCCTCAGTCTTCTGGCTGCCACACTTCTTGCGACAGCGCCCATTGCGC
This sequence comes from uncultured Candidatus Peribacteria bacterium, assembly GCA_964554785.1. Classification (GTDB taxonomy): domain Bacteria; phylum Patescibacteriota; class Gracilibacteria; order Peribacterales; family Peribacteraceae; genus CALREJ01. The sequence continues at coordinate 24,103 of CAZKPW010000005.1, read as the reverse complement.
TCGCAGAAGGACCAGCTCAAACCTTTGTATTTTCCGTTGGAAATGAACGCTATGTTGCAGGCAGCGATGTCAGCGTCAATCAACCGGTTGCCGGCGATCTTGTGACTGCCGGAAGCACCGTAACCGTGAATGCAGCCGTTGCAGGAAGCGTACAAGCGGCAGGCAGCACCGTCATGCTTGCAAATACCGTCGGCGGAAACGTACGCGTCTTTGGAGGCACGGTCGTCATTATGAAAAATGTAAAAGGAAATATTGTGGTTGGCGGCGGAACCGTACAAATCCAAAAAGGCGTTGAAGTCGGCGGAAGCGTATTACTCCTCGGCGGTAAAGCAACGATCGATGGAAACGTGACCGGCAACGTCGAAACACGCGGCGGCAGTGTTATCCTCAACGGAACAGTAAAGGGCAATACAAATCTTCAGGGTGATTCTGTCACGCTCAACGGTCGTGTACTTGGAAATACGATTCTTGCCGCACGCACACTCACCGTCGGTCCTGCAGCGCAGATGGAGAAGAATCTCCAGTACTGGCAGCCAACAGGTGAACGGACATTTGGAAGCGCAGTAAAAGGAACCGTCTCTTTTGATCCTGCATTCGCCATGAAGGAGCCAACAAAAGAAACGGGTGTCGGCGTATTGGCTGCACTCATTACTGCCATCACCATTTACTCCATCCTTTCGGGAGCGGTGATGATCGGACTCTTCTTGTTTATTACAAAAACACTTTTGAAAGATGCTGCAAAAATGCTGAAGACTCAGCCGGGAATGAGCTTCTTGATTGGCCTTCTCTACTTTGTTTTGACTCCTATCGCAGCGCTGCTGCTTCTTATTACGATCATCGGCTTGCCGATTGCCGTCGCCATTGCGCTCCTCTTTGCGCTTAGCATTCTCTTTGCAAAGGCACTCTCTGCCATTGTGTTCGCTCGCTACATTGAAATGCAGTACAAGAAAAAGTGGAATGTTTGGATCCTCTTCCTTGTAAGCCTTGGTATTTTCCTTGGACTGAAACTCGTCGGGGTTCTGCCGATTGTCGGATGGATTGTGACGAGCGTTGCCATTCTGATGGGCTACGGCGCCGTGCTCCGCGTGAAGTTTGAGCGGTATAAGAAAATTATGTAAAAGGAAATAGCTGGATTAGCTTCATTAGCTTCATTAGGAAATCCTAAGCAAGCTAATGAAGCTATTTTCCTGCGACTCGTAATTGATGTAATGCAATCCCTGCAGCCACCGCTACGTTGAGCGATTCTTTTTGACCAAGCATGGGAATCATCACCACACCATCGCAGAGTGTAAGAATCTCCGGAGGCACTCCCGTCAGCTCGTGACCAACAATCAGGCAAACTTTATCCGCAGGTTTGTAATCGATGATATCTACTGCATTCGGAGTAATTTCGAGTGCAACGAGGCTCCAGCCTTCTTCTTTCAGTTTTGTAAGAATCTCGAGTGGTTCAGGAAAATTCTCCCACGCCACAAATTCTTCCGCACCAATCGCCACTTTCGAAATTTCCTGACGCGGAGGAATGCCCGTATAACCGGTCAAATAAATTTTCTCCACGTTCATGGCATCGCTCGTACGAAAAAATGATCCCACATTCCAGAGGGACCGCACGTTATGAGCCAATAATCTGATACTACGTGTTTTCATACAGAGAAATGATTAAGTGAACTATGTAATGCAATAGGATGCATGGCATTAATCTCATCCCGAAAATCCGAATCGGGTATGTCGTGCAACACATAAATTGGTTTATCGAGTACGTGTGCAAAAGCCATTTCAATAAACGTATTCGGACCAATGTAATCTTTCCTCTCTCCTTTTGATTCATTCACCACCAAAATTGCATCGCTTTGTTTGATTTCAGCAAAGTACTTTTTAAAAACATCCAAATCATTTTTCTCTTTTGTACTTTCAATAGAAAAAGCCTCTGCGTGTGCATGTATATTTTCAGGAAGAACAGTCACGTGTCCCATCGCCTGTAAACGATCGGAAATGTCCAACAAAGCTTGGGCCGCCGACATACTTCCACAGAGAACAATATGCATAGAAAAACAGTATACATGCCCATTTTACATTCTACATTTTAAATTTTACATTGCGTCACACTTTCATCACCTCCTCCTCTTTTGCCTTCCGCAGTTCATCAATACGCTCATTCGCTTTATCGACAAATTTCTGCAATTGATCCGACAAACTTCCGCGGAGCGTTTCGTTCGGATCCTGTTTAATGAGATCCTGTGCCTTCTGGCGCGCCTGACGCACAGAAATACGTGCTTCTTCCGCCATCTTATGCACAATCACCGTCAACTGCTTGCGACGCTCTTCGGTCATAGCCGGAAGTGTGAGGCGAATAACCACGCCGTCGTTCATGGGGTTAATCCCAATACTGGATTGTTGAATAGCTTTCTCAATGGCGCCAAGGACGCTTCTGTCCCACGGCTGAATCACGATTGTTTTTGCATCCTGCACGGAAATACCCGCCACCGCCTTCATGTTCATACGCTGATCGTACGCATCGACATCAATATGTTCGACAAGAGCAGCGCTCGCACGACCCGTTTGAAGGCCGGCAAATTCTACCTGCAAGAAAGCAATCACTTTCTCGGCATCTGTTTCGAAGGTGGCAATGCGTGGGTCGGACATGGCTCAATAGTACCAAAGCTACTGAAAGAAGCCAATGGTAGACAGCAGTTTAAAGGTTTAAAAGTTGCAGGTTTAAAAGTTAAAACAAAATAAAAGTAAACCTTTCAACTTTTCCACTTTCAAACTTTCAAACCCGTATCAACCATGCACCAACGTCCCAATCTCCTCCCCCATCACCACCTTCATGAGGTTTTCAACATCGGTGAAATTGAAGACGCGAATGGGGAGCTTGGCATCCTGACACAAGCTGAACGCCGCCTGATCCATCACGTTCAAATGCTTCTCGAGTGCCTCCTGGTATGTGAGTTCATTGTACATAATTGCATCCGTATGCTTGTTCGGATCTTTATCATAAACACCGTTCACGTTGGTTGCTTTCAGAACTACATCGCAATTCAACTCAAGAGCGCGAAGTGCGGCGGCGCTGTCTGTTGTGAAGAACGGATTTCCGGTTCCTCCTGCGCAAATGACAATGCGTTTCTTTTCCAAATGACGAATCACACGACGGCGAATATAGGGCTCTGCAACTTGCGGAACCTGAATGGCAGATGCCACGCGGCAGAAGCATCCCATGGATTCCAGTGCTGCCTGCAGCGCCACACCGTTCATAATAGTAGCAAGCATTCCCATGGTATCGCTTGCGGTGCGTTCAATACCGCTGTCGGTCGTATCGCGGTAACGCCAAATGTTTCCTCCTCCGACCACAATCACAACTTCTACTCCTTTCTTCGAGACTTCTTCAATCGCTTTCGCAACTTTGTGCAGTGTGGGCTGATGAATCCCCTGTCCCATACCGTCTCTGGACAAAGACTCACCGGAGAGTTTCAGCATGATGCGCTTGTACGTCATATGAGATAAGGTCAAGAGTAAGGTTAAGGTTGAGGATTTATAGCAGAACCGGAAGCAGTGTCGTTTGTGGTTGGCGTTTCGTCAACAGAGACACTCGCAATATCCGACTGCGGAGACTGAGTTGGCGGAGTGACATCAACGGGTTTTGTTGCCGCTGCTTTTTCTTTTTCTTTGTGCAAAAAATGCAAGAATCTGCGCCACAATTTTAGAATACTCTGCACCACATCTTTCCACGATTGACGCACATGTGACCAACGCCCGGATGCTACATCGCCAATGATGGGCAAATCTTTCCACTGTCCTTGAGCGGCACCCAAAAATCCAAGTACCATCAATGCAAGAACAAGCAGCTCTAAAAAGCGTCCCGCAACGGGAATAATCCACACAAGGATACTTAGAACAAAAAGCACAATCCCCTGCTTCGCATGGAACCGCACGAAAGGTGAATCTTTTTTCCAATAGTACACAAAAATACTCAACACCCACGCATAACCGAGTGCAGCGATATCTTTATTTTCCTCAATATCGTTCTTCGAAGGAAGGGAGGTGGTCTGAACCGGTGTAGATATAGGTGTTTCGTCCATCCTGTACAGTATAGCATATTTATGATGAAAGTGACACAGGGAAACAAGCCCATTTATCCTATTCTACAGGTCTTTAGAGTATGCTTTAGCTATGACAAAATATTGGTTTGCCGCAAAAGAATATGGCTATGGCTGGTACCCCGCCAGTCGCGAAGGATGGATGGTGCTTATTTGGTTTCTGATTCTCCTTCTGGCGCCACTCAGTCTTGCCACCGTGTATTTTAAAAATGCACTCGCCGATCCCTTGGTTGCACTTCTCTATGCCCCGTACGCCATCATCCTGACACTTATCCTTCTTTGGATTTGCATCAAGAAAGGTGAAAAGGCGCAGTGGAGGTGGGGGCGGTAAATATAAATTATTGCCACTCACCACGAATCAGCTTTTGTTTCTTTTCTCGAGACCAACCTTTTATTTGTATTTCTCTGATTCTTGCAGATGATTGATCAGGAAATGCAGGTGATACATACAAAAGTCTCAATACTCCTTGATCGTGAGCAAATTTCGCTCCTTCATCGTGATTGTGTTCTTGAATACGCCGATGAGGTTTAGTTGTGATTCCTGTGTAATATCTGCCTGTGGGAGCCTCTGCTATGTAGACGAACCAATTTTTCATAGCTGCTTATTGTAGCAGAGAGGTTTGTGTGTTGTTTTTGTTCTGTTGGGCTCTTCGACTCGTTCCACTCGCTCAGAGTCATTCGATTCGCAACAGAAAAGAGTAGAATGGCTCGAGCGAAGCGAAGAACCATGAGTGAGCCCTCATCGCGCAGCGATGGGCGAATCGAATGGTGTCCCGGATTGGAATTGAACCAATGACCTACAGCTTAGAAGGCTGTTGCTCTATCCAACTGAGCTACCGGGACAGGATGGTGATAATAATGACAAAAACTTGCTCACATCATACACAGAAGTATCAGGAGACTCGATACCTCTGTAAAGCGCAACAATCATCTCCGCATTGTCCTTTGCAACTTGTGAGCAAAGATCAAAAGAAGCAGGAATTGGAAGAGCAAAGAAGAAATCTGGTTTTGAGTGACCTGCATTTCCTCGGGCGTTACATCCTGCATAATCGCAACCGTGCCAATGGCAATACAAGCTGCCGTACACGTTGAGCTGCCTTTCGGTCCGGTATCGCACTGTTCTTTTGCATCTTTAATACCGTCGCCGCAGTACGCAGGAACACAGTTCATACGACAACCGTCGACTGCAGTGGCGCTGTTATTGCGTCCGTTGTCGCAGACTTCTCCAAACGCCGTATCAATAATACCGTCGCCGCAACGCGGAAGAAGACATAATGTGCTGCAAGAATCCGGTTTGGACGCAGAATTGCGACGTCCTTCGTCACATTCCTCTCCCGGTTCCAATGTTGTATTTCCACAAATACTTACTTTGCAGGTAGGCGTACAACCGTTCCCGAGTAAATTATTCGCAGTTCCACGATCACATTCTTCGCCTGCATCCTGCACATCATCTCCGCAGAAAGCTTTTTTGCAATCCATGCGACAAGCACTCGGCTTAGCATTGGAATTGTTCAAACCGTCGTCGCACTCCTCCGCTGCCTGCATGACGCCATCTCCACACTGAATGACGGAAATTGTCGATGCAGAGGATCCTTGTGACGTTGCTACGGGAAGAAGAAGCGACTGAATGCTGCTGGAAGAAGACGTTTGCACTTCGCCGCTCAACGGACCGGTCGCCCCTTCGATTCCTTCTGCAATGGCAGTCTGAATATCTTGGAAGCTGCTGGATGAACTGGCGGAAGATTGTGCGGGGGTAAGAACCGGCGCTGCGGACGAACTGGTGCAGGCAGCCATAAATTTCCAATGACATCCTCCTCCACAGAATCCAAAGGAATCACACGAGGGAATGGCGCAAGCCTTACCGCACTTCATTTCCACATACGTTCCGTTATCCAAACGTTCAGGTTCGCATTCTTCACCATTCTGATACTGAACAATACCGTCTCCACAATACTGCGTATGACACCAGCGGTCACATTGGGGAGATAGTCCGTTAAAACGACCGTCATCACATTCTTCTCCTTTGGACAATTCCACCGTTCCATTTCCACAACCGGCCGGAGGAGCCAAGCGAACAGTAGAACTGGAGCTTCGACTGGGAGGCGGAACATAATTTGAAATACCGATTCCTGTAGAAACAGTACACGTATTTCCACAGGTTGAATCCAATGCCGATTCACAAGCTTCCGACTGCCCGTTTCCGTTAGGCGTCTGCACAATGCCGTCACCGCAAAATGTTTTTATACAGCTAGTGGTGCACGCTCCGTTGCTGGCATTGCTCCCGCCGGCATCGCACGTTTCACCGCGCGTCGCATTAGTTTTACTGTCGCCGCAACTGGCGGTCGTACAGTCGGTGTTACAAGTTGATGACTCTCCTCCTGCATCACATTGCTCTGAACCGGCGACAATACTGTCGCCACAGGTTGTGGAACAGACGCTCGGTGCGGTTCCTGTACAACCATATCCCGTTTCCACGGTACATGTTGCGGAGCAACCGTCGCCGGCATCGGTGTCGTCATCATCGCATCCTTCCGATCCCGCCATTATTCCGTCGCCACACGTTGTAGAACAGACGCTCGGCGTTGTACCCGTACAACTATATCCCGTTTCCACGGTACATGTTGCGGAACAACCGTCGCCGGCTGTGGTATTGGAATCGTCACATCCTTCCAATGAAGTCTTCGTCCCGTTTCCACACACAGGACCTGCAGAAGACGATGAAGCGTAGCCGTAGGCAATCATGTGACTGATTGCAAACGACGGCATATGATTTTGATTGATAATCACCCTCGCCTGCACGGCAAAAAGCACAAGCATTGTGACTGCAGAAAGGGTAATAAAGACCGCAGATGTATTGTAATGTTTGTGCATAACAATCTCATTATTATAGCATTCTTTGATCTTTTTTTCTAGAACAAGATTGGGCAAAGATCAGGAATTATGCTAGAATATGCAGTGATTCCCTCCTCTTTGATCATGAGACTCACAAAAATCATTTGCACTCTTGGACCTGCATCAGACACCGCCGATAAGATTTTTGCACTGGAACAAGCCGGAATGTCCATTGCGCGCATTAATTTTTCACATGGATCACAGGAAGGGCATAGGAAAGCAATCCAAACTATTAAAGATGTCAATAAGACCAAAGGTTGCTGCATTATGCTGCTTCTCGATACAAAAGGAGCGGAAATCCGCACCGGAGATGTTGCAGAACCCATCGCCATTGCCAAAGATCAAGAAGTTGTATTCTCCTCAGTCCCTCTCGAAGGTGAAACGCGACCTGTCATCATGATCAACTATCCGGACTTTGCAAAAGATGTACGCGGAGCAGAAGTCATTCTTTTGGATAACGGCGTCATGTCATTTGAATTTGTATCCGTCGAAAAAAACGGATCGGTCATTGCACGCTCACATGACACGGGAACCATTGGGTCACGTCGTCACGTCAATCTTCCGGGAGCTGATATCACGCTGCCATCCATGACGGAAAAAGATTGGAGCGATCTCCTGCTGGGCATTGAAGAAGAGATGGATTACGTCGCACTCTCTTTTATTCGCACTGCCGCAGAAATGATTGAAGTGTCCGATTTTTTGAAGAAGCACAACAGCACCATGCGCACGATTGCAAAAATTGAAACACGCCAAGCCGTTGCAAATATTGACAGCATCATCGATGCATCCGACGGTATCATGGTCGCCCGCGGCGATTTAGGTGCTGAAGTTCCGTTTGAGCGTGTGCCCGCCATTCAAGACATGATTGTTCGCAAATGTCGCCAGAAAGGAAAGCCGGTGATTGTAGCCACGCATATGCTGGAAAGTATGATTGAAAACCCTATGCCCACGCGCGCAGAAGTCACAGACATTGCCCATGCCGCCACTACACGCGCAGATATGACGATGCTTTCCGGAGAAACGGCAATGGGAAAACATCCTCTGCAATCCGTGGAAGCAATGAGCCGTACACTCCAGGAAACGGAAAAGCATCAACCCGCCGACCACATGACCGACAGCCAATGTCTTCTTGGCGAGCGCGGCGCTCTTGCAGAAGCCGCAGTCAGCATGGCTCTCTCGCTTGGCTCCCCCGCTATTCTTGTCCTCACACGCAGCGGAAAAACAGCACAAGCCATCAGCCAACTCCGTCCGAATCTGCCGATTGTTGCCTGCACATCCGATCCAAAAATTGAACGTGCCATGCAAGTGCTACACGGAGTCTTCCCCGTTCACATTGCATTTGACGACGACTCCAACCCTGATGCCACCATCGCTCTCGCATTCAAAACAGCCATTACCAAAGGACTGATTGAATCCGGAACGCACATTGTCGTAGTTGCCGATACGCTCACAAGCGACGGCCCCGTGCACTCGGTGCATGTTCGTCGCGTCAGCTGATCAATTCCCCGGGTCCGTAATATACTGCACGCCTTTTGTGGGAATCATTGCCTGTACGCGCGGATCGGCCTGCAATTTTTCGAGTGCTTGCTGTTCTGCAATCTGCATATTCTGCACTTCTTCCCCAAGAAGAAGCTGAGAACGTTGACGCTCTAATGTACGGAGGCGATAGCCCGTGGTTGCGTTTGCATTTTCGTGAAAGAGAATGAGGAGCGCCAACAACAAAATCAATGACCCAATCGCAATCATCAAAAGCATCGTGCTCTGGTCTACAAGCGTTCCCAGGGATGATCTTTTCGGAGCAGCCGACGAGCGGAGTGGCGAAAGCGAAAACACAGGAGACCGCAGTCTACGCCCGACGACGAAGAATGCGAAACTTGACGCTGCGTGCACGAGGATTCGCAGTAATCTCTGCGGCACTCGGAACAACTGCTTTCGGCGTCAAAAGTTCAAAATCGGCTTCCTGAGAAATTTTTCCCGTGATGGGATCTTTCACCGGAGTAGTCAGATCTCGAAATGCATATTTCACCATACGATCTTCCAGCGAATGAAAACTGATAACTCCCATTCTTCCGCCGGGAGCAAGAAGCATCGGCCCCGTTTCCAGAAGTGTGTTCAACACACCCAGCTCATCGTTCACTGCAATGCGCAGCGCTTGAAAAATCTGCGGGAACATGGACTTCGCTTTAAAGGTGAATACTTTTTCTATCACTTCACAGAGTTCCCGCGTGGTTTTAAATGTGTGACCCGCAAGCTCTCGTCCAATACGTCTTGCCGGTTGATAGAGCTCACCAAAATCACGCATAAATCCCGCAATTTCATCCTCCGAAGAACGCTCGATGTATTCCGACGCACTCAGTCCGGATGTTTGATCGTAGCGTAAATCGAGCGGTGCATCGGCACGGAAGGTAAATCCCCTTTCGGGATTGTCCACATGCGGAGAACTCATTCCCAAGTCCGCAAAAATAATATCCATGGGTGGCAAGTTAAGTTCCGGCAAATGTCCAAAATTTGTGTGGTGCAATGTCACACGATCTCCAAAAGGACGCAGGCGCTCTCTAGCAAATGCAAGGTTTGTAGCATCAGCATCAAGGCCAAAAAACGCTCCGTCGGGAGCAGTTGCTTCCAAAAAACGCGTCGCATGTCCGGCAAGACCCAGAGTGACATCCAGCACACGCTCCCCGCTCTTGGGAGCGAGTAATGTAAGAGCGGTTTCTTCCAGCACGGGGATGTGAATCATCTCTGGTGTCATAAATCTTCAGAAGTGTAGAGGATTGCCCATTTGGAGCAATTTTTTCGTATATCACGATTCCCTATTTATTGTATACATTATTTATTCAATTTATAGCCCGATTCTCCTTATAGATACATTTTAATGAACCTATAGATTGATTTGAATAGAATGTATATCATTGACAAAATCCCATAGAAGTCTATGATAGCATGCTATGTTACAGATCCTGTCTCTTGTTTTTGGCTTGGTGACGGTCACATCCGTCCCTTTTAGCTCTGCAAACGTCATTCCATTTGAACAATGGGTGCCCGCACAGGAAGATCGTTTTATTGCCGATACGGAAGCCAATCGCGGCTACATTGTCCACACAGACGGTTCATATACCGATTTTACAATCGGATCAGGGAAACAGCAGAATGTAAGATACGCGGGAATGCACTATAACGCCGCCACACCGGACGAAATCTGGACGGTGAAATCAACGACGATTCAGAAAGATAAAGCGATGTTTGGAAAAACAGGACTATTCCTGCGTCTTTCCTACAATGACGGTAAAACAGAAAGCCATTATGGTATCCATTCAACGGGCAATATTAACGATCTCTTGGCCGCAGACGACCGTTACAAGAGCTATGGCTGTATTCTGGTGTCTGACGCAGTACTCGATGTCCTGACGCAAACCTACCTTTTAAACGATAAGCACTTAGAAGTGGCAACCGTTCGGGGGCTTCCGTCTACAAGAATTGCAACAACGCTGAAATAAGGTTAAGAGTAAGGTGAAGGTTAAGGCGCTTCCTTAGAAAAATAACCTCTCCCATCTATAAAAGGATGGGATGACTACAATTCTAGTTTATGGCGGAGAGGGAGGGATTTGAACCCTCGAGACTCTTGCGAGCCTGCCACGTTAGCAGTGTGGTGCCTTCAGCCACTCGGCCACCTCTCCTAAAAGGTAGGGGCAGTATATGGACATTGAGGTAGATCGAAAAGGGGGAATTCCCCAAGAATCTGCATTATTCCACACCCCGCGCATCTCGCCTGTACAAACACCATTCACAATCCTCCACATGGGGCGGAGGAAGATCAGCCTGCAGACATTCATAGGCACCCTGCAGCGCATCGGGGATCCAACTATCATCCCCTTCATAGGGCAGCATCTGCAGCGTGAATTCGAGTGTGCGATCAAACATATTTTTATCTTTGAGCGCATTCGCGTACACAATGTATCCGGTTGGTGAAACGGTAAATCCATTCGCGCGCAATAACCACTGATAGCATTCCATCTGCCGCTTGTAACTGTCGCGACCATCCAGCGTGAGCGCTGCCGCGGTACTTGTCGCTTTATAATCCACCACAATCAACTCCCCTTTTTCATCAATCCAAATGTCATCCGGAATACCGAACAATTGAAAATTCGTAGGTCCGTGGTGCGCGCGAATTCCTTCCGGCGAATCGCGCCAAGTAAGAAAATTTTTATGACGGAATGGAATGGCTTCCACGCCGCAAACAGTCATCATGGGATGCGGTTCCCCTTTTGCGCGGTACAGATCGAATTCATTTTTGAGAAGCGCATCGACCGCCAAATTCAAACTATACGGAAGGCTATCGATGCGCCCAATTCCCATTTTTCGATCCAAATAAAAACAACGTGGACAATCCAAGAAAAGCTCTAACTTTGATCTGCTGAGCGGATACGGATCACGCGAGCCGGGACTGTAGAGATTGCGTGTGCGCACAGACAGGCATTGTACCAAATATCCGAAGAAGATGCGCCGCAGAAATGATCGTGATAGTCTGGAGAACATGAAGCACTCCTCTGTTATCGGTATTGATCTGGGCGGCACAAAAACCGTCATCGCTCGTTACGACGCAGACACATTTGAAAGACAAACGGAAGAACGCATCACCACCAATGCCGGTGCCGGACTCGAAATGGTGCTGCATGATTGTATGAAGATCGTAGAAAAATTGCGCACGCCGGATACCGTCGGCGTAGGGGTAGGCATTGCGGGACTCATTCAGCAACCGGAAGGAATTATTATTCATACGCCGAATATCAGCGGCGGAAACGGTGTACATGCAAAAAATATTCTGGAGAAAGGATTGAATCTTCCCGTTTCAGTGGGAAACGATGCAAACTGTTTTGCACTCGCAGAAGCACGCATGGGAGCCGGAAAGGGAAAGCGGGTCGTCGTTGGAATCACGATGGGAACAGGGGTCGGCGGAGGAATTATTATTGATGGCAAAATATTTCAGGGAAGCCATGGATTCGCCGGCGAAGTCGGTCACATGCTCCTCATGCCGGGAAAACCTCCGTACCACACAGACGACATGCGCGGCGAAGTGGAACAATTCCTAAGCGGGACCGCCATGGGACACCGTTGTACCGACGCAAAAAAACCCCAAGATTATTTGGAAGGAGAAGTCTGCGAATGGATGCGACCGGAAATCTTCCGCGAAGTGGCGTGGCTGGCAACCAGTCTGACCTACGTTCTGGATCCCGATATTATTGTGCTGGGCGGCAGTGCGGGCCATGCTCTCAAGCCTCATCTCCCGAAAGTCATGGAGGAACTCCGCAAATGGACACTTCCCTCAACTCCCCTGCCAGAGATGGCCATTGCGGCATTGGATGGCTCCGGTGCACTGGGTGCTGCATTGTTGACACAATAAGATAAGAAAAGCACAATAGTATTATGGCGCAAAAAGTTTTAAGACTGGACATTGATACACGGCAGTGTTTGGATCAAGAGGAGGAATTGGACATATTGGTGCAGGCACTGGAATCAAAAGGCATCGAGAATGCGCGAGTCTTGTTGTATGTGGGAATAAACGGGGCTAAAGAAAAAATACGAAAACTCTTACAAACTGGCATAGCAACGGGGTCATCAAAAATGACCTTCGCACTGACGGTAGAAGAAATGATAAAGGGACTGGAACATGAAGAAAGTAGCGTGCTCGATTACGCCATAATGCAGGACCACCCCACAGTTATTGCCTATGAACCGACTCTGTTACAAAACCATGTCGATCACGACAATAGAATGCCGCATGAATATGTTCCTGTAGACGGACACACATTTCGTGATGCTCTTATTGCCATAGTCACACTCAAAACAGGGCATCAATAAATCAGTTCAATACTAACAGTATCAAGAAAGAACTCTGTGCAAATACTGAGCCTCTGAAAAACTCATCGCCAGATATTCTTGTGCGAAATCCGTAAACACTGCATCGTGATGCAAATCTTCATCGAGCCAGAGCCGTGTAAGCTCTGTGACATCAATGGCGCCCTCATAGCCATTGTCTTTATGGAGCACGACACCATTGGAAAGTAACTTAAACGTCCAATGCAAATGCGGAGCTGTCGAAAAACCTGTCATACCGCTTTTCCCAACAGGATCTCCTTGAGAAATATTTTGACCATTCTGCACGCTTACCTCGGAAAGATGCGCAAGAAGACTGAAACGCCTGTCGCTTTTGATGATGACATGCAGTCCATATCCTTTGGTTCCATCGTCTTTTACAGTCGCCACTCCGTCATTCGGTGCATACACGGTCGTTCCAATATCGACGCCAAAATCAATCCCATTATGACCCGCAAGTCCGAACTGACTGTAGACTTCCGGACTTTGACCAAAGCCCTGCGTCACGGTCGGTTTTCCGGGAAGAGGAGAGAAAATCATAAAAAAATGCGTAGCGACGTCCTGAGAGGACGTCTTAAAATCAAGAATTCCAATCTACATGGAATGATCCTTCTTTATCCAGCCGCTCAAACCCGTGTGCACCGAAAAAGTCACGTTGGGCTTGGATAAGATTCTGCGGGAGGCGTGCGGTACGATAGGAGTCGTAATACCAGAGTGCGGAGCTAATGGACGGCAACGCGATACCGCGAAGGGCACCGAGTGCGACCACATGACGCCACACGGTTTGTCCTTCCTGGAAACGCCCGCGAAGAGACAGTCCTGCGTCCCTATCACCGGCAAATGCCTTCTGATATGTCTCCACCATGCTGCTGCGAATAATGCAGCCCCCTCTCCAAATACGACAAACCTCCGAAATATTCACATTCCATCCTTCCTGTTTTGATGCTTCGGAAATAAGCTGCAATCCTTGTGCATACGCATTGAGCATCGAAAGTTCGAGCGCCATACGCACATCGCTGATGAGTTCTTTACGATCCACGGTAATAGCGTCCACCACGAGCGGCGTAGCCTTCGCCTGCATATCGCGGAATGCTTTCGCACTCGACATAATGCGTGCATCGACTGCAGCGGTAATGCTGGGAACGGAGACTCCATAGTGGAACGCGGCTTCCGTCGTCCACTTCCCTGTCCCCTTTTGGGCGGCGGCATCTTTCACCATATCCAATAAATCCGATCCGGTATCGATATCCTTTTTCGCAAAAATCTTCGCCGTAATTTCCATGAGGAATCCGCGCAGTTCCGGACTCGTGCTCCAGTCTGTAAAAATCTGTCCCAGTTCTGTATTGGACAATCCTCCCAAGCGCTTCAGGAGATCGTACGATTCCGCAATCATCTGCATCATGCCGTACTCAATACCGTTATGAACCATCTTCACAAAGTGTCCGGTTCCACCGACTCCCATATACGACACACATTTGCCGCCTGTACCGTCGTCTGCGGCCATGGCACTCAATAATGGTTTCAAATGTTCAAACGCTTCCTGCGATCCTCCGGGCATCATACTGGGGCCATGCAGCGCACCCTCTTCTCCGCCCGATACTCCCATTCCAATAAAGTGCAATTTTCGTTTTGCCGATTGATGACTTGCCTGCACCATTCCTTCGTCAAGAACGATATCTTGCGAGACAAGTTGATGATTCAATGTGGAAATTTCTCCGGCTAATTCTTTGCAACGGCGTGCGGTATCTGCGTAATGACTGTTGCCGCCGTCAATAAGAATATCGCCATCGGACAAATGTGGAACAAGTTCGGCAATCACATCATCCACCGGCTGACCTGCTTTTACCATAATAAGAATAGCGCGCGGTGATGAAAGTGCTCTGCACAATTCTTCGATCGTTTTACATCCTACAAACTCCCCTTCTGTTCCATGGTTCTTCATGAACTCGTCCATCTTCTCTGTCGTACGATTAAACACCGCAACCTTTGCACCGTTCCGTGCTGCGTTCCGTGCCAGATTACTGCCCATGGTACTAAGACCGATGACGCCGAGTTGCATAAAACGAGTGTAGCCAATGATGTGAAGAGCACCAATGCCAAAACCAATATTTCCAATTGCAAAGGAAAACTATTGTCCTACACTTTCCAACCAATCACTCTATTTATGAGACTGTCTATCGAAGCTTTGCGGCAAGAAAATTCAACTGAAGTCATAAAAGCAGTCAATCACTTTGTGGGATTGCTGCGTTATCGCTTTGGCGAAGGAGCCATGGAATTAATAAAGCCATCCATTCCAAGCATTCTGAAAAATGTACTAACAACAAATCCCGAATTCACAACGGATGACTCTGAGTTTATTGGAACGGTTGCAGAAGCAATTGAATGTGAAATTATGTACTCGGAGAAAGCGATGGAATTTGTCCTCGCCAACGAATGGGATGGACCGGCAGGTTCGACTTACAGCAAAACGATGCCTACATCGAATAGCAAATCCGTTGTAATCGAAAAAAAACAATATTTGAATGAATCGCACCAAGTGTAGAAAAACAAAAAAACATCCATCATCTCACAGGAGACAACGGATGCAACACAAACACTCTTTTGCGTTTATGCTTGGTTAGCAAAAATAACACGAGTTCCTTGCCTCACAGACTGCAGGACAGCTTCAACAACACACAGAGTCTCCATTTCCACTGCGGCATCTAAAAACGCACAATGATCCATGTCATTCGTAAAATAATCAGCCGCAACAACCAGCATGCGACGATACACGTCTGCAATATCGAACGTTGAAATATCGACGGTCGAAGTCTCAACACCCCTTGTAAGGGTGAGAACATTCCCATCGAAATCGTAACGACGCTTTCTTACTTCTTTTTGGCGGTCACCTTCGCCCAGTCATCCTGGAATTTCTTGATACCGGAATCGGTGAGCGGGTGGTTTGGAAGCTTATTGAAGATATCAAATGGAATGGTACAAATGTGCGCTCCCATTTTTGCCGCATCGACAATATGACGCGGGTGACGCGTGGATGCCACCAACACTTCACAATCGAAATCGTAGTTATCCCAAATATCCATAATCTCCCCAATAAGCACCATGCCGTCTTCGGAAATATCGTCCAAGCGTCCGATGAACGGACTGATGATGTTTGCACCTGCTTTTGCCGCGAGCAATGCTTGCGATGCACTGAAGATGAGCGTGGTATTCGTACGAATCCCTTTGGAGCGGAAATACGAAAGAGCTTTCAATCCTTCGGTCGTCATGGGCACTTTCACATAAATATTCTTGTGCCACTTTGCGTACTCCGTCCCCTGCTTCTTCATGCCTTCAAAATCCGTTGCGGTCACCTGCGCACTGACGCACGGAACGTACTTACACATTTCTACGACGGTCTTTTTAAAATCTTTTCCTTCTTTCATCACGAGTGACGGGTTGGTGGTCACGCCGTCGAGTACACCCCAACTGGCGGCAAGGGCAACTTGTTCAACGTTTGCGGTATCGAGGAAAAGTTTCATAAGAATGTGAGGGGAAAATCGTACCAATCATACAACGTAGGGACATGGCATGCCATGTCCCTACAATGTTCACATTATTCCGCCTAATACGACGTCGGCGTTCTCTGTGATCCCGCTTCTCCATATTCAGCGCGAGCAAGCAGAACCATCTTTACCATTTCTGCACGATTGATGTGATCGCTCGGACGAAATGTTTGGGTCAAGTTTCCACTGGCATCCGTATCGCCGGTTAGCACTTTATCGCGTGTGAGCGCGGCAATGGACGGAGCTTCTGCAGATCCGGGGCTGACGTCTTTATAGCCGGCACCGGCCTGTGTATCCACGGATACGCGGAATGCAGAAGCAAAGAGTGCAGCGACTTCTGCGCGTGTTGCAGCGCGATCCAATCTCATACCGCTTCTGATGTACAGAAATTTTTCACCGAGCGCAACGGAAACATACGGAGCAGCCCAGTGAGAACCGACGCCTGCATTAATGGATGCGCTATACAGATCTTTGTCATAACCGGCTCCTTCGACTGCAATTTTCAAAGCCTGACCGATGGTAACATTATCGGACGGTCCGAAGAGTCCTGTATAACGAGCCGATGTATCCTGATAGCCATTCACTATACCGAGATTTGCGGCATCTTTCACAAACGTGGAATACCACGAAGATTCCGATACATCTTTAAACACAACAGACTGGCCGTTGATAATGACAGTTACTCCCATTGCACTTGCTGCAAACGGGACCAGCAGGGACGCTGCAAAGAGAAGCGGACGAAATGTCATAAAAATAGGGGGAAGGTGATACCTGTATGACAGCACAGAATGAGAATTCTTACAGAAATTTCTTGTCACATACAACAGAATCTCATATACCTAACTCTCCCCCGCCCTTTATTATGATGAAACCCTTCCCCATTATTCTAATTGTCATTGCCGTGCTTGGCGCCGGTGCCTATACGGTTATTTCGCAGTACCAGGAACCGGGTTTGACGTATCCCCTGCCAAATCAAGAACTATCATCGTCTTCATCATTCACATCCTCTGCAACAGTATCATCTGCAAATACTTCGTCTGAGACATCATCCGTCACATCCGAATCTCCAATCACCGATCTCCCTCCGTCCGTTCTCATTGAGGTTCCCTTCGCATCGCAAGCCCCGCTTCTCAACTGGGATGCATTGCATCAAGAAGCCTGTGAAGAAGCCTCACTTATTTTGGTCGAACATTTCCTGAACGGAAAAACAATCACGCCACAGGGTATGGAAGATGAAATCCAGAAATTGGTGCAGTGGGAAACAGATAACGGATACAAATACGATGTCGATACAAAAGAACTCAAAGAGATTGCATCAGAGTTTTATAACTTGAAGGGAAGAATCGTGACAGACGTAAGCGTTGAAAGTTTGAAAAAAGAATTGGCGGCGGGACACCCTGTTATTATTCCCGCAGCCGGTCAAACACTGGGAAATCCGTACTTCAGCGGCGACGGACCACCGTATCACATGCTGGTTGTTGTTGGATACGACAGCAAAAACTTTATCACCAATGACGTAGGAACGCGTCGCGGCGAAGGCTACAAGTACTCGTACGACGTACTCATCAATGCCATTCATGACTGGAACGGTAGTACGGAGACCATCAAGAGCGGGCCGAAGGCGATGTTGGTGGTGACGAAATGAGGATTCCGAGGATTCCAAAGAGTCCGAAGAATCCAAGGATTTTTTAATAAAGTCTTCCGCCTAGCGACACAGTGGTATCGGGTTTTATAAGAACCACATCCCCTTTTTCATCCGGAACGCCAAGCGTGAGCACTTCGGACAAAAACGGTCCAATTTGCCTTGGTGGAAAATTCACCACGCAGAGAACCTGCTTTCCAATCAGATCATCAATGGAATAATTATCGGTAATTTGCGCCGATGAGCGTTTGATGCCGATGTCCGCACCACAATCGATTGTCAGTTTATAGGCAGGTTTGCGCGCTTCGGGAAACGGTTCTGCTGCAAGAATTTTGCCGACACGAATATCGAGAGCCTGGAAATCTTCAATTGTCGCCATAGGATGATTCTAACACGCAATTCACTCTTCGACGAGCTCCAGCCGCCGCTCTATGGAGCTATGGCCGACAAGCAGAGCGACACGCTATACTTCATACACATTTCATTTTGCATTTTTCATTCTACATTTTACATTTCGCAGCCATGCTTACATCCCGCCCCGCTTCAAAAGACCTCATTGGTAAAGATCCATCCGTTGTCCCCATGTCCGCACAGCGCGTCCTGGGAGCAAATCCGGAAATGGAAACGATATGGGTAGGACCGGATGATGGAAAAAAACTGAGCAAGGAAGAACAGACACAATATAATCTCGCACACAAAATCATGTGTCATCTCTGTATTTCCGGACCCATTAAACATGCATCCGGACACCCGGGCGGACCGCTCTCTGCCTTTACATTCGCCTATTGTTTGAGCAAACACAGAAATCCGCATGAGGATCAGCCGCTGCGCATTAGTGCAGGACATCTTTCTCTTCTGGCATACGGACTGCAGTGGCTCTTTGGACGCGAAGGTCACGATGAACGTCTGGCAAATCCCCAGGCTATTATTGATCAATTCCGCATTCCAAGCGGACTTCCCGGACACGTGGAAGCAAGCATTGGCGATATTCCGTTTGGCACAGGACCACTCGGAAAAGGATTGAGCCATGGGCTCGGCACGGCATTTGGTCTGAAGTATCAGAATAAAAAAGGCATAGTCGATGTACTCATTGGAGACGGCGACAGCCAAGAAGGACAAGTAGCGGAAGCATTACGGTTAGCTTCACATTTACAACTCGATAACTTGATGGTGCATGCCGATGTAAACGATATCCAATTATCCGATCTCCCGAGTAAAGTTGTTGCTGCGGATATTGCGCTCATTGCGCACGCTGCGGGTTGGCACGTCATTGAAGTACAAAATGGTAATGATCCTGCACAAGTAGCTGCAGCACTCATCAAAGCCGATGAGCTGCGCACATCAAGCAAGCAAAAGCGTCCGACCTTCATTTGTTACTACACCACCATGGGCTACGGCGTCCGCGTGATGGAAGAAGGATCGAACGCAGGAACGAAAAACTTCCACGGCTCCCCTCTTTCCAAAGACGAAGCCGAGGCATCGCTCAAAGATTTACCGTCGCTTCCGTCACTCGTAAAAGAGTATGAAGCATTCCACAAAGCGGAAAAAACGCGCTATATGTCGGATACTGTCACTGAAACCGACATCATCATCACACAATTACCCGTGGACGGATACAAGCGCACTGTCACCGTGGAAAAAGGCGCCGCACGTAAAGATCTGGGCGCAACGCATCTCAAAAATTTAATGAAATATGATACGCGCATCGTAGTGCTGCATGCGGACCTGGCGGGATCGGGTGGATTCGACAAAGTGCAAAAAGAGTTCCCGGATCGTGTGATTAACGTAGGAGTTGCCGAAGCAAACATGTACATGATGGCCGCAGGCATGCGCCAGACCGGACTGCTTCCCGTTACCTATACATTCGCCGCATTCGGAACCAACGAAGCCAGAGCGAATGCGCGCCTCATCGATATTAATTGCGGCCACACACGTTGCGGAGTTATTCACGACTGTACACACTCGGGATTGAGCGTCGGCGAAGACGGAGAAACACATCAGGAACAAAACTATTTGAATCTTCCGTTTAGAAACACCCAAGTCTGGATGCCGGGAGATAGCAATCAAGCGGGGGCGATGGCAGAAAAAGCATTGGAGATCATCAGCGAAGGACATCAATCGGTCTACATATTCTCTCCACGCAGCGATCATCCGCAGTTGGTATCGCCTACGGGTGAGGCAATCTATGGTGCAGACTATATCTACAATAACAAAGCGGATTTGATTCGCGGACAAGGAAATGCAATCGATGACATTACGGTCATTGCATCGGGTCTTGCCCTGCATGAAGCACTCAAGGCAGTCGATATTCTGCAGAATGCGGAACGCAACAAGCGCAGCATTCGTTTGCTGAACCTTTCCAGCATCCGGCCCATCGATGCTGCAGCCATTATGCAGGCAGCATTCGAAACCCAGCATCTTGTTGTGGTAGAAGATCACAACACGGAAGGAGGTATTTCCTCACAAGTTGCGGATATTATCGCCGACTTCCAACTCCCCTGCAGTCTCCGCAGACTGGGGCTGAATCAATTCTTCCCATCCGGAAAAGCCGAAGATCTCCTCTTCTTTGCAGGTATTGATACCGACAGCATTGCCGATGCCATTGAAGACGAGCTCCACACGGAAGTAACAGGAGGCGAAGATGCATTTGTGTCCTCGGTCTACATGATGACCAATCGCCTGACCACCAGCCGCTTCCGCGAACAGGCACAACCCTTTGTAGATAAATTGATTGATGAAAAGGGATACCTGGAAGGACTGCGCCAAGCATGGAAAGCAAGGTCCGTTCCGTCGGGACAATTGCCGAAAAATGAAGATCTCCGCAGAAGACTGGGGCTCGTGGAAACGCTGGGTCTTGCGGAATAAGAAGGATCTATTTCGACACATTTTTCCCTAGAAGCCGACCGTTAAAAGCTCTAAGCTATCCCCGGAGGGATGGCAGAGCGGTCGAACGCGCCTGACTTGAAATCAGGTGAACCGCAAGGTTCCGTGGGTTCGAATCCCACTCCCTCCGCCATTCGACTCGCCGTCGCTACGCGACGAGCTTGCTCATGGTCTCCGCTTCGCTGCGGCCATTCTTTTATAGAATAAAAGAACCTAAAAAAGTGGCTACTGCGTGGTCGCGTGGCACTGCCACCTACATCTTCTTTATATATTCATTTTTCACTCCGGTCACACGTTGATTCGCATCTTTTTGATACGCCTGCGATGGATTCACGGCAGGTTGTATAAAAATTTCTCGTTCCGGCGGCATATATTTTTGTTGCTCACTCATCAATGCAGGGTCTATTTGTGCAAGAATTTTTCGAATTAATTTTGGGTTTTTTTGAATGTGAGCATACACACGTTGCGCCAAACTTTGTGGAAGAACAACGAATGCCGAACAAACACATCCATCTCTATTCGTTGCAGGATCGCGATACGGTTCACTATCCGTGCCTTCTACTTTATAAGCGATACAATAAGCCGGTTCATTGGTACCTCTTTCTTTAAATGCACTGATCGGCATTGATTCCGTCCTACTTCCGGTCTGAATAGGAGTCGGTGCAGATTGAAAGCGTGCGAAAAAACCTGTGGGAGCAGGTGGCGTTGTGTAAAGAGGAACCTCACGCGTCAGTGGATACATCCCAACCGCTGCAGGCTGTTTTTTTTGATTTTTTAACACCTGAGTAATATCCGCACCAAATGCAATCATTTGATTGCGCAAAAGATGCATGAATGGGTGTTGATTGGGATTCCGAGGATCGACCACCATTTGTCCGCCACTATTCATACCCCTTTGCTTTGCAAATTCCACGGAAATGGGCGCATGAACACCCATTGTTCCTTTATCGTACACATCACGTAACAATAAATTTTCCTGAAGACGATCGACATTCTTTGCATCTTGTACTTTACTTGCCGTTTCATGACGAGCGTCGTTTACGGCAGCGACACTCTTCAGCTGCGCCTGTTTAATACTATTGAGCACTTCAAGCGTATATGCCCGCAATGCCGGAGTAACCTCGGACATTGTCTTTAAAAGTGCAAATCCATTTTCAAGTGCAGAAACTGACTGTGTTAATTGCTCAGTTATTTCAAAGGCATTTCTTCGTTTTTTTGAAACACAATCCATCAACCAACTTGCATTCCCAACCTGTTGATCCATATCTTCATTCCAACCGGAACTGCGTAGTGCCTCTCTGACATCAGAAATATCCTGCAGAGGAAGCACTGGCTGCCGTGGCTGATTTGCCTGATTTTTGTCTGGTGTGTTCATAAATAATACTTTAACGAATATTATACCATATATTTATTATTTACTCAATTTATGACCTTTTATTGAAGTTATAGACAAAATTAAGGGGAAATACTTATATAAAAAAACAGCGAATCCTCGTGTCTTTTCTAAAAGAACCGCTACAATAAAGCATCCAATTTCGCGATACCCTCCCCCTTCTTATGAAATCCACTTTTCCCGCTGCGCTCGGCGCTTCTCTTCTGATTCTTACTGCGTGCACCAGCACCTCCGGTCCTTTGGGAAATAATTCTTCCAGTCCCACGGTCAGCAGTGTTCCCATGCAAGAAACAAAAAACGTCACGTATCAGGGAACGCTCCAAGCAGCAGGTGCCAGTATTTTTATGGAAGGAACACACAAGCTGCAACTGGAAGACGGTCGCTTCATAATGCTCGAAAGCACAGCCGCCGATCTCGATACCTACATCGGTATGAAAGTAGAGCTCTTCGGTGCAGTCCGTCCTACTACAGAAGCAGGAGGCATGATTATGCGCGTTGAGCGTGTCACATCCATGGAACCAAGCAGCTCATCCAGCGACGCAAGCAGTTCTTCCGATTCTTCATCTTCATCATCCGATGAAAGCAGCGCGAGTACCATCGCATCGTCCGCAGTGTCATCATCACAATCTTCCGTTGCATCATCATCCAGTTCGAAGAGCTCCAGCTCTGTCGTTTCCTCTGTTGCATCCAGCGTCGCCATGGAAACATCGTCATCCGGAACATACGAAGGATCTGCCGAACTCAGCGACAAGGCAGCCATCATGGCAAAAGACAATATGTCACCAAGTCTCTGGACACAGCAATACTGCACAAAGACCGCTGCCTACTGTGTGTCTGTGCACAAGAATTGGTACTTCAAATCATTCGGCGCAACCTCCACAACTCTGTGGCACATGGAAATCGGACCACAGGAATTGAATAACATTGGCGAAGGACCGCTCAGTGTAAACCTAGTATCCGGCAGCACGGCTTTGGATGGACAAGTGCAAACAGAAGGAAGCTCTGTAGTCGGTTACAAAGAATGGACGGAAAACCGCCACTTCGAAATCCGCGGTCCTGCAAATCTCAAAACCGCAATTACGTATATGCTTAGTACACTCAAAGCGAATTAATCAAAGAATGAATTCCAAAATCCCGATAACTGTTAACTGATAACTAATCTCCCTACAAATGCCTTCATTCTCTTACATTGCTCGGGATAGCCGCGGTCGCATTGACCGCGGCACAATGGAGGCAGTGTCTGCAGAAGTGGTGCGTAACAGCCTGCAAACAAGAGATTTAACTGTCGAAGAAATTATGGAGGTACGCGCACCGGCTCCGACTCCTGTTCCTACAGTCAGCTTCACACCTGCAATGCCTTGGACAAACATTGAAGATAAGAAGGAAGAAAAGAAAACAGAAAAAGCGATGCAAGTAGAAGAAAGTGCATACGTTCCTCTTGTCGAAACATTACGCCTTTTTGCCGGCTGGCTACTTGCGTGGTACGGCATTGTGTATCTGCTCGGCGATTTTATGATGCAGCAAAAAATGCCCGTGTATATCCCCTATCTGGAAGCACTCTTCACGTCCGATTTGGTGCTCCGCTTCACGTTCGGCACCTTCCTCTTCTTGCTCCTCACCTCCATTCATAGCGCCCTCAACCGCGGTGTTGGAAAAGGAATTGCACTCACGATTATTGGTGTGGCGCTTTTTGTGCTGTTTCACTTAAATGTTTGATAGCTTTCAGCCTTCAAGAATAAAAAAAGAAAGTTCCGCTTCAACATTGCTTCAGCAATGTTAATCGCTCGTG
>CAZKPW010000004.1:0-191062 GCA_964554785.1 uncultured Candidatus Peribacteria bacterium | reverse complement strand
CTGCACACCGTTTTGGCGATCCTACCCCCGGGCAGAACGGGAGATTGACGTTAAATCCGTTGGCGCACTTGGATGTGTTGGGGGCTTTGATGTTTGTGATTGTCGGGTTTGGTTGGGCGAAGCCTGTTCCTGTTGATGCTCGGTATTTCAATCATCCCAAGCGCGAGATGGCGTTGGTGGCGCTTGCGGGTCCGCTCAGCAATCTTCTTCTGGCGATTGTGTCCTTCGGCGTGCTCTTCTTTCTGACGGGTGGAAACATTACGACTCCCGATGCACTTCTTTCTCCGTCGCTCGGTTCTACGGCCTACGCGGTGTTACTTCAAATTCTCCAGAGTTCGCTCTTTGTGAACTTGGCGCTTATGGCATTTAATTTATTTCCGGTGGCTCCGCTCGATGGGTCGAATATTGTGCAGATGTTTATTCCGTATCAGTACGAACGTCGGTATGAAGATTTTTTGCGCATCGGTCCTGCCATTCTTATTACATTGATTGTATTGGAAACTTTTCTCCCTATTCAGATCCTTTCGGGGTGGGTGTTTGGCATTGTGAGCGTTGTCTTGAATGCATTCAGTGCAATCGCCAATGTTTTCTGATTATTCCGTCACAACCGGAGCAGGTGCGGGTTCCGGAGTTGGTTCGGACTGAGGTGTGGGTTCCGGAGTTGGTTCAGATTGAGGTGCGGGTGCCGGTTCAGGAGTCGATTCTTCCGAGGTCGGTTCCGTGGTGACTGGATTGATCGTTAATGTATCGATGGAAGAAGGAGAGGATGCCGGTGGTTCCGAGGCATCAATGGGTGTGGGTTCGGTTTCGATAGTATCAGTCGGCGTTTCGGTTGCAGGAGTCTCCGATTCTGCCGGCGGTGTGACAGACTCGTCTTCTGCTGAAGAAGCAGGAGTGTCAGGAGCGGCGTTTTCCAATGTCTCCGTTTCTTCTTCCGGTGCAGGCAGGGAAGATTCATCGGTTGCCACTTCATTGGTACCGAAGGTAAATGCATCGCGGATACCCTTTTCATCTTCCGTAATTTCTACGGTGTATCCGTCCGGCAAGTGGAGGAGCGGAGGAGTGACTGCGGTGTTCCAGAGGAAGTCGATGAGGAGATCCGGCTGTGTCCAGGTGTAGTCTTGATGATAGCGCGCACAGGAGTGCGGCTTACCGTCTGCATCCAGAATGGCGACATTGCGGATACACGCGTTCCAGTACATGTTGCTGGAGACAGGGATATTGTCGGAGCCCATGGGGAAGATCATGGATGTATCGCGCACAACGCTTCCTGTTTGTGTGCGAGCGTTGTCTGTGACGATTGCAATCCAAGAGAAGCGAATATCTGCGGTTGCAGGACCGGCAAGATTGATGGTAAATCCGCTCTGTGTTGCGTTTTTCACGCCGTAGAGCACAGGTGTGTCCGGGCTGGCCGTCACAACAGGCGTACCGCTGAGTCCGCCGGATCCGAAGACGACTGTTACGGATGTACCGGTCTTTGGGATGAGTGCGAAGCCTGCCTGTTTGCTGTTAAGGATCAGTTCGCCGTGGATAATGACGTTGCCGAAGAATTCTGCGAGTCCATCAATGGTAATGCTTCCAAGGATGATAAGACTCTTTTCAACGACAAGATCGGAGAGGCTTAGCGTTGCACCGGAATCGAAGAGGAGGGAACCGGAGTGGATGCGGATGTCGCCGTTTACGGTCATGGTTCCGTCGATGGTTGCACCGGATGATGCACGGATACTTGTGGCAGCCACCGTACCCGTTACGGTTGCGCCGCCATCAATGGAGAGACCGTTTGGAACAAACAAGCTGCTGGCCATCAGCGCGCCGTCCAAGTGGAGGTCTCCGCCAATGCGTGCATCGCCGCCTGTACTGAGCGTTTGCTCGAGCACGAGTGTTGCGGCGGTCAGATCCGCAGCGAGCGAAGAGCCGGTAGTCGTGACAATCGTGGTGCTGCCGGTCTGGCTCAGCAGTGTGGCGAGTTGATTCTTCATATCGTCAATTTCTGTCTGCAAAGATTGGATATCGGCATCGTAGTTTTTCAGATTTGAAACTTGGGTTCGGACTTCTGTCTGGATTTGGTCATCCACGTTCAGATTTTCCAGTGACGATGCAACCATGAGCTGCACTTCGTCGCCGATCTTCATACTGGCGATGGTATCGAGCACTTTCTGTCCGACTGCATCGACGGTCATGGAAGAGTTTCTGCGAGAGATGAGAACATTGATGATGCCTTCTCCAGATGTCATTCCTTCGAGTGCGACACCGACGGTGCTTTCACCCGGCATCGCTTTTCTTGCATAGCCCGGAGTCGATGCAGGAGTGAGGGCATCACCCGGACGGATGGAACCGGTACCGGAGACAATCACCTTTGTCGGCACCTGTCCGATGAGACCGATAAGTGCGTATCCCGGAGGAATAATGCCGTCTGCACCGGTGATTCCGTTACCAATGAAGGCAGGGTTGGTGGAGACGATACCCATGACATTGGCATCTGCTTGGTTGATACATCTCTTCACGGCATTGTTCTTTGTAATATCGATACAGACTACTTCCCCGGGTTTCAGTTTTTCGTTGCCGGAGTAGAACCACTCGGCGTAGTCGGCGCCGTTACTGGTGTATGCACCGTCGGCAAAGGTGGCACCGTTTGCCTGGATGCGGAAGACCTTGTTTTCATCCGGACCGCCGTAGGATGTGGTGGCG
The DNA here is from genome assembly GCA_964554785.1 of uncultured Candidatus Peribacteria bacterium. Lineage (GTDB taxonomy): Bacteria > Patescibacteriota > Gracilibacteria > Peribacterales > Peribacteraceae > CALREJ01. The sequence continues at coordinate 188,374 of CAZKPW010000004.1, read as the reverse complement.
TCGGAAATAATTTGGAAGACATTGCCGGTAGCGTCTGCGCGTTCGGTATTGAGCGTGAGGAGAACTCCCGTGTTGGATGCGAAGGTAAGAGCACCGCTGGATGTGCGCGTGATTCTGGTATCGAACGTACCGCGATACCCAAAGAGGAGATGGGGAGTTTTGGCGCCGGAATTTGTGTAGGCATCGAGAGCCAAGACCGTGCCGGAGCCGTAGATGTAGGCACCGGTCGATACGCCGACGGTACTGCTGACGTTTAGTTTGGCTTTCATGCGCTCCGTCCCAATGCCGACGTAACCGCCTGTACCCGCGGAAGCGTAGAAAACGGTGGTGGCGTTATTCATAAGAACAGACGCTCCTCCTCCACCGTTGTTTGCAGTTGCAATATCTATTCTTCCGTCTCCATTGAGGTCACCCATGGCGATACCGAGCGGCGTGCTGCCAACAGCGTAGTCCACTTTAGTATTGAACGTTCCCGTTCCCTTGTTGATGAATACGGATGCATTGGAGGTACCGTTGTTTGCCGTAGCAATATCCAGCATGCCGTCTCCCGTCACATCACCAAGTGCAACGCCGTAGCTTCCCGTAGGAGTGGCATAGTCTACTTTTGCGGCGAACGAGCCGCTGCCTGTATTGCGGTAGACCGATACGAATGAAGCGCCTTCACTGACGGAGACAATATCTGCTCTCGTATCGCCGGTTACATCTCCTACTGCAATGGCATAAGGCAGGCTTCCTGCCGTGTAATCCACCTTTGTGGCGAAGGTTCCATTTCCCTTGTTCAAGAGAATGGAAATGTTGGTACTGCTATAGTTTGCTGTGACAAGGTCCAGGCGTCCGTCACCGTTAAAGTCACCCGCCGCCACGGCTTGCGGTGCGCTTCCCGTTGTGTAGTTTACGGCTGTGGCAAATGTTCCATTGCCTCTGTTGAGGAGGATAGACACGTTACTTCCTCCGCTATTTGCGGCTGCAATGTCATTTTTTCCGTCTCCGTTCAAGTCCCCGATAATGCTCCAAGCCGGACCGGTTCCTGCTGTGTAATCCGTCTTTGCTGCGAATGCCCCGGTTCCGGTGTTCATGAAGACGGAGACTGTTGTTGCAGAGATATTGGATACAACAAGATCCGCTCTGCCGTCTCCGTTCAAGTCACCAATGGCGACTGCATTCGGTCCGCTGCCCGTTGTATAGTCTCTCTTTGGTTTAAAGGTACCCGTACCGGTATTGATGAAGACGGACATGTTGGTCGAGCCGAAGTTTGCCACAACCATATCTGCCTTGCCGTCACCGCTTATGTCGCCAATAGCGATACCGCGTGCGCTGGTTCCGGATGTGTAATCCACTTTTGCCGCAAATGTCCCGCCTTGCGTGGAGCGAATCTGGCCCGACTGAATGGAGCCGATATTTGTGAGGTTTCCCTCTGCTGTCATGCGGGTGATTCCATACGTTGCGAGGCCTGCATTATTCAGATTTAACGCTTCATTGAATCCGTTCAAACTTGTGAGCAGCACTCCGGACAAGTTCATGCTTGGAGTCTGCAGTGATCCTGTCATGCTGTCTCCATTGATTTCAACGTAGCGGGCACCGCCGATCGTAAGAACAGCTGATGTAAAGGAAGTGGTCCCGACTTCCGGAATACTGCTTGCACTGATGGTGCCGCACGAGAAGCGCCCCGTAGATGCCGTCCACTGCAATGCAGATGTTGCTGCCGTACAGTCGGAGACAAGTCCTGCGCCCTTGATGGATGTACCTATGTAAAGACTGGCGCCGGAGATAGCACCTTCTGCCGTAATACTTCCGGAAGAACGGAGTGCTTGGTTTGCGTACACGGTAGTACCGCTGATGGTTCCCACTACTTCCAGTGCTACGCCCGGATGTGCAGAGCCGTTTGCCAATCTTCCATTTGGATTAATGATGACGGAACCGGAGACGGAGAGTTTTGATCCCGGAGTAGCTGTTCCGATACCCACGACTCCTCCTGTTCCGCTGGCGGCATATAGAGTGGTTTTTGTATTATTCAAGAAGATAGATGCGACAGCGCTGGTGTTGCCGTTCACTACAACGTCCGGCATACCGTCACCGTTAAAGTCCGCAACGTCCGCGCCGCGCGGGCTGGCTGATGTTGCGTAATCTACTTTTGCTTGGAATGTTCCGTTGCCATTGTTGAAGAAGATGGAAAGAGTGGCGCTTGTGGTATTTGGAATAGCAACGTCGAGGTAACCGTCACCGTTGAAGTCTGCAAGAGATGTCGAGCGGGGCGCTGTTCCTGTTGCGTAGTTCACGGCTGCATTGAAGACGCCATTTCCATTATTCATCAACACGGAGAATGTTGTACCTGCGTTGTTTGCAACGATAAGGTCGGGCTTTTTATCGCCGTTCACGTCGCCGGCTGAGACCGAGACAGGGGATGTGCTGGCTGTATAATCAACCTTTGTTCCAAAGAGACCGTTGCCCAAGTTCGGCAGGACCGACACTGTTGTAGTGCCAAAGTTTGCTACCATAATTTCAGGCTTTCCATCTCCGTTAAGGTCGGCAATAGCTCCTCCATATGGCGTGGTTCCTGTTGCGTAGCTTACTGCTGTGGCAAAAGTGCCGTTGCCGTTGTTGATCAGTAAGGAAACAGTATTAGAGTTGGAGTTTGTAATCACGATATCCGCTTTGCCGTCCCCGTTTACATCACCAATGGTAGCTCCGGAAGGTTGCGATCCGACTGTGTAATCCACTTTTGCCTTGAAGGTACCTGTTCCCGTATTGAGCAAGACGGAGGCATTGGTGGTGTAATAGTTTGCAGTCACAATATCTTGCTTACCGTCTCCATCAAGGTCGCCAATGGCAACGGCACGGGGACCGGTACCGGTCGTGTACGCTACCTTGGTATTGAATGTACCATTTCCCTTGTTCATCAGTACCGCAATGGTGGTTCCCGCAGCACCGGATGCCGGAGCGATAACATCGGCATAGCCGTCTCCGTTCAAATCTCCTGCGGCAATAGGAATCGGTCCTGTTTCTACCGTGTAGTCTACCTTGGTTGCAAAGGTACCACCGGTGCGGAAGTGACCTTCACCTGCTTGCATAGATCCAATATTCCTCAGGTTGCCTTCGTTCGTGAGGCGAGTAATTCCCTTGGTACCAAGGTTACCCGTTTGAATATTGATCATGTCATTAAATCCGCTCATTTCATTCATGAGTGCGCCGGAGAGGAACCGCATGCCGTATCTGCTTAGGAAAGTTCCCAGTGTTGTCATATCCGATTCCGCAATAATTATTCCGGATGACGTGAGATTTTTTTCTGCGTGGATTTGTGCACCGGAGAAGGTGTTGATTACTTCCAATCCGATTGATTGCAGTGTGCCGCCCTGGATGTTAATGGTGAGTGCTCCGGTCATCGTATCACCCTGTTTGGAGACGTACTTGGCGTTGCCAATAGTGAGGACGTTACCCGTAGAGAATGTTCCGGTCATTGACCCACAACTGAAGCGACCCGTAGAAGCGGTCCACTGGAGTGCGGATGATCCGGCTGTATTACAGTTGGACACAAGACCTGCACCCTTGATAGATGTTCCTGCGTAGAGCGTGGAACCGGAGATGGCGCCTTCCGCGGTAATACTTCCGGAGGAGCGGAGAGCGTTTGCGGCGTAGATCACTGATCCGGAGATGGTTCCCGCCACTTCCAGCTTCGTATCCGCAGTCGCAGACGATCCGATCATCACATTCCCGAGTAGGTAACTGTTTCCGTTCATAATGTTGAGTGCCGCACCGGAGAGCGTTCCTCTGGTCTTGATGTTACCGACAGAAAGGATTGCCCCCGTCACGTTCAAGTTATTCGAGAGACTCAGGAACGAACCGGACATGCCACCAATCACTTCGAGAGCCACTGTGGATTTTGCAATGCGTCCTCCGATGTTTTTGCCAAGGAGAGTGGAGCCGGAAACAGAGAGAGTAGAGCCGGGGGTTGTTGTACCAAGTCCAAGTTGGCCGCCTGTTGAGAAGCGCGCTCTTTCCAGAGTGTTTGTGTAGAAGCGCAGTGTCTTTCCCTGGAGCCACGTTCCACCTGTTGTGTGTCCGAATTTTGTAATACCGGCTTCGTTGCCATCCACTCCATCAATACTGGCGAACACTGTTGCAGTCTGGACAATGGAAATGCCTGGCGCTTTTCCGGTTGCCCACGTGGGTCCGAGAGTCAGCGTGCCGGGATGATTGCCCGAGGTGTAGTCAGCTGCGTTGGTACCCGTGCCTTCATCGAAGTGCCATCCTGCGATGATGTTGCCTTCTGTTGGTGAACCGGATGTACCAACGCCGCTGTTATAGTGGTTGTTTACATCCGTTTGTGTGAGGGCAACGTTGTAGATACGGACTTCGTCCAGGCTTCCATAGAATGGACTGGAGAGGGTGGATGTGAAATCACCAATACGTACACCGTTCAGGTTGCTGTCTGTGGCAACGGTAATACTGCCTTTACTTACGCTGTCAAAGTAGAGAGTGGCAGAACTGGATCCACCCACAGAGCTGACTGCCACAACAACATGGTGCCAGTCTGTTTTGTCCGTCCAAACGCTGTTCCAGGTGCTCCAGACGCCTCCTGCATCTCCGAAGCCCATATTACCGTTTTCATAAACCCAGAGAGAATTTTTATATGCAGTGGAATTCAGCCCCATGATGGCATCGAACGAGCCGGTAACTGTATTTCTCTTGCCCCAGAATTCTATAGTGAACGCGCTGACCGTTGCGCCAATGTCGCCGACTGCTACGTAATCGTTACTTCCGTCAAATACCACAGCATTTCCTGCGGCGCCACCTGGCATGGTAACCATGTTGGTGAGCGACAATATGTTACCACTTCGACTCAGCACTGCGCCTGTTTGTGTTCCTGCTCTTACCAATCGCAGACCAGGATTTGTGGCGGAAATATCCAGTGTATATCCTGGTGTTGCTGTATTGATACCCACTTTTCCAGTTTTCACATCGGTATAGAGCAGAGGACTCGATCCTGTTCCTGTCACCTGCAAACTTCTTCCAGACATTGTGCCCATCACATTCAATCCTACGTTTGTCGTCGTAGTCAGGCGGATATTCAATGCACCTGTCATCGTATCGCCCTGTTTGGAGACGTACTTGGCATTACCAATTGTCAGGACGTTACCCGTGGAGAATGTAGAACTTCCTCCGCCCGTTTGATCCGTACCGCAGGAGAATCTTCCTGTTGCAGAACTCCAGAGGAGTTTGGATGTTTCTGCCGTGGAACAATCCGTGAGACCTGCACCCTTAATGCTCGTTCCTGCGTAGAGTGTGGAACCGGAGATAGCACCTTCTGCGGTAATACTTCCGGAGGAGTTCACGGAATCTTTTCCGTAGAGTGCGGAACCGGAGACGGTTGTAAATCTTACGAGTGATCCCGTAATCGTTGCGTTCAGTGAGAAGCTTGTACCGTTGAGTCCGAGTCCGCGTCCTGCGGTGTACGTTGTGTTGGTATCCGTATCAACATCTGCACCACATTCAAACTTTCCTGTTGCCGTGTTCCACAGTAATTTCTGCGATGCGCCGTTACAGGATTGCAATCCGAATCCATTGATGGTGGCACCCGTTAAGTTGCCTTCGATGGATACGGAGCCGGAAGACGCGAGGAGATTACGAGCGAAGACGGTGGAACCGGAGACAGTTGTGAAGCGAACGAGTGATCCGGAGATGGAGGAATTCAATGTGACGATTGTTCCGTTCAAACTTAAGCCCTGTCCTGCGGTATATGTTGTATTGGTATCGGTATCCGTTCCACAGGAGAAGCGGCCTGTTGCAGAGTTCCAGAGAAGTTTGGACGTTCCTGCAGTGGAACAATCGACGAGTCCTGCACCCTTGATGCTTGTTCCCGCATAAAGCGTTGCACCGGAGATGGCACCTTCCGCCGTAATACTTCCAGAAGACGTCAGCGATTTCTCCGCATGGATAATGGAACCGGAGAGTGTGCCGCGAATTGTTGCATTTCCAAGGACAATCAATGATCCCGACGAACGCAGAACGGTAGATGCATGCAGGATTGCTCCGGAGAATGTTCCGTTTGTAGAGAGCGTTTCTGCTGCACTTCTCCAGAGAGCGGTATCAAATGTTCCTGCGTATCCAAAGAGGATGTGGCGAGACTGCACACTTCCCGGAGTACCCGCCGTACTATTCAAGACCAACACAGATCCGGAAGAGGAGATATATGCTCCCGTTCCACGACGTGTGATATTGGTGACAGTCAGTGCTCCTGTCTGTGTGGTAGTGGAGACCTTAATCACCAACGCACCCGTCATGGTATCGCCCTGTTTGGATACGTACTTGGCATTACCAATTGTCAGGACGTTACCCGTGGAGAATGTCCCCCCTGCGGAGATTGTTCCACACGAGAAGCGTCCCGTACTTGCCGTCCACTGAAGAGCAGAGGTTGCAGTGTTACAGTCCGTCAGGCCTGCACCCTTGATGCTTGTTCCTGCATAGAGCGTGGCTCCGGAGATGGCACCTTCTGCTGTAATGCTTCCGGAGGAGCGGAGTGCTTGGTTTGCGTAGAGGGTGGTACCGGAGATGGTTCCGATTGCTTCCAATGCAACACCTGCATCGGCGGCCGTGTTGCGGATATTTCCGTTGGCATTAATAATTACGGAACCGGAGACGCTCAATTTTGACCCCGGCGTAGCGGTGCCGATTCCCACGACTCCTCCTGTTCCTGCTGCGGCGTAGAGGATGGTTTTGGCGGTATTAAAGAAAACAGAAAGTGTGTTAGAACCGCCGTTTGCTACGACCAAATCTCCCATTCCATCGTTATTTAGATCGCCCATTGCAATGGAGCGCGGTGTAGATCCCGCTGTCATGTCCGCATTATTCTGGAATGTTCCATTCCCCTTATTTAGTAAAACAGACATAGATGTTCCTCCGTTGTTTGCAGTGACAACATCCGCTTTGCCGTCACCGTTCACATCACCTATTTTAATGCTTTGCGGGTTGGTTCCCGTTGCATAGTCTACTTTATTGACAAATGTACCGTTCCCAATTCCCACGAAGACAGACATAGTGCTTGGTGATCTGTTTGCTACGACGATATCGGTTTTCCCGTCGCCTGTTACATCGCCGGATGCAATGCCATAACCGGCACCTGCTATAGTATTGCCACCGATTGCACTTGCGAATGTACCGTTGCCTTTATTCAGGTAAATATACAAAACATCATAGACCGATGCGGAGGCGATATCCGGGTAGCCGTCTCCGTTAAAGTCTCCCATGGTGATGACCCGCCCGTTCAGAGAAGTGCTGTAATCCACCTTTGATGCAAAGGTGCCGTTTCCTTTATTCAGGAATACAGAGAAGTTATTGGCGGTGTAGTTCAAGACGACAATATCCGGTTTGCCATCCCTGTTCACGTCATCAGATGCAATGTCATAGGGATCCACTCCTGTTGTGTAATCTGTTTTTGTCCCGAATGTACCGTTTCCAGTATTCAGCAGGACGGACATTGTTCCATCATTTGAATTGATAGACGCAAGATCAAGACGTCCGTCTCCATTGAAATCTTTGGTTATAATGGCATACGGACCTGAGCCTACCGTGTAATTCACTCTTGAGGCGAAGGAGCCGGTACCGGTGTTCAGGTAGACGGAGATGCTTGCAGTTGTTGCGTATGCCGCCGCCATATCTTGTTTACCATCACCATTCAAATCTGCAACAATAACGACAGCTGGCGCGTTATCTGTTGTATAATCGACTTTATTTGCAAACGTTCCACCCATTCTCGCATGCATTTCTCCGGATTGAATGGATCCGATATTGGTTAGGTTTCCGTTCGCCTGCAAGCGTGTGATGCCATTCGTGGCCAGCCCGGCATTATTCAAATTTAACGCTTCATTATGACCGTTTAAACTTGTGAGCAGCACTCCGGACAAGTTAATGCTTGGAGTCTGGAGTGATCCTGTCATGCTGTCGCCCTTGAGTTCGACGTAACGGGCACCGCCGATCGTGAGGACGGCTGAGGTGAACGAACTGGTGCCAACTTCGGGAGTGACACTCATCGTTCCACACGAGAAGCGTCCCGTACTTGAACTCCACTGAAGAGCAGAGGTAGAAGTGTTACAGTCGCTCACCAATCCCGCACCCTTGATGCTTGTTCCCGCATAAAGCGTTGCTCCGGAGATGGCGCCTTCTGCGGTAATACTTCCGGAGGAACGAATTGCGTTATTTGCATAAACCGTCGAGCCGCTGATAGTTCCTATCACTTCCAACTTCGTATCTGCATTATTCGTACCGATTCCTACAAATCCATTGCTATTAAGGATGGTGAATGCGTTTGCCTGGCTGGATGTACCCACAATGAAGTAGCTGCCGGCGGTGTTGTATCCAACCGTTGCTTCATTGCCGGATGTTCCTATATGTAGACTGGAACCCGACAGATACAAATCTCTCCAGCGCTGTGTGGAAGAGCCAAGGTCGTATCGGTTTGTTGAACCGGGCAGGAGTGAACCTGTTAGAGACAACGTATTTGCTGCAGTGCGAGACAGTGTCACATCAAAGTTTCCCTGGTATCCGAACAGAATATGTTCTGCGCGGCTGTCGCGACCTGCCGTGCTGTTCAGAACAAGCACCGCTCCGCTCGATGCAAAGTATGCACCTGTTCCGTAGCGCGTCGTGTTCACTGCAACCAATGCGCCGGATCCCACGGATGTTCCTCTCTGCGTGACCACAATCTGACCGGAAGAGGTGAGTGCCTTTTCTGCGTGGATGATGGCACCGCTGATGGTGTTGAGGACGCGGAGTCCCAGGCTTCCGAGTGTGCCGCCCTGAATGGAAATTACCAATGCCCCCGTCATCGTATCACCCTGCTTGGATACGTACTTGGCATTACCAATTGTCAGGACGTTACCCGTGGAGAATGTTCCGCCTGCGGAGATTGTTCCACACGAGAAGCGTCCCGTACTTGCCGTCCACTGAAGAGCAGATGTTGCAGTGTTACAGTCCGTCAGTCCTGCACCCTTGATGCTTGTTCCTGCGTAGAGTGTGGCTCCGGAGATGGCGCCTTCTGCGGTAATACTTCCGGAGGAGCGGAGTGCTTGGTTTGCGTAGATGGTTGTACCGCTGATGGTGCCAATTGCTTCCAATGCAAGTCCGGCATCTGCGGATGTATTACGGATATTGTTGCCGATGAGTACGGAACCAGAAATAGCCAGTTTTGATCCGGGAGTGGATGTTCCGATACCGACGGCTCCTCCCGTTCCTGCGGAGGCGTAGAGGATGCTGCGGATGTTATTTGTAAATACAGAAATGGATGTACTGCTAAAGTTTGCTGTTACCACTTCATTTCTTCCATCTCCATTGAGATCACCGATGGCAATGTGAAGAGGGGCACTTCCTGTCGTATAATCCACCTTTGTGGCAAACGTTCCATTTCCTTTGTTGAGGAACGTCGACATAGAATTGCTTACCTGGTTTGCTGTTGCCAGATCCGCTTTACCATCCCCGTTCAAGTCACCGATGGCAATACTAAACGGATTCGATCCTGTCGTGTAATCCACTTTTGCAGCAAATGTTCCATCGCCGTTATTCATAAATACACATGCTTTGCTGGTGACGTATCCCGCAACGGCCAGATCCGCTTTACCGTCCCCGTTCAGGTCACCGATGACAACGTCATGAGGGCCAGCTGATGTCGCGGCGTAGTCTACTTTTGTAGCAAATGTTCCATTACCGTTATTGATGAATACGGACACGGTGTTACTGATGTAGTTCGCCACAGCTAGGTCCACTTTTCCATCCCCATTCAGGTCGCCCGCAGCAACTCCAGTCGGCTGGGTACCTGTTGTATATTCCACTCTTGCAGCAAACGTTCCATTACCGTTATTGATGAATACGGACATTTTGGCATCTCCATTTTGTGCTACAGCCAGATCCGCTTTGCCGTCTCTATTCAGATCAGCAATCGCAATATGTTCCGGGCTGGTGCCCGTTGTATAATCCACCTTCGCTCCAAAGGTGCCGTTTCCTGCATTGAGGAAAATGGAAATCGAGCTACTTCCTCTGTTTGCAACAGCCAGGTCCGCTTTTCCGTCCCCATTCAGGTCGTTGATGGCAACACCATAAGGGTTTGTTCCGGTTGTGTAGTCTACTTTGGCTCTGTAGGTTCCTGTTCCTGTGTTTATAAAGACGGATACAGAGGTGCTGTTGGAATTTGCAACGGCCAGATCCGCTTTTCCGTCCCCATTCAGGTCACCGATGGCAACACCATATGGCTGTGTTCCTGTTGTGTAGTCCACCTTTGCCGCAAACGTTCCTCCCATTGTTGCATGGATTTCACCCGACTGGATGGAGCCGATATTGGTGAGGTTCCCAGCACTGTCGATGCGCGTAATACTGTTGATGGCAAGTCCTGCGTTGTTCAAATTTAACGCTTCATTGAATCCGTTCAGGCTGGTCAGCAGCACTCCGGACAAGTTAATGCTTGGAGTCTGGAGTGATCCTGTCATGCTGTCGCCCTTGAGTTCGACGTAACGGGCACCGCCGATCGTGAGGACGGCTGAGGTGAACGAACTGGTGCCAACTTCGGGAGTGACACTCATCGTTCCACACGAGAAGCGTCCCGTACTTGAACTCCACTGAAGAGCAGAGGTAGAAGTGTTACAGTCGCTCACCAATCCCGCACCCTTGATGCTGGTTCCCGCATAGAGCGTCGCACCGGAGATCGCGCCTTCTGCGGTAATGCTTCCGGAGGAGCGGAGTGCTTGGTTTGCGTAGATGGTTGTACCGGAGATGGTTCCTACTACTTCAAGCTTCGTCTTTGGTGCAGTGGTACCAATACCTAGTGATCCATTGCTGAGTAAGCGCATCTTCTCGCTGGAAGCACCATCCTGTGTCAGATCCCAACGGAAGTATCCATCTTCACTTCCGGCGGTATTGTCCGAAATTCCGCTGAAAAATACTCCGTATTCCGTTTCTTGGTTTGTGCTGTTCATCAGGTCAAACTGCAGACCTGTGACATAGTCGACAGTATTTGACGGTCTATAGAGAATAAACGGTCGTGAATGGTCTGCTTCTGTTTTAAAGACCTGGCCGCCACCAATATTCCTGAACAATACAGTAGGATCGATGCTCGATGAACCTACGACAACCAATCGTCCAGAGGATGTCAGGAGTTTTTCTGCATGGAGGATGGCACCGGAGAGGGTATTGATCACCTTGAGTCCTATGGTGTTCAGGTTGCCGCCTTGCATGTTAATGGTGAGTGCGCCCGTCATGGTATCGCCCTGCTTGGAGACGTATTTCGCATTACCGATTGTCAGAACATTTCCCGTGGAGAAGCTGCTTCCCGTAATCGTTCCACAGGAGAAGCGACCGGAAGAGGAGTCCCACTGGAGAGCGGATGTTGCGGTATTACAGTTTGTAAGACCTGCTCCTCTTATAGATGTACCCGCGTAGAGATTCGCGCCGCTCACTGTTCCTTCGGCAATCACATTGCCCGATGCACTTACGTTCTGATCCGCATGCAGGGAAGTACCGGACATGGTGCCGATTGCCTTGATTGCAAGGACCGCAGAGTTATTCGGTTTAACAGTGAGCGTTCCGGACATGACGTCGGGAATATCTTTCCGTAAGAATTTTGAGGAATCGAGTCCGTCCAATGTGTCGGAGTTGTGCGCGTAAGGAACAGAACCAAACTGTCTGCGCGGCGTGAAGACTTCTGTATATGTTCCTGCATTCAATGGGTCGAATTCAATCTGCAAGAAGAGATTGTTCGTATTGAAATCCACGGATCCTGTCATGGCCACTTGTGTTCCAAGCGGGACAGAGAAGAGTCCGCCGGTCATGGTGACTTGGTTTGCGCCGTCCCATGTTTCAGTCCAGGAAGGGGAGCCGCCGGTTGCCGCAGTAAATATTTTGAAACGGATATTATATTTTCCATTCGCAACCGATGTGCCGTTAATGGAAGTGATGCGTCCCTGGTAATTGATAGGTGCGTAGATGCCTGCCGCAGCTTCCGCCTTTTCAATGGCGAGAGGATTGAATGCAGAGATCTGACCGACGCTCGTTGCTTGGATAAGCAGTGCAAGGAGAGTCAGTGCAGCAATGCCCCGCTTCACACGGATGCATGCTTCCAGCCGATGGCGGAGGAAGAAGTGCATCATGGTCGGTTCAGGCTGGAAACAACTTCCGTCTGGCTGACGTTTGTGCTGCTTAGTTGCGCGGTCGTCGAATGAGACTCCCATGCAATGGTCGCCAGGAAGAGAAGGCCGATGGCAATATTTACAAGAACGCTGCTCACGATGAGCACGTTTCTCCATGTCGAAACATTCGGTGTCTGTTTGGATTCGGTGTGTGTGTCGCTCTCATAGAATTTTTCTTGCGGTGCGTATGCATGCTGAGCGATTGTTGTTGCAGTTGTTACGGGAACAGCGTTGCGCTCTTCGGAGTGCATGCGCTTTTTCCAGTGGAGCGGCGTTGCCGCAAAGTACAAACACTCGCGCTCAATCACGCGACCAATCGTCGATGCAGAAACGGAAAGTCCGTGCTCTGTTTGCAAGAGATCACGGATAGAATCTTTTCCCATGTGCGGATGTGTTTGTCTGTATGCACGGATGAGCGTGATGATGTTGTCCGGCACAATCGCACTGCGCACCGTGTGCGGTTCATGAGATTTTTCTTCGAGTGATGTGAGATCAGTCGGATCGAAACGTTCGAGCCATCTGTGAAATGTGCTGCGTGAAATTCCCAAATGCAAACACGTCTCGCTTACCGAGTGTCGGTGCTGTACGAAGTATGCAATCCACCCCAAGCGCTCGCGTGCAGCAACGCTCAAACGCGCCGCCTCTTCGGAGGTGGCAAGCTCGGCAAGCTGTGATGAAGTAAGTTGGTGCATGGAGTACGCGTGTGTGTTTGTGTGTGATTTTTCATATTATCATAGCAGAAAGTTCAAAACCGTGCAATCATCCCGGTTTGCTTTTGTCGCAGGGGTGGACAGCTCGGGAGCTTGTGCGGGGTTACGGTTTCTTCATGCCGGCGGTTTTTAGTGAAATCGCAGCACTGAGCCATTGTTCGGTAAAGCAATCTGTACAAAATATGCCGATTTGCTTCAACGGACTAGTTTATGCATGCTATGGCGATTGTTGCAGATCCATCTGAACTTCTGAAGCTATCATCTGATCCTTTGCAGTGCTTGGTGGACTAATGACCGTTTAGAGGTGAATGGTGGTCAAATACTCCTGTTCGCCATCAAAACGCAGATACGGGAGCAACGCACCTTCATTTCCTACAATGTCTGCACGCAAGCTCCCCAGTCCTGATTGCATCCGGTGATTCCATAGTGCTGCCGTCTCATTATAGGCATTGAGACTATCGCGCATTTTTCCATTCTTGCTCATTTCTCGTTGAATAAGCGCCACTTCGGCGGAGTTCACATACGGTTGATCCGGTTTCAAGTCTCTTAGGAAAGCAACAAGAGACAATTGTACGTCATGAATAAGTGAGACAACCACGGAAATTTGTTTTTCATTCGCGAGCGTCGTGCGCAATGCCGCCAAATGTGCTGCGGCCAACGCTTGTTTTTCTGTGAGCGTATTATTTTTTTGCAACGGCACGATGGTGCTGTCGACCAGTTCTTCATATCCTTTTACGATGGTCGCGGTGTTTTTCATCAACGTCTCGGAGAGTATTGTCAGTTGATAGCGATCGTAGGCAAACATGCCGCCGATTGTGAGTGCAGCAAGTATGAAGATAGGAAGAAGTTTTTTCATAAGAAGAAGTGTGGACGAAACACGCTCGCAGTGTAGAGCAGGCCACACTTCGGAGAAAGACGCTCTTGGCAGATGTCGTAGCATCCACTACTCTTCCCTACCAGCATGAGACATTTACATAGAACACTTTTTCTGACGGCATCTTTGGTCTTCTCGGTCGCCGGTGCACATGCTGCAACTGTGCCTTCTGGAAGCCAATTATTGCGTCCTTCGAGTTTGCGTATCAACATCCAAAGCGATACGCCCGTGCTGCGCGATTTCACACTCGGCCCCACGCGTTTTATTTTGTCGATGGCGCCGGGAGAGGAACGGACGGTGGATGTGGAACTGACAAATCGTGAAGGGGATCCTTCTATTTTCAATCTGACCACGGAAGATTTTATGGCGAACCCCGAACAAGAGGGGACGCCGACTTTTTTTGCCGAGGGCATTGATGGTCCGTATTCCGCACGTCGTTGGATTACCCCGGAAATTCGTCGCGTTCAATTGAACCATGCAGACCGTGCATATTTGCGCGTCACCGTTCGCGTTCCGAAAAATGCAGATCCCGGAGATCATCAGGCAGCGCTCATCATTACGCGTGAAATTCCGCCGGACAATGTGTCCGGTATTGCCATCGTGTCTCGCGTTGCGAGTTTATTCGTTATAACCGTGCAGGGGGATGTTGTGGAAACCGGTGGTATCGAGAGTATTTCCGCGCGTAAACATATAAACTGGTCGTTGCCGGTTTCGCTGCACTTAGTGGGTAAAAATACCGGAACCGTGCACATGCTTCCAACGGGTGTCGTTGAAATTCGCAATATTTTCGGCATTTCGGTGGATCAGATTCCCGTGAATGATTGGGTCATTCTTCGTGAGTCCGTTCGTATGCGCGATTTTACCTGGTTGCCACGCTTTGCACTCGGACGGTATACCGCCAAAACCGACTTTGTGGCTTTTAATGGCCGTCATCTTCCTTCCGTCTCTACGAGTTTTTGGGTCATTCCGCTCTTGCCTGTTCTCCTAATTCTCCTTGTTATTTTCTTGGTGTCCTTTGGGGTGCAGTACTTCTTCTCGCGGTTTGAGATCCAAACAAAAAAGAAGCCCGCCGCTCCACGTTCGTCTTCTCGAAAGAAATAAGAAGGGGTATGTCATGAAGAGATGGCATTTTGTGCCGTTTTTTGCTATACTATAAAGATTTGAAAACAGCTCACACACAAAAAATCAGGCCGCAAAAAATGACCCGTCTTTCTGTGCCGGGGTTATATATTTCCGTATCACTCGGATGCATGGTCATTCTTTTTTCTTTTTTTTGGAATGCCACACATTCATTGCACGCAGATACGATTGATAGAGAATCGGTGTGTATTGCCGTGTCCGTCATTGGTCCGGATGACGGTGATCCCGGAACGGCCGATGCCGGATGCGGTGCCGCCGCTTCCGTAGAATCCTCTTCGTCCGTTGCATCATCATCCGTCTCTTCGTCTGTCAGTTCTTCTTCATCAGTCAGTACCTCTTCTGACGGTGCAATCATAGGAGATGGGACATCGGGTGCGGGAGGCAATTATCGATATGATCCAAATCGTATTGTGCGCTTACTTGAAGTGTGGGCAACTCGTCACGTTGTGCATCCGGCTCCGGGAGATGTGCCTTGCGCGCAAAAACCCTACGAGGACACTCCCGCAGATTCTTGGTTTTATCCTGCAGTGTATGCGTTTTGGAATGCGGGATATTTGGATCGTCCGTGTCTTTTCCGTCCTGCAGATACGGCGAATCGTGCAGAGTTTGCCAAATTACTCGTCGCTATGTCCGGAGGAGTTATTTCTCCCTTGCCTGCGTATCCCAGTTTTGCCGATGTGCCCGAGGGTGAATGGTATTACCCTATTGTAGAAGAGGCTGCACGTCGCGGATGGATGCTCGGGGATGGAGATTGTTATGGGGCACACCCTTGCTATGACATGCCTGCCAAGCCTGTTACGCGTGCTGAGGCAGCACAAATGATCGTGCGTTTTTATCATTTTGAACGTAACGGATTTGCGCCCGGATTCCCCGATGTTCCCCCAGGATCTTGGTATGCTCGTGCAGTGCACATTGCAGGGGATCATTGCATTCTTCAAGGCGATGCAGACACTGGCTTGGTGCGTCCCGGTGCGCTTCTCAATCGTGCAGAAATGGTGTCTATGTTGGCACGTGCGCAGCTTCATCTGACGTATGGCGTCGATTGTGTGCGTGGTGACAGCAGTCGTATTCTGCAACATGCCCCTGAAAAGCCCACTTCCGTAGTTTTGTCGGAATCTTCATGGAACGGTATTTCTTCCTTCCTTTGGGATATTCTCTCCTTCTTTCATTCATCTCGTATAGAAATTTTGCAGAAAATGTAAATCTATGCTACAATGTTCACGAATAATAAAAAAAATCCATACCAATATCATTCTATGCGTACCGGTTCTACTCTCTCACGTGCCAGACAATATCGCGCCGTTAGCGTCGGTATTACTGCGGCAATCGGACTTTATCTCATTGCAGCCGTTATTGCAGAACCTCTCCGTGGACTTGCCGCAACATCCGATTCCGAAACGGCCATCGTGCAAGTCACGCTTGCATCCGCTCTCAGTCTTTCGTGCGATGCCAACGGCGATAACCTTCGCGGTTCCGGAGAAACATTGAGCCTTGGTACCATTACGTATAACGGTGATACCGGTGTGTACTCCGATACTCGCGCCGTGAAGTGCCGCGTTCTTACAAACAACACGACAGGTTACACACTCGGATGGAGAGTCTTTACGGGAAGCGGCGGATCCAAAACAGGACACCTCATCAGTCAGTACGAAGATCTTATTCAGGCCTTCGGTACGGGAAGTGCCAGCAACTATACAAAGACATGGGAATTGAATGCGGCCGGTACCACCAATGATTCTCGCTGGGGCGGACGTGTGTCGTCTACGTCATCCGGTTCCGATGTGACTCCGATGCTGTGGGGAACAGACGTTGCATCCGAAAGGTGGGCTCGCGTGAAAACAGGATCCACTCTTACCATTCGTCAGAGTACGACAGCATCCCAAACAGGTTCCGGTGACCTCATCAAGATCGGTTTCCGTGCGCAAGTGGGTGCTACCAAAATCCAGCCTACAGGAACGTATCAGACAACGGTTACCTTTACGGCCGCCACTCAGTGATCCTTTCCTTTTCAATACAGTGAGACCGGTTCATAGCCGGTCTTTTTTTGTCTGTCGCATACTTTACAATATTATAATATTATGATATAATATTTATAAATTCATACACATATCAATCTATCTATGGTTCGCTCACCATCTTCATATATTGTCGTCGGATCGACGGTAGCCGCCGCGCTCTACATGTGTTTTGTAGCTATCGCAGAACCTCTTCGCGGACTCGCTGCATCTTCCGATTCTGAAACGGCCATTGTGCAGGTCACGCTTGCAGCTGCTCTCAGTCTTTCATGTGATGCGAACAACGATGACATTCGCGGTTCCGGAGAAACATTGAGCCTTGGTACCATTACGTATAACGGTGATACCGGTGTGTACTCCGATAGCCGTGCCGTGAAGTGTCGTGTGGTTACCAACAATACAACGGGTTATACCCTTGGTTGGAGAGTCTTTACGGGAAGCGGCGGATCTAAAACAGGACACCTCATCAGTCAGTACGAAGATGTGATCAGTGCCTTCGGTACTGGAAGTGCCAGTAACTATACAAAAACATGGGAATTGAACCCCGCTGCCACCACCAATGATTCCCGTTGGGGCGGTCGTGTGTCTTCCACCAGCTCCGGTTCCGATGTGACCCCGATGCTGTGGGGAACAGACGCTGCATCAGAAAGGTGGGCTCGCGTGAAAACAGGATCCACTCTTACCATTCGCCAAAGTACGGCTGCATCTCAAACAGGTTCCGGTGACCTCATCAAGATTGGTTTCCGTGCGCAAGTGGGTACTACAAAAGTGCAGCCTACTGGAACGTACCAGACAACGGTGACGTTTACTGCGGCAACACAGTGATTCCACTTTCCTTTTGATTCTAAAAGCCTCGCTCAGCGGGGCTTTTTTTGATGCTACTTTTTTCCTCGTATGATTTTTTCTATAGATGCCGGATGAAATTTAATCGCAAGCCCTTTATATTTTTGCAGGACAATACTGGGATTGGGTAATTGATCTGCAGGGCCGTGTGGCATATCGACTCTGTAATCGGTGATGTGCGGAAAGCGAGCGCGGAACACTGCTTCAAAATCTTCCATAGTTTCTGCGTTCGATTCCAGTACAAACTCTACGTGCTCCCAGCCGTCTTGCGGATAGTCATGGGGATCTTTGGGGTATGGAAGTTCGATACAAGGTATCTGTCGGTTGTGATATTTCAGTGGATCGCTCAGTTGATACATCAGGATTTCCCGTCCGTTCACAATGGCAGATGACAGGGGAGCGTGATTAATGGAGAAGGCTGCTATTTCTTTTTTCATACGATCAACATCGTCGATATGTTTCAAGCGGAGAGCGATGTGATCAATCTCCAAATCTGTGACATCTAAT
This sequence comes from uncultured Candidatus Peribacteria bacterium, assembly GCA_964554785.1. GTDB lineage: Bacteria > Patescibacteriota > Gracilibacteria > Peribacterales > Peribacteraceae > CALREJ01. The sequence continues at coordinate 170,121 of CAZKPW010000004.1, read as the reverse complement.
TTTTGCTCTGCCACGAACGCAAAAACAGTATCCAGAAATGCGGACAGTTTTTCTTTTTCGCCTTTCCAAGTGAGGGTGCGATCGAGAGGCATGTGAGCACTGTACTAGTCTTTTGTTTTTATAAAATGGAGCCGCCCATCGGGATTGAACCGACGACCACCTCCTTACCATGGAGGTGCTCTACCACTGAGCTAGGGCGGCTTAGTCTGCTTTATTGCAGGTCGCCATCCTAACTGGTTTTCTCGTCATTTCCAACCGTTTCTGTCCAACTCTGAAGCGGTTCTTCGCGGAGGGTGTGGAGAGCGTTTTTCAAGGTATGAAGGCAGAGGAGTGCGCATTTGATGCGTCTATTCCCGACGGGGATGCCAAGAAGAGCGAGAATATCGGCACTTTTGAGGGCATCGAGTTCGGTTAATGTTTTCTCCTGCATGGCTTCTGCAAGGATAGACATTCCCGCTTGGCTGATGGCGCAGCCGTCTCCGGTCCAGTTCAATTCCGCATGGTCGACATCATCAATAGTCAGGTATGCAGTGAGCGTATCGCCGCAGCTCAGATTTTTTTCCGCATGCGCGACCGTTGCATCGCCGCGTTCCAGTTTGAAGCGCGGGTGGCGGTAGTGGTCGAGGATGGTGTCGGCGTATAAATCCATGATGATTGATGATAATGACGATGACTGTAGAGACGTTCGAATCGAACGTCTCTACGGGGATTAGGATAATTTTTTGATAGCGTTCAGGATAGCGGGGCGGAGCATAAGGATTTCTTCTTCAGTTGTATGGATACTTACGGAGACGCGCGCGGAAGCGGGGATGCCGAGTGTGGCGTGAAGAGGTTCGGCGCAGTGGTGGCCGGCGCGGAGGCAAAGCCCTTCTTGCCCGATGATGTCCGTAAGGTCATGCGGGTGAATGTTCTCGATGGTGAAGCTTACGCATCCATGATGTTCTGCAGGATTCTTTGATCCCAAAATATGCATGCCGGGAATCTGCGATAATTCATCATAGGCGAGCGTCAGAAGTTTTTGTTCGTGATCCATTCTGTCTGCCCAATTAAACTGCATTTGCCACTGGATGGCTGCCGCCAGTCCGACTGCTTCTGCAACGGGAGGGGTACCTGCTTCAAAGCGTGCGGGAATATCGGCTGGAATAAAGTGATCGCGTTTCACTTCGCGAATCATCATGCCTCCTCCTAAAAACGGAGGCAGATCATTGAGTAATTTCTTCTTTCCATAGAGGACGCCAATGCCGGCGGGGCCGTAGATTTTATGTCCGGAGAATGCGAGGAAATCGCAGTCCAATTCTTGTACATCAATCGGGAGATGTGCCGCCATTTGTGCTGCATCAATAATCACGAGCGCCTTTTTTGCATGCGCGGCTGCAATAATTTTTTTCAGATCCGGTGCGGTTCCGAGCACATTGCTCAGTCCTGTGATGCTCACGATTTTTACGTTTCCGTCGCTCAGTTCTTTTTCAAGTGATGCACAATCAATCTGTCCGTCTGCATCAATTTCCATCCATCGCAGTTCTATTCCCAATCGCTCCTGTAACTGCAGCCACGGCACGCTGTTGCTGTGGTGTTCGAGTATGGAAATCAAGACGGCATCACCGGCTTTCAGATAACTTTCTCCCAAACTCCGTGCCAAAAGATTCATGCCTTCCGTTGTACTTTTGGTGAAGATAATTTCTTCGGACGCATCTGCATGCAGAAATGTTTGGACGGTCTTTCGCGCATGTTCGTATGCATTCGTTGCTCTCTCCGCAAGCGGATGCATTCCTCTATGCGGATTTCCGTTGGAGGTTTTGTAAAACTGATCCATGGCATCCAGAACGGCCTGCGGCTTCTGACTTGTTGCGGCACCGTCCAAGTACACGAATGATTCATCCGCAGGATTCTGCAGAAAAGGAAATTGCCGGCGGATGGCTTCCACAGGAAGGCTCATGGATGGCAAGTATACCGCATTTTTGGGGCTTTTTTGCCTTTTTATCTCTGTTTTTTCTTTTATAGCGAGTTTGGTGGCAAAGCACGGTGATTAATCTATGCAAAGAGGCTAAACTACAAGCCATCTCTAGCCCCGTATTTATGACTGACCGCCTCCAAAACATCCTTCGTATCGCCCTTTTATGTGGACTCATCCTCTGGGGTGGTCACACATTTCTTGAATATATAAGCGTAAACGTCCATCAGGCCGTTTTGCTGTCCGATGCAGATCATCAAATCATATCCGATGCGTGCGGAGGTGCGGACTTGTGTACCAAGCTGCATTCCGTGCTTCCCTTTTTGACAAATACCATCGCGCGAGCGGGGGCATTCGGGTGGTATGTGTTTTGGAGCGTGCTGATATACGCAATTCTTTTGGTCCTTTCTTTTATGAAGAGCGGACAGTGGCGCATGCGTCTGACGCTGACGCCATTAAAACTTATTCTCACATTCATTGGGCTCCTCTGGGTTCTGACCACGGTGCTTGGCCAAGGGGGAAGCGGGGATCAGCCGTATAGGAGAGTCTTTATGCCAAATAGCCAGTTGTATCCTACTGCAGATCCGCACACGCTGCAGGTGCTCACGGACGATTACATGCTTTTGAAAAATCGCGGTTGCTTAACAGAGGTGCAGAGCGCCGCTGCGGGAGTGGAAGTCTCCGATGTTTCCTATGTGTGTATGCAGGAAGCATTTGTGACGCGCGTGCTTACGGAGGTGGTGTTCATCCTCGGACTTCTTCTGGTTTTGCTCTCCTTTGGACGTGCCATTTTGCAGCTATTCCGTTTGCAGACGCAGTCACGAAAACTGGAAGCACTGCTGAGTGTGGGACTTGGTGCATGCGGGCTTATTGTTATTCTCTGGTGCTTGGCGGTTTTGGGTTTTTATACATCGCTCGCAGGATGGCTCTTGATTGTGGCGTTGCTTGCTCTCTGTTGGAAGCACGCGCTCTATTGGTACAACTCTCTCCGCGAAACACGTTGGGAGTATGATGCTCCGTGGTATGGAGGGGCATTGTTCTTGTCGTGGTTGCTCATCAGTTATTTGCTCTTCAATTTCCTGACAGTCGTTCGCCCGTTCCCTATTGGATGGGATGATTTGGGAGTGTATTTGAATGATCCGCGCTTGATTGTGAGCTACGCGGGATTTATTCCACGTATGAGTGCGTTCCAGTGGGAATACATGACATCTCTTGGATTCCTTCTGTTTGGGTATGACAGTTGGTTTGGTGCAACAACCTCCATGCTCATTAACTGGATGGCGGGACTGTTGGCCGTGTGTACTGTGTATACATTCGGTGCGCTGTATTTCGGTCGTCGGCAGGGTTTGATTGCCGCGCTCATGTATTACACGCTTCCGATGGTCGGGCATTTCTCTTTTGCCGACATGAAGGTGGATAATGCCGTATTTACCATGGGGGCGCTGTGTGTGCTTACGGTGTTTTTGGCGTTGTTTCCGGTCCATGAAGAAGGCGAACCCGAAGAATATGCATCGTCGAATTTTCCGTGGATGCTCATTATTCTTGCGGGAATTTTCGGAGGATTTGGTTTTGCAATGAAGCCTACGACCATCATGGTGGTGATGTCGATGTTTGCCGTGATGATAGGATCGTTGTTGCAAGTGACGGCGTTTGTAGGCGGAAGCTTTATTGCGTGGACGGTGTTTACGTATCAGGGAATTTTTAACGTGAAGGATGTCTTGCAACGCGTGATTGGAAATCCGCAGGCGATCTCGCAATCTATGGTGACTGTCATCAGTCTTTTCTTGGCGGCAATCTTTACGGGCATTGGCGCATGGCTGAAGCCCTCGTCCGTAAAGCGCACATTCTTGGCGTGTGTGCTTTTCTTGGGGGTCTTTGTGGCCACCATTTCGCCATGGTTAATGCATAATAATATCGTTGCCGGCAATGTGATTCCGAAGCTTTTGCTCCGCGCGCCGAATCGTATTACGCCAATTTTCCTTTTGGGCGGACAGGCCGTTCCCCCCGGGGTCAACGCAAGAACATTGCCGCAAGATTTGAAAGTGGATGACATGGGTCCGGCATGCGTGGGTGGTACGTCAAAATCCGAGGAGCTCGATCGCTATTGGGGATACGGGACGGGTATCGGGCATTATCTCGGACTCCCGTGGCGCGTCGTTATGAATGCCGACAGCGCGGGGTACTATGTGACAACCGTTCCTGCGTTACTCCTTTTCCCGCTCCTGCTTTTGCTTCCGTATTTCTGGACGAAGCGAGGACGATGGCTGCGATGGATGTTTGTCGCCACGCTCTTCATGGTGATGCAGTGGGCGTTCTTTGCAAACGGCATTCTCTGGTATGGCATCGGTATGTTCTTGGGGTTGGCGCTTGGTATGGAAGCATTGGTGAGCAAGGCGCCGGATCGTTCTACAAAAACCGTCGCATCTATTTTGATCGGACTGTCGTTGTTTGTGGCATTTGCCAACCGCTTCTGGCAGTTTGAAAGCCAGAAAAATCTGTATGCGTATCCGCTTGGCGTGGTGTCTGCGGAAGCGATGGAAGAGAGAACAATTCCGCATTATAACGTTATTCGCAATATCGTCATGCAGCGTGCCGAGCAAATGCCGGAGACGCCGTACGTGTTCCGTATGGGAACGTTTATTCCGTACTTTATTCCGAAGAACATGGAAATTATTCCGGTCGCAGATAACCAGTTGGATTTGTTTACATGTATGAACCAAGATCGTGATGCAGTTATGACCGTAAAACGCCTGAAGGCACTCGGATTCAATAGCATTATTTTTGATACGAATACCGCGACCATCGAGCGCGATCCAAACGGCAGTTTGCATAAGAAAGTGCAAGCATTCCTCGACTTTGCGAATACTCCGGGATTGGGTTTGCAGGCAGCTGTGAACGATGCCGACGGCGGTATTGTTTTCCTCCTTTTGCCATGATTATTGCCGTTATTCCCGCCTACAACGAAGGGACGCGCATTGCCTCTGTGGTAGGGGCTGTGAAGCGCTATGTGGATACGGTTGTGGTGGTGGATGACGGTTCTTCGGATCAAACGGGGAAGGCTGCGGAGCAAGCGGGCGCCAGAGTTATTCGTCATATGAGCAACGGAGGAGCGGGTGCCGCCACCATGACCGGACTCGAAGCTGCAAGACTTCTTGGGGCCACGATTGTCATCACCATCGATGCCGACGAGCAGCACGCACCCGAAGATATTCCAGCCCTCATCAAGCCATTGCAGAATAATACGGCAGACATTGTGTTTGCGAATCGCTTCGGACGACGCAATAAAATTCCGTTCATTCGCAGAGTGTTTAACGGTATCGGGAATATTGTGTCATTCGTTGCAACGGGCATGTGGGTTCAAGACAGTCAGTGCGGCTTTAAAGCATTCGGTCCAAAGGCTGTTGCAGATATTCAGTTGCGCATGAGTGGGTTTGAGTTCTGTACCGAAATTGTGCGCGAATCCGTGCAACATAAGTGGCGTATTGCGCAAATTCCCACCAAAGTGATTTATTCCGAATACACTCTCGCCAAAGGACAGTCTTTTGCGAATGGCGTTCGTACCGCTTTTAAAATACTCTTACGCTCTTTTCTCCGATGACACTCACTCCTTATCAAATCGTCGTTCCCATCCTCTCCATCCTCGCGATGGCGTATGCGTGGAATCTGGTAGTCCGTCAAAAGAAAACGATCTGGGAGGCGCTCCTGTGGACTTTTTTCTGGGCGCTTATTGCGGCTATTGCCATTTTTCCGTGGATCCTTTCGTATTTGACCGCCATCACGGGTATTAAAAGTCAGGAGAACGCCGTGGTGGTGACGTCCATTGGAATCCTTTTCTTCATGGTGTTTTACATCATCATTCGTTTGGAAGAACTGGAACAACGTCAGACCAGAATGATTCGTGGCGTGGCATTGCGGGAGGCGGGGCTGGCGAAGGGGAATGAAAAATTGATAATTGATAATTGATAATTGGGTTGGAATTTCCCTTTTGATTGCTTTTGTCACTTTCCCGAAGGGAAAGTCGTTCGTCATTTTCAATTCTCAATTCTCAATTTTCAATTCGTTCCCGCTTTCATATTCCAGTATTCTATATGTATATGCAGACTATTTTGCTTATCAGCCCCTACTGGAAAGAGCAACATCGTTGGATGGTGAGCAGTTTTAAGTTGGCGGAACTCTGGCAGCGGATCGGGTACAAGGTCGTAGTGGTGTGTATGGGGTCTGAGACGCGTGTGGAGAAAGTATCGGAAACATTGACGGTGCATTTCAGGAAAGATTTTTTTCTGAAAGATCCGTTGAATTTTGGAATCAGTCTGGGGTTTGCAGGATATGTACGCCGTCTTATTCACGAGATAAAACCGGATAAGGTGGTATGCAATAAAGTACTGTTCTGGAGTTCATTTTCCATCATCGCCTTACGTCTGCGCGGTATCCGTGTTGATCTTCTGACCGATGCACTTGTTGGTATTACCTGGTTTCCACGCGGCGTTATCCCCGGCATCATTATGAGAATAGGAGCGTGGACAATGGGGTGGCTGGTTTTGCTTTCTGCGGAGCGAGTCGTGTTTTTCCATCCGCAACCTCAGAAAATTTTGCGCATGCTTGGCATCAGTAAAAAGTCTCGTGTTATTCCGACGGGTATTGACCCTGCTCCGTATTCTCTGCCTCGTTCATCGCGCGCTTGCATTACAGTTACCTATATCGGTCGCTTAGAATCCGTCAAAGGTGTGGATGATTTTTTGGCTGCCGCAAGTGTGGTGAAAAATGAATTCCCAGATGTGGAAATACAGGTGGTGGGTTGGTACAAAAATGCACACCCGCTCGTGAGCGAATACGGGGACGACGTGCGGTTCACGGGACTTCGTGAGGATATTCCTGCCATTCTATCCGAGACCGATATTTTTGTATTACCAAGTTACAGCGAAGGACTTAGTAATGCATTGATGGAAGCGATGTCCAGTAGCTGTGCCTGTATTGCGACCGATGTGGGTGGTAACGCGTATTTGCTGCAGAATGGAGTTTCGGGATTGTTGTTTCCCGTAGGGGACCAGGAAGCGCTTTCCGCACATATCCGCAGACTGGTGAATGATCCTGCAAAGCGAAGAGATTTGGGTATTGCAGCGCGTAAAAGAATCGATGAAGTATTCAGTTGGGAAACGGTTGCAAGACAGTATGAAGGATTTTTTACGGAATAACGGAGATTGGAATAATTGAATAACGGATGAGTTTCTTTACTCGGTTATTCCGTTATTCCCGTATTCTGTTATCCTCTTGTTGTGAAGCGCATTGTGATCCTCTCGGCATTCTTGACTCCTTTCCGGAGCGGAGCGGAGGCATGTGCAGAAGAAGTTCCTGCTATTTTGCAGGATGATTTTGCATTCACGATCATCACCGCGCGTATGAGTAAGACACTTCCCGTGCACGATCACCTCGGGAAAATTCCCGTGCATCGGGTCGGGTTCGGGTTTGGGTTCGATAAATGGCTGTATCCTTTTTTGGCACCATTTGCCGCACGCCAATATAAGCCGCAAATTGTGCATGCCGTGCTGGAATCGTTTGCAGGACTCGCGCTCGTGTTCTGTGCACGCACTGTCCCGCGCGCGAAACGATTGTTAACCTGCCAGAGCACGAATACATCGCTCCTGCTCGGGCTCATGCACAAGAAGGCACATCGTATAACGGCCATCAGCTCAGTTCTGATTGAACGTGCCAAACGCTTTGGCCGCAAAGATGCCGTGCTTATTCCCAACGGCATTCACCTTTCTGCCATTCAACAGATTTGCAAAACGGTTCAAAAAGATCCGAATAGACTGCTGTTTGTGGGACGGCTGGAGCCTATGAAAGGAGTCGCCACATTGCTCGATGCGTTTGTGTTGATTGCGCCGCGTTACCCGGATGTTGTGCTCCATATTGTGGGAGACGGATCGCTCCGCAGTTCTTTGGAAGCGCGCTGTCCGCTGTTTGTACAAAGCGGCAGGATACTGTTTCGCGGCTATTTGCCGCCGCTCTCCGTGTATCAGGAATTTGCAGAGGCGGACATTTTCTGCGCACTTTCAAACAGCGAAGCACTCGGGAATGTGTTCTTGGAATCCGGGGCTGCGGGCTGCGCCATTCTTGCATCGAATGTCGGGGGTATTCCCGATATCGTGAAAGACGGCGATACGGGCTTGCTTGTTCCCCCGCACGATACGGAGGCCGCTGCACTTGCATTGGAACAGTTGATTGCAGATAGCGTCCTTCGAAAACAATTGGGAGCACAGGCTGCAGCTCAGTCGAAGAACTATGATTGGAAGACGATTGCGGAGCAATATCGTCGTGTTTACGATGCAGCCTGACGACGCGCTCGTACCGCACCGGCCGCTTCATATAAACTCTCGAATGTTCCGGCATCAATCCATTCTTGTTGCAGGACGGTTGCGGTTAATTCTCCGGTTTCCAGATATCCGCGGCTCACATCGGTAATTTCATATTCTCCGCGTGCAGAGGGTTTTAGATTTCGGATGATATCGAAACAGCGCGAGTCATACACATAGCACCCGGTAATGGCCAGATTGCTCTTTGGAGCGGCCGGTTTTTCTTCAATAGATACGACGCGGTTTCCATCCATTTCCGCCACGCCAAAACGTTCGGGATCATCAACGGCTTTTAGGAAGACATGTCCGCCACGCGTAAAGGATTGGATAATGGGTGTGATGTTATCGAAAAAGAGGTTATCACCGAGCAGTGCGCAGACGTTATCGCCGTCGGCAAATTGTTCCGCCAGTCCCAGCGCTTCCGCAATGCCACCCGGTTTTTCCTGCACTTTGTAGGCAAATGTGGCGTTAAATTTGGAGCCGGATCCTAGATAATTTGTAATTTGATCGATATGTTCCGGACCGGTAATGACTGCAATATCGGTAATTCCTGCATCCAACAGTGTCTGGAGCGGGAATTGAATAAGCGGCCTGTCGTACACGGGAAGCAGGCTTTTATTCGTGACGTCCGTTAGGGGACGTAAACGAGAGCCGGTGCCGCCGCAGATTAAAATCCCTTTCATAGTGTTTAGTGTATAGAATGGAGCTTTTGTGTACTAGGCCGCCAACCGCTATTTTGGCGGAAATACGAAATTCGAAGCACGAAATCCGAGGCAAATTTGAATGGTAAAAACGTAAAGTTGAATGTTAAAACAGCTTTGTTTCAGCTTTTAGATGTTTTTAATTTTAGCTTTCACCATTCCTTCGTATTTCGTGCTTCGGATTTACGTCTCATCTGTAGTACCATTCTCCTATGAACATTCTAGTAACCGGAGGTGCCGGCTTCATTGGCTCACATTATGTGCTCCGACATGTCCGAAAGTATGCGGGCGATCATCTTGTTGTTATCGACGCCCTTACGTATGCGGCGGATCGTTCACTTCTGGACCCTGTGAAAAATGCGATCAGTTTTGTGGAGGGGGATATTGCAGATTTGCCCTTACTCGAAAAATTGGTGGAGGAGTATGACATTGATACCATTGTGAACTTTGCGGCGGAAACGCATGTGGATAGGAGTATTCATAACGCAGTCCCTTTTCTGCATAGCAATGTGCTTGGCGTGCAGTCACTCATTGAACTCTGCAAAAAACATCCGTCTATTCTGCTGGTACATATTTCGACGGATGAAGTGTATGGAGATTTGCAGGATAACGATCCCGTGTTTACGCTTGCATCTACCCTTAAACCCAGTTCGCCGTATGCCGCAACGAAAGCGTCCGGAGACTTGTTGCTTCTGGCGGCAGCTCGCACATTCGGTATTAAAGTGCGCATTACGCGATGCACAAATAATTACGGACCGCATCAGGACAGGAGCAAGCTGCTCCCGGTTATTATTGTCCGCGCATTGCTTGATCAAAAAATTCCCATCTACGGCGAGGGTAAACAGAGTCGCGATTGGTTGTATGTCACCGACCACACCGACGCGATTGAACTCGTTCGCGAGAAAGGAAAAGACGGAGAGGTGTATTTGATTGGCGCTTCGAACGAACATCCGAATCTTGAAGTCGCTCGTACGGTGCTTTCACTCATTGGAAAGTCGGACACGCTCATTCAATTTGTGCCGGACAGACCCGGTCACGATTGGCGTTACAGTTTGGATGCGTCGTCTGTGCGTGCTCTTGGGTGGGAACCGAAAGTCTCTTTTGAGGATGGCGTTCGGGAGACTCTTGCCTGGTACACATTGCGTATGGAGGATTCCAAAGATGCTGAAGAATCCGACGATTCCGAGGAAGAAGACGATGTGGATGGTCAGGAAGAATGATAATACGCCTGTAGAGGCGTTCGAATCGAACGTCTCTACAGGATGCGTCGTTATTTTTGATCCGCTATAATCAATCGTTCGGAAAATTATATTAGAATCATTATGAAAATTGTTTTGGCCACCGGCATTTACCCGCCCGAAATCGGAGGCCCTGCAACCTATGTGGAGAAGTTGGCGCGCAGACTTTTTGACCGAGGATTTGCCGTGACCATTATTGCGTACGGTGAGCAGGAAAATATTTTGTCTCCCATTCCTGTTATTCGCGTGTCCCGCAGAGGGGGTATGTTGGTTCGCTGGAGGCGGTATGCAAAAACATTGAAAGAGTACGGACAAGACGCAGATATTGTGTATGCGTTTTCATCCATCAGTTGCGGCGTTCCGCTCTGGCTTGCAAAGCTGAAACACCCCAGAAAAATTTTAAGACTCGGTGGAGATTTTTTGTGGGAGCGTTATACAGACAAGGGAGGACTGCTCTCGCTTGTCGATTGGTATACCACGAAACCAATGTTGCAGGGTCCTATGAATGGCTTGCTGCAAACGTTTGATCACATTGTATTTTCGACGCAGTTCCAGGAGCAGCTCTATGAACGCGTGTATAGAAATTTGCCGCTGCATCATGTCATTGAAAATGCATTGCCCGCGGGTACACCTGTGTTGCATGAAAAACATGATCCGTTTCGCGTTCTTTTCCTGGGACGATTTGTGGGATTTAAAAACTTAGGATCGCTCGTGATGTCTCTGCATGATCTCCCCGCGACCACGCTCACCATGATTGGCGAAGGGCCTCTTTTAAAACAGTTACAAACGCTTGTAGAAAAAGAGCATCTGACAGACAGGGTCTTTTTCAAGACTGCTCAAGGACAGGATGAAAAGCAGCAATCTTTTCTGGAGCATGATCTTTTGGTTCTTCCTTCTCTGACAGAAATAAGTCCGAACACAGCACTTGAAGCGCGCAGTCTTGGCTTATCTGTTTTGCTTACACAAGAAACGGGACTGAGCCGACAACTGTCTGATGCCATGCAATTGCGTGTTCTGCGTGCACCACGCGATATTGGCAATGCAATTCGGGAGATGGAACAGTCGTATCCAGTCACCTCGGAGCGGGCCGCAAGTGCACTCCCGGAGCGGACGTGGGATACTGTGGCAGATGAGCATGTGGCTCTCTTCCGCAGCCTCCTATGAACCTCTTGATGATCAGTGGCGACAGGTCTGTATTGGCCGGGAAGCAGGGCGCGTTTTGGTATACGCTCGAAGCATTTTCCAAACACTGGGGACGCATTGATATCATTTGTCCGTATGTGGACATGAATACCAGCAACCCCGATGCGCTCACTTTTTTTGGAAACGTACATTTTCATCCGTGTCCGCAGAAGAGTCTCTGGAGTCAGCCTGCGTGGATTTATAAAAAAGGTCTGCAACTTCACACATTGTTTCATCACAACGTGATGACGGTGCATGAGTATCCGCCGTTTTATAACGGAATGGGTGCGAAGAAATTGATGAAGACAATAAAGATCGGGAGCGTGCTCGAATTGCATCATTTGGTTGGATATCCGGACAGCGCGTCCTGGACTGAACGCATCGGTCGTATTCTTTCCAGGGTTTGTCTGCCGTCTGAAATCCGTTCGTTTCATGCAGTGCGTACCGTTTCCAAACCAACCGCAGAAAGATTGCTTTCCTGGCGCGTCCCAAAATCAAAAGTATCGGTCGTACCGTCTTTCTATTTGGATCATCAGATGTTTTTGGCGCTCGGTCATCCATCACAAAAACAATACGATGTTGCGTTCTGCGGTCGGCTGGTACAGAACAAAGGCCTCGATACATTGCTCCGTGCCATTGCCAAGCGTCCGCGCATGACACTCCTGGTGATAGGGGACGGACCCGAACGCGCGCGCTGTGAAGAGCTTTCGCGTCAGTTAGATATTAGTGAGCGCGTGGAATTCAGAGGCTGGTTACCGGCTCAAGAAGACGTGTTAAAAACTCTTATGACCGCAAAAGTATTTGTGATGAATTCTTTGAGCGAGGGCGGTCCGCGCATTGCGCTGGAAGCAATGGCGTGCGGTCTTCCGATTATTGCAACCAAAGTCGGCGTGATGCCGGATGTCATTGAACATGGGAAAAATGGGCTTCTTACAACAGGAGAACCTGATGATCTTATTCAGCAGATTGAGATGCTTTTGAAGGATGAAACGCTGCGTACAAACATTGGTCAGGCGGCAAAAGGCGTTCTGGAGCGTTTTGAGCGCGAGAAGCTGATTGCCAATTACGCCCGTTTCTTGCAGTCTGTAGCGGTATGACATTATTGTTTATCACCCAGAAGTTACACGGCCAGGATGCGTTTGGAATGCTTTGGATTAAAGCATTTCAGGCAGAGGGCTATACGGTGGAGGTCATTTGTCTGGAGTGGAAGCCAGAAGAAGCAAAGGCAGCGTTGGGGGTGGCTGATATTCCTTTCATGGTGCACTCGCTTGGAAAGGAAACTGGGAATGGCAAAGCGTCACAAATTTTCCGCTTTATAAAATTTGCGTGGACGCTCAAATATGATCGCGTCTTTGTGCATATGGTGCCCGTGTGGGGACTGATTGGAGCTCCTGCTTTTATTCTTCGGAACAAGCCTACGTACCTCTGGTATACACATTATAAAATGCAGGCCGGACTGAAAGTTCTTGGATGGTATGGAAAGAGGCTTTTTTGTGCGACTTCGCAGAGCATGCCGCAGTACCAAGGATTACAAAAGAAAGTAGTGGTCGGTCACGGGATCGATTTATCGTACTGGCAGAAGAGACCGAATGTAGACCCCGATCCACGGAAACTTTTGGTCGTGCATCGGCTTTCTCGTAGCAAGCGCTTGGAACTTATTATCCGTGCGCTCACTTTGCTTCCTGCTGATTTCACGCTGGATGTTTATGGCATTGAAGCCGAAGCCGATTATGTGGCGGAGCTGCAAGCATTGGTCCAAGAACTGCAGCTCGAAACCCGTGTCACATTTCGCGGGACCATTGCGAGCAAGGATTTGCCGGCGCTTTATTCTCAGCATGGTTTGATTTTAAACATGGCATCCGAAACCATCGATAAAACCATGCTTGAAGCCATGACCTGTGGTTGTTATCCCATGACCACCAAAGGAAACGCAGAAGCTATTGGCATTCCTGCGGCTCCCGAAACCGATACACCCGAAGCTATCGCCGCATTTATTCTTACCTATGGATCGAAGGCGCCTATCAGTGCCGATGCGATGTATAAAGTGGTGGAAGAGAAACACAGCTTGTCCTCGCTCATCAAAAAGATGGATGTCTACATTCACGCCGGCACATGACACAGTCGCTTATTCCTTGTTCGGTCTTGGTCCTTACTCGCAATAGCGAGGGGACAATTCGCCGATGCCTGGATGCCCTGAAGTCTTTTGCTCAAGTAATTGTGCAAGACGGAGGGTCGTCGGATGATACGTTAAAAATTGCGGCGGATTATGCGAATGTACTGATTACGGATCAGAATTCTGCGTATCTGAATGAAGAAGGAAGAATCATGGATTTTGCCGCCGTTCGGAATGACGGTCTTTCTATGGCAAAACAAGAGTGGGTGTTTCAGGTGGATGCGGATGAAATACCGTCGGAGGATTTGGTGCAGGAGATTCTATCCGTCATTGAAGTCGGTCAGCCCGGCGTGTTTAATATTTCGCGCCGTTTTTCCGTTAACGGTCGTCTTATTGCGTATGCATCCGTGTATCCGGCTCTTCAAATTAGGTTTTTTCATCGGTCTTTGGTGACCGGGTATCAGAAATCGATTCACGAACGTATTGCGGTACGGTCGGGTGTCACTCCCGGGAAGCTTACGGCGCATCTGATTGCTCCGCTTCCTCCTGCAAAAGAGGTGTGGCCGAAGTATCGACGGTATTTGATGATGGAACTGGCGCGTTCGCAAACGATGACCATCAGAAGCTGGGTAAAGTGGGTGCTTCTTCGTAATCTTCGTACCATGGTGGGATACGGTCTCCGACTTATTCGCATCTGGGGATGGCCGCGACAGGGTGCAAAATTACCGATTGTGTATGAGATGCAATTTTTTGCGTATGCATTTCTCTCCATCGTGTATTTGTTTCCGCCTCTGCGGATAATGCGGCGCGTTCCGCGATTCCATCAGTTTCTGCTGTATCTTTTCACGGGCGGGTCTGCCGCAGCCATTGATATCGGTCTATTTTTTATGTTGCATCGTTTGGGATTTTTTTACATTACGGCATCCGTCATCAGCGGTGTGATCGGCTTTATCAGCGCTTTTTTGCTTCATAAATATATTGCCTTTCAGAAGCATGAAAAGATAGGAAATCACTTTGTTCGTTATTGTATTTTGGGGCTTTTAAATCTCTGTGCAATGACGTTCATTCTGTATGTTTGCGTACAGTATTTGCATATCCCCAAAGATATTGCGAAGATTATTTCCAATGCGTCGGTGGTGTTGTGGAATTTTTTTCTCTACAAATTTTTAGTGTACGTGTGATGGAGGCGCGGAGCGCATACTCGTTCGCAGGTGCGGATAGGATCGGTATATTTTCAGGAATTGAGAAAACGAGAGGAGGTAGTCGCTGAAACGGACTTTGGATCCGCCGATATCTTTCCAGACCGGAATAATGACGCTTCGGACTTGGGGCAGGGTGGCGGCCGCACCTTGTTCCTTGCTGAGCCGTGCAAATATTTCAATGTCAAAGAGCCATTTTGTCAGAAAGGTTTTTTCAAATGCATGGCGCAGATGTGGCGTATAGCGGAATAATTTTGCACCGCACTGCGTATCGTAGACAGGCAGCGTAAAGAAGCGGGACGAAAACCAAGCAAAGCAGTTACCCACCGCATGACGAAAAAAAGCACGTTCGACAATGGTTCCTTGGCCGTCATTGCGCACGCCAAACACCATGGAAATAGAAGGGTCTGCTTTTAGAATTTCCAGAAACGGATCAATTTGATCCAGTGGCGTTGCCAGATCCGCATCCCAAAAACCGATTGCCAGAGGGTTTTTATCACATGCCGCCAAAAATCCCCGACGGACCGCTTCGGCTTTGCCTTGATTCGTTTTGAGTTGCAGTATCTCCATGTGGCCGTTCGTTGTTTGTTGCATGGTTTTTATAATGTCTGCCGTATGATCCGTACTGCCGTCGTCCACAAACAGGAGCAGCAATGAAGGATGAGTTGCGGCATATCGTTCAAACACCTCGGGCTGCAGGCGCTTTTCCTCATTGAAGCAGGGGATGACAATGATAGTTTCGTCCATCGGATTCGCGGCACGGAAAAGAGTAGACAGCAACCCGGATTGCTCTAACATTACCCTACCGTATCTGCCTGTCATCCGCCATGCCCGACGCATCCGCCTCTTTCCAACAAGAAGAAGTCCAGCAATTACTGCGGCAGAAACGCATCGATTTTTCAGCGGCATTTTTGCCAAAGACTCTGCATTACGATTTGGAGTCGCTGGAGAATTTGCACCTGACTGAAGATCGCCATTTTTGGTCGTCCATTAAACGATTTTTAGTGTTCTCTCTTTTACGTCGTTATGCCCCGACTCGGTTTTCCTTTTTGGATATAGGATGCGGAAACGGCGGATTACTTCGGAGTATCGGCGCAAAATTTCCCGATGCCTCTCTTACCGGTTTTGACGGCTACCCGGAAGCATTGCTGCACTGCAGAGCGCGTTCGGAGAAGGCGACGCTTGTGTGCGGCGACATCAATGGCATTGCCAATAATCCTCACATGAAAACCTACGATGTCATTACCGCGCTTGATGTATTGGAGCATTTGGATCACCCCGAGCATATGGTGGAGGCGGTTTCGAAACTTCTGAACCCCGGAGGGATTTTTATAGGAACGGTTCCCGCCTTGCATAGTTTGTGGTCGCCTCGCGATGTTTTTTTGGGGCATCGGCAGCGGTATGAACGTAAGGAATTTGCGTTACTGCTTCAATCGTCGGGTCTTCGTTTGCGCTGTTCGAATTACTGTTTTTCCTACCTTGTGCCGCCTGCATATGTGCATCGCAAATTGCTTTCCAGGCTGGCGCATGTGTCCGGAGACGCCATTGAAAGACGTGAATTGCGCGAAGTTCCCATTGTGAATACGTTGCTGCGGTTTATAGGATATGCCGAAATTCTCCTCTCTTTTTGGATACGGATTCCTTTTGGAACTTCCACGTATTGTGTTGTGCAAAAAACAGACGATGCCACGGTCTAATGTCGTTGGAAGAAAAAAGAGTAGGAGCGTAACAGCTGTGTCCTGTAACATCGGCGCATGACTGAACGCGCCTATCGACGGACGTTATGTCTTGTGACGCTGTTCCTGGCGTTCTGGATTGCGCTGCCTTTTTTTCTATACACCCAGCGTGCCGAATATGAAGGGATGGTGCCAATGCGGCTCGAGGATGAAGGGGCATATTATGATCGCATTCAAACCGCATTGCTGGGGCGTTATGACGAGGTGGATAACGGCATTACCGGACCGGGTATTCGCGGGGTCGGTTCGTCCTTGGTCGAGCTGGGGACCGGTTTTTTGCTGCGCGGAAGCGGACTGCATGGACCTGAGGCGGGCGTCCTGTTGATGGTGTGTATTGCGCCGCTTTTCTTTGTGTTTTTTTCATTGTTTCTCCGTCGGCTTGGCATCTCTGCCGCACGTTCACTTGTACTGACAGCTCTTCTGACTGTCATGGTGCTGGCGCCGCTGCAGCGCCCTGTTAATTTGTCTTTTACGTTTCCTTTTACTGCGGTTGTGCTTTTGCTTTTTTCAAAAGCCGTGTCAGACCGTCATTGGATTTGGATTGCAGTAAGCGCCGTTACCATCGCCATACTTCCGAGCATTTATTTTTGGGCATGGACTTTTCTGTGGGCGGTCATCGCTGTTTTTTACGGATTGCATTTCTTTTGTCTCCCGCGTTCTGCAGAAAAAAATCGGCAGATGTACAGAATGTTTGTGACCGGCGGCATAGCTTTGTTGCTAACGTTGCCTCTTTTATTCAAGACGTGGGTGTTACAGGTCACCAATCCCGCTTTTGCCGATACTGCTTCCAATCGTTCGGGTTTTTATCATACCTATAGTATTGAATCGATTCCCCGCAGCGCTCTCCTTCTCTTCCTTGTGATTGCCGCTTTTGCGCTTTTTCTTCGTAAGAAAGAGCAGCGTGCAACGCTCCTTTTCCCCGTATCGCTTATCGCCGGATCGTTTTTGGCACTGCATCAAAACCTCTTACACGGGAAAGATCTTATGTTCTCGAGTCATTACTATCCTTTCATTTGCTTGAGTGCTATCGCATTGAGTGCATGGGTATTGCAGTATGAAAAACTCAAGGTTTCATCTGTTCTCTCCTCGTTAAAACAATGGCCGTCTTTTGCGGTGCTCGGCATCACGTCGTTGTTGCTGGTTGCTGGATATTATGATTATCGCTTGGCCTGGAGCCTTCCCTTTGCCGATTCCGCGCATCTTGTCATGCAGCATCTTGCACCCGCTCTTCGGCATTTGGATGATGGACAGCGCCATATGATTCTAAGTGACAGGCGTACTTCTTTAATGGTAAAAGCCTGGACGGATGACGACGTGGTCTTTACCGCGTATGTGCAGAGCTTGCTCGTGAGTGATACGGAATACATTGAGCGCAGTTGTTTGACACAATTATTGTCCCCAACAGGACCGGATGTTCATGCCATTGCTCGGGAATTGACGCAGTATCGGGGATTGGCGGATTTGCCTCGTCGCGTACAGGAAGTGACCGACGTGTGCGACAGGCTTTTTACATCGCCCGCACAAGCATTGCGCAAATATAAGGTGGAACTGCTTTTGTGGAATGAGCGCGAGACACCGCTTTGGGTTATGGACCCGCTTCTATTTGAAAAGCAGGAGAGCGGAGACGGTTGGAGTATGTGGAAGGTGAAAGGCCGTTAGTCTATACTTCGTTTGTGCAAATATCTCTTCCCGTTCGTCGTCTCTTTTCGCTTTTCCGGCGCCCCGATTCTTTTTTGACTCTCGTGTTTTGCTGTGCGGTTTTTGCGGGATGGCTGTCTGTGTTGCCGCATGTATTGCATACGTTCCACCCCGCATTTCAGGGTCTTACCGTTATGCGGGATAAAGATTATGCGAACTACGACAGCCGTCTGGAGCGCGTGCTTGTCGGGCATCCGGAAGAAGCATCGAATGCCATTACACCCATTGGATCCGACATCGAGGGATTGCAGGTGGCGGGAGTCGAGCAGGTGATAGGACTATTTTTTGGGTGGATTCCCGTTGATGCTCCTACTCTCAGTGTCATTGTAACCGGCGTATTGACCCCTGTACTCTTCGTTCTTTTCTATCTGCTTTTTACAACGCTTTGTTTTCCAAAGCGGTGGGCTCTTGGGATGACGCTTGTGCTCTTTTCCGTCATGTTCCACGGCCTCACCCGTGTTGTGCACCCGGGATGGAGTTTTATTCCGACCATTGCAGCCCTTTTGTCCTTTTTCCTTTTTGCCAGAAAACCATCCGTTACACATCTGTGTGCAGCCGTCATTTTGCTCGGGCTCATGCCGTATATTTACTTCTGGAGTTGGACCTTTAGCTGGGCTGTCGTGGGGTCATTTGTTCTTCTTTCACTCTTCTCTTCTCGAGACATTTCTGTGTGGCGTCGTTCGCCGGTTTTTTTGGTGTTACTTGGTTTGGGGATTCTTCTGTTTGCCATTCCTTTTGCATGGCAGACCGCCTCTCTGTTTGGCAATGCAATCTATCCGGAAGTGTCTATTCGTGCCAGCTTCTTACATCAGCGTTTCCCGGAGTCGCCCATTCGTTCGGGGCTCCTTTTATTGCAGCTTCTCGCGTTTGCATCGCTCTTCCGTCGGTATCGTTCCGATTGGAGTTACATTGTCGTTTTATCTTTTCTTTTGGGGATGACGCTTGCGATGCATCAGAATATTGTCCATGCACGCGTGCTGATGTTTGCATCCCATTATTATCCGCATCTTTTGATTGCGACAACCTTGGGCGGGGCATGGGTCCTGCTTCGGAAGGTGTGGATGCCTATTAAGATTGCAGTGGCGGGAATCTCTTTTATCTTTCTGGCGGCCGGAGTTTCCGATTATTTTTTCTCACATCGATTTTTCTTCCCGCAACAGGTCGATTTTCTTGATCAGCATCTTCTGGGTGCGATTGCAGACTTAAAAGTGTCCGGTCGACAGACGGTGCTGACCGATGCAAATACTGGGCGTTTTATTACAGCTTGGACCGACAATGGCATTGTCTATACGACTCATGCGCGCTTCTTGCTTATTTCAGATACGGAGCTTGTGGAACGGTATTGTGTGTCGGAACTTGCGAATCCCACGCCGAGCCTTACGCGTGTGCTCGACTTAGAATACAACCGTATTTTGCAATCGACGGAATATCAGGCGTATCAAAATCGTCTTCTTCTGGAAGCATGCAATCGCGTGAAGGCAGACCCTGTTTTTTATCTTCATAAATACGGCGTAACCATGGTGCTTTGGAACAAGGTGCAGAGGCCGAATTGGAAGGTGAATGCGGCAGCTTTGGGGCTGGAGGAAGTGCGAAGTGGAGAGAATTGGGTTCTTTGGGCAATTCGCAGCAGGTAATCCGGCTTCGCTTTCGCTACGTCGCGATTCTTTGGAGGAGGTAAAAAGTGGATGTATGCTATCCTGCCTCGTCCATGCGTATTGCTTATTGTACAAATGTCCGGCTTCCCAGTGAACGCGCCCACGGTCATCAGATTGCGCAGGTGTGCGATGCACTTATTCATTTGGGTCACGAAGTCACCATCTTCGCACCCTTCCGAAAGAATATCGTCACGGAGGATTATTGGACGTACTACAACGCAGATCGCGCTGTAAAAATGGAACACCTGGGAACCTTCGATCCTATTCAGTTTCCACTTCTTCCGGGTGTGACGGGACTCCTTACATTGAATGTTTTATTGCGTCGTGCGCTCCGCACGGAGCTACGGGTTGATCGGTTTGATATGGTGTATACCCGCAGCCCCGCCCTGCTTCCGCCACTCCTTGAAAGCGGCCTGCCTGTTATTTTGGAGCTTCATCAATTGCCGCGCAGAAATAAAAGCGCGTTTGTAAAACACTGCAATGCTTGCCGCATGGTTTCTTGTTTAACATCTCCCATGCGTGACACACTTCTGACGTGGGGCGTTCTTCCCGAACGTTTGATGGTGGCGGGGGACGCGGTTGATCTTGCTCGTTTTGCCAGCCTTCCCAGTCGCGAGGACGCGCGTGAAACCTACAAGATTCAGACCGAGCGTTTGGTGGTTGGATATATTGGACGCTTGAAAACATTGGGGATGGAAAAAGGGGTGGGTTCACTGTTGGAGGCGCTCAAATATTTGCACGATTCGCATGAATTTTTTGGACTGGTGGTCGGGGGTCCGGAGACGGATCGCAAAGAGTATGAAGCCTTGGCCATTGAATACGGACTTGGTTCCATGGATATTCTTTTTACCGGAGAAGTGCCCGGTGCCGATGTGCCGCTCGCGCTTGCCGCTTGCGATATTTTTGTGATGCCGTTCCCGGACTTGCCGCACTACCGGTTCAATATGTCGCCGCTCAAAATGTTTGAGTATATGGCAGCCGGCCGGCCCATTATTACCTCCGATCTCCCGACCGTGCGCGATGTGCTCGACCACGATACCGCGGTCTTCTGTAAGCCCGGCGATACGCAGAGTTTGGTGCTGGCACTTAAGTGGATTCAAGATCACCCGCAGGAAGCTGCGGAACGTGCACAGAAAGCGCAGGAATTGGTGAAGAGCCACTCGTGGGAGGAGAGGATGAAGAGAATTCTGGATGCTGCTATTCTCCCTGTATGAAGACCATTGTCTCTGTTTGTTCGGCGCGCCCCAACTTCGTAAAAGTCGCGGCGGTGCACCATGCTTTGGCGGCGCACCCGGGGGAATTTAAGCATGTGATTGTTCACACGGGTCAGCACTACGATCCGCTCTTTTCCGATGTCTTCTTTGAGCAGCTCTCCATCCCGCTTCCGGATTACAATCTCGGCATTCATGGAGGCACCCGCGAAGAGCTTTTGGCTGCAACGGAATTGGCCTGCAGCGATGTCTTCCCAAGCATTCAGCCGGATATGGTCTTGGTCTATGGTGATGTAAATGGTGCGCTTGCAGCAGCTCGGGCTGCAAAGAAATGTGGGTTTAGATTGGGACACGTGGAAGCAGGACTCCGTTCGTACGATCCAGCCATGCCGGAAGAACATAATCGCATAGAGGTAGATACACTTGCCGATTATTTATTCTGCAGCGAAGGCGCGGGGGTAGAGCACTTGAAAGAAGAAGGAGTCAGCGGTCATATTTTCCTCGTGGGAAATACAATGATCGATACGCTCATTCGCATGATGCCGCTTATTGAGGCCGCCCCTTTACCCGTGAGCTTCGACGGTCCCTTTGCAGTTGCAACATTGCACCGTCCCAGTAATGTCGATAATCCAAAGACTCTTCGCGAGGTTCTCTCATTCTTCTCGGAAGTGTCCCGTCACATGCCGCTCGTGCTACCGGCGCATCACCGCCTGATGCATGCCATTACCGAATTCAATTTGTCCGACGCAGTCGATCCGCATATCTCCCTTATTCCGCCACTCGGCTATGTATCGTTTATTCGCATGGTAAAAGACAGCGCCTTTATCCTCACGGACTCCGGAGGGATTCAGGAAGAGGCAGTGTATCTGCAGAAGCGTTGTTTCACGCTCCGTCGCAATACCGAACGCCCTGCAACCATTGCGAGCGGCAGTAATGTACTCGTGGATACCGCAGTCCATGCGGACCGGAGCATCATGCTGAATTTTGCCGAACATCCGATTCCGTTTGATGTGACGGTTCCGGAATTGTGGGATGGGAAAACGGGAGAGAGGATTGTGGAGATTTTACAGCGACTGTGATTTCCTCTTCATCGCTCGGTTATACCAATACCAATATCCCGGGAACCGTTTGAGGATTTTCCATTCATCGCCAAGGGGCATGGGGCGGCCTTTCCAACTGGTTGGAATTTCGGTGATTTTTCCGCCTGCTTTGTACGCGCGGAAGAGGAGCGCCATGGAGTACTCGGTGCCGGCATCAGGAATATCAAATGGGAGCGTCAGCAGAAAGGGGCGGCGGTACATTTTGTAGGAATTTGCGCAGTCCCACGTTGGCACCCCGGTTATGATTTTTAGGCTGTAACAGACAATGCGCGACAGAATGTTTTGGAGAATGGGGCCGCCTTCTTTGTGACCGCCTTTTATATAGCGCGATCCGCAGACGACATCGACATTGCGTTCTGTCATCGCTGTTGCCATACGATCAATCGTCGTCGGATCATCGCAGTTATCGGCCATGACAGGCACCACCACATCTCCTGTTGTCGCTTTCAGTCCTGTAATCACCGAGTTACTGAAACTCCCTTTTCGCTCGGTATTCTTCACCAGCTTGATCTGCGGATAGGTCTGCATTAGTTCCGTCACAATCTCTTCAGTTTTGTCCGAACAGTGATCCGCTACCACAATCACCTCGTGCGGATTTTTCACATGCGTCACAACCCCGAGCACGGTTGTGCGGATGGATTTTTCTTCGTTGTGTGCGGGGATGACGACGGAAATCATGACTGCAGGTTGAGATTTTTCAGGATGGCTTCTGCTTCGGAGAAGCTGTCTACAGCCTCCTGCTTTTCGCCCCAGGACACAAGTTCTTCCATGCCTTTTTCGAAGCTCACCGTGGGTTTCCATCCAAGAATGGATTCCGCTTTGGTTGTATCTGCAAAACAGTGGCGTACGTCGTTCTTGCGGAATTCTGCAGTGATCTTTGCGGGCACATCAATACCGGTCAGTTTCGAAAGCGTTGCGGCAATGTCGGCAATGGAAGTTCTGTGTCCGCTTCCAATGTTAAACACCTGTCCGTTTGCAGCATCGGAATCGAGCGCGAGGAGGAAGGCGTTTGCAACATCGTGTACGGAAATGAAATCGCGGGACTGTTTGCCGTCTTCGTAGATGACAGGGGATTGATTGTTTTTCAGTCTGGAAAGGAAAATCGCGGTGACTCCCGTGTAGGGATTACTTAAACTCTGGCGCGGTCCGTAGACATTGAACAGGCGGAATGCAGTCGCCTTGATGCCATAGAGCGGCGCGATATTCATCACCATATCTTCCTGCATGTTTTTCGTGAGTGCGTAGATAGTGCCGGATTCACGCAATGCATCTTCTTTGATGGGCGTACCTTCCACGGATGTGCCGCAGACGGGACAGTGTGGCTCCCAGTCATGTTTTTCCATTTGGGAGACAGGACGGAGTCCCGGGCGCACATCGCCGTGTGTAGCGCAGCGGTAGAGTCCTTCGCCGTAGGACGTCATGCTCGTAGGAATAAGAATCTGTTTGACCGTGCAGTCTTTCTCAATCAGAAGCTGGAGAAGGTTTGCAGTGCCGCCCACGTTGATATCGGTATAGCGCTTTATTTCGTATTGTGATTGCCCGACTCCCACTGCCGATGCGCAGTGAATGACGGTATCCATGCCGTTCAACGCCTTCCGAAAATCATCAATATCGCGCACATCGCCGTGCATGAATTCTGCTGTGGGGTTCAAGTATTCCGGCTTTCCATTCGGGTGCACCTGCGCTTCTAAGGAATCAAAAATACGCACGGTATCGCCACGTTCAATCAATGCATCCGTGATGAAAGACCCAATGAAACCAGCCCCTCCGGTTACAAGTATTTTCATACGTTGCGCTCGGGGATGCTGGCCACCATTTCTTCCAGAATGGCATCGATGTCGTATTTCTGCTTCCACGTTGGATAGTGATTTTGGAATTTGCTCATATCGGAGATGTACCAAATATGATCGCCAATGCGGTTTTCGTTCGTGTAGGTGACATTCGCTTTATTGCCCGTCAGTGCTTCGACTTTCTGAATGGCTTCCACCATGGAGATATTGCTAAAGCGTGTTCCGCCAATGTTATACGCTTCGCCGCAGCGCGGGTTTTCTGCGAATGCGTCGAAGGCGGCAATGACATCGGATGAATGGATGTTGTCGCGGACCTGCTTTCCTTTGTAGCCCATAATGGTATAGGGCTCATTTTTTGCAATCGAGAGAACCAGATATGCCAAGAATCCATGGAGCTTCGCACCCGAATGAGACGGACCCGTTAAACATCCTCCGCGGAAAACACCGGTCTTCATGCCGAAGTATTTTCCATATTCTTGCACCATGACATCGGCGGCAACTTTGGAAGCACCGAAGACGCTATGGGTGGAGTGATCAATGCTCATCGTCTCGTCGATTCCTTTGTAGAAGTGATGATCCGTCGGGAGTTCGTAGCGCGTTTCCAGTTCAATGAGCGGCAAGGCGTTTGGTGTGTCGCCGTAGACTTTATTCGTCGACGTGAAGATGAAGACTGCGTCCGGGGAATGCAGGCGTGTGAGTTCCAGCAAGTTGAGCGTTCCCTGTGCATTCACGCCAAAATCCGTGAGAGGTTCTTTGGCAGCCCAGTCGTGAGAGGGCTGTGCGGCAGTATGGATAATGCGATCAAATTTTTCTGCTTTGAAGAGCAGTTCCAGTCCTGCAAGATCGCGGATATCGAGCGTGTGATGATGATAGTTCGAGTAGGTCTGTTCCAACTGTTTTCTGTTCCAGTCCGTGGATGCACCCTCTCCGAAAAAATACTTGCGCATGTCGTTATCGATTCCGTGCACGGTGTCTCCTTTTGCACAGAAATGTTTGACGGCTTCGGAGCCGATTAAACCCGCTGAACCGGTTACTAGAATGTTCATGGAGGCATGGTAGCAGAGCAGTGTTTTTGTTGGCTACTCTTTCCGAGGGCTAGCGGAGGAGAGATTGATAGGTTTCTGCCAACTTTTCTGCACTTTTGCGAATATCGTGGTGTTCGGCCCATGCGCGGCACCTCAGAGGGTCAATTGTGTGCTTGATGAGAATATCTTCCAGTTTGCTCGCAATCATTGCCGCATCGTTTGGTGCACAAATATATCCGCTGATGCCGTCATCAATCGCTTCCGGGCACCCGCCCGTCGTGGGGCCAATGACCGGTGTTCCGCGCGCATTTGCTTCTAGGAAGACGAGGCCGAATCCTTCGACAAAATCGCCATCCTGAAGGGAGGGAAGAAGAAAGACATCTGCATCGGCGTACGCTTTTTCGAGCGCAGCATCATCCACGGGTCCTCGTAAATGAACAATATCACCAAGGTCAAGATCTTGGATCTTTTGCTTCAACTCACTCATGAATGCATTGTCCGTATCGAGTCGCCCGATAATATCGTACTGAAGAGGAATCGGATTATTTTTTCGAAAGAGCGCCACTGCATTGAGTGCCTCCATATATCCCTTTTTTCGTTTGACCGCACTCACGCTGATAATCCGCTTTACGGCATTGGTCTGCACTTTTTCGCTCATGGGGAAACGAGTCAGGTCTACACCGTTATGGATGACGGAAATCTTGTCGCGGAGATGTGCTTCTTCAAAAAGAACGGGTTCACGTCTATATACAAATTCCTTTGTAAAATTGCTCACGGAAATAATGTCATCCACTGTTCTATACACATTTTTGAATGCCAAATTGGTCGCTGTAGAAAAAGAGAACGGTGCGACTGCGTAGGTACCGTGAATGGTCATGCAGGTTTTATAATTGCGCGTTTTCGGGAGGAGCAGTGCGTACGGTTCGGCCATTACATGCACAATATCGATCTTCAGTGTGCGAAGAACCGCAGCGACTTTTCTGCGCCCCAACCATCGAAGTAAGGCACTTCCCAAATAATGCGTGGGCTGACGGAGACACTGTATTTGCGTGCACCACGGCGCCTCACTTTTTTCTGCAACTAAACAAGTGATGGTATGGCCTTTGTGTGCGAGCGCCTTTCCCAAATCTTGCGCATAGCGACTCCAGCCGCTGCGGCCGCTTACATCCGGTGCCAGAAGAACAATGTGCATGCGGATATTATAGCGTGCTTCGTAGGGGCGTGGCATGCCACGCCCCTACTTCTTCGTAGACATCATGCATATCTGCCATGAATCTGTCTTCGGAGAAGGATTGTTCCATGTGCAGCCGCGCGTTTTTGCCCATCTCCACAAGTATATCTGCATGTTGCGTGCACCACTCTAAACGCTGTTTCCATGCAGATTCATCCAGAGGATTGATAATCCAGCCTGTTTTTCCATCAAGTACCGCTTCTTTGGCCCCGCCCCAACTTGTCACAACTACGGGGCGACTGCAGGCCATTGCCTCCAGACTGATAGTTGGGAAGCAATCCAGGCAGCGTGAGGGAACCAAGATGGCATTGCAGGCGCTGTAAATGGTGCGCATTTTTTCCGGTGTGCATGTTCCGAGAAAACGAATCCGGTTTTGAATGGATGCAAAAGTGGAAAGATCTGCATCGCCTGCAATAAGAAGGAGCGCATTGTCCGGCAACATTCGAACGACAGCTTCGGTGCCTTTATCAATGCCGAGTCTTCCGGCCAGCAAGAACACAGGAATATCGGACGGGATATTCAGAGTTTTTTTTGCAGCTTCGCGATTTTCTTCTTTCCAAAATTCCAGGTTTATTCCATTGCGAATCGTGCGCAGATTGGTGAATGCCTTTGCTTCCATGTGTTCTTTGAGCGCATCGCTTACGGTTATAACCGTACAGGCGTGATTGAGTATTTTTCGGATGATTGCATTTCGGAACGGATTCCACGACCAGCGAAAACGCAGAGCGTCTCGCATGTTTGTATGGAATTCGCCCGGCATCACGCGGCCATAGGCAACATTCATGACATCATGACAGGTGACAACGACGGGAATGCCGAGAGTGTGTGCGGGCTCAATCCATCGGTAGCCCGCCTGCCATGCCATGACATGTGCATGGATGATATCCGGCTGAATTTTGTGAATATGCGAAAGCACCTCCTGGCTGCGTTTTTTGGAAAACACACTTCGGTAATGCGCGAAGCGTTGCGAGCGCCAAGGGATGGTCACAATGTGAATGCCGTCTTTTTCCGACGGTAATTTCTCCCGGCTTGCCGTAAGGAGTGTAACGCTGTGACCGCTCGCTACAAATCCTTTTGCCATGTCCCAGGTAATGCGGCTGGCCCCTCCCAGCGGTGCAGAGAGAGGAATGGCATCAATAATGAAAAGAATATTCATGCGGATGCGGAAACGGGTGTTTTCTGTGCTACGAGGAAAAATGTTGCGCCGCTCTGCGGAAAGATCCGTGAGAGTATCTGTCCGTAGGCAGTGCGAAACACGCCTTTATTACTCATTTTTAGAAGATGATTGTAGGTCTGGAGATACAGAATATGAAAAGGACCGTTCCATTTTTGCAGGACGGTGAGAGGATTGAATCCTTCTTCCATGCGGAGTCCTCCTGCCGTAGGAGAATGAATATCGATGAGTTTTGAAATATCGGATCCGGAGAGCGGCTTTTCAACCAAGTGTTCCTGTAAGAGGATGGCGTTCACCTGTTCATTCATGTGATCTCTCTTTGTTGTCTGTACCACGGTTGCATACAGCCCCAACCATTTGAGCAGCTGCGCCGCCATTCTTTTCCATGTGAGATAATGCACGACAGTCGCTTGTTTTCGCAGGAATGCATGGTGAAAAAAGAGACTGTTCGGTTCATGGCCAATGCAAAGAATGCCACCGGGTTTCAAGACGCGCCGAATTTCTTGGAGCAACAAAGCGTCGTCCGGCATATGGTGTAATACGGAGTTCATGGTCACCACGTCCAGACTGGCATCGGGCACATCAAGTTTCTCTGTGTGCATTTTCAAAAATTGCAGTGTTTTCCCTTCGGCCAAAGGTGTGAGTTTTTGTTTGCAGACATTCAGCATTTCCGCAGAGATATCCGCACACATCAATGTGCTGCCCGCAGGGAGAGCGGGGAGGAGGCTCATTCCGACAAACCCCGTCCCGCATCCAACATCCAGACACATGAGAGGATGTTTGGCGGAGGCAATGAATTGATTGCAGACTTCTTCCCAGCGTTTCTGTTCCTGTAAAAAAATCTCCGGATGTACGTGGTCATAGGCTGCTCCTTCACAGTCATGAAAGAGTTCATTAACCCGGCGAGACAGTGCATGCGTATCGGTTGGCATGAACGGAGCTTATAGCTTTTAGGTCCTAGCTTCTAGGTGCGTCATAGACAGTTTCAAACCAGTTATGGAGTTGCATGAGGGTCGAGAGCGTGTGCAAACCGTATTGCGCGTGCGTTTGGTGTTTTTCGAAGATGTCGCGCACGACCGTTGTGTCAAAGAGCTCCTGAATTCGCGGACTTGCGAGCATTTCATCGACAAGCGGCGCAGCCTCGCGGCGAATCCATTTGGCCAGCGGCGGATAGAAGCTTGCTTTTTTGAGAGTAAAAAGATGGTCCGGCAGGATGGAACGATAGGTTTCTTTCAGGAGAACTTTCGTATTTTGGCTCGATACATGCCAGTGACTGGGTGTCGCATGCGATGCGGCAATAATGCGCGGATCCAAAAAAGGCACGCGACCTTCGACGCCAAATCCCATTGTTGTTGCATCGGCCAAGCGCAGCGATTCATCTATAAGCCATAAATGCCGATCAAACTCCATAAAGGCACGCACGGGATCTACATTTTGAAGGTGCATAAATCGTTCTTTAAAGAGCGCAGTGGTTGTGTGCGGGTCAA
The DNA here is from genome assembly GCA_964554785.1 of uncultured Candidatus Peribacteria bacterium. Classification (GTDB taxonomy): domain Bacteria; phylum Patescibacteriota; class Gracilibacteria; order Peribacterales; family Peribacteraceae; genus CALREJ01. The sequence goes on along the minus strand of CAZKPW010000004.1, from coordinate 141,280 downwards.
ACCAGTCGCCTCGCGTGATACTCAGCGTTTCTTCCGCGGATCTTGCAAGTAATCTTTCTGCAAGCGCAGGCCCCGGCTTCATGGCCAGTACATCTTTCGGATGCCCCAATAGTCCTCCTGCCAAAGATCGGATGGATGCAGGAACGGCTCTCCATTTATTCAGAATATGAGCGATGCGATAGCGTGGATACCCGCCAAAGAGTTCATCGCCACCGGCACCGTTGAGGATGACATCCACATGCTTTTTTGCTTCGCGGGAAAGGAGGTACTGCGCAACCGATACGGAATCTGCATTGGGAAGGTCCAACGCGCGCGCGGTATCTTTGTAGTATTCCCGGAAAAGATCCGCAGTCAGCAGTAATTCATGATGGTGTGTTCCGTAGTGTCGTGCGGTTTTTTTGGCCAAATCGGCATCGGTATTAAAACGTTTTGCCCCTTCTTCTTCCGTTGCCTCAAAGCGGACGGTGAACGTCTGAATGGGCGCCGTTGTATGCTTTGCCATGTGGTGTAAGACGATGGACGAGTCCATGCCGCCGCTGAGGAAAATGCCAACGGGTTTGTCGGATATAAGGTGATCCGCCACGGCTGCGTCCATTATTGCCGGGAACTGTTCCATGAAATCTTGTTTCGATCCGAACACGGGTGTTTCCACTTTTGGTGCAAAGGTTGTTCTGCGCTCGCCTTTTTCCGACCATTCCAGAATAGTGCCTGCGGGGAGAGACTCAATTCCTTCGCACAGCGTCTGCGGTCCCGGTACGTATTGCAGGCGCAGATAGTGCGACAGTGCAGTGTTATTGATTGCAGGTTTTTCCGGCATGGTGGCAATAAGCGTTCGCATTTCCGATGCGAAGTGCAGCTTGCCCTTCGGATAACTGACATAGAGCGGCTTAATACCGGAACTGTCGCGTGCAATACACCATGTATGCGATGTCAGATCATAGATACCGAACGCAAACATGCCGATGAGCCTTGGAAGAAAGCTCATGCCGTATCGATCAAAAAGCTTCAACAGAACTTCCGTATCCGTTCCTGTTTTGCAGGTCAGTTTTTCTTCTTCAATCAATCTCCGGTAATTGAAAATTTCTCCATTAAAGACAATAACAGCCGTGCGTGCGTCGTTCCACATTGGTTGGTCGCCAACGGGGCGCGGGTCGAGAATGGCGAGGCGTGCATGACCGAGTGTGGCCCCCGGGCAGACGATGACAGCATTGCCGTCGGGACCGCGATGTTTCAGGCACTGTACCATTCGTTGCATGCGCATTTCATCTTCGCCGGCGAATCCTGCTATTCCGCACATGGGGGGAGTATAGGTTTAAAAGTTGGAAAGTTTAAAGGTGTAAAAGTTTTTTCGAGTAAACCTTTACACTTGATTACTTCAGCTTTTCCCAAGCGATGCGGTAGAGCGTTGTTCCGGGGCTGGACACACCGGGAATTTCTTCCAAGGGGAAGGATTCGTACAGAACCTGATAAATGCGATCGTTGCGGAGTCCTTTATTCAGAAGGAGCAAATGGGTCAGGTTCCGTTTGCGGAAGTAGGCAAGGAGTTCCTCTGCTGCATTGGGTTTTTTCAGGATGGCGGGAACATTCGGATCAATATTTCCTGCAATGTCTTGAATGGGGAGTTCGGTAAAGAGTGCCATGCGGCCATGATCGCGGACACCCAGAATGCTTCCTGCGGGAAGATTATTTTTTATCCAGTTGATGGGCCCCCACGCGGTTTCTATTTGTACAGCAGTGGGGCGTGCCGTTAAGCTCATGAACTTTGCCCAAGGCATGCTGATGGCAAGCGCATAAAAACTGTAGAGACTCAGGATAATCAATGATGCAACAGATACCCATGCCAGGCGGATTGTACGCGGTCCTGCAAAAACTCCCGAGAGGAAGATTCCCAGAAGGACTGAGGTCAGGTGCGCCAGGGGATTGATATAGCGCAGGCCGTGGAAATCCGGGAAGTACCACTGATACGCAACCAGTGCGCCGCCAAAACTGAGAATATACACAAGTGTGACTGCCGCAAACTGTCGCGTTTCTTTTTTGGTATATGCGTAGAGCAATGCAACAAAACAGAGGACAGATGAACCTGTGGCAATAGAGATCAGTTTTTCCAGTTGAAATGTGTTCCAGACGACAATTTTGAGATAGGGCAGAAGCTGGAAGTTTTCAAATGAGAAGTGATGCCATCCGAGAGCAATTTCGCGTCTGCCAATCTGGTTTGCCAGGAACGGCGACCCTGTCACGCTCATTTGCCACAGGGTAATAATAATCCAGCCGATAGCGGCAAGTGCAACGAAGCCCATTAACGATTGCATGGCTGCTTTGCGGTTGTTGTTTCGTCCGATATCAATCAAGTGCAGGAGTCCGATGGTGCCTGCCACAAACAGTCCATCGCCACGCGTCAGTAGTGCCAGTCCTGTTACTGCACCGGTCAGCAGTCCGCGCTTGAGCGGGGACAGATGTTCTGTCCAGACGCCGCAGTAGAAGGCGAATGCAAGCACGGTAAAGAGCGTGAAGATTGCTGTATCCATGCCGTTCATTGCTTCAAAAAATGCGTTGCCGGAGAAGACCGCAAGGATAAAAGCAATCCAGGCCGCAGTGTTATTTTTCGTCAGGTGCTTCGTGATGCTATACACGACAACGCTCGCGAGAGCTGCAAAAAAACTTGATAGAATCAAGCACATTTTGATGGCGAGTACTTTTCCAAACAGGAGGAAATTGAGCGAGATTAGGTATGTCCACAAGAAAGGAGATCCGGTGGTCGGATGAATGAAGTCATAACTGAATCCATGACCCAGAGCGATATTGCGCGCGACGGCAATTTCAATGAATGCATCGTCGATTAACCAGGTTGTCAGCATCAATCCTTCAATGCTCGACAGAAGAATGAACAGGCTTTTTAGCAGTAAAGCAGCACTTGCAACCAGAAGGACGGGGCGCAGATTTCGAAGTGTCGAGAGGAAGGTAGTCATGATCGAATTGTACCGATTGTCGATTCTTAATCAAAATTCCCATTCCTTACCCCTTATCCTTCCCGCCGACCTTCTCTATACTTTCTCTATGGCGAAGCCCTCCAATCTACGGATGATGATTATGCTTCTGCAACGTGCGGGCATGAAGCCCGTGTATTTTGTGATACCTGGTATTTTGTCGGCTATTGCCGCTGCATTCGAAGGAATGAGTGTCTTGCTTTTGCTCCCCATAGTGCAGGGTGTGTTCAGTAAAGATTTCACAGTGGTGCGCAGTATTCCACAATTAGAGTCTGTGTTTATGTGGTTGCCTCCACAGTGGACTGCGACGGACCAGGGGATGCTCATTCTTATTATGACTACGTTCATTGTTGCGATTCTTCTGAAAAATCTTTTTCGATATGTGTCCATGCTCAGTATGTCATTTTTGGCCTATCGCACGGCACATCATTTGCGGAAGCAGATTTTTTCGCATTATCTTTCTTTCGGGAAGCTCTTTTTCGATCGCTCCACCATCGGTCATCACAGTGCGGTTCTGAGTAACTTTACCGAGCTTGCAATGAACCCGCTCATCGGTCTTGATCGATCCTTGAATCAACTTTTTTCCATTGTCGTGTATTTGACGGTCATGTGTTCGTTGTCGTGGCGGCTGACGCTGGTCGCGTTGCCGATGTTTGTTATTTTGCATCTGACCGTGTCCGTTATCATCAAGCGCATTCGTTCTATTTCCGGACAAATTACGGAGGCGGCAAAATCACTCCAGAAAAAGACGTTGGAAATTCTGGGAACCATTCCGCTCGTGTTGGCCTACAGTGCGCAGGAAAAAGAAAAAGAGAGGTATAAAATCCTCAGCGATAATCTGTCCAAACATTGGTTCAGAAGCAGCATGTTCAATAACATCATCAATCCTGTGAATGAATTGGAAACACTGGTTGCCATGATTGTCATTGTCACGGTTATTTTGTTCCTTATTCCGGATCAGCTCTTGCCGTCGTCATTGGTGGTGTATTTCTACTTGGTTATGAACAGCGCCACCAAGTTTGGAACGCTTACCACCCTCAGATCTCAAATTGCCGTTGCGTCCGGCCCCGTCGGGGAAATTCTGGAGGTCTTCACCTCTGTCGATAAATTTATCGTTCCGTCCGGGGACAAGGTCTTTAATGGACTCAAAACAGGAATTGAATTTAAAAATTTTCACTATGCCTACCCCGGAGGACGCACTGTTCTCTCCGATATTTCTTTCACCATTCGCAAAGGGAAAATGACTGCGATCGTTGGTCCCACAGGATCCGGGAAAACGACGCTCGTCAGTATGATTATGCGTTATTACGATTGTGACCCCGCCATGCTTTTTGTGGACGGTGCAGACATTCGCGATTATTCCCTGGAATCGTTGCGTTCGCATATCGGGCTTGTCAGTCAGGATACGCTGCTCTTTAACGATACTATTCGCAATAACATTGCGTATGGTCTGAACGGCATTACCGATGCGCGTATTGCTGCAGCAGTGGAGGAGGCATCGCTTACGGCATTTATCCAAAAATTACCGGACGGTTTGAATACCTTTGTGGGGGATCGCGGCGTGCAGCTTTCCGGAGGAGAAAAACAGCGCGTCTCCATTGCGCGTGCACTCTTGAAGGGTGCGGATATTCTTCTTTTGGATGAGGCCACCAGCGCGCTCGACAGCCAGACGGAAGCGCTTATCCAGACGGCTATCGACAGCGTGACTAAAGGAAAAACATCTATTGTGATTGCGCATCGGCTTTCTACGATTCAACACGCGGATACCATTGTGGTTATTGAACACGGACGGTGCGTGGAGCAGGGGTCTTTGGATGAACTACTGGCAAAGAAAGGAGTTTTCCATTCCTACTGGAGCGCGCAGAAATTCGCCTGATGTCTTTTTTTTGCTTGGCTATCCGTAGCTCCTAAGAACCAAAAACTGTATCTTTTCATCCATGCATAAGCGGTTAAAAGTCCTGTACGTGGCCATGAAGTCCGATTACGGAGATCCCGTTCGCGGTGACAGTTACGAACACTGCAATTTTTATGATGTGCTCACGCATATGGGGGTGGATATTTTGTATTTCGATTTCATGCAGCTTCAGCGCGAACATGGACGCGAGCGCATGAATGCACGGTTGCGAGAAATTGTGGACGAAGAGAAACCGGATATTCTATTTTCGGTTCTGTATAAGAATGAAATTGATATGGATGTTATACGCTCTATTTCAGAGCAGACGGATACGGTCACTGTGAACTGGTTTTGCGATGATCATTGGAGATTTGAAGGATTTTCGAGCAAATGGGCGCAAGTTTATAATTGGATTGCTACGACGGATCATGATGCACCGAAAAAGTATGCTCGGTTGGGATGCAAGAACGTACACTTGACCCAATGGGCCGTGAATCCTTTTCTTTATCATAAACCCGATCATGCGTTGCAGTATGATGTGACGTTTGTGGGGCAGCCCCATGGGAATCGTCGTATGCTTATAGCCGAGCTGGAACGCGCGGGTATTGCGACGCAGGCGTGGGGGAATGGATGGCCGGCGGGGAGACTGTCTCAAGAAGAGATGGTGACAGTGTTTGGCACGAGCCGTATTAATTTGAATTTTTCGGCGGTTTCAACACAAGGCAAATCTTTTTTCTCTCGGCCCAATACTGTCGGGCAGATTAAAGGTCGTATTTTTGAGGTGGCGGGGTGCGGCGGTTTTTTGCTCACGGATGCCGTCAAAGATATTGAGCAATATTATGAACCGGGAAAGGAGATTGTTGTTGCAAAGAATTTTTCGGCGTTCATTGAAAAAATTCGCTATTACCTTTCTCACGAAAATGAACGCGTTGCCATTGCGAAAGCCGGCTATGAACGAACAATGCGCGAACATACGTATGTGCATCGCTTCTGCGCTCTCTTTACTGCAATGGGCTTTTCTCTTGAAGAACCTGTCCATATTTTGACCGGAAAGGTTGAGCGGGGAACGGTAAAAAAAATAGAGATCCATCCGAGCGTGCCGCTCGTGAGTATTGTCATGCCTGTCTATAACGGTGAAGAATTGGTGCGCGCAAGCATTGGGAGCATGCTGATGCAAACACTTACAGACTTTGAATTAATTATTGTGGATGACGGATCCACAAAGCCTGTTACGCTGTCCATTTTAGAAGAAGAGGCCAAGAAGGATGTGCGCATCCGCGTTATTCATCAGGAGAATCAGGGAAAAGGCGGAGCGCGCAATACGGGTTCCCGCGCTGCACGCGGGACGTATGTGGCTGTTATGGATCAGGACGATATTGCGACAGCGGATCGTTTGGCGGTGCAGGTGGCGTATATGGAAGAGCATCCGGAGGTGGGAGCGGTGGGAAGTTGGGGGGAGCTTATTGATGAAGAGGGAAAAATATTCGGGCATCTGCGTCACCCCGTCACTCCCGGCGCCATCCGCTTTGCGATGTTTATGAAAAACCCGGTTCTGAATTCGACGGGCCTTATTCGCAGGACAAAAGGGGAGGAGATAGGGTGGTATCGTGATCTTGCGGCTGAGGATTATGATTTTTGGTCGCGTGCGGCGCGAGCATTTCCCGTCGCGAATATTCCGAAGTTTTTGTTGCAGTACCGGAAATGGGAAGGGGCGTTTACCGCGTCTTCCATGGATGCGCTCGAGCTTTCCTGTCTCCCCATTATGCAGGAAGCGGCCCAGGAATTATTGGGGAACACCGTTTCTTTGAGCGAAGTAACATCACTTCGTAAAGCCGTCGCCGGTCAGGCGCTGTCGAAAGCAGACTGCTTGATTGCAACAAGGCTTCTTCGCCGTTTACAGCGCGCTTATCTCAGGCAAGTACCTCTTACTGTCGAAGAGCGTCGTTTTGTTCGGCATTGTACGTCTGAATGGCTGTGTGTGTTTGCGGGTCGATTGCGTGCCATGGGGTCACTGGGAGCTGCTCTCGGTCTACTTTTCAGCGCCTTTGTATCCGCGCCTATTCGGACACTCCGTACCATCGGCGGTCAGCGCGTGTCCTTGCTTCAAAGCGAACAGCCGCGTCGAACGGTACGGGCATTTGTGTATGATTTTCTTCGCTGATTCGCGGAACATCTCTCTTTCTAGGCGCACCTGTCGCTCTCCGTTATGATGCGGCAGCTTATGTCTAAGCGTGTTCTTGTTACCGGCGCAGGAGGCTTTCTGGGAACGGCAGTATGCCGCAGACTGGAAGCATGTGACTGGGTGTCGGATATTCTGGCTCCGTCCAGAGCCGATTATGATTTGCAGAATCCCGCAGCATGCGCCGCCATGTATGCAAAATTTCCGTCGGATATTGTCATTCATTGTGCGGGACGAACGGGGGGAGTGCGCGAAGTGTCCGAACATCCAAGCGAGTATTTTCATGTCAATTTACAGATGGATAGTGCAGCGTTTCACGAGGCATACAAAGCGGGCATAGAAAAATTCGTGTCCATTGGGACGGTTTGTTCCTATCCGGGCGATGCCCCCATTCCCTTGCGCGAGGACTCGTTGTGGGACGGTTATCCCGAGGAGCCGACTGCGTCCTATGGCATGGCAAAGAAAATGATTTTGGTGCACGCAAAACACTATCAGGATGAGTACGGCTTTGTATCGGTCCATCCCATTCTTATTAATGTGTATGGCCCCGGTGACCGCTTTGATCCGAAAACCGCCCGTGTGATTCCTGCGCTTATTCATAAATTTTCCGAGGCTCGACGTAATGCTCTGCCCTCGGTGACGCTTTGGGGAGACGGATCATTGCAACGGGAGTTTTTGTACATTGATGACGCTGCGGATTCCATCGTGCGTATGGCAGAGATTCGTACATCGTGCGATCCCGTGAATATCGGCAGTGGACAGGAAGCCTCCATTAAAGAATTGGCCACATGGATTGCGGAGGAAACGGGCTATACCGGCGCCATTCTTTGGGATACATCGGTCATGCCCGGCGGGCAGCCTCGACGTTCCGTCGATACGACTCGCATGACAGAGTGCTTGGGGCCGCAAGAACGTACATCTTTTCAAGAAGGGATTCGTCGCACGGTCGAGTGGTATCGACAGCTCTCGCATTCGGAAAACGATCTGTTATGATCCCGCTATGAGTCTTCCAATAGCTATTACCAAGAGGGGCGTCCGTTTTTTCGTTGATGGCGACGTCGTTTGTTCCATGAAAAATTGTCCGCAGGATTGGTATCTTCAGTGGTGGAAGAATAAATATAAAAATTGGGAGCCGCAGACATTCATTGTGTTTGATACATTTTTGGATCCCGCACATTCTTATATGGATGTCGGCGCTTGGATGGGACCTACTATTCTGTATGCAGCTGCCAAGGCTAAACATGTCTATTGTTTTGAGCCCGACCCCGAAGCATTTCGTGTCTTGTCGCTTAATTTGGCGGTGAATGCTCAATACAACAATATCTCGGTCATCAATGCAGCGCTCAGTGATACGGACGGGGAGACGGTTTTTGGCGGGAACGGGGATTTGGGAAACAGCGAATCGACCATGCTTGTGAATGACCCCGATTACATTCAAAAACAAAGCGGCGCGCTGCGCACCGATTCTGCGGAGCATGATCAGGCATGGCGCAATGCGGCAACAACGACTGTGAAAACCGTGACCATGGATACGGTTGCCAAAACCCATGCGGTCAATGATTGCACGTTTATGAAGATTGATATTGAAGGAGGGGAGAAGATTGTGATTCCCTCAATAAAATCTTTCCTGCAATCACACAGGCCTACGCTCTACCTTTCGGTGCATTGGGTTTATTTAACAGAGCAGGAACTTCTTTCCATCTTCGATCTCCTCAGTGCCATTTACCCGGTCATCTACGACGATACCCTGCTCCACCGTGTCAGTCGTGAGCGTTTCCAGAGGGAGAAGATTACATCGATTGTGTGCATGACAAAGGATCTGTCGTTTTCTCAGTATCTGTCTGTGTCCTGGATGACATTTGCTCTTCGTCTGAAGACGTGGAAGCGCAAGATTGTCGGGCTGCTTTTGCGTGGACGTTAATTTTTCTCTTGTTGGGTGTAGGCGTAAAAATCCTTCAATCCTTCCTGCAAATCAATCGTCGGTTTCCATCCCAGAGTTTCTGCTCGTGTGCTATCGAGCAGTTTTTGGGGCATGCCATCCGGGCGAGTGCTGTCCCAGATAATTGTTCCTTCATATCCCACGATGTCGCGGATGATGTCGGCAAGTTCGCGGATGGAAATATCTTTTCCCGAGCCAATATTGATAAAGTTTTCCGGAATAGCAGGCGCATCGATTTTTTCCAGGAAGAATACCAATCCTTTTGCCACATCTTTCGCATTTAAGAATTCACGTCTTGCCGACCCCGTTCCCCACAGTGTGACCGTCGGATCACCGTTTTTGTGAGCCTGAGTACACTTCAGCATCAGGCCGGCAATCACGTGTGAATGTTCGCTATCCAGCCGCTCATGTCTGCCATAGAGATTGGGTGGGATGACGGTGTACATATTCAATCCGTCTTCTGCATGCATGGCAGCGCATAGTTTGAGGATCGCAATTTTGGCCAGTCCATAGCCTTCATTCGTGGGTTCCAGGGGGCCGGTGAGCATGTACTCTTCTTTCATGGGCTGAGGGCATTCTCTAGGGTAAATACAGGACGATCCCATGTTAATAAGTTTCTTCACCCCATGTTTTTGGGCTGCCTTTAAAACCGACAGTCCCATTTCCAGATTTTCCTGCAAAAATGCGACGGGATTATCGATGTTTGCTTGAATGCCCCCCACTCTCCCCGCTACATGCAGCACGACTTCCGGTTTTTGCGTCGTAAAGAATGCGTCGGTTGCTTTTTCATCACAAAGATTAAGATCGCCGGATGATGGAGTCAGCAGATTTGTGTAGCCGCATGCGCGCAGTTCTTCGACGGTATTATGCCCCACCAATCCGCCGGCGCCTGTAATGAGAATGCGTGTGGATGTATTCACGAGAGAAGATCGGAGAGGAATTGGATTTCCACCGGAGTGAGTTCGGGATTATTGCCAAAGTAAAACCCGTGGGTGTGCAGGAACGCTGCATTTGGACAATCGGCGGGGTCTGCGTATTTTTTGTAGAAAGGTTGTGCGGTCATATCTCCCGCGATAATGGGACGCACCTCTACATCATTTTTTTCGAAGAGGGATCGTAGCATTGCCGCATCACCGTCTTTGTTGCAGATAACGGGAATAGAGAAACTGGATACTTTGTCCATGTGTGCCGTTTTAAGCGGCAAGAATCGTTCCGAGTTTTTGGCGATGACGGCATGCAGCGTGTGAAAATTCTTCTCACGCAGTGCAATGGTTTCATCAATAAATGGCAATTGCTGGACGCCCAGAAAACCTTGGATTTCCGTGGGCCGTGCGTTGTAGGCCAAGTCGTAAAATGTGTACTTCGCGTAAAAATCGTCGACATCATTCTTTTTTCTGAGCGCTTGTTGCGTTGCGTCAGATAGATTTCTGTCCCATCCGTGTGCACGCACCATGACGAGCATTTCATGTAAGTCATCATCATCGGTACAGATCATTCCTCCTTCAATTGTCGACATATGGTGACCCACGAAGAAAGAGAAGGTGGAAGCCATTCCAAAATTTCCGAGGAGGGTGCTATCGTGCATCGATCCCAGTGATTCGCAGTTATCTTCGAGGAGCAGAATATTGTGCGCATGACAGAGCTGTCTGATACTGCTCAGATCATCGCACAGCCCCAGAACGTTTGTCAGGAAGAGAGCCTGTAGATTGCTTAGATGGTCTTTCAGAATGCGACTCGAAACGTTGAGCGTGTCTTTCTCGCAATCAATGGCAACAGGCACCAAGCCCAGCTGTAGAAGCGGCATGACGTTCGTCGGCCATGTCAGTGCCGAAAAACCCACGCGGTCGCCTTTTTTGAGTCTACCCAGATTCAAAAGAGATTGGATCAGCACCAGATTGGCTGCGCTTCCATTGGAAACGAATACGGCATGCGCGCGTTGCTGTTTGGATGCGAAGGCTTTTTCAAATGCCTCGCACTGCACTCCCATGGAAAAGCGCGGTGTCTGTAGCACAAATGCTGCAAGCGCTCTGCGCGTCTCTTCTTCTCTATAGAATCCCGATTTAATCAGAGGGATAGTCATGATGCGTGGTTGAGCTGCAGATCGGATTCCATCATTTGTCGTACCAGTTCTTTAAAATCAACGGACGGAGACCATCCCAGTAGGCGTTTTGCTTTCTCTGCGCTCCCTAGCAGTGTATTCACTTCGGTCGGGCGGAAATAACGCGGATCGATGCGAATAACGGTCTTGCCGGTTTTTTTGTCTATGCCTACCTCGTCGACTCCCGTTCCTTCCCATGCAATATCCATATGTGCATACGGTGCCGCTTCTTCTACGAAGTCGCGAACGGAATGCGTCGCACCCGTTGCCAGAATGTAGTCGTCGGGTTTGTCCGCCTGGAGCATCATCCACATTCCTTTCACATAATCTTTTGCATGACCCCAGTCGCGTTTGGCGTCTAAGTTTCCCAGGTACAAGGTTTCTTCCAATCCTGCATGAATGCGAGAGAGTCCGCGCGAGATTTTACGGGTCACAAATGTTTCGCCTCTTCGCGGCGATTCGTGATTAAACAGAATGCCGTTCACGGCAAATAAATTATAACTTTCACGATAATTGACGGTCATCCAGTAAGAAAATAATTTGGAGACTGCGTAGGGCGATGCGGGCTGGAAGGGTGTTGCTTCCGTAATGGGAAAATCGGTGGCGTTTCCAAACATCTCACTGCTGGCTGCGTTATAGAATTTTACCGGCAGTTCCGCTTCGCGAATGGAGTCCAGTAAACGCAGCGTTCCCAATCCCGTTACGTCCCCCGTATATTCCGGTACGTCGAAACTTACGCGTACGTGGCTCTGGGCACCGAGATGATAAATTTCATCGGGTTTAATTTGCGTGAGCAGACGATGCAAATTGCTGCCATCCGACAAATCGCCGTAGTGCAAAAACAGGCGCACATTTTTTTGGTGCGGGTCTTGGAAAATATGATCCAGACGGGTTTTGACAACCGTACTCGAGCGTCGGATGATTCCGTGCACTTCGTATCCTTTTTCTAAAAGCAGCTCCGCCAGGTACGAACCGTCCTGGCCGGTAATGCCGGTAATGAGTGCTTTTTTAGAGTGAGATACCATGTGGCCAGCATATCATACGGCCTCGTAATAGAAACATGACCGGTGGTTGCAAATACCGTCTTTCTTCTAGATTGAGGCAATGTCGTACGTTGGTCACAAAGCCTTTTAATCTAGGAATTCGCCGTATTTACGATAGAATGCCTGCATGGAACAGGAGTTGCACGATCATAGGGATGTCTCGCTGTCATTTGTCATTCCGTTGCATAACGAAAGCCAGACGCTGCAGGAACTTGCTTCATCCATTGAATCCGTGTGTCTGTCGCATGGATATTCCTATGAAATTATTTTTGTGGATGACGGGTCCGACGACGGGAGCTTTGCCATCATCGAAAAACTTGCAGCACAAAATACGCATATTCGCGCCATCCAATTCCGCCGCAACTTCGGTCAGGCAGCCGCGCTCAGCGCGGGGATAGAGTCCAGTCGCGCCCCTGTGATTATTGCGCTCGATGCAGATTTGCAGAATGACCCCGCCGATACGCCTGCGCTTCTTGCTAAACTCAACGAAGGATATGACGTGGTCTCCGGTTGGCGAAAGAATCGTCAGGATAACTGGTTGCGACGATGGCCGTCGCATCTGGCAAATAGTTTGATTTCACGTATTACGGGCGTTCGCTTGTCGGATTATGGTTGCACCCTTAAAGCCTACAAGCGCGAGTTTTTGGAGGGCGTTGTGCTCTATGGGGAAATGCATCGTTTCATTCCCGTTTTTGCCGCGTGGCAGGGCGCTCGCGTGACGGAAATTCCCGTGCGCCATGCACCGCGTAAGTTCGGTCGCTCGCATTATGGTATTCGTCGTACGGGAAAGGTGATGCTGGATTTGCTCACGGTCAAATTTCTGCATACGTACATCGCTCGTCCCATGCATTTTTTCGGTGCAATCGGATTTGTTCTTATGTTGAGCGGTACGTTGACGGGTTTTTTCGCTCTCTATCTTAAGTTTGCGGGCATTCGTTCTTTGGTCGATACCCCCTTGCCTCTTTTGACGGGGCTGCTTCTGGTCATTGGTGTTCAGTTTATGTTGATGGGCTTAATTGCGGAGCTTTTGATTCGTGTGTATTTCAGTCAGAAAGACAGACATTCTTTTTCCATTCGACGGAGTATTCCTTCCGGCAATTGGCACATCCGCGGGCAGACGGTATAGTGCCGATATCCCATTTTTTTTATGCATGAAGCAAGCAAGATGACCGAAACGGAATTCGCGGCGTGGAACGAGAACATGGCGCACGAATACGATCCGGATTTGTATCATCGCAGTTCTACCGGAATTGTTCGGTGGGTTGAAGGGTGTCGCGTCAAAAAATTATTAAAGATGTTGGGAGTTCGTCCGACAGATTCCGTATTGGAAGTCGGGGTGGGTGCCGGCAATATTTTGGAACAGATCAATGCGGCAGAACGTACGGGAATCGATTTAAGCGTTTTTTTGCTCAACAAAGCGAAGGAGCGATTAGGATCGCAGGCGGTGTTGATTGAAGGTGATGCAGAAAAACTTACCGATCATCTCCAACCACGATCATTTGATCGTATTTTTTGCAGTGAAGTTTTGGAACATGTTCAACATCCGGAGAAAGCCATGCAGCAGATGGCGACAGTTATTAAAAGTGACGGAGTCGTCGTCGTTTCCGTTCCCAACGAAGGAGCAATCAATGCGCTTAAAGGTTTCCTGAAAAAGATCGGACTCTTCCGTATCCTCTTGCCGCATGTAGCCGATCACATGGAAGATGCGTGGCACCTACATATTTTTAGTAAAAAGTATCTGGTTCAGATTGCAACACCGTATTTTCATATTGAAAAAATTGCAGCAGTTCCTTATCCGTTTTTGCCGATTCGCTTGGTTGCCAAGCTTCGGCCAAAGATCTGATCATTTGCAGATTTTCTTTGCAGACAATACGTCTGTTTCATATTTGTCCTCTTTCTTGTCTGACATATGATTATTAATCTTTTTCACGGATTGGTGGCGCTCGGCATCATTGTTCTTTTTTCGGTATCAGGTTGGAATATGGCGCGCAGATTTTTGCGGGTAAGCAATGATATTGCATTAATCGGACTTGCCCCCACTCTCGGGCTATCTTTGTATCTTGTTCTTGCCAATGCACTTGGATATATCGTTGGTACGCCTGCTGCGTTTGTGTGGGCGGCTCTGGGTGTCATTCTTCTTGGTGCGGGAAGTCTATGGTGTCGGACTTCCTCATTTCCTTTGGAGCATGCGCCCCGCCACGTTCACATTTTTCTTTGGGTATTGGCCGCATTTATCGGCATTGTCCATATGCGTATCCTGACGAGCGATCCGTGGATGATCAGCACCTTGCCGTTGGCATCTACCATTGCATCCGGCAATTTTCCTATTCATGAAGTGCAGAATCCATGGGGATTGCTTGCCTATCATTACGGTTCCGCGTATTTAGCTGCTGCGTTTTCGTGGCTTGCGAACATATCCGTTGCAACGTCTTTTGATTTGCAATCTCTATGGGGTGCGATCGGTGCCGTATTCTTGCCGGCTGCATTATTGTATCGCGTTACTCGTTCGTGGACCGTGACGCTATGGGGAGTCTTTATAGGAGTGCTGGGCACCGGTTTTGAGTGGTATCACATTTTCCCGTTGATGCGTGATCTTTTTCAGCATTATGTGCTTGGTGTGCCAACAGACGTTCCGTTCCAGGAGCTTTCGCGCACATTCGCCAGCACATTTGGACACTCTCTTGCCATCGCATTTAATTTGCGCTGGTTTACTGTTGGATTTGGCATGCTTTTTGCCATTTTTTATGCGTGTCACGAAGCATTCACTGCCATGCAGATGCGTGATCGATGTGCATGGAGCGCGGTTGCCGTTTTCTGCAGTTTGGCCATGGCATTGGTAATGGAAACGAGTCTCGTATTACTGTTACCGGTTTCTCTTTTCTTTGTGGCCTTCGTCGCTCTTGTGCCGTCAACTGGTATCAACTGGGTTCGGACTTTTGTGATCAGTGTTGTTATTTTGGGACTCTCATTCGGGATTGCATTGGTGCAAGGAGGGATTTTGACACATATGCTTTATCCTGCGGAAGTGGGAGTGCAATCTTTTGGCATTGTGATTGATGGGACGATGGGATTCATGTCTTCCGGAGAATTGCGTATGCCGTTCTGGGATCCGTGGTTTATACGCTCTACGGGATTGCCGTTTCTTCTGTTTCCGTTTGCTCTATGGTATTTATGGACCAAGCGCAAAGATTGGCCGTTTTTGGTATTTGTCGCAGCTTTTGCCGGTGCAAATATACTTCTGCCATTTGTGATTACGTTTTTGCCGCGTGAGAACGAATTCGTAAGAATTCTCAAGCTTGGATTGATCTGCTCGTCATTCTTGATTGGATGCGCAATGGGAGATGTGTGGCAACGCACTCGCAGCGTAGGCGTGCGGTGGTTATTGATTGCGGTTGCTCTTTTGATGACACTTTCCAGTCTTCTCTATCTTCCGACACGCCTCATTATTCCCACTCTGCGTTTTGAATATGCGCCGCTTTTGGCGCCTATGCCTCCTATTACAGAGTCGCAGATGCAGATGTATGAATGGGTGAAAAATAATTCTCAGTTGAAGGATTATTTTTACTTGCGCACTCTTGTTAAAGAACCGGTCGATGAAATGGAGGGACAGCAGCGCGATCGTATTCTTTTTATGGGGTATACCGGCAGATATACGGTGGGTTGGTATGGTTGGGGGGATATGTCCAAAGAGCGCATTGCAGCCGGTGTCTCCATTGAACAGACGTGTCAGCAAGATGCCTTTCAGCTTCTGAATGTTCGCTATCTTGTCGTGGAAAGTGCAGAGCGTGCGGAGTGGTTCCAGGCGCATTGCAAAGCAGATGAGTGGATTGTGCGATACGAAGAATCGGGAAATGCAATGCCCTATCCGCGCGTGTATGAAAGCGCATTGTGGCGTTCGAGCTCATCGCCTCGTTTATAAAAATGATTGTCCGACTGCGGAGCCTATTCTCCACGCATTCGCCATAAGCGTGAGCGTATGCGGTTCTGCCGGAAGTGCGCGGAAGGTGGAAGCATCTGCTACAAAGATATGTGTACCCTGTTGCAGTTTCCCATTTGTATCGACGCTGAGAGGGTGGCGACCCGTGTCGTCACAGGGGATGGTCCCCGCATAATGCGACGATGATCCATGCGGCAGTTGCAGTGTTTTGGCAGGCCAGATTCCCAGAGATCGGAGTCCTCGATGCAGGCGCTTCAATGCAGCTTGATGTTGTATGAGTACATCATTCGATTCACTTTGCAGAACATGGACGGTGTGCTTTTCATCTTTGCCGAGCTGCAACGTGTTTCCTGCGGCGGCAGTCGTGGGGAAGCGGATGTCTGCAATCAAAAGAGAGGGAGCCAGAAGTGCGAGTGCACGGAATGCATCCGGCGTTGGGAGTGGAATATTTTGCAGCAAACGAAACAGGAGAAGAGATCGGTAGCTGTATAGTTGAGCCACTGCCGCGTGGAGATCTTGTGCGTTCTTCGTCTTATCTGTGACAAGCAATTGGCACAGACTGGATCGTCCGCGTTCTCCCGCCTTCCCAATGGATGACATATGCAGACATGCCGTGAATGCATGCGGCTTTGTAAGAAGTGGTACTGGCGTATCGTACAATCCAAAACTGCGGAGCAGAATGCGTGCCGATCCTATTGCGCCGGCGGCAAGTACAATCCGTTTTGCAGTGAAGCGTTCCGCAGGCATGTTTCCCTGTTCTATGCGTTTGGCATAAACCGTTGCAGTCTCTGTGACTTCCTCAATGTATTCTGTTATGTACCCCGGTACATACCGGAAGAGAGGATTTTTCATGCATTCATCCAAGAGGAATTGTGGACGCCATACGGATCGGCCGGCATCGGAGTAGTAGTCCATGTCGCTGTACTGCGTTGCATGACGTTCGCCTTTATTTTCTGTCAGGATTGCATTGTGCGGCTGCATGACATCGATGTGTACTGCGTGTAATTTTGATTTTTTTTCGGCGGCTTTTTTTAGGAGTGCTTGCGCATGATGATCGGGCGTGAGCGGCGGTTGAATGCCTGTTCGGGTTTGCGGCCCCGATATACCCACTATTTGCGTTACGCGATCGTATGCTGCCTGCATTGCGTCGGGAGGCAGTCCCAGTGCGCGCAGTCCGTCCGTATCCAGATAGGCGCAGGCAGCGCCCCAAATTGCACCCAAGCCGCCTCTGGCCAGCGATTGAATAACGGAAGCGTTATGGGCCTGAAGGGGGATCGCGTTCGTCCCTTGTGTCACATACGATCGATTGCCATTGGCAATGCCGCCACCAAATCCGGCCTCCAATTCCCGCACGGGAATACCGCTCAAATCTTCTCCTAAAAACCATCGATACTGATCCATGCGTTCTTGTCGCATGCCGATAAAATCCGTGCCCAACGATTCTTCTAAAATAGGGGGAGCGCGAAACCCTCCGTCGATCATTGTGACACGTAAGCCTTGTGCCAAGAGCGGTTCAGCCGCACTGACTCCCGCCGGTCCGCTGCCGATAATAATGACATCTGTCTCAGAGTGCATTGCGGCGGAGGAAAGAGCGTGTGAGCATTTTTGATACGACGTAGGCTTCAATGGAACCGATGCCAATCATGAGCAGTGCTACACAGACTCCGGCGATTGATCGATTCTTCGGGAGTAATACGTCTGCGGATTCCGGCATGCACTCAGCAATCGCCGCCGCGACGGTGATTTTTTTGCGGAGTGTTCCGTGGGGGTAATCGGACTTTGCTCGAAGATCGAGTGCGCGCATGAACAAAGTGGATGCGTATACTTTTGGATCGAGAGTCGCTTTTTGCTCTATGCCGTGCGCCTCCAGAGCTTTCATATAGCGGTCGATAACGGTGTCATCGGGAACCCAAGCAAGGGGTAGAACATACCGAAGCAGCGCCGCCGCTTCTGCTCGTGCACTATTTTTTGGGGGAAACATTTCTTCCAACCCTTTCTTAAACGTGCGCGGACGGGAAATAAAATCACATTCAAACGGAAGCAGATTCATAGGGACATCCACTGCAGCACCCCATACATTACTAATGGTGACAGGCGGTTTTTTGAGGAATGCGCAGGCACGTGCCAGACCTAGTGCGATGGGAATAGGAAGATGGATATGTTTTTTTATCAGTCCTTGTGCGTGCAGAATGCTATCCGCCAGTTCATCGAATGACAGACTTTCCGGCCCACCGATGTCGTAGACACGATTTTTTGTTGCATCGTTTTTGAGTGCCTCCACAATAATAATTGCCAGATCATCGCGGTGGATAGGACGGAAGCGGGGGGTCCCCGGGCCGATTACCGGCAAAAACGGCAGTCGGGAAAATCCGACAATACTGCCGACAATGCCATCAGTTTTTTCTCCATATACAATACTGCAAACGAGTGTGGTCACAGGAACGGCGGAAGATTGCAGGATGCGATCCGCCTCCATTTTTGTTGTTCCGTAACGTCCTTTTTTCGGAAGCTTTGTTGATTGCGTACTGAGGACAATCATTCTGTCGACGCCCATTTTTTCCGCAGCATTTTTTATACAGTCCGCACCGCCAATATTAATGTCATCGCTGTCTTTTTCATCATTCTTTGCCGCTGCCAAATGCACAATGCTTTTGACGCCTTGCATCGCTCGTTCCACGGTAACGGCGTCAGTTATGTCACCTTGTATCCACTCCACGCCATTTTCTTCTTTTTGGGCATTGCGGCTAAGAGCGCGAACGCGATAATTTGCCGCCGTTAAAGCGGTGAGAAGTGCTCGTCCAATCATGCCGCTTCCGCCTGTGACAAGAACGATATCCTGGTGCATAACAACAGTATACCTTCTCTGTGCAGAAATTACCCTTCTCTGTATTCTTTAGATGTATCTCGTTTCTACAGAGCTTGTATGTGTGGTATTGCCGGTATAGCAACCTTCGGCGGCACCTCGGTCAATCCGGTTGAACTTGATAGGTTGACCGATGCTTTGGCTCACAGAGGGCCGAATGGGAGAGGTGTGTTTATAGATGGTGCGGTCGGGCTTGGACACAGGCGGCTCTCGGTCATTGATTTAACACAAGGCGGGAGCCAACCTATGCGCAGTGACGACGGCACACTCACACTCGTGTTCAATGGTGAAATCTATAATTTTATGGAGGAGAAGAAAAGATTGGAGGGGTTGGGCCACGTTTTTCATTCCAAGTCCGATACAGAAGTGTTGTTACATTTGTATATGGAAGAAGGGCCTGCTTGTTTGGCGCGCTTGCGCGGTATGTTTGCGTTTGCGGTGCTCGACCGTCGCCGGAATATTTTATTTATGGCTCGGGATAGAGTGGGGAAAAAACCGCTTTTGTATTTTTATGAACAGGGAGTGTTTGCGTTTGCATCTGAACTGAAGGCACTGAAAACTCTTCCCGCTTGTCCGCGCATTGTTGATCGCGAGGCGCTGCATCATTATTTGACCATGATGTATTTGCCGTCGCCGCTGACCGGCATGACGGGTATTCATAAGTTGCCGGCGGCGCATAGCCTCACGCTCGATTTGCATACGGGCAAAGAAAAATTGGAACGCTATTGGTCGTTGCAGTTTGATACAGATCATCAAAAACCGCTCAGTGCTTGGAAAGAAGAGATTATGCAGACCATGGATGAATCCGTAAAAATGCGCATGGTTGCAGATGTTCCCGTGGGTGCGTTTCTGTCAGGTGGATTGGATTCGGCAACCATTGTGGCACTTATGAGTAAGCATAGTCCGCACCCGGTCAAAACATTTTCGATTGGGAGTGAGGATCCTGCATTCAACGAGTTGCCGCAGGCCGCCAGCGTCGCAAAAGCTTTTGGAACCGATCATCATCCTATTATTTTGCATGCAGATATTGTCCACTTGCTCCCGGAATTAGTCCGTACCTACGACATGCCCTTTGCCGATCCGTCGGTTATTCCTACGTATTTGGTTGCACGGGAAACTGCAAAAGAAGTCACCGTTGCATTGAATGGCGACGGTGGTGATGAAAATTTTGGAGGATATTTGCGTTATCCCATTTCTCTCTTTGCAGAAAAATGGAGACGCGTGCCGTTACATACATTGGTTCGCACCGGTACCAGTCTTTTTCATGCACTCAATCGCGATACCTTTAGTTACCGATGCAAGCGGTTTGAGCACACTATCAAACTGCCCTTCGAAAAAAGATTCTTGCAGTACCTCAGCTTCTTTACCGAAGAAGAAAAGCGCAGTCTCTATAAAACAGGATTTGCAGACGCATTCCCGCGAACCGACGATTGGTATGCTGCTCGTACGGAGGAAGCGCGGTCGCGGGCAGGGGACACACTTCACAAGGCAATGAGCATGGATATGGATACATATCTCCCCGACGATCTTATGCCCAAGGTGGATTTGGGAACCATGGCGCATGGTCTGGAGGCGCGGTCGCCGTTTTTGGATCATACGTTGCTGGAGCTGACTGCCACGTTGCCGGCGCAGTATCAGGTGCAGGGTCGCACGACGAAATGGATTATGCGGGAGATGGTCAAAGATTTTTTACCCGAGGAAATTTTGCGGAAGAAAAAGACCGGATTTCGCCTGCCGCTCGACCGGTGGTTCCGCAGTGATCTTCAGGATTTTGTTCGCGATCAACTGCTGACAGGCCATCCGCTTTTCTGGGAGATGTTCGATCGACAGAAAATAGAAGGATTCTTGGATGAGTATTTTGCATCGCATATCGATTATTCCGATCATGTCTGGGCGCTGTTGTGGCTTCGTGAGTGGATGGCTCAACGGTAAGGTCGAGGGTAAGGTTACGGAAAAAGGTTTTTGCACGGACTCTTAACCCTCTCCGCATTCTTGATCTATACTTTCTTTATGCAAAATAATCGCCACGATATCGTCCTTGCATCTCTTATCGCCGTTTTTATTTGCGTAACGTTATGGACGGTTTTTGCCGTCGATTTGCCGCTTTTGGCATTGGGCATGACCGGTGATGCAGGCGGGTATGATCTGGGAGCCATGTTTTTAGCGGAGAAGGGGATGTACACCATGGATGGCGTACACTTGCAGTTTGATAGGGAAATGGGATATTTCCTGTTTGTTGCCGCTGTGTATGTTCTTTTTGGCGTGCACAATTATCTGGCGGTATTTGCAGTGCAGCTTCTGATTTTCCTTCTTGCGATTCTTGTGTTTGAACGATCGCTGCGTGCATGGACATCCGATGCGATTTCGCTTTTGACGGTCGGTATTCTTTTTCTGTTGCCGTCCGTCTACTTGCAACCGGAACTCCTTCTTCGAGAGTCACTCTTGATGAGCTTATTGCTTTTCTTCACTGCTTTTTTTCTGGATACGCTTCGTTCTCCGTCGTGGCTATCTGCAGTACTGGCCGGATTCTTTTTGGGATTGGGAATTTTTACGAATACAGCGTTGTTTTTTTTGCCACTCTTCCTTTTGTTTATTATTCCTTTTTGGAAAGGATCCGCACGCTATCTCTTTGTTATTTTGGTCTGTGCCTATGCCGTATTTTCCCCGTGGCCTCTGCGTAATATGATGCTTATCGGTAAACCCTGTATTGTGGGATGTTACAGAGATGCATTGCAGTGGTATGTACGCGGAGAACGGTCGGAGCATCTTCGGGGGCTTGAGCCGTACCGATGTCTGTGGTCAGAATATGTGTCGCGCGATTGGACCGACAGGTCTGCATATTGCAATTTTAACGCGGTGTGGCATAAAAAATGGCCCGAGGGATTTACCAGCATCCCTGAAAATCTTGCCATTGCCTCTGCGGGTAAGGCAAAAATTCGTTTGCATTTTCCGGCGTACGTATGGGATTCCATCTCTGAAGTTCTTGAGTTCCATTTGCCGTATGTGGGGCCCTGGGGGCGAACGTATAATATGCTTGAAAGCGTAGCGACCCTTTTCCTCTATCTGGGATGTTTGTGTGCCATTCCGAAGCTTTTTTCTCGAAAGATGCTTCCATTTTCGGTTTTGGCTTTTTATTTTGTGTCCCTTTTTGCTCTCACTGACGCCATTCCTCGCTATAGAATGCCGGTTATTTTCTGCTATGCGGTCCTGAGTGCCATCGGCTATCATCGTATCCTTGTATTCTTTCGTCTATGTCCCAAGTCAGTATCGTCATTCCGGCATTCAATGAAGAGGGAGCCATTGGTGAGCTCCTGATGCACCTTCGTGCGCTGCCGTTGCAGGCGGAAATTATTGTCGTGGATGATGCCTCAGTGGATGCCACGGCACGTATTGCCGCCGAACACGGTGCGCGGGTCATTCGTCATGCAGGAAACTGCGGGTATGGACGGAGTGTGAAGGACGGCGTGGCCATTGCCATGCACGATACGATTATCGTCACCGATGCCGACGGAACCTATCCCATCGATCAAATTCCTTTGCTTCTCGAAACCTATGAAAAAGGATTCGACATGGTGGTGGGTGCGCGTCAGGGTCCGGCGTATCGGGGTACGTTCTTAAAAATGCCGGCACGGTATGTGTTTAAGGCAATCGTTGAATTTACAACCGGTCGCCACATACCGGACATCAATTCCGGTTTGCGCGTTTTCAGTAAGCGCACGGTCGAAACGTATTTCCGTGACATTTGTAACGGGTACAGTTTTACAACCACCATCACGCTCATCTATTTGCTTACAGGGAAAATGGTGACCTATGTTGCCATTCCCTATAACAAAAGGATCGGTCGTTCCAAAGTAAAAATCATTCGCGACAGCCTCCGAACCCTGCAGTACATTACTGAATGCATCGTGCGGTATAACCCTCTCAAGCTGTTTATCCTCTTTGCACTTCTCTCTCTTATTGTCGGGGCTATCGGTATTTTCATTTCACCCGCTTTGTTTGTAATGGGTGCGCTTTTTGCCATTCTGATTTTTGCGCTCGGATGTGTGGCGGAAGCTTTAAGAGGAAAGCGTTAATGGAGTGTCACACTGAAGCTTTTTCATGTGTCATGCTGAGCTTTTTTCGTGTCACATTGAGCTCGTCGAAGTGTGCTCTTTCTTAAAAGGTAGCTTCCCTCCGGGGGCCACTGCCGTGGGGGCGTCCCTTTTTGGCCTTGCCCCAAAAAGGAACCAAAAAATGCGGTCCGACCAACTTTCCACCCCACTTGCCCCTTCACCCTCCGTGGTCGGACTCCTCGCCACGAGCACTTAAAATCACTGCGTGATTTTGAAATGGAATTTTTTTAATTGTCCCATTATTCGGTTATTCCATTACTCCGTTATTCGTCGTCCTCATAACTCATAACCCATAACTCATAACCCATAACGAAGCCGGCGTGCGGGCGGGCATCACAGCCCCATCCTAATCTTCATCATCATCCACGCCCCCTTCACCGCGTCTTTCCAGTTGATCTTCTTCCCTTCCTCAATGCTTCGCGGGTGGTAACTGATGGGTACTTCTAGGACTGCAATTCCTCGCTTGAGACATTTTGCTGCAATTTCCGCCTCCAGTTCAAAACCATTACTTCGGAGATTCAGGTTTCGAAAGAGTGGAGTGGGCAGGAGTTTGTAGCAGGTGTAACTGTCGGTAAGGCGCGTGAAGAAGAGGACATTCAACAGTCCCGTAATCGTTTTATTCCCTAGTAAAAATCGCCAGTAAATGTGCGGCGTTTTTCCGTGTGCGAAACGCGAACCGAATACCACACTATCGGCATGCTCTTTTGCTTTTTGCAGAAGCAGATGAATTTCTTTCGGATCGTATTCCAAGTCTGCATCTTGAATAACAGTGTAGAGACCTTTTGCATCTTGGAGGCCCATACGAATGGCAGATCCTTTGCCGCCGTTTGGTTTTGTGAGGACAAGATCCGTCGGTCTGGCATGCGCTTTTAGGATGTCGAGCGATGCATCTTTGGAGCCGTCATCTACATACAGAATTTGTGCATCCGGGCAGGCGGATACGATGGCAGCCATAATGGTTTCCAGCGTACGTGCTTCGTTATACACAGGGACGATGATGCTTAGTTCCGGTGTCATGAGAGCATGTAGGGGTGAGGCATGAGTGCGAGTGCGATTCCGATACCGAGTCCAAGGAAAAGAATCGACAGTGCAATACCGCGTGCTGACAGGGTATCACGTTCGGCGGCTTGGAGCAGGAAGAGTGGATACACCGGCGTAATGACACGGCCAATGGAAGTAATGGAGCCCCAGATATGGTCTGGCATAAGGAGCATAATTCCCAAGAAGAGCACCGTGAATAGCGGCAAGAAACTGTCCATATTTCTCTTCCACAAATTCCAGAGTGACCAGATAAATGCCGGCAGTACAAAACCCAAGAAGAGGGCGATGGAGGAGAAGGTATAGACGTTATATCCTTTGATACCGCGTAAAACATCCAGAACGGCAGTAAAAGGAAGTGCATGTTTATCCGTACTCCAGAGGAAGGGAATTTCATGGAATACTTTGTAGATAATCGTATGCAGAATGATGAAAGATACGCCGGGGATAATCAGTAAAAAACAGTCCTGCCATCTGCGCCTGAAAAGGAGATACAGGAAGAGAAGCCCAATGAAGAGAATATTGACTTCACGCGTCAGGACAAAGAGTGAGAGCAGAATAATATCGACCGTGTGGAGCTTGGTTTGATTTTGAAAACGGACAAGAAAGGCCGTAAGAATGACAAGTGTGAGCGGTTCTGCCAAAGAAAAATGCAGCCCGATCATAGCCGCGGGGCACAGTGCCAGTGCAAAGGCGTAGAGCGATTTCCTTGGGTAAAACCACAGGACAAAACCTGCCACGCAGAGCAGGCTTGTTATTTGTATTAGGAGGAAAGTGTACGGAAGCAGAGCTGTTTGTCCGAATGCCAGGGTAAATGCAGTCAGTGGCAGTAGGAAGCGTTGGAATGAATAGGCGATGGTGGGATTGTTTGCAAACGTCTCCCATTTTGCAGGCTGGAATACAGCACCGATGTGGCGAGCAATTTGATAGTATTGTTCTCCATCGTATCCCGGTACTTTTAGCAGTACAAAATTTTTCGGGATACCGTGCGTCATCCCCATTGCTTCATCAGTGTGAAAAAACGCGGTGATGTTCCAGTTATACGAATGAATATTTAAAAGAACCAATGCGAGAAGAGCACTAAAGAGAATCCCAAGCGGCCAGTAGTACCTGCTGCGTGACATGCGCTTTTTTAAAGGGATGCGTACGAACGGCCGGCTTCTGTAATAACTGCCGCATCCAGACAGGATTTGAGATCGTAAATCAGACCGTCTTGTTTGGTGGCATCAATGAGGAGCTGCAATGGCAAAGATTTGTAGGTCTGATGTGGGACCAAAAGGAGTATGGCATCGTACGGACCTTTTTCCAAAGATCCTGCGTTGTGTTTCATGCGGAGCAGTTCTCCTTCATCCAAAAAAGGATCATGTGCTTCGACGGTTACTCCTTCTTTTTCGAGTGCATAAATGACGTCATGTACTTTGCTGTTACGGGTATCCGGCACATCTTCTTTGAAGGTCAGTCCCAGTACGAGTACACGAGCTTTTGAGGGTGGCGTGCGCATGATTCCCAGGACCTGATCCGCCACAAATGTACTCATACCGTCATTAATTAAGCGCCCCGCACTAATGACGTGTGTGGTCATGCCCATTTGCTTTGCTTTCTCCACCAAGTAATACGGATCGACTCCTATGCAGTGCCCGCCTACCAGTCCCGGACGGAAGGGGAGGAAGTTCCATTTGGTTCCGGCTGCTTCAAAGACATCGTTGGATTTTAGCCCTAGCTTCACGCTCATCATCGCAATTTCATTCATGTACGCAATGTTCAGATCGCGCTGTGCGTTCTCGATAGCCTTTGCCATCTCCGCGACTTTTATAGACGGTGCGCGGTGAATGCCCGCTTTCACGACCGACCCATACAAATCGGATAATATTTCCAGTGTTTCTGCATCGTCACCGGAGACGATTTTAATAATGGTTTCGACCGTATGCTTTTTGTCTCCGGGGTTGATACGTTCCGGGGAATAGCCCAAGTGGAAACCTTCTTTCCAGACGAGACCGGATTCTTTTTCCAAAATAGGTCCGCAGAGTTCTTCGGTCACACCCGGATAGACGGTGGATTCATACACCACAATCGATCCCTTCTGCAGGTGTTCTCCAACTGTCTTCGTGGCATCCAACAAAATGGTCATGTCGGGATTGTTATCATCATCAACCGGAGTCGGCAGTGCCATAATAATCACGTTTGCTTTGGCAATAATGCTCGCGTCATCACTAAAATGAATCACCGCTTCTTTCAGCTGAAATTCCGATAATTCCAGTGTCCGATCATGCCCGCTTTTCAATTCTTCAATACGGCGTGTGCTGATATCAAATCCGTAGACCGCATATCCTTTTTTTGCAAACGCATGAGCGAGCGGGAGACCGACATAGCCAAGGCCGACGACACAGATGGAGAGAGTGTTTTCCATGGGCAGAGTATAGGGCTCGAAGAGAGCTCTTGCCAGTGCTCTATACGAGTTATGAGTAAAGGGTTATGAGTTATGAGGGATAGAATTTTTCTTATTTTGATCCTCAAACCCTACCCATAACTCATACTCTCATATTCTCATAACTCATCCAATAACTGGTCACCCATAACCCAAATCTGCTACGCTCCCTGCGTATGACAAAGTCGTGGAAAGGACGCACCGTCCTTGTTACCGGCGGCACGGGGTTTATTGGAAGTTTCTTCGTGGAACATTTGCTCGATGCCGGTGCCAAAGTGCGCGTACCGCTTCGTGCGGAAAATTACCGAGCGCTTTCGTCGCGTCGTGCGGAGATTGAATGGTTGGAAGGGGATCTGCGGGATTCCACCTATTGCGCGGAATTGATCCGCGGGTGCGATGAACTCTTTCATTTGGCTGCCAGTCGCCGTAACAGCGACTATCACCGCAAGCGTCCGAGTGATGTTATTAACGACAACTTGCGCATGACTTTGGCGCTTTTGGACGGTATGCGTGAGTGCGAGGTGTCTATTCCTGTTACATTTTTCAGTACGGCAAACGTCCCCCCAACGGTCGATGCCATTGCGATTGCACAGTCCGATACGTTGGACGGTTATGTTTTGGGAAAGGCGCTCTGTTGCACGCTCTGGCTTGCGGCATCGCGTCAGCGGAAGTTCCCGCTTCTTATTTTGCGCCCCATCGGCGTGTACGGTCCGCGCGATACGTTCAACGAAGAGGCAAACCTTATTCCTGCGCTCATGGTCCAAACTCGCGATAGCGATGACACACTGAAAGTGTGGGGTGACGGTACGCAGGAGCGTGCATTTTTGTATATTGAAGATCTTATTCATGCCGTTTTCACGCTTATTGATCATAACGCGCAGGGCATTCAGTACATTACGTCCAATAATGTGGTCACCGTAGCAAAGCTTGCGGAAGCGATTCGCGATCTTATTCGTCCGGGTATGCCCATTGAATTTGAACCTCAAAAGACCGTCGAAAATCGCACGATCCCCATGCTCCCCATGGACCCCATCCTCCAATCTATGCAGTGGACCTCGTTGGAAGAGGGCTTACGTAAAACGTATGAGGCATGGAATATGTCCAATCATCTATGATCATCGCTCTTCTTCATCGGCATGCCACCCAGCTTTGGAAATTTCTGATTGCCGGCGGAAGCGGTGCCATTATCGACTTTTCCATTTTAAACATTTTGAGCGTGGGAGCGGGTATGGACCCGCGTGTCGCGAATATTTTTTCGACTCTTTTTTCCAGCTTGGTGGTGTTTGTCATCAATAAATTCTTCGCCTTTCGTCATCGGAAAGGACATGCAGGAAAGCAGGCGTTTAAATTCGCGCTTACGTACGCGCTTGCCTACATCCTGAACGTTGTCCTTACGGCGCTCTTTATTACCATGGGTGTCGCGCTCTTCCCAAACCTGGCTCTCCCCATTATTTCGAACCTTTCAAAAGCCGCCGCAATTGGAGCTGTCATGTTTTGGAATTACTTCTTGTTGCATTCGTTTGTATTTCGACAGAAGCGCGGAGCCGATTCCATCGCAATAGGGGTCTAATGCTGGTGTAAATGCGTAAAAATGGTAGGATGCTCACACTTTTTTGCTTTTACTTATGTCAAAAATCGCCCTCATTGCCGGAGCAGGACCCGCTGGCCTCACCGCTGCGTATGAACTTCTTAACCGAACGGATATTAAAGTGATTGTCTGCGAAGCAACCGATGCGATTGGGGGCATTGCTCAGACTTACAACTACAAAGGAAACCGTATTGATATTGGCGGTCACCGTTTCTTCAGTAAAGAGAAGCGTGTGATGGATTGGTGGTTCAATATTCTGCCGCTCCAGGGTGCGCCTGCCAGTGACGACATAGAAAAAGGCCATGACATCGATTTTGCAACGGATGCCATTATGGAATATCTGGGAAGCCACATGAAAACCAAGGTGGTTGCTCCGGATCCCGAAAAAGAAGATCAGGTGATGCTTCAGCGCCCGCGCCTCAGCCGCATTTTCTACCGTAAGCATTTCTTTCCGTATCCAATCGGTATCACGGTTTCCGTGGCTCAGCGCTTGGGATTTTGGAATACATTCCTTATTGGAATGAGCTACATCAAGCGCCAAGTGTTTCCCGTGAAAGATGAAACGTATTTGGATGCCTTCTATAAAAACCGCTTTGGCGATCGCTTGTACGCAACATTCTTCGAGGCTTACACGGAGAAAGTATGGGGTGTGCCTTGTTCCACTATTCGTGCAGACTGGGGCGCGCAGCGCGTGAAGGGCTTAAGCCTCAAGCGTGCCATTGCCCATGCCATCAAAGATCTCCTGAGCAGCGATTTCAAGAAGCAGCAGGAAGAACGCGAGACCAGCCTCATTACGCGTTTTTTCTATCCAAAGTTTGGACCCGGTCAGATGTGGGAAACGGTCACCAAGCAAATTCAAGATGTGGGTGCAGATGTGCGTATGCAGACGCGTGTGATCGGCGTCCAGCATAAAGATGGCAAGGTGGTGTCTGCCACCGTGGAAGATATGAAAACAGGGAAGACGGAAGAAATTCACTGCGATTACTTTTTCTCGACCATGCCCATTAAGCATTTGATTGGCATGATGCATCCGCGTCCGCCCACGGAGGTTGTGGAAGTAGCGGAAGGACTCAGCTATCGCGATTTCCTCACCGTTGGATTGCTGTTGAATAAGCTGCATGTGCAGGAAGGAAAGAAGGCTATTGCTACCGACGTGCCGGATAACTGGATTTATATTCAGGAAGGCGGAGTGCGCGTAGGGCGCGTGCAGATTTTCAACAACTGGAGCCCGTACATGGTGGCGGATAGAAAGAAGCATATTTGGATCGGCCTTGAGTACTTTGTGAACGAAGGAGGGGATCTGTGGATTAAGCCTGATGCCGATATGATTAAAATGGGAATTTCCGAGATGGAGAAAATCGGTTTCTTGAAAGGAGAAGATGTCGTCGATGCCTGTGTGCTTCGCATGCCAAAGGCGTACCCCGCCTATATTGGCAGTTACACGCAGCTGCATGTGGTGCGCGATTATGTGTCTACTATGTCTAACTTCTTCTTAATTGGACGAAACGGTATGCACCGCTACAACAACCAGGATCACAGCATGCTGACGGCTATGATGGCGGTGGATAACATTATTGCCGGAAAAACAGACCACTCGAATTTGTGGGACGTAAACTTAGATATGGTCTACCATGAAGAAAAGAAATCCTAGCAGACGGAAACATCTCGGCGTAGCTCAGAAGCGAAGCCAGATGGTCTACCACGAAGAAAAGAAGGATACGAAATCTGCATAACAAAGCAGCCTTCTCCCGTGGGGATAGGCTGCGGGTGTCACGAGGAATGTCGAGCGTTGTTATTGGTAGTAGTACTGCTCCTGCTTGTCTTCAATGTTCTTGACGCGTTGGTCCAAGTTTTTCCGGAGTTCGGTTTCTTTCTTTTGTCGCTCTTCGAAATGTTTCACTGCATAAGTCGCCGAGACGATAAAAACCGCGTACGTATAGATAGCCAAAGCAGCGACGTAGATGACACCAGTCAACAATTTCTTCAACATGGGGTTTTCTCTAAAAAGTTTTCTTGTCCGTTGCCCGATAGTGAGCCCCGCGACCCTCTGATTCGCAGTGCGACGCAGGGGGATGGGGAGCTCTCAGTGATTAGAAAGAACCATATAATAATACAATTATATAGAAAATTGTCAATAATAGTTCAATGCTCAAAAACGCATTTCAATACATTAAAACATCTACATTGCTCAATCCATTCTTAATGATCGGAACCACTCACAATTCTTTGTCGCCACCCTTCCAGTTCTTGTCTTTGCAGTGCATCCGGAGGGCAATGTCTCAGCGCTATTTCCAATTCCTGCAGCACAAGATCTTGTTCATCAATGGAATGAAGATAGCGCGCGATGGCAACAAATGTCTCCACTTGAATTTCCCATTCGGGGGTTGTTTCCAAGAGTGTATGCAATGTGTTGTATAGCAGAGTGCGCGTATCTTCTTCGTCCTCACCATCTAATGATTCGGCGGTATCTGCATTCGGTGACCATTCCGTTACATCCGGTTTCCATGCCGGGCTTTCTTCTACATTGTTTCTTTCATCCATATATTCTTTTTCATTCTCCAGAGCTTCCAGAATGGTCATTAAGCCTGCGTGGCAGAAGAGTGCGACGGTACTGGGATGCACTCCTCCTTTTTGTATCATACGCAGTCCCAAGGGGCAGAGGTTCTCAATTTCGTCCGTGTCCAAACTGTAGATGGCGGTAATAACCAGTAACATGTATTGATTGGGGCTGTCTTTTTTTACTTTTTCCAGAATATTGAAAATAGTTTCGTAATCTTGTGAAAAAATGCAGACGATTTTACGTGCAAGATACATGGTGGCTGTGTCACTTTTTGCATCTTCCAGAGAGGACAGTGCAACTTGTAGCAGCCGTTTTCCGACTTCTTCATCTACGTCCATATCTTCTTTTAATTGCAGCAGTGCAGCAGCCATTTGTGCGCGGGGCGATTGGTTTTCTTGCAGGAATTCTTCGGCGCGCTCCATGAGTGCATCTCTGTCTGTGACATCGTCAATTTTTACGCCGATTGAATTCACTAAAAACCAGTGTGCGATGAATAATTCTTCCGGTGTTTGTGCATGATCTATTTTTTCTCTGAGTTTTTTGAAGGATTCAAATTTTGCATTATCGCCGTTATCCCGTTGGGTTAACGTTTTTGCAACCTTCTCTATCAATTCATTGATGCTGTGACAATACAATAATTCCACGACAGGAGCCCGTATTTCAAAGATCTGCGTGCTGCAGGCATCCATACGGAGAAGTAGCTCTTTTGCTTTTGCAGAATCCGGATTGTCTTCCAGGACGCGAGTACAAAGCCCTCTCATTTCAGACCGCATATGGTCTGTTATGTTGCCCGGTTTTTTCAAGCATTCTTCAACCGGAGCCAGCCAACGGAGGTGATGTTCGAAATCCGATGCCATGTTAAAGCTAACGCTACATCTTATTTTTGTTGTGTCAAATGTCTCTGGAGCTGCTTACGTGTTCGCCTTTGCCATTCTTCATTCTTACTTCTCCTCTGTTTTTTCTGTAATCCTTCTAAATATGACCTCCGTTCCATTATGGCCTTCAAACTCAATTCTTTCCTCCCCTTGACGGGGGATAGACGTCATATCACGTGCATCCATATCGATTGCATGGAGAATCTGGCCATTAAATGCTGCCTTTGTGAGACGACTTCGTGCCGGTCTCCCACTGGATTCAGCGTCTTCTTTGCCTCTTCCTACTTGCGCAGATAAAATGGACTGCACCGCGATTCTCACTTTTGCAGGAATACGGTTTTGCAGCAAATCCGCTTTCGTTTCGCTGGCTGTTGCAAGATTTAATACAAGTGTCAGTGCCTCGTTATCCATCTTTTTACGTCTTAAAAACTCTGTCATCAGCAGCATAATTCTTTCACTTCTATCCTCTACATCACCAACGGATGTTGTGTCAGGATCGTCTGGGGCATCCTCAAACATTTCTTTTCGTAGTGCTACAACCTCAGTCCACAATGGTAAACTCTTTCTGCTGTTTATTAGATAGTATGTTTTAGTAATACCTTCTAATTGATAGGGTAAATCAAAGAGGCGTTCTTTTATTGTGGTACGAATAGACTGTGCAACGTTTATTATTATTTTTTTCAATATCCCTTCACTTACTCCCGGTGGCAGTAATGATTCCACAACGGTAAATGCATTGTCGAGGGCATGCTCGATCCAAGCATCGTCATGTAGCGCCTGAACATATGCATCAGGGACGTTTGTCATGTTTGTTATAATATAATTTATTTAATTTTTTGTCAATTATCCCTTAAACCTCACGTATTCGCCTTATACCACTCCACTGACATCTCAATTCCTCTATCAAATGGCGTTTGCGGACTGTATCCCAGTACACGCTGCGCCTTGGAAATATCGGCAATGTAGTGCGTGACTTCCCCTGTACGCGCCTCGCCAATATCCAGTGTGGATGAACTTCCCAGTAATTCCTTCATGCGTTCTGCCAGGTGCAGAATCGTGGTGCCCTGACCGTACGCCAAGTTGTAGGTATCGTTTTTGGCAGTGTCCCATTTATCGATGCCGAGCATAATGCCGGCTACGCAGTCATCAATGTACGTGAAGTCCAAACACTTATCGCGACCAAACACTTTCATCGGTTCGTTGTTCTTGGCTTGGCGGAAATAGAGGGGGACGACGCGCACGGAATTGTCGTACATGCCGTAGACGTTGCTGAATCTCCAGATGATCGTTTCCATTTTGTAGCAGCGTTTGTAGGCCTCAAACAGCGCCTCTCCTCCAATCTTGCTGGCGGTATAGGGGCTTTCGCAGGTCATGAAGTGCGCTTTGTCTTCGGAATACTTTTGTCCTTCCGGCAGATGAATATTGCCATAGGTTTCGCGAGATGATGCGAACATCAATTTCTTGATGCCGTTCTTGCGAGCAAATTCCAGCACATTGAACGTATCTTGGAAGTTATCCATTGCGCGCTCCGGATGTTCTACCAGTTCATAGACTCGAGCGTTTGCAGCTAAGTGAACAATGAGTTCTACATCGGTCGGAAGTTTGCTCAGTTCGTCCGCGTGTCGCAGATCGACATCAATACGCAATGCTTCCACTTCCTCTTTCCACTGACATGGTTCCCAGTCCGCACCTACGACAGTATGTCCTGCTGCAAGCAGCTTTTCGCAAAGCCTGGTGCCGATGGTGCCGGAGGAACCGGTTACAAGGATTTTCACGGCGCTAGCTTATAGGTTTTAGGGTGTGGCTTCTAGGCTAAAACGATTGTTAAAAATCGAATTTGAATCAGGGTTCTTGCTTGAATGTAGAGAGACGTGCGCTCCGCACGTCTCTACGGGTATGCAAATTATCAATTTTCAATTATCAATTATCAATTACACTGACAAGGTGCTATCCCTTATTTTGCCAACGTACAAGGAAGCGGCCAATTTGCCGGAGCTTTTTGCGGCGCTGAAGACCGTTCTCTCCATGCCGCACGAAATTATTGTAGTGGATGACGATTCGCCGGATCTTACGTGGAAAGTGGCGGAGGAACTGAAATTGCAGTATTCCACGGTGCGTGTACTTCGTCGTATCGGGCGGCGCGGACTGTCGTCTGCCGTTACGGAAGGTTTTGCCATGGCAACCGGCGATGTGCTTATGGTCATGGATGCAGATTTGCAGCACGATCCGGAACTCATCATCAAACTGTATAACGCCGTCACCGCCGGTGCGGATATCGCCGTGGCATCCCGGTACATTGAAGGCGGAAGCGTGGGGGATTGGGTGACGGGGCGCAGACTCCTGAGCAAAGCGGCAACATGGATGGCCAAGTGGTTACCACCCGTGCATTCATCCGATCCTATGAGCGGATTTTTTGCACTCAATCGTACGTCCTACACAAAGATTGTCCCGCATCTTCGTCCGACCGGTTTTAAAATTCTTCTGGAAGTACTGTCATGCCTGCCTTCTTCTAGCAAGCTTACGGAAGTGCCGCTTCATTTTGCGTTTCGCAAACACGGAGAGAGTAAATTGAATTGGCGTGTGGAAGTGGAATTTATCGTTCAGCTTTTGCGCATTGCTCTGAAGCGTTTCCTGCAAATGTTTGTGCGCAGACAGTGGCTGTTTTTTATGATCGCCATTCTGGTATCGCTCATTGTATTGCTGCCGCGCGTCTTTGCCATCAGTCCGTTTTATCTCCGTAGTTCAACTCGCGCTGCCGTCATATCTTCCATGCAGGCCACTGCCTCCGGTTACGGTCTGCCGGTGTCGCATTTCTCTATCCATGCCGTTTACAATGACAGTGTTCTTTTTCACAAGCGAGATCTTTATAGAGGATATGATTCTACTGTGTGTATACGAGTTCTGTACGCCGATCATACGATTGTTCCATGTACCGATTGATTCTGGTTCTTGGCGTGGAATGCTATGCGGTGTTGCTGGCCGTTTTGCAGTATGCAAATGGAGTGCGAACCGATGAAGCAAAATATCTCCTGAACATTCCGTATCCGCATCCGCCGCTCGCGCGCTTTATTCTGCATACGCTCGATGCATGGACGTATCAGGAAATTTTCTGGCGCATTGTGTTTGCGTCGCTCCTTGTGCAGTGCGTGTGGTTTTTCATGCGGCTACTGAAAGATCGTAAGCTTGCGGTGCGCCTGGCAGTCGCTTTTTGTTGGCTCTTTAGTTCTGCACTGCTTAATCAGGCGGGGACTATTATGATGGCGGTTCTCACCGCATGTCAGATGATGGTGTTTGTGTATCTGTGGATGCGTCCGGAGCGTTCGCGAGATGCGGGGTATATCGGTCTTTTTTGGTTGATGTCACTCTTCACCGCGTACCAGATTGTTCTTATTGCTCCTGTCGTGTGGTCATTGTTATCGCATGTTTCTTGGAAGAAAAGACTGGCTGCATTTGTGTTGCCTCTTGTCGTTCTTGCGTGTTATACGCTTACAAATCCTCTCGTGATTGCGAGCGTCCTTGTGCATGCCGGACCTGACAGCGCGCTTTCCATTCGTGTCGTGGAATGGGTTCGTATCTGGCTGATGAGTGGCAGTATCATTGTGAGTATCGCAGGATTGTATGGCATGGTTCGACTGAAGCAGTGGCCGGTTTTGGCAAGTTTCGTGTTGCTGGCTGCGTATGTATTCCTGTCGCGCGCGGATTATTACGCGGTGCTCTTTTTGCCGCTTTCCATGGCCGGGTGTATTGCGCTTATTCGGTCCAATCGTTTCTCAGCGCATCTCTTCGCCATGGGTACACTGATTGTGTCTACGCTTCTATTGCTGCGCACATCACCTTTGCATGCGCCCAGCCCTGCTCGTCGTGTTATGCAAGATATTGCAGCCGCTCACCTGGAAGGTCCTGTTTTTATGGAAGGGGGATTTGGACACGAGTGGCAGTATGAAAGTCGCTTACCTATTTTCCGCTATAGCGCAGATGCCATTTTTACGGAGAGCAGCGTTGTTGTTTGCACTGCGGCATGTCCGACCATAGATACCGATTCACAGTGGCAACGCTTTGCATCGAATACGTCGGTTTTTCTGTATAGATATCACAAAAACGACACCCCATCGAAGTGAGATGTCGTTTGTACTGCATTGCAGGATTAACGACCTATAATCGCATTACGCATCTTGCATGTTTTGATAAGTGTGCGATATCCGCGATCCGTCGGTTTGTACGGACACTTTGCCGTCTGATAATTCGTCAGTGTCAGGGCACCTGTAATGGCACTGGCTGTCTGAGTATTTGCAGCCTGCTGCTGTGCGCTCAGCGTAATCAACAGAGCGAATGCAGAAGCAGCGAATGCGCTGACAAGGCGAGCGTAACGGCTCTTGTGGGGATGTCCATTGGACATATGTGTGTGGGGGAAATATGTATGTTTAAGATCATTATACAATAATTTTGATAATTTGCAATACCCCGATTCTCCTATTCTCTTATAACACTCGTAAAAGCCTTTGCTTTCTTATTTTATTCTTTGTAACAGTTCAGCTGAAAAGGCAGGAGAAAGGAGTGGATTTCCTCCTTTTGACCAAATTGGCGTGTAATGCAGTCGAACCCAATCCACAATGGATGCTCCGTAGTCTTTGTTAATCCCAAAGTGGGAGACGCCAAAGTCGGCGGTGTTTCTTTGGACCAGCGCGATGTAATCCGGAGGATTTTTTTCAAATGCTTCCAGCATTGTTGCCTCTCCAAAAATACTCATTTCCGTCACCATGAAGTTTAAGTAGGGAACGGAGCTTTTATGGCGTGTGAGGTAATTGATCATCAGTCCTTCCGGCAAAGGCGTGAGCGTTGCAGTTGCGGGGATATGCGTATTGATAGCGTTCAGAAGATCATTGTATATATGACCCTGCGGCGTGACGGCATCGTTGAAACTGAGAAATGTATCTGTTCCGCTTCCAATGCGCAGTGTTTTCGTTTCAAATTTTTCACTCGATATTCGCAGCATGCAGAGCGCATCAATGATGATCATAGCCAGGGCGATGCCTCGGAAAATCCTGCCGCTATATCCATGGAATTGCAGATGCTTGGGGATAAGCCAGAGCAGCGTCAGAATGACAAGTACGGTGGCGGGCATGGCATGTACAAATCCGTAATGCCAAATACGCGCATTCAAAAATATTTTACCGATCATGAGTCCTGCAAAAATCGACAATACGGTCCACATTCCCCACTGTGCAGGCGTGAGCATATATTCTTTTTTCCTCCACATGCGGGTAAACGTGTAGATGGCAATGAAACTCGTGATGATGGTCAGCCCCCGTCCGTTCATGAGCGGCGGGAAAGGGGTAAGGGCAATAATCCCCACACACGCAGTCGCGATTCCCATTGTGAGAAGCCATTGTGTGTCCGATAATTTTTTACCATTCATTCGTTCCATCATCAGCGCTCCCATTACCCAGTTCAGGAGGAGCAGAGCGCTGCCGGCTGCTTGTAAGAATGATGCTCCGGGAGTTTCGAGTCCGGTTACTCTTTGGAAGAAGTACGTCGATGCAACGTTGGTGTTCCACAGATCTTTCCATGTTCCCAGCATGCCATTCAGCGCCTGGAGCGGCGGCATATGTGCAGAGAAATAAGCAAAAGAAAGAAGTGGCATCAAGAGTGTTCCTCCGCAAAAAATCAGGAATAAACGCAGGAAAGACAGATCGATTTTTGGCGGATGACGCAGGAGAATTATTGCAGTCATGACAATTATTCCCGTTGCAGCCATTCCTATTTCCACACGCGTGAGCAGGATGCAGCCAAAGAGAAGACCTGCAAGAACGGCGCGGTACGCAGTGGGTGCGTGGATGATTTTTTGCAGGAGCAGAAGCAGCAGCATGCAGAGCGTTATTCCATGCGTGAGTTCGTGCACAAAGGGCGTCGCAAAATTGAAGTTACTGGTGACAATATTCGAGAGTCCAAATTCCGTCAGGAATACGATGGCGGTGACCGTTGCCGTGAGCCTGTCGGTCAGGCGGCGCACAAAAAGAGTAAGTGCTCCGGTGCAGAGTGCAAGGATACTTAGATTCGCAAAAACGAGTGTGCGGAGCGATACGCCGAAGAGAGTGAACCAGAGTGTATTCAAATAGGGCGAAAATGGTCCTTTAAACGACGCAAGATCACGATAGAGCACGGCACCCTCATGCAGCTGCCACGGAACATAGATCTCCGCTCCAAAGTCGATAATGGGATCATTCCATTTCATCCATCCCATCCATGTGAGCAACACAAAAACGATCGCAATCAAAAAGACACTACCAATATCTCGTTGTAGGTTTGTTGCCGTTTCGGGCGTTTTTTTCATAGTCCGTAATATTCCCTATACCATTTCACGAACTGTGGGACTCCATCCTTAATTTGCGTCTTCGGT
This sequence comes from uncultured Candidatus Peribacteria bacterium, assembly GCA_964554785.1. Classification (GTDB taxonomy): domain Bacteria; phylum Patescibacteriota; class Gracilibacteria; order Peribacterales; family Peribacteraceae; genus CALREJ01. The sequence continues at coordinate 103,348 of CAZKPW010000004.1, read as the reverse complement.
TCGTAGCCAAGCATGGTCTTTGCTTTGCCAATATCGGCCAAACTTGCGCGCACATCGCCCGGTTGCATGGGTAGGTATTCCTTCTTCGCTTCGCGTCCGCAGCTTACTTCCACCATGCGAATATATTCCATGAGTTCTTCCTTGCGGCCGCAGCCCAAGTTAAACACTTCGTTATCGTAGTTTTTGTCCACCGATGCAATGATGCCGGAGACGATATCCTCTACGTACGTGAAGTCGCGTTGCATTTTACCTTCTCCGAAAATCTGCAGAGGTTTGTCTTTCAGGAGCGAATCGGTAAACAGGAAGAGCGCCATATCCGGACGACCCCACGGGCCATAGACCGTGAAGAAGCGCAGTCCTGTTGTTTTTGTGCCGTAGAGTTTGTGGTAGGTATTGGCCATGAGCTCATTGTCCTTTTTGTTCATGCCGTAGAGCGAGAGTTGATTGTCGGTCCGGTCCTCTTCGCTTGAGGGTAACTTGTCATTTCCTCCGTAGACTGAACTCGACGATGCATAAATCAGCCCCGGGATTTTTTGCTTGCGGACTTCATCCAGTACATGGAAAAAACCGGTGATATTAATGTCGACATATTCATCCGGGTGATCAAACGCGTAACGCACTCCGGCAAGTGCAGCCAAGTGCACGACTCTGTCGACTCCTTTCATGGCATTGGCCACTGTCTCTCGATCCATAATATCGCCACGGATAAACGTGAAACCTTTGCGTTCCTGGAGCATTGATAGGCGCTTCTCTTTGAGAGTTGGATCGTAATAGGCATTTACGTTATCGAGTCCAATCACTTCATCCCCGCGATCGAGCAATTGATTGATCGTGTGGAATCCAATAAAGCCGGCGGCGCCTGTGAGAAGGATTTTCATAGGGTAATTGTACTGTAGAGACGTGCGATTCGCACGTCTGTACGGGGATCGATTAGATGCCTATTCCATGGTACACAAATCCGGCTCCTCTGACTTCACTCGGTTCATAGACGTTGCGACCGTCAAAGATAGTACGTCCTTTCATCGTATTTTTGACATCGTCCATACTCACGCCGCGGAATTCGTCCCATTCCGTTAGCACCACCAGAACGTCGGCCCCCTTTGCTGCATCCATTGCCGTCGATGCAAACATCGTATCCATGGGGAGGAGCGGGCGTGCGCGATCGGTGGCAACAGGATCGTACGCGGTCACGGTGTGGCCTGCAGCGACGAGCGTGTTAATAACATCAATACTCGGGGCTTCGCGCATGTCGTCGGTCTTTGGTTTAAAGCTGAGACCCCAGACGGCTACAGTGGAAGCGGGGGAGAGTGCCGCAAGAATTTTTTTGATGAAGCGTTCGCGCTGATATTGGTTGACTGCATCGGTTGCTTCTACGATTGGCATGGGGATGCCGTATTCTTTTCCGGTTGCGAGCAGCGCTTTTACATCTTTCGGGAAACAGCTTCCGCCATAGCCGATTCCTGCATGCAAGAATCGGGGACCAATGCGACTGTCGAGTCCCATGCCCGTTGCAACATCGCGGATATTCGCACCCGTTTTTTCCGTGAGCTCCGTGAGCATGTTGATGAAGCTGATCTTCGTTGCCAGGAATGCATTGCTTGCGTACTTCACAATTTCTGCGCTCTCGCGGCTCATAAAGACAATCGGTTTATTGGTGCGAGTAATGGGGCGGTAGAGTTCATCCATCAATTCTTTGGCGCGCGCATCTCCATTGATTCCCACCACAATTCTCTCCGGCATCATGGTGTCCGGCACCGCCATTCCTTCGCGCAAAAATTCGGGATTACTTACCACGGGAATAGTCCACTGAATGCCGCGTTCTTTTAAAATCGCATGAATTTTTTCCTCACAAATTTCTCCCGTTCCGACCGGCACCGTCGATTTGTTCACAAAGACAATCTGCTTATCCGCATGACGTGCGATGGTTTCTGCAACGGTAAAGACTGCGCGCAGATCCGCCTTGAATCCTTCGCCCGGAGGAGTCGCAACAGCAGAGAATACCACTTCGACTTTTGGCAGTGCGAGTGTGATATCGGTTTCGAAAATCAGGCGTCCATTCGCGAGTCCTTGTTTAATGAGTTCCTCCAATCCCGGTTCGTAGATGGGGCTTTTTCCTTCGCGAAGCATGGCAACTTTTGCCGCATCAATATCAATGCCATAAACCGTGTGTCCCAGTTCTGCAAAGCATGCCGCAGAGACGAGTCCTACGTAGCCGGTGCCTATTACTGCAATGGTCATGGGGGCAGTATAATTGAGAATGGAGAATTGAGAATGGAGAATTACGACGAAGTAAAAATGTAGAGACGTGCGGTGCGCACATCTTTTCCAGAAGATAGCGCCATTGCCCCCCAAGAAAAAAGCCTCCCCGTTACGGAAGGCTTTGATCAATTCCTGGAAAAAGATCGATTAGAGATCTTCGCCGCGGACAGTCTTGCGACCGTTAGCGCCTGCGCGCTTGATAGCCTCGGACAAGAGCCATTCAGCAAGTGCGCTGACGTGCTCTGCCAAATCACCGGAAGACATCATGTTCTTGCCATTGATGTATTCCTTCACTTTGCTAGCCACAATGAGGGCCATTTTGCCCGGTGTGAAAGCGAGCATATCGGATCCGCGAACGGTCTTGCGATCGTTAGCCTGGGCAGCTTTGACGCCCATACCCAGCCACATTTCAATGTGCTTGCTGAGGTGTTCTGCAAGGTCACCGGAGGACATCATGCCCTTGCCGTTAACCAGCTCTTTAACTTTGGAAGCTACAACGTAACTCATAAAAAAAGAGGAAAGAAATAATGCGAGGTGAATTCTAGAGACCCTAGAGTGCGTTATGCAAGCGAGAATCTGAATTTCAGTGAGAAATAGAGGGAAAACATTCAATGGACGCCGCGTCATTTTGTCGTGGTGTCATCTTTTTGGAGTGGCACTCCAAACTCCTGTTTTTTGGCTTATTCTAGAGATTATCGTCATATAAAAAATCAACAGAAAAAAACTGCCAGAAAAACCCTCTCGGACGGGGTAGAGAGAATGGTTTGTTTATGTTCGAATAAGATGATTTACGATGGCCAAAGGGGGATTTTGTTAGGTTTGGTGTACCATTTTTGGTGATTTTCCTTGTTTCCACAGCACCTGAAAATATTGCCGAAACCCTTCTACCGTATTCTCTCCCGCCAGATCCAGAACATACGGTTCTGTTCCATAGAAGAGCATGCCCACTCTGTTGTGCCAGATCATGATGTCATTAGGTGCTTGTACGATATCCGATAACAGTCGCAATTCCAGATGGGGACGTTTGGCATTGAGCGTACTTTCCTGATCAGGCTTTCCGAATAGTAGTAACTTCATTGTGATTTTTTGTTCAGTACGCGTCTGTTCAAAAGTCTGGAATGCACTTTCCTGCGGTTGGAAAATCTCGAAGTACCGTTCACTGTTTACACCAAGAACTAGCACCTCAGATGCAGTTTGTTGTTGCTTGATCGTTTCTAGATAGTAATGCTGCACGCCTTTTATTCCCCGATAGATACGAATGTCATCGGCAGCTCGCTTGATGTTGGCGAGCGCCATTAGCTGGGGGACAAGTTTCTCTGTTTTTTGAAGGGATGCTCGAGCACGATCTTCCAGAGCTGCGGGATTCGGGACACTGAAGCGTTTGCGGCCGCGGATCTCATGGATGCTCAAAAGACCCTCGTTTTGTAGCCTTTCTGCGGCGTTATAGACGAGTTGTTTATGCATACCAATCTGACGCTCGATGTCGCCGACAGTGGGTTCTCCAAGGCTGAGAACTGCCAAATAGACCTTTACCTCGTTTTCCTTGAGACCCAGTTGTTGCAGTTCTTGTTCTAGAGTCATAAAAGGGGTGACCAATGTCTAAAAAATGGCTTACACAAGCAGTATATCAGTCACTTTTAAAGTAGTCAAATATTGTTGACTATAATTCATAGTATTGTAATATGGTATTAGGATGATTTTTTACAACATAGTCAATTGGAGAGACAAGTGCCCTGCGTATGGCTGGTACCTAGGGCACTTGTCTCACTTCCGAGCAAGAAAAATCAAACCCCGATAGAAGGAATCTGAACATGACGAATGAAGAAATTTTCTTCGCTGCAGTGGCAAAAGGTATTGAGCACAATGATGGATTTTTTGAATTCGATGATCCGGGCCTCTCGATTGACGAGATGTGTGACATTCGTCTTCAGCAAAGCGGAAAAAACATTGGTGATTTATTTTATGCGTACTTTTGGTGTCGCCAAAATAACTTCCCTTGGATTCACACAAAAAATGAGCCGCAGCGCGTCTGTTTACGCTTTCCCAAAAAGGCAATTGGGATGAGCTTAGCTGACCAACGAGCATGTCTCATTCCCTCCGAACGCGTTGCTTCTCTGAGGAGGGTGGTGACGCTCCTCATCATCTCTTTACTCACGGACAATAAGTCGCCACTTGATGATTTTGATGTCCGTTGCGCAGAATTTTATGAGAAAGATTACCCCAGCTATGTAGGAACTTTGAATGTACGAGAGTCTAGCGGAATGCCTGCTGGAAAAATCACGATCAGTGCCAGTGCCCATGCAGATGGAATGAAGAGAGTTGGAATTGCTGCGGAAGCCAATTGATGATCATCCGTTCCTATCGGTTCGCCGATAGGAACACCCAAGCGCTCTCCGGTCTTCGGAGGGCGCTTTCTTTTGATGGGGTAGTGGTACCACGTGATGCGTAGATTGAAGAAGCAGGGCAGTTCGACTTCACTGTGGCGGAGTTCATCCTGAGCCAAGTCGAAGGGCTCACTGTCATTCGATTCGTAATAGAAAAGTGAAGAATGGCCCAAGCGAAGCGCAGGACCATGAGTGAGCCCTCTGGCGCAGCCAGGGGCGAATCGAATGGCGGAGAGGGAGAGATTCGAACTCTCGAGACCCTTTTGAGGCCTACACGATTTCGAGTCGTGCGCCTTCGACCACTCGGCCACCTCTCCGTGCGTCGGAGACGATAGCCGAAACCGTTCATGTGTAAATGCATTTCCGATGCAGTGCGCACGGAAATACGAAATACGAAGCACGAAATACGAAGGAAAATTGAATAGTGAATTATGAAATAACCAAACGTTTAAATATTCAGTTTTTGCGTCTCGGCTTCGCTCGACGCGACAGATTATCCTCGTGCAAGGCGCTTTAACTCCGCATCAATAAACATTTGGATGTCTCCATCCAGCACTCCTTGTGTGTTACTGGTCTCGGCGTCGGTACGAAGATCTTTCACCATCTGGTACGGATGTAAAACATAGCTGCGGATCTGCTGACCAAACGATGCGGATTGAGATGCTCCTTTCAGATCCTGCTTCTGGTCATATTCTTCCATGCGTTTCTTCTCGAGCAGTTTTGCCTTGAGCAAGTTCATCGCGCGTTCACGGTTTTGAATTTGACTGCGTTCGGTTTGGACTGCCACCACGAATCCCGTCGGCAAGTGGGTCAGGCGAATGGCGCTGTCGGTTTTGTTCACGTGCTGACCCCCGGCTCCGCTCGATCGATAGGTATCCACGCGCAGATCGCTCGCAAGAATTTCAATTTCGTCTGTCTCTTTAATTTCAGGCAATACTTCCACAAGTGCAAAACTTGTTTGCCTCAAACTTTTTGCATTGAAAGGGGACAGGCGCACCAGGCGATGTGTTCCTTTTTCGCACTTCAAATAGCCGTAGGCTGGATCGCCTTCTACAAAGATGGTCGCAGTTTTAATTCCTGCTTCCTGTCCATCAGTTTTATCAACAAGTGTGGTCGTCCATCCCATGCGTTCGCAGTAGCGCAAATACATGCGCATCAAAAATCCTGCCCAGTCTTGCGCCTCGGTTCCTCCGGCTCCACCGCTAATGGTGATGTAACAGTTGTTGTGATCAAACTCCCCGGAGAGATAGAGCATAGGTTCCAGCACCGCCCATTCCTTCATTGCTTTCTCGTATTCTGTTTGCAAAGCGGGCACATCATCAAGAGTGGCCATCTGTGTCATCTCCACCAAGCTGTCTACATCTCCTTTGAGTGCTGCCACCGGATCCCACTGTTTTTTGAGTCCGCGAAGTTTGGCAAACAGCTCATTGGCTTTCTGTTGATCATCCCAAATATCGGACGCGCTTGATTTCGCTTCCAGTTCGGCTATCTGTTCTGGCACGGAACGTGCCTCAAAGAGAGTCCTTTCCCGTGTTCACTGCAGACTGCAGTTCCTGAAGTTTTATGAGAAGTTCTTCCACTGGAAAGGGGGAAATAGGAGATCGAAGATCCGAGATCGACGATCAGGGTTTTAGTGTAGAGGATTTGTAGATGGATACAAAAAATCTGTTTATCAATGTTGCAGCCTGAATTCTTGTCTTTTGAATGTGGGGAGCAGAGTTACTGCCCGATCCGATGTTTCACCCTGAATTCTGGCCAATTTCTTTTGTCGCATTGCAGTAAGTAATGGCAAATCTTCTCTTTTTATTTTCCAAAAACCCAATCTCAATATGTGCCATGTGCTTTTGACCGTATCTCCCATTATATCTGCCAGATCTTCTACTGTATGAATATCCTTCGCTCCTGGAATTTGACCATAGCGTAGCCGCATGGCTGTTTTACTCTCTCCTTCCAGCTGAGAAATTTTATCATTAATTTCTTTGAGTGATCCGTTTTCCATTGAGTAATAAGGGGGATTAGTCGCTTTTGATAATACACAATAGAAACATCACTACTTCGTACGATAGTTAATAAACTATATTTTATATCATGTCAAACACACAGTGGTTCGTCATCTGCGGGTTTCGTTGCTGGTTTATTCGTTTTTGGTTACTGGTTTATCCTGAGGGGAGTCGATGAGTTTCTGGTTGCGTGTATAAGGTATGCACAAAAAGCCCCACCGGTGAAGGTGGGGTGGTGTTCTATTTTTTATCATCAGCTGCTTTGCAATTCCAGATGGGGAGTTTCCTGACCTTTTTTGAAGGCTGTCATCATCATGCCTTCAAGTAGTCGTGAGAATGACTTCTGTCCATCCATGAGTTCGCAGAGCGCCCGCGCCCATTTCATGAAGTCGGCAATATTGCGACGCTCTGATGCCTCATCCATCTCCAATAGGAGATTGAGCATTTTTCGTGCAGTCATCTGGTGTAGCTCGGTCGTTGTGGCAATGGGATCCCATTCAGTGACACTTATCATTTTTGTCTCTCCGTCTGAATTATGCCCAGCTACAAAGTCGTGGATGTACGATTCGCGACCGATAAGCATCCAGGGCCTATCCTCCCCTTTGCACAGGATAATGGTTTGGCGTTCATTTGCATTGAATTCCTGACTCATGCTCCCCCCCCCCTTTTTTTTTGGTGATGATAAAAGATCTGCGGAACAATAATATTATTGCATATTTATTTATATTGTCAAACTATAGAGGCATCACAAAACAGGGTTTTTGTGCTATACTGTCTAGAAAACACATGTTCCAAACACCCACATCGCCCTTCGCGCATAGAGAGCCCATTCAGAAGATTCTGGAGCGCTCCGCAGTCCCTTTGCTCCTCTTTGGAGCAGTACTCTTTGTTCTGCTTTTTGTGTCGTGGTTTGGCATTCTTCCGCGCTTCACGCGCTTTGCGGTTGCAGATCTTTCGCTCTCGCCAACGGAAATGGATGCGTATGTGGCGGAGCAGAGAAGCAGTCTGTCGGCACTCGAAGAAAAGCGCGATCGCCTTGTGCTCCCGGAACACGATGCAGGATATACCGCGCTCAAAAATGAAAAGCGTACACTCCAAAATGCGCTTGATATTAAAACACTGTTGCTCCAAGTAGCGGGGGATTTGCACGAAGTGCCGGATGCGATTGTCATTACGCATATCGATTTTGATTCCACTACATCAAAAGTATCGGTGACGGGAGATGTGCAAAATGTGGCGCTTCGCAGCATGACGGTGCTCGCATCGTATATTGAAAATGTGGAGGCATTACCGGTTGTAAAAGATTTCGTCCGTCCGTCTTTTACACGCGCACAAAACGCAGACGGTACGTTCCACTCGCCGTTCAAAATCAGTTTTAGATACTTGCCCACAGAGCAGTGATTCTCCCACATCTCCGCAGGCTCCCGCTCTCCGTGCAGTACGTTCTCTCTGTCATGTTCTTGGGGCTCTCGATTCAACTCTTGTCACTCCACGCACAGGATGTCCGTGCCATGCGCGATATTGGATTGCCCGCGGCACTTGTGCTTCCATCTATTGAACACCGCATGAGCATTCTGCAGGAACAGTCCGATGTTGCAGAACTGCAGGCAAACATCACCGGAGATTCCAGCGAGGAAATGCTGCATATGTATGTCCTTCCGGATAACAGTAATTTGGATCGATTACTTACCACAATCGACGCTCTTACGACGGAACTCCGCAGACAAAAAAACCTCTCTGCGCTCTCTCCTGTGCAAGTGGGAAGTTCAGTTCCTGTCACCATCAAAATAGGGGATAGCAGTCGGTCTTTTGAAAAAACACCCGTGAGTTTTGAAGCCGATGTAAATGAGCAAGGGCTAAAAACGCTCTTCTTATTCCAGAATTTGTCCGGCCTTCTGAGTGTGAGCGATGCGCTCACTGATGCACAGCAAACAGAGCTTCTGCATTTAACCGAACAAGAAAATCCTGCCGCAGTCACTGCGCTCGAATCGTTCCTCTCTACTGATTTACTCTCGTACGCAGGGGCACCGCAGTTAACAGAAGAGCAGCTCTTCAAGTCATTTTCCTCCGATGCATTCATTCAATCTTTCCATGGAATCACGCAGGCATCTGCATTAGGCGATGTCGTGCAACTTCTGTCGGGTCCGCTTGGACAGACGCTGCAAACGCAGAAACTGTGGCCGCTTCGCTTCCTTATGCCGGTGAAGAGCGCCATTCGAGAAACGGGGGAGGGGCGGTATCATGTGGCGGTGACGTGGGAGGCGTATTCTCGCTGAGGCGAGATAGTACGAGTTGGAAAGTTTAAAAGTTACAGGTTTAAAAGTTTGTAAATAATGAACCTTTAAACATTTAAACTTTCAAACCTTTAAACCCATCCGTCTTCTTGACCAAATACCCGTTTATCTCTACATTTTGCCGTACTTTCCCCCTCAGATTTATACGTCAAAGATTTTCCCATGGTCGACAGCAGAAGCTGGAAAAGCGACCGCGCATGAACGCACAGATCACCAGTCCGACCGTTATGCTCATCAGTGATGAAGGCGAAACGGAGACAATGACTATCGCAGAAGCGCTGGAGCGTGCAAAAACAGCGGAGATGGATCTTATCGAGGTATCGCCCAAAGCCGTTCCTCCTGTTGTGAAGATTGGGGATTTCGGTCACTACCTGTACCAGATCCAGAAGAAGGAGAAGAAGCAGAAGGCCAGCAGCAAGCAGTCTGAAACAAAAATGCTCCGTTTTGGATTCCGTACGGAAAAGCACGATTTGGATCGTTTGGTGGATCAGGCCAAAGATTTCTTGGCAGAACGCCACATGGTGAAGTTTTCCGTTCGTCTTCGCGGCCGCGAACTCACCAATAAAGATTATGCCATTACGAAGCTAAAAGGATTGATGGCGGATCTGGTTGATTTTGCAGAAGTGGAGCAGGAGATTAAGCCGCAAGGGAACCAGTTTATTGCGGTTATGAGGCCGAAAGCCAAATAGGTCAAGAATACGGGAAAGGACCAAGCGAACCCGTCCTTCCCCCTCAATCCGCAGTTCAAGTTTGAATTTTCCTTTGCATCCGTCTGAACTTTCCCTATACTCCGAGCCCGTCACAGGTTTTTTATGCCAAAAATGAAGTCACACAGCGGCGCGAAGAAGCGAGTCCGTACAACCGGATCCGGTGCACTCGCTATGAAACGCCACAGCCGCAGCCACTTGCTGCAGCAGAAGAGCAAGCGCCAGAAGCGTTTGAACCGCACTATTATGGTGCATCCCACTAACGTCAAAGCTCTGAAGGGGCTCCTCCCAGGTATCTAATCCCTCGTTAGGCTTAGGGTGACATCCCTAGCCTCCTATTTCTCCCACTCCCATGCGTGTAAAAAGAGGTATCGTTCGGCACCGCAGACACAAGAAGATTCGTAAGTTAGCTAAAGGCTACGAAGCGGGTCGCAGTAGCACGTTCGTAAAGGCGAAGGAGGCCGTTATTAAGGCAGGTCAGCACGCATACATGGATCGCAAGAAGAACAAGCGCAACTTCCGCTCTTTGTGGATTGTTCGTTTGAACGCTGCCGTTCGTCAGACAGGTAGCAAGTACTCTGTATTTATCGATCAGCTCAACAAGAAGGGAATCCAGCTCGACCGCAAGGTTTTGAGCGAGCTCGCTATCCGCGAGCCGGAGGTTTTCCAGCAGATTGTGGAGTCTGTGTCTAAATAAGGTTCATACGAAGATTGATTGAAGTATGAGAGGTTTTTTCGTGTCACACTGCCTGCCGGCCGTAGCCAAGAGGCGAAGGCTGGAGGACGCTCGAAGCATGAGGTTTTTTTAAAGGCAGCTTCCCTCCGGGGGCCACTGCCGTGGGGGCGTCCCTTTTTGTCTCCGCAACAAAAAGGAACCAAAAAATGCGGTCCGTTCAAGCGCATTCACCACTGACCCCCTCACCCCCCTGAACGGACTCCGGCCACGAGCGATTACAATTGCTGAAGCAATTGTAGAGTGGAACTTCTTTTGTTTTATCTTTCTAGAAGACAGGTTCTTTCTTCAAAAGTACGATCTCTCTTCAAAGAGAAATCGCCTATCCCCATGAAGTACACAAAAAACCAAGCACGTTACCCCGGGTTAGCTTTGAGCTGCTGAGTACTTGAGCGCGATTTCCACCCGGTACTGGAGGAAAGTTGAAGGGGATTGTTAAGGGGAATCAAGAAAACCACCAAAGGGTTTTCTTATTTTCCCTTAACGAATAAAGCCAAACCCTACCTTTAAATCTATCACTTCAAAAGTTACTTCTTCTTGCTCACGGCCTTCTTCCCACCACCAGTAATGGGCTTGGTGCTAGGTTTTAGCGATCCATACAGAAGAATCATGCTGAGTGTGAAGAGTACGAGTGATCCTGCATAGAGAAGGTTATTTACCACGTCTGCAACATACGGTGCTTCGTTGTACGGGAGCGTTTGGATGGCAGCTGCAACAATGCTTGGGGGGACGAACAGCAGGAGGCTGAGTGCAATGATCTTCCAATAAACCTCAAGTCTGCGGCCTTCCATGAGAGCAGAGCTCATCTTGAGCGCTTTGCGATATTGCACTCCTTCAAGGACTACGATAATTGCGTAAAAAGCGGTGTTGAATGCGTAGATGATGCCCGGGATAATGAGCAGAATTCCCCAGAGAACACAGAAAATACTGCGGAGAATTTTAGTGAGCAGCAGTGGCACAATGAAGGATGCTGCTTCGCTGGATACGTTTGAGAGTGATGTTCTACTGCGGCCGGATTTGGCTGCAAGTAGTCTGCTTCCAATTAAAAGAACAGATGCCGTTCCCCATACAATCACCACGCTCATGGATACGATTCCAATGGCGGACAGCATGATAGTCAGCGCTTCATTGGGTACCGCCTGGTCCTTGATGCTTTCCAGATAATCCGACAACACACCCATGACTAGGAGTGGCAGGAAGAGCAGCAAAAGGCCGGTCTGCATAAGGATGGGTTGCTTGCGGGCAAAGGTCCAAGACTGGCCGATGAGAGAGAAGACGGAAGGCATGACGGGGGGAGTTATCAGTTATGAATTATCGGTTATCAGGGATTGAAACTTTTTTATTTGCGCTTTACGCGGATGAATCCGGAGACTTCCAGGACTTCCAATTTCTTTTCTTCTTTTGCGAGGAGATCCAGGAGCAGGTTTACGCCGAGTGCATCGGAAGCCATGTGGCTGCACTGGATGAGGTTCAGGTTGTGCTCTTTGCCCTTCTCCACTTCTTTTTCGGTGAAGTGCATGGCGAGGATGGTTCCGACTCCTGCGCGGGACTGCGCTTCAATAAAGTCGTCCGGTCCGTTTGTTCCTCCGGTAAATTCCGTTGCGACAATGTAACCCGGGCGGCTGCTGCGGGAGCCGTTTACAATGATTGGGGGGTTTCCTTTCTTTGCGTAGTACTTGTATTCCTCAATGTTATAGAGCGCGTCGATAATTTCTCCCAAATCGTCATATTCTTTTTTGCACACGGTCTTTTCAATGAATGCCCAGACGAGGTTATCGGTAATAGTGTGGCAACCGACTGCAGGAATGTTCAAAAGTTCTGCAGTGCGCTCGGAACGGAAGAGGTTGTCGGCGTGAATAGCGCGCCAGATTTTGTCCTGACGTGGGCGCAGGAGGTTTTCGCTGTGGTTTACAGGCACGCCTGCTTTTGCGTAGACATCCACCTGTACGCCCATCACTTTATCCAAATCTGCGAGCGCACGTCCCTCCGGGTGGTGAATCATGACACAATCGATGCGTTCTCCTTTTTCGCGGAGGCGATCAGCCAAGAGGAATTCCTGGGTTTCAATATCGATACCCACCATGATGCGCTTTACTTCCGTGTCGCCTTTGCCCCACAGAATGCGGGAATCCGGATACGGGTTCCATGTGCGTTCCATGTCGTACATTTCTTTGTCGCGCCCTTCAAGCTTTTTGCTCTTATCCAATTCTTTTTTGAGCATCTTTTCAATAAATTTGCGTCCGCGCGGATCGCAATCAATACCAATCTGAACCGAGCGTTCGAAGAGTTTCTGGAGTTTCATAGAATGTGGGGAAGTGGCAAAATCTGGAGGGGCACGGCATGCCGTGCCCGTACTGTCGTAGAGTAAGTGCCTAGGAGGCTAATGTAAAATGTAAAATGCAGAATGTTGAATATCACATTCATACGTATTTCTTCATTTTTTTATCTATTTTATAGTTATTCAATCACCACCTTTGCATCCGCCACAATCACACTGTCTTCAAATACGAGCACGGGATTCAAATCTAGTTCTTTAATCTGGGGACATTCGGTCATCATGACGGATACGCGTTCAATGAGTATTGCGAGTGCATCAATATCGCGCATTGGTTTGCCGCGCATGCCAAGGAGCAGTTTCCATGCTTTTAGTTCCGTGAGCATTGTGTAAGCGGTTTGCGTATTGACCGGCGCTATGCGGAAAGAGGTATCGCGGAAGAGTTCGGTGTAAATGCCCCCGAGCCCTGTCATAATCAGCGGTCCGAATGCTGCGTCGCGCGTGGCTCCTACAATGAATTCATCACCGACAGGCAAAAATTGCTGAATGAGAATGCCGTCGATACTCGATGCAGGAGAATTCTTTTTGACGTTGGCGAGAATATCGCGGAAGGAAGTCAGCACTTCTTCTTTTGAGCGAAGATTTGCACGCACTCCTCCAATGTCGGTCTTGTGCAGAATGTGCGGAGAGCTGATTTTTGCGATGACCGGATACCCGATTTTTTCCGCGAGTGCCACGGCTTCTTCCGCTGTTTTTGCGAGTGCTTGCTTGGGCAGGGGAAGGCCATAATGCGCAAAGAGATCCTGCGTTGTTTTTTCGTCGAGAAGACCTGGTGAGTTATCAGTTATCAGTAATCGGTTAACAGGTTTTGGAATTTCTTTTTTTATTATTTCCCTTCCAGATAACTGGTAACTGATAACTGGTAACTGCAGAGCAGTCATAGCCGCGACCGCCCTTTCAGGGGTGGGGAACACGGGGATTTTTTGTGAGCGTAAATAGGCGATTGCTTCGGTGACGCTTGAGCCACCCATGAAGCAGGCACAGACCGGCATAAGAGGCGCGGTCTTCATAACTTCTACAATCGTTTTTGCAATCTCCAAACACGGGGTCATTACCTGCGGCGTAAGAATGATCACGAGTCCATCAATATTTGCATCATTCTTGCAGGCCGTGAGTGTCGCTTCGTAGCGATCCGCTCCGGCATCGCCAATGACATCAATCGGGTTATGGATGGATGCGGAAGTGGGAAGTTTTGGGATCAGTTCTGCAGCGGTTTTTTCGCTCAGCGCAGGAAGATGCAGTCTTGCAATCTCCGCAGCATCGGTTGCTAAAATACCGGGGCCGCCTGCATTGGTGATGATCGCAATTTTGTTTGTCGGCAGTATCGGTTGGGTGCTGAGTACTGCGAGCAGATCAAATAATTCTTCACTCGTATGTGCGCGGTGTATGCCGGTTTCTGCGCAGAGTGCATCAATGGCACTGTCGCTTCCTGCAAGCGCTCCCGTATGGGAAGCAGCCGCTTGTTTTCCATGATTCGAGACTCCTGCCTTCAGGAGCACTATCGGCTTTGTGCGTGCAACGCGCGCTGCAATATCGCGGAATGTGCGACCGTCTTTTATGCTTTCCAAATAGAACACAATGACCTCGGTTCCTTCATCTTTTTCACACAATTCCAACCATTCACATTCATCCATGACCGCTTTGTTTCCAATGCTCGCCATTAACGAAAAGCCGATTCCTTCCTGCGGTGCGCGGTCCATCAATGCGACTGCCGTTGCACCGGATTGGCTGATGAGCGCCACGTTTCCAGCGGGCGGAAGATCTTTTGCAAACGATGCATTCATGCCGATTGCCGGGCGGACAATGCCCAAGCAGTTCGGACCGACCAGGTGCATCTTGTACTCGGCGGCAATGGCTACCAGTTCTTCCTCCAATTTTTTGCCGTCATCGGTATGGACTTCACTGAAGCCCGCACTGATGACCACAACGGATGTAATTCCTTTCTTGCCACATTCTGTGAGCGCTGCGGGAACGGCGACTGCGGGAATGACGATGACTGCAAGATCGATTGTCTCTTGAATATCGGATACAGACGTGAAGACTTTTTGCCCGAGGATTTCGCCGCCTTTCACATTTACCGGATATACTTTTCCTTTGAATCCCTGCGTGAGCAGATTTTTCAGAATGTCATGTCCAACTTTGCCTTCCTGGGAGGAGGCACCTATGACTGCGACGGAGGCGGGGGAGAGCAGGGACATGTGTATTACTGGGGAATGGGTCCGTCTATGGCAAAGCGGCACACATCTGTCCAGGCCTGTGCAAACGCTTCCGAGTTTATTTGCGAGTTCATACACTCCAATTCGTCCCATACTCCGTCCCGATTGAGCCGGCTTGCTGCCATTAGTTTTTTAATCATGATGAACAGGTAGCGTTCGTAGTCTGTCGCAGTTTGTTTGAGTATATGTCCGTGGCATTCCAGCAGTTTTGTATGCAGGTAATTGAAATGCGCATTATCGAGCGACAATTGTCCGTCTGCCGCATTGGTGTATGCCAATTCTCGTTGGCTGAATACATATGTGCTGACTTCTTTTTTCGGGGTAAAAGGGCCGAACAGTTCAATGTTTTTCTTTTGTGCCGCTTTACGCACTTCAACAAGCCTGAGTCGGACTGCTTCTTTTTGCTCCTGTGTCTGCTCTTCTTCCGGTATGGACGCATTATCCGGAACATTTGAATTGGTGTTTGTCATAACTATTATAATAGCATAAATCGGTATTATTATCAATATATGGCATTTTGACGCATTTTTGATGATTCTCACACTATTCCGCGACCCCTCAAATCTCTACAATACACGAGACATATGTCTTCTTTGCATATCATCTACGCTTCGACCAGCGGTCACACCGACTATGTGATCGATACGTTGATGGCATCCTTGCGCACTCTTCGACGAGCTCAGAGTGACACATTGCAGATGGAAAAACAGCGTGCGGAGCAGGCAAAACCCGAGGATCTTTTGCGTGGAGATATTTTGGTTTTGGCATCCGGGAGCTGGAATACGCTGGGAGTGGAGGGCATGCTCAATCCGCATATGCATTCCCTTTTGAAAGATCGTGCAGCTGCAGTTGATCTGAAGGGTAAAAAAGTGGCGCTCATCGGACTCGGGGATGACCGATATCATTTCACCGTGGGGGCGATGGATCATTTGCAGGAATTTGTGGCGACGCACAATGGCATTGTGATTGATCCCGTTTTAAAAATCATCAATGAACCCTACGGTCAGGAGAAGAAAATTTCAACATGGGTTTTATCTTTATTGTCGACAATCTCATGAATAGTTTCTGGTTTTTAGTTTCTGGTTTCTGGTTCGTCACTATGGCGATTGTTTCCGTAACTAAAAACCAGCAACTAATAACTAAAAACTGTACGATATTTCTATGTCACGTTTATCCTTAAAAATCGTTGGCTCATCCGGGCAAGGAATTATTTCCATTGGAGAAATTCTCTCGAAAGGATTCAAGAGGTCCGGCTACTGTGTGTTTGGGTATCGCGAATATCCGTCGCTCATTAAAGGCGGACATGCGAGCTATCAGATTGATATATCGGACATGCTTATCCAGAGTTCGGAAGAGCAGGTTGATGTGCTCATTACACTGAATCATCACGGTTTTGAACACAACCTGATTGACCTGAAAAAAGGCGGCATGATTATTCACGATACAAAAGTATGGAAGTTTTCGAAGGATGATGAAGCACTTTTGAAGAAGCAAAAAATACAGGTGGTGTATTTGCCTATTCATCAAATGCTCCAAAAAATGCAGGCGAAGCCAATACTTGCAAACGTGATTTTCAGCGCCTTTATTTGGTGCGTTACAGGCGGCGACAGCACGCTGCTTAAGAGCCTTGTCGGGGAGCGGTTTGCCAGCAAGAAAGATCTTCTCGACATGAATATGCGTTGCATTGACGAAGGATTCGCAGCCTGCAAAGAATCCGGTTGCGCGCTTTCGGTCACTCTTCCGAAACCCGATAAAAAGTGGAAGGACCAATTGCTCCTGACGGGAAGTCAGGCGATGGGTCTGGGCATTGTGCATGCAGGATGTCGTTTTTATGCGGGCTACCCGATGACACCGTCTTCACCGCTTCTGAGTTACATTGCGGACATTCAGAACGAAACAGGCATGGCCATTAAACAGGCGGAGGATGAAATTACCGCCGTACAAATGATGAGCGGTGCGATGCATATGGGAACGCGTGCCATTACGGCTACATCCGGCGGGGGATTCGATCTCATGACGGAAACGCTTTCGCTCGATGCCATTATCGAAAATCCTGCAGTCGTGGTGTTGGCGCAGCGTCCCGGTCCAGCCACAGGACTTCCGACGTGGACCGCACAGGGCGATCTCCTCTTGGCCGTTCATTCTGCGCACGGAGAATTCGCGCGCTGTGTGATGAGCGTGAGTGATGCTGACGATGCGTTTCATCTGATGCCAAAAGCATTCAACATTGCCGAAGAATTCCAGACACCCGTGATTGTGATGACCGATAAGCACACGGCCGAAGGTATCTACACGCAGGAGCAGTATAATCAAAAAAAGACGAAACTCAGCCGCGGGAAATTGGTGACTGCCGCTGCGGAATTGAAGAAGCTCAAGAGTGACGATCGCTACGATCCGTCTGCAAAAGATGGCATCAGTAAGCGGTGGTTGCCGGGCAGTAAAGCGGAGTCGTACTGCGCACAGGGCGATGAACACAGCCCGAACGGAAGCGTGGATGAGTCTGCAGAGAATGCCGTATTGCAGATGGAAAAGAGAATGCAGAAAGCAGTTGCACTTAAAAAAGCATTACCCGAACCGGAGTTCTTTTTTGGAGACAGGAGTCCCGAACCCGGAAGCGGAAAGTTAGATTTGTTGATTGTGAGTTGGGGCAGTAACAAGGGTGTCATTTTGGATGTGCTCAACGATGCATCGCTTGAAAAAAAGAAAGTCGGCTATTTGCATTACACCTACTTGTGGCCGCTTAAAACCGAGATGTATGAGGAGCTCGCAAAGAAAGCAAAGAAGGTGCTTTTTATTGAATGTAACTATCAGGCGCAGCTTTTGCAGTTACTGCGTATGCAGTGCGGCACTATGGAACGAAACGTTCTTCTGAAGTACGACGGTCGTCCATTCTTCTATTACGAATTACTCCTCGCCGTTCAAAAATATCTCTCCAAATAACCCAGCCCTAACCCTAGCCCTAGCCCTTACTTATCCATGTCCATCAAGCTCGACCTCACCGGCCCCGCCATCTCTCCGCTCGAATACCATTCCGAGAACCGTTGTACGTGGTGCGACGGCTGCGGCGATTATGGCATTTGGACCGCGGTAAAGCGCGCATTGTCGGAGCTGGGATTGCAGCCGCACGAAGTACTTCTTTGTTATGACGTGGGATGTCACGGGAACGGTTCGGACAAGATTGAAGGCTATCGCTTCCACGGACTTCATGGCCGTGTGATGCCGTTTGCCGCGGCCGCAAAACTGGCGAATATGAAAGTGCCGGTGCTCGCATTTGGGGGAGACGGAGCCAGTTTTTCAGAAGGCGTCGGACACTTGGTCCACAGCATCCGCAGCAATTATCCCATTGTGTTCGTGCTCCACAATAACGGGAACTACGGACTCACGACCGGACAGGCCAGCAGCCTCACTCCTCAAGGAAAAAAGATGAACGCCTCCCCGAACGGCATTCCGGAACAGACGCTCCCGAGCATGGATTTTGTGTTCTCGCTTGAGCCTACATTCGTGGCACGCGGATTCTCCGGCGACATTCCACAGATGGTCGATATCTTGAAAAAAGCAATCGCGCATCGCGGCTTTGCTTTCGTCGATTTCCTCCAAGCGTGTCCCACCTATAACTATTTTGCGACGCACGATTATTTGCTGGAAAAGTGTTATCCGCTCGAAAATCACGACACATCCGACTTTAAAAAAGCACGCGAACTGGCCGTCAATACAGCGGATAGAATTGCGACCGGCATCTTGTATCAGAACGAAGAGCAGCCAAGTTTCTACGAACAGTTAGTGCCGCGGCAGGGGAAGAAGACGACGCTGGTGGAAGAGGTGCAATTGCAAGATATAAGTGCTTTAATGCGCAGTTTGACATAAACAGTAATAGTTCTAAAATGGTCGCATTATTTTTTTGCTACCTATTTTATGGAAGGTGATTCTTCATTAACATTTCTCTCTGACGAAGAGGTCGCAATGGATTCTATAGCTCTCGAATTGCAAGCAGCATGTGAAGCGGCAGAGTCTCAACTTACAACTGATTCTAATGATATTATTTTTGCTTTGCGTAATCGCCTAACAGCAGCTTTGCCTGATATTATGGATGAAACGTATGATGATTTATTTGCCAGAGCGAGCAGAATTCTCAATCCTCCGGCTGCTGTAAAAGGCCGTCCCTTCCGCAAGAATGATAGACGTGATTCTATGAATGAAGGGGAGCACGGTCAGTACGTAGGATTTAAGAAGTAGTAGTGAGCGCGCTTGAGGATCTTTTTTACAAAGGATCTTGTTTGTGCAAAAGAGCTTTTAGCAGCGCCGAACCAATCAGTACCGGATGGCGCAGTGCAAACTTCTTAAATTTTCCACTGCTTGCGACGGGTGTATTTTTCCCTTCTTTGCGTCGCTTCAAAAATTTCCGCGCCATGGTGACGAGTGCACTGTTGCGCGCTTTTTTTGTGGAACTGCGGAGTTCGCTGAAAGCAGGAAGCCACTTCAGGAGTCGCTCAAAACATTCGAGTCTGTCGTAAATGCCTGCGCCCGATTCTTGGTTCTGGGCGCTGGCTCCTTTGCTATGGACGCGGAAACTTCCGAGGTCTTTTTTCAAGTAATACCAATCGCTTTTCAGTAAACAGCGCAGCCAATATTCCACGTCCAAAAACTGCGGCAAGTCTTCCGCGAAATCTCCGACTTGGTGACGGAGCGCTTTGGTAAACATCACAAAACTCGGTTCGCCAATGACATTTGGATGCAGCTCGCGCTTAATCCACTCATGCAAAAATTCTTGGCCTTTATGCAGTCCTTCCGTTATGTGTTCATTGCGGAATGTTCGCACTTCTTGGTAGAGGTAGGCATTCGCAATATCTTTCTCGCAATCGTACCGGTGGTCCGCAGAGGCAAATTTTGCACTCGGATTTTCTTTGAGTACCTTTACCATCTCCTCTACATAATTGGGTTCCCAGGTGTCGTCCTGAAATAAAAATTGAAAGTACGGTGCCGTTGCCATGCTCATGGATGCATTCCAGTTTCCTCCTATTCCTCGGCTTCTGCGGCTGCCCATAAAACACACGCGCGGGTCTCGAATGTATTCGTACACAATCGAGCGCACATCCATTGTTGAATTGTCGTCATATACCAGCAACATCCAGTCACGTTCGCTCTGGGCAATGACCGATTCTATGGCCGCTCGGAGATGATCCGGGTTCGGTTCATAGGTCGGAATGAAGATGTCGATCAGCGGCGACGGCATGATCAAAGCTTATAGCTTTTAGCGTATAGGGGATAGATTTTGATATAAAAAGCACTTTCTAGTCATTCCTAGAACCTAAAACCTAAAACCTATAAGCTAGATCCATGCGGATCGATATTTTGACGTTGTTCCCGGCCATGTTCGAAGGACCCCTGACCGAGTCCATTCTCCGCCGTGCGCAGGATGACAAGTTAATTGATATTCATTTTCACGATCTCCGTACATTCGGGGTTGGGAAGTATCATCAGGTGGATGACACGCCGTATGGAGGCGGAGCGGGGATGGTGATGCGCGTGGATATTTTGGCGGGTGCGATCGAAGCTATTACTGCTGAGGGGTTATCAGTTATCAGTTATCAGTTATCAGGTTCGAAAAAGGTGAAGCCCTATCGCATCTATTTTTCTCCGCGTGGGAAAAGATTGAAGCAGGCAACGGTCGAAAAAATTGCGCAGAAAAAAGAGTGGCTGATTTTGGTCTGCGGACACTACGAAGGGATTGATCAACGCGTGATTGACGGCGGATGGATTGATGAAGAAATGAGTATTGGGGATTACGTTCTAACCGGCGGAGAACTTCCGGCTATGGTTCTTATTGATGCCGTGGCGCGCCACATTCCGGGTGTGCTGGGGCACGAAGCATCGGCGGAAGAAGAAAGTTTCAGTCCCGCGCTCGATCGTAAAAAAGAATATCCGCATTACACAAAACCTGCGGAATTTCAGGGGCTCAAAGTGCCGGATGTTTTACTGGGAGGACACCATGCGGAAATTCAGAAGTGGAGAAAATCACAACTGCGATAATTTATGATTGCAACTTTACGTCAGCGGCTTCTTCATGAAGGCGTTCTTGATTGCATGATTCGCGTGCGGCCGCAGGCAAAAGTGACGCAGCTTAAACAGATTCTCGACGACGGCAGTTTAAAAATCGATCTTGCCGCTCCCGCAGAAGACAACAAGGCAAACATTGCGCTCATTCGATTTTTAGCGGAACTCTTTGATGTTCCCGCATCGGCAGTGGCACTCCTTTCCGGTGCAACGTCGCGTCAGAAACTTGTACGGATTAGCGTGTGAGCGCTTCTTCTACCTGTCCGCGTAAATCTGCATATTCCGGAAGTCCGGTATAGAGTGTTCCTTCAATGCTATACGCGGGGACGGCAGTGATTTTTTGTTCGATGCCGATTTGTGTCTGAACGTTTATTTCATGTTGGAGATTCGGGTCTTTCAAGCAAGTTTCCAGATCTTTTGGACTCAATCCCACTTCACCAATTTGTTTCTGCAGAGTGGCGGTGTTTGGTTGACTGAAAAGGAGATCATTCATTGCTTGTCCTTTGTGTTGCTTCGTGGCGCAAAGAAGTAAAGATGCGCTGAGGCTGCTTTGCGGATAGATGTCGAATGCAACGGGGATAATGGTTATACGCAGATTCTTTTTTGCGACAAAATCTTCAATCAAACGCGGGAGAAGCATTTGATGAAATTGCTGGGAATACGTGCTCGCGTGATTGATAAACAGCTGCATGGACATACGCGCATTGCTGTCGCCAATTTCCAAAATGCTGCCGCTCTGCATTTGTTCCGCCACGCGGATGCTCTCCACTTTTTCTGCGGATGAACTGCTGCCGGATGTTTTGAATTCCGCACCGTTTTCCGTCATTTCTGCCTGCGACACGCATGCTGTAAGAAGAATGGTGGAGATTGCCAAGATGGAAACATTGAGGCGCATGAAGGCAGAGTAACAGATATTCGAATAATGGAATAACGGAGATTGGAATAATCGTTACGGGTTATGCGGGATTTGCTACTATTCGAGCATTCCATAACCCATAACTCATAACCCATAACTTATAACTCATAACCCATAACCCATAACTCATAACTCATACCCCGTCATGTCTCGCATTACTCTCCTCGGCGTTCCTATCGATGCCATTACCAAAGAGCAGGCACTCGAGCGTCTGCAGGCCATGTTGCGGTCTGAAAAACAGCATCATGTGATGACTCCCAACAGTGAAATGCTGGTCGAGGCGCATAAAAATTCTGCTTTTCAGCGGGTATTGGAACGAAGTGATTTAAATCTTCCGGATAGTCAGGGGATTGTGATGATGGGCCGTTATACCGGGCAATGTATTCCGGAGCGTGTGACAGGTGTTGATACGGTTGAGTCTCTTTGTGCCGTGCTCACGGAAGCGGACTCTGTTTTTCTTTTGGGTGCAGCACCGGGAGTTGCAGAGCAAGCCGCGGTGTCTCTTTTGCGTACAAACCCACATCTTTCCATTGTCGGAACATTTGCAGGAACGCCGCGCGATGAAGACGCAGAAGGAATCATTGAGCAAATCAATGCGACGCATCCGCATATTCTTTTTGTAGCATACGGCGCACCGGCGCAGGATTTGTGGATTGCGGCGCATCTGAAGTCGTTGCCCTCGGTTCGCATTGCAATGGGAGTCGGCGGAACGTTTGATTTTTTGGCGGGTACCAGAAAACGTGCACCGCTCTTTTTACAAAGACTCGGACTCGAATGGTTCTACAGACTCGTTCGTGAACCCAAAAGATTGCCCAGAATTCTTAATGCAGTACTGGTGTTTCCGCTGCTGGTGATCCGCTTTCCGTCTGGTGGAGAGGCTCGATAGTATCGACCAGCCACTGTTTGTTTTTGCGAATCTTAATGAGCTTCGGACCCGTTTCCGTCTGTGCCAAATAGGCGCGTTCGGTATCGGTGTCGTTTACGCGGAGGAGTGTGGTGTTTCCAAGCTTCTCTTCCGGGAGTAAAAGATAGATGGCTACGTCCGGAGCATCCGTGAGCGCCGCTTTAAAGTTATGTGCAGCGCGTCCCAGCATGGCCGATGCACAGACAATGGCAATGCACAGGAAGATGGACCAGAGCACTGTGTGCCCGTACCGACGGTTGGAGAGTGTGTGTATGTGGAATTTGGACATCAGATAATTATAGCAGGAAAGCCCCTTTTTTGGAATGCCTTTATGCTTCATACTGTTCATATATGGGAACACTGATACTCCTCCGGCATGGCCAATCGCAATGGAATCTTGAGAATCGCTTCGCAGGATGGTCCGATATCCCCTTAACGGAACAAGGGACAAAGGACGCATCGACTGTGGGGCAATCACTTGCAGAATTCAAATTTGATTGTGCATTCACATCTCGTTTGATCCGTGCGAAGAACACATTGGATATTGTGCTCACAATGGCGGGACAAAATGCCATCACTGTTATGGAAGATTCCGCACTCAACGAACGTCACTATGGAGATTTGCAGGGACTCAACAAAGCCGAGACCGCGGAAAAATATGGACAGGATCAAGTGACACTGTGGCGACGCAGCTTCAGCACGCGCCCACCAAACGGAGAAAGTATTGAAGATTGTGAGCGTCGCACCTGGCCGTTTTTCAAGCAGTACATCTTCCCGCATCTTCTGAATAATGAAACCGTGCTTGTGGCCGCGCATGGCAACAGTCTTCGTCCTATCATTAAAAACTTGGACAACATCAGCGGAGATGAAGTGGCTGTTATGGAAATTGGGCTCTGTACGCCGTACATCTACACCTTTGAGGGTGACAAGGTGATTGGCAAAGAGGTACGCGAGGTTGAGGGGATTGTGACGCTTGGCGCATCGCAGACGCAGAAGGCGGTTGAAGGGGGAAGAGTGTAAGGTTTTATTGACCCGTTCCCACACTCGCATTAGAGTGCTGCGCCTATGTCTACAAGCCCCGCAGAAGGTCTCTGGGTTGAGCTAACGTGCGATGGAAATCGCCGATTTGAGGCAGCAATGCTGGAGCAACAAAGCCAGCAAGTAGCGCCGACTGCATTGGATGAAGAACAGGCATATGAGTGTTACAAAGCCGGTGGAGAAGCTTCCAAGCGTATTATTGAAACAGCACGCGATGCCCGCGTTGGAATGATGGCGCTGTGGGCATGGTCTACCAAAAACTGGAGTCGCCCTCCACATCAGACACGTGCGGTCTTTCGCGTCATGCAGGAATTTTTGGATGACCTAGAAGAGAACTGGATCGATCTTCCTGAAAACAGCGATGTTCGTTTGGTTCATATGGGACGTACTGAACGTTTACATGTTGAACAGTCTCAGGTGATGGAAGTACTCAATCGTATTGTTCAGTATACGAAAGATCGTACGGGGATGGTGGTTGCTCTCCTTTTGGATTATGCAGGTCCCGATGAAGATAAGCGTGCTCGCCAGCTTTGGAAAGAATCAGGATGCGCGGGTGCATTTGAAGATCATTTGGATTTACCGCGTGCAGGAGTGTCCTATCGCGAATTAGACTTGCGTATTCGCACCGGAGAGGATGAGCGTATGAAACATCTGAATGCGGTGATGCGACCTTATGAGGGCATGGAAACTCGTGATGCATTTCATGAGGAATTTTTGCCCCAGTACACACCTGCTCTCTTTCGTCAGGATCTGGATGATTTGCAAAAAACCGAGCAGAGAAAAGGCGCATAATATGTTACGCTTCTTCCATGACTGAGATTACCTATCGTTCACCGACTTTTTACGATGACCTTGCGGCGCATCCGGATACGCATGTGCATCTTATTTTGATTGCCACCAAACCGGACATCATCAAGCAGGTTCCGCTCTACAAAGAACTCAAAAATCGCGGACACTTGGCACTGCTCGGACATACCGGTCAGCACTACGATGAAAACTTGAGTGGAGGAATGCTCAAAGAATTTGGGGTCGAGCCGGATTTCAATTTGAATGTTCGCGGATCCATGCACGAAGTCGTCAGTCAGATTATCGGTCGTCTTGGATTTCTTATCGCTGAGTTAAAAGAGAAAGGAAAGATTGTTATTCCCTATGTACACGGCGATACCACAACCGCAATGGCTGCGGCGAATGCAGGCTACTGCAATGGTTTTGCATCGGTCCACGTAGAAGCGGGTATTCGTACGCTCACGCCGCACTTTGCCGATGAGTCGCTGGCGTTCAGCGACCCCTCACATTTTGATGTTTCGCTTTGGCGCAAGTTCCTTATGGACAGTGCAAACTGGGAAAGAGGGAGCCAGGAGCCGTATCCGGAGCAGTTTAACACCCGATGTTCCGAAGCGGGATCGGGCGTGCACTTGGCACCGGTGGAATTGGATCGTATGTTTTTGCAGAGCGAAGGCTTTGCGGAAGATCGTATTTTTGTGGTGGGGAATTCCGTGGTGGATGCTACGCACGAAGCCATGAAAAATGCGAAGGAGTCGGATATTTTTGAGCGCTACCCCGCACTCGAAGACGGAGACTTTGTGCGCTTCTGCATTCACCGTCGCGAAAACTGTATTTCCGAGCCGCGCTTCCGCGCGATTTACGATGCCATGAAGTCGCTTATCCTCGATGGAAAAACAGTGCTGCTTATTTCGCTCTTCCAGACCGAAGCCGCGTTCGATCGTTTCGGACTGCGCGACGAAGTGGAAAAACTCAAAGCTGATTATCCGAATTTTATTTACTCGCCGGTCTGGCCGCTCTATACCGATGTCATGACCGCCATGAGCAAGGCCGCAGTCTGCGCGACCGATTCCGGATCCATGCAGGAAGAAATGAACGTACTGGGAGTTCCGTGCGTCACACTTCGTTTCGGCTCGGATAGAAGTGAATCTATTATTGCAGGAGGAAATCTGATTGCTCCTCCCGTGGATGGAACCCTTATTCGCCGCATTATCGACTTTGCATGGAATAACGCGGATATGCGTAAGACACCCAAATTATACGGTGAAAATGTGAGCAGCCGCTGTATTGATGCAGTGGAAGAGGTGCTCAAAAAGGGTGAAATATTCCGCAATGAGGAAGAGCGTTTGTGCTTGTAACATAGAAGTACCGTGGTATATTTTGCGCATATGTCAAATAAGCTTGCAGCGCTGGATGCCATCGAACCGCTCGTGGATGAATTATATTATTTGGAGGGATCCACGGACGACTTGCCTCATATTTATAAAAATGAATGTGATAACGGACGATTCAAACCTGCACCTCACATTATTTATGAATATGTTCCGTACGCACGCGATATTGATCAGGTCATCCGCGAGTTGCAGGCGGACATCGGCGCGCTTGATCTCCGCCTCCTTTCCGATGGTTCATCTTTGCACGAAGAGCAAATTGCCGAATATTTAGACGATATAGAACAGAAGATGATTATGCTGAGAGGGAGATATGACATTATTGCGTCCTGGTTGCGTCGTGATGACGATGATAACGACGACGGTCCGTTCCCCGAGCCGTATCACCCCATCGATCCATTTGCTCGTCGGCCAACTCCAAGTCCGACACCTATCACGAGTGCGTGAGGACGCCAGGCGGAGTACCATGTCTTTGATGTTGCAACGCGTTCGTGAATGGCTGGTTTTGGTGCTTCTAGTACTGCTGCCCTTTCATGCGTTTGCAGTGACTGTTCTTACAAAACTGATTGCGGGTTCCGGTCATGCGCCGCTCTCCATGCTCGCGCTTTGGAAAGAGGGACTGCTCGGTATTATTTTATTCATAGTTATTATTGAGTGTTTTTTAAATGTAAAATGTAAAATGAAAAATGAAAAATGGCGGATTTTTGATTTTTTAGATTTCATGATTTTTTGTTTGATTGCTCTAGCAATCATCGTGTCCATTCTACATTCTACATTTTACACTCTACATTTCGCCCTCGGTTTCAAATACGACTTTATTCCGCTCGTTGCATTCGTCATTCTCCGCCGCGTGACATGGTCTGATCTTTTCTGGAAACAAATGAGTGCCGCGCTCATCATTGTTGCATCGATTGTGTCCGCGTACGGCATTGTAACCCTCTTTTTACCCGATTATTTTTTCACGCTTCTCGGGTATTCAGATCTACATTCTCTGTATGTTGCCAATGGTCCATTGGCCGCGTTTCAGCAAATCGGGGGATCGAGCGTGCATAGGATTCAATCCACGTTCAGCGGGCCGAATCAGTTTGGAATTTGGTTACTTTTGCCCATAGCTCTGAGTGTCACTCTGAGGACGCTCGAAGAGTCGACACGTGTTCATGTTTGGAGCGTCCTCAACATGACACGTTTGGCACTTTTACTAGTAGCTCTCTTCTTCACCTTCAGCCGTGCCGCCTGGATCGGCGCCTTCGTCATCATCGTTATCGCACTGTATCCCTGGGTGAAAACACACATCACGCGCGGACGACTGCTTGGAGCGGTGTTTATTTTTACGGTATTCATTTTTACGGCTCTCGTGCTTTTTCCGAATACATTTCTTCGCATCTCTTCTACGCGCGGTCACATTGAGCGGCCTATTGAAGCTATCCAAAAAATGATTGCACATCCGTTTGGATTGAGTCTCGGTTCTGCAGGTCCCGCCACCAATCGCAGCAGCGATACGTGTGTGATGCTCCGTCCGGGTGACGATCCCTCGTGGGCCAAACCGCATGCGGACTTGTGTGTGTTTGTGGGTACCGAACAAGTGCAACCTTTGGGTCGTTCGTGTAACTGTCCGTTCTTGCCCGAAAACTGGTATTTGCAGATAGGCGTAGAGCTTGGCTGGCTGGGACTTATTTTGTACATCTCTTTGATCTTTCTGCTACTTGTAAAGCTCTACGGATTGAGAATGGAGAATGGAGAATGGAGAATAAAAAATGGAATACAATCCTCAATCCTCAATCCTCAATCCTCAATTTTCTCTGCGTTTTTGGGTGTGAGCATTGCGGGGTTGTTTCTGCATTCATGGGAAGATACGGCTATTGCGTATAGCGTGTGGATGCTTATTGCCGTTCGACTTTCCGTTGCCGACAGGGAATAGGGTGCGTACAATCCCCCTATGTCAGCCCCTATTCAGCCGTCTGCGCCCTCCGGGGCTACGCCGATCCTTCGTCCAAAAAGCATTGTTATTCTGGATTTTGGGGGACAGTACGCCCATCTTATTGCACGTCGTGTGCGCGAGGCCGGGTCTTTTTCCGAAATCCGTCCGCCGGATACAAGCGCGGAAGAGCTCAAAGATGCAGCGGGCATAATCCTCTCCGGAGGTCCGCAGAGTGTGTATGACGCAGGCAGTCCTCAAGCCGATCCAAAGATTTTGGAGCTTGGGATTCCTGTGCTTGGTATCTGTTACGGTCATCAGTGGATTGCACATACGCTTGGAGGGGAAGTAACGGGCGGAAAGACGAAGGAGTACGGACGCACCTCTATTGAATTGAAAGTAGAATCTCCTCTTTTTCAGGGGCTCCCTGATACGTTTGTGGTGTGGATGTCCCATGGCGACGAAGTGACGCGCTTACCGCAAGGATTTATGACTGCCGCCAGTTCATCCGATTGTTTGAATGCGGGCATGGCCAATGAAGAGCGCAGGATTTACGGAGTGCAGTTTCATTTGGAAGTTGTTCATACCGAACACGGCGATGCCATCCTCAAGCACTTCGTGGACCTGACCGATCACGAACCATGGTCGCTCAAAAGCTACGCGGAAAAAATCGGGAATGAAGTGAAAAAAGAAGTAGGGGATAAGCGTGTGTTTATGATGGTCTCCGGCGGAGTCGATTCCTCCGTTGCCTTCACGGTATTGAACGAAGTCATTGGCAGTCATCGCGTCCAAGGTCTTTTGGTGGATACGGGAATGATGCGCAAGAACGAGACGCGTGCCATCATGAATGCGTTCGATTTATTCGGGATTGAAAACTTGGAAGTGGTGGATGCATCCGAGGAGTTTTTTGCGAATTTGAAAGGTGTGTACGATCCCGAAGAAAAGCGGAAAATTATTGGAGAGACATTCCTCACAGTCCAAAAGCGCGTGAGCGAAGAAATGCATTTGCGTATGGAAGACGGGTGGATGTTTGGCCAAGGAACCATTTATCCGGACACGATTGAAACCGGAGGGACCAAGCACGCCGATAAAATTAAAACGCATCATAACCGTGTGGAGGCGGTGCAAAAAATGATTGATGCAGGACAAGTGATTGAACCGCTGAAGGATTTATACAAAGACGAAGTCCGCAAACTTGGTGAGGAAATCGGACTCTCGCACGATCTTGTGTGGAGGCATCCGTTCCCGGGTCCGGGATTGGGTGTGCGTATTCTCTGCGCAGAAAAAGAATTGAAAATTGAGGATGGAGGATTGAGCATTGATGGGATTGAATCTGCTGTCCTGCCTGTGCAATCCGTTGGCGTACAAGGAGACGGTCGAACGTATCGCCACGCAGTCGCACTCTTTTCCAAAACACCGACACTTGTTGACCCGCGCTTTGTGGATTTGGCGACATCCATTCCGAACACGCAAAAATCGATCAACCGCGTGCTCCAATGTACCTCGCACGATGTCCCGCCGGAGTTTGTCTTTACACCCGGCTACATCACCCGTGCCCGTGCAGATTTACTTCGCGACGCAGACGATATTGTCTACGACGAAATGCACCGCGCCGGACTCTACGAAACAATTTGGCAGTTCCCGGTTGTACTGCTTCCGTTTGGAACGCGTGATGGGGGGCAGTCGATTGTGCTCCGTCCCATTGAGTCCCAAGAAGCGATGACCGCAAATGCAGTCGTGCTTCCGGAAGAGGTTATCAAAAACATGACTGAAAAAATCCTCCAGCTGCCGGGTATTGATTGTGTGTTCCTCGACCTCACAAACAAGCCGCCAGCGACAATTGAATGGGAATAAGGATTGCTAGCCAGCCGTAGCCAAGAGGCGAAGGTTGGAATGGGAGTAATTGACAAAATCAAATAAAAGTTTATGATTGTTATATCTGTTCTGTCACAATTTTTGATGAGAGGAAAATGATGCAAGAAAAATGTCTAAGAGTGATGAGGTACGTTGCAATCTCCTTCGGAGTCTTTGCTGCCTCGGTTCCCGTTATGCGGCTACTCTTCCCCCAGATGGACGGGTTTCTCATCTGTTTCCTGGGATTGCTGGGAGCACTTAGCAGCACGATCGCCATGGCGATCAATGATGTGGAAGCCATGCTGAAAAAGCATGATCCCAAGTAATGGGACATCAGAAGTTTTTGAGCAGATGGATTCGGTCACCTTCCCGTAGGTGACCTTTTTTTATTATGTCATTTTTTTGTGCAGTCTTGTCTTATGTATATGATTGTTTGAAGGTTTAAAAGTAAAAAGTAGAAAGTTGGTTTTTTAAAGAGATATAAAACTTTCAAACCTTCTACTTTTAAACTTTTAAACTCATCAATTTGGTCATAGCTCTGGCAAGAGCCTAAGTCGCGCCCTATACTTGCATCCTCATGATTCCTCCACTTCTCGACGAAGCGGAGCTCCAAAAGCTCATTGCGCTGGCCCAGGATGGTGATACGGACGCTTTCGAGCGTATCTATGATCATTTCTTTATTCCGGTGTATCGGTATTGTGCTTTTCGGCTCCCGAAAGAGATTGCAGAGGACACCACAGCCGATATTTTCGTGAAGGCCTGGGAGAAGCTCCATACCTATAAAATTCAGCGTGGCGTGCCCTTTGCAGCGTGGATTTTCCGTATTGCGCGTTACAGTGTGATTGATACCTATCGTTCCACCCGCGGCTTTGAAGAGGTGCCGGAATCTATGCCGGATACGGACAATTTTAACCGCACGGAATCGCGATTAGAGCGTAATGATACGCTTAGAATGGTCCGGAAAGCATTGAATCAGCTTCCAAACCGCTATCGCGAAATTCTTCTTTTGACCTATGTGAGCGAACTGCCGTACAGCGAAGTAGCCAGAATGCTCAGAATGTCCGAAGGAGGGGTGAGAATCCTGAAATTGAGGGCTCTCAGGAAATTGGAATCGATTCTACCCCCGGAATTAGGAAAAGAGCCGTAACAGAAGCCGTTTCCCCACGTTTTAATAACCGACATGGACTTTGAATCACGTTTCCAAAAGCTGGCGCAAGAGCTCGCTCCTACAACGGAGCAGCATGCACGCGTCCGCGAACTTTTGAAGCGTCGTATTGCAGGTCCTGCGTATTTGCGTGACGCAAAAGAACAAGCGGCTCCGCACCTCACACAAAAACAATCACTCTGGCATTCCATTGAAAGCCGCATTGCACTTCCCGGACTCACATCTGTGTTTGATCGCGTGCGTGCGTATCTTTTTCCATCCGAGGATGCACAAAACCACATTCGTGAAACTATTTTTGCGCATATTGCACCACCCGTTCCTGTTCCATTCTTTCAGCGCGCATCCAAATGGGGTGCTGCGTTTGTGATTGTGGCCTTGGCACTCCGTGCAAGTCCGCTTCTTTTCATTGCTCCGCAATCGAGTGCCGACTCCGCCGTTCTTTTGAATCCATCCGCAACAGGCGTGGAACTTTCGTCACATGGACTGTGGCAACCGGTGACCAAAGAAGTGGAAATTCACGAAGCTGTTCAACTTCGAACAGGCGAGGGTGAAGCAACATTGATGTTGCACGATGACGGTAACGTTCGTCTTGCGAAAAACACGACCATTTCTTTGGACGATGTAGAAGATCAGCCTGCCGATCTTCCAAAAATTCCCACGCTGAGTATTACATCCGGAACACTGTGGTTACAGGCATTGTTGCCGGACCAGGTACAGGGATTTGTGATTGCCACTCCGGAAGGAACCGTCACCGTGCGCGGAGGAAGTGTATCGGTATCGGTATCGAAGGGATTGGTGCATGTAGAGACATGGGATCGTCATGCAACGGTTACGCATAACGGACAAAGCGTGGCGCTTGTTGCAGGTGAGTTTGTGGATCTTGTCGCACATCGCGCCCTTTCTTTGCAGCGTATGCCGGCAGATGCGTATAAGCAGACGTGGGTTGCACAAAACCTCCGCCGCGATGCCGTGCACCAGCGTGAAATGGCTCAGCTCCAACAGGAGCGCCGTGCTGCAGAAGCCGGTATTCTCCCGAATTCTCCGTTCTATTCCGTAAAGCGCGTTGCAGAAACAGTCGATGTTCTTCTGACTCTCGATCCCGAAGCGCGTGTACAAAAACGTTTGCAGCAGGCAAGCATTCGTTTGAATGAAGCGGCTGCGCTTCTCATTCAAGGTGATTCCGGAGCCAGTATTCCGCTCGATGAATATCGTCAGACGCTCATCGACGTTGCGGCAGGAAGCGGTAATAGTATCGGGCAGTATTTGGTCCAGCGCGCCGTTGCAGAAAATGCGGCGCAGTTGAGTGCGGCTCTTCCGGATAACCAATTGTATATTTTGAAGAAAGCAGTCCTGGAGGCCAGTGCACAAATCCCGAATGATTTTGTAGATCAGCGTGATGTGAGCGGTACACTCCTTGTCGACACGCTCGATGTTTTGCAGCAGGCAATTCAGAACAACGACACCGAACAGATGAAGCAGTCGCTCCAGGCGCTCGCTCCGTATTTGCCAACACTTCAGAGCGGCAGCGGAGATACGCTCAAGCCGGAAATCCGGAAGGAGGCGTTGTCTCTTCTTTTGGATGTAGCTGCTGCACTTCAGCGCAATCCCAGCGCAAGCGGCAGTACCATTTCTCAAGACATTGCGATACAACTCGCCGACTATCTGCCGTCCGTTCCTGCTCCTGCGGAAGAGGATAAGGCCGACAGCAAAGCGCCGGTTGTCGTAACCACAATGTCCGAATCACAATTGACCTCTGCCGTTCGTGCCAGCATGCATCGTGTGTTCGATATTTACACCATGCCCAATAGCCGCATCAATGCACTTCGCGTGGAGATGAAGAAGTTTAAAGACAGCCCCGATGAAGGTCGCTATTTGCGCCGTCTCTATCGCGATATGCCGGATAACGATACCTTCCGTCAGATTGTGCGGACTGCCATTCAGAATTTGAGAGTGCAGCAGTTTGTGGAGGATGGTGTGGATACAGGGACGGGGTCTGAAGCGAATTGATGTCCTCCTGCACGCCCGCTTAGTTATGGGTTATGGGTTATGGGGATCGAGTAACGGAGTAATGGAATAACCGAGTAACGGAGCAATTAAAAAAAAGAAAGTTCCGCCTCAAAATTGCTTCAGCAATTTTAAATCGCTCGTGGCGTGGTGTCCGACCACGGGGGGTGAGGGGGTCAGCGGGAATGCAGCTGGTCGGACCGCATTTTTTGGTTCCTTTTTGGGGCAAGGGTTCAAAGGGGACCCATTGGGTCGAGCTCAGTGTGACATGTATAAGGCTGTAGGAATCAGAATGACAACATTTGACTCAAATAGGCTTCTCGGTCTAGAATTTCACACCTTTCCTTAAAAAACCATGTACGAAATTACCGAACTCAAACCCGGCCGCGCCATTCAGATTGATGGTGAACCGTTCGTTGTGCTTACGTCTGTCTTCGGCCGCAAAAGCCAGGACAAGGCGAACATGCAGTGCAAACTGAAGAACCTAAAGACCGGTGCGATTATCGCCCGCAACTTCCAAGGAAGTGAAAAGATTCAGCCTGCAGACGTTGGACGCCGCCGCGTGCAGTTCCTGTACAGCAACGACGGTATGTTCACCTTCATGGATAGCGAATCGTACGATCAGTTCGATCTTCCTGCAGATATGATTGGTGATGCAGCGGGTTATTTGGTGGACGGAAACGAAGTGGATGCGCTTGTCTTTGAAGAGAAGCCTATTGGTATCACGCTCAAAGCGACGGTGGATCTGAAAGTGGTTGAAACCATTCCCGGCGTAAAAGGGGATACTGCTACGGGCGGTAACAAGCCGGCTAAGCTCGAAAGCGGTATTAAAGTGAACGTTCCACTCTTTATTAACGAAGGTGATATTGTGAAAGTGAATACGGAGACGGGGTTATATATGACGAGAGTGAGTAAATAATGTAATTTTTTGTAAGTCGAAACCTTCCAGCACAGTTGATGTGATGGAAGGTTTCTCGTTAGCAGTGATTGACCAGGTCTTTGGTTAGATACGAATGGTGTTCTTTTCTTGTACGAATGCAGCGACCTTGGTGTTACCTTCTTGCATGGTGACACCTTTTGCACCTGTCAGAAATGAGCGGACATCCTTCGTTTTTTGTCCAGCAAAGTACATCTCTACCAAACCACCTGATACGAGAGCATGTAATGCCCATTGGTATCGTTCTGTCTTCGGAGCATCCTTATTTGCCAATTCGAACGTTGCAATCAGTGCCGGCATGTCGGTGAACGGCAATGTCACAATGAGTGATTCGGTCGGTGATTCCATGGTCCCTCCAGTAGCTAACGAGTGTGTGAATGATCAACAAAACATTTTTGTCGATATACATAATTTATACTTATTATTAATATTGTCAATTATTGTTAAATGCTCGTATTTAGTGATTTATAATTAATTTTCCATTTTATTCTTAAAAGCTTTTGCCGGATAAAACCGGCAGGGCTTTTTGCAAGAAATGAGGTGGGATTTTTAACTGAACTTCAAAGACCTCACCGGCGCTTCGCGCGATGCTTTTGGCTATCTTAGAAGTAAGAAGCCCCTTCCCGCTCTTCGAGCACCCTTCCCCGTGCGCGAGGAAGGGAATATGGAAAAATATTTTTCTCTCATAACAAAAAGGCCACTTGCGTGGTCCCTTTTTGTTTTTGTTTTGGTCTCCCCGCGTAGCTATCGACGTTATAATTATAACATTGAGCTACCTATACTTGTGGGAAGACTTAAGGGGAGGAGCCCTCGATTCTCTGCCTTGCTCTGGTCTCTTGTTTCTCCTCGTGACCTTACGAAGTCCCCGTACCGGTTCCACGAACAAGGCACAGGGCCAAGGGGAACACTGGGGAGAGAAGGGGCTGCATACAGTGAGCGACCTCACATCGACTGTATGAACGTTGCAGAGCAGAGAGGAGGATGAGCGCGACTCAAACAATCACGTACCTAGACCCAGAATGTATGCAAAGGGTTGCAGGTGTGTGGCCGGGAGGAACGAGTGCCAAAGCACACGATCATCCTTCTCTCTGTTAGTTATTGATGGTGTTACCCTCCTACGCTCTCCGGAGCTACGGCGGGTGATCCGATGGGGATCAAAAGAACAATTGTTTGTCTTTGTTGTTTGTGGGGCGACTCGTTCTGCTGTGCTGAACAAATCACGTCATCGTACGCTTGGTGCAGAAATACGCAACTGAGTGCGATGGACAGAGTGTTGTAAATGCTTTCTGAATACATTTGGTGTTCATAAAAACGGGCACTTTGCCAAATGAAAGCATTGTAAAATTCATGTTCCCAACATGAATATTTTCAAAAATTATGGTCCGGTCACCTCTTACTGTTTGATGGTGGTGACAGGAGTCCATTCGCCGGTCCCAGTTTTTGCATCAATTTGACGGTAATTAATCTTAATTTCACCGTCTTCTACGAATGCTCCCAAGTCGCCTCCGCCATTGTCCCAGTTGCAGCGCATGGTTGTTGCCGAGCCGGATTCGTTGACCAGCATGGTGTTTCCAATGCATGTTCCTTGAGCAATGGACTTCTCTTCATTGTTTTCTTTGCGGAGCAAATCCAGGCGCATTAAAGGAGCATCGCTGGGGTCCGTGCCCGCCAGTGTCGCAACCCATCGCAATTCCGGGCGCGGTGCCTCGTTTGTTTGTGTGACCTGATTTTCTTTGTTCGATGCACAGGCGCACAGAAGACAGCTGAGTCCGAGTATTTGCAGTGTGAGTCCGGTTTTCATAAGAGGCGGGAAGGGGAGATAACGCCATTGTAGCAGGTTATTCTTCTATTTAACGTCTTTTTCTTGATGATTTGGGAATGTGTTCTAGAATACGCCTCTTTTATGGGATTCTATGTCTGAAACGCATTCTTCATCTCCGGAGAACATTCTCTTTACGGGCAAACTGGCCGTGTCTATCGATCCATTGCATGATCTTTCGTTTATGCATCCCGACGACACGGAGGCGGTTATAGAGGCGGTCTTGAAACAGAAGCCGTACCTTGCACAGGAGACTGATAAATCTCTGTTCATTCAAGAGGTTCAAGATTTTTGGGATAGCGTCATTTGGCATATTGCAGTGCAGACCAGCCAGTATGCACATAGGCTCACTCATATTTTGCAGGAAGCAGAAAGACGAGTGGATGTAGATTCCAGGCCTATACATGACGAGATGCTTGCCATTTTAAAAGAAGCAACTGCTTCACGCTTGCGTCAGACCTGTCATGATTGGAATCAGTCTGTTACCGAAGGTACGGCAACGGTCACGGATGAATTTTGGCGCATGACAAATGTACATGCGCATTTGCATCAGAACGCGGGGTTTGTGCGGAGTAGGGAGGATATGGAGGATGAGGATTGATTGTATGACGATGAATAAAAAAAGCCCGACAAACCTGTTGGGCTTTTTTACGCAATGACTTTTTATTTTGCGCGAACCTCTTCCCACGCTCCGAATCCTGCCTCTTCGTCTACCGTGCGATGACGGATGGAGAGCATTTCTGCATCGCCAATAAAGACGCCGAATTGATCGCCGCCGCCTGCCCACCAACACTGGATGGTTGCCATGCTTCCTGCTACATCTTGTACGCTCGTGGATGCGGTTCCGTTGCAGCTTGTTGCAAAGAGTTCCTGTTCCGTACCCTGTACGCGGAGAGACAGTTTATTTGAGGGCATGCCGCTTGCGTCAGTTCCCGTTTCTATAGCGACCCATTCCATTGCCGCACGCTTTGGCGCCGGAGTGCTACTGACGGTATTTGTATTCGTATTCGTTGCCGGGGTTTGCGTGTTACAGGCTGCCAGCGAGAGGGCCAGTCCTGCTATCAGAAGATATTTCTTCATGTGAGAGAGGGGGAAAAAGTAATGCGTGTGTCAGCGGATTTTCTGTATCCATCATAGGAGATTCAGAAGAAAAGGCTAGAAAAACAGAGCTATTGTTCATATCAAATGTTTCCAGTATTTCCGACTGAATGATTGATTTGCGTTTTTGAATACGTTTTCCGGTGGTCATTGCATACCATAATCTCTTCCATCGTGATTGAGAGTCATGGGGGACGGTATCGGTCATGCCTATCATGACGTCATCAATGCTCCTCATTGAGACGAATGTATCACTTCAGCTTTTCCTGCAGAAGTGTATTCACTTTAGCGGGGTTCGCCTGGCCTTTCGTTTCTTTCATAATCCACCCGACGATTGCGCCCAGCGCCGCCGCTTTTCCTGCTTTGAACGCTGCGACCGATGACTCATTCGCTGCAACTGCTTTATCGACAATGTCTCCAAGCGCGCCATCATCGGAAATCTGCTTCATGCCCCCTTCTTCAATAATACTCGACGCGTTCTTGCCGGTTTTGATCATGGTTTCCATCACTTCTTTTCCTGCATTTCCACTAATGGTTCCCGCATCAATTGCATCAATGAGCTCCAGAAGATTCTGTACATTAGGTCCGTCTGCAATCGTTTTGTTTTCTGCTTTCAGGAATCCAAGGAGTTGCGTGAGGACGAAACCGGACGTGCGTTTAATATCATTTGTCTTCTGGAACACCGCATCGAAAATCGCGCGCAAAACTTGATCATCGGTCAGTTGCAGAGCAGCTGCTTCTTCCAGCCCCAGTTTCACATAGAGTTCACGCTGATCGCGGGGGAGTGCAGGAAGGGCGGCTTTCACTTTCTCCACTTTCGCAGCATCAAAATGCAAAGGAGGGATATCGGGTTCCGGGAAGTAGCGGTAGTCTTGTGCATCTTCTTTGTCGCGGAGCATGCGCGTTTTTTCTGCGTCGTCCATCCAACCGACGGTAATATTTCCTTTGAGCGGTCCGCCGGTTTCCGTCCATAAATCGCGCAGTCTTTTTTCCTCATACTGCAGGGCTTTTTCGAGTGCCTTGAAAGAGTTCAGGTTTTTGATTTCACTGCGCGGATTCAGCTTTTCCGTTCCTACTTCGCGGAGAGAAATGGATGCATCAAAACGCATCATGCCTTTGAACATATCCGCTTCCGATGCATTGACGGCTATAAGAATACGACGAAGTTCCTGTGCAAATGCGACGGCTTCTTCGGCGTTCCGTAAATCCGGTTCGGTCACAATTTCCATCAGCGGCGTTCCGGCACGATTATAATCGCAGAGCGTGGTGCTTCCGTAGTGGCTCAATTTTCCCGCATCGTTTTCCATGTGCAGGCGCGTAATGCCACAGACCTTCTCCGCAGTTTTTCTTCCGCCGGTATCGCGCAGATCGTAGTGTACGGCTCCTCCTTTCCCGAGCGGATAATCGTACTGAGAAATTTGATACCCGAACGGAAGGTCCGGATAGAAGTAATGCTTGCGGTCGAAGTGGCAGTCCGGGGCAATGGTGCAGCCGATCGCGAGGGAGGCTTTGACTGCTTTGGATACCGCCTCAGCATTGGGCACGGGGAGCGTTCCCGGGTGACCCATGCACACAGGACACACGGTCGTGTTCGGTTCTTTGCCAAACGCATCGTTATCGCATCCGCAGAACATCTTCGTGTTCGTGTTCATCTGCGCGTGGACTTCCAGGCCAATGATGACTTCAAGTTCTGCCATAAGCGATTCTGGCAAAGAGTAGCGGAAAAGGGAGAGAATTGCCAAATGAAAATTCCATTGCTTCGAACCCTTTGCAGTGATTATATAGCCTCCAATATGGAATCACTTCTGGAACAGGAAGTGGCACCTCCAGATATATCAGAAGAACCGCAAGGTCCCGATGATGTATCGACTGTTTTGTTCAGAAAATATATAACAACGCGGGATGCCCAATCTTTTCAGATTATTTTTGAGCAAAATAAACAGTATGTGTTGTGGCTGGCCAATAAATACATACAGCATTCGCAGAATGCGGAGGACATTGCTCAGGAAGTATGGATCAAGGCAATGCATACTCATTATCTGAAGGAATCGGTGAGCATAAAACAATGGTTGGCATTTATGGTGCGTCGTCTGTGTTATGATCAGAAGCGCTACAAAGATCGCAAGATTCATGCGGGTCACAGTGAATGTCCGCTTTCTTTCGATATTCAGGATAGTCATGAAACAACACAGGATCAGATGATTGAAGCCGACACGCTTGCAGAAAAAGTGGAAAATATTCGTTCCATTTACCGTCGATTACCTGAGCACTATCAGCAGGTTTTATATTTGCGGTACGTTGATTGCATGCCCCTTCGTGAGATAGGCAATATTTTTGGAAAGTCAGAAGCTACTATGAGGCTTCATTGCGAAAGAGCATGTAGTGATTTTTCTGAACGCTACCAACGGATTATTCTTAAGAGACCTCACACTGTGAGTCATCATAACTAAAGCGCCTTCCCGCTCTGCGGATAATCGACAATCAATTTTCCTTCCAGGTGATCCACTTCGTGCTGGACGACTCTGGCGTCTATGCCTTCCAGCATGCGTTCTTGGGATTCGCCTTTGGCATTGAGGTATTGCACTACAATGGAAGCGGACCGAGGAACTTGCATCCAGAGATCCGGTAAACTGAGACATCCCTCTTCGGCAAATTCAATGTCGGTACTGCGGAAAAGAATTTCCGGATTGATGAGCGGTGTGAGTTTTCCCCCCATGCGCACAATGCAGACGCGTTCGGAATGATTCACTTGCGGAGCAGCAAGACCCAGTCCGTCGGCCGCAATGGTTGTGTCTTCCATGTCTTTTAACAGCTTCAAAATTTCTTTGGTGACCTTCGGCACTTTCTTCGTTTTTGCACGAAGAATAGGGGTGTCGGCGCCGGTCAGGATGGGAAGGGTTGCTATGGTGTGAGTATATGGGAAGAACTCTTGGCTTTGAAGGTTTAAAAGTAGAAGGTATTAGGTTGTTTTGAAGATAGGTCTTATTTTTTAAAAAACATTTAAACTTTTGA
Organism: uncultured Candidatus Peribacteria bacterium; assembly: GCA_964554785.1. GTDB lineage: Bacteria > Patescibacteriota > Gracilibacteria > Peribacterales > Peribacteraceae > CALREJ01. The sequence continues at coordinate 63,533 of CAZKPW010000004.1, read as the reverse complement.
ACCTTCAAACCTTTAAACCAGTCGCTTATCTGATTCCAGCCGCTACCTGTAACCCCGCTCTTTTTCGGAGTTCATCCATAGAGGAAATTTTGCCGTGATTGATCATTTTAAGCAGGATTTTTGCAGTTTGGATCACGTCCGGCAGTGCACGATGTCGGCCGCCTTCAAAGGGAATTTCGAAGCGCTGGCTTAGAATATCGAGGTTATGGCGGAAGGCGGTGGGGAAGAGGCTTTGGCTTAGTTTCATACTGCAGAGAATTTCCGGCAGTTCTACGTATCCCCAGCAGAAATCTTTTTCGCTTTCCAAAAACCCTTTATCGAATGCGGCGTTGTGCGCAAAGAGGATGGATCCTTTGCTGAATTCCAGAAATTCCGGCAGTACGGTCATAATGCCGGGTGCGTCTTTTACGTCATCATTCGTGATGTGATTAATCCGCTGCACTTCCAGCGGGATCTCGCGCTCGGGATTAATAAGACTGCTGAATGTTCTCTCCTCCAAAATGACACCGTTCTCTATGCGAATGCCCGCAATTTCGACAATTCTGTGGCCCTTTTTTGGGTCCAGGCCGGTTGTTTCCGTATCAAAAACTGTCAGCGCGGGAAGCATAGGCGCACACTATAGGGTGAGGGCTGGGGTGGGGGCTAGGGAAAAATACGATGAATTATGATTTATGAATTACGAATTATGCGATGGATGGTCTACCATAATTCATGACTCGTTATTCATGATTCTATGCAACGAAAAGACGGTATTCCAATGGCAACGGTGCTTACTACACTCGGAAAAATCTACACGCCTCCGAAGACCTTTTTGCAGTATCGCACGCCGTTGGATCTTTTGGTTGCCGTTATTCTGAGTGCGCAGTGTACGGACGCGCGCGTGAATATGGTTACTGAAACTATTCTCTATCCAAAATACAAAACGCCGGAGGATTATTTGAAAGTGCCGGTTGAAGAGTTGGAGAATGATGTTCATTCCTGCGGAACATTTCGCATGAAAGCAAAGTCGATTCGCGGGATGTGCGCCATGATTCTTGAGAAACATGATGGAAAAATTCCGGACACGATGGAAGCATTACTGGAGCTTCCTGGAGTCGGTCGCAAAACGGCATCGGTGATTCTTTCGGCCATCTTTGATAAGAACCTCGGTATTGCCGTCGATACGCATGTGCAGCGGCTCTCTCAAAGACTCGGGCTCAGTAAGTATCCTGATCCGAAGCGTATCGAATTGGATTTAATGGAACAGGCTCCGCAGAAAAAATGGCGATTGGTTACCACGTTACTCATCAGTCACGGACGTGCCGTGTGTACGTCGCGGGGGAGGAAGTGCGGAGCATGCGTGTTCAAGAAAGAGTGTCCGTCATCTATGATGATGGGGCGGAGCGATAAGGCCCTTCGACTCCACTCAGGACAGGCTTCGGTGAAGAGGGGTGGGATGAGAATCGAAAAAAAATAATTTCACATTTCAACATTCCATTTTCAACATTCAATATTGCTTCGTATTTCGTATTTCGAATTTCACCTTTCCATGCGGCTCGCTGCATGGACTTTTTTTAAGGAAGATATTCTTATGCTATATTTTCCCCTTTGCAGACGGGCCCCGCATGGTTATAGTGTCGTCTCTTTTTTACTTTTCTCCTTATTTTGTATGAACAAAGTTCTTCTTGGAGCAGTTTCTGTCTCCCTTCTTGCACTCGCTGCTTGCAGCAGCAACACCGCTTCCGTGAACACAGATACGGACATGGACAGCTCCAGCAGCGCCATGATGGATGATTCTTCCGTTATGTCAGATACAAGCTCCGCTGTATCAGATGCAGACGCTATGGCAGTTTCTTCCGATTCTTCCGCAATCTCTGCAGACGCAGCAATGTCCGCAGCAGCATCCGTTGAGGCTGTCGCTCAATAATTCGTAGAACTGTTACATCTAGACGGTGGCTTCCTGCAGAGGAATCCACCGTTTTTTGTTTAGGAATATATCTGTGCCGTTACAAGAATACTGTTGACTTGGTTTTTGGGTGGTATACATTTGTTTGCAATCCCGTTCTTTTACACCATCTTTTGTGCCTTTTGTTAAGAGTATGATGAACAACGTTGTATGTTGGCATCGTAGTCTGAACGTTAGGGCATAAAGTTCGATATTTCTGTGTACAGGAAATTTCGGGAATGTGCCCTTTAAGCTGTGTGTTGTTTCTATGTTTCGAAGGTGTCAGTCTTTACTCGAGGAGAAGTGTCCCATGTTGCGAAAAACGATTGTCGGTCCGTTTCGTCTCGGTTTAGCAATTGCGTTCGTCGCAGGTCTCGCGTTCGTCGCCAATGCCGGCGCTCGGAATGTCAGCTCAGAAGCCGCCAACAATGGTGGTCATGCGATTTCAGTGGCCGGTGCCAACGCAAACTTCAACAGTGCTGCCAGCGTCGCGATCAATGACACTGGCAACAACGAAGAAGCGGCGATCAATGACAACGGCAAGAATGAAGCCAGTGCTGTCAATGACGTCGCCAACAAGAACACGATTGCTGCCGTTTCCGCCGCGAAGAACGCGGGCGCGAATTTCCAAGTCCATCAAAATCGAACTGTTGTCATCGCCGCCGAGAATGGTACGTTTACAATCCATTGCTAAGTGCGCCGATCGACAACACCAACCCTAACAAGTGAGTCTCCCAGCGAGATTCATTGTCCCTAAAAAGGACAGAGTCTGTGGCCCTGCCACAGACTCTTGTTATATATGTATGCATATTTAGGCCGCTTCTTTCTTCGCGTCCGCTTTTTCCTGCTGCCTGCGAATTTTATTCATTACTTTTACAATCATAAAGAGCGCGAACGCCACAATCAGGAAATTCACCACTTGGTTTACAAACAGCCCGTAGTTCCACGTGGGGATACCTTTGGCTTTGGCATCTACCAGTGACGTGACTGGATTGGAGGAGAGATTGATAAAGAGATCCCTAAAATCCACTTTTCCCGTAATGGCCCCGATGGGCGGCATGATGATGTCGTTTACCAGGGAATCGACAATTTTTTGGAACGCGGCACCAATCACCACACCAATTGCCAAGTCCATGGCGTTTCCTTTGACCGCAAATTCGCGGAATTCTGCAAGTATTTTCATGGCTTGATTCTACGCCCCTCTCTTTTCTTTATGCAATCGGGCCATCCAGAAGCTTCATGATATCCGCGCGCTCTGCCTGCAATGCACGGATGCGCGCTTCGCTTTCATTGTAGACTGCCATGGCAAGCTCTTCATCGATGGCTGCCAATTGTTCTTCGGTGTTATTCTGCATGTGTGTGTGGGAAATGTTTCTTCCCAGTATACCAAAATTGATCGAAACGGGCAATTGATCGTGACGAGATTTCCGTGGATCGGTACTATCTTTATCCCTGAGTATGCTTCGAGCGTCCTCAGCATGACACTTATGAAACAGTATCACGATCTTCTCCGGCACATCCTTCAGAACGGACACGAGAAAAGTGACCGTACGGGAGTCGGGACTATCAGTCTTTTTGGCTACCAGATGCGCATTAATTTAGCAGAAGGTTTTCCGCTCCTTACGACCAAGAAAATGGCGGTGAAGTCGATTGTGCATGAACTTCTGTGGTTCCTAAAAGGCGATACGAATATTAAATACTTGGCCGATAACGACGTGCATATTTGGGATGAATGGCCGTTTCAAGATTATCTGATTGCCAATACACTCACCGAAAAATTGCCCATGTATTCGGAAGAGTGGATGAACGAGAAAAAGACTTTCATTGAACGTATTAAAACAGATGCCGCTTTTGCCGCAGAGTGGGGAAATTTGGGCCCCGTGTACGGCAAGCAGTGGAGACGTTGGGAGGGTGCGGACGGAAAGACGTACGATCAAATCGGGCATGCCATTGAGCAAATCAAAAAGAACCCAGATTCCCGTCGCATCTTGGTGTCTGCGTGGAATGTGTCCGATGTCTATGGTCATACAAAAACCGCGCCGCCTTTGTGCCACACGCTTTTTCAGTTCTATGTAGCCGATGGAAAACTGAGCTGTCAGTTGTATCAGCGCAGTGCGGATTCCTTCTTGGGCGTGCCATTTAACATTGCGTCGTATTCATTGCTCACGCATATGATCGCACAGGTATGCGGATTACAAGTGGGGGATTTCATTCATACTTTTGGAGATCTGCATCTTTATAGCAATCACCTGGAGCAAGCCAATGAACAGCTTAGTCGCGAGCCAAAACCATTGCCGCGTTTGAAGTTGAATCCTGCCATTACGAATATCAATGACTTCACATTCGAAGATATCGAGTTTGAGAATTACGATCCGTATCCTGCAATTAAAGCTCCCATTGCCGTCTAATTTTTATGCTTATTTCTCTTGTAGGAGCGGCCTCGGATAATAATGTGATTGGCAAAGACAATTGGATGCCGTGGGAATTGCCCGCGGAGTTGGCGCATTTTCGTGAATATACACGTGGAAAAACGGTGATTATGGGAAGAAAAACATTCGATGCCATGTTTGCGATGCTCGGTCGCCCCATGCCGAACCGTCATAATATCGTTGTATCGCGCCAGGAAGGGCTCAAGATTCCGGATGTGGATGTTGTGACATCCATTGAAGAAGCGCTTGAATTGGCCCGGGAGGACGGGCTTCCGGAAGTGTGCGTGATTGGCGGGGAGCAGATCTATAAAGCTGCCATGCCCTATGCGCACATTATCAGTTTATCCAGGGTGCATACGAACGTGGAAGGGGGAGAGGCATTTTTCCCGGACATCGATTTTGCCGAGTGGCAGGAGACATCCAGAACAGAGCACCCTGCCGATGCAGAGAACCCTATTCCGTTTACGATGCTTGTGTATGAGAGGATGTAGGAAGTAGCTTCGTTAGGTTCATTAGGTTCATGGGGTTCATTAGGTTTTTTAGGTTTATTGGGTTTCTTAGCTTGGTTCGGGTTCTCTTAACTAACCTAATTAACTTAACTAACCCAAAGATCCTAACCAACCTAATAAACTTAACCAACTTAACGAACGTCATTTTCTTTAGTAGACACTTCCGTCCTCAACCACTTCACGCCCCAGTACACAAACGGTGTTTCAAGAATAGACATGGCACATTTTACGAGCCAGTAGGGAATCATGATGCCAATGATGAAAGACATGTTGCTGCCGAAGGTTTGATCGAATGCGTAGAAGGCAACGACCATGAAGATGGCGGTATCCAGGAATTGGGACAGGAAATTGGAGACGTTATTGCGGAACCACAGGGCCTTGTTGCCCATCATTTTGCGAATTTTGACGAAGATGTAGAGATCGGTGAATTCTGCGATGGCAAACGCCAGCAAGCTTGCAAACGAGAAGCGTGCAGAGAGTCCGAAGATCGTTTGGTACGCGGGTTCCGTGGGAGCGAAGCGTGTGGAAGGAGGCAGCGCTGTTGCAAGGAGGGAGAAGAGGAGGACAAATACCACCATCACGAGCCCTGCACGAATAATGCTGCGTGTGCGTTCTTTGCCGTATACTTCGGTAATGACGTCATTGATAGTGAATACCAACGGGACTGTAAAAATCGCGACACTGGTATTCAGGTGCAGCCATCCGATGCTGAGGAGCGGGAACGTTTTTGCACCCATCAGTTCGGAGGTGATGATGCAAAAAATATAGAGGGCAATAAGGAGGTCGAGTTTGCGAATAGAGAACATGAGAAATGTAGAAAAAGCTAAAATGTGCGGAAGCCCGATGGATCGGTATTGAAAGGTGCATAGGAACTGTACAGAAAAAGAAGCGCACTTTGAAGAGATTATGATTACGGCTACTGTAAGCCATTTTTTAAGTATGGTATCTCTTTCCCACCCCTCTTGCTTGTTGAATAAAAAAGTGGGGGGATGATAGGTGCATGGAAACACCAGATCACACAGCAACGGCAGAGGAAGAGGCAATTGCCACCATCAATGAAACCATTGAGGAAACGGATTCATCGGATGCGCTTATTCAAGAATTAAAAGCGGAAGCTAATGAGGCCGAAGGAGAAAAGGCAGAACATATTCAGGAGTATGTGGACGGCGTCCGTCCTCAGATTGAATCTGTGCTTGTGAAGGATTTGGGCCCAACCGGCGGAGGTTTGTATGACGGCAGCGATATTACAGTGGGCAAGGCCGCATTGTACGTTGAAGACGATATAGAGACCGCTGTCGATAGTGCGGAGGAAGTAATCAAACATGAGACGTATCATGAGGAAAACGATCACACTGCGGACATGGTAAGCGGTGACTCTGCCACGGGCGATACCGTTGTGACGATGGGGAAGGATACGTTTGATCGCGAAGAATTTATTGAAGGTCTGACTGTTAGCCGTACTGGAGAGCAGTTTGTATCGGACAAATATAAAGAATTCCGCGGCAAGTTTGATCGCGCCCTGCGCGCATCCGGACAGACCGTGGAAGACGTGGAGCGTGCGGTGAAGCAGAAGGATTTGCGTTTGATAGATGATCAAAATCGTCAGAGGAAAACCATGGCGCAGGCTGCGTAAAGCCGGATACAAAAAGAGGTCCTCGTGAGGACCTCTTTTGAGTTGCTGTAGAATTGTTACTCTTGGAGTTCCGTCTTTCCACCTGGGAAGAGATTTCTGTTTTTTGCGAGCGGGGAGAGGGCGACTTTGCGAGCCATCCAACGCGTGATGATCATACCCGTGAACATGGAGATGACGACTCCCATACCGAGCGTGACTGCAAATCCGCGAACGAGTGATGTTCCAACCAGGAAGAGCAGAGCACAGGTGATGATAGTGGTGATATTACTGTCGCGGATACTCGGCCATGCACGATCGAAGCCGACTTCGACGGCGGTCTTCAGCATCTTGCCGCGCTTCAGTTCTTCTTTCACACGTTCGAATACCAGCACGTTACAGTCAACCGCCATACCGATACTCAGGATCATACCGGCGGCACCCGCGAGGGTGAGCACAATGTAGCTCTGAGAGAAGAGGAAGAGCGGAAGCTTCAAGAGCGCAATGAAGATGACTGCGTAGATAATGAGTGCCAAGTTCGCGAGGACTCCAAGGAAGCGATACATGAAGAGCATGTAGAGCATCACAACAATCATACCGATAATGCCTGCGAGTACGGATGTGTGCAGAGCTTGCGCACCAAGGGTCGCCTCGACAGTCTGCTGACCGTTGAGGTGAATAGGAGCGGGGATGGCACCGGTGTTCAAATCCTGAGCGAGCGTGCGTGCTTCTTCGTAGTTCTGGCTGCCGGTAATAACTGCGGATCCTCCGGTAATTTCTGTCTGCACCGTAGGAGCGGATACCAGTTCTCCACCAACGAAGATGGCAATGCGCTTTCCGATATTATTCTTCGTGAGCTGTTGGAAGAGCTTTGCTCCTTCTGCATCGAAAATAATCTGTACAACCGGAAGGCTTGTAGAAGGTTCTAAGGTGACGGCTGCGGAACGGAAGTGCTTACCGTCGAGCTCCGTATCTTTCCAGCCCGTTGGCTTGAGTGAGAAGAAGAGAGTCTGAAGCGTGATTGCTTCTTCCGTGCTGCGTACTTCTCCTTTTTCCAGCTTGTCTTTCATAGCCGTTGCGCGAGCGACTGCGTCCGGTCCTGTGACAGTCAGTGCATCGAAGCTGGCTTTGTCCTGGGACATGTAGGTCGCTTTATTGACGCGGATCAAGTGGTAACCGAACGGTGTTTCGACGGGGTCACTCACAATACCCACAGCCTGAGCGAAGGCGACGTTTTCAAAAGTCGGGACAAGAGAACCGTGCGTAATAGGTCCGAGGTTTCCTGCGTTTTGTGCGGACGGGCCGTCGCTCTGGGTGCGAGCGATTGTTTCAAAGTTGCCGCCGCTTGTGAGCTGTTGTTTCAGATCCTGTGCACGAACAAACGCTTGGTCTTTTGTGCGAGTGACATTTGCAGGAGCGGAGTTCGCACCTTTGTACGCGACCAGAATATGACTGACATCGACTTGTTCTGCGCCAGCAATAAAGCTGCGAAGGAACACAAGCTGAGCGGAATTATCTTCCATTGTTATGACTTTGAGGTCACCGGACTTCATTTGCTTGATGCCGCTAATTAAACGTGTCGGAACTTTAGCATCGAGCACGAGATCCTGTTCCAAGCGCTGCGTCGTTGTTGCTTCGCTCTTTGCGAGGATGCCAAAGGCTTTCGGGGCCTCTGCAATGGTGCGGCCTGTCATTGTTTTTGGTGTCACAACTTCTACCAAGAAGACGCCCGGAACTTTATCGGTTACGATTTGACCCTGTGCATCCGTACTCTGCGTATTGATGCTTCCTTCCACGCGCTGCGTTCCTGCACCGGGAGCAAGATTCCAGATTTTTTCGAGTCCTTCAGGGAGTTCATCTTTAAAGTATTGGTGCGATGCTTCATAACCCATGCCAAGCTGGGATCCGAGATCCTGTCCAAGTGTTGCGAGCGTGGCGCCGCTTTTTGTCATGCGAGCAACGGCTGCGGTCACATTCGCGCGCACAGTCTTTTCATAGTTTGCATCTGCTTCCGTGAATTCCTCTTTGAATTCCAACTGGATAGTCTTTCCCACGGTCGCGATACACTTTTGCACATCGACCACGCCTGGACATTCCACCAGCAAGTGCTTCTCGCCTCCTACATAGGAAGGCGTGATGGTTGCTTCGCTTACGCCAAGGGCATTGATACGACGTTCAAGAACGGTGCGAATAGCTTCGACCAAGTTTTGCTGCTGTTGCTGAATGGCCGCGCGTTCGTTTTGGAGTTGGATAAGATCGGTTCCGCCTCCGCCTTCGGATTGCATTTTGGCAATTTGTGCGTCGAGGTTTTTTATCTGATCCTGAATTTCATTTTCAGAAATACGGAAATCAAGTTGTGTACCTCCTGCCAAATCCAGTCCGAAGTGGAAATCGGGATTCAGGAATGACGGAGCCCATCCTTTCTTTAGTGAAGAGGGAAGTGCGACGACAATAATAAGGACGGCAGCGACCACGGAAATGATCGGCCAGAGAGGGGTGGATGAACGGGAAGCCATACGAAAAATTTACGGAACCGGTGTAAAAGTGACATGTAGACCAACGTCCATGTCGTCTGCAAAAATTTGGGCAATATCGGGGCTCGGCACATCGCGGATAATGAGATTGGCCGGAGCTTCATCTGTTTGGATTTTCAGCAAGCTGACAAGCTTTCCGCGTACAAAAATACCGATGCTCTTTCCTTTCATGGTCTTGAAAAGCGTCTGCATTTTCTTTTGGCCGTCTGCAGTAAGCGTGAGGCCGACTGCTCCTTTTCCCGTGGCTTCGTCGCGGTGGGCTTCGACCCATTCAAAATCTTCTTGATTGATACCCGTATCGGCAAAGCTGCCGCGACCTTCAATGGTCACGTCGAATGGTTGGCCTGCAGATGCTTCTCTCATCACCTTTAAATCAAACGTAGCGGTTAGCTCTCCTGTGAGCGCCGTGGCAGATTCCGCATCCGGCAGCGTGACGCTCAAAAATGTTTTATCGTCTTTCGTCGTCGTTTCTTTTTTGATGAGCTGTACGCCCAAATGTCCTAAACGGCGTTCTACCACTTCCATACTTGTTTTCGTAAGCGTGTCTTGCACCGTTTTGTCCGTGACATCGAAGTCCAGACGGTACGTCACGGTCTGCTCGGAGGAGCAGGCGGCGAGTAAAAGTACGGTTGCCAGAGAAATGCTGATTCGCTTCATAGGGTGGTGAGGAGTGTAGGCTATCGATCTTTACGAATCAATCGAGTATTGCGTCGAATCATTTTCCCCGTCAGATCTATTCCCTCCAGAACACACCCGTCATCAATCACGCATCGGTCCAGCACGCAATCGCGAATGATACAATTATTGAAAAGCACGGTATCGGTCAGTTTACTCTGTTCTATATGCGTTCCAGTACCTGCTACTACACTTCCTTCACTTATAGTTTCGTTTGCATAAGAGTCATTCCCCAAGAGCATCGTTTCGCCCACCAATGCCTTCGTAGCATCTACATACGTTTCAAATGAGCCGATATCGAACCACGGCTCTTCAAAACGGAAGCAATCGACGGCTTTTTCCAGACGCAGCAATTCTTCAAAAATACCGCCGACGTTATCGGGTTTTACTTTCGCAAACGCGAGGAGATCGGGGATGACCTCTTTTGGCAGTATGGAACAACCCGTACTCACGAGCGTCGTTTTGGGTTCTGCGGGTTTTTCTTCAAAGCCTATAATTCGTTTTCCACCTTCATCAACCAGAATAGTTCCAAAGGCACTCGCTTTTGCAATTTCTCCAATATCAAACGCCGCAACCAATGCGGTGCCGGGTCGGTATTGAGCAATAAATGTATTCATATCGAACCCGAAATAGTTATCGCCGGTTAGAAGGAGAATATCGTCTTGGATATTTTCAGCGGTGATCCACTGTGCGGTTGCCCCGAGTGTTCCGAGTTTTTCATCATCATTATTGGTGCGCTCAATGCGGATACTCAGGTTTGGTCTGTTGATTGCCTTCTTCCACTCCGTGAAATCGTGTTCAAAAACAGCATTCGTACTGACTGTTACAGGAATCTCCGCCGGAATCATCGATACAATGTGCGAGAGCAGCGGCTTTCCCGCCAGCGGCAGAAGTGGCTTGGCGCGGCTCTCGGTCAGAGGCCAGAGTCTTGTGGCAAAGCCGCCGGCGAGGATGAAAGCGTGCATAAAAAAAGCTCAGCCGAAAAACCAATGCCACCACTTCTTCACCGGTCGCACCATTGCAACCTGATGTCCTTCAATGGATTCAATGGATTCATTGTTATTCACCATCCCGAGGACGGAAGGGAGAAGGATGTAGGTAATGTTTCGGTTGCTGCAGGCGGAGAGGAGATTGATGGACTGCTCGAGATCGCTGCATTGAATGAGGTGCGTAATACGATATTTGGTGATGGTTTCTTCCAGTTTATTTAATTTTCCTTCCACAGGGACGCCTCCCACTTCTGTTTCTTTCGTGCCTTTGGCATCTAGAATGGCAACCGGTGTGAGGGGGCTGCGTTCGTCGTTGAGTGTTTCGATTAAACGTGCGGCTTCGCGGGTCATACCTACAATCAGCGTTGGGTAGAGCGGGCGACCCATGCGCAGGAATTTGCGGAGTACTTGTTCAAATCCGATGTGCCAGACAATCAAGAAGCCTGTGCTGAGGACGAATGCGTATACCAGGAGCAGACGGCTGAAGAAGTCGACATAAAGGAAGTAATAGGTGAGCGTGAACAGCGCGAGTCCCATTGCACAGGTAAAGATCATGTGTGCGATATTGCGGGGGTTTCCTTGATTTCTCATCAAGCGGAACACGCCGAGCGGTGCCATGACGGCAATGGTGAGCGGTGCGACGATAGAGACGGTTTGCACATACAGACCGAGCGGGAAGTCGGTCGACACAATCCATCCCACACGCAGGAAATACGCGAGCACATACGCGCCTACGAAAATCAGCATGTCGGTAACGAGCCAGAGGATGAGGAGAGCTGCGCGGCGCATAGGACGAGTGTAATTGAGAATTGAAAATTGAGAATTGAAAATTCACGGTAATTACAGGTTGCAGCTTTCTTACCGTCAAACCAGCAACCAGTAACCAGCAACCAGCAACCAGTAACTAGTAACAAGTAACTCTGTTACGGAATCGGATTCCATGTGTACGCCAACTTGGTGATGTCCCACGGCACTTTCTTGTCCCATTTATAGAGCGGAGTGCCGAGCACATTATTTTGAAGCGGCAGATTCTTCTGCATCCATGCAAGCTTTGTGGCTATCACCGTATTTGTTTTTGCACGCATTTCCATGGCAGGTTCTTCCAGAACATACATCGCAAATGTTTCTGCGAAATCCTCGAATGCATTGGTCTGTGCATAACCGCTTACAAAATCTTCTTTCTTCTGTCCTGCTTGAATGACGTTTGCGGTCATCCAGGAAATACTGAAGAACGATGCGCCTGCTGAATCTTTGGCGAAGGTGTCGCCACCATCTATAAAATTACTCGCGCCGCTCTTGCTGTTTCCAAGGAGATTGCCATGAATCACATGTCCACACTCGTGTGTGAGGAGTGCTGCGAATTCTTCGGCAGGAACATTTCCGTCCAGAATGATCGTCGTCTTTCCACCAAGTCCGCGTTGCGTGGCGTTTTTATAGAGGACGTAAAAGTTTTTGAGGTTATCGCGACAGAGAGCGGGGAGACGGCGCAGCACGGCATCGGCAATGATGCGCTGGTCCTCATGAATATCTTGTTGATTCACCACTGCCAACAGCGGAGGTGTTACGAGTGTTGCCGCCAGGTGTGTCGTTTGCTTTGGGGTGGTTCGAAAAAGGGGACGCAGGACGATTTTGCTTGCAGCTGCATGCGGCCTTTTACTTGCGAGAGACGAGGTCTGTGTTACACTAAGCGCAAGAACGACAGTGAAGAGCACAGCACCGATTGGAAGTATGGCCGCTTTTGTGACTCTGCGTGCTTGCATATCTGGTGTACTAAAAAAGGAAGTATTTATATAACATAATTAATACAATGTCAACTACTGAGACCCCTGTCCAAAGCGGACAGACCTACATCGTCAGCATTGAGAAGGTGACCCACGGAGGCTCTGGATTGGCCAAGATTGATGGTTTTCCGGTGTTTGTGCCCGCCAGTATCCCCGGTCAGCAGGTAGAAATTGTGATTACAAAACTCACTCCCCGTTTTGCCGAAGGAAAGGTGACCAAGGTTATGCGTAGGGCAAAAGAGGAAATCCAGCCCCGTTGTCAGCATTTCCACGATTGCGGAGGCTGTACGTGGCAAAATCTGCCTTACGACAAGCAATTATCCTATAAAGAGGACATTGTGCGTGAAACCCTTGAACACCTCACTCCGGGCGAAGAGGCGGTCAGAAAGCAGCTTCCGGGCCGCGTGCTCAAGATTATCCCTAGCCCGCAGGTCTTCCACTATCGCAATAAACTGGAAATGAGCTTCGGCTTTGCCACTATGCGCAGCGAAGAACGGAACGGCAAAAAGATTTTCTTCGATGAAACGCCCACTATCGGCTTTCATCAGTCGGAACAGTGGTCAACGGTGCTCCCTATTACGGAATGTCATTTGTACGATGAACAGATAGGCACACTTCTCTCCGATGTGCGTCGCTTTATGCAGGATACAAAGTTACCGGTACATAACCCAAAGACGCATAAGGGGCTTCTGCGTACGCTGCTTCTGCGTCGCGGCGTGCACACGGATCAGCACATGATTGCCTTTACGGTGAACGCAAAGAAGAAAGAACTCGAGCCGCTCTTCCAACACTTCATGCGTTTTGGCGGTCGTCCGGGACTTTCGTCTCTGATGGTGATTGAAAACACGACACTCAACGACAAACCAGAACAACCCGTCATTCACACGCTCATTGGAAAGCCGTTTATTACCGAGCGTTTGTTTGATCTTGAATTTGAAATTTCCCCGTTCTCTTTCTTTCAGACAAATACACTCGGCGCCGAGAAGTTGTATCAGGCTATTTCAGTGGCTGCAGATTTGAACGCACGCGACACGGTGCTTGATGCGTACTGCGGTATGGGAACCATCGGTCAATATTTATCTCGTTTTTGTCAGAAGGTAGTCGGCATTGAAAGTCACCCGTCTGCTATTGAAGATGCGCTCAAATCCAGTGGCAAAAATCGCATCGGGAATATCAGTTTTTATAAAGGACGGACGGAACAGGTGTTGTCGGATCAGGTGAAGGCGGGAGGGAAGTATGCGTTCGATGTGATTGTGGTCGACCCACCTCGTGCCGGTCTGCATCCTGCAGCAACCGCTGCCGTGATTGCACATGCGCCGAAGAAAATTGTGTACGTAAGCTGCAACACCGCTACTTTCGCGCGCGATCTTGGAGAATTCCTGAAGGCCGGGTATGAACTTCGTACCGTCCAGCCGGTCGATATGTTCCCGCACACGGCGCATATTGAAACGGTGAGCGTGTTACAGAAAAAATAGGTATCATTTGGATATCGTAGAACCATTCCGGCGGAATGGTTCTACAGGTTATACCTATGCAACGCATTGTCCTCATCACCATCGGCCGCGTGAAAGAAACTTGGGCGAAAGACGCGTGCGATTTTTATGTGGAGCGTCTGAAGCGTGCCGCCAAGTTCGACATCATTGAACTTCCTGCCAGCCGCGAGAGCGATCCCAAGCGTCAGGCGGAGGATGAATCGCGGAGGCTTCTTAAATTTTTACAAGGGTACGATGCCGAGCTCTGGATTTTGGATGAACGCGGCAAGGGGCTGAAGTCCCCAAGCTTTGCAAAAGAATTGGCGACGTTGCGGGACATGGGTCGCACGATCGCATTTGTGCTGGGAGGTGCGTATGGACTGACCGATGATGTGCGTGCTGCAGGGCGTTTATTTAAACTGAGCGACATGGTCTTGCCTCATGAACTTTGCAGGGTGGTGATTCTGGAGCAGCTTTATAGGGCGACGGAGATTATGAAGGGGTCGGGTTACCATCATTGAGGTCAAGGATAAGGTTGGGGTTAAGGGGTTTGAAAATTCACAACCTTTTTCTATTGCTTTGACGTTTCCGCGACATTTAATGAGTAGTATTTGTCGTGTTTCCGGCGTTCATACGACGCACAGAAACGTCCACTAGAATCAGAACGTCATGATGGGAAACCACATGGCAAGACATAGGAGAACAGCCGGGGGAGGGTTGGAAGGTCCCTCTCCCGGTATCATCGATTATTGTAAGGTAGAGGGTAAGGTTTAGGTTAAGGGGATGGATGGAGGGGCTTGGCATGCCAAGCCTGTATGGGGTTTCAATCTGCTATACTACTATTCTATGAGAATCCTGGTTGTTGAAGACGAACGTGGCATTGCGGATAACATTGCAGAATATCTGCGACAGTATTCGTTTGCGGTGGATACCGCGTACGATGGCGACGAAGGGTTAAAGCTCGCGCGCTCGCATCCGTACGATATCGCTCTGCTCGATTGGATGCTTCCGGGGACGGACGGACTCACGGTCTGTAAAACGCTTCGCAAAGAATATCCGCTGTTGGGCATTATTATGTTGACCGCCAAAGATACGGTGGACGACAGAGTCTCGGGGCTGGATACCGGTGCCGATGATTACATTATAAAACCCTTCGCGCTGAAGGAATTGATGGCGCGCATTCAGGCGCTTCTTCGTAGAAACTATCGGACGCAAACGGAAGAAAATAAATTGAGCGTAGGAGATTTGGTGTTGGATCTATCGTCTCAGCAAGCGGAGCGCGGCGGGAAGACTATCAAGCTCACACGAAAGCTTTTCCAAATTTTGGAACTCCTGATGCGAAACGCCAACCGCGTGGTATCGAAGGCGGAAATTGAAGCGCATATTTGGGATGCGTCCGCAGAACTGTGGAGTGATGTGGTTCGGTCCCATATGCAGAAACTTCGTGAAAAAGTGGATCGGGATTTCCCGGTGAAATTAATCCACACGGTGCACGGAACCGGTTACCGTATTAGTGATGAGCAAGATGCTGCCGACTAGTCTGTCCATTAAATGGCGCCTCGCACTTCAGTTTACGCTGGTGGTGTGTCTTATGCTTCTTATAGCAGGGACTGCGGTTTTTTGGTTGTTCGTCAGTAAAGTTCAACAAGACGTGGATACGCTTTTGTATGTGCAAGATGCGTCGCTTCGTATGAGTCTTCCCGTTACCATCGATGATATTGCCGCACCCGATTGGCGTGAGCAGATGTATAAGAAAATAGAGAGCGTGAAGAGTCTTGGATTTTTAGTCGTTATTACCAATGCGAGCGGGAGCGTCATTGAACATTCGTCCTCGTTTACATTTGAGTTTCCGCGTCGCGCGGGGTTTAGCACGGTCACGACAGACCTGAATGAGTACCGGCTCTACACGGATATTTACGGTCCGTATGTCATTGTCATTGGGCGGGATTTGGATGCGCTTGTGACTGCGCAGAATGCACTGCTGTCCGTCTTGTTCCTGACACTCATTTGTACGCTTGGACTCACTGCGGGGTTGAGCGCGATGTTCGCCGGACGAGCACTAAAACCTCTTACGCGTTTTAGTCGCAGAGTGCGGGATATCGATCCTCGTCATCTGCCGGTTCCCGCTTTGGCCGGTCATATGCCGGATGATGAAATTGGGCAACTGGCTCAAACCTTTGACGATTTCCTGCGTCGCCTGGAACAGGCCTTCAAGCGTGAGCGACAATTTACGCAGGACGCGAGTCATGAACTGCGCACGCCGCTGATGGTCATCAAGAGTTCGCTCGAACTTCTGTCCGTAAATAAAACGCTCACGGATCCGCAGCGCGCCAAGCTCACACTCATGCAAGACGCAGTGAAGCGCATGGAGGTATTGGTCGCAGAGTTATTGGTACTCTCTCGCGGGATGGAAAGTGGGAAGCGCGAGAATATTCAGATAGGGGATTTTGTCCGCGAGCTCGAAACGGGATTTAGGGATATGGCTACCGAGAAGGGGCTTACGTTTACTGTTACCATTGCCAAGCGCGTAGCAACCATTAGTGCACACCGGATCGCGCTTGAAAAGGTAATCGGGAATCTTCTGAAAAATGCCATTCGCTTTACGCAAATTGGGACTATTAGTGTGGATGTAACAGGAAATGTGATTACCATTACCGACACGGGTATTGGTATTGCGGAGGCCGATATCCCGCATATTTTCGAACGTTTTTATAGAGGTGATCGCGCGCGGCAGACAGAGGGAACGGGGCTGGGGTTGGCTATATGTAAGGATATTTGCGATGAAGAGGGATGGACCATTCGCGTGGATAGCGAGCCTGGGAAAGGGAGTACATTTAGACTTGGCTTTTAGTGCGTAAAAGCTAGTTTTCTCGGCATAATGAGGCACTTATTCTCTTTGCATTAAATTGACAAAATTACAATAAAGTTGTAAAATAAACATTGTATCTATCTTTGTTTGGATAGGTACAAGCGACCTTTGGAAACACCATTTTAGAAAGTCCGTCCGATGACCAGTATTACAGAACTCTTGAAGAAGTTGGCTGCCGAGACTCCCGACTTGTTGAAGGATTTAGTTCCTTCGAATGACTGCCAGGGCGTCGTTATGTATCGCGGGAAGCGATACGAAGGCACTTTCATCCGCGTGTATAAGCACGAGGAGAAGTGGATCGGGCACCTGAAAGCGGGAGCTCACACGTACATCCCTTACGGGTATCAGGAGATGTCTGTTTCGGACATTGTCTTCGATCCAGCTCAGGGACTGTTCGTGGCCGCGCTCGATGACCGCGTCCCCTGCACAGGGGATAAAGCGTATACGCGTTATCACGGACAGGAATGGGTTGGAGTCCTGCGAATGGATAACACTCGCACTGGATATGTGGAGCCTGCAGACGAAAAGGTGAACTGGGGTTATCACACCCACACCCGCGGCTTGCAGGTCGGTTACGACGAGAACATCTGTTGGGATGAAACCCGCGGCATGTACTACGCGCCAGCCGACGCAGACTAGGCGCAGTGCTGTCAGGGGAGGAGACTTTCTATCAATGGATTGTCCAAGGTCAAAGGCCGAGTACTCAGTACTCGGCCTTTCCTTATATAGCGCTTTTACCTGTTTGAATTGAACGACAATTTGGTTATACTTTCGGCCTTGTCCCGCTTTTTTAAAGGGGACTCGGGTTATTTGATCATCGGCCTCATCGTCTAACGGTTAGGACACCAGGTTCTCATCCTGGAAATAGGAGTTCGATTCTCCTTGGGGCTACCATGAACCACGCGCTGCGGCTTGGGTTCATGGCTACGCTGGTTTTTTACGATGCCGCCGGCACCGGAAACAGAATCGCTTCGCCGCCGGATAGCTTAATACTCTCAAGCAATGCATTGAGTTCCGTCTGCACGGTCGCTTCATCGGACGTTGTGAATTCACGAATGCTTCCTGCCGGATAATTTGCAAACTGAGACAATCCGACGCGCGTGCGGAATTCGTAGCAGGTGCTATTGATGGAGAGTCTGTACACGCGATCGTGCGCATAGTGACCCATGGCTGCATCGCCCAGAGGACTGAAGATGCTCGTTGCATAGTTATTGCTGTTTCGGATAACGGGCTTAAGATTGCTGTATCCCTCGGGCTTCGTTTCCAGACAGGTCTTTTGTTCCGTGAGATCCGTACGCTTTGCGATACCGAGTCCGGCACTTTCAAAATTGGTGCCTTTGTATTCGGTTCCTGTGGAGTAGAGACAATAATCGAAGCCATCTTCACACGGAGGAATGTATGAATTGGACACGATCTCTTTTGCGGTTACGGCCAATTCAAAATTTGAAGGATGTGAGAAGGTGATGGTGCCGTCGGATACAGACTGTGTGACAGTCGCTCCGGTGGATGATGCGTTTGTTGCGGGACACGCTGCGAATTCACACTTTGGTCCGCCGCGTCCCACATACGATCCATCGGGACAGAGTTTTGCTTCCATAGTGCAGGCAACGTTATTCGTGTTGTCTGCAGGGGTTGCGGTACAGGCAGTCAGAAGCGTGAGACCGATAACGAGAGAAAGTGGAGTGAGACGCATGAAAGATGGGGAGAGGAAGGTACTCTTCTTAGACGTGTTACCGGTGCATGTCTTTCATACATTCGTTATTACACAGAGAAACAGCGAATGCGACCCTTCTCTTAATTGCTTTATAAAACAATCTAACTATAATGCAACTACCGTCTTCGGACGGCTGTGTTGAACTTTTTCGCTTCTTGAAACCTATCGGGAGAATGTGATGATGCGAAGCCTTTGGAGGCAAAGTTTGGTGTCGAGTCGCAAGGAGGGTTTGGATGTCTATACTCAGACATTGGATGCACATCCGGATGCTTTTGGAATGGGTGGTGTCATTTCGTCACTTGCCATTGCACCCATTAAATCGTTGGGCATGCTGTCGTTGGAATCGGCGACGGTTACATCGCTTGGCTTGATGACACCCACGGGAGATATTCTTGATCGCTCGGCGATGCTCGCTCGGAAAGTGAGCGGACAGGCTTGGCAGTTTGATCGGTTTTCACAACGTGATGAACCGGCACTGGCTTTGGCGAGGCCGACGTTTGACGGGGAAGTCGTGACCTATCATGCCCCGGACATGGACCCGCTTTCTCTTGGTTATGCGGATCTGAAGCCTGCAAATGGAATGATTGTGAAAGTGCGCATGACATCTGCAGGTGATATGTATTCTGCAACGCTGGCACCTCAGCAACAGACCGATTGGGTGCGAACATTTTTGAGGAAGCATGGTTGCGGAAAGTATGATGTCGATTCTCTATACGTCCTTGGTCGTCCGTGGGGATATGGACGTGAAGTTGAAGAGCGTCATTCGTGCGGCGTTGTGGCGAACACCGCTTATACGGACGGAGGCCAACTGCTTGTTGCATCCGAATCCACTTTGCAGTGGTTGAATGACCAGCTTACATTGTCTGTTGCCGATTTTCAGCCGTTGATGATGGATGCCTTTCGGCCGAACATCGTGTTCAATGCATTGCCGCCGAACATTGAAGATACGGTGTTTCAAATGCGTTCCGATGGCAGAGCATTGTTCTTTGGCGGCCTTTGTGTCCGATGTCCGGTTACGCAAGTGTATCAATCAACAGGAAAGCGTCGAGATGACAGTCAGCCGCTGAAGGGGTTGAAATGTCGACCGGCGCGCCCGCCGGAAAATGCAGGCGTGACGTTTGGTGTTAATTGCGTAGCCAGTTGTGCGGCTGCTTCCAAATGGAAATTGGCTGTCGGCGAGACGTTCGTGGTGCAGGAGGAGAAGTGAATGTTCAACACAAGGGTGCCAGTGATCTTTTGATCACTGGCGCTTTTGTCGATGCTTTGTTGCAGATGCGTTACACTGGTTGTCCATGATGTCATTTTTTCTTTTGTCGGTTGTATCGTTATTTTTTCTTGCGGGATGTGCAGAAACACGCGGTGATTTCGATATCGTTTCATCTGCAACATCGGTGTCATCGGCATCGTCTGTTTTCGATTCTATCCTTGAACAACTGCCGTCAGAGCTCAGTATTCCGCATTTTTCGACGATGCAGTTAACCGGAACCGGTTTCACTTTGGAGCGCGTACAATCAGAAAATACCAAGTACACCCGGTACGATATCAGTTACCTGAGCAACGGACTGCGCATCAGCGGCGTTATGAATATTCCGAAAGGGGACGGTCCGTTTCCGACGCTTATTTTGAATCATGGCTTTATTGATCCTGCGGTCTATACGCGCGGGCGCGGACTGAAACGTGAGCAAGATTATTTGGCGCGCGCCGGATTTGCAGTGCTCCATACGGATTATCGCGGACATGCATTGTCGGACGAGAGTCCCATGACGGAAAACGTGTACGACGGGAATCTGGAATACGCCATGGACAGTGCCAATGCCATTCTTGCTTTGCGCAGTGCAAAGCTTCCCGGCATTAATACGGAGCACGTAGGAATGATGGGGCATTCCATGGGCGGCGGCGTGACCCTTGCGATTCTCACGGGTCGACCGGATTTGGTGGATGCAGCGGTTTTGTATGCCCCGGTGCATGCGGATGTGTGGGAGAATTTTATGCGCTGGCGAGCGGAGCGGGATGAAGGCGACAGAACAATTGAGGCATTTGGAACGCGCGAGGAATATCCGGAAACGTGGGATAATTTGTCTCCGCAAACATTCTTGAAAAATATCACGGCACCGATTCTTCTGTTCCAGGGAGATGAAGACAAGGACGTTCCCAAGGAATGGGCCGATCATTTGTCGGAGAGCTTGCAGGCGGCAGGCAAAGACATCACCTATGTGGAATATGCAGACGAAGGCCATGAATTCAGTATCAAATGGTCGGATTTTATGAAGAAGACTGCGGCGTTTTTCCGCGATCACTTAGATGCTCCCGTGCGGTAATACAGGGGTTATCGTGTTTGTTCTCGCTTCAATAATGCCGCTTTGCGTTCCACTCCCCAGCGGTAACCCGAGAGTGATCCGTCGGTTCGAATAACACGGTGACAGGGGATAATGATCGCAATGTTATTGGCACTGCAGGCTTGGGCAATGGCGCGTGATGCTTTGGGCATTTTGATTTTTTTGGCGATCTCTTTGTACGTTGCCGTTTGTCCGGCCGGGATTTCTTGCAGCGCTTTCCAGACTTTTTTCTGGAACACGGTTCCTTGTATGTCTAATGGTTCGGCGAATACCAGGGTAGGATGTTCGGCCTGTCTCAGAAGGGCATCGGCGCTTTTTTCACCTGCCTTATTGCCTTCAATCAGTTCCGCTTTCGGGAAACGATGCTGCAGCTCTTTTGTGAGTGAGGCCTCTGTGTCGCCCATCATGACCGCACAAATACCTGTAGGGGATACGGCCACAAGAATGAGCCCGAGTGAGCTTTTGCGTATGGAATATTGCAGTGCGGATGTCATACGATATGTAGTGTAAAGCACAGACGTTTTTCAATCTATTCGTGCTGCGGATTTATTTGACAGATTGATACATATAGTTATAATGCACATATATGGTACATATTATTGAACAAAACGGCCCTTGGACCCCCAAGCATCCTTTTCACGAAGTAATGGAACAGACAGAAGTTGCGGAGGTTCTCCAAAGACTCTTTGCAATGCGTCAGGAGTTTGGAGACCGCGTCATGCTTATTGAAGCGGAGGCTATGAAGGCGGTTGCCATTGTGGACCTTGAAGAGGCTGTGGGTATTCAAATTCATGGCATATTTGAAAGTGCGAAAAATTATCCCGAGGATTGGTATATGAAGCCGGGAAAGGTGGTTATGGTGCCTATGACAACCGTTACGGATGAGGAGTTGGCACAGAGATTGGCAATGCAATCGGATGAGATACCTTTTGTGATGGTGAATCCTGCGGATCATGTAAAGAGAGAAGTCATATCTTTGCCCCACCCGGAACATGTGTTTCCACAGAATGCGCGTGAAATACAGGTGCCCGACCACAAAACCGCCAAGCCTCTTTTCCGGTGGGTTGAGAACAGCCGCCCGCATGAAGTTGTAAACGATACCTACTTTGCAGAAGGAGTCACGACGCTCTGATTCTCATCAGTTTAAAAGTGTGCTTATCATACGTTTTGCGTGCCCAATAGCCGTATTCGTATTTTCTAATGAAAATATGTTGCAATTGCAAATTATTTGCATTATCATGTCCTCGTTGGCCTTGAGTTTTTGATTCTTCGTCATCATTTTTACCTCTTATACACTCTTTTTTATGCCTACAGGCCAAATCAAGAAAATCATGGATAAAGGTTTCGGTTTCATTGCCCTTGAGGGTTCTGACGATATCTTCTTCCATATGTCTTCCTACGCAGGATCTTTTGACAGTTTGACAGAAGGACAGCAAGTCCAGTTCGACCTCGAAGATGGACCGAAGGGAAAGAAGGCAGTGAACGTGACTCTCGTAGACGCAGCAGTCTAATTCCTTTTTCTTTCTTCTTATGAAGCGGCTTTTCCTCCCTGTCGTGAGTGCGTTGTTCCTGCTAACAAACTGTTCGCAGCCCACACCTTCGACGGGGAAATTGTCCGTGGTTGCCACTATTTATCCGCTCGCATTTGTGGCGGAGCAGGTAGGGGGCGATTTTGTATCCGTGGTGCAAATAACACCCGGAGGCGTTGAACCTCATGATTACGAACCTTCTCCGCAGCAGTTGGCACAAGTCCATAGCGCGGATGTTTTTCTGATGAACGGCGCAGGCGTGGACGCTTGGGCCGACAAGGTGCGTGATGATGTGGCTCAAAACGGCGTAAAAACACTGCAAATGATTGACGGCATTGCGGTATTGGAGGGCGTAGATGAGCACGAGGGTACGGACGAACATGAGAATCTTGATCATGCTGATGATTCTTTGGAGAGTGAGGTACATTTAGATCCGCACGTATGGTTAAGCCCCGTGAATATGAAAAAAGAAGCAGAGCGCATGCGAGATCTCTTCCTGCAGATTGATCCTTCTCATGCCGATGCGTATGTGAAAAATGCAGATGTCATTATTGCAAAACTCACTGCATTGGATGAGAAATATCGTGTCGGCTTGGCTCAGTGTGCGTTACGCACTGCGGTTGTGTCTCATAATGCATTTCGTTATATGGCTGAGCGATACAACTTTACGACACTTGCGATTGCCGGACTCTCACCGGACGAAGAGCCGTCATCCAAGCGCATTGCCGATCTTGCCGATTTCGCAAAAGGTGAAAACATTCAGTATATTTTCTTCGAAACACTTGTGAGTCCAAAACTCGCGGAAACCCTTGCCAATGAAATAGGGGCCACGCCGCTTGTCTTGAACCCCATTGAAGGACTCACGTCCGACGAGAAGGCAAATGGTGCTACGTACTTCACGCTTATGGCAGACAATCTTACGAATCTCCGTACCGCTCTGCAGTGCCCATGACATCATCCTCAGTCATCAACGCCATTGAAGTGGATCATGTCACCATGTTCTACGGACAGCAGATAGCTATCGATCATGTCAGCTTTGCCATTCCGGAAGGCAGATACGTAGGGGTCATCGGTCCGAACGGGGGAGGGAAGACAACTATGCTGAAAATTATTCTCGGTCTTCTTCGACCGACTGAAGGAAGTGTGTCTATTTTTGGACAGTCTCCCATTCAGGCAAGGAAGTCCGGGCTCATCGGTTACGTTCCCCAGCGTGTGTCGCAGGCGGATTTCCCCTTTCCTGCTACGGCGCTGGAAATTGTGGAAAGCGGTCGCGCATCGCGCATTGGAATCGGTCGGCGTATGAAGACTGCGGATCGGGCGATTATCGAAAACTCCATGAAGATGGCCGGCGTATGGCATTTGCGCGAACGTATTATTGGCACGCTGTCCGGAGGCGAACGTCAGAAGGTCTTTATTGCTCGCGCGCTTGCGGCAGAGCCAAAATTGCTCATCCTCGATGAACCCACGACCGGAGTCGATGCGGCATCACGTGAACAGTTCTATGCACTGTTGAAGAAATTACATGCGGATTTGGGACTGACCATTTTGTTTGTCTCGCATGATGTGGAAGTGATGACGCATGAAGTGGCGTTCGTGCTGGCGTTGAATCAGAAAATTCTTTGTCATTGCTCATCGCACGATTTTCTTTCGGATGAAACCCTGCACCGTCTTTACGGTAAAGAGTTGGAATTGCAGCATCCCCATCATCACTAAAATATGGAATTCCTTAGCATCTTCCACTACGACTTTATGATCCGCGCCTTCGCTGCGGGGATCATCACGGCTGTCATTGCGCCCATGATCGGCATATTTTTAGTGACCAGGCGATATTCGTTTATGGCCGATACGCTCGCCCATGTCTCGCTCGCGGGTGTTGCGGTGGGATTCTTAACGGGGTTGCAGCCTATTGTGACCGCCATGATTGCGTCGGTTCTGACCGCGCTTTCCGTGGAACAATTGCGCAGTAATCGCAAAGTATTGGGGGAATCTGCATTGGCACTTTTTCTGTCCGGAGGACTCGCATTGGCCGCCGTTCTTTTGAGTGCTTCCAACGGACTCAATGTGAATTTGAACAGTGTTCTTTTTGGCAGCATCGCGACGGTAAATCAAACCGATATCATCATCATTGGCAGTTTGGGGATTCTTGTTTTATTCGTCATCCTGTTCCTCTACAAAGAATTGGTGTCTATTTCCTTTGATGAAGAACTAGCGGCAACGGGCGGACTTTCCATTCATATCATCAATAGAATTTTTGTAGTTCTGGCTGCGGTCACAGTCTCTTTGTCATTGCGCATTGTCGGTATTCTTTTGATTGGAGCGTTGATGATTATTCCGGTCATTGCCGCCATGCAGTTTGAAACGAGTTTCCGAAAAACACTCATCATTGCAGTCGGCATCTCTCTCTTTTCTGTCATCAGCGGTTTATACACTGCGTATTATCTTGCACTTTCGAGCGGCGGCACCATCGTGCTGATCGCCATCGGCTTCTTCCTGTTAAGCGCCGTTTGTAAACGCCTTCGGACAGGTTCTTGATTCTCCGTTTTTTTATGATGACTAAAGAAGCAATCATCGGCGCGCTCCAGAGTAACGGTCACCGTATTACCATTGCTCGCAAAGCGATCGTTCAAGAATTACTGGTATCCAAGAAGCCTTTTTCCGCACTCGAAATGCATGACACTTTGGTGCAGAAAGGACTCGAGACCAATAAGGTAACCGTGTACCGTGAACTCGGTTTTCTGGAGGAGCAGGGAATACTCCAAAGCGTGCAGTTTCAAGACGGCGTGAAGCGCTACGAACCTGCGCTCGACAGCGGTCACAAGCACCATCTTATCTGCACCGAATGCAAAAATGTGCAGCATGTTTCCATGGATCACGATGATTTGGAAGGCATTGAACAGAACATTGCCAAAGAGAAGCGATTTAAAATTCAAAGTCACTCATTGGAGTTTTACGGTCTCTGTTCGCGTTGCGTATGAAGCACGGCGGGAACTACGCGCAGATCAATTTCGTTCCGCCTCCAAAGGTGGCGCAGTACGCCGAGGAAGGGTTACGGTTACGTGCACTTTTTCATCGAGGAGGAACGGAAGTCGGTTTGGCCCGAGCAGAAGAGCTCATGGCTCGTACACCTTTGTCTCCCGACACCATTCTTCGAATGTACAGCTTTTTTGCCCGTCACGAAGTGGATAAGCAGGGGAAAGACTTTAGCAATGCGGCAAAGCCCAGCAACGGATTTATTGCGTGGATGCTCTGGGGCGGTGATCCTGCTAAAGAATGGGTCACCAGTGTGCGTGCAGAGATGAAAGCGGCAGACCTGCGGGACAATTAAGAATTGCGGAAGAGCACAATGGACCCTGGAGGATTTTTGTAGGTCCCCGCGCAGCTTGGAGGAGTTTGCGTGAAATGCGTTTGGATGTACGAGACGATTTCATCTGGAATGGGTCGTCCATTTTTTTCCGGTACGACAACTACCAATGCTTTTTCCACGTTATACAGGTGTGAGTCTATAAAAAATGAATCCGGTTTTATCCAAGTAAGCGGGTAATTCAAGGCGTATTGAAAGAATGCCGGGCCCATGGGGGAGTGCGTTGTGTACGCCCACAGATCCACCGGAACCTCTCCCACTATGGTATAGCGATCAATTGTGCAGGCGGTGAGCATTGCATCGAACGATGCTGCTTCCGTGCGCAGAATAGTCTCTCCTTTTAAGAAGTCATTCAGTTGCGCACCATCCTGACGGATGGGTAAGAAAACTGTGACGAGTGCCAAGCAACCGACTGCAAACAGCCAACCTCTTTTTTCGTGCGTGCGTGAATGGAGTTGCCGTGTCCACACAAGGAAAAGCGCAATGTAAAAGGGTGTGCTGAAGCCAAACTGATGTCCCACGAAGTCGCCACCTATGCCGTTAATTTGCAGAAGCAAATAGAAGAAAAGAAGGAATCGTGCAGCAACGCCGATATTTTTTTGTCCTTCTTCTTTTCCTACAAACCCAATATTGACTGCCCCCAGAAGCGCGAAACCGACCGCCAGTATACCGAGTGCCGTCAGAAGTGCTTGTGATTCAGGTTTCCCGGCTGCAAAAAGAGAGAAGACGATACTGCGTGTCAGAAAAAATGTGATTGCAGCAATGCTGGCAGAGAGGAAAAAGGCTATTTTTGAACGCATGGATTCCGCTGCGTTGGCGCTCATCCACCACGCAGAGAGAAAAAGGGCTGCAAATACAAAGCCAAGCGGTCGGGAAAAATTGAGGAGATCTGACCATGTTTTTTCAATGAAGAGCGCTCGTACCCATGTTGGTCCGAAAATAGACAGATGACTGCCGAACATGTGACCCAAATAGATATCTATGTAGGGTTGCCACCATCCCGTTACATAGAGCAGCAACAAGCCGCAGATGCCGGCGACTGCAAGGGGGAACACAAAAAGACGCAGCCAGTTTTTCCATCCCGACAAGAGAAGCACTGCTCCACCCGCCGCACCCAGAACGAACGGCTCTTTCAATCCTGCCGCAATCATCACGCTTATTCCTCCTAAAAAAGGAAGGAGCCAACTCTGTCTTTTTTCTGCAACAATAAGAATGAGCAAATAGAGCGCCACGAAAAATGCGCCGAATGATTCCGTTTGAAAGCCGCCGCTTCGGATGGAGGCATATAATCCTATGAACGCACCGGCGCCAATGGAGGCTAGAATAGTGATTTTGCCATGTGCATCTTTCCATTGCGGTCGGCAGATTACCCAAATGCCGGCTGTCGTCACTGCAGCTAATCCCAGCGTAACGACTGCTTGCAAGACGTTCCCGAGTGCAATGCTGTTGAACCAGTGTAACGAGAGTGCACTGATGACAAACATGCCGGGAGGTTTTGTTTCGAAGAGGTCTTTGTACGGAAGAAGGCCGTTCAGAATCCCGCGTCCCACTGCCATATAAATATGTCCGTCTCCTTCGAATCCGCCTTGCCATTCATATGCTGCACGCGCAAACAGAAGCCATAAAAGTCGCACGCTCATTATTCCCGTCACCAGCAAAATACAGAATTGTCGCCACTCTTTTTTTGTGCGAGGAAGGGTGATCATCCGGAAAATTCTATCATGCTGTTTCTGGAAAGCCCACGCTTTCCGAAGCGCTCAAGTAAGTGTCATCCTCCAAAAGACGCTACCAACGTGTGGTAATAGTAATACGTCGCAATGCCCACAAAGATGACAATCGCGGTATTGAACATGATCTTTAAAATGAATGATCGCTGCTGCGCTTTTTTCGTATGCGTGAGGGTATCGTGATTCTCTTTCAGGAGATCGCGTATTTCGGTTAGAAGAACAATGGTCTGATCTTTAGCGGGCATGCGAAGGTATGGAAGATTTTAGAGACCAAGGAGCATGGAATCGACGCTGTATGCACCTGCACCAAGCATCAAAAGAGTCATGCATCCGCCAAGAATAATGAGATCCAATTCCCACCCCGTTGTTTTCTGAGACGTGAAAGGAACTTTCCATTCATTGATTTTCTTATAAGTGGCGCCCACCATAATAATACCCAGGCCCAAGGCTGCCAGTTGCGTGAGGAATCCAAAGAGTATCGCCAGTCCCCCCAGTGTTTCGCAAATGCCAATAAATCCCATAAAGGATGCAACGTTTCCGAGTTTTTTGGAACCGTGTACAAGGAAAATTGCGGCAATACTCAGGCGAAGAAGAAGGACGCCGATATCTGCGTACGAAAGAAAAAATGCGTCAAATGTTTCCATGGAGAGGGAAGGAAGGTGGTACAACAAAGAACTATACCACTCCTAACGTCGAGTCTGTGTTGCCATTACCACTTGATGGTGTTTTCTTTTGCGGGGACTTCCGTTTGAGGAATGCCGTCCATATTTATATCAATGCTGCCGTCATTCTTAATCTCAACAGTGACGGGAGTGTCTGATGCAGAAGAAAAATGTAGGGAGGATGAGGATGTACTTTTAATGCTGAGTGCAGAACTTCCGCAACCAGAAGAGGAAAAACTGGAACTTTCATCTTTTTCTTTTTTCGTTTTTTTCATATTTAGAATGCCGCTTGTTTGGAATGCCACGATAGGGCCGTCGCTTTTTTCAATACGCATATGTTCGTTTATTTTTTTATCTTTGTCCAAGCTGCTTTTCTCTGTGGAGTGATCGCTGTCCGTACGTGATTGTGAAGATCCTGAAGCGTCTGCAGAAGATGCATCTGCATTTCCTTGCATCATCATGGGTGCCGTTCCGGCGTTCATGGCAATGGCGCCGTTAATGGAAGAGTCCAAGGCGACGGTATCGTCCGTTGCGCGCTGTACGTTTTTTAGGATGAGGGCAATGTCGCCTTCGGTATCGTCTATGGTTGCCGCTTCCTCACGCAGTGCTTTTTCCGTTTTCTTTCCAACGCGTTCTGCCTTTTCTTGATCACCTCGATCGGCCATCACTTGTATGCGCGTATGAGCCGCGGCGATGTGCGTATTGAATGCAGCTACAAGCACCGTCGTTTTTTCGG
This sequence comes from uncultured Candidatus Peribacteria bacterium, assembly GCA_964554785.1. Classification (GTDB taxonomy): domain Bacteria; phylum Patescibacteriota; class Gracilibacteria; order Peribacterales; family Peribacteraceae; genus CALREJ01. The sequence goes on along the minus strand of CAZKPW010000004.1, from coordinate 34,677 downwards.
GAGTGAGTTTGCCCGCGTTCGCCAATTGTTTTGCTTCTTTTACGCGACGTTCCGCGCGCTTCGCTTCCCAGTTTGCTTTGGCTTCGGTTGAAAGAGAAAAGGCCGCATGTACTTCTTCATTCACATGTACTTTTACGGCATACAGAGGATCGCCCGGCAGCGCGGATTCCGCTGCATAGGATAAACTTCCTCCGCCCAGTACCAAGAGCAATACCGCTGCAAAACTTGGTGTAGAGCGGAATGCAAAAAATGAACGCCACAGAGAAGGCCGCTCTTTTTTTTCATGATTACGAATGGCTGCCGCCATATTGACCGGATGATCTTTCATGAAGGCGCGCAGAATAGTTGCAGCACGTTCGGATTCTTCGGTGGAGAGGCGAACGGTTTGCGCGCTTGTGATGAGACGGGGGTCAAAGTCGGTCATATCGTCTGTAAGACACGGGGTTTCTCCTGCTCTTACCGGTTTCTTTTGCATTTCATCCATCATGCGTTTGCGGCATGTAGACAGCTCTGTTTCGCTTAAACAGAGCTTTTTAGCCGGTTCAAAAAATTCTTCAATATTACCCATGGGGGACAAGCGTACGTAATTGTTTGATTCCTCGCGTAATACGCACGGAAACCGTATTGGCAGATTCACCGAGAATTTCTCCGATTTCTGCCGGAGAGAGGCCTTGGATATAGCGCATACTGACTGCGGTCCGGTAGGGTTCTTCAATGCTCTGTAAAACAGACATCACCTGATCCTCCGCAATGACATCACGTTTCAGGCGTTCGTCTTCAGACGGGGGATCGAAACCGGCTTCCTGCAGTGCATCGAGCGAGGCCTCGCTTTTCTTGCGCTTATAATTGAAGCAAAGATTGGATGAAACCCTATAAAGAAAAGCGCGAATATTGTCGATATCGTTTCCGTCTGCAATGTATTGCCATGTTTTCATGAATGCATCTTGCATGATTTCCAGTGCCAATTCGCGATTGAACACAATAAAATGGCAATGACGGAAAATCTCGTCTTTAAACTCTTCAAACGCCCGTGAGAAGTCTTCTTCTGCGTTGTGCGATGCGCGAATATTCATAGATCAACGGAAAGTTCCTGAAACTGTATCATACACCATTTTTTTGTGAATTTTGATGTGTTTTTCGGGCTTCCTGCTGCGGTCTTTACACTTTCTGCTATACTGATTGCTCATGACAGCAAATGACACGCAGAAAGCGGTTTTGCCATTCATACCGCTCCTCGGCCGGATTATAACGTTTACACTTTTAGGGTTTGCCATTCTTCTGGCTCTCGTTTTGATTATTGTCACTGTTGCTCCTCTTCGCGTGGCTGCAACGCGCGGCGTGTTATCCATTATGGGTGCCGCACCTCCGCAGGACGCACACGGTCATACGAATATTCTTCTTTTGGGAGTGGGAGACAAGCACCATGATGGTGCCGATTTAACGGATACTATGATTATTGCAAGCATTGATCCTTCTACCCGCAGCGCCGTTTTGCTTTCCATTCCGCGTGATCTCTATGTGTCCGGGAATAAGAATCTTCCGGACGGTCGCATTAACACCCTGTATGTGTACGAGAAAAATTTGCTTCGGTCGCAGCATAAAAAATTATCCGATGCAGAACTTTCTACCTTGGCTCTGAAAGAACTGGGAGAGGAAATGGGGCGCAAGATGGGCATCGATATTCATGGAGTGATTAAAAGTGATTTCACCGCGTTTACGGAAGCGGTTGATGCAGTGGGAGGAGTGGATGTTACGGTCGAAAAACCGCTCACGGATTACACGTATCCATTGGAAGAAGGGGTGACCGGCACTTTCCATGTAGATGCGGGACTGCAGCATTTTGACGGCGAAACCGCACTTCGGTATGCACGCAGTCGTCATAGCGGAACAGATTTTGATCGCTCCGCGCGTCAGCAACAATTGCTTCGTGCGCTCTCCGAACGCATTCAGAACATGAATCGCTTCCAGCAGATTGAATCGGTCACCGCGCTTCTGAAGACCGTCGTGAATCATGTCCAGACCACTATGACCACGCAGGAAATTTTGGGTCTTACGCAAATCGGCGCAGAGCTTTCCATGCAGAATCTCATCACCATGCAGATTAATTTTAATGCAGGAAGCGACTACGCAGATGCAAAAGCAGGAGGCTTCATTTACTCTGCCGATCCTGCCGAATACGAAGGAGCAAACGTTCTTATTCCGTCTACGCTCCCGACCGATAAAACGGGCTGGGGACAAATTCGTGCCTTTACATCCTTCCTTGTTCATCACCGCGATTTGTATTTGTCCGGTGCACATGTGCAGGTTATCAATGTATCTGCCAACACGCTTGCTGCGTACCGTTTGGAAAACGAACTGCGGCGGTATGGATTTGTTTTGGATCCCGCTCCCAAGCCGGAGAAAAAGACGGCAGCAACAAAGAAGGTTGTGTTGGCATCGTCGTTTATTACATTCACACATGGTTCCAATAAACCCGTCGCGGGATTCTTCAGCAATCTTCTGCACATGACCGTCTCCCAGCAAGACGCACATGAAACGACGGCAACCGGAAGTATTGTGCGGATTGTGCTCGGAAAAGAGTATAAATATCAGCCGTTCCAAGCCATTTATAGTACGGGAAGTGTTTTGCAGTAAATGAGACGGTTGGCGTATGCTCCGTTTCTATGACCGCTCTGCACGCACTCTTACTTGGAATTGTTGAAGGATTTTCGGAGTTTTTGCCTATCTCTTCTACGGCGCATCTCATTCTGGTGTCCGCACTTCTGAAGCTGGAGCAGACGGAATTTTTAAAGACCTTTGAAGTTGTTATTCAATTGGGTGCCATTCTTTCCGTGGTCGTGTTTTATTGGAAATCTCTGCTTCTTCGGAAAGACGTGATGCTCCGAATTATCGTCGCTTTTATTCCTACGGCTATCATCGGATTTCTGCTCGAAAAAATCATTCGTAACGTCCTTTTCGACAGCATTCCCACTATTCTCTGGTCACTCTTTTTGGGTGGTTTGATACTGATTGCGTTCGAAAAATTCCATCGTCCCTTGAAGACGGATGCCGCGGAGATGCAGGATATCAGCTACAAGCAGGCTTTCTTCATCGGCTTGTGCCAGGCGCTTGCCGTTATACCCGGCGTGTCCCGGAGCGGTGCCACGATTGTGGGGGGCGTGCTTCTGGGAGTCAGTCGCAAAGCCATCGTCGATTTCTCGTTTGTGCTGGCGGTGCCGGTTATGCTGGCCGCCACGCTTCTTTCCATTGTAAAACACCGCGACGAAATGTCTTTTGATCAATCCGGGTTACTCGCAATTGGGTTCGTGGTGTCGTTTATCGTTGCGTGTATCAGCATCAAGTGGTTGCTGGGCTACGTGAAGAAACATTCGTTCGTGGCGTTTGGCGTGTACAGAATTGTTGCGGCGCTCGTATTTTTTGCGTTACTGCGTTAATACTTGATGTCTTTGTCTTGATTGACTCTTGTACCAATTCCGAAGAGTGAGCCCAACTTCCCCAAGAGGCCTTGTTTCGTTGCATTAATAGTTGCTTTTTTACCTGCTTCTTTCTTCGGATCCACTCTCGAAGGTGCGCGTTCTATAACGACACCATTAAGAGCATCGGCGAATTCTTTCACCAATTTTTCATCAGTTTTCCCCGTGAATTTATCTTTGCTATCGGCTTTTGCTTCTCTGAGAATGCTTTCAATCCAGCTTCGGACGTTTTCAGGAGCTGCAAAGTAGGCGGTTAGTTGATGTCCGCCCCGCCCGTTTCCCAGTGAGCGCAAAAATTGTGACATATGTATAATGGAAGTCGGTTCCATTCCAAATCCTTCGCCGGCTTTTATTGCTTTTGCATGGTCATCACCGTCCACGTTTGCACATTCAATAGTCATCTGCAGCATTTTTTGGTGTATGGCGGCAAGTTCCGGCGTTTGCTTCTTTTTAATTTCTTCACGGAACCTTTGATATGCTCGCGCAAAGTCGATGCCGGCTGCGGTTGCATGCGCTACTTCCAGGCCGATTTCTTTTATTCTTCTGCGAATCTCCATTTGTTTTTCAGCATCCAATTTATTGAAATCTTCATAAATGACTTCGCGTCCGCCTCCTCTGTAGTCTGTTTTTTTGATTAATACGCTGCGAGGATCCTCGGGATATTTTCCTGCTTTATATATTCTTTCCATGCTGTTTTCAAAAACTTGAATGCCTTCTCCTGTCTCATAGACCTCCGGTTTAAATGTGCCAATATAACTCTGCAATGCATCTGCACTCCCTGAATAGATATCATACATAGCATCGTCATCTCGAATTGCGCTTGTGGTAGCTTGCGCTGTTTTCATTAAGGACAAAGCGTTTTCATGTATTTGAAGAAGTTTTTCGTAATTAACATCCTCTCTCTTGCCTTCTTCACGACTATCAATACGTATAGAGACGCCATTGGACAATGTTTCAAAAGAAGACATGCCATTTACGAGCGCTCGTAAGTCCTCACCTTTATTTTCCAGGGCGAAAGCCTGCATTCCTTGTGAACGCAAATGGCGATTTCCTTCTTTCAAGGCAAAAATTTCTTCTCTGCTTACAGAAAGGGGATCATGTCCAAGTGTTTCTTTTGTGTGTGTCATATGTATATATTATACAATATTTTGTTAATATTATCAATATACCCCAATTCAGCTTATTTGTGCGAAAAACCCCTTTAGCCTACCATATGCGCATTCCTCTCTTTTATGTATCTCTCTCAACTCTTCACCAAAACCTCCAAGGATTCCCAGTCGGACGCGTCCAGTAAAAACGCCGATCTGCTGGTACGCGGAGGATTTATTCATAAGACCATGGCGGGCGTCTATTCGTATCTGCCGCTCGGACTCCGGGTCCTTCGTCAGGTGGAACAGATTGTGCGTGAGGAAATGGACAGTATCGGCGGACAGGAAATTTTGATGTCTTCGCTCTCCGGCAAAGAAAACTGGGAGAAGACGAATAGGTGGGATCACAACGTCTTCGATGTTCTTTTTCATGTGCCTGCAGCCAACGATACGGAGTACGCATTGAATCCTACGCACGAAGAATTGGTCACCCCTATTGCAAAGCAGTACGTGAATTCGTATCGCGATTTGCCGTTTGCCGCGTATCAAATTCAGACCAAATTCCGGAATGAATTGCGTGCAAAATCCGGCATTCTCCGCGGGCGCGAATTCCTGATGAAAGATTTATATTCTTTCCATGCAACACAGGAAGATTTGGATCGCTATTATGAAGTGGTTCAGGGTGCGTACGACAAAATATTTGCGCGTTTGGGACTGACCGATGTCACGTATCTTACGTATGCATCCGGCGGTACATTTTCCCAGTATTCACATGAATATCAGGTTGTTTTGCCAAACGGCGAAGACATCATTTATATCAGCGTGGAAGCGGAAAAGCAGGGAAAACGCATTGCCATCAATAAAGAAATTTATGAAGCAGGTGTGACGGTGTGTCCCGTAACCGGAGGCACGGAATTCCGTGAAGAAAAAGCATCCGAAGCAGCGAATATTTTCAAGCTCGGTACGAAATTTTCTTCTGCGTTCGATGTCTCTTATAGCGCGCAAGACGGCTCCAAAAATCTGGTGATTATGGGCTGCTATGGAATCGGTATTTCTCGCTTGATGGGCATCATTGCCGAAGCAATGTCCGATGATCGCGGACTGATGTGGCCTGCTTCCATTGCTCCTGCACAGGTGCATATTGTCCCTGTTGCGCGTGAAAAGACCGATGCTTCTTTTGAAGCGGCGCTCGCTCTCGAAAAAGAATTCATCGCCATGGGAAAGACGTGTTTAGTGGATGATCGCATTGATGCATCCGTCGGATTTAAACTGGCCGATGCAGAGTTGATCGGGGTGCCGCTGCGTGTATTGGTTTCGCCAAAAACGCTCGCAGAGAACAACATGGAAGTCTATAACCGGAAGACCGGTGAAACTGTGATGAAAAAGCTCAGTGAAGCTGCAGAGATTTTCTCGTAGATAATCTAGGGAGCCAAGGAAATCGAAGATTCCAAAGAATCCGAGGATTCCGATGATTATTTGAATATATTTTTTAAAAATTCCTCGGAATCTTCGGTATCGTCGGTATCATCGGAATCCTCAACTAAGCCAAATCCCTATTTGCGTAACAATCGCACCGAACGCGATTCCCGCAATAACTTGCTTGAAGGAGTGACCGACACGCTCTGAAAAGTGCGTCCAGTTTTGGAGTCGGTTCAGCATTTCTGCCTGCAGTCCCACTTCGCGGCGAACGCTCATGGCGTCGTACCAGACAATACAGGCGAACACGAAGGCGATCGCAAACGATACGGAATCGATGCCCGCTCTGCGTGCTACGACCATCAGGAGCGACGTGACAAATGCGGAGTGACTGCTTGGCATGCCGCCCGAACGAAAAATGCCTCTGTGCCAGTCGCCGGTGCGCGCGTATTCAATGCCAACCTTCGTCATATCCGAGAGGATCATGACAAGGAGGGGAATCAAGAAGATGTATTGGCGGAGGAGAAACATGGTTGATCTAAGGTGAAGGGAAAGGTTAAGGGTAAGGATCAATTTTCGGTAGGGGTTTGGCATGCCAAACCCGTACGTACAGAATAGCATCAATAATTATTCCGTTTAATTTCCAGCGTTTGTCCGCGGTCTGTTTTGCATTTGCAGGTTTTGCCACGGAGAAGCATCTCGATTACATCTTCCCATTCGCTTTCGGTCCAGAGCATCGTTGCATCTTTTCCAAATGCTCCTACCTTCAAAGTAAGCGTATTTCCCGATCGTACACAGTCTAGAATATCGAGTTCTACATCGGCACCGAGCGCCCCTCCGCTGGCAGATACGATGTGCTTCTGCGCATCCAGGAAGAGGCTGTCTGTACGGATAATCAGATTATGTGTTTTGCCGCCTACCTTCATATCCACAGATTGTCCGACGAGGTTTTTTCCTTCCGGGAAAGACAGGAGAATGCCCGTTGCTGCTTCTGTATTTTTTTCTGTCTTTTCTTCTATTGTTTCTGCTTTTACTTCAATAGGAAGAGGCTCTTCCTCTATGACTTCCTCTTTTTGAGCGATTTCTTTCTTTGCAGCAGGAGCGCGGTTGGCGCGTGTAGCGACCGAAGTCACGGCGCGACGCTTGGGGGATTCTGGAATCGATGGTTCTGTTTTCAGGACAATAGGTTGTACTTTTTTTTCTACAACGTCCGGCTTTGGCTTCGAGCGCACCCAACGCGTGAGATACGTTGCGACGGATTTAAGGTGTTTGCCGAAAGGAGTAGGTGTGTCTGCCATGTTTTTTACGGAGTTGCGGGCATTTTGTTATTCACAAATTCTTCCGCGGCATTGATGCCGCCCAGTGCTTTCTGTTGAGCAAATCCGACCATACCTTCTGCGGAGTTATAGACTTCGGTTACCCCGGAAACCATGCTGCAACCGAGTGCACCGTAGGTATAAATTTGCATCCCACGTTGAGCGTTGCGTACAACGTTCAAGCCGGTGCGCGCAATTTTCTGTGTCTTGGTAATTTCATACATTTTATCGACAGCCTTTGCGCTGTCGCTCGCAGCTTCAATGGCCTTTACCCCCTTGGCTGTCACGCTTGCAGAGGTGACACCTGCTTCAGCAAGTCTGGCTGCTTTCACCGCCTTTCTTGTTGCCATGAGACCGCGCAATGCTCTGAATCCTACGACGGATGCTCCACCTGTGAAGAATCCTAGTGCAAGGGATGCCGTACCCAATGTTCCCATGGTGCCTGCGGTAACGCGTGACCATGTATCCAGCTCACGTCCGTTCAAGTCTGTTCCCATTACGGCGGCACGGAAGTCATTGAGTTCACCTACAACCGGAATGAATCCGATACCTGCATCCGTTGCATCCAGAATGAATGCTTGTTTCGCAGCTTCTCCTTTTTCTCCGGATCTGAGTGCCGCTCCTCCTTCCAGAATAAGAGGCAGGAAGGAATACCCGATAATTCCACCCAGAACGTATTTTGCACCGGGAATTTTTGTCATTTTATATCCCATTTTTTCAGCAAACTTTGTCGTCTTTTCGAGCCCACCGGACATGCCGGTTTTTCCCTGCGTTGCACCGTCCAGATCGTGGACGACATGTCCTTCAATATTGCTCTGTACCGCATTGATGGCTCCTTCGTATTCCATACCCAGTGTCATTTTCTTTGCAGCCATATCATCGTGAAATTCTTGCATGCGTTTATTTACTTCTTCAGCTACCTGTTTCTTATAGTTTTCTTCCGTTCCTTTTACTATATCTCCTCTCTTAATGCGCTCTTCTGCTTCCAGCATTTTGTTTTTCAGTTCGTCATTTAATTGATTGAATTTTTTAATTTCCTCGGCGCTTTGCACTTTCATGCCGCTCTCTATTTCTTCCAGATGTTTCCGTGTGTCTTCGGCGCTTGCCTGCACTTTGCTAAGTTCGTGACCTTCCAATTTCATGTCCGGTCCCAGCGCATTCATAATGCGTTTCACTTCTGCTTCTCCTGCCGCGTCCAGATTCGGCGAATTCAGCAGTTCCAGTCCGCGCTTTGCCATCAGTTTCTTATAGGAGTTTGCAGTAGATGCCTTGAGTCCTGCATCCGTTGTTTGATTCATAATTGCGGAAAATCTGCTTTCTACCAACAAGCGTGAGTAGCCGTTTTTTGTTGCGCCTCCGGTTAATGATTCTGTTCCACGGCGGCGAACACCCGCCTGATACGCAAGAAGAACGGGGGACTTGAGAACGTTATTGCCAATGGTGACTACACCCGTTTCTTCATCGTACGATCCACCCAGTACGTAACAAATTCCTTTCACTGTTCCGGAAATTCCCATATCAAATCCTTTGCCTACGACATTGCGCAATTGATCCGCAACGGTCTTTGCCATCTCTGTTCCCGGCACACCTGCCTCCTTTGCTTTATCGGCAATCGCTTCGGTAATAGGTCCTGCGTTATTCTGCAGATACTTAAAGGAGTCATAACCAACTTTGAGTCCCAACGTTCCTACAAAAGCCGTAAAAATGGGATGTTTTTTTGCACCTTCTGCAGCTGTGCGCAGGTACCCTTTTTCTTTAATACTCTTCAGAAGTTCTTTCGCTTTGCCAAATCCAAGCCACGCCATAATAGACAGTCCGATTCCTCCAATAATGGCCCATGTGCCTCCTTTCTCAATCATATTTGCCAGGAATTTCTTCTCCGCTTTATCCGCCACTTCTTTGGAATTCGAATCCATATTGATGGCTTGCTGCAGATTCTTCCAACGTTCTTTGGTTGTTTCTTGTACACCCACTTCTTCCATACGCTGTTCAAGCGCCTGCTGCGTTGCTTGCTCACGAATTTCTTCTTCCACACCGCTCTTTTTTCCCTCAACCTCCTGAAGCAAAATATCCAGTTCGGCTTCCGTATTCATTTTCTCAATACGGCCGCGCAACGTGGGTTTTGCTTCAACCTGCGGTGCAGGCTGGGTTTCCGGTGAGGGGTTTGGGTTTGGCATAATGAAAGGGGATTATTTTGCCGGAGGAACTGCAGGGGGTGCTTCCGGTGTAAGGAGTTTATATTTCTGCAAACTTCCTTTAAGTGCAGCTTGAACTTTAGGCATCATTTTACTGGCCAATCCAGTCGTGAATTTATGTTCTAGAAGTTGATTCACCGCAACTTGAGGATTGTTGTGCAAATTAGAATCAAAGTAATCAATTGCGTTTTGATCATAGAGCCAACTGTGTCCATCACGTTCTTCGAGAGTGCCCTCATCTAATTCAATACCCAGAATTTTTACCGATGGTGCTTCATCGTATGTTCCCATGAGATACGAAGCGGTGCTGAGACCCGTGGTTTGGTTCCAGTCGCCGTCTTGCGTTAGGAAATCTTCTATTTTTCTTGTGAGCGTCTGACTGAATCGTTCGGTTTTTTGCCCCTTTTTAAGATCGTTAATTTCCCCGGAGATGGCATTTTCCATTGTAAATGTGGCCTGAATACACCCTGGTGCCACAGTGTTCAGCGCTTCTGTGAGTGCAAAAATATATTTTGCATTCTTCAGCTCTGCTGATTCCTTCCATTCTTTATTTTCTGCATCTCCAGCAGGTTTCGAATCTTTAGGTGTCCCATCCGGGTTTTTTTCTTCCACTTCCTCCTCCTCTTTATCATCTATAAGAAAGCCAATACTGATTTCAGGTTTATTTCCTCCGACACCGGCAGGCAGAGTAACCTTATTCGCTCTTTCCTGGCAGAAAGTAACGAATGTGTAATCTTCTTTCATTTCTGCCTTTTTTTCATCGGAAAGCCCATCCATTTTTTTATTTAATGCTCTTGTATACTGGCGCTTCAGTTTTCTTATATCTCTGTCGTCGTTTTTTGATTTAACTACTTTGGCATTTTCACCAAAGGTGTCGCCTAGGAGATCGCGCACTTCACCTTTATCGATGTAGTTCTCGAGTCCCGTTGCCCAATCTTTTGCTCCCATCATAATGAGAATGGATTTAATCATTTTCAGGGTGCCTGTTCCTGCATCCTCTAGCATTTTCTTTCCTTTTTCCATTCCTCTCATAAAAATATTCGGCGGTTTTGCACCTGCAGGTAAGGCAGGTTCTTTGTCGTCGGGAGGAGCTGCAGGAGGAGCTGGCGGAGGATCTTCCGCTTCATCTAGATTTGCTAATTCCGTTTCCAAATCAGCAAGTGCCGCCTCATCTACTTTATCGCTGTCTTCTTCTGCCTGCTCTCTTTCGTCGCGCAGTTTTTGCGCACGTTCTTCATATTCTTCATCGGTCATTTTATCTTTATGCTCCTCCAGTTTTTGTTCCAGCTCAGTAATCTTTATTTCGGCTGCGTTTGGCATGTGTGTGTTTGGAAATAATCTCATTATTGTAGCACAAATCGCTTTTTGCAGCAATATCAGGCTTTTTTTGGCCGGTTATGGTAGGATGCAGGATGTTCTTTTCCCCCTTATTCTATGCATATCGAACACTTCGAAAAAGGGCTCAAATATACGGATAAGGAGCTTTTAGCCGTTGCTCGGAAAATCGGTAAATTGGCGACGTATTGTAGCCGCTTAAAAGACGAATCGTCGGTTATTCGCGTGGAAGCGGAGCGTCGGGATACGAAAAAGGAGAAAGATAGCGTAAAAGTGATGATTACCATCGAATTACCGAAGAAGCAGTTCCGTGCAGAATCCAGAAAAGCGGATGTGGTGGAGGCATTTGATCGTGCGGCGGAGAAAATTGAGCCGCAGCTTGTAAAGTATAAAGAATTGAACAGCCGCAAAGGACGCGCTCAGCGCAGCCGCAGTTCCGCTCGCACTCTCGCCGCTTAATTCCGTGACATCTTCTTTTATGCGTATTTTGTCCGCCGGTTTTCTAGTCTCTTTGCTTTGTACAATTGCCGTTCCTGTGTTTGCACAGGGAAATCCCTCCGTTCTTGCCGTTTCTTCGTCATCGGCTTCTGCATTGCAGGGCGTCATTACCGGTCCGGACGACGTTGCCATCGGTCGTACCATTGTGTTGGATGCAACAGTCAGTCGCAGTTCCGGCAGCACGCTGTCGTATAAGTGGTATGTGCAAAAAAAAGCGCAGCCTATCAGTGAGACAGTGGAAGCAGTGTATACGCCGGAAACTGCCGGCTCACTGATGTTCCGTTTGGTTGTGGCTTCCAAGAATGCAGCAGGGGACACGCAGACATCGGAATTTACGCATGTGGTGAATGTGTATAATCGCAAAATTGTTCTTGTGGCCGCTCCCTCTATCCCGCCTGAAAAATTGGCGATTCATGAAAAAGTTGCTTCCGATGCAGGTGTGTTTTTACGCATCCTGCAGCCCGATATGTCGGCTTCGCCTCTCGGGGATGAAGAGGCGTTGAGTATGCTTTTGTCTGAACAAGCAGATTCTATGGCCGGTGCAAATGCCATCATTTTGTGGACCGAAGGAATTTCAGGACTGCAGTCCTTGCTTCGCGCCGTGAATGGGAATGAAAATCTTTTGGCCGGGCTTCATAACCAAACGATTGTTCTTCTGACGGACGGCAGTCTGTCTGCGCTCTCACGCACGGCCCGCGGTCCGTATTCCGTTTTGCGTCCGCAGCAGATTTTGCTTACACGCAAAGAGGCGATTGATCCGCTTCTTACGTCTTCTTCTATCGATGCTTTTTTGCAAGAACTGGGGAAGCGTGATCTTGAATATTTCAGCATCAATGCAGCCACTGCGGGCCTGCGTCCGTGGAACGTTTTGTCGTCGCTCGTGAATGCAATGCTCACAAAAGGTGTTCCCAGTCAGACGGTTATTCTGCTGCTCGTATTGCCGTTCATCGCGATGATTCTTGCGTTCTTGAAACAGGTGGTTGGTATTACGACTTTCGGTTTGTACACGCCATCCATTATTGCTCTTAGTTTCTTGGCATTGGGGTGGAAACTGGGTGTGTTTTTCTTGCTATTCATCCTCTTTACCGGGTACGGAACGCGCACCATCATGAAGCGATGGCGGCTGCTGTATATTCCGAAAGTAGCGGTCATTCTGACGGTAGTGAGTTTTACGCTGTTGATTCTAATGGGTGTGAGCGCGTTTTATGGCATTACATTTTCGCGTGAAACGATTTTTATCTTGCTCATTATGAGCACGCTTTCCGAAAGTTTCCTCGCACTCAAAACGGAAGAGGGATGGCGTTCTGCCATTATCGGCGTACTCGAAACTATCGCGGCATCACTTATTTGCGTCTTTATTGTGCAATGGGATGTGTTCCAGTCTCTCGTTCTTGCGTACCCGGAAGTTATTCTGCTTACCGTGATTGTCGACATTATTCTAGGGCGTTGGACCGGTCTGAGGCTTATGGAATATATCCGCTTCCGCGAAGTCTTTAAGCACCTCCAGGAAGAATGAGGTCAAGGAAAAGGTTAAGGGTAAGGAATTATTATACATCTTAATCTAAACCTCCATCTGTCTCATTTATTATCCTGATAACTGATAACCGGTAACTGATAACTCGCGAACATGTTCCCCTTCGTCTCAAACAGCGGCATCTTGGGTTTAAATGCCCGCAATCTGCTCTATATTAAGCCGTATAATCCGCGGAAAGCTGTTGCGCTTGCTGATGATAAATTGAAAACGAAGGCATTTTTGGCTGCACGCGGCGTGCCCGTTGCAAAGATTTATGCCAGGATTGAATCGCGGGAACAGTTGCGTACGTTCGATTTTAAAAGTCTGCCCGATGAGTGCGTCCTAAAACCCAATTACGGATTTGGCGGAGAAGGAATTATTATTTTACGTGGACGTAGTTCGGCTCCGCTCACTGCCGGTCAGTTTTTGGAGCAGGGGAAGAGGCCCATAACCGAAGAGAAAATGCGCGAGCATATTGAGGATATTTTGGATGGAAAGTTTTCCGTGAACGGGCGTGAAGACACGGCGTTCTTTGAAAAAATTCTCATTGCCGATCGATGCTTTGCGCCGTTCCACCCCGCAGGACTTCCGGATATTCGTATCGTGGTATTTAATCTTGTGCCCGTCATGGCCATGCTTCGCATTCCCACTGCCGAAAGTGGGGGTAAAGCCAACGTGCATCAGGGGGGAATTGGCATAGGAATCGACATCTCTAAGGGCGTGACCACGTACGCCACTCAGTACAATAAAGTCATTCATGAACTGCCGCACGGAGGAAGTCCGGCCGGTATTCAAATTCCCGGTTGGGAGGAAATGCTGCTTATTGCATCGCGTATTCAGTACAACACGAATATCGGTTATTTGGCGGTGGATCTGACCATTGATGCCGATATGGGCCCCGCACTCTTGGAAGTCAATGCCCGCGCGGGACTGATGGTGCAGGTGGCGAATTTGGCGCCACTACGCTCCAGGTTGGAACGCGTGTCCGGGATTGATGTCGGGACGCCGGAGAAGGGCGTACGTTTGGCGCTGGATTTGTTTGGTCAGAAATTGCAGACGCATCAAATGTTATTGGAAGATAATCGTCCGGTTCTTGGCACGCATGAACTTATTTCCGTTGCGGGCATGGGTGCCACGGTTGATGTTCCCGCGTTACTTTCGCCGGAGGTGGAACGTACCATTTTTGCAGCGGATTTACTGAGTGAATTGCAGGGGATGGGAGGCGTGACTAAGCAGGAGAACGAAGAAGGATATCGCGTAAAATTTGCACTCGGCGGACGAAAAATTCAGACTTTGGTGCATACGGGAATTGTTCCTGCAGACGTACGCGCCGTCATTGGTCGGCGCGATCTTGCGGGATTTCTCATCGACCCCGTGAAGACGCATACACCGCTTATGCATGCCGGAGTGAAAGAAGATTTGCGTGCGATTGATCGATTTTTATCGCAAGCAGATCACGATTTATTGCTTTTGAAATATGTGAAACCGGAGAATCTTTTTGAGGAACGCGCGCGTGCATTGGATGACATGCGCTACAATCCCGTCTTTCAATATCAACCCGTGGACGTGGACATGAATGAATTGGAGGCGCGTCTTTTGGCACTCTCTCCGGATGATTCACCGCTGGGACTCTTGCTCCGTAAAAAGTGTCGGGACCTCTTGCAACGTATGACGGTTCTTCGTGCACGCGGCAACACGCGCGCATTTACCGAAGCATGCAGCGCACTTTACGGTCAACCGACATCCGTTCTTCTGTCTGCCGCAACATCGGTGTTGCGGAGTCAGCAAGCGTGCGACGTTCCTCTTCCTTCAGGCTTGGTTTCTGCTGAGCGTGTCCTCCCGCTTTTTGAAGATGTTCTTACGCGCTATGGATTGCATGATTGGCATGTGGAACTCCGAGAAAACATTGTCGCCCGCGTGACTGTCGGGAGTAAGTCGGTGTATATCCGTCGCGATGCACAGTTCGATAAAGACGATGTAGCCGGTCTTATTGCGCATGAAATAGAAACGCACGTTCTTACATCCGAAAACGGGACACACCAGCCGTACGACCTTTTCCGTCGCGGTTTTGCCAATTACATGGATACACAGGAAGGGCTTGCGGTGTATAACCAGAATCGTTTTCTTTCACCGCATCATGAAAAGAGGTACGGTCCTGCGCGTAACATCTTGGGAACGGCGTTTGCGCTGGAGCATTCGTTTGCGGATACGCGTCAGTATTTACATGAAGAGCTGGGGTACGATTTGGATAAAGCTCTTACCAAGGCAATCGATATGAAGCGCGGTCTTATTCACACGGTCGAACCCGGAGGGTTTACGCGCGGCATTGTGTATTTCCGCGGGCTTCGTGCCATTGAACACTTTGTGGCCGAGGGAAATGATTTGCGCCGTCTGTATATTGGGAAAATTGCTTTGGAGGATTTACCTATTCTTGAGCAGATTCCCGGCGTGAAAGAGCCCCTTATTCTTCCGGTATTTTTACGTGAAGAAAGAGAAGTGGTGAAGAAGAAGCGGGTGAAGAAAGTATAAGGCAGAAAATTTTACATAAAAAAAACCGACCATTTTCATGACCGGGCTTTTGCATACAAAGGGAATACTTACTCTTTCTTCTCATCACCGGCAGGTGCTGCGCCTTCAGCGGCAGGAGCTGCAGCGGCTGCATCGGCAGCAGGAGCGACTTCAACCACTTCTTCCTTGCGCGGTTCCTGTGCAATCACAATAACGGCATCGAGCGGAGACAAGATAGTCACGCCTTCAGGAATAATGATATCTGCAACGGTGAGCGTGCCACCCATTTCTGTGAGCTTGCTCAAGTCGAGTGCGAGATCGTGGGGGAGTTTTGAAGGGAGAGCCTGTACGAGAACTTCGTGCATGGCGTTGACCAGAATCGCACCGTCTTTGACGACAGGGGATTCGTTTTCGTAGCGAATATGTACTTCTGCTTCCACTTCTTTCTTCATGTCCACTGCGTAAAAGTCGACGTGGATCATACGATCGGACACAGGATCCAAATCCACTGCGTGGAAGAGGGCCGGGATTTTCTTTCCATCAACATCCAATTCAACAAGTGTGCTTTCTCCGGCTTTGAGATGAGCCTTCTTCAGCATGTTCTCTTCAATGGAGAGCATGGTATTTTCCTGCTTGTTTCCGTAGACCACAACGGGAACCTGACCTGCCTTGCGGAGATCTTTGACGTTGGCATCCTTGGCGCGAGTCGATGCTGTGAGGGCGACACTATTAGACATAGGTGAATTGGCAAAATAGGGCGTCAGGATAAGGCAGAGGCCTTCTGAATGCAAGCCTGTTTTATAAGGTCAAGAGTGAGGATAAGGTTAAGGAAAATAAACAAACCTCTTACACTTAACCTTAACCTTGACCTTAAGATCGCCATTTCCAGAAATACTGTACAGCACTGATTGCGTGAATACGGCCTGTTTTTTTGAGCAAAACCGATAAAACACCCCCCTCGCTCAGTCTGCGTTTTCTATCGCCCGCCACTGCTTCCGGTACGTAGCGAACTCGGAAACCCGCATTCCAGCACCTGCGACAGAGATCCATGTCTTCAAAGAACAAGAAAAAACGCGGGTCAAAACCGCCGATTTTCTGTAAAAGTTCACTGCGGATCAGAATACAAGCCCCTACAACCCAATCGACATCGCGTGCGGCATTGGTATCGAAGTGGCGTTGGAGGTAAAAATCCATGCGTTTGCGGAAAATAGACGAGAGAAACGTGCGTTTAATGATGGTATCGAACAGTCTGGGGAAGCTGCGAGCGGAGTCGCGTACCGTTCCGTCTTCGTGAATGAGTTTCGGGGCAGCGATACCAATCGTTGAGTCACTTTCCATGACCTTCAGCATTATTTCGAGTGCATCCGGTTGCAGTTCGTTATCAGGGTTAATAATAAGGACGTACGGAGTGGCGGCCTGTTTCATACCGATTGCATTCCCATTCCCGTATCCAATGTTTTCTGCTGTCTCCAGAATACGAACATGCGGCAGGTGGCTCAGGCGGTTGCGGATAATTCCAATCGAATCATCATCGGAATGATTATCGATCACAAGAATATCCAACTTGTCTGCAATTGTCTGTTTTTCGAGCGCATGCACACAAGCCACCGTATTGCGGGCGGTTTTGTAGTTGAGGACGATGGCGGTGATTGATGGAAGGTCGAGGATAAGGTGAAGGGGAAGGACTGATGGGAATTATGAGTTATGAATTACGAATTAAGAAGGGCAGTTTCTTTTTTACCCATAATTCCTAAATCATAAATCGTAATTCAGCTAAAATAGTTGTATGGCCTCTTCCCAGGATCCAGTCCTTACTCAGCTTCGTCGGCGTGTCGCGCGTGCTTCCACCAAGCCCGGCGTCTATCGTTGGTTGGATAAAGACGGCACGATTATTTATGTAGGGAAAGCCAAAAATCTGCGGAACAGACTCAAGAGTTATGTCATGGCGAATGCGGCGGGGACCCAAGGTCCGTGGAAACAATCGATGTTTCAGCAGCTTGCGGATTTTGATGTGACGGTGACGAATTCGGAATTGGAGGCGCTTATTTTGGAAACAAATCTCATCAAAGAAATTCGTCCGAAATATAACGTTCTTATGAAGGATGATAAAAATTATGTGTATGTGCGTTTTAGTGTGCAAGAGTCCTATCCGCGCGTGGAGATTATTCGGAAAATGGAAAAGGATGGCGCTCGTTGGTTTGGGCCGTTCCTTAGTCCGTATGAAGTACGAAAAACATTGGATATGCTGCACGAATTCTTCGGGTGGAGATCGTGCAAAGGATCATTGGATACACTGAATCGTGATGCAGCCGATCGTGAAGCGATCTTTAATACAGGTAAGCTCAAACCCTGTTTGGATTCGCAAATAGGACAATGTAACGGACTCTGTGCGGGCATTGTGTCGCAGGAGGAGTATCGGAAGCGGATTGATATGGTGATGCATTTTTTTAAGGGTGATTACGATCCTGTGATTGCGCGCGGAAAAGAATTGATGGTGTTGTGTGCGTCTCAGAAAAAATTTGAACGAGCTGCTGCTGTTCGCGATACCTTGACCATGATGGAGCATATGAAAGAAAGACAGCTGGTGTCGGACACATCGGGGGACGATGTCGATGTGGTGGGAGTCGCGCTGCTTTCCGGAAAGGCACATGTGGAGGTCATGCAAAAACGCGGGGGCAAACTGATTGGGGAACATCACCTATCCCTTATGGGCAATGCGGAATCGATGGGTGAAGTGCTTGAACAATTCCTCGCTCAGTATTATGAAAGTGTGGTGGATTTGCCGGAGAGCGTTCTTGTTGCCGAGCCATTTGAGGGGCTTGCCGCCTTGGAAGAATTTCTCACCCAAAAGCGCGGAAAAAAAGTACAGATTCGCATTCCTGAACGCGGCAATAAATCGAAGCTGTTGGAACTGGCGGAAATCAATGCACACGAGAAAGCGAAACAGGCGGAAGCAAGCTGGGAAGCGGAGCAGCGGAATATCGATACCGCCATGTCTGAACTTGTTGATAGACTCGGACTCGAGCGCGACCCGGCGCGTATTGAAGGATACGACATCTCTCATTCCGGAGGGACCGAAACAGTGGGGAGCATGGTGGTGATGTGCAATGGAAAACCCCGCAGCGATCAGTATCGCAGCTTCACTATTCATACATTGGCCAGTGGGATGATCGACGACTATCGATCGCTGAAAGAAGTGCTTTTGCGTCGTCTTCGTCACATTGCGGGCGGGTGGAAAATGGAGGAGGGGGAGTGGGCGAAGAGCGGCATTGTCGTGAGTAAAGCAAAGAAGATTGAAGGTCCGCTCATTGCAGATATTCTCAGTCGACATTTTGGAGACCGGAGACCGGAGATCGGAGATCAGGAATTCAAAATGGAAGATCATTACAGTGAGTTTTTTGTAGCTCGCCATGAAAGCGAGTTGATTGGGTTTGTGCGACTCGAAGAGCGTGATGGAAAAATTCTGGAGCTCTCGTCGCTTTGGATGGAAGAGGCATTTCAGGCAGGGAAGCTCGGACAGTTTTTGTGCCGTGCCATTTTGCGGACGGTGAAGAAAGGAAAGGTTTATGTGCAAACTACCGAGGAGCACGAACAGTATTATGCGTCGCTGGGATTCAGGCACGTCCTCAAGAATCCAAAAGCTTTTGAAAACGTGACCGATCGCACGGTTCTTGTGTACGATTCCGCATCGCAAAAATTGGACAGTTCACTGAGCAGCCCTCCGGATCTTCTGGTCATTGATGGAGGGAAGGGCCAACTGAGTACGGTGTATGAAGTCTTGAAGCAATTCGATCTGCAGATTCCTGTAATAGGACTTGCGAAGAGAGAAGAGGAAGTTTTTGTGCCCGGGAAAAGTGAGCCGATTATTTTCCCGAAAGACAGTCAGGCAAAATTCATGCTCATGCGTTTGCGTGACGAGGCGCATCGCTTCGCAAATAATCATCGCAAAAAGCGCATTTCCAAACATGCATTTGAATCGCAGTTGGATAGAGTTCCGGGATTGGGGCAGGAAGGGAAGATGAAGCTGCTCGCGAAGTTTGGGGATGTGGATAGTATTCGGAAGCAGACAGATGAAGTTTTGTTGGAGGTTATTAATGAAGAGCAGATTGCAAGCCTAAGACAGATTTTGTAAGAGGGGTTTTTCTTCAAAGTCGCATCCGCTGAGGTTCGTTCTTTCTTGTCTGCCCCGACAAGAAAGAACCAAAGAAGCGCACCCATCGCCAGCTGCCACCCCGCCTACCGCAACACCCTCCATGGCGACGGGATTCCGCCCACTTCTAGTGTTAGACAGTGTCTTCTGTATTCCTCAACGTTATCCAACAGTCACTAAATGGAACGTGTCTCCTTGGTTCAAGAACAGGAGACACCTTATTTTATTACCGCTGCGCTTATTTTTGCTAAAGCAAAAATCTCTCTTCAAAGAGAAATCGCCTAACCCCATGAAGTTCACAAAAAACCAAGCACGTTCCCCAGTTTTCAGCTTTGAGCTGCTGAGGACTTGAGCGCGATTTCCGCTCGGTACTGGAGGAAAGTTGAAGGGGATTGTTAAGGGGAATCAAGAAAACCACCAAAGGGTTTTCTTATTTTCCCTTAACGAATACAAACAATGACTATCTTTCAATCTACAACTTTCTATGGGAAATTCCGCCCGTCATTTCCTCGCATTCACCACCTCATCGTTGTAGAATCTTCAGTATTCCTTTCCCCTTCCATTCATGAAAAAACTTTCTCTCTTCCTCGGTACCATCGGCGGTGCCGTTGCAGGATATGTTTTCAGTAACACCAAACTCCGCGAAGAACTTGCTACCGCTAAAGATGCCGAAGAGGCCGGACGTATTTTGGCCAAGCATTTGCAGACCGACGGAAAGCAGATCGGTAAAGAAGTGAAGTCCTTTGTAGACAGCGATGTCGTGCAGACCAATATGAAGAAGGCACAGACCTACGTGACCAAGAATGCCAAGAAACTTCAGGGCGACTTGAAGGCGATGGTCGGCATGAAAAAAACGGCAAAGCCTGCTGCAAAGAAAGCCGCAGCTCCGAAGAAGGCCGCAGCAAAGAAGCCTGCAAAGACCACTAAAAAGGCAAAATCCACCAAATAACACATCTTGTATTCAAGCCGCGCGTTTCCCTTGTAACAAGGCGCGCGCGGCTTCATGATGTGTCAGACTTTTTATTTTGAGCCATTCCCCACACCTCCATGGCCTCACTTCTCTCCGTGTCTTTTACTCATTCGTTGCAGATCGTAGCGCTCTCCGGAGTCATCGCTCTTATTTTTGCAGCTATCTTCCGTGTCATCATCGGTCGTGAAAGCGACGGAACGGATGTCATGCAGAAAATTGCAAAGCAGATTCGTGTTGGAGCCATGGCGTTCCTCACGAAAGAATATTCCGTGATTATTCCGTTCATGTTGGTCGTTGGTGTACTGCTCTATTTATTCCTCGATGTCCGCGTTGCGGTTGCTGGGGATCATAACTGGGGCGCTCCGTACACGGCACTCAGCTTCCTGATGGGAGGCATTTGTTCCGGACTCGCCGGACTCATTGGTATGCGCACCGCCACCATGGCCAACGTTCGTACCACGCAGGCTGCTCGCACAAGCATGACCAGAGCGCTTCGCATTGCATTCATGAGCGGAGCCACGATGGGACTTGCCGTCGTTGGTCTTGGTCTCATTGGATTCACAGGCGTTCTTCTCTACTTGCTCCAGCATGTCAGCATGACTGCGGCGTTGCAGTCCCTTACAGGATTTAGCTTCGGTGCATCGTGTGTGGCTCTCTTCGCTCGCGTGGGTGGAGGTATTTACACAAAGGCTGCAGACGTGGGAGCAGACTTGGTTGGAAAAGTGGAAGCAGGAATTCCGGAGGACGATCCACGTAACCCTGCTGTTATTGCGGATAACGTTGGTGACAACGTGGGAGATGTGGCAGGTATGGGTGCTGACCTTTTCGAAAGTTACATTGGTGCCATCCTCGCAACTATGCTCGTGGGACTGCATGTCACTTGGGGCATTGAATACATTGAGCGCGCACTGTTGTATCCGCTCTTTGTATCCGCAATCGGTGTTATCGCTACTATCATCGCAACGTACTTTGTCCGCACCAAGCGTCCGGATGGCATTCAGAGTGCGCTCAAGAACGGCATGCTTATTGCATCCGTTCTGATGCTTGCAGGTACATGGTTCTTCACAAAAATGTGGCTTCCTATCGGCATTGCAAACGGCGTGTTCTTCGCCGTTGCTGCAGGACTTGTTGCCGGCGTGCTCGTGGGAGTGATTACTGAATACTACACATCACACACATATCGCCCCGTTCGCGATCTTGCCAATTCTTCGAAGACTGGAGCAGGAACAGTGCTTATTGAAGGACTTGCTCTTGGATACCTCTCCACCGCACTTCCACTTCTCGTCATTGTCCTCGCGATGGGTATTGCGTACGTACAGGCCGGACTTTACGGAATTGGTGCAGGTGCAGTCGGAATGCTTTCGACTCTTGGAATGACACTCGCTATTGATGCCTTCGGTCCCGTTGCCGATAACGCAGGTGGTATTGCAGAAATGTCCAAGCTCCCGCACGAAGTCCGCGAGCGTACGGACGCTCTCGACGCTGCAGGAAATACAACAGCAGCTATTGGAAAGGGATTTGCGATCGCCGTTGCAGGATTCATGTGTCTCGCACTCTTCGGAGCGTTCAAGGAAGAATCTGGACTCGAAGCAATTGACGTGAGCAACGCGTTCACACTCATCGGTCTTCTTATTGGAGGTATGCTTCCGTTTTTGTTCTCGTCTATGACCATGCGCGCAGTCAGCCGCGCCGCCATCGCGATGATTGAAGAAGTCCGCCGCCAGTTCCGCGAGATCAAAGGTCTTATGGAAGGAATGGCAGAAGGGGATACCGCTCGTTGTGTCTCCATTGCAACCGCATCCGCAATCCGCCAAATGGTGATGCCGGGTGTACTCGCAATCGTCTCTCCGGTTCTCATTGGTCTCCTCCTCGGACGCGAAGCGTTGGGAGGTTTGCTTGCCGGTGCACTTGTAAGCTCCATGATGCTTGGTATGTCCATGGCGAACTCCGGTGGAGCATGGGACAACGCGAAGAAATATATTGAATCCGGTAACCTCGGTGGAAAGGGTTCCGATCCACACAAGGCAGCGGTTGTAGGTGACACCGTTGGCGATCCCTTCAAGGATACATCCGGACCGTCCCTGAATATCCTCGTGAAGTTGATGTCTATTGTGTCTGTGCTTACAGCCAGTTTGTATGGAGTGACGGGGTGGTGGCACTGATTCTAAGGTCAAGATTAAGGGAAAGGTTAAGGATTCATTGGAAAATAAGACAACCTCCGGAAGGGGGTTGTTTTTGTATATCGCCTTGTAAGAAAGACAGAGAGGGAGGAAAATTTTGCTATATGTTTGAAACCCCCGGTCGATCTCATCAGCAGCGTAGCGCAAAGGAGTGTGGGGCATTGTATGCTGCTTATCTGAAGAAGTCGGATCGTGTTCATCTGACAACTCATATCTCCGTTGTACCTATTAGTTTCCGTGAGTTTCAAGAAATGTATGATAAATTGAATGAAGAAGAATTGCATGAGTTAAGGCAGGCAGGTAGGCCCTCATCGGATAGAGATGGTTTTGTGGATGATTTGCGTCCGGGTTTTCGTTCACACATCAGCAGTATTCTTGATGACTTGGATGATAATAATGAGTGGAATGGGGAAGGTGGTGGGGGTGATGGAGAAGATGATAATGATGGCGAAAATGGAAATGACGGTTCTTCGGATGATGGAGATTTGGTGTAGGCTTTTTTGGTGTACATTATGCTTTATGGATACTTCTGAACTTGAAATACATGCCATTGATCGGTTTGCTCTTAAACGGGGCAAAGATATGACACCCGGGGCCCGACTGGACTGGCTGGCGGCGGCGCGAGAGTTTTCGATGATGGTGGGGAAAGTGCGGAAAGGAACTGAAAAGAAGGTTAAGAATAAGGGAAAGGGGAAGAATTGATTGGCATAAGAGAAACAGACTCCGCAAGGGGGTTGTTTTTTTATTAAAATGTTATACATTATTAATATCCGAATGGCATGAATGCTGTTCATTAGGCATCAAAGGCATCAAGTAAGGAGTGAAAATTGTGGTATTTCCACTGACGTTGGCGACAACAAACAAAGGGAAGAGGACAGAGTGGCAGGCAATTACAGAGCTCATTGCTCCCAATGCCGGCCTGCAGTTTCAGATCCTCGAGAAGAAGAAATTGTTCGTGGAACATCAGTCGCTGGACCCAGTTGTGGTGGCTGTTAACAAGGCCATTCATGCCTACAAAGCATGTGGAATGCCGGTACTGGTCGAGGATGTGAGTTTTGCCATGCATGGCCTGAACAGTTATCCGGGCACGCTCTATGCTCTCATGGAAGACATGCGGGGTCGCGAACACATCCACGGCGAACTTGCTGGCAATCCCAATCGCTACGCGACGGTAACTATTACCATCGCCTATGTCGATGAGCCAGATGCGGTTCGCTTGGTACGGGTTGATCAGCCTGGAAAGGTTCCCGAGGACATTAGCGGAATCAATGGGTTTGGTTGGGATCCGCTCTTCATTCCCAAGGGGCAATTGCTGACATACGCTCAAATGACACCAGAACTCAAAAATGAATGTTCCATGCGACGGCTGGCAATTGAAGCTTTGATTGCGGGTAATACGGAGCCCTATCGAATCGCTGATTCACTCTTTGGTTGTTTCTTCGAGTAACAGGTGCCTTGAAAAGCGCTATTCGGATGCCGGCTTCTCCTAGAGAAGTCGGCATTTGACATGTTTAAATAATATTTTCTAATAGTTGACAAGCATCATCAAAATAGGCACGATACTCCTCCTATGGCCCAGGCAAATTTCAGTACACGCCCATTCCCGAATCCCATCCCGGACTTCAGTGATATCTCGCTGGGGACGTCCAATGCGACGGATGATATTTTGCTGTATGGACTGAAGCATGGAATCAAGCCGGGTTCCGCGATGGATTTTGAGCGCCTGAAGCGTTTGTATGATGAATCAAGCCGCGCAAAGATAGATCAGGTGCTGAGTACAGGAGATGCAACGGATGAGGTTTTGCATGCAAAGAGGCACGCAGCCCGTGAGTTTTTCGCTCACAAGAAACAAGTGATGGCAGATCCTCAGTTTGATTTTCTGCAGAATGCAATCAGTCGCAAAGATTTTGATATTTCTCCGTACGAAATTCCTGGGAAGAAGACACTGAATAATCCTTTCCCAGGTGCGACATCTGCCATGGATGGAATATGGCCGGGGTACGATAAACCCGAATATCTTGTTGAGTATCCATTTCTGAATAAGCCTAAGTACGGTGGAAGTTTGCTTAAATTTCTGCGCTATCACGAAATTATTTTCAACCTTCCGGAAACCTTTGCCCGCTATGGTGGAGTCTTTACGCCGCATCCTTACACGACTCCGGAAATGAATGTGGAGTTGCGTAATCACTTGGAGCAGTGCGATTTGGTGTATCACACGGCGCCGATTGTGTATCTGGATAACACGAAGGAGGAAGTGGACTTAGTTCTATCGTATTATGAAGATGATTTTAGGGCGGTGGTGATGGATCGCCCGAAGGGATCGGTCATTGGTGTAGTGGGTCGAGACGATATGCATGGAAAAGACGATACGGTTGAGGTAAAGGAATTCATGAATCGCAATTGGAATATGGCCCCGCAGCAAGAATTAAAGCCCGAGGATTTGTATGCGTATATGGAATCCGGTGGTAAGCACAGAAATGCAAAAACACTGGATGCGAATCCGGATGATATTGATCCAAACGGAGGTATTCCTTTCGTCTTGAAATTGGAGGAAGGAAAGCCGCCCCGCATTGCGACGCAGACGACTGCTGCACTGTCTCATTTCCTTCCACCGTTTAAATATAAAAACGGTCTGGGTTCGATGAGCTATTTGCGCATCAGCGACCTGGATGAATCGAAGGCGATGCTTGCAAAAATGCTGGCAGAGACAGATGGTTTCCCGGCAGCAATTGTGGAGACAGCTCATGGAGATACGGAATTTGTGCGCAAGGTCTTCCGTACATTCCGCAAGCAGTTACAGGATGTGTTTATGATGACTGGCACTGTTATTGATCCGTATGCTGTTGATGAGTTCCAGATGATGATGCAGGACGTCGAACAGAATGGAAATCTCTTTAATGATGAACGCGAGGATGCAGATGCGAATAAATTGGGTATTGCGAGGGGACATGCGTGTCGCACCTCAACGACAGGTGTTCGTCTGACCGATGCGTTTGTGGCGATGATGTGCGGGGCATCCATCTGGAAAGACGGAAGCCTGATGCTGGATGGATGGGGAAGTTCCGATGAGTTTATTATTGGTTTAAGTGCGCATTCTGTTCGGATGCGTCAGGGTGGGGGAGCGATTCTGGCGCGTCGCGAGTCTGCTAATCCATTTATGACTGTGAACGGTAAGCGTGGAAAGTTTTATCGAGGCATGGCTGGAGCGGAGATGCAGAATGAAGTTCTGGGTGCTAAAAAGCTTACTTTGCACAAACGTATGGAACGCCGTACACATTTGCATTCGGAAGGTGCGGAAGAATTTGTGGAAGAACGTTTCCCCTCTACCGTTGGCCGCATGATGCTGATGTATAAGTTCCTCCTGCAGTCTGCGATGAGCTATAGCGGGGTTCGTAAAGAAATTAAAGAAAAGCCGCTCATGCAGTTCCAGAAGCGTGCCACATGGACCATTGTGCCGCAGCGCGCAGCTTAATCCATTTCCATTTGCCAACACCCCACCCTTTTGGTAATAATAGCTCATGGTTACTCAAAGCAGACCCACCAAGGAGCTAGCGGAGTTGCATTTCCATCTCGGACAATCAGTCGAGCCGCACGTGTTGTGGTCTATTGCGCATGAGCAGGGTATTAAACTGCCATCCAAGGATTACTGGGAGTTTTACGATTTGGTCACACTCAACAAAGAGAAGGTCACGTGGGAGGATTATCACTCGCTTTTTCACCTAACAGAGCTTATTCAGAGCTCACCGGTTGCCATGGAACGCACGCTCTACGAAGTCATTTCCGGAGCGTATCGCGTGAATAACATCACGCTTTTGGAACCGGGCTTTAACCCGCTCTATAGAAACCGTGAAGGAGAGCGCGATTTGGACCAGATTATCCTTGCTGCACTTCGCGGTATGGAACGTGCGCTTGCAGAGTTCCCGCAGGTGCGCGCCGGTCTTATGCTGATGTTGGATCGTCGTTTACCAAAGGAGGTGAACGCCATCATCGTCCGCAAAGCCATTAAATACAGAAGTCGCGGGGTTGTGGGTATCGATATCGCAGGTCCGCTCAAGAAGGGTGAAGTCTTTAACTACGACGAATATACGGATCTCTATACCGAAGCGCGTGCAAACGGCCTTAAAACCACAGTGCATACGGGTGAGGATGGAACGGCTGAAGAAATGAATCACGTATTGGATGTGTTGCCGCTCGATCGCCTGAACCACGGTTTCCGTGCTTACACGGATCCCGCACTCATGAAGAAAGTCCGCGAGAAAAACCTGACGATGTGTCTCTGTCCTACGTCGAACCTCAGCGTTGGATTTATTAAAGACGGCACACATTTGAAAGAGGTATTGCAGACTCTTTGGAAGAATGAGGTGAAGTTCTGTATCAATACGGATAATCCTTCCATGCTCCGTACGAATTTGACGAAGGAAATCGATCTCCTCCGCCAGTACGAGATTTTTGATGAAGATCAAATTGATCAGCTTACGCGTTGGGCGTTTGAATGTACCTTCATTCCGACCGAAGCCGGTCGTAATCTCTACCTTTAATCCCTCGGCTACGCTCGGGGTGACATTTCCTCTCCCATTATGGCCACCAAGAAATCTTCCTCCACATCTTCACAGATCATTATGGAAGGTCTCACGTTTGATGATCTCCTCCTGCTCCCGAATTACACAACCTTCCCGCGCGAGAAAGCGGAGCTTACAACTAAGCTCCATCCTTCTATTACGTTGAAGTTGCCTATTATTTCATCCCCGATGGATACCGTCACAGAAACGGATATGGCTATTGCAATGGCGCAGAACGGGGGACTCGGAATTATTCATAGAAATCTTCAAGTAGCTGCTCAGCAGAAAATGGTCGAGGCAGTGAAGAAGGCAAAGGTGCAAGATGTTGCTACTGCAAGTATCGATAAATCTGGACGGTACCTTGTTGGTGCGGCAATTGGAGCTGGAGCGGATATGGAAGAACGTGTTAAGGCGTTGGTGGGTGCAGGGGTTGATCTTATCGTGGTCGATTCCGGTCACGGACACAGCCAGTACATTATGGACTGTGTGACCTTCATCAAGAAAAACTATAAGAACAAAGTGGTGGTCATGGCCGGGAACGTTGCCACGTACGAAGGTGCCAAGGCCATGATGAAAGCAGGCGCCGATATTCTCCGCGTAGGAGTCGGTCCGGGTAGCATTTGTACCACGCGTGTGGTTACAGGAATGGGTGTGCCCCAAGTGACTGCACTTATGGAAGTCGCTCGCGCCGTGAAAGGAAGCAAAGTCACATTCGTTGCCGACGGTGGCATTCGCCAGATGGGGGATATGGCCAAAGCAATTGCTACGGGAGCGTCTGCGGTCATGCTCGGGTCCATGCTTGCCGGGTATAAGCAGTCACCGGGAAACGAGGTAAAGGTTGATGGAAAAATCTTTAAGCAGTATCGCGGGATGGGATCGGTTGGAGCTATGCAGAAAGGAGGAGCAGAGCGTTACGGACAGAATATGAAGACGGAAGCAAAGAAGCTTATTGCAGAAGGAGTCGAAGGACTCGTTCCCTTTAAGGGCAATGTTGATGATTTCTTGTATCAGTCTACGGGTGCATTGCGTTCATCGTTCTATTACCTAGGCAGCAAGAACATGAAAGAGTTCCATGCGAAGGCGCGCTTCGTAAAAATTACGCAGGCCAGCTTACAAGAGAGTCATCCGCACACTCTCAGCGCCATTACGGACGCCGGGGGGACGTATGCAACTGCATCATGAAAAATCCTTTTATTAATATTCTAGGATGGATTGCAGTTATTTCTCTTTTAAGTGCGTATGCACTTCTTACATTTTCCTTTATTGATACAGGAGTTATTTATCAATTTTTGAATCTTTTGGGCGCTATCGGACTTGGTTTAACTGCTCTTTATACAAAAAATTATCAATCATTGGTTGTACAGATATTTTGGGCATGTATTGGTATAGCGGGTTTATTGATCCTTGTTAATCGTTAAAAGGGTAATGGTGGTAGGCTTGCACCGTACGCATCGTGCACGCGCTTATCCAGCCTATCAAAATCGAGCGATTCCATCAGTGTGCCCGGTTGTTCCACTACAAATGATGCAATGGCAGCACCCAATTGACTTGCTTGATCCAATGACCAGCCGCGTGTCAGACCGATGACCAGCCCCGATCGAAATGCATCGCCGGCTCCCGTAGGGTTGACGGGTGCGTCGCAATTGCAGCGAGGGAACGATGTTTTTTTGCCTTCGTGATAAATGACATGGCCTTCTTCTCCATAGGTCACAATTAAGTATTCCACTTTTGCTGCTACTTCTTCTTTGGTCCATCCTAATTGCTTCTCGAGCATCGACCATTCAAATTCATTCAAAATAATACCGGTCGTCATACCGATTGCTTCCTCCAAAGCCTCTTTCGAGAAATCTAAAATATATTGTCCCGGGTCAAACAGTGTGGGAATCGCACGCGACTTACACCACCGAATGCCCTCCAGCATTTTTGCAGGATTGCGTGCACCAATAATGGCGTATTGAATGTCGGGGATTTTTTCTTCTAAGTCCGGCCAGTGTCCCACTCCATCGGCTCCTCTGTAAAAAAACCAAATTTGATGTTCACGCGTATCGGTACAGCACACGCCTGTTGCAGTCAGTTCCGTCGATACTTCTTCAATACCCGACACATCAATACCGCGCGATGCCAGAAGCTTTACATACTCTTTGCCGTCGGTTCCCACTTTTGCAACCAGAAGAGGATTGCCTCCCAGGAGTGCCACATTCCATGCAATATTTGCACCCGTTCCGCCGTTTCGTTTTACATAACGATCCGGTTGGAATGATACCGAGAGAACGCTTGCTTGCGCGGCCGTTCGCAGATGTTCGAGGAATTCTGAATCGTACGTAAAAAGGTGATCGAACGCAACTGTTCCTGTTACAAGAATGGTGCCCTTGGTATCGGCATGTTTTTTATCAGCCATGCGTTGCACCCTAGCCGATATGTAATAATGAGACAATGCGTATGTTGACATTATAAATATTACTATCATAATACATCCATGTTGAAACCCGGATCTGAAGGCCAGGACAAAGATTCTTCCGGAGGATCAGTCGATATTTCTGTTCGTATTGCAACTTTCTCGAGTATTCAGCAAAAGCTGCGCAACAAGATTGTGTCGAATTTTTGGTATGATACAAGTATTAATCCGTCACGCGTATACCGTCCGCCCAGTGATGAAAAATATGGTCCCGGTGCGCGTTTCAATATGTCGCTTGCGGCCGCATGGATGTCATCCGGACCGGATGCATTGAAGGAAGATGCCAATATTGTGGCCATTCGTGCAGGTGCAGACGATACGTTTAAAGACTATATGCGTTCCTTGGGTGTTCTTGGGGGGCACCGCGATATTGAGTTTACCGATTTCCCCGCTCTTGCAGCATCAGAAAACAAGAAGATTTATAACGTCGATGACCTTCCTTCCGAGTGGGATCAATGGACTGCAAATAGTGCGCACATGCACAAACTTGTGAATAACAAGAAAAATTTGAATGCAGTGTCCAGTTTTCCGGCCCCGTATGAGATTGTGAATCTGCGTACGACTGTCGCAGAAGATTTTGAACGAGTAGGGAAGGGGCAGACGGTTTACGTAAAAACGAATAATACGGAAAATACCGGCGATGGCGTTTTCCGTTGTCAGACTGTAGATGAGTATGTTCGCCTTGTTGCTGAATTGCGTGCAAATGCAGAGCGACACGGACTGGATATGGAGATTGTGTTACAGCCGATTGTAGAAGGCGATAACCACAGCTTCCAACTCTTTATGGATCCGTCTGAGCCGCAGACGGTCGATGTCATGACGGTGAGTACGCAGTTGGTGGAAGACGATGGAAAAACATATTTGACCAATAAAAATCCGCCTCTTACGTTGGAACGTTTGGATCCGGCAGTTTGTACGTTGATGACAGATATGGTTAAAAAAATCCGTGCGCTCGATCCGCAAACCTTCGGTTTCTTGATGTGCGATTTCTTCCGCACACGTGATGGAAGTTTGCTCGCGTTTGATCCGGGACTTCGCCCCAGTGGAAACACACCGACCATTCTTTCTCGTATGTTTTTAGAGGAGCAGACAAAGCAATCGGGATATATGAGTGAAATGTTTGGAGCTCCTGCACGCGAACCGGGCATGCCTTTTGCAGAGTACATTCGCCCTATTCAAAACTTGATGGGTCCCGATGCCGCTCTGCGTGATCAGCACTGTGTACTTCCGTGGGGATATAACCATATTCAGGGAAAAGCATTGCTCGTTGCTCTTGCTCCTACGAATGATGGTCTTTCCGGTATTGCAGCAGACGTACAAAAACGGCTACGATCCTAATCATGCGACCATCGCTTCTTCTTTTGCACGGGTATAACTCATCCTCAAAAAGTTATTTTTTCCCGTTTCTGCAAGAGCGCTATAAAAATTCCTGCGATGTCTTTTTGCCGGATTTGCCGGGGCCTACCACGCCGGATGTCGATGTATGGACAAAAGCAGTCCTCGACTGCAAGCAGACTCATTTTACAACGGTGATTGCGCATAGTCTGGGTGGAGCGCTTGCGCTCAGCTTATTGTCCCGCGGTCTCATTACCGCCGATCATCTGTTGCTTCTGTGTACGTCCCCCGCACCCAAAGAAATGCGCGTCATGAATACTGTGTTGAAATATCCGCTGGAATATGAGGATATTAAAAAAGCCGTACCGGATGTACTTATTGCACATTCATTTGACGATCCCTGGACGCATCCGGAGTACGGAATGATTTTAATAAAGGAGCTGAAAGCGCGCGGAATTTTCTTTGCGGACAAAGGTCATTTCGAGACAAAAGATCTTCCGGATGATCTATTGAGCTATACAGATCGCTGGTTACAGGGTATTTGACAAAATACTATAATTACATTAAATTATTATTTAGTATGGTCACAGAGGGATTCTTGTATTCGACAAGGAGAACCCATTGACCGCACCGTATGAATTCATAGAATGATCCAGATCTCCATGAATCGATTCACCCCGAGCGCACGGCTTACAAGCACTGCGGATAGTAGCAGGAGGACTGGTCGTCCTCTTTTTTTTAATGGGCGAAATAAAATAAGTGCAGTCGATTACAGTATAGAGACAGATGATTTGCTTGATGGCATGGTGGAGGTTCCCATGACGCCCGATATCAGGACGCTCGAACCTATTCACAGCGTCACGTATCAACAATTGCGCAGTATTTTTAAAGCACGCGTCAAACAGAATGAAGAAGGATTGGGGTATGCGTACGTGAATAGGCACGACGTTCCGCATATGGATAGAGTGGCCAATGGAGTGTTACATTTGGGAAATGCTTTGGGATATGACCGGGAAGAGGTGCAAGCCGCTACACTGACATCGCGCATTCATGATGTAGGGTATAGTTTCCCTAAAGATGCTCCTGTTGCAAATTTGCAAATGCTTGGAAAAGAAATTCATGCGGATCATGCACCTCGGGGTGCTGAGCTTGTGATGAATGAAATAGAAAAAATAGTGAAAACAGATTCTGCCGTACGAAAGGAATTGCAGCATTGGACGGATCATCATCGCACTATTGCGCACAATGCCATTGCACTGCACAGCAATGACGTCGGAACAGACGACAGTGCTCCAAAAGTCGCGCTCTTTACGCGACTTATCGATAAGCTCGACAATACAAATGACAGAGTGCGCTCCACCCATGTGGAGGCTTTCCGTATTGCGCCATTTCGCAGTATTCAGCATATTCAACAAATGGTACGAAAAGGCGAAAAGCATCTTCTTTCGGAGGATGCAGTACGATTTGGAAAGCGACATGGCAAGGAATTGTCAGAGGTGAGGGATCACCTGCATGCGGTGGATCCTTTTTATTACCATCGACTTGTACCGTATGCCATTCAAAATCAGCAACTCTATGTGAATCCACAGACTGCTGAAATGGTAATGGATTACGATGTCTATACATCCGTTGTGGAAGAACTGTTGGGTGTACCAAGCTATACTCCTCATGATCATCTGCAGGATTTTAAGCTCGCATATGGAAAGTCCATGATGAATGCCGCTCATGTGGTTGGCATATTGCAGGGAGATCGTGCGGCATCGAGTTCTCGCTTAACGGTTCGTATGAACTATGAAGGGAATGAGACTCATATTCTTACGTATTGAGCGGACATTTCTTGCTTCCTCTTTCACCCTTCCGTAGCATACGTTACGGGCATCTCCCCACGTATATTCGCCTAGTTTCTCCCATGAATCCATCTAAAAAAGACTTACCGGAACATACACACACACGCTTTATTATCGTCACCGGAGGAGTCTGCAGTTCGCTGGGAAAAGGCATTGCTGCTGCATCCATTGGGGCCATTTTGAAGACGTGCGGACTGAAGGTGTTTGTGCAGAAGCTGGATCCGTATTTGAACGTGGATCCGGGTACCATGAGCCCGTTCCAGCATGGTGAAGTGTTTGTGACGGACGATGGTGCAGAAACAGACCTGGACCTTGGTCACTACGAGCGCTTTATTGATGAACCCATGAGTAAGCTCAGTACCGTGACAACCGGAAAAATCTATACCGATGTGCTCGCACGCGAACGCAAAGGGGATTTCCTGGGGGGAACTATTCAGGTGGTGCCGCACATTACCGATGCTATTAAGGGTGTTATTTTAAATGCAGCTCAGAAGAGCGGTGCGGATATTATGATGGTGGAGATTGGCGGAACAGTGGGAGACATTGAAGGAGAGCCGTTCTTCGAGGCTATTCGTCAGCTCAGAAACGATCTTGGTCCGCAACGCCTCTTCCATGTGCACCTGACACTTTTGCCGTATTTGAAGGGATCAAAAGAATTGAAGACCAAACCGACACAGCTGTCCGTGCGCGAACTCCGTCGCATTGGGTTGCAGCCCGATATGATCCTCGCCCGCGCGGATTATAAAATTGCCGATGAACTGCTGGATAAAATCAGTACGTTCTGCGGTGTGGAGCGCGATGCCGTTATTCCTGCGCCGACTCTGCACTCTATTTACGATGTACCGCTCGGACTCAATAATTATAACATTGCACAGATTATTGGAGATAAATTGGATTTGGGCGAACTCGAGCCGGATATGAAGGAATGGGAAGAAGGGAAAAAGCGCCACGAAGAAGCCAATAAAGACATGAAAATTGCGCTCGTTGGAAAATATACGAACCTGGAAGATGCGTACCTCAGCGTGATTGAAGCCATTAAATCTGCAGCGGTCTTTGAAGGAGCGAAGGCAGAATTCCTGTGGGTCGATAGCGAAAAATTGGAGAAGGATGATGCAGAAACATGGGATCTTCTAAAATCCGCCGATGGCATTGTGGTGCCGGGCGGGTTTGGGAAGCGCGGTATTGAAGGGAAAATGAAAGCGGCGCGGTATGCTCGCACCGAAAAAGTGCCGTACTTGGGACTCTGTCTCGGTTCTCAAATTCTTGCGATTGAATTTGCGCGCGATGTGCTTGGGGACAAGTTGCTCACCAGTGAAGAGTTCGATGAAGAAGATGCTGTCTCGCCGGATAAGTATGTGGTCCACTTCTTGCCCGGTCAGTCCAAGGGAAAAGAGAAAGGAGGCACGCTGCGCTTGGGTGCATATGATTGTAAACTGATGCCCGGAACAAAGGCGCATGCGCTCTATGGAACCGACATGATTTCCGAGCGTCATCGTCATCGGTATGAATTTAATCAGTCCTTCCATAAAGATTTAGAAAAGAAAGGACTCATTTTCTCTGGATCAAATCCCGAAACCGGACTGATGGAAATTGTGGAAATTAAGGATCATCCGTTTATGATGGGAAGTCAGTTTCATCCCGAGTTCAAGAGCCGACCGCATAGGCCGCATCCGTTGTTTGCAGGGTTTATGCATGCTGTTGTGGGGAAGTAAGAGTGTCACACTGAGCGATATTTTCCGTGTCATGCTGAGGACGCTCGAAGCATGGAGTCTTTCTTTTAAGTAAGCTTCCCTCCGGGGGCCACTGCCGTGGGGGCGTCCCTTTTTGGCCTTGCCCCAA
>CAZKPW010000003.1:0-276446 GCA_964554785.1 uncultured Candidatus Peribacteria bacterium | reverse complement strand
GCAATGTTAATCGCTCGTGGCGTGGAGTCCGACCACGGAGGGTGTGAGGGGCAAGCGGGGTGGAAAGTTGGTCGGACCGCATTTTTTGGTTACTTTTTGTTGTACGGACAAAAAGTAACGCCCGTCTGGCAAGACCCCCCGAAGGGGCGCTATCTATAAAGAAACACTTCGACCAGCCTTCGCCTATTGGCTACGGCCGGCTCGCGAGCTCAGTGTGACACAAAAAAAGCCCGCATCTCTACGGGCTTTCAATGTCATAGACTTCTAAACTCAGAGTCCCAGCTGCTTGCGGATGTCATCTGCAGCCGCCTGCTCCTGCTGCTTCGCTCCTTCCTGCACGGATACAGACTGCAGATCCTGCCAATCGGTGCAGTGCTTCTGTTCCAATTTCATAAGCTGTGTAAGGTGCTTTGGAGAAAGCTCGCTAAACTTGCGACGTTCTTCTTCCAAAATTTTCTGCAGTTCATCCACCTGGAATTGACTCAAGTTTGGAATAGCTTTCACAATGCGCCACTTTTCATCGCGTGTAAGAGAAATACTTCCGCGAAGAAGAATGAGGAATATCTGTTCATCAAATGTCGTATTTGGGTGAGCGGGAACCACAATATTCTCGTTTGTCAGTTGGTCGGCAATCATACCAAAACGGTAGTTTCCCACTTCTCCAAGGACGCGAATATCTTCATCGTCGTATCCCATTTCTTTCGTAGCAACCGTTCCAACGGGAGGAGGAGGCGGACCCTGATCCTGCGGAGGAACTGCTCCGGAATCATCGTCATCACCCATTTGGCCGCCTGTGGCACCATCGCCCTGCTGTGCAGGAGGTGCGGGAGGAGTTGCAAAAACCATAGACGGATCAAGTCCGCCTGCGGGTACATCGTCACCGGGACGAGGAGGCGGAGTGCCACCTGTCATATCCTGTTGTGTTGCATCGTCTGCCATACGAAAAAAGGGGAGAAAACAGAGACAGTCTACCGTTTTTGGCATTTTTGACAATAAAAAATGCCCGACGCGATGGTCGGGCAAAAAACCTGTACGGACACAAAAAAAAGAAGGACTAGGATTTATCTCCAAAAAAATGCAACGTATACATAGAAAAAGACGATGCTAAGCAACCATAAACGTACGAGAAACATGCATGTAACCTTCCTCACATACACCCACCATAAAGAGTGTATCGAACGGGTTCGCGTGAAGTTTGCTGCATATGATCCAAAAAACTTTTCAATGCCTTCAAGCGCAGGACCTTTTTGAAGAATTGTACCATGCCATAAAAAGCAAGACAGCGTCGTGTTTGCAATCTTGGCACCAACGGCAATATCACACATAAATTGTGCAAACTCATACTTTTGAGCTGTCAAAATTGTCCTTGTCAAAAAAAACAAAAACAAAAGGAAAATGAGTATCAACGTTTTTATGAGCAGAATCGATAGCATTCCCAGCCTCCTTTGTTGTGAAAGTTCAGTTGTACAGATTATAAATAATATACAATTTTATTTACATTTGTCAATTACGCTCCTCTATCCGCGGCAATGCCCATCGCCTTCTCCGCAGCATGCCTGGCACGCAATATGAACTCCGGTTGAAACAGGTTTGGAAAGCGAAAATCCGGCAACCCACTCTGACGCACGCCAAACAGTTCTCCGGGCCCGCGAAATTTAAGATCAATCTCCGCCAAATGAAATCCGGAATCAAATTGCTCCATGGCTTTCAGTCGCGGTGAGCGAGATTGTTCAACTGTGGTGGTAAAGAGAAAACAATAACTCTGAAAATCGCTGCGCCCCACGCGTCCGCGGAACTGATGCAATTGCGCCAGACCGAAACGTTCTGCTCCTTCTATGACGATGATAGTACTGTTCGGCACATCAATCCCCACTTCAATCACAGACGTGGAAACCAAGAGATCCGATTCTTTCGCTTTGAAGCGTCGCAGAATATCTTCTTTATCTTTCGGAGGCATCTTGCCGTGGAGCATCGAAATTTTTCTATGCGGAAATTCTTCTCGCAATCTTTTTACTTCTATCTCCACGCTCTTCACATCTTTTATTTCCTCCGCTTCGGATCCGGTAATAAGCGGGCACACCACAAATACCTGTCTCCCTTCCGATATCTGATGATCGATAAATAATTCCACGGTCTTTCTGTCGTTGGGTGACACCACTTTTGTTTGAATAATTTTTCTATTGCCCGGTTTTTCCAGAAGCACGGAAAGATCATGATCTCCATACGCAGTGAGTGCCAGCGTGCGCGGAATGGGAGTCGCGGTCATGGCCAAGAAGTGCGGATTCCCTTTTTCTTTCAAACGCGCGCGTTGATTCACGCCGAAACGATGTTGCTCATCGACAATCACCAACTTCACATCTTTGAACTGCACGGAATCTTCAATAAGTGCATGTGTACCGATCAAAATATCAACAGTACCATTCGCCGCTCCCATTTTAATATTGCGTGCATCCGGTGCGGGAGTAGACCCTGTTAAAAGTTCCACGCGTGGTAAGGGAAATGCAAAATTTGCTTCCGGATGTTCCAGAGAATAATTGTAAAAGTTCAAAAGAAGTCGTGAGACGTTTTCCGCATGCTGACGCGCCAAAACTTCCGTAGGGACCATGAGCGCACACTGCCCTCCCGCTTTCAATACGGTCGCCATAACCGCAACGGCAACAAGTGTTTTTCCGGAACCCACATCCCCTTCCAGTAAACGTGACATCGGCACATCTTTTTCCATGTCGCGAAGAATTTCATAGATCGCAATTTTTTGACTGTTGGTCGGATTAAATTTAAGTGATGCGAAAAATAATTTTATCAATTCTGCATCCATGGGAATCATCAAACGTTTCTGATGTTCCCCTTGCCATAATTTTTTGCGCTCAAGCGCTTCCGTTTGCACGAAATACATTTCCTCAAATGCAATGCGCTGCTGCGCCTGCTCCACGTCTTCCGGCTTCTCCGGAAAATGCAATGCGCGCACGGATTCTTTGCGCGACATCAATTTCTCATCATCAACAACAGACTGCGGCAAATTTTCCGGCAAAAGATCGATAGCGTCTTTTATGAGTACCATTTTTTCACGCAACCATTTTGTATTGATGACATCATGTTGCGGATACACGGGCACCAATCTTCCCGCATGAATAAGAGGACGCGAACCGACTGCTTCAAATTGCGGACTCTGCATTTGTACTTTATAACTTTTTTCGGTGAGCTTTCCGGTCAGCACCACATCATCTCCTTCGTTCAGCATGCGTTTTACATGTGCCTGATTGAACCACACCGCTTCGAGCGATACTCCGGCGGTATCGGTAAAAAGCGTACTCACGATAATTCTTCCCCCGCGAATACGCGTCGTTTTTACTTCTCCAATCGTTCCGCGAATGGTGACTTTTTGATTGAGCGGAGAATCGGCTATTGTTTGAATTTGGCTCAAATCTTCATGTGCACGCGGCAAATACATAAGTAAATCCCCCACCGTTTTCAAATCCATGCTTTCCAACACATCCAGATGGTCTCTGGTTGTGTGAAGCGCGTCTTTGAGCGGCGTGCGCAGATTCATGGCACAAAGTGTAGCATGTGTACGATCGTATACCACATTGAAATAGCATACCCGTTTAAAATGTACACATTGCAAACTCGACCACTGGCACCAACCCCGTATCTGGACTTATAATCATTACATGCCCGACTTCACACAATCCATTCAAAAGTATAAAAATCTCCCGGAAGAAGATCAGAAAAAAGCAGGCAAAGCGATTGCAGGGAAAATGGATCCGAAACACGAAGAATTTCTCAAAGTTCTTTTAAAGTTGCTACAGGAAAAACAGATCGATACCACCAACCCCGAGTCATTCATCAAACAAGATGTCTACGACACCATGCCCCAAGAATGGAAAGGAAAAACGGATCAGGCACTTTTCAATATTGCGAATCAAATCAGGCTCATTGAAGAATTTTATGTGTCCAAAGAAACCCCGAACGAATCTCCACAACTGCAGAGCATGATTGACGATCTCTGGCAGATGAAACAACGCATTGAGGACACCTATGATGTATTTAAGTTTTAAAGCTGACGTGCATCTATCCAATGAATTCGATCGTCATCCCCCCACCAGGTCATCTGACGTTTGGCATATTGGCGAGTTTTTGATGCGATTATTTCTGCAAGATCGTCTTTATTTTGTTCATCTTGCTGCAGCCATGCGATGATTTCGCGATAGCCGTGACTCTTCATGCCAAAATCTTTGGATGTATATCCGCGATCCAGCAGCCCTTCCACTTCCTCAATCCACCCGTTTTCGAGCATCAATTTTGTGCGCCTATCAATACGTTCGACAAGGAGATCGCGCGACCAGTACATTCCGAGCTGTAAAATCTGATACGGAGGCGGAACAGTCTTTTTAAGGAGCGACGGGATAACGCCCGTTTTTTCGTAAAGCTCGAGTGCACGAACCACATACCGCTTATTCTGCGCCTGAAAACTTTTGGCTGTCACGGGATCGATTGACACAAGTTTGTCGTAGAGTGTCCAACCGTCATCCATATCC
This sequence comes from uncultured Candidatus Peribacteria bacterium, assembly GCA_964554785.1. Taxonomy (GTDB): domain Bacteria; phylum Patescibacteriota; class Gracilibacteria; order Peribacterales; family Peribacteraceae; genus CALREJ01. The sequence continues at coordinate 271,911 of CAZKPW010000003.1, read as the reverse complement.
CATTCCTTTTCAAGCTTCGCGCGCAATTCCGGATCAGCAGGGGGCAATGGATCGAGTCCATCCACCACGGCGCTGATATACAGCATCGATCCCCCAACCAAAATAGGCACCACGCGGCGGCTATGACAATCGTCAATCATGTGCGTCGCCTTTTCCTTATACCACGCAATGCTCACGTCTTCCGTCGGTTCCAGAACATCAAAGAGATGATGCGCAATTCCCCTCTTCTCTTCCTCTGTTACTTTTGCCGTCCCGATATCCATATGCTTATAGAGCTGACGCGAATCCGCGTTGATAATTTCTGCGTCCATCCACCCGGTCGGCTGCTCTTCGCGAATATAATGTGCGAGATTGATGGAAAGATCCGTTTTCCCGGATGCAGTCGGGCCCAACACTACAATCAAGGGCTGAATAGAGCGCCCGAGGAGTTCGGTCACAAGTGTGGGCCATGTATTGGGTGAGATTATTTCCATAGTTTTCAGGAACATTATACGGCTTCGCATATGATACATCATCATGCATGGATAATTTTCCTACCAATCAACAGCAGGCTACGCCGGTATAAATGACGGCGTAGTATCTATACATTGTTCATTATTTAAAAAATCGCTTCTCATAATTTTATCCTGTCCGAAGCCGCATTACACCATAATAGGATTATTGTGCATACTGCTGAGCATCTCAAGAAAAGTGTATAATAAAAAAGAATTCTTTATTACCCCTCAACCTTCACCTTTTTCTTAACCTCATCATTATGGATCCACGTATTCAATCTATCTACGCCGGCATCTCGCGCGGCCACATCACTCCTCAGAATTTCATTATCCCGACCGTGATTGAAAAAACGCAGTTTGGAGAACGTGCTTACGATATCTATTCCCGCTTAATGGAAGAGCGCATCATTTTCCTTGGCACACAGATCAACGATGATGTTGCAAACTCCATTATTGCGCAGCTTCTCTTCCTTGAAAAAGAAGACGCAAAGAAAGATATCACCATGTACGTGAACTCTCCCGGTGGACAGGTCACATCCACGCTTGCCATGTACGACACCATGCAACATGTAAAGCCGGATGTTTCCACTGTGTGTCTGGGTATGGCTGCATCCGGTGGTGCTGTCATTTTAATGGGTGGAGCTAAAGGCAAGCGTTTTGCACTCAAGCATTCTGAAATCATGATCCACCAGCCGCTTGGAGGAACAGAGGGTCAGGCGACGGATATTGCGATTCATGCAGAGCATATTGTGAAGATGAAAAACATGCTGAATGAATTGATTGCGTTCCATACGGGAAAGAAGCTGGAGCAGGTGAAGTCGGATACAGAGCGCGATAAGTTCTTGTCTTCGCAGGAAGCGCTTGAATATGGATTGATTGATAAGATTGTGGAGTAATAAGTTTGTAATTTTAGAAAGCCCGTAGAGATGCGGGCTTTTTTTATGTGAAGAAAGCTGCCCTCCGGGGGCCACTGCCGTGGGGGCGTTACTTTTTGGCCTTGCCCCAAAAAGTAACCAAAAAATGCGGTCCGACCAGCTGCATTCCCGCTGACCCCCTCACCCCCCGTGGTCGGACTCCACGCCACGAGCGTTTAAAATCACTGAAGTGATTTTGAGGTGGAACTTTTCTTTTTTATTATCGCTGCGCTTATTTTTCCTGACGGAAAAATCGGTATTCGAAGCAGTATCATTCTTCAAAAAGAAATCGCCTACCCCCATGAAGTACAACCAAAACACAGTAGGTTGCCCCGGGTCAGCTTTGAGCTGCTGAGGACTTGAGCGCGATTTCCGCTCGGTACTGGGGGAAAGATGAAGGGGATCGTTAAGGGGAATCAAGAAAACCGCCAAAAGGTTTTCTTATTTTCCCTTAACAAATAAAGCCACACCGCATATTTTCATTGAAAATCCTCTATTGAAGACCTCTACATTCCAAAAAAAGGACCCCTTTCGGAGTCCTTCTTAAGAATCAAAACGAGATTAGATCTTAGGCGCTGCCTTCTTTACAGGAGCCTTCTTCGGTGCAGCTTTCTTTGCGGGAGCCTTCTTCGGCATAGACTTTACCGGGGCCGCTACCGTGCTCTTCATGGAAGGAGTGGGAGCCTTGACCGACTTTACCTCTTCAACATCACAATCTTCGCAATCGCAGGAGTCACCGCAGCAACAACCGACATCGCAGAAGCAAGAATCGGCATGTGAACCTGTCGCCTTTGCAGCGAAGAGGAACACAATAATCCAAACGTATGCATTCATTGCAGGAGGCATCGTGTCCCCCAGGGAAATACCCGACACTGCAGACTTAAGCATGAGTCCTGCCGGGATAGATGCAAGAGCAAGTCCGGCGGAGAAAATTCCGATCTTTGTGAACAAGTTCAAAATAAGAGAGAGACCACCCACAATCATAAGAAGCGGGAGAATGTATCCCCACACGGTTCCAATACCAATCAGCCAATCGTAACCGAGTCCGTTTCCGACGGACACCGCGAAATCAGCGGCTGTGCGATAATGCGCAACGCCTGTGAAAAGAAGCGCGAAACCAAAACCAACACGGACAATCTGCCGTGACAACCATGTGTTATGCTCAAAAGATGCACTCATAAAATCTGGGGGAAGAAAGGGAGGAGTTGGTCCCCAGTTTGAAGCAAAGCGGAAAAACCCACAAGCGATGGCCGAATAAACATCGGTGATGCGCAAGGAAAAATGCATCACGAATAACGGAGTAATGGAATAACCGAATAATGGAAAATAAAAAAGTTCCAAACCCACTATTCCATTACTCGAATCTCCATTACTCGATAAGAAGTTTTTCGCTATACTGTCACAAATGTTCGAACTCCTCTCCACCACCCCCACCGGCCGTCGCGGTCGCATCCATACGATGCACGGCATTATTGAAACGCCTGTCTTTTTTCCAGTCGGCACAGCAGGAGCCATGCGCGGCATCACGCTGGATGATGTGCGTGGGTTGGGATCGGATGTTCTTCTTTGCAATACGTATCATCTCCATATTCAACCGGGAGAAGACACGATAGAAGAAGCGGGCGGTCTGCATTCCTTTATTGGATGGGACGGACCGATCCTGACCGACTCCGGCGGCTTTCAAGTTTTTTCTTTGGAAGGAAACCGAAAAATTGTCGAAAACGGCGTGCACTTTAAATCGCACATTGATGGTAGTCCTCTTTTTTTGGGACCCGAAGAAGCCATGCGCATTCAACACAAACTGGGAAGCGATATCATTATGTGTTTTGACGAATGTCCTCCCTCGACTGCGCCTCGCAAAAAACAAGTGGAAGCCGTGGATAGAACGCTCCGCTGGGCGAAGGAATGTAAACGCTGGCATGAGGAATTAAAAAGGATTCCGAAGAATCCGACGATTCCGATGACGAAAAAAAATAATCCCGTCCGTTCCTCGGAATCGTCGGTATCCTCCCCTCTTCTTTTCGGAATCGTCCAAGGCGGACTCGAACGCGATCTCCGCGAAAAGTGCGCACAGGAACTCATTGCCATCGGATTTGATGGATATGCAATTGGCGGACTCGCGGTTGGTGAGACAGAAAAAGAAATGTATGACGTACTCGAATATGTCTGCCCCATTCTTCCGGTCGATAAACCTCGCTATTTGATGGGAGTCGGGAGAATTTCTCAACACAGAGAAGCGGTCAAACACGGCATCGATCTTTTTGATTGCGTCATGCCCATGCGCGAGGCACGCCACGGAAAAATTTATATCAGTGACGGAACGCACATCAATATTCGAAACAGCGCCTTCACCCACGACCATTCTGTTATCGATGCCGCGTCCGTGTCCTCACTCAGCCGGAAGCATTTGAAGAGTTATCTGTCCCACCTCTTCCGCCTAAGCGAACGTTCCGCTCAAACAATCGCCTGCATGCAAAATATGGCTGTCACGCTGGAAGCCATGAAACAGTTACGCACAGAGATTGAACAGCAATAAAAGGCTCCAATAAAAACCTTATCCTTAACCTTACTCTTAACCTAAGGATTAGAGTTTAATAGCAGTCACCTGGACCATCGTGTGATCCTGTCTGTGACCTTTTACGCGCATATAGCGCTTGCGCTTGCGGAATTTAAGGACGCGAATCTTTGCATCGCGGCCGTGTTCCATGACTTTTACTTCTACGCTTGCGCCCGCAACAAACGGAGCACCAAGCGTCATTTCGCCGCCATCCTTTACAATCATGAGCACATCGTTAAAGGAGATTGTTTTATCCGTTTCGCTATCCTGCAAAGGAATCTTGAGCGTATCGCCCTCTTTAACCATTTCCTGGAAGCCGGCGATGGAGACAACTGCGAACATGAAATGACGGGAAAGTGCGGGGAGTGTATACAGGAGTTTAGAAGTACGCAAGGGGGTTTTAAGGCAAATACAGGTCTTCCCATTGGTTTTCTTTAAGAAAAGAGAAGAATATGCTATAATGAACAGAAACAAAAATATGTCTAACACCCCCACACCTCCATCGCCCTGGTTGTCCCAGTTACAGCAAGAGCGGGTGTCTTTTCAGCTGAAAGGAGACACAAACGCCGATGTTGCCATTATAGGAGCCGGTATTGCAGGAGTATCGACGACCTATCATATCCTCAAAAATACAAAACTAAGCGTCGTGCTCATTGATGCAGGGCGTATTGCGCATGGCGCAACCGGTCGCAATGCCGGACAACTCGTGAGTTATTTCGAACGCCCGTTCCCGGATATTGTCCGCGCTTTCGGAGCCGAGATGGCCGTTGCGGGACAGGTAGCCGTTGAATCTGCCTGGGACAGCATTGACGATATTATCAGCGACTGCGACCTGAAAACACCGCTCCATATCTGTGCAGGATACGCGGGGTTCTCGACCATGGATCAAATAGTGTCACATTTGGAAGAACAAAATATTCGTTCCCAGGCCGGACTGGAACACGAGCCGCTTCTTCTGAAAGTTGACCCCGCCATCTTGAATGCCATTCCCGTTCACTTGCACGATTACATTCTGCAAGTCCCCCACTCCGTTATTCTGAAAGCACTGGAAACGGAAGATAATCGTTTCATTGCAGCGCAAATTTCCAGAAAGGGATGCATGAACAGTGCGCTTTTCTGCGAAGAGTTGGTTGCGCATCTTGTTGCACGATATCCGGAACGCTTATCCGTAGTAGAGCACTTACCCGTGGAAACAATCATTCTCGAAAAAAATGACGCACTGCTCAAAACTGCGACGCATACCATCCGCAGTACGCACGTTGTGCTGTGTACGAATGGCTTCGAAAATTTCACGATTCAAAATAACGCAGGTGATGCCATCGATCCATCTTTCCACGAAAGCGTGCAAGGCGTCATCGGCTACATGGCTTCGTATTTGGATGAACCTGATCAAATTCCCGTGGCCATCAGTTATTATCGCTCAGAGGAAAAAGAAGAGCCGTATCATTACCTCACGCGTCGCCCGTTTGATCACAGCGACGGATCGCCAAAATCACTTATCTGCATCGGAGGACCGGAGCGACAATTGCCGGACAGGGCACACTACGATCCCCTGCTCCCCTTCCCCGCAGATATTGAAGAAGAGCTCGACCGCGAACTTCGTTATTCCTACAGAGATTTACCGCCACGTGCATCGCGCACATTTTTGTGGCAAGGACTCATGGGTTATACCCCAAACGGCATTCGTCGCATCGGCTACGAACCGCGTAATCACGTTTTGCTTTATAATCTGGGATGTAACGGCGTCGGTATTCTTCCGTCCATATACGGAGGAAAACGCATCTCGCAACTTGTTGCAGGCATTGAACTTCCGCCGTCAATCTTCGATCCGGCTTTGGGACATCTCTAAACACATGCATCCGACAACTCCTCCTTGGTTGGCTCAACTGGACGATCGCGACGCGTATGTTTTTCATGGCAACGGCGACAGCGATGTGGCGATTATCGGCGCAGGTATTGCAGGAGTATCAACGGCGTATCAACTGCTGATGCATACGACGTCATCAGTTTTACTTATAGACGCAGGACAAATTGCCCACGGTGCAACCGGACGCAACGCCGGACATGTCGTCAATGAATTTGAACGTCCACTCACGGAAATTATTGACGCATTCGGAAAAGAAATGGCACTCGGTGCATTGAAAGACGTAGAATCTGCATGGACCATTTTGGAAGAAATGCTTTCCATGAGCGGAATAGAACGCGCATATGAAAACTGCAAAGGCTATAACGGATTTACGAATTTGGAAACGCTTCTCGAAAATTTGGAAACGCATGACATCCGCGAACAGGCGGGGCTCACGCATCAACCCATTCTTATTCGTTCCGATGAGTCTCTTCTCAAAAAAATTCCACAACATCTGATGCGGCATGTCATGCCCGTCCCCCACTCCGCCATTCTGGAACTCTTGGAAACGGACACCGTAGATTTTATGGCGGTGGAAATCACGCAAATTGGCGTAATGAACAGCGCAGTCTTTTGTAATGCACTCGTACAATGGATGATGAAAAAGTTCGCCGATCGTTTGGTTGTAGCGGAAAATTTGCCGGTACACACCATCACGCTCGAAGAGAATGCCGCAAAGCTTGAAACAACCGACAAGACACTCACCGCTCGCCATGTCGTCCTTTGCACAAACGGATACAAAAATATCAGCATACAAAATACCGTCGGCGAAGACATTCATTCCGCTTTTCAAAAAATGGTGCACGGAAGTCGCGGGTACATGACGGGGTATTTGGATAAAAATCCAAAGCCCATCTCTGCACTCTGCTATTACGACCCCGACGAAAATTATCTCACGCGTCGTCCGTATCTGCAGAAAGACGGCACCACGGTCACTCTCACGTGTTTAGGCGGAAGCGATACGCCGCTTGCGGACGGAGAAATATTCAATGCAGATGCCGCATTCCCTGCAGACGTTGAGGCACATCTCTCGCATGAAATTCTCAAGACCTATCGCTCCCTCCCGGAAACGGCGCATCACACGTTTCAGTGGCAGGGGCTGATGGGCTACACGTCGAATACCATTCGTCGCGTGGGATTTGAGCCGCGCAATACCGTTCTTCTGTATAACTTGGGCTGCAACGGCGTCGGTATTCTTCCGTCTATTTACGGAAGCAAACGCATTCGACAATTGCTAAACGGCGACGCACTGAGCCCCAGTATTTTTGATCCGGACAAGGGAGATCTGTAATGCGGATTATTCTTGCTCTTCCGTATTTCCGGCACTAAAAGGATATGGAAGCGGCGGACCCACATGAAATTTTTGCAATTTAAGAGTTGTCGATAACGCAATTCTCGCCATACCCGCAATAAGATCGCAACGATGATGCAAGGGGTACTTATCTTTTCCTTCATTCGCTTTCATGCGTGTCACTTTTGTATAAGAAACAAAACGTTCTTGCAGAGCATCTTTTAATTCCTGCAATACCAATCGATTCTTTTTATCCATTTTTAAAATTCCTCGCATCTGATCGTTCAAAAGACCTGGTTGTTTGCCGTGTGCCAGAATGAACAGATCATTTTTTATGGACACGGGTTGCACAGACTCAAGAAAAAATACCATTTGCTCGGCCGACAAACTGCCTATAAGAGACCCCAAAACTCCGAAATTATCGGCAAATATCCTGACATAATCGCCACGTTGCACTTGGCGAAGTCCGGCGATCACCGCTTTTGTTTCCACATCATTCACCTGTAAATCGGTCAATTCCGCGCCCATTAACACAATTTCCTCGGAAGGTTGCTGCGTGTTTTGTAAAATAGCCGCCCACCCGACTGCGTGCTTATCATTCGTTTGCAAAAAACTTGAAGAGACAGACGCATCGGTGTAGAGATTCCAGTTTTTCATAAAGTGCCAAAGTATGGCATTTTTTACCCCAACTTCAAGACGTGCACATCTTTTCCGTCATGAATAGATTCTTACTGAAGCACCGCGTAGAATGAAAATGCTTGTACCAATCCCGTTTCTATGAACATCCACCCCATCTTCGTCCACTTCCCTATCGCTCTTCTTACGTTCTATACGCTGATGGAAATTTTGCGATTGCCGATCTTTCAGAGACAAACATGGTGGTTCTATACAAAAGCTGTTCTTCTGATTGCGGGAACAATCGGAGGATTTGCAGCGCAGCAGACCGGAGAACTTGCAGAAGAAGCGTTCCGCGGAACGCCGACCATGAAATTGGTAGAACTCCATTCCACGTACGCCTCCGCAACACTGTGGGTCTTTGGCATTCTTGCCGCACTGTACGTTATTGAATGGATCCATCGCGACAGACTCGCGGCACATATTCCGTCTTCACTGCAAAAAATTTGGAATGCTATTCGCAGCATTGAATCCGCTCTCTTCCGTGCTCCTATTTTGATTCTTGCAGCTATTGCAGGACTTTGCCTTGTTACCATCACCGGTGCTCTCGGAGGCGCACTTGTGTACGGCGGCGACGTCGATCCCGTTGTGTCCTTTATTTATAACTTACTGTACAAACCCTGAAGATTGTACGGTCAAATTAATCTCCGAAGTTCACCGGAGCATTATTGGCATCGAACAGCGGATGACACTGTACGATTGTCTGATTCACCCTGTCCATGACCAACGCATTTTCTCCTTTGAAAAAATAATCCCACATTTCATCTGCATACCGATGACCCGACGCGGATTCCATGCGAGGCAACGTAAGAGATTTTTTTCCATCCATGCTGATCTTCACGCTTTCCATAGTCGGAAACTCCGCAACGAAATGCGTGTTATCGTCGCACAGCAGTGATGCGCTCAATACGGACGCGGTGACATCGTCATGCTTCATAGTTTCGCCGTTTTCATTCATTCCATGTTGATCGCCCGCATAGAACGACACAGAAGCTACTACAATAAAACCAAGAATTACGAGAAGTGTTTTTGTCATACAAAGTAGAAAGGGATCAAGACAGATATTTTTCGATCACAATACTGAGGACTACTAGAAGCAACGCGATCGCGTGCACATAGTGGCAACAATATCCTTTATACTCCAAAATGTCTTTTACGAAACGCTCTCCCCGATCCACTTTTCAAATAAACCTCGAATCTCAATGCGCTCAATCTATTCACAAAGATAAGCTAATGGTGGCCGAAGGCCAGCCGAAGCCTTGGCGAAGGCTGGCTGGGGAGCATGGATTCGAACCATGGAATGGGGGCTTCAAAGGCCCCTGCCTTACCACTTGGCGACTCCCCAAGGCGTGCGCGTATGGTAGCACCCAATTCATGCAAAATCCCTCTAATTTTTATTCATCCTGCCACGCCTCGCTATCTCCTTCTCTGAAAGAGGAATCTTCATTTAAATCAAACGGATCGTCCTCTCTACGCCTTCCTGTCAGCTGCTCAAAAATATTCTGCATAGAACCCGCCGGGTCTTCGGGATCAATTTGTGCGAATATATTTGCAATGGAACCATGATCATCCTCTCCGGGTACGCGCAATTGTGACGCGTGATGACGAAGATCTCTTACAATCTTATCAAGCTCGGGAACAGTAACGGCATACGGTGCCGGCAAATAGGGAGCAATAATGGGAGCTAAACGCGGAAAGCTTCCCTGTTTTTTTGAGCCCGATGCCACATACACAATATGATCAACCATCCAAGACATTGCCGAACGGAATGCTTTAGCGGGAGTACTTTTCGAATAATTCGGCGCATCGATTTTAATCCGCTGCGGCCGCTCATTGAAGAGTGCCACTGCGGGATCGACAATCTCATCGACATCTATCGTCTCACTCACGGAAGCTGATTCTTGCAATTCAACCGGCGGAGGAGGCAAGGCATCTGAATCACTGCGCACTGCACTGTCGTCATATAAACGCACCTCCACTTTTATAGGCGTCATTGCCAGAGCATTCTGAATATGATCATCCTGCGTTGCCTTGTCTCCGCCTGCTGCCGCATCGTGAATAAGTTTTTCGCTGACTCTATTATCCACAAATCCCTTCGCACTATCATGCACATCACTGTCCTTATCTCCCGCATGATCTCTATTAAACTTCGCAGCCTCTGCCGCGGCGGCGGCATCTTCTTCAGCCGTTGTCGTGTAATACCCTTCGATCATTGCTCTCATTTCTTCATCTTCTTCCAGAATTTCCCGAAGAACTCTGCGCGTTTCTGTCAGGATATAGTAACCGGTAAATCCATCCAGCACTCCCCCTTCTTCATCCGGATACCAAAGTGTATTCACCAAATCCGCAGCATGCGTACCCGCCTGATGCACAATGGCCAAATAATTTTCAATCGTAAACCGAACATGAGACCCAAATCCCGCTACGTCTTCGTCTGCAGTTTCAAAAGCAGCATCTGTAAAATACTTGGCTTTACCCTGCAACCCTCTCATTTCTTTAGCATTTAAACCCATAGCAACAGACTATAGAAGAAAGAATCGTCGTGCAAAAGAGCACTTTCTCTCTATACTGAAGCCATATGCCCTCCGCACCCCATTCCGAAACAACGCGCCTGGAAGCTTTTAGCGACGGCATGTTTTCCATTCTTATTACCATCATGGTGCTGGAGCTTAAAATTCCCGAAGACACGACGTTTGAATCACTTTTGCCTTTAGCTCCCATTTTTTTGAGCTATATCCTCAGCTTCGTCTATTTGGCCATTTACTGGAACAATCACCACCACCTGCTCCACGCCACGGAAGGTATTACAGGAGGGATTATGTGGGCAAATATGCATCTTTTATTCTGGCTATCGCTCATACCTTTTGCCACAAGTTGGGCGGGAGAACACCCGTATAACGCCCTCCCCGCTGCAGCCTATGGATTCGTGCTTCTAATGGCTGCCTGCGCGTACTACATCCTGCAACGCGCAATTGTGGCTCACGACGGAAAAGGCTCTCCCGTGGCCAAGGCATTGGGGAAAGACATAAAAGGAAAGCTCTCTATTATCCTCTATATAGTGGGTATGGCACTCGCATTTGTGCATCAAAACGTCGCCTACGGCATTTTTGCACTGGTTGCACTGATGTGGATAATCCCCGACCGCCGTTTAGCTCCCATTTTTGATCATCTGGAAGATTAAGAGCATTGAACCATAAAAAGTCAGCGATTTTCTGGCTACTATATGGGCAAAGGCTTATTTTGTGTGCGTTTACCAAATGCTTGACAAATATTAGTAATAAGATACATTAGATCCCTTTTGTCCACTTCATCCTTCCATATGGTCCGGTTCAATACATCTTTCTCTACAGTGCTTAAAAGCCTGCCAGAGCGTTCGAAAAAGACTGTCGCCATGCTGTGTCTCATAACACTGGTTGGTGCGAATGCTCAACTTGAGCTTCAGAAGTTTACGTCTCCTCAACTTGCGGATGCACAGGGCACAACACAATGTGATGATGGCGTGGATAACGACGGTGACGGATTCTACGACATGGGCGATCCCGGATGTTCAGGACCGACCGATAACGACGAATGGAACATGATTGTGACTTCCACACCTGTTTCTTCCACACCCATTTATTACCAGTGTAATGATGGCGTAGATAACGATGGCGACGGATTGGTGGATATGTCCGATACAGGATGTTCCGGATCAACAGACAATGACGAATGGAACATGATCGTGTCTTCGACTCCTGTTTCATCCACTCCGACCTATTACCAGTGTAATGACGGCGTGGATAACGATGGCGACGGATTGGTGGATATGTCCGATACAGGATGCTCAAGCTCAAACGATAACGACGAATGGAACATGATTGTTTCTTCGACCCCCGTTTCCTCTACTCCTGTTTATTACCAGTGTAACGACGGTGTGGATAATGATGGCGACTCCAAAGTGGATTACCCGCAGGACACAGGATGTACAGGACCGACCGATAACGATGAGTGGAATATGATCGTGTCCTCGACTCCTGTTTCTTCCACTCCGACCTATTACCAGTGTAATGATGGTGTGGATAATGACGGTGACGGACGCATTGATTACCCACAAGATTTGGGTTGTACAGGCCCAACCGATAACGATGAGTGGAACTTCATTCAATCTTCCACTCCGGTTTCTTCCACTCCGACCTATTACCAGTGTAATGACTCTGTCGATAACGACGGTGACGGACGCATTGATTACCCACAAGATTTGGGATGTACAGGCCCAACCGATAACGATGAGTGGAACTTCATTCAATCTTCCACTCCGGTTTCTTCCACTCCGACCTATTACCAGTGTAATGACTCTGTCGATAACGACGGTGACGGACGCATCGACAGCCAGGATCCGGGATGTCACACGGACAATAATCCGAATAACCCAAGCACCTACGTCCCGACCGATAACGATGAATGGAATCTCATTTTGCCTTCCAGCTCATCCGTTTCCTCCGTACGTTACTACCAGTGTAATGACATGGTTGATAACGATGGCGACCTGAAGATCGACAGTCAGGATCCGGGTTGTCACACAGACGGTAATCCGAATAACCCAAGCACCTACGTCCCGACAGATAACGATGAGTGGAATTTCATTCTCCCCTCCAGCTCATCCGTTTCCTCCGTACGTTACTACCAGTGTAATGACTTGGTTGATAACGATGGTGACGGAAAAATCGACTATCCGCAGGATCCGGGTTGTACCGGTCCGACAGACGATGATGAGTGGAATTTCCTCTCAAGCTCCTCTGTTGCAAGCTCCACTCCTTCCAGCTCTTCCATTCCTTCCTCTTCTTCTACTCCGTCCGTCAACGCGGATCTGAGCATTGTGAAGAGCGGACCTGCCGCAGTCAACATTGGCACGAATGCAACGTATACACTCACTGTGACAAACGCCGGACCTGCTATTGCGCAGAACGTGATTGTAACCGATGCCTATCCTGCAGGATTCGTCTATAACGCCGCAGCATCCGATTCCCGCTGTACAAACCTTGGCAGTCAGGTTCGCTGTACGCTCGGAAGCATGAACGTCGGTTCACAGTCTATTGTCCTCAACTTCACAGTCGGAATGCCTGCTGTCTGCGCACCGATTGTCTATAACACGGCAATTGTGAGCACATCGAGCATTGATCCGAACTTCAGCAACAACACGAGTAACACCGTTGTAAGCACAATGACATGCCCGTCTTCTTCTTCCGTACCTTCTTCTTCCAGCTCGTCTCACTCTTCCATGCCGACATCAAATGATCTTAGCATTACGAAGAACGGACCGGCATCTGTCAGCTATAACAGCACGGCCGTCTATACAATCACCGTTACAAACCCAGGTCCTTCCGCTGCACAGAATGTCATTGTGACAGACGCGTATCCAAACGGATTCCAGTACAACGCCGCAGCATCCGACGCACGCTGTACAAACCTTGGTAACCAGGTTCGCTGTAACCTTGGCACCATGAACCCGGGCACACAGTCTTTGACTCTTGCCTTCTGGACACCTGCATCGACAACAATGTGTATGAATACGACTGTGTACAACACGGCAATCGTCAGCACATCAAGCATTGATCCGAACTTCAGCAACAACACCAGTAACACTGTTGTCACTGCAGTCCTCTGCGACTCCAGCTCCTCCTCCTCTTCTTCGACATCTTCCACTGCCAATAACGCAGATGTATCCATTGCAAAGACTGCAAACCCGCAAATGGTAAACGTCGGTTCCCAGACAATCTTCACCATCACCGTCAACAATAACGGACCCATGACCGCTATGGGTGTATACGTGAACGATGTTCTCCCTTCTGGTCTCACATTCGTAAACGCAACAACGACAAACGGCAGCTACGCAAACGGACAGTGGACCATCGGTACCATGAATCCGGGTAACGTCGCCATTATGCAAATTACCGCCACGGTCAACATTGCAGGAACGGTCACAAACACCGCAGTCGTCAATGCCGCAACGCCGGATTCCAATCCGAGCAACAACACGGCAAGCGCAAACGTGACAGGTATTCAGCAAGCTCAGACAGGGTGTATCGATATCTTGAAGCAGACATACGCTGCAAACGGTAATCCGTTCTCCACTATTGTATCCTTCATCTTCAACCTTGATGGAAGCGCAATGTCCACTACGAACGACAGCACAGGACACGGCCGCTTCGTGAACGTCCCAGTTGGAACACACGCAGTCACTGAAGTAATCCCGAACGGCTGGACACAAATGAGCGTCTTCCCGCAGAACGGTATGGTCACGGTGTTTGCATCTGCAAATAACACTTCCTGCTCCAGCGTCACATTCCAGAACCAGTTGAATGCCACAAGCTCCAGCAGTTCTTCCACGCCGAACAATACGCTCGATCTCTCTATTACAAAGACCGCAAACCCATCCACTGTCTCTGTGAACGGCCAGACGGTCTTCACTATCAGTGTGTACAACAATAGCGGTATCACTGCTCAAAACGTGATCGTAACCGACGCATTGCCGTCCGGACTCAGCTACGTGTCCAGCGTCACAACATCCGGTAACTACTCCGGCAGCCAGTGGAATATTGGAACACTCCCTGCAAACGGAACGGCAACACTGCAGATTACCGCGATTGTGAATGTGAACGGAAGCGTCACAAACACTGCAGTCGTCAGCACCAGCTCACAAGAAACGAACCTGGGCAATAATACGGCAAGTGCGACGGTCAATGGATCGCAGCAGAACGGTTGTATCGATATTTATAAGACGGCAACAGACTGGAACGGAAACCAAATCTACTCCGTCCCATCCTTCACCTTCACGCTGGATAACAACCGCACTGTCAGCAACGACAGCTCCGGCCACGCACGCTTCGATAACGTTCCTGCAGGCTCCCACACCATCTCCGAATACGGACAGGGAAACTGGAGACTCGAATCTATTAGCCCGAATAACGGAAACGTAACAGTCAACGCCAACGGCTCCTGTGCATCGGTCTACGTCAGAAACCGCCAGAACGATGACCACAACAATAACCGCGACTTCACGATCAGCAAGACGGACGGACGTTCCACGGTCCACCAGGGCGATCGCCTTACCTACACCATCACGGTTCGCAATAACAATAACGGTTATACGAACAATGTGACCGTACGCGATATCCTCCCGGACGATCTCCACTTCATCTCCGCTTCCGACAACGCACGCATCAACGGACGCACTGTCACATGGAATAACGTCTACATTGGCGCCTACAGCACACGCACCTTCACACTCACTGCCGAAGTGGACGATGACGCTCGCGGAACCATTACAAACCGCGCAGAAGTAAACGGACGCGTCGCCTACGATACCGATACAGTCGATGAAGACGGAAACAGCAATGGTGATCTTGAACTCACAAAAGACGCCAGCACCTCCGAAGTCTTCCCGGGCGGCATGATTGAATACACGGTCCGTATCCGCAACAACAGCAATGATGTCATGAGAAACATCCGCGTCAGCGATGACCTCCCGAACAACGTTTCCATCATTGATGACGGCAACAGCGACTCCCGCAACGCAGACCGTCTGAACTGGAACATCGGTTCTCTCAGTCGGGGCGCAAGTCGCGTCATCCGCTACCGCATTACGATTGGGAACAGCTACCGCGTCGGACAATTCGTACGCAACGACGTAGAAGCAACCGCCGATAACGGCAACACGGAACATGCATCCGCTCTCGTCCTCGTAATTGGTAACCTCCCGCAGACAGGATTCATGAATGCCGACCTGATGGGAAGCACCCTGAACCTCCGCCCCATTACCGGCAACAGCGCCTCCGATAGCGCCGCAATGCCCCTGATGTTCTGGCTCGCACTCGCAGGCCTCACAACGGGAACAGGTGCAGGATTCATGAGAAAGTTTGTAACTGGAATCTAAGTCCCCTCTCTCGAAGAAAGAAAAAGTCCCCCTTCAACCGGGGACTTTTTTTGTATGTTGTTTGTTTTGCCTCACCCGCCCTATGAGCCACCCTCTCCAAGCCACCCGCACGCCCGCTTAGTTATGAGTTATGAGTTATGGGGATCGAGTAACGGAGTAATGGAATAACCGAATAATGGGACAATTAAAAAAGAAATTCCGCATCAAAATTGCTTTAGCAATTTTAAATGCTCGTGGCGAGGAGTCCGACCACGGGGGGTGAGGGGGTCAGCGGGAATGCAGCTGGTCGGACCGCATTTTTTGGTTACTTTTTGGGGCATGGCCAAAAAGTAACGCCCGTCTGGCAAGACTCCCCGAAGGGCAGCATGATTAAAAAGAAAGACACACTTCGAGCGTCCTCAGTGTGACACTTATATCTCCATCACAAAATTTCTGACCATCGCCTCTATTTCCCCATACGCCTTATTCAATTCCTTCTGCTCCTCTCCCGGAATCCCACTGAGAACCCACGTCGCCAAATCCGCACCTGCAGGCTTTGACCCAATGCCAATACGCAGCCTCGGAAACTCTTCCCCAAACTGCTCAATAATGGACTTCAGTCCATTGTGTGTCCCCGCACTCCCCTTCTTCCGAAATCGCAACGTTCCGAGAGGCAAATCAATATCATCACACAAAACAATCATCTGCGTTTTTGGATCCAGTCGATAAAAATCCACCAGCTTCCGCACCGATTCCCCGGACAAATTCATATAGGTAACCGGTTTTACCAAAAGCGTCGGAGCCGCAAGAACGCGTGCTTCCTGCACAAACGCCTGATACTTCTCGCTCTCTTTCCATTCTCCTTGCCCAAATGCCTTTGAAAGCACATCAATCGCTTGAAAACCGGCATTGTGTCGCGTTTTATCGTACTGCTTGCCGGGGTTTCCAAGGCCAATGAGGAGGAGCGACGGCTTCATGAAAGAATGGTAGAGGAAATCAGTCCTAGTGAGAAACCTGGTTCAATGCAGAGGTAAGTGCATCACGAAACCCATCGGCATCGCGCATACTCGCCGTTGCACCATGTTCATGTGCAAGAGTGTTTCGAAGTTTGTGATACGACCACAAGGTTTGCGTATTTTTAAAACGTGCACCGCCCTTCTTTAATTTATCGGCAGTACTGCCCTGAAATCCAAGTTCATACAACAACTGATCCAAGATTTTATCGTAATCCAATAAGCGCATCACCGGATCCTGCATCTGATTTGTTTTAGCAATCATCGATTGAATGCGCGACACGGATGCTCCGGACAGTTTCCGCTTGCGACTTACTTTCCACATCAGAAACAGCATGCCTGCGGCAACGAGCACAATAACAATCAACGATACCCACATCATAGAAAGAAAGAAAAAATTATTCTTCTTGATCGCGCAAATTAATTTGTTCCGCCACAAGTGCGGATAAAAGTTCCTGCACCTGCTTGGAATCTTTCAGATTTTTCGCATGCAAATAGGTTTCCATATTTTTGAGTACCATCAATTCGATTTTCTTCGGACTCTGTACGTATTCCATGGAAACCGCGGTACCTGTGGAGATTTTTTCCACGCTCAATGTGCCGTAACGGAGAAGTGTTCCCCATACGCCGATAATTTCGTAACTGATACCCTGCAAATCACTATACAGCACGCGGGTGGATTGCCTGTGGAACCAGCCAAACCATGCAATATCAATAATCCCTTGATCCGTAATGAGCCATGCATCCAAATAATAATCGAAAAAATTACGGAGCCACCACACTCCCACGCAAATACTGATAATCGCCATGGCAATCACCGCACCGCGCACTTGTGCCAACGAGAGCAGCCACACGCAAAGAAGTGCAAACATCGACGGCCAAAAAAGAGCACGAAATCCAATGAGCCAGTGCTTATGCACCACATGCATGAGCTCCTCGTCCTCTTCCAGATGTTTTTTGAAGAAGAATGTGTTCAACACGGCTATTCAGGAAAAAATACATCTGCAGTGTAGCGCAGGATCTTGCAATGCAACATTCTCCTCCAGATGCTGTACAGGGATACCGAGCATCATTACACTCCTCTTCATGCCAGCAGAAAAACAACACGGGCTTTGGTTTCATCTCCTCGATGTTGTGTTTAACATCGTGGTCATTGTTGCAATCGTCGCTGGTATCCGCACATTCCTGGTGTCGCCATTCCAAGTAGAAGGCAGTTCCATGGTCAGCACGCTGGAAGACGGTGAATATATTGTCATCAACAAACTTGTCTATTTTATAGGAACCCCGGAACGTGGAAACATTGTCGTCTTCCGCCCGCCCAATGATCCGTCAAAATACTACGTAAAACGCGTCATTGGCCTCCCCGGCGATACGGTCACCATTCGGAACGGAAATGTGTATTTAAAAATTGCCGGAGCTGCAAAAGAAAAACAGGTTGATGAGCCGTATTTGGACGCACGCAATCAAGGCAAAACGTATAAGCATCCCCCCGGACAAGGCGACGGCACCGAACAGACATTTGTCGTTCCTGCAGATGAATACTTTTTAATGGGTGATAACCGCCAAGGAAGCTTGGACTCTCGCAGCTTTGCCCTCACGGACGGTACTCCGGAACCCTTTGTCCCGCGTGCAAGTATTAAGGGGAGAGTCTGGTTTGTGGCACTCCCGGTCAGCAAGATCCATGCCCTCACAACCCCTGAATACACGCTCTAAAAGCCGTGAGAGGACAAAAAAGACCTTGCACTTTGCTACAGTTTTGATACGATAAGGGCACCCCGAACGGGGCTTTTTACTGAGGACTCCAGAAACCCTATGTCTGCCGTTACCACCTACTTCCGCGACGCACTTGAGGATCTCCGTCAGGTTCGCTGGCCCACACGCCAACAGGCCGTGCGCTTTTCCGGTATTGTGATTGGTTTCACACTTATTTGCGCCGTCGCTTTTGGATTGATTGATCTGCTCCTCTCCCTTGGACTCACCGCTCTCCTTTCTCTCGCCTCCTAAAACCCCCATCACCCATGGCTAAACAAGACCCAAATGCAGGACGAAACTGGTACGTGGTTCACACCTACGCAGGATATGAGGACTCCGTCCGTCAGTCTCTGCTCCAGCGTGTCGAATCCTTCCGTATGCAGGATTACATTTTCGACGTGCAGGTCCCGAAGGAAAAGCAGCTCGTCTTCAAAAAAGGCGATCCCATTGAAGAAGAGCGCAAACTCTTCCCGGGTTACGTGCTTGTAGACATGACAGTAACCGATGAATCTTGGTATTTGGTTCGCAACACCCCGAACGTGACAGGTTTCGTTGGATCCGGAAACATCCCAGTTCCCGTCACTCCGGAAGAATTCGGTGTCATCCAGCGCAGAGTCGGCGAACAGGAAGCGAAATTCAAGAGCGATTTCCAGGTTGGCGATCTTGTTATTATCTCCGACGGTCCGTTCAAGAACTACGAAGGAAGCGTGGACTCCGTGGATGTGGACAAGGGCAAGCTTACGGTTCTCGTTCTTATCTTCGATCGCGAAACGCCGGTGGAACTCGACTTTACACAGGTAAAGAAGAAATAAGCCGCTACGCGGAATTAAAAATGTAGAATGCAAAATGTAAAATTTTTCTTCTGATCAATTAATACCAACGATCATTCTACATTCTTCATTATACATTCTACATTTCTATGGACCCCATTCACGCCGAACTAACAGCCGAAGAAGTACGCGATGCACTCAAAGCCGAAGGCATTGCTGCCATTCCCGGTCTGAAAGCTTTGACTGATGCCGGACCAAGCAAGATTTTTTCCGGAAAGAAAGAAGACGATACCGTATGGATTGTCCGCAAGACTATCGACGGGTTTTTCTTTATTGAGTATACAAAGAAAAATGCGCCGGGTTGGAACGGGTAATTCAGTTTCGTCCGCCCGCATGCCCGCTTAGTTATGAGTTATGGGTTATGAGTTATGGGGACGACGAGTAACGGAGTAATGGAATAACCGAATAATGGGACAATTAAAAAAAGGAAGTTCCGCTCTACAATTGCTTCAGCAATTGTAATCGCTCGTGGCGTGGAGTCCGACCACGGAGGGTGTGAGGGGCAAGTGGGGTGGAAAGTTGGTCGGACCGCATTTTTTGGTTACTTTTTGGGGCATGGCCAAAAAGTAACGCCCGTCTGGCAAGACTCCCCGAAGGGCAGGATAATTAAAAAGAAAGACACACTTCGAGCGTCCTCCAGCCTTCGCCTCTTGGCCCCTAGGGGGACCCATTGGGTCTACGGCCGGCAGGCAGCATGACACTTTTAAGCCTGCTTCCGAATGGACTGCGGCAAAAGCACCGCGAGCCCTACAAACGAAATCCCCTGCCCCGCCAAAAATCCCACGGGGATGGCGGCAATTCCCAAATACGGCGATGCAATCCAGGCAACCGCAATCGCAATACAGCCATTCAACACACTGAAGACAGCCGGCGTTCCTGTAATGTGTAGTGAATAGAAAGCGCGCAAATACAAATGATTCAAACTTTCAAAAGGAATGCTGAATGCATAGAAAAGAAGTGCGAGTGAGAACACTGCATGGACATCCCGCAGATGCACCAAAGATTCTGCAATGGGTGTTGCAAGTACCAGAATAACGGACGCGGGAATGGTAAGAGCGATCGTCCAGAAAATCCCCTTCTGCATATAGAGCCAAAAGCGAGACCATTCTTTATGTGCAGCCGCTTCACTCAAATGCGCAAACGCAGATTGTGCGAGTGCAATGCCAATCACACCCACCACAAACGATTCAAAATTGCGGGCATTGCTATTGATGGTCACAGACCCCGCCGGCATGTTTGATGCAACCGTATCGAACAAGAGCAACTGCAATTGTAATGCAGCAAGCGCGAGCATACGCGGCACCATCAACCATCCAATTTTCGACAGATCCGGGTGCCACCAACGAAGCGACGGGTTATAGCCGGTAGAGATTGCTCCAATGAAGCGGATAACTGCATAGATAAACGCACCCGCAAGCGTTCCAAGCATAGGACCCATCGCGCCGTACTGCGGTGTCAGAAAAACAGTTCCTGCAATGGTACCAACCGTATACAAAATAGGAGTAAGACCGTAGATCCAATATTTCTTTTTAACGTTCAAGTACTGACCCAGCGCATTACCAAACACAAACAAGAAGTTGGTGATGAGCGCGAGTCGCCCAAAGAGGATATAAAGCTGCAGTGATTCGCCTTGGAAACCGACAAGAAGTGGAGCGATGTAGGGGAAAAGAAGGGCTAGGGCTAGGGCTAGGATGCCGAATACCAATGACCCGATGAACATGACGCTCGACAGCAAATCCGATGCGTCTTTGTCCTGTCCTTTTGCCGTATGCCTTGCAAGCATAGGAAGAAGGACCGTCGCAATGCCGGACATAATCGCAATCTGAAAAAGAAGATCACTCGGGCGGAAGCTTGCGATATAGACATCGACGGTATCGAGTCCCGGGAATGTTTGATTCAACAAGCGATCGCGCACCAAACCCGCAACAGATGCAGCGGCTTGCGTAAGTGCCAAAGAAAAAGCCCCTCCCAATAAACGATGCTGATGAAAGGCGGAGAGAAGTCTCTTCATAGTCAGATACTACCTGACTCGGCTCATCCAGTCAGCCTCTGCTGACTTGGACTGGCGCAGCGGGCATCGTGGATGTCTAACAATAAAACCCACCTGCTATACTGGACACCTCTTTCCCCTCCGTTCATGAAGACAACCAATCGCACGCTCCGCCTTTTCGTAACAGCGACCATTATAGGATCGGGTTTATTGGTAAGTACGTTTGCAAAAGCGGAATCAGGATCAACGGTCACGAATAGCTCATCTGCAGAAGAAAACATTCTGACACCTGTCAGCGGAACCGGTATCAATATTCTGCCTGGTCAGGGGAACATTGTTATTGAGCAGAAAAATGGATCCGGTGCGGCAACAATCGGCAAATGGGAATTGATTCTGCCAAATAATCAACAAAAAGATTCCGGTGAACCGGAAACGAGTATAACGAACACGATGGCAGGCATGTACACAATTTTTGCAAAAACACCGACAAGCGCCACTGCAGTCGTCCGCGTCTACAAAAACGGTACACTGGAAAAAGTTGTACAGCGCCCACAGACATCCTTCACACTTCAAAACAACGATTCTGCTCGCATTGTCATTCACTACACCATTACGCGAACCGGATTGGTGGCTGTAGACAGCGATCCTCTGGGCATGACATTCACCCTGAAGGGCCCGAATAACACTGTCGTCACCGGCACAACACCCGCCTCGTATCCGGGAGTTGCCGAGGGTCAGTATCAAGTCATTTACGACAACATCAAAGGATGTAACGTCCCCGCCTCCAAAAGTTTGCGCCTGGAAGCCGGCAGCCGCGTCTCCTTCAGTATGTACATTTCCTGCCCTATGGCGGACAAAATGCGTGAACGTCAGGCTGAAGAAACAAACGGCAACGGCGAATATGTCATGGTCGGAACAATCGGCTCCCAGACTGCTGCGCGCGATGTTCCGCAAGACGCATGGTTCGCTCCGTATATTGTGAACGTGGCAAAATATGGGATTCTTTCCGGATACAAAGATGAAAAAGGAAACTCAACGGGAGTCTTCGGTCCATCCAATGATGTAACCGTTGCAGAGCTTGCGAAAGTAGCACACAAGATTGCAGGCATTAGCAGCGACGCCTTCAATAACAAAGACCCGCAGAATGCACGCGCCCAACAGGCGTGGTTCTCCCCGTTCATTGCATCTGCAGAAAGCAGGGGCTGGGTTATTTTTAACGATGCGGGCATCAACCCCACGCGTCCTGCCACTCGCGGCGAAGTCCTTGTCACATTACTGCAAGCGCTCGATAAGCCTCTTGCATGGCAAAAAGGCACTCTTTTCACCGATGTCACTGCACGGACGCTCTACGCAGGGGCCATTGAAACAGCTGCAACGGCAAAAGTGGTAGAAGGTCGCAAAGATGACAAGGGAAATGATCTGCGCCTCTTTGGTCCGACCGATGCTATCAATCGCGCAGAGCTCGCAAAAATTCTGAGCAGAATGATTGATGTCTATAAAGTTGGAGGATCATCGTCGTCAGCTGCGAGCCGCTCAACCAAGTAAACGATCTGAGAGTGTCGTGATATCCCCTGCCCCCATGGTGATAACCACGTCATCGGGTTGCAGAATATCCTGCGTGAGCATCTCTTCTGTTTCAGAGAGCGACAATCCATTGATGGCATCGACACCGCTGTGCTCTGCAATATCTGCGACAAAATTATCGACATCGACCGTACCCGTTTCAATATCGCTCCGTGCAACGTAAATATTCGGAATAATCACCACGTCTGCATCAAAAAATGCATTCGTAAATTCTTCATACAATTTTTGCGTGCGATCATGCGTGTGCGGCTGGAAGACGCACACAATGCGGCGATCGCCATATGCTTCGCGCATGGCACTGAGTGTTGCGCGAATTTCGAGCGGGTGATGGCCGTAATCATCAACAACGGTAACGCCCTCGAGAGTATCACCTTTTACTTCCATACGCCGCCACGTGCCCGAAAATGTCGAAAGACTTTTCACGGCAACTGTTTCATCAATCTCCAGTAACTTCGCAAGAGCCAACACCAGGCGCGCATTCTGGCGCATGTGTTCGCCGGGCGTTCCAAGTTGTACAAACGGATACTGATCGGCATCGATCATTGTTCTGCCTGTCTTCGATGCAACTGTTTTACAATCCGCATCTTCTCCATGGGTAATCACCGGACCATCAGACGGTAGTTGTTTCAGAAATTCGACGAATGCCTCGCGATATTCCTCAAGTGAAGAAAATGCATCGAAATGATCGCCATCAACAGTCGTCATCAATGCAATATCAGGCTGAATAAAATGAAACGACCGCCGATACTCGCATGCTTCCACGACAAAGAGATCGCTCTCGCCTTTGCGCCAATTCCGTCCGCCAAGCTCGCGCATTTTTGTTCCAACAACTACCGTCGGATCTTTTCCTGCATCGATGAGCATTTTTGCCGCCATCGCGGTCGTCGATGATTTTCCATGCGTGCCACACACTGCTATCACCTTGTAGTCTTTCACCAATTCTCCGAGCGCCTGAAAATACGAGATCGAACGAATACCAAGCTCCGCTGCTTTTTTACGTTCCGGTGCATCGACAGGAATGGCTTCAGAAAAAACAAACAATTCAATATCACGAGTAACAGCAGATCCATCCTGTGAAAGATGAATGGAAATCCCCTGCGAACGTAAATCTTCCAACAATGCGCTATCGGCACGATCGCTTCCGGATACAGTATGACCACGGTGCGCCTGGAGCGCCGCATATGCACTTAATCCAATACCCCCGATGCCACTGCAGAAAATGTTCATAGGTCGAGTATAAGGTATAAGGAGTAAGGGATGAAGGAATGTTTAAGTATTATGGGATTGGTATTATGTATTAAGGGAAGGCAATTTTGCTTCAACCCTTAATACTTTATACAGACCCCTTTATACTTCCGGCATGCCCTATAAAAAGGATATCGAGCCTGTCAGCAAACAACTGACTATCGTCATTGGCTTAACGGTGGTCGGATTCATGGCGTTTGGGCTTGCGCTGTCTTTTTATAGGAACATTTTGTTTGAACAAACACTCCAAAACATGCAGACGGAAAACAACAAAATCGCTGCAAAAATCCAAGAAGGATACGCAGATTTGGAGTATTACCAGTCGGATCAGTACAAAGATAAGTATGCAAAGGAAAATTTAAACCGTATCAACGCCGGCGAAAAAATCATGGTCATTTCCAATCCCCCGAAGGATCCCGCGCTTGCAGATATCAATACAACCGCGCTCGATAAAGAAAAACAAGCAGCCGCCTATTTTGAACTTCTGGACCAAATGCCGGTCATTCAGCAATGGAATCTCTTCTTTTTCCATAAAGAGAAGATTGATGAGCTGAAAAAAGCGGTTTTGGTGGAACAAAAATAACCTGCATAACCAGATATTAGCTTTTAGCTTTTGTTTGGAATTCTTTTTTGGTTGCGGGGGCCGGATTTGAACCGACGACCTCGAGGTTATGAGCCTCGCGAGCTACCAGGCTGCTCCACCCCGCGTCAAAGCCATCGAATTTTACAGACTGTTTGCTTTAAAGCAATCTCTATAGCGTACGTATTAGGATTTATTGATGAGAATTATTTGAAAACAAAAGAAACATCGCCTGCAAAAGTTCATCAGAGATGCAGACATCCTCTATATGACCATCCGAATCGCCAATAACTAAAAAATGCTCACCGGACACTTCCCTTCTCCCATTTCCCAAGTCACGCACAATAATTCCATCATTATTCATTTGGCCATCTTTTGAACTGTCTTCACGGCTATTGGGAACATTTGACATGTTTTCAAGGTATGGAATATCACCAAATGAGTCAAATCACTGATTTTCGGTATTTTAATTGCTTGCAACCCCCTCTTCTTTCTGTAAAATGCCTCCACTATGGCACACAAGAAAGCAGGTGGCACCACCACCAACGGCCGAGACTCCTGGGCGAAACGCCGAGGTGTTAAGCGTTTTGGTGACGAAACCGTCTCTGCGGGCGAAATCCTCGTTCGTCAGAAGGGTTACAAATTCCGCCCCGGAAACAACGTGCACGTAGGAAAGGACTGGACCATTCATGCATCCGTTGCTGGAAAAGTTAAATTCAGCAAAATGAAGCGTGTGTCTTTCACGGGTTCCCAGGAATGGGCGACCGTCATTCACATTGAACCCACAGCTGTTTAATTGACCTAGTCTGTCTTTTACTCTGCAGATTTTTCTGTACTCTATTTTCGTATGGCAAACGGACCAGAAAGCGTCGGCCCGGATGAAGGTGGTGAAGGTGGAACCGGCAATGTGTCCGAAGGAATTTCCGAACAAGCCCGCGAACAATACGCTGCAGCTCAGGCTGCCATGCAGCAAATCCGTAAAGAAGAAAAGAAAGCCAGAAAGCGCGACGACGGCGTAGCGCAGATGATTTTGCAGTTCCTGAACGATACGCAACGCACGCACCTGGCAACGCTGATCGCACGCCTTGTAGCTATTAACTGTCCATCTCCTTTCATCCTCGCCATCTTGTCGCTCATTAGTGACGGATGCAAAACCGTCGTCACGGAATATTTGAAAGAGAAGCAAATAGTCATAGATGGAAGTGAATCGAGCGGCAGCGAACTCATGGCCTCCACAGGACTCGATGCTGAAAGCAATGTACACTTGTCCGAATGGATTATGCGCATGGAAACCGTTCTTTCAACCGATCCGGATAATATTCTGAATACGCTCATCGTCGATGACAGTAATATCGATGGAACCGTCCTGCAGCTTACGACCTTTGTCCTGCAAACATTCCTCACAGACCACAAAAAAACCGCATCCTTCGAAAACCTCCAACAACTGTCCATCGGCGTGCTCCAATCGCTCTTCACGCCCTACATGCAGGCACGCATGGAGCGGATGATTACGCAGGAAGCAAAAAGCGAAGACGAAGAAGACCAATAAACAAAAGAAGGAGTTCCACCTCACAATTGCGCAGCAATTGTAAACGCCCGTGGCGTGGAGTCCGACCACGGAGGGTGAAGGGGCAAGCGGGATGGAAAGTTGGTCGGACCGCATTTTTTGGTTACTTTTTGTTGTACGGACAAAAAGTGACGGCCCCACGACAGTGGCCCCCGGAGGGAGACAATCTTTAAAGAAAGACCTCATGCTTCGAGCGTCCTCAGCATGACATGAAAAATGACATCCTCTTAATCGCGCTGCAACACACTCAAAAACGCCTCCTGCGTAAGGGTCACACGCCCCATCTTCTTCATACGCTTCTTTCCTTTCTTCTGCTTTTCCAACAGCTTCTTCTTCCGAGACACATCTCCTCCATACAAATACCCGGTCACGTCTTTGCGCATTGCACCGACTGTTTCGCGCGCCACAATCTTTCCGCCAATTGCAGCCTGAATCGCAATTTCGAACTGTTCTTTAGGAAGAACTTCCTTCAGCTTCTTACACACAATCATCCCAACCGCATGCCCTTCGCTCCGGTGCACGATAGTCGAAAGCGCATCGGCAGGATCTCCCAGAAGGAGAATTTGCAACTTCACCAAATCTCCCGAGCGATACCCCAGCGGCTCGTAACTCATAGAACCGTATCCTTCAGTCGATGACTTCAGCTTATCGAAGAAATCGAGCACGATTGTTTGGAGTGGCACATCAAACTTCAGTAAACATCGACCGGCATCCAAATACTCAAGCGTGTGATACACGCCGCGGCGATCCTGAATAAGAGTCATCACCGTGCCCACATCTTCGCTGCGACACACGATTTCGAGTTCCACCCATGGTTCGCGCACTTCTTCTATATACGCGGGATCCGGAAAATCGGCGGGGTTACTGATACTCGCAACTTGCGGCTCGTCATCTTTAAGCAAGCTTGCACGTACAACGGCTGCGGCCTGCTTCACGTTCAATTTCACTTCATATCGCACGCTTGGGGCAGTCACAATCAAATCGCAATTATATTCACGCTCCAGACGCTCCTGAATAATATCGAGATGCAAAAGTCCCAAGAATCCGCAGCGGAATCCGTTTCCGAGTGCGGCATTCTGTTCCGGTTCACTAGTGAGCGCGGAATCGTTGAGCGACAATTTTTCAATCGCATCGCGCAAATCCGGATACTGATCCGCTTCGCTGGGGTAAAGTCCGGCAAACACCATCGGCTGGACCTGTTTATAACCGGGAAGCTGTGGCAAATCGGCTCTTGAACCGATGGTATCTCCCACGCGTACCTGGCGCACATCTTTGAGACCTGTGACAACATACCCAATCTGTCCTTCTACCAACTGATCGTCCGGAATAAATTTTGGCGAGAAGAAACCCACTTCTTGAATAGGGAATGTACTTTTGGTTCCAAGGAAATACGCCTGCGTTCCCGCTTTCATCATTCCTTCCATCACGCGGACATACGCCACCACTCCTCTATAAGGATCAACAACCGCATCAAAAATAAGCGCGCGTGTGGTATCGCGATTGGCGGGGAGCACGGGAGGCGGGATTTTATCGATGACCGCTTGCAGCACCTCTGTCACCCCCGTCCCCTCTTTTGCAGAGATCTTGTAGATATCTTCCTTTTTACAACCGAGTAACTTCACCACTTCTTCACTCACGCGTTCCGGGTCGGCTGCAGGAAGATCCAATTTATTCAGCACGGGAATAATCGTAAGGTCATGCTCCATTGCCATCATCAACACTGCGATGGTCTGCGCTTGAATCCCCTGCGATGCATCGACAAGCAGAATGGCGCCTTCGCACGCGGCAAGTGAACGGCTTACTTCGTACCGGAAGTCTGTGTGACCGGGTGTATCAATCAAGTTAAATTGCACACCCTTGAATTCCATGCGTACCGGGGTCAATTTAATGGTAATGCCGCGCTCGCGCTCCAGTTCCATCATGTCGAGGGTTTGTTCTTTCATCTCGCGCTTCTGCAGCGTTCCCGTCATTTCAATCATACGATCGGACAAAGTGGACTTGCCGTGATCAATATGCGCGATAATGCAGAAGTTTCGAATGTCCATATTTTAAGAATGAGAATTTGCCGCGGCATAGTTCACAAACGAAGCCGGGCAGAAATTTCGAATATCCATAATGGAAGAGTGAGGGGCAGGAGCAAAGCAGAACGCTCAAAGGAAGGCAACGTCTTTAATAATCGTCCGCTCCCCCATTGGAAAAGTTATCGGTCCATTTCAACTGTTCCCTCAATAGACCGGATTCTTTAAAGAGATCTCGCAGTTCGCCTTCCGTGACCGTTCGAGCCTTGATGTCGCGCGTAATTTTCAAAATCTTCTCTCCATCCAATTCTTTCAAAACATCCGGGAAGATTTCTTTGAACTGATTGATGTCGTACGTCTTTCCGTTGTAAATAATGGAATGATCAATTGTAAAGAGATCAATTGTTTTGGGTGTCAGTTTCTCCTGAGCGGTACGCAGCGCCGCAGCATTTAATTCTTCGACCGCGGGAGCAGCTTCCGTTGCAACCGTTTCCGAAACCGCGCCTTCCGCACCTGCTTCTGCAGCTTTTCCACCCTTAAACCAATTCAAAATATTATTCCATCCATCACCAATCCCCTTGCCCCACCCTCCAATACTCGGAAGCCAACCCATATAGATTGCCGCGCCCGTTAAGGCGGCAATAGCAAGGACTATCGTCATAAGCGGATGCTTTCGAGGGAAACCGGTAATAGATTCCCACGCACGTGCGAACATACTTTTCTTTTCCGGTGAGCGAGCTTTTGCGAAAAAGCGCTCTTCTGCTGCCAATGCTTCTCCCACGGAATCCAGCTGCGTGCGTAACGTTTCCGGGTGAAAATCCGGATGCAACTTTTTTAATTCTTCCTGCTGAGCCATTAAGCTGTCAAAAAGACGGCGACGGCCTTCGACACTTTTAAATTCCGTATGTACTTGTTCGGCATCTAAGTCCAACAAAGAAGACACGCGATTCGGCGTTGCAATGAAAGGCGTGACCTCGGTCCCCTTTCTGTTTTCACTGATGATATCGTTTACAGCATCGTCCATAAGAAGATCAGGAAGCAGGGTGATAAGAAGACAAAATTTCATGACGTACAAACGTGAGTGCGGCCAGTCTGAGTAAATCGGTATCGTTTTCAATTTCTTGCAACAGAAGCTCGATCATCATACTCAGCATTCCCGGACCCATGGCAAAAAAGAGCGCGGCAAGATCGTCATGCAACAAAAGTTCCGGCGCAATTTTCTGCATCTCCGCCGCAATCTCTTCGGGTTTTGTCATCGTTTTGACGCGATCCCTAAACGCAACCAATGCAGGGTCATGCAAGCGAATCAACGCTAAACGCAGATGAAATTTCTCGGGAGAATCGTCAAACGTCAGTTCTTCAGATTGGACATCCCATCCTTCGCGCATTGCCGTATCGACCTTGGCAAAAAGAGATGTTTCTACGGGTGTAAGAATAAGTGTGTGCATGCGCGCAGTGTAGCGGGGAAATGCGCTGCATCCTAGAGTCCAAGCGCTTCCCTGAGTGCAGACTCCCCTGTTTGGGCAGATGCAATCACCGCAGAAAATGCAGCCGGGTTATCCGCGTACTGCTGTAAGTCCGAGAGCTTATCTTTTTCCCTCTGCGATATTATGTGAAGAGGGGCACCGACAGCCAGCGCTGCAATTGCTCCATGATAGCGCGCAGAGAGAACCATAAGAGATCCGGACAGATCATCACAGAGTGCAGAGAAAGATGTGACCGGAATAATGAGTGCTTTTCCTCCCGCTCTTTTTTGCAATTGATCCGCCACCTCTTTTTCCAGTGTGTGATCGGGCTGTAACAATACAATATGAATGTCGGCATCCGGATAGGTGGTCATTAGCATCTCTGCCGCAGCAAAAAATGAAGCGCCGACATTGTGTCTGGGGATTATATTGATCACATTTTTTGTTCTTTCTGAATTCTTAATTGGAATATGTAAAACAGTCGGATCAAACGTACGAACACATTTAATATTCATAGTAATTTCACACACTCTTTTAGAGGATTCTTCATCGCGAACGGAGATAAATGCCGCATGTCGAAGTACCCACGATGCCAATCTTTTCCCAATGACCGTTCGAAAGGGGCCGACTCCCTGAAATGCTAAATAGTAAGGCTTTCCAAAGAAATACGCAGCTCTGGCATGCAAAAACCAGAGCATACAGGCTAATGGTGACTCAATATCCGTAAAGAGCGTCCCACCGCCAAAAATAACCGTATCTGTGCCCCTAAGAGCGGCAATTGTCTTCCACCAGCGAGTTGTAAGAAACGAGCGAATCCCGGCAGGAAGACGGGGTAATTCGCCTTTTTTAGGGTCTGAGGACAGAACCGTCCACTCCACCATCGGAAAAGCTGCAAGAAAATACTCACGAAGTGCCTCATCCCCTACATTCGCTACGCCGTAATTTCCAACTAAAACAGAACGCATAGACGCATTGTAGCGAACTTTGAGCGCGTTTCCGCTTGGCACTTAGGCTGCTGGCTGCTCTGCTGCTGCTTCCGGAGCTGCTGGCGTTGCTTCTGCAACCGGAGCTGTTTCTGCTTCCACTGCAGGAGCCATGACTTCTTCCATGACCTCAGGGGTTGCGATATCAGCCTCTTCAGGTACTTCAAGCGGAGCAACGGCAAACTCTCCGTCCGTCGTGAAACGCTCAAGCATACGAGCCGCCTTTCCTGTGCGTCCGCGCATGAAGAAGAGCTTCGCACGGCGGGTCTTGGCTACTTTCTTCACTTCAATTTTCTCAATAACCGGGGAATGTATCGGGAAATTCTTCTCCACTCCAATACCGGACACAATCTTGCGAACGGTAAAGGTTGCATCGGTCGGAACATGACCATTGTGTACGGAAATGACCAATCCTTCGAAGATCTGGATACGCTCCTTTCCACCTTCCTGCACCTTTTCGTGTACACGGACGGTATAGCCGGGCAGAATCTGCGGAACGGCGCGGATAAACGGTTTAGCCTGAGCTTGGATGATGTGTGAGGTCATAAAGAGTACGGGGAGAGTACAGAGGGAGATGCTACCTGTAAAGGGCAGTTTGGATAGTTATGAGTTATGAGAATAGGAGTTATGAGGAATTCTATATCGGCAATCTACAATAAACCCCATAACTCATAACTCATTACTCATAACTTTAAGCCTGCGCCTCTTCTATCTGCTTCTGCAGCGTATTCATCACAATCAAATGGCGCGGATCGTTCAGAATTTCCAAGACAAACCTGTCTTTCAAGCTTAAGCGATACAGGAAGTCGGCCTCCGAGAAAATGGAGTATTTGACGTATTTCAGCTGGGCATCCTGTGCCAAAAGCGCCTCGAGCACTTCTTTTTTCACATCCCCTACCAAAAGGAGATCGACCTTACTCTCGGTTCCGCAGAGATTTCCCGCCAACAGCACCAATTTTACGTTTGGAATCACCTTTAAACTGCTTACAAACGGACTTTCGCCCTGAACAGCCTTACTAAAGAGGTTTCGGAGGTCGTTATAGAGGATGAATTCGGTATCGATACGGTAATACTTCTTTCTATTCTTATGTCTGGCTTTTACCAGTCCCACGCGACGCAGATTTTCGAGTTCGCGACGAATGGAGTTAATCTGTTCATTCAGAAGACGAGTCAATTCACGAATGAAATACTCCTCATCCGGATGCAACAAAAAGGTCGACAAAAGCTTTACGCGGGTTTGCGAACTGAAAAGAGCCTTTAGAACGGATGCGGAAGACATGTTCACAAACAGTATTCAGGAATACAGAGAGAGTGCAAGAAAAGTACTCAATACTTTGTACAGTATTTGTATACAAATAAATTGGCTTAATAAAGCCAAAAAGTATTACTTTTGCCTATTTCCAAAAACAGTGTTGAACACAATTTATACTCGCATTTGGCTCCTTTTCATGGTCTAGCAACATTTCCACATTCATGGAAAAGTATACGAATAATTGAAGAAGGACACAAAAAATGCTATAATAACTGGAATGTCTTCACACAAAAATTTCCTGCAGTTTGGCACTCTTGCACTCGTTCTTTTGTGTGTGAGTTTGATCTACCCGGAATATGTTTTTGCAGCGCCGGCAGGAGCAGCGGCAACAATGCCCACGGGAATTGAAGCGGGTATTGCCGCAGTCATTTCAAAAATCATAGGATTTTTGAATATTCTGGTGTGGGTTCTGTTCATTTTCTTGAACTATGTCTTGGATCCCCAGTTTATTTTCGAACTGGATGGCAACGGGGCCATGATGGACATGCTCAATAAAATTTGGAGACTGTCGCGTGACCTTATGAACATCGGGTTTGCGCTTATTCTTGTAGGAACCGCAATTTATACAGTGGTCACGGCCAATAAAGAATTCGTCACATCGCACGCAAAAAAATTCCTGATGGCTATTGTACTCATTAACTTCTCATGGTTTTTCCCGCGCGTCATTATTGACGTTGCAAACGTAGCAACGGCAACAATTTATGGAATCCCCTCTCTCTTACTGGATAGCAGCGTGACAGGACAAACATGCAACTACACAAGTAGCTTGCAGGAAAATTCCAGCTGTATTTTGCAAGGCGCTCCGGATCCGGACCCCGATGAACCCCGCATTTATAAATGTGATTGTATGGCAGTCACAGATGCCAGAATATTCATGAATAACGCGACGCGCATCAAGCTCCAAGGAGAAGGATGGACCTGCCAGGCCGATATTATTTGTATTCAGACCGTTCCATGGAGTTCCAGCATGGTGTCCGGGCATTCGGCCATTTTAAACGGACTTATTATCAACCATGCGCATTTGCAAAGCATGGCCGCGGTTCCGGGACCGGTCGATAGCAGCGACATTGGACAGATGACACAATTTTTGATGGTCGAAGGAATAATTCTTCTCATTCACTTAGCACTCTTCTTCCCGCTTCTGGCCATGTTCGTGGCCTTCCTGATTCGCATACCCATCTTGTGGCTTACAATGGCCTTCATGCCGTTTATTTTCCTGAACTGGGTGATGGAAGGAAATGAACTCGCGGGCACCACCAAACGCATTTGGGATGAATTTATTAAAGCGGCATTTTTACCGGCCATGATTGCCGTCCCCCTCTCGGTCGGATTCATTCTGGTCAATGCAGGAGACAGCATTTCCGGATCATCATTGGGTGCCATTAAAATTCGCCTTATTGATAGCGTCAGCAATTACTGGGAACTTCTCTGGTGGCTCATGACGCTCGGCGTGCTGTGGGTCGGAACATTCGCCGTGTTTGAAAAAGCGGGAGGTCTGTACGCAAAGACTGCCAATACCATCAAGAGTTATGGACAGGCATGGGGAAGTCTTGCACTGAAGGCTCCTCTGGCACTCCCGATTATCCCGGGATTGAAGATGACACCTCTTGCAGCTATGCGCACCTTCAACCCGCGTGCCATTGAAGCCGGTATTAGCGGTCAGCAAGGCTGGAAGGGATTCATTGACGACCTGAAGAATGGCGGTGGCGGTGCACTGGGCAATAACGACCTTGCAGCTACGCTCGCGAAGCCGGGAGAAGAGGAGAAGCTGAATAAGCTCCACGATGACCTCGTGAAGCTGCAGCAAATTATGGCTGATCCTGCAAAAACTCAAGCTGAGAGAGATACTGCCGTATCGAAAATCAAGAGCGACCACAACCTGGATCTCTCCGGCAACACAGCGCAGAAGCTTGATGAATTCGTGAAGAAATTGAAGACAAATAACTTGGCCGCTCCGGAACAAGTGAAGTTTGAGAAAATTGTAACGGATATGAAAACGAAAACCGTAGGCCCGGCCGCTCCTCCTGTTCCACCCGCTCCTCCGGGCACCTAAAATCTATGACGCCAGGATCCTTTGAACTCGGCCCGCGCAATGCTCCTCGAACCAAAGAGAGCGTTGAAACAAGCATAACGGAACAAAAAGAAGCATTGTCTTCGGAGCTCTTTAAGAAAGAACTGGAAAAAGCGGCACTTGCGGCACAGAGCCCGAAGGAAATGCAGAAGCAAATTGATAACAATGCCAACGAATTCCTGAAACACATGCAAGTCACCGGAAAAGAACTGAGTGCAGGAATGGCAAAAAACAGATGGGCAACGCGTATGAGCCGTGCGTATGCCAAAAACACAGACGCAAAAGACACGCCTGCAATCCTTCGAGAAATTGTAGCAAAGCTATCTCTCCCCGTTCCTTTAGTAGCAAACAAAACCGGCAACCCGCATCCATACATTCATCTGGAATCGAAAACCATTCCGGGACCGCACAAAGCCGTGCTGAATCAATGTCATCTGACGCATGCGCTGTATCAGGATATTAATTTCGTAAAGGAACAACTCGCCATTGAAAACATATCCGAAGAAAAACGTGTCGTCCTTCTGGAACTATTAAGCGTGCTCGAAACATACGCAGAGAATGACATTGGTCTCAAGGTAAAAGAAGCGGTCATCAAAGGTCAAAAAGAAAGCACCACCACGCGCGGCCTGAACGAAATGGCAAGAGCGACCGTATTCTTGGGTCTGAGTACTGCCGGTGTCGTGCTAAGCGGTGCCGTGGTAGCCAATGCCATTGTGAAAAGAAAATTCAATGCCAGAGACTGGCTAGTCCCTGCCGGATACGGTCTGGCAGCGTATGCTGTTGCATTCCCGTCTATTTTTAACGGACGCTACGCAACCGCGGTGGATCAAATGAATAAATCCATTGTAAAAATAGAATTCAAAAAACAGGCGAAAAAGATTACGGGGAAACCGGCGCGCGCCGTATCGGTCACTGCCATCAATCATGATTCTCGCTTCAAAAAAATTGCAGAAGGAACGGCAACCGAGGAAGACAAAGAAATGTACCTCGCATCGCTTCCTCTGAATAAGCAAGATAGGGACATTGCACGCAAGTTTATTGAAGACCAAGAGGCAGTTGCCGTTTTTAATTCACATTTAGGAATTCTGACCGACAAAGATGCCCAAGACATAGCATTGGACTTGGTAGAATGGGGCAATCCGATGTTTGAAGAAAAGCTGAAACAAAACGCCAAGAGAGCGAGAGAAGCGGGCGATGAAACGCAAATTGCGTAAGGCGAATAACGGAGGTTGGAATAATGGAATAACGGATTGGAATTCTATTTTTCCGATCCCCGTTATTCTATTATTCAGTTATTCCATTCCTTGCGTCACTCTTCTTTTTTCTTAAACTCACGGTTATAGACCTCCAGGATATCGCCGGTTTCAACCGGAATGGAGGTATCGACGCGCATACCGCATTCGCTGTCTGCTTTAGCTTCCTTAATATCCGTATCCACGCGCTTGAGCGAGAGAATACGGCCTGTGCCCACCACTTCCCTGTCGTCACCGCGAAGTAAGCGGAATGTGACGCGCTTTACCACCCCATCGGTCACGCGACCTCCGATAATCTGTTCGGATTTCTGCGTGAGGAACACTCCCTTCACTTCCAAATGTCCGAGAATCTTTTCCTGTTCTTCCGGAATAAGGAGACCTTCCAAGAGTCCGGAGACATCGTCGAGGAGAGCATAAATAACGTCGTACTGTTTGATTTTCACTCCTTCGCGTTCGGCAGTGCGCTGCACGGGACCCGGAACCGCCGCACGGAAAGACAGAAGCAACGCTTGGCTGGCACTGGCCATCATGACGTCGTTTTCGGAGACGGCACCAATAGCACCATGAATGACTTTCACTGCGACTTTATCCGTTCCCTGCTTGGAGAGTGCGGCTTCCAATGCTTCCAAAGATCCCTGAGCATCGGCCTTCAAGACAATTTTCAGCTGCTGCAACTTTCCTTCGTGGAGCATAGATACCAAATCGCCCATCACCCTGCGCTGCGGACCGCCAGACTGTTCCATCACTTTTTTCAAGAGATCGCGCGCTTCACGCTCGGACGAAACGGCCTGCAGAATATCGCCAACACTCGGGAGGTCCGTAAATCCGGACAAGCGAACGGGACCGGACGGCAACACTTCACCTAAACGCTTTCCCGCCGCATCGGTCATGGAACGCACTTTTCCAACTGTACGACCGCACATGAACGGATCACCCACGCGGAGCGTTCCGGTATTCACAATCACCGTGGCCAAGGGACCGAGAGACGTATCCAAATTACTTTCGATAATTGTTCCGATAGCAGCGCGCTTCGGGTTTGCTTTGAATTCCGTAATTTCCGCCACCAAAATGATGGTATCCAACAATGAATCGATTCCCATTTTTGTGACTGCAGAACACGGAATGAACGGAATGGTTCCACCCCATTCTTCCGGCTGCAAACCGTGCGCCGCCAATTCTCCTTTCACGCGTTCGGGATCGGCATTCGGTCTGTCCATTTTGTTAATGGCGACAATGATGGGCACCCCCGCTTCTTTGGCATGATTGATGGCTTCCACCGTTGTCTCCTTTACTCCTTCCTCCGCAGACACCACAAGGATTGCAATATCGGTCACCTGTGAACCGCGTGCGCGCATAGCGGTAAACGCTTGATGTCCCGGCGTATCCAGGAACGTAATCTGCTTTCCGTCGTGTGTGACCTGATACGCACCGATGTGCTGCGTAATGCCGCCGGATTCTCCGGAGACCACGTCGGTTTTGCGAATGGCATCCAAAATAGACGTCTTTCCGTGGTCCACGTGTCCCATAACCACCACAATCGGCGGACGCGGTACCAAATTTTCCGGTTCGTCTTTAATAAGTTCGCGCAAATCTTTGCTCACAAGATCTTCCACTTTTGAGCTTGTTTCTTCGCGCTCCACGGTCACCCCGAGTTCCGATGCCACGATGG
Source organism: uncultured Candidatus Peribacteria bacterium (assembly GCA_964554785.1). Taxonomy (GTDB): domain Bacteria; phylum Patescibacteriota; class Gracilibacteria; order Peribacterales; family Peribacteraceae; genus CALREJ01. Next base: position 234,850 of record CAZKPW010000003.1, on the reverse strand, counting down.
CGGCCGTATCGTAATCGATAGATTGCGTAATGGTGGCCAGCACGCCGTTTTTCATGAGCGCACCAATGACCTGAGGAACCTGTACGCCCGCTTTTTCCGCAAATTCCTTCACGGTAATTTGGGAGGGCAGTGCAACCGGTCCGACTTTCTTTTTAATTTGCTGCTGATTATCCGCAGATTTGCGGCGCGCAAGCATGGCTGCCTCGCGCTCTTCGCGCTCGCGTTCTGCTTTCTCTTCTTTGCTCTGGAGCAATTCCTGCGCTTCTTTCTGAATAGCCTCGCGCGGCACATCGTCGAGTGTCAATTTGCGGAGGACATGGACGTTATCCACTACTTTTTTCGGAGCGGGAATAACGTGCAAAGGTGATGCAATTTTAATTTCCGTAGGCTTTACGACTGCAGGAGCCGCTTCCCCTTCTTCCCCTTCTTCATTGGTATCGTCATCTTCCTCCCCTTCTTTCTCTTCCGTATCTTCCATTCCTGAACCAAGCGCATCGAAATCAACGGGGATATTATGCTTCCTCGCAATGTAGCGAATAATACCGATTGCCAGATTGTCCGGCACCTCGCGGTCAGTCGGTTTAATACCAAACTCAACGGTCATCAACTCCTTGCGAAGCTGCTGTCCTGTCATACCCAATATTTTTGCTACTTGTACAAGGCGCATTAAAAAATGAGGAAAAGGCCGCAGTTAGAGTAACAGAGATTGTACCTCAGTGGAAACGATTTGATGAAAATAAGAGCAATACAGATCGAATAACGGAGTAATGGAGTAACCGACTAACGGGCATCGAAAAAGAGCTTCTGATCCATTATTCCAATCCCCGTTACTCCGTTATTCGATTATTACTTCGTAATATCCTTCACAATATCCCTTTCCCGAGAAGGTGCTGTTTCGATGACCGTTTTAAGAGGCTCTACCGGCTTTGGGAGAGAAACGGCTGTCACAGGAATATCGATCTTCTGACTATCGGATGGAGCAGGAGCAATGGTCTGCGTGGCCACCTGATCGCGCTTTTCGTCGTCTTCACGCTGCTGGCGCATCCCTTCTTTCAGTTTCTGCACAGACTCCAAAACCGCCAATTGGAAGTTATCAAAATTCTTCACGCGGAATCCGGATGCACGCGCATGTCCCCCGCCGCCGAATGTCTTTCCGGCAAGCTGACTGGAATCCACCGCTGCAGACGAACGCATGCTCGCTTTCATGCCCCCTTCCTCCAATTCGGTAAAGAGCACATGCACATCGGCATCGGGAATAGTGGAAATAAGTTCATCGAGAATGCCCTGTGTTTCCTTGCTGGTTGCTTCCATCTCTGCCAAATCTTCTTTGCTGACAGACGACCACACAATACGTGCGCCGCTATCCACCTGAATACGATTCAACGCACGACCCCAAATTTTGAGCGTACTAAGCGGTTTTGTTTTATAAATATTCTGAATGATTTCCTGCTGACGTGCGCCTTTCTCCAAAAGTTCTGCAGCTACTTCCAATGAACGTGGTGTTGTATTCGGATTCTGGAAACTGCGCGTATCGGTAATAAGACCGGTTAAGAGCAATGTTGCCAAATCCGGCGAAAGCTTATCGCGGAACTGCGGCACTTGCATGAACCAGCTGTAGAGCACTTCGGTTGCAGACGCTGCGGTCGGATCGATTAGTTGCAAATGTCCGAACTGCGTATTCGAAATGTGATGATCGATATTTAAAATGGGCACCTCCGAAAAGAGATCGATATGATCCGTATAGAGGGAACCAAGCAGTGCGAGATCGGCGGTGTCGACAATCACAATAAGATCGTACTTGGGATCTCCTTCCGAGAGACTGATTTGCTGCGGACGAATAGTCCCCTTCTTCGGAACCACAATAATATTCACGCGATGGTCTTCCACGGTATAGCGAAGCTTGTCGATTTCCGCTCCTTCTTCCAAATTGATGGTCACCACGAAGTCTTTATTCTCCTTTACCTCCTGTTCAAACTTTTCAAATCCCGGGAGGAAACTCAAAGAATCCGGTTTTACATCCGGACAAATAACCGTCACATCTTTTCCAAGAGCGGTAAAGACCTGGTAACAGGCCAGCGCGCTACTGAGTCCATCCGGGTCAACGTTTGCGTGCGGACTGATGAGAATGCGCTGGTGCTGCTCAATGGCAGTGAGTGCGGCCTGTATGGATTGCGGGTTTAACGCCATAATTCAGGTTTCTAAGGTCTTTATTAGTTAATATAACATTGTAACATATTTTTATACTTTATGCAAACATTTACTATAGCTCCATTGCTTACGGTAAAGATCGGCAAAAGTTGAGTATTGAAGCAGACAGACGCAAAAATGGCAAGGGAATGGCACACATAGTGAACAAGCCGCTCGTAACTAAATACGAGCGGCTGTGTTCCTAGGCGTGAGTGGCTGAATGAGCCTGGTTGTTAAAACGGATAATATTCTAGACGCAGAGTGGATGGACCAACGTGGTCCGATTGCGAATCACACACGGTCCGCTGGGGAAGAAGACTTCCTCCTTCTCCTCGCCGGACTGCAAGGATTCCAATGCGCTGTCAGTGGGACCGAAGATTCCATGACCGTCGAACGGCATGCGGATAACTTCTTCGGGATTGTCGAGGCTCTGCAACATCGGTGTCCCTTCTGAAATCACCGCAAAGTTTTCGAGCAAGTCTTTGCTCAGAACCTTGAAGCGATGATGAGGAACCATGATGACCCCCTTAATGGGGTAGACTTCTTGAGTGGATGTCACCTGCAACGCACCCTGACGAGACACATTGCCGGTTGCCATGAGGAAACCCATAACTGTCTTGAAAGCGATCGCTTTCCCTTCCGGGGAATCGTGGTCGCTTGCTTCGACTTCCAGGGCATTCCCTCCAAACAACGTCCCGAAGGACTTCGTTCGTGAGCCCTTCTCCAATTGGACCGGCGAGATGCCGGTCAAACGCAGAGCTGCGGGCATGACATCCGAAATAACGTTCAACTCCATAAGATCGCCTGCGATATCAATGCTCAAACCACCCTCAAAGGGCTGGTCTGCGCTATGAATATCCAAACCGGCGACGGGCTTGTACACCGCGAAAACATTGCGTTGCAACAAAGCGGCGCGCTGCAGTTCAGCTGAATCCTTGTCCCAATCCCCTTCCGGGAACGCAGGAGGCAAACGATTCAGATTGTGCTGCAACTTGCGGAACGGATACCGATCTTTCGGCATCCCAGCATCCATGTACGCTTGCGCGGCCGGGAGATTCCCGATCACACAAACAACTGTCCCACTGGTTACCTGCTCGCGATGGCGGAAGAGCGCCTCTAACGCGTAGAGGCCTACATCTTCGGGGCCGTGTGTCATCACCGAAATGACGGTTGTGGGCCCATCCAGGCTTCCCTGAATGCGCATCACGCCCGGAACTCCGTTGATGACGCTGGTTGAGAACTGTGCAAAGAACGACTTGATACCTGCTTGTGATTCGAATTGCATGACTTCATCCTTTTTCTGTGTTCGAGTGTTGTTCGCTTAGCAAACGGCTATAGAGGCACACAAAGTGCCTCAAAATCATTCAGCCTATGATGCCAAGGAACCTCGTAATTATAAGCCAAATGTGTTATTAAGTCAATATTTCTATATTTGTCAAATGCCTTAATACAGAAAGAAATACGACTCCGTTGACTTTTGCCACAAGGCTCTTAGACTGGCGCAAAATTCGGGTGAGCCCTCCGCCATTCCCCTCCCACATCTATGGATGTGACTGCTGATCTAGAACAGCGTTTTAAGCGTTTAAAGGAAAAAGTACTGGTAAAACGACCGGTCTTGAAAGATATCTTGGAAAGACACGGTCACCAGACGCTCTTGGATTACGCCATCGATTACGTCGATGTAAATCTGAATCCCCCTATAGTCAAAAGACAAAACGAACTCCTGTCCACGGTTCATGAACTGATGGAAGGTCGTTTTGGGAAAAAAACTGCCGATGAAATCGTTGCACAAATGGAAAAGTACTATTTCGTCTCCACGGCGGATCACATCGGCCCTATCGTGCATCCGTTTTTCATCAACTCGAATCTTCTGACCGCTCTTGCCATACAAGAAGAAGGCGATCCCATTTTGAAATACATCATAGTCCTGGGATGCGCGAATATTTCAGTGGATAACTCTTCGTTCCCGCGCGGACTCTTCTACCACACGGCACAAAACGGTGAACTCCTGACGCATCGACTCCCCTTCTTCTCTTCAAACGAACGCCCTGCATCCATTTATAAAATGCACGCGTACGGCAAAGAAGAATTGGGGAAAATGTACCACGCGCTGGATACCGATCTGCAGAAAAAAACCATCACGCAGGAAATGCACAAACGCATCACAAACCTCATTGGAGAAATATACGACCAGCCGGATATTCTTGCCTGCGCAAACTACGCGGAACAAGTCAGTAAAACCAACAGGAAGCTCTGGGAAAAGTTTTTTGAAGCAAGCAATACGAATCTGCCGGACCTGATGTATTTGGAATTGGAAGACATTGTGGTGAAGCTGATTACAAAGTATCACCTGTCTCAGGACACCATCATTCAACACGTTCTTTTTGATCCGAAATACGAGTCGTACATCAATGAATATTTTGAAGGAATTTTTGGCTCATTCTCTCGTGAAAATGAGGCGGGTACGTATTTGTTCTGGGCATTGCCGGAAGGAGCAAGGCACAACATACAGCTTTGGAGAGAGGGCAATCATCTGGTCTCCAGCGACGGCTCCTACAAAATTGAACTCACGCCGGACGCCATTCGCGATGCCATGGAACGAAAAGAGCTTATTCCGAACCTGCTCCTCTGTTTCATGGTGGTCAGTTTCTACTACGGTCTGAAATGCATTGGCGGATTCAACCAGGTGAACTATTTGACGCTGATGAAAAACGCCTACATTAAAATGAACGTCGATTTGGGAAACTACAGGAGTATTGAAGTCTGCGCCCGTGCGCAAACAAAAGAACTGTCCGACGGACTCACCTTCAGCTTCCTGGAATACCAAAATGGAAAAGACACGATGGCACTCGCCAGCGGTTTGGATCTGATTTTGTACGGGCACCATCAAAGTTGGGAAACACTTCGTACTATTTGCAAAAAAATGACCCTGGAAGAAGCCATCAATCCCCTCATTCCGGAAATTTACCGCATTACGTACGACGAAGCCGAATGGGAACCGGATCTCATTACCATTACCGAAAAAGATGCAAACAAAATTGCAGGATTGGATCACTTGCCTGCCTGTATTTCCCTTTCTTCTTTGCCGAAAGAGAAAGCTTGAAAAGACGAAGCATCTTTGCAGGAGAAAGAGTCCGTCGTACTATGCTCCTATCTCCACCACGTCTTCATGTTCATTTTTGAATCAGATCCCAAAAAGAATACGCAAAGAGAAGAGAATGTCTTCCTGAAAAGACCACTCCTGAAAGACATGCTGCATGCACACGGACAGGAATCGCTCAGTACATTTATCGTGCATGATTTACAAAGTTTTGGAGAACCGGAACCATCTCGTAAAGAAGAGTTTATAGACTGTTTTGCATCCATTACGGAAAGGAGGCTTGGCAAAGAAACGGCGAACGGCGTGCGGGCGCAATTGGGAAAGTATTACGGCGCATCGTCGGCGGATCATCACGGGACCATCAACGGAAGTCTGGCCGTAAACTGGAATTTGCTGCTCTCTGCGGCAAACAGGAAAATCAACGATCCCGCACTGCATTATTTGATCGTGCTCTCCTGTGCGAGCGTGTCTTTGAATAACGAAGACTACCCGCGCGGCATTCTGTTCAATAGTTGCGTAAACGAAAAATACGAATTGCAAAAATTGTCGATTTTGCCCAGTAACAGCCATAACAGTTTGGTCTATGGCTTCAGACCTTACTTGCAAAGTGAAGTGGAGAAAGTGGAAAAAGTGCTCGCAGAAAAAGTAAAGACCGGTGTCGTCCCTGCGGAGCAAGCTGCGAAAGTATCCATGTTACTGCAAACCATTTATAAGCGAGAAGATATTCTGGCATGCAAAGATCTGTGCGATCAATTCACCAAAATCAATCACACACTCTGGAAAGAAACAGCCGGACGAGTGGACACGCCCGATGCATTGATTTATGTGGAATTGGAGGAATTAGCCGCCAATCTTTTGGCAGATCATCACATGAAAACAGATTCCCCTCTCCATGCGTTGCTATTTGGAAAAAACCCGGAGCTTCTGCAATCACTCACGAATGCAATGGAGCTCTATTTGCGCCAAGGATCACTCGCAACGCATCTCTTCTGGGGCATTGATGAAAAAGCGCAAAGACAGGCGTTACAACTCGTGGGAAATGAACTCGTCACCGACAAAGGCGACATCCGCATCAGCATGAATCCAGTGAGCATAGAAGAAGCGCTGCGCACGAAAAAGATCATGCCGAATTTGCTCGTCATTTATACCCTCATCCATTTGTACTACGGCATGAACTGCATTGGCGGCTTTAACCAAATGCATTACTTGGATGCCATGCGAAAAGTGTATAACGACAGCGGCTGCGACACTGTTCCCTGTAACGCAAACAGCGCACTCTACGGATACGGACTGGAAACGCTTTTACTCTCCGATAATGCAGGCACACAGTCTTCCCTGACTGCCATCGATCTCCTCCTGCATGATTCCGGACACAGTCTGGAAGACATTCGTACGCACTTCGATACCTGCACATTGCAGGATGCATTCAATAGAAGCTGCTTCATTGTTCATACGCTGCTCTACGGCAGCCCCGATCCCCTTCCATCTTCCCTATGAAAATCTGTCTGAACGGTTCCTTTGTAGACGCAAACAAAGCAAAGATTTCGGTGCTGGATAACGGACTCCAGTTCGGAGACGGCGTGTACGACACCATGCGCGCGTATAACGGAAAAATTCTGGAGCTCGATTTGCACGTGGATCGCATTTTCCATTCCGTTAAAATGATCGGCATAGGCATGCCCTGGACTAAAGCGGAAATCCGCGAGTGGATTCAAAAATTGGTAACAGTGAATAAATTCAATAAAGCGCGCGTGCGCATTACGGTCACGCGCGGCGTCCATGGATTTGAATTCACAACCTTCAAGAAACCGACGCTGATTATTGCCGGAGAAAAACTGATTGTGGATGAGAAAATTTATACCGAAGGCGTCACCATGCGCACCATGCACATGCAGCGCATTCTCCCGGACATTAAAACAGTGGGACTGACCAGTATGATTGTGGCCTACAGAAAGGCCGCAAAAGATAAGACCTATGAAATGCTTTTCATTGGAGCAAATGACATGGTCCGCGAAGGTGCATCGACCAGCTTCTTTATGGTAAAAGATGGCATTCTGTATACGCCGAAATCAGAGATTCTCGACGGACTCACCAGAAAACGCGTCATTATTTTGGCAAAGAAAGCGCGGATAAAAGTGGTCGAACGCGATTTCCCCAAGAGCTTCCTGAAAAGCGGCACCGAAATGTTCCTCACGAACCGCCCGCGCGAAATTATCCCCGTTATCAAGCTGGACGGGAAAAAAGTGGGCAATGGAAAAGTCGGACCTGTCACGAAGCAAATTATGGAGCTGTATCAGACGTATGTGAAAGAGAGTATTACAAAACAATAAGACTCTTCATGTCCGTTTCAGCTGATAATGGTCGGGATGACAGGACTTGAACCTGCGGCCTCATGCCCCCCAGGCATACGCTCTAGCCAACTGAGCTACATCCCGATGTTTGTGCTTACCCCTCAGGGTGCGGGCAGTATAGCGAAGCGATTCGGGAACTGATACAGTTTTTCCATGCATGATCACACAGATAGCATTCAGCAAATCATGGAACGCAATAAGCGCGTCGAAGTCGATAAAGCCTGGGAAACAAGCGTCACGCGGCGCGGGCTGATTATGACTATCACCTACTGTACCGCGGCATTTTTCCTGTATGTCATTGGAAATGATGCGTTTTGGATCAACGCACTGGTTCCCACGGGTGGATATCTGCTTTCGACATTATCACTGCCACCATTGAAAAAATGGTGGATGGGTACAGTCAAACGATCTTAAATATCTCAAAACAACGAATAACGATGTTTAAGCATATTGATACTTGCTATTTAATAATAGTATTGTAAATTATCTAAAGTCCTTTCACAGCGTCGTGAAGGAAAACCAGTCCACTAAGATGAAGGAGTTTTCGACATGCTACAAACTGTTCTGCACTTCGACCTCAAGGCCACATTTGGCGCGCACGCAGTCGTAATCGGAAAGACGGTCATTGTGACGGTCGAAGGCGAAGGCACAGGCCTGGAAATCGTGCTGTGCGATGTCCACGGCAAAGGCTTGGACGCGGTCCAAGCGGAAGGCGACGTTGCGCACCTGTTCCTGTCCGAAAATGAATCGCTGGTTATCGTCGTGTATGAGTCCGGCGACACCCGCGTGCATTCACTGGAAGGGGGCAGGCTCTCCATCCAGTATGTGCCGTACAACCTGAAAAAGGGCAGTCTACAAACTGCCAGTTGCACGATCAACGCAGAGGGGAATCTGATTGCCTACGCAACAAACGCACTGACGAATGAAGTGCGAATCGGGCACATCCAATTGAACAAAGAGCCGCGCATCATCCAAGACATTCGTTTTGATTGCCGCATCTCGTCCGTTCAATTTGTGGGAGAAACCCTGCAAATTGTCACCGAGACTGCGATCGAATTCTATTCATGCAAAGTGGACTAACCCTCACAAACGCTCACGGAAAAGGACTTGGCCCTGCATGATGTTCTTTGAACATCTGACAGGGCCGTCTTTTACTGTTCATTTAGAACGGCGACACATACTGCGCTTTCGACCCTAGCTCTTCTTCAATGCGGAGTAATTCGTTGTACTTACAAATACGATCCGTCCTTGAAAGCGACCCTGTTTTAATTTGTCCGGTTTTGAGTCCCACTGCCAAGTGCGCAATGAATGTATCTTCGGTTTCGCCGCTGCGGTGGCTCGCAATCGCGTGCCAACCATTCTTCTGCCCGAGCTGAATGGCATCAACTGTTTCGGAGACGGTTCCAATTTGATTCACCTTAATGAGCACGGCATTCGCCGCTTTCTGCTCCAGTGCCTTTTGGATGCGTTCTGTATTGGTAACAAGCAAATCATCCCCCACAAGCTGCACACGATCCCCCATGACCGTTACCATCGACTGGAAGCCTTCCCAATCGTCTTCGCTGTGACTGTCTTCAATGCTGACAATCGGAAACTCTTCTACAAGTTTGATGTAATACTGCGTCAGTTCAGCAGAGGTGAGAGGTTTTCCATCCAACGTATACACGCCGTCTTTATAGAATTCAGACGCGGCACAATCGATGGCGAGTTTTACTTTGCCTTCGTAACCGGATTGCTTGATAGCTTCCATAAGAATAGAAAAAGCAGCGGCCCCGTTTTCCAAGTGCGGAGCAAAGCCCCCTTCGTCCCCTACCGCAGTCACGTATCCGCGATCTTTCAGAATTTTTTTGAGGATGTGAAAAATTTCCGTACCGGCTCGCAGTGCATCGCTAAATCGATTGAACCCCACGGGCACAATCATACATTCCTGGAAACTGAGTCCGCTGTCCGCATGCGCTCCACCGTTCAGCACGTTCATAAGCGGAACGGGCAAAAGCGTCGGTGCACTCACATCGAACTGATCCGCTAAAGATTGATACAGCGGCTTCTTTTCAGACGCTGCACGCGCGCGACAGACTGCCATGGATACCCCAAGAACCGCATTCGCACCAAAACGACCTTTGTTTGGAGTCCCATCCAAATCAATAAGCATCTGGTCCACCGTGCGCTGATCGGATATTTGCGCACCTTTCATGGCTTCAAGAATTTCTGTATTCACAAAATGCACCGCCTTCATCACCGATTTTCCTTGGTAGATTGCTTTATCTCCATCGCGTAACTCCAATGCTTCGTGTGTGCCGGTCGATGCTCCCGAAGGAACGGCGGCGCGACCGAAAGAACCATCGGAAAGCGTGCAATCAACTTCAACAGTCGGATTGCCGCGGGAATCTAAAATCTGTCTGGCGTGGAGGTGTGTGATAGTAGGCATGATGCAAGAATACCACACATCGCTTTATGCATACTGATTGTTTCTGTTCTTCGCTCGCTGATGCAAAAGACCACAATAGAGAGCAATAACTGCAAGAATGAATGCCTGCGTTTCCATACCGGAAGACGTGAGATGCGGCGGAGTTGTTTTGGATGGAACCGCCGCAATAACCGACCCCTGGCTACTTGCCATCAGCACACCGTCGATGGCACCGCGTACCACGAGAGGATCGTCCGCAAGTTCAGCCAAGCGTTCTTTTCTTCGTTCCATACGACGAAGCGTGACGCGCAACTTTTCTTCACTGGGATCATCAGATTTTCCAAGATTACTGCTTCCTGCCGAAGAATCTGCTCCTGCAATAACAGGGACAGACGATGTGGATGACGAAGACCCTGAAAGAATGGACGCAATCTGCTCCGGCCATTTGAATGTTTCACCTGCAATGGCAATGCCCAAAAAGAGTGCGAGAGCAACAGCCAAAAATGTGAGACGCTGTTGACGTTGGCGAATGACATGCAAACAAAACCAGGTCAATGCGGCAAATGAGAGAATAACAAGGGGAAGAGACCAACCCCATACAAAGAAACTCGTGAGAATGGCGACCGCAGGAATAGCCAACGTAAGAAGTTGTAACAAAAGCCACAACACCAACATTCCCGCCGGCACAAAGTGCAGCATGCGGAATTCATAATCCGCACGGCGCTCCTTGAAAAGCGGATACAAACTCAACGGATACGCAATGGAGAGGGCAAATAAAATTGCCCATAGAAGCGGTGCATACGTCAGAGCCGGCAATACCGCACACGCGATACCGGCCACCATGATCGCAATTCCAAGAAATACGACCAGCCATGTTTCTGTCGAATGCTTCAGGGGCATAGCGGACCATAGTCGCGCAGATGGGTACAGCTGTCAATTTCCCTAAGGTAACCTTAGTCAATTTCCCACTTAAATGTTTTAAAAATACTTTTTGCCATATTTTCGTCTTTTGTGAACTGAGAGATGCATATTAAAATTGTTTTATTATTTCTCTCCGAACAGAGAGCATACCCTCCCCCAGTCGCATTTGCTCCCGCAGGCCGGCATTTTGGCTCTTCTGGATATTTTTCCCAGTTTACTTCACCAAACCCATGATCCAACCAATCAACTCTGCCCCACACCGTCTTCCCTCCGGTTTCCAGAATATCTGTCGTTTGTGATGCTCCAGTAATTGCAAAAGAACAAGGCGAAGAAAGTTTGTAAAGCGTAATCAGTACATCTTCCGGATTTCGATGTGCTGTTAATTCGTTGTAATTCCAATATGTCAATGACCCATTATTTCGAATGGTTGACTCCTTGAAATCAGAAGGAATCTCTATTGTCATGTCTCTGAAATCCATCGATAAAGAATTGGATTGTATGGGTTGATTCTGCATTGAACATCCAGCCACAAAAATCATTGATACGAAGAGGAATACGTATTTTTGCATAGAAGATTTTAGGAAAGTAATTCTCAATTTTCCATTCTCAATTCTTTACAGCCACTTCTTCCAAATAAAATACCCGAAAAATCCTCCCACAATGACAAGCATGCTTACCACCAAAATATAAAACATCTCCGGACTCTGCTGATTCGGGATGGGAACGTTCATTCCGTACAAACCCGTCAGCACGGTAAGTGGCAGCATGGTCACGGAAAATGTCGTGAGAATGCGGATGATAGAGTTCGTTTTGTGACTCAACCACGATTCATGCGTATCCTGCAACGCTTCGCTCATTTCCTTTGCCGTATCCAACAGCGACCACTGGCGCTCGATGGCATCGTGGATGTCGTCAAAGTACACATCGAGTTCCTGCGGAATCAGCACTTTATTTTTGTGCGGGAGCAACGCTATGACCGAGCGCTGTGGAAACAAAATACTACGCATAGTGATGATGTTGCGCTTAAGTGTGAGGATATCGCGCAGAATATTGATTTGTCCTTCTTCGTTTTCGAAAAGCTCCACCTCAATACGACGTAATTCTTTCATCATGCGTTCAATGAGCGCGAATCCGCTATCGAAGTGCGCGTCCATGAGCTTATACAAGAAAAACCCCGTCCCCTGCTGGAAATACTGCGAGCGGAGCGAGCGAGAATCCTTGAGTGTTTGCCACAAATTTTCCATCAAATCCAAACGCCCTTCGTGTAAGGTCACCAAAAAATCTTTGCCAATAAACACATCCAATTCTTCTTTGATGATGCGTCCGGATGACTTGATGGCAATGTGAAACACGCAAAAGAGATACGAATCGTAGGATTCAATTTTCGGACGTTCGTTCTGGCTCATGCAATCTTCAATATCCAATTTATGAAAATTGTATTTTTTCTGCAGTTCATCGAGCCCTTCCTGATCGAACGAGGAAGAGTTGTACCACGTAATGCCGTCGACGGTGAGAGTCTGCATGGGCATCGGTCAATGTGCAGGAAAAGGATTTAACGGCGCTTCTTCGGTAAGTATTTGGCGCGCGGATCGCGGCTTACCTCTTTCGGCAACACTTCGTAATGACGTGCGCGGAAGAGTCTCATCTGCAAAATAATGAAGAACAGCGCAATAACAAACCACACCACCCACAAAATGCGCATAGAGACGAATTGAATTTGCTCAACGCGAGCAATGACCAGAAGAAGGCCGGAAATACCGAACCAAACCATTGCAGTCGACCAAGAGCGACTGAGTTTGCGCGTGACTGCATTCTGTAATCTACGTCGCCAAACGGACACTGCGCCCGCGCCTACAATCAGCAATGCGCAGAAGACCATCAAAGCAATGGACTTAGGGCTGCTATAGTCTGCATTTCCCGGGTTCGGGTAGAAGAAGAATGAGAAAAATTGAAGGAGAGAGTTATTCATAGATTTTTATGGGAAACAATATCATGGGAATCATCTTTCTCCTCCTCTTCGTCGTCTTCGTCGTCTTCGTCGTCTTCTTCGTCTTCTTCATCCTCGTCGTCGTCATCGTCTTCATCATCCTGCTTTTTCTCTTCGTCATCACGCCCCTTGTCTTCTGCCGGAACGGATACCGCGGGAATTCCGACCGCAATCTGACCCGGTGCATCGGTGGCAACAATAGTCAAAAGCATGGCTTCGAGCTCACGCTGTTTAATGGTACGAGCGGGACGAATGAGGAGGTAAATCAGAAATCCGACAACGGGAAACAAGGTTACAATCACAATACAGAAAAACTGATACCAAAAAGAACGCGTACGAAGCAGAATATCGCGCAGAGCAAAAAACAGCAGAAATAAAACAAATGCCGCAAAGAGAATCAATCCCAATTGCGCAAAGCGCAACCCCGGATTATCCATCATGAATTGTGTGATGGGAGCCATGGAAAGAGGGAGGGTAGGCATACGAAGAAATCTCGGAAAACATCACAGGTGCGGATGCCGCCGCCTGTGGACCGTAACGTACACGACCGTCGCCAGAAGCGCCAGTATGGAGAGGAACTGACTGAAGCGCAGTTCGAAGGAATCGAAGGGCAACCACGGTCGAATGAAGAGATAGGTGGCAAAGACAAGAACCGCCACAATTTCATACACAATAGCGGATCTGACCGAAAATTTCTGCTTCTGACCGAGCAAGGTGAAAATACCTAAACTCACAAAGATAATCAGTAACACCAAGAAATCTAAACGTGTTGCAAAAACAGGAATGCTGAAGTCACCGCGAAACGATTCGAAGACAAATGTTGCCATCGATGCCAGCATAATACCGGCTAATGTCTCTGCTCCGGCACGTTTTGCATGCTTGCGGACAATCAGAAGAACGAATGTCAGGAAAAAATAGAAGAGCGCGTAATAAAGCTGGACAGGATGAACGGGAACGGCAAAACGCACGTTCGAGGCATCGTACGTCACGCCCCACCACATATCGGTCGGCGTTCCGTATGCCTGTCCCGCTGCAAATTTACCGAGCCAGTTAAAAGAAAGCCCAAAGCATGTGGCAGGCAAAAGCACATCGAGCCACTGCAAGAATGTGGTGCGAGATGTCCCCCGCGCAAGATACAGCACCGCCGCAATGCCTCCGGCCGCTCCAAGGAAACTGAAATTTCCATCATGTAATGCAAAAATACGGAAGGGGTCATCCGCGCGCAGATAAATACGATACTGCTCCATCACCGCAAAGAAACGACCGGCAATAAGAGCACCTGCTAAATGCAAAAATGCATGATCGCGAAAATGCTGAAGCGAAAGCCCCGCACTCTGTGCCAAGCGAAACAAAAACTCGGCAGATAACCAGAGTCCAATCAGCAAAAACACCAAGTGTGTCCAAATGAGAAAGGGGCCGATCTGAAAGGCTTCGAACATGAGAGAAGAATACTAGAAGTGAGAGACTGTGTCATGCTGAGGACACTCGAAGCATGAACACATTCTAAGCACCCTTCGAGCGGCCTCAGGGTGACACTTATCCAATGGAAAGCTCCAACTTTCTACTTCCGACATCCCCCGTTACGGAGGCAACAAATTCTTCGATAGTTACAGTCACCTGCTTCTTTGTCCGGATGTTGCGAACGGTCACGGAATTTTCTGCAATTTCACGATCACCAATAACGAGCAAGTAGGGAATACGCTGCGTTTCACCGTCGCGGATGCGCTTACCGAGAGACTCTTCGGAATTCATGTACTCCGTGCGGATTTTCTTTTCGAGGAGTTTCAGTCCCAAGTTCTGCGCGAATTCTTCGTGATTGTGCGCAACGGGAAGAAGGGCCACCTGCATGGGCGCAACCCACAGCGGGAAATGTCCGGCGTGGTGTTCAATGAAAATAGAGAGGAATCGTTCGAGTGCACCCATCACCGCACAGTGAATCATCACAATGCGTTCCTTCTCCCCTTTCTCATTCATACAGAAGAGATCAAAGCGTTCCGGCATGTTGATATCGAGCTGGATGGTAGCCACCTGCCACTCACGACCGATGGAATCTTTGGTAATAAAGTCGACCTTCGGTCCATAGAACGCAGCTTCGCCCGGTGCTTCCACGTAACTGACACCGCGATCTTTTGCGATACCGCGAATGGCATTTTCCGCTTTGGCCCACACTTCCGGCGTTCCGAGATACTTTTCAAAATGTTCGGGGTCATGAAGCGACAAACGAACGGCCAACTCATTAAACCCCGTCGTCTTATAGAACGTATCGATAATATCCCACACACGCAGGAATTCTTCCTCCACTTGTGACTGCCGACAGAATACGTGCGCATCGTCTTGGGTAATGCTGCGGACGCGGGAGAGTCCATGGAGTTCGCCGGTCTGCTCATCGCGATACACCATCGTGGTTTCTGCATAGCGCTGCGGCAAATCCTTGTAACTGCGCTGCAGGTGATTATAAATCTGTGTGTGATGCGGACAGTTCATGGGCTTCATGGCAAATTCATGACCGTCGCGTGTTTGAATACGGAAGAGATCATCTTTAAACTTTGCCCAGTGACCGGATGTTTCGTAGAGTTCTTTCTTCGTAACATGCGGGATGGTGACCTTCATATATCCTTTTGCTTCACGCAGTTCCCACACGAATGCATCCAATGTGTTTCGCATGAAGGTTCCGCGCGGTGTCCAGAGCGGAAGTCCCGGACCCACAAGATCGCTAAAGGTAAAGAGATCCATCTCCTTTCCAAGCTTGCGATGATCGCGCTTCTTGGCTTCTTCCATCTGCGCCAAATATGCATCGAGTTCTTCTTTAGATGCAAAGGCCGCCACATACACGCGTGTGAGCTGTTCACGCTTTTCGTCTCCGCGCCAATACGCACCGGCAACGGTCATCAATTTAAATGCATCGACGGGAATATCTTTCGTGGATTCGGTGTGACCTCCGCGGCAGAGATCGACATACGTATCTTCACCTGACGGACCGACGTTTGCATAGTTGGTCACTGTTTCTGCGTTCTCGTTTTTCGCCAGATCTTGAACCATTTCCACCTTGAAACGCTGATTCTTCTTTTTCCAGAAATCAACGGCTTCCGCAATCGTAAGAGTGTCGCAGCGGAATACTTGTCCTTGATGAATGATTTTCTTCATCTCCTTCTCCAGAGCGGGAAAATCTGCATCGGTAATGGGAGTTTCAAAGAGGAAATCAAAATAACAACCATTTTCGATAGCAGGACCAATGGCACGTTCAGTACCTGGCCAGAGTTTTTCGACAGCTTGCGCAAGGACATGAGCCAGGGAATGGCGCATGGAGGCTAATTCTTCGGGGGATGATGAAAGTGGAGACATGGGATTATCTTAATGGAAAATTGAGAATTGAGAATGGAGAATAACGGGTTAAACGGTTTAAAAGTAGAAAGTAGAAAGTTTTCGTAGGCAAAATCTCCCTTTTATCAAACTTTTCAACCTTTTACTTTTAAGCTTTCACATCTAAAAAAGTCTTACACAAAGTCCAATTTCTTCTCCAGTAAAATACGATTGTCAGTCACATCTGCCTGAGGCTCAATTGCTATGAATAAAAAATCATTCTTTACAAGAAAAGACAGCATCTCCCTGCGATGATTGCGTGTTTTAATCCGAAGTGTGTGATATCCATGCGCCTTAGACCAGTCTTCCATATGGGTCATCATTGATTGGAGTATGCCTTTGCGTCGATACTCAGGATCGACACCGGTCATCCAACAGTAAAAGGATCCATCTCCATCGCGATCATACCCAACCATGTACCCAGCAGCCTGCCCCTGAACAGATGCAACGAGCGCTAACATTTCTTTGTCTTTTGTGCGTTCCAGAAACGTATCCAATGAATACGGAAAGTGAATGGTAAATTCAGGAATGCGTTCGTGCACGCGATAAACTTCCGCCAAAGACACCTCAGAAAGAATAACAGAATGCTGTTCCATGCATTGCAGCTTATCAGAATGCCAACATGCTGACACATCAGACAAAATCCAACTCCTTCTCCAATGCGCGGATTTCTCGCAGCAATTGCGGATCGTTCTGCACTTTGCTCTCAATTTTCTCCACTGCATTCATCACCGTCGTGTGGTCGCGCCCTTCAAACACTTCCCCAATGCGCACATAGCTCATACGCAAATACTTCTTCAGGAGATGCATGGCAATCTGTCGCGGCACCAGGATCTCACGCACACGGGATTGGCCGATCATGTCCTGCACGGAAACCGAGTAATACCGAGACACAGACTCCATGACATCCTGAAAATTCGCGATGCGGCGCGGGGTAATTTCAAAGCCGATGGGCTCCTCCATGGATTGATGCGGATCTTTGTTGAGCTTCCGCATAATATCGGAAATGCTTTTGACGGTGGGCATGCGCTGTTCCAGTTCGTACTGCGCGACGGCCTGCATCAGAATACCTTCCAGTTCGCGAATATTCTTCGTAGCATGCTCTGCAATAAACTGCAGCACAGACATATCCATGAAGAGTTCATACTCTTTTGTTTTCTCTACAAGAATCGCAAGACGCGTTTCATAATCCGGCAAAGAGACATCGGCAATCATGCCGCGCTCGAAACGAGAAATGAGACGATCTTCCAATTGGAGTTCCTGCGGCGGACGATCCGCGGACAGAATGACCTGCTTCCGTTCTTCGTAGAGCGCATTGAACGTGTGGAAGAATTCTTCCTGCATACGCTCTTTGTTTGCGAGGAACTGCACGTCATCAATAATGAGCACGTCCACCAAGCGATAACGGCGACGGAACTGTTCCCAGCGCTGGTTCATGACTGTTTCAATCACCTGATTCGCGAAGTCTTCGGTTGTTGTATACACAACGGTTGCTGACGGACGCTCTTTCAGAATGGCATTACCCGTTGCCTGCAGAAGATGTGTCTTTCCAAGACCTACTCCTCCATAGAGAAAAAGCGGGTTATATTTTCCACCTGGTTCTGCAGCAACAGCCTGACATGCGGCATAGGCCAAGCGATTATTGGAACCCACAATAAAATTTTCCATCGTGTAGCGCGGGTTCAAAATTTTACTCACAATCCCTTCCGCGAGTTTGACTTCCTGACGTCCCGGGAGCTTTCGCTTCTTCTGCTCCGGAAATGCTTCCAACAAATCGAAGGTACGACTGGGATCATCCTTGAGCGCTCCATCCACCTGATACACAATCTGTTTCACATCGGGCTCCAGTTCCTGCACCGCGGTAAGCGTAATGGCGCGATAATGTTCCAAGTGCCAGTTGAGGGACATGGGGAGCGGAAGTCCGACGACCAGCGTCCCCTCTTCAAATCCCAAAATTGCCGTCCCGCGAAACCACGTGATGAATTGGCTGCGAGGAATTTTTGGTTCAATTCTTTTTAAAATCTCGAGCCACAAATCGCGGTTCGATGCATCTGCCGCTACGGTAGCCGAGCTACTAGAGGAAGAGGCGGACAACGTCATAGAGGGTAACAATAAGAATCACGAGGAGGAGAACACCAAAACCGATGGTGTTACTCAGAACTTCAATGCGACGCTTGCCCGGTTTTACAAAAAGTTCAGAGAGTGTGAAGACCAAGCGTCCGCCATCGAGTGCGGGGAACGGCAGAACGTTCAACACAGCCAAGCTCAAGCTGAGGAGTGCGACCAGGCGCAAGTACACCATAAATCCGTGTTCGACAGATCTGTAGGTGAGCTGCGCAATACCAACGATTCCCGTCACGCCTTCCGGTACGGTACCGTGAGACGCAAGCGAGCCGAAGAGCTTCCCAATTCCAATAACAGTCTGCCCGGTCACGACACTTGTTTCACGAACAGAAAGATAGGCGGCATCGAGAATATTGCGCTTCGGTGCAGAGAGCTCCTGTGCAAACGAACGCAGAACGACGCCGGTCTTTCCTTCATTCACGCGCACCACGACGGTCTGCGGTGCTTGATCGCCCGTTGCAGGCGTATAGGTATAGCGCACTTCTGTCTTCCCTACTTGTGCCGCAATAACATCTTCGGGCTTCTGCACAGTCTTATCATCTACGGAAAGCAAAACAGCACCGGAGGACACATGTGCCAAAGACGCAGTACCGCCGACCAATACATCATCAATCATGACGCCGAGCTTCAGATGAATTTCACCGTCGGCAGCAGCTTTCTGCATGTCTTCAACATTGAGATACGTGGGAATCCACTGACCGTACGAAAAGCCAAAGAAAAAGATAACAATCGCGAGTAAAAAGTTCATGGCCACTCCGGCAAGCAGAATACCGCAGCGAGCGGGAATACTTGCTTCCGTAAAACTTCCTTTGGACGACTTTCCATCGTCACCGTTTTCGCCCTTGAGTCGCACGAATCCTCCGAAGGGAATCCAGTTGAGCGTGAAGTCCGTTCCCTTCCAACGAAACACCGTCTTCGCGCGCGGCGGCAGACCGAATCCAAATTCTTCGACTGTCACTTTTGACCAGCGGGCTACAATAAAATGCCCGAGCTCGTGAATCAGAATCAATCCCGTAATCAGGAAAAAAAATGCGAGAGCAGAAATCAGAAGTAACATAGGACATGCATGGTAGCGATCTCGTGTGGAAAACGTAAAAGTTTTCCACAAGTTCGTGTTGTGATCACGAAGTGAACATGTCGAAAAAACAGAAGGTTAGACAGAGTGTACTTGGCGATCAAAAAAATATTTCAAACAAAAAAAATTCTACCCCTCATAACCCATAACCAATAACTCATAACTCGTATCATCCTTTCGCAATAACCAACGCTTCGACATACTCCACACCCGCCATCTTCAATACTTCCGCACACGCATCGAGTGTGGAACCCGTTGTTGCAATATCATCCACAAGCACCACATGCAGTGGCAAAATTTTTGCATGCAATATAAACGCACCACTCACAGCCGCATGTCTGGCTTCATGCGATCGATGTGCCTGATGTCCCGTTGCACGTCTACGCCTAAGGAGCGATCGCACTTCCCATCCCCGCTCATCACCCACTGCTTGCGCAAGTAACACAGACTGATTGAACCCGCGACTGAACGCGCGCATCCAATGAAGCGGCACGGGACACAGCGTGATGTCATCGGTCGGAATAATCATCTCCGATGCCTCGGCAAGAATGACACCGAGTTCGCGCTCATAAGACCTCTGCCTTCCATACTTGAACCGACGCACCGCCGCTTTCAATAATGGCGATGCTTCGTATGAACTGGCAGCCACAATACGATCCAAAAATCGAAGACCCGCCGCACGCAATTCCTCTGTTTCGGTACGCACCGGAAACGAGACCAATGTGCAGAATTCCTCTTCCGTCATATGCATACCCTCCTCCCCACCTAAGGAAATGCGTGGAAACAGAAAATCAAGAAAGCGTTCAAACATACGAGAATCGTATAAAATGTCACTCAAAGCGTCTTGTGGCCCCAGACAAGAATTGGTACCCTGCTTGGGCTTTTGATTGGTTCACTGCCAAAAAAGCAGTTCTTCTCATTGCAAGAACATTTCACATCTTCGGGCAATTAGCTCAGCTGGTTAGAGCGTCACATTGACATTGTGAAGGTCGTTGGTTCGAGTCCAATATTGCCCACCACACTTCGCTCCCTATGGGGAGCTTCGCGTGGCAGGCCACTCTCTTATTGAGAGGAGCTTGATTATTGACGAAGCCGAAGTGTGCCCCGCAGAGTCCTGCACGAGCGGGACGGCGTGGGGCTGTTTAACATACAATCTCATCTATCATTGTGATAACTTAAAATCCTTAAAGTTTCTTCTTAATACCCCCTCCCTATGCCTACCACCATTTTCATCAGTCTCCCCGTAGAAGACGCACAGAAATCAAAAGCATTTTATGAAGCGCTTGGGTATACGGCGAATCCCGAAATGTCCGATGACTCAACAGCATGCATTACAATCAGCGACACTATTACGGTCATGCTCGCTTCTCATGAAAAATTCCAGCAAATTTCCCCCAAACCCATTTCCGATGCCAAGAAATTTTGCCAGGTGCTTCTTAGCCTGACATGCGAGAGCCGCGAAGCACTCGATGCCTTGGTGGCGAAGGCAGTTGCCGCAGGAGGAGCAAAAGCGCACGAACCCGAGGACTACGGCTTTATGTATCAATGCGGTTTCTATGACCTCGATGGTCATGGCTGGGGACTGACGTGGATGAATCCGAGCTGAGGCCTCATAAGCCAAAATAACGGTCATTCCACGGTAAAATTACGAATACATACTATTATTCATAATTAGCAACAT
Organism: uncultured Candidatus Peribacteria bacterium; assembly: GCA_964554785.1. Classification (GTDB taxonomy): domain Bacteria; phylum Patescibacteriota; class Gracilibacteria; order Peribacterales; family Peribacteraceae; genus CALREJ01. The sequence goes on along the minus strand of CAZKPW010000003.1, from coordinate 213,657 downwards.
CACACGGAAGCCAAAACTCTCCATTTCCGCTATAATAAACAGATTTATTCACACACAAACACATGACCGAAACACCCGCAGACACACAGCAAAAAGTACTGGGCAGTTGGCAAGCACCTGTATTGCCGCGTCACGAACGCTCTGCGCGCTGGTATGCAATTGGCGGAGCTGTCGTGGTGATTGCCGCAGCGTACGGGATTTTTATAGAGTCATGGCCGTTTGCGATTGTCGCACTGCTGTGTGGAGCCATGTACTACCTGATGCGCGATCACGTACCGCCATTAAAAACAATAACATTGTTGGAAGGCGGCGTCCTTTTGGAACAAGCATTTACACGTTGGGAAGAATTGAAGGGTTTCTGGATTCTGGAAACACCCGGCTATACCGAGCTGCATTTTGTGCACACACAAAAGCGCACCTCTGACATTGTCATTCAAACAAGCGGACAAAATTTAAGTGATCTCCGTGTTTTGATTGGAACGTATATTCCTGAGCTCACAGACAAAAAGGAAGGTTTGCTTGACACTTTTATCCGTATCATTAAACTATAAATGTTGCCGATGCTTCAGCTCTGGCACAACGCACCCAAACGGGCTCCTGAAAAGGAAGCGCGTCTTTTGTATGTCAATAATACAAATGGCGCGGGCGGACTGGTAAGTAATGATGACGATGAAAAAAAGGATGATGATCCAAACGCACAACAGAATAACGAGGACGCAGAGAACACGGACGCAAATGGAGGGGCCATCATAGTCGGCGGATTTCAACAGGAAGCAAGGGAGCAATTGGGGGACACGCTGACAAACTCGCAAGTACGGGCGGCTCAGCAAGTAGAATCTGCGGAAGAAAATACAAAACAGCTGAGAGAGAAAATTGCAGGAGTAGGCGCAGAAAAAAAGGGGGGGTTGGGAGAAAAAATTGCAAAGAAAATCAAAGATGGAACGTTTGCATTTCACAGTATTCCTTTAGCCAATAAAGACAGGGGGATGCCGGATATGGTTTTTATGGCAGAATTATTGATAGAAGAATACCCGGAGCACGAGGCAGTCTACAGACCGCTTCTCCTGAAAGAAGACGGCACCATTATTGAAGAGCACATTACAGGTCTTCAAGGGGCATACGATGTCATGAAAGCGGCGCATGAAGAATTGCTGGCAACGCTCAAAGAGGAGTGTAAGGAATTCGTCAAAGATCACAGCGAAGACTACACGCGTTCCAGCCAAGCAGTGGATGCATTTGCCGCAACAAAAGTAGATGCGGCAGGTAATCCCCTTCCCATCATTCAAGACACGATTCTTGAAGCAGATCAGAACCGAACGGACATGGAAGAATCCGCACGATCGGTCATTGCAAATCCGGAATCGCTCCGTGCCGCAGAACTTGTTGAAAAACTGAAAGAATTACGAGGAAAAATCAATACTTCCATTGTAAAAATCAATGAAGCGATTGCAAATCTTAAACAGCATTTCCATTCCTGGGACAAAGACGCCAAATATTTGATTGATCTTCTGAAAGCCAGATCCGCGATTCTCTCCGGCCGCCAACGCTTGCTCTCCACCAAAATCCAAGAAGCGGAAAAAATTGAAAAATGGCAAAAGGGCGAAACAAAGCCAAGTGAATTTGCAGCATATGTTGCAAATATTGCGTATGACGAAGACAAGGACGATGTTCGGGCAAACTTCCAAAACAAAATCAACGGCACACCCGGCGCACAGGACGACAACTGGGACGGGTTGAACGATAGCTCAAAAATGGATATCGCCAACGACATGCAGCACGACGATGCAACCGCCATTACCTTGCGCGGTAAATTAAAGGCGATAAAAAGCGATATGGAAGATATCGAAGGAGAATATGCGATGATGGATATCGATAAAATCTGCGACAACTCCAACAAGTTCATCCGCATGATGACAGAACCGCCGCCAAAAGATCCGAACGATCCCGGCGTATGGGGAATGGTAAAGGCATCCTACGACATGCTGGATATTCAGTTCTACAGCGTGGAACAGCTCATGCAGGGTTGGAAAATGTACTGGGATGCACGCAATTCGGCAAAGGAACAGGTGAACCGACGTGTAGGCGCAAAATTCGCACAACAAGTCGGTATGTTTATGAAATGGGTCTCCCCTTTCCCGGAATTCAATAAAGAAATCGATCAAATGCTCAAGAGTTCTATTGATGGTGAAGACAACAAAGAAAAGAGTGGTTATATTGACTACCTGAAGAGCGGCCCCGAAACATTCGACGGCCTGTTCGGCGACGGCGGGTTATTTATGTCCCAACAGTACAATTACAACCGAACCAGAGCTATTTTGGAATACGCAGCGGAAAACGGATGGTTATACGACATGGATATTCACAATCAAAAAGTCATGGGAGTGAAGCTGATTGCCGGAAAAAATATTTCCCCCAACGACAATCCGAAAACCTACGTAGAAGTGACGCTTGCAAATGCGCAGGCAAGCGGTGAAAGTCATGCGAAGGATCATGGAAAGCAGCGTATCAAAACCGAGGAAAGCATTCCCCCTATTGCCGAAGTGCTGCAGGAAGAACTCGACAACTTTAACTACTGGGCCATTGACGGTATTTGGGAAGTTGCGCTGGGAAAAGCAAAATGGGGACATACACCCGAATATTTGCATTTAATTGTGCTCAACCATTTGCGCAAACACCCCACTGCCCGCAAATACTTCCCCATTAAATTGTACGATCAGTTGAAGAACTACGGTCTGTACGCATTCCCGGGTTCCATGATTGAAAGAGGAGACATGCACAAATGGCAAACGACCTACATGGACAACAATGCGGAAGCGGAAGCACATGTGGGAGAAGCGGGACACCTTGCAAGAGCAACCGTAAAAATTGAAAAGCGCATTGAAGAAATTGCGACTGCTTCCCATAAAAAAGTCCCCAAAGGAAAGGCACTCACCATCCTTGTTGCACAAGTGCTTGCAGGTCAGGTTATTAAAGAATCAGGGTGGAACAGGTGTCTCAGTATTTATGATAACGAGTCTGAATTCACGGAATATCGCCACTTTGCGAGCGGCTTCAAGGGAGGGAAAATCCGCGAGCAAGACGACGACTACTTCGATCCTACCATGGGATCTTCCGCATTGCTCTTCGGTGTGAACGGTCTGAAAGCCATCCTGAAAAAGCTCTCACAACGCAACTTCGATGCGGAAGACAGAGCGAAGGCATTCCTCGCAATGGTCATTACCCGTTACGACGAACTGTATGCATACTCAAAAATAGACGCCTCCGTTAAACCAGCCTTCGAAAACTTTAAAGAACGCATGCGCATAAACTTTGACCAGTGGGCAATAGAAGAAATGAATGACTCCTCATCTGCCCCGTTTGCGGACTTCGAAACGTACTCCGTAGGGATTAACCCAGACGGAAGCAAAAAAGAATACAAAAATGCGGAAAGAGACGGTATCAGAGGTGCCGCCTTTGGAGAGATTGCACGCAGAGGAATGCTTTCTGTCTCCGTTCTGCAGCAGCTGAAGAATGAGAAGGGCAAAGACTTTGCACTCAAAGTTGCAAAGCATGCAGGTATTTCACTTTCTACCCCTTCAACAGGAGGGGGGACGAGAACGCCATCCAGCCCAAGGCCTTCACCAACACTCGCGCCGTAGAGAAAAGAGATCTGCTACACTTTATACATGCACGTCTCCATCCAACGCATTGATCCGACTCTCCCGCTCCCCCGCTACGAATCCGCAGGCGCCGTGGGCTTCGATTTGGTGACAAGAGAAACTACGAGCATCGAACCGGGAAAGATCGGCCTGGTGCCGGGAAACGTGATTGTGAAGGTACCTGTTGGTTACGCGCTGTTACTGGTTGCTCGTTCCTCGTTACCACGAAAAAAAGGATTGATCTGCCCGCATGCCATGGGGGTCATTGATCAGGATTATCACGGCGAGAAAGACGAGCTCATGGTTCAAGTCCAGAATATTACCGATGCGCCTGTCACTATTGAACGTGGAGAACGCATTGCACAGGGAATTTTTGTGAAAGTAGAAACGGCCACTTGGGATGAAGTCGAGTCACATGGGGCGGAGACGAGAGGAGGATTTGGCTCGACAGGGCATACCGTTTCATAATAAGGATTTTCTATGTAATCGCTTCGCTGAGGTTCGTTCTTTCTTGTCTCCCCCGACAAGAAAGAACCAAAGAAGCGCACCCATCGCCAGCTGCCACCCCGCTTGCCGCAACACCCTCCATGGCGACGGGATTCCACCCACTTCTAGTGTTAGACAGTGTCTTCTGTATTCCTCAACGTTATCTGCAGTCGCTAAATGGAACGTGTCTCCTTGGTTCAAGAACAGGAGACACCTTATTTGATTACCGCTGCGCTTATTTTTGCTAAAGCAAAAATCAGAATTCCAAAGTAAGATCTTACTTAAAAGAGAAATCGCCTACCCCCATGAAGTACAACCCAAACACAGCACGTTACCCCGGGTCAGCTTTGAGCTGCTGAGTACTTGAGCGCGATTTCCGCTCGTCTTGGCGGAAGGGTTGTGGAGATCGTTAAGAGGAGAAGGGAAATCCGCCACACGGTTTCCCTTCTCCTCTTAACAAAAAGCAGCACATGCGACTACAAGAAAAAAGCCCGCATCTCTACGGGCCTCTTCCAGATACATTATTTACTGATTGGCTTTCTCATAAACGCCGGCACTTCCAACTCTTCTTCGTTCAATTGTGGCGCACTGGACTTCATGGCATCCACTTTGTCATCTTTAAAGTTTACTTCGCGATCGGTACGACCTGCGGGTGCGGGCATGGTACCGGTTGCCTTTGTAAGGTAACGCTGAGCGGGAGTTGCGAATGCAGGAGCTTGCTGACTTTCTGCAGGATCGAATCCTGTAGCAATGACCGTACACTTCACCTGGCCCGTGTAGTTTTCATCAATAACGGCACCGAAGATAATGGTTGCTTCCGGTGCTGCGGTTTCCGTAATGATGCGTGCAGCTTCGTCCACTTCAAACATGGACAAATCATTTCCTCCGGTAATGTTGAAAAGAATGCCCTTCGCTCCGCTGATGCTAAGATCCAAGAGCGGGCTGTCGATGGCGGCGCGAGCAGCTTCTGCAGCGCGGCTGTCCCCTGTTCCGTACCCAATACCCATGAGAGTCGTACCACCGTCCTGCATAATGGTGCGGACGTCCGCGAAGTCTACGTTCACAAGACCGTGCTGTGTAATAAGGCTGGAAATACCCTCAATGGCATGCTGGAGCACTTCATCTACTACTTCGAATGCTTCGGTAAGCGGCGTCGTTTTGTCGATAATAGAAAGAATTTTGTCGTTCGGGATGGTAATAAGCGTATCGACTTTTCCCTTCAAATTCTCGAGTGCCTCTTCTGCATTCTTGCGACGCTTCAGTCCTTCGAAGCTGAATGGCTTGGTGACTACACCAACCGTGAGAATTCCCATACTGCGCGCAAGCTCGGCAATAATCCCAATACTTCCCGTTCCCGTTCCTCCGCCAAGTCCTGCGGTAATAAAGAGCATGTCCGTTCCTTCAAGAGCAGCTTTAATTTCCTCCAAGCTTTCCTGAGCGGCATTCTTTCCAATTTCCGGGTTTGCACCGGCTCCCAGTCCGCGCGTTGTGCCGCGTCCAATGGTAATTTTCTTTCCGGCCGGGTTGTGGTAAATAGCCTGAATATCGGTATTGACGGCAATAAACTCCACTCCCTGCACCTTTCCCGTCACCATGCGCGCAACCGCGTTTGAGCCTGCACCACCCGTTCCAAGAACGCGAATGACTGCACCGGGCAAGGCATCGGGGCGCACCTCGCGGGATGTTGTTGCTGCAGGATCAGCAGGATCTTGCTGACTGCCTGCGCGGCCTGCCTGAGCTCCTTTTTGACCGGAGAAGAGGGAGCGGAATGTATCTGACATGATAGGGTGGGGAAAAAAAGATGGGAGAAAAGGAAGAAAAGAGAGTGAGGGAAAAACGATTTATGGAAGAAGGCTCTTAAACCATGATCCAACTTGCTGAGCGACGCGCTTCATCTGGAAGTTTCCAACGGAAGACATACTGTCTCCTTCGCGGAGTCCCCAAATTAATGTTCCGAGAGCAGTGGCATAAGCGGGGTCGTCGACTTTCTCGATGACTCCTCCAATATCGACAGGGAAACCCATCTGTACCGGGAGTCCGAGCACATCGCGAGCGAGATCGAGAACACCGGGAGCTTTGACCGCCGCACCCGTGAGTACCGCACCGGCTGGCAACATGCCGTTCCGTCCAAGGCGCGTAAGTTCTGCTTTCACCAAAGAGAAAATTTCGTAGTAACGAGCCTGCATGATTTCCGCCATGTAACGCTTGCTGACCGTTTGTGTGTCCACACGGGAGATAGACGAAAGATCGATGGTATCGCGTTCGTTAATTTCCTGCGGGAGCACAGAACCAAATTCAATTTTAATGCGCTCTGCAGTATCGACCGATGTGCGAAGTCCGATGGCAATATCGTTTGTCACCATTTCGCCGGCAACCGGAAGTCCGACCGAATGCAAAATAGTTCCCTCTTCAAACACGGCAATACTCGTGCAACCGGCACCGACATCAATAACGACAACGCCCAATTCTTTCTGGCGCTTGCTGAGCGTTGCCTCGGCAGCGGCAATGGTGGATGGCACGAGGGCATCGATATCGACACCTGCCTGAGAAATGCACTTTTCAAGATTCTTCACATGCTGCACATGACCCGTAATGATATGTGCCTCTACCTCCAAACGAATACCTGTCATACCAACCGGGTTCTTAATACCGCGCTGTTCATCCACTGCGTAGGCCTTCGGCTCAATATGTAAAATTCTGCGATTAGGCGGAATGCTGACTGCCTGAGCGGCCTCAAGCACGCGAGCCACGTCGTCCATGGTAATTTCTGAACCGGAGATGGCAATAACGCCGCGACTGTCGAAGGATTCAATGTGTGATCCGCTCATGCCCACAAACACATGGTTCACGGGAACACCCGCCATGCGTTCGGCATCTTCCAAGGATGAGATGATGTTATGGATAAGTTCCTCCACATCAATAACCTGACCTTTGCGGATTCCCATGGAGGGAGAGACTCCGACACCAATGACATTCGGAACACTCTGTTCCTGACCGCCATCGGTGATGGCAACAACGGTACGAATTTTCGAACTTCCAATATCGAGACTGGCGAGGACGCGTTCCTTAGGCATACGAGAGAAGAGAAAAAATGGAAAGAAGACATTCACCGTTCTGCACCACCAAAATCCATGGTTTGTAGTGTACGGATGCATCGCAACTGTGCGCAAGAGTGAACGACTACGTTTCGTACTCGAAAGACCCGTCAAAGAACACAATATCTATGCAGTTATTTTGCGAGCACGAAGGGCTAAACACACAAATGTATTCAATACAAAAAACACCCCAAAATACATGTGCACATTCTGTGAACATAAGTAAAGACAACAATCGATGAATCAACCAGATTTTCATCAGAAAAAAACAGTCGAAAAAAAGAGAGTCTTTAGCCATGAAGTAGATCTCGTGCGCGCGATCACTTCATGGCGCGGCCATGGTGAAAAAGCATCAAATGATGCTGTGTGTGTCCTCTTAAAAAAGTGCTAATTGATCCTCTGCTTTTGGTTCAGATGACACATCATCCGCGAAAATATCGTTCACGGAAAAGTACGCAGTTTGCCCGTAAGTAGTCCGCAAGAATTCCGCAAATCGGCGTGTGAGCATGGTGAAACTCAGCTCTTTAAAGAGCTCAATAACAGGATCGGCAGAGAGTCCCTCTATATGAAGATCCTTCCAGGACAAATCCATGGGAATATCGCACACCAATTCCGCCATATGCTGGCAGAAAAACGCCTGTTCTTTGTCGCGCTCGAGCTTTAAACGAAGTGCAGGACGAATATCGGCCAGGTTTTCGTAGACCGCTTCCAATGTCTGATATTTCTGCAGAAGCTCTGCAGCAGTTTTTGGTCCAATGCCATTCACGCCCGGAAGATTATCCGATGCATCCCCCACCAGTCCTTTATACGCCGCGACCTGATCCGGACGAATGCCATACTTTGTCTCAATTTCTACCGGACCCAAATACTCCGCTTGCAGGTAGCCGCTATGGGGAATAGCCACATGAATCTTCTCCGTTGCCAGCTGAAACGCATCACGATCCCCTGTTACAATAGTCACCTTCATACCATCTCGCTCACCGGCACACGCATACGTTCCCAGTAAATCATCCGCTTCGTACTTTTTGTTGCTGATATGCCGAATACCGAGTGCATCCACAAGCTGAAACACACGGGGAATCTGTCCATAAAAATCGTCCGGCGTTTCGGCACGGCCATCTTTATACGTTGCGTTTTCTTCATGGCGGAACGTTTCCTCACCGGCATCAAAACAGAAGAGCACATGCGTAGGCTCCTCTTTCTTTAAAATATGCAGAATCATAGATGCCATGCCAAAGATGGTATTTACCTGTTCCCCCTGCTTTGTTTTGAGCGTACGGGGAATGGCCCAGTATGCCCTATACATCAGATGATGCCCGTCGATAAGTACTAAATGCTGCATAGGAGGAGCCGCTTGCCCGGCGGAGCCCGCAGGCGAAGTCGGGTCGATAAGTACAAGATGATTCATAGGAATGAGCCTGCCCCTATCCTACCCATAGAAGGCCACGAAAGACACATATGAAGACGTACTATTTTAGGGTTTTTACAAGTCCTAGAGCCTTCCAGAAAATCGTTTTTTTCGCTATAATGAGAGGAAACATTCACCACAAACACCCATGACAACCCTTACCCCTGCAACCGACAGCGCCATTGCGAAGAAATACGCAGTAGATTCGCTGGAACAAAAAGTACACAACAAAACTGCGCTGCAGGAAGAACTGGGATGGGCCGCAGAACCCAAGCGTGCAATGGTGTGTTTACCAACGGGAATGAGCGATGCACTCGGGGGTGAACTTTTGAAAGAATTAATTCAAGGACTCTTGAGTCTTCCGGTTGAAATTGTCATTCTTGGAAAAGGCACCGCCGCATACGGAGAATATTTAACGGAGATTGCAAAGGAGCATAGTCACAGAATTGCGATTGTTCCGAATGACGAAAAGCATATTCGCAAAATGTTTGCAGCCGCAGACATGGCGCTGTTCCTAACAGATGCGAGCGATTTACCGGAACTGGAAGCAGCACTCTGCTACGGCACCATCCCCCTTTGCCCTGTTACCAAGAAAATTCGCGCCTACGATCCAAACCAGGAAAGTGGCGAAGGCTTTTTATATGACAAGCTGACGGTCTGGCATGCATTCGGCGCGTTGGTCCGTGCACTCGAAACGTTCCGTTTCCCCTACGACTGGCGCACAATCCAGAAGTCTTGCATGGAAAGAGCAGCGAAATAAAGGTCAAGGTCGAGGTTAAGGTTAAAGAAATAAAGAGTATTCTATCACTATGAACATCATGAAAGACGCAATGGACGGCATGCTCTCTCCTGTAAAGAACATGGCAAAAGCAGGCGGCGAGATTCTTCACGAAAACACGTTTGGGATTGTGGGGAACATGATGAAAGGGACACGCAATAGAATGGAGTCGCTTTTTTGGGGCGGCGTGAAAATGCCGTTCAAAGCGCTCGCAAAACTTCCGTTTGTTCCGGGCAACGCTGCTTGATATCGGGTAGTAGAACCGTATGCTGACGACATGCATCCCCTCTCCTCTTTTACCGCACGCGTCATTTCGGGTTCCAACCGTGGAACAGGAATGGGAACGCCTACGCTCAATGTGAATTTGACCGATGTCCCGGAAAATCTGCAGGAAGGAATTTATGCCTGTAAAGTAATGATCGACGAAGAACTGATGAACGCTGCCATGCACTACGGTCCGCGCCCCGTACACAGAGATACACCGTCTTGCGAGGTCCATGTGCTAGATGAAAATCTTGCAGAGCCCCCGGAAACGATTTCCATTGATGTGGTTGAATACCTGCGCCCCGTCCTCGATTTCCCCTCGGAAGCGGCTTTAATAGCCCAAATTGCCGACGATATACAGAAGTCTCGTGGTATTCTGGATGCGTATGATGCGTCATCTGAAAAAGCTCATTCCTGAGCAGCACCCGGCCCGTCTTCTCTGGCATAAATCCAAGGCGCTCACTGCTGCAGTACGCTACGGGTTTCCTGCAAAAAAACTCACAGTCATTGGAGTAACGGGAACGGACGGCAAGACCACGACAGTCGGCATGATTGCCCATATTTTAAACGCGAACGATATTCCAACCGGCGCACTCTCCACGGCCTTTTTTCAAATCAAAAAAGAGATCACCTGGAACGCGACTCAGAAGACATCTCCGTCCCCTTTTATCATTCAAAAATTCCTGCGCCGCCTTGTAAATGAAGGTTGTTCGCATGCCGTGCTTGAATATTCGTCGCACGGACTTATTCAGGGTCGCACGCTTTTTACCTATCCGTTGATTGGTGCCATTACAAACGTTAGCCAGGAGCATCTGGATTACCACGGAACCATGCAGGAATACATCCGCGCAAAAGGACTGCTCTTTCACATGCTGCAAAAAAATGGCGGCACAAAAGTCATCAATGGGAACGACAATACCTACGCCACTTACAGTAAAATCCCAACCGACTGGACGATTGGCTATAAGACAAACGGATATTTCGGAGCAGAATCTGCAGAGAAAGATTTGAGTCTTTGGACCGGGCCTATTCAGGCAGGACCACAAGGATCGACCGCAGAGTTATTCTGCACAGAGCGAACAGGACTGCATCCTCTTGTACTGAGTGTTCCGGGATCATTCAATATGGATAACGCGCTCTGCGCCATCGGCGTTGCACATGCAAACGGTGTGGATTTGGATGAATGCACGCGCGCGCTCAAAAGCTTTAGAGGGATTCCGGGACGCATGGAAAGAATTGATGCGGGGCAGAATTTTTCTGTCTTCATTGATTTTACCGTCACACCCCAGTCCTATGAGGCAACGCTCTCGACGCTAAAGACGATGCTTCCCGCCGATAAGCGCTTATTGGTCCTTATGGGAAGCTGCGGCGATCGCATGAAAGAAAAGCGCCCGGTCATTGGAAAAATCGCGAGCGGATATGCCGATGTATTGGTTGTGACCAATGAAGATCCTTACACGGAAGATCCGGAAAAAATTATCGATGAAGTATGGGCAGGAATTGATCAATCACAAACAAAGGCCCATCGTATTTTTGACCGCAAGGAAGCTATAGAATTTTTGCTGAAGGAAGCCAAAAAAGATGATATTGTTATTTTGTGTGGCAAAGGAAGCGATACGACGATGTGGGTGAAGACTGGGCAGATTCCGTGGAATGAACGCGAGATTGTGCAGACAATATTGCATCAGAAATAGTTTGTAGTATAAAAAAGAAATTCCACATAATTTTCCATTCTCAATTCTCAATTTTCAATTCGTCAGTCATCGTCGGCATTGACGAAGCAGGTCGCGGACCATTGGCCGGACCCGTTGTTGCAGGTGCCTGTCATATTCCCCTGCCGCTCTATAACAGGCGACGTTCCTATGGCGCGTGGTCTCCTCACAAACGTGCCATCAAGCATGATTGCATTATTGGCGACAGCAAAGCTTTGAGTTCGGATCAGCGAGAGAAAGCATACGCATGGATAGTAGAAAACTGCGCGTGGGGATTTGGTATTGTCTCTGCAGAAGCAATTGATCGGATTGGGATTCTGGAAGCCACAAATGAAGCCATGCGCCAGGCACTCACCATGCTTACGGAAAAAATCACACCGACCTTTTTATTGGTCGATGGCCGCGATGCCTTTTGGTTCGATTTTCCGCATACATCCATTATCAAAGGCGACGACAAAGAAGCGTGTATTGCAGCAGGGTCCATTATTGCGAAGGTCACGCGAGACAGACTGATGATGGAAGCGGCGAAAGAATTTCCTCTCTATGGTTTTGAAGGACACAAAGGGTATGGATCGAGCGATCATATTGCAGCAATTAAAAAGCATGGCCCGTGTGCAATCCACCGTCGGAGTTATTTGCGGAATATTCTTGCTGACAATGCTGCATTTTCTGCAGATGAAAGACAAAAAGTGTCTCTATAATTTTCCATTCATTTTCATCTTCTCAATTGTAAGGCGCACTTTCGTACGCACCTCTTCTTCCGTAGGAGCCTCTCTCCCTTTTTTAAGCTGCTTACCATAGGCAATAATAAACGTATTCGCCATGCTACTGGATAGCGTTCCGACATCCACCGGATGCTTGCTTAATTCGACTGCAGCGACCGTTGCAATCATTTTCTTCACTCTCTGAATAGTATCGAGAACAGATACGTCTATTCCTCCCAACCTTTCTGCGTGCAGCAATTCCCGTATATCGATATTTTCTTGTGAGCCGGACACATAAAAAACCAATCGATGAGAGGACGGCCCTTTTGTAGTGCCATATCCTCTTATTTCCAATACCCCCTCACGATTTGGCAGCGACACTTGAGAACCAATGGGAAAAGCCGTCTGCAATTCTTGAGATCGAAGCTGTATTCGGTGATGCATCTCCTGCAATGAAAGATGCTCAGAAGAAACGGAAGGTTCAAGATACAAGCTTTTTAAGTAAAGTCTGATGACATGCGTAAACGATGCCCCCACTCTTTCGTCACCATCGAGTGCCATCAATTCCTCAAACTCCCGTCGCGTGACTTCCTGAAGAACAATAATGGGAATGCCCTTTTGCAATCCAAGAAGGATGTGTGCCACTTCCAAACGATCCATCTGTTCAGGAACATGGCTTTCTTGCGCCTCTACAATGGCCTGCACCACTGCATCGTTTTCGGAAAATAATGTCGAGTCTTTGAGCACAACTTGTATTGTAACAACTACTGATTTTTTGTAAACAAAGCAGTTCGTGCGTAAAGCAAGCCACCAATCAGAAGCACCGGAATCGTCAGCCACTGCCCCTCTGTAAAGAGATGCACCGGTACTCCTGCCTGATCGCGGATGAATTCAATGAGGAAACGCACAATCCCGTACAGCATCAAAAACAATGCGAGCGTGCGACCGGACTTATAAGGTCTAGGGATGAGGGAAAGGAACAGGATGATGGCAATGATGATCATCGCGGTGAAATCGTAGAATTGAATGGGATGACGAAGACCGACTGCGCCCGGGAAACTCATGCCCCACGGAAGCGTCGTGACCGTGCCGTAGAGTTCTTGATTGATGAAATTGCCAATGCGTCCAAGCCCCAAGCCAATCGCCACCGGCACCACGACAAGATCGGCAATGCGCAAAATGTGATCCCAGGATTTTTTCCGAAGAACAGAGAAGCATGCGAGCGCCACTCCTATAAATCCTCCATGCGATGCCATTCCCCCGTTCCAGACGGCGAATATTTCAAGCGGATGTTGCAGGTAATACGCGGGCGCATAAAAGAGAACATAGCCCAGTCTGCCACCCACAATCACTCCAAGCACCGTTGCAGACAAAAGTTGCGACCAATCGTCCGGAGTAAGCGCGAGATCGCGATATTTCTGAATGCGTGGAAGCAGAAACCAGCCGATCAAAAATCCCGCAAAATACAAAAGTCCGTACCAATGCACGCCAAAGCCAAAGACCTCCACTGCCACCATGCGTGACGGGAAGAAGGAAATCATGGAATGCAGGTAACGCTATAGAGCCGCGGATAATCAGTGGGGCTGAAACAACTGTCTTCCAAAAATCCCTTCACAGAATCGCCATAGTAACGCACAAAAAAGGGCGATACATACACATAAACATCACTCGTAAAAGTCGAGAACATGCGAACGCGATCGTCGTGGGTACCCATCAAGAAAGTCTCCCATTCATCATACGACCATGTGCTTTCAAAAAGTCCCGGACCTCCAACATGCGCATAGGGCAACCAGCCGCGTAGAAGTGTCGATGTTTGATTATCGAGCCCAAGCATAAAGGCATCGGCCGGAATACTTTCTGCAAATGCAGAGATGGAACGAAAATCTTCGGGGTCGGTAATGGGACCGCGTGTTTGAATAACTATTGTCATAATGACTGCCTGAATAAGAAGTGCAATCACAAGAATGGCGCGATACAAAGGGCGTGAAAACCGCTGCCAAAAGAGATGAATGGCAATAGCTGCAAACGGCAACAGGAAGAAATCCAGTTGTAAAAAGAAACGGCGATAGAAAAGCAATCGACCGGCCACAAACACAAAGCTCCAAAGTGCCGAAAGCTGCCAGAGCGTCCAACGCTCTTTTTTCAGACTCAGGAAAAATCCAACCGCTCCGAGCGCCAGTAAAATTCCTTCGGTCTGCAGATAAAACAGTGCGGGAGGAAAGCTCCCGCCGGAAACTGCCTCGCCATGCAGCAATGCGGGCAATTGGGACAGTACCGCATTTTTCCACACAGGCAGGTATGTCAAAAAGCCGATCACACACACGGCAAGTCCTGCTCCTACAAACGGCAACATGGTCTTCAGGGCAGCGCGAGGATTTGTCCGAACGTCTTTTAAGAAATTCAATCCCACCCATGAACCGAATGCGAGCCCGAACAATAAACCCGTCTGATGGTGCGTCGCCACACACAAAATGCCTGTTACTATGGCCCACCACGATTTCTTTTCAAGTAACCTATAGGTCACGACGCACCACAAAAGCGATGCGAATGTTTTCCAATACATGGCGGCAAAACCATCGAAGAAGGAGATGGAAAGAAGGGCTGTCAGAAGGATTAACATCCCCGTCGCTTTCCCTTCACGTTTTCCAACGGCCCATGCAAGCGCCCCTGCCAGCACGACCGGAAAAACATTCCAAATCCATCCGAGTAACCACGACACCGGCACGCCAAGTTTGAGAAGAATCGTCGAAAAGAAAAAAAGTCCGAGCGGATGCCCTTTTGCCCATTCATCCATAGGCGCTACCCAAAACGGCGGAAATGCATCGGCATGACGGATAAAGAGATACCGATAAAAACCGGGGTCATATCCAAGCGGCACACCGAAATACACAAGCGGCCAGAAAAATTTTACAAGCAGTAAAATCAGCAATAATCCTATCCACACCCGATGACTGATAACCGGCAACCGATCACTCATGCGCATGGCTCACAGCGTACGTCTTTCTCATCCGTTCGTCATCATCTCCTTTAGTGCGTCACGCAAGCGTTCCGATGCCACGGTTTCGTCGAAAAGATACTCCGCCTGTTTCTTCGCGTTCGCAGCAACCTGTTCACGTACATCATCGTTTTTTAACACCTCAATCAATCTGTCGGCACATGCTTCTCTGCTGCCGCTTTCAAATAAAAATCCCGTCCCCGCTCTTTCAAAAAAACAACGCAGCCCCTCGCTATTGGCACTCACGACCGCCGTCCCTGCCATCATTGCTTCAGCGGCGGCGAGCCCGAATCCTTCCAGATACGCAGGACACACTGCGACTTCCGCCTGCTGCACCACGCTCACAAGATCAGGAAAAAGGAGAGCAGGAATGCGCACAATACCAAAGGTTTTTGCTATTTTTCGATCGATTGCTTCCGCCCGCATCCCCTGTCCTACAATCAACAGTCTGGCATCCGGGATGTTTTCAATAACCTTGCTCCATGCATCCACCAGAAGTTCCACGCCTTTCCGTGCTTCCAATCGCGCGACGCATACGCAGAATCTTTTTTTCTTCGAATGGAGCAAAGGCGCTTTCCAAGCATCGCTTACGGCATGCGGTAACGACTGAATGCGGTGCGCGGGAATCTTGTATCGCTCTTCCAAAATACGACGCGTATCGGTGTTAAAACTAAGTATCGATACTGCACCTCTATACGTGGATCGTTCCAAAGGAATAAAGATTCTCTTCCACCACTGCCACGGCACCAAACGCGCCTGTTGCTCATAGATGTGGTACACCGAACAGACATACGGAATAGATGGCTTTTTCCACAAAAAAACTCCACCCGGTCCGCCGGGAATCAGAAGAAGATCAACCTTATTTTTCTTGATCCATTGATTGAGAACAAATGGCAAGCAGAGAGAAAAAAGAAGATGACCGCCACATCGTTTCGTAAACGGAAGCAAGCCGGAGAGAGGCGTCCCCACAAGCACGCGATAGTCTTGCGACACTGCCGTCGCCATCCACTGCATGGAGCGACCCATGCCGCCTTTCGCCTGAACAAAATCCCACGACACTATGCCAATGACAGGTTTATTGGAAGACATTCTCATACAAGGGGAAGAGTCGCGCCCAGTCATAGTGTATGGCAGTTGCCTGTTCAACCTCCAGTGGATCGAATGGCGTACGAAGCATCTCTCCTATCACGCGAGTCGCATCTGCTGCATTCCCTGATTCAAAAAAACGCCCAGTCTCGCGTTCCTGCACTGCGTCACGCACACCTTCCCTGTTCGCAGCCGCAACCGGAAGCCCGCGAGCAGAAGCTTCTATACAGACAATACCAAATCCTTCAATGTCACCCGGGACAGAAATATTCGGCACAATCAGAAGATCCGCACCCAGAATTTCAGCATCTCTTTCTTCATCATCACACGATCCCAAGAGTGTGACATGTGCAGCAAGCCCACGACGATCAATACTATCTTCAATGACAGACCGCTCCGGACCGTCACCCACAATGCGGTACTGAAGAGTGGGATATGTTTCGAGCAGAAGCGGCATGACCTGATCCGTAAACCAGGCAATTCCTTTGCGCGAAATCAGGCGACCAATGGAGAGAAGGACGATGTTGGGGTTGGGGTTAGGGCTGGGGCTAGGACGAAGGGGAAGATTCTGTGTGTCGATGCCGCAGGGAATAATGACGATGCGACTCTTGGGAACACCTCTTTTTTCTGCGGCATCCGCTGCGGCTTGGCTAATTGCACAGACGGTATTCATACGTCTTATCGACCAACGCAACAGAGGCTGATACCACCAGGCGTTATAAATAACATCCAGCCCTGCAACCGTGACCGATACCTTTGCCCCGGTCACTGCAACAATCAAAACCCCAAGCGGACAGAGCGATGCATCACCCAAGTGAATATGCGTCGATTTTCCTGCACGTAACCCTGCAATCAATGATCGACAGGCAAAGCCAACAAGAGATACGACTCCGCGACGTTTTGGATAACAGACTGATGCATCCACCCCATACCTGTTTTCAATTTCACGCCACAAATCGCGACTCAAGCGCTGTAAACCGCCTATACCATGCCACGTTCGAGTAATAAAAAGAATCTGCAAGATAATGAAGGTTTCGAGTAATGGAATAACAGAGTAACCGAGTAACGGGTAAACGGAAATAAGCTCTCCCGTTATTCCAATATTCCGTTATTCTGTTATTCCCATTTATGCGTATCCTAGCCATTGAATCATCGTGCGATGAAACGTCGATTGCCGTCGTGGAAAACGGCTGCGTCGTACAAAGTACTATCATCGCCAGTTCACAACTCGCCTTCAAAGCATCCGGCGGCGTTATTCCGGAAGAAGCGGCCCGCAAACAAGTGGAATCTATTTTGCCAGTTTTACATCTCGCGCTTGAACCCATTGAAAACGGATGGGAGTCGATTGATGCCATTGCGGTCACCAAAGGTCCCGGACTACTCGGATCGCTCCTTGTGGGAACGGTGACCGGTCGCACGCTTGCAAGTATTCACAAAAAACCATTGATCGGCGTGCATCACACACTCGGACATCTCAGTTCCACCTGGCTCAATACCGATACCAGAACTCCTCCGCAATTCCCCATCCTCACGCTTTCCGCATCCGGCGGACACACGGAGCTCTGGCTGCGCACCGGTCACACGCACGGACAATTAATAGGTCGCACCATTGATGACGCCGCGGGCGAGGCGTTCGAT
Organism: uncultured Candidatus Peribacteria bacterium; assembly: GCA_964554785.1. Taxonomy (GTDB): domain Bacteria; phylum Patescibacteriota; class Gracilibacteria; order Peribacterales; family Peribacteraceae; genus CALREJ01. The sequence continues at coordinate 195,853 of CAZKPW010000003.1, read as the reverse complement.
AAAGGCGCCACACTTCTGGGACTCCCCTACCCGGGCGGTCCGTCTATTTCCAAGGCCGCAGAAAGTGGAAACAAAGATGCATTCCCGTTTACCATGCCGCTCAAAAAAGAAGACACATTCAATTTTAGTTTCTCGGGACTGAAAACAAATCTGCGCTACACCATTCGCGATCTCACTACAGAACCAAACATCCCGGACCTCGCCGCATCGTTTCAGCATGCCATCTGCCTACACCTCGTGGATCGAATCAAAAAAGCCATCAAGCAATATCCGGACATAAAAGAAGTGCATTTGGTTGGAGGGGTCTCTGCAAACACAGCCCTACGTGCCATGACCACAGAGGCATGTCCCAATTTAACAGTCCGCTTCCCCGCAACGCTCGCTTTCTGTACCGATAACGCCGCGATGATTGCCTCTGCTGCGTACTTTCTTACACAAGAAGAACCCCCGGCCACAGACTCATTTGAAACATCTGCGTCTTTGCCGCTGACGGCGGCTATACGGGATTAACGGCCTCTCCGCTTGCCTCTCGGTTATGAGTTATGGGTTATGAGTTATGGGGACAAACCCTCTCCCCGGCCCCTCTCCCATGCGCCATTCGGTTATCTGTTATCAGTTATCTGTTATCAGGATTAAAAAAGAAAGTTCCGCTCCACAATTGCGTTAGCAATTGTAATCGCCCGTGGCCGGAGTCCGTTCAGGGGGGTGAGGGGGTCAGTGGCGAATGCGCTTGAACGGACCGCATTTTTTGGTTCCTTTTTGTTGCGGAGACAAAAAGGGACGCCCGCCTGGCAAGGCTCCCCGAAGGGAAACTTACTTTAAAGAAAACCTCCTAACATTTCGACGAGCTCAATGTGACACTTGGAATAAATGAAGTATCACCGCTAGACTACCTTCCAGCATGGATATCACCTTAACCTGGGACCTCATTGTCATTGTCTTCTTCGCCATTGTCGTGGCGTACAGTTTTATTGTGGGAAAGGATGAGTCCGTCAAAATCATTATTGCGTCCTATATTGCAATCGTAGCGGTACAGGCAATTGGAAACCTTTTGGAGATGCTCAGCGGCCAATCGCCATTCATGACGCAGTTGCTTGGATTCACGGTCGATAGAAATATTATCTCCACCATTAAACTTATTCTCTTCGTCGCGATGATTATTTTCCTGGCCATTCGCGGCGGATTCGAAATGGAATATGCAAAAGAAATAGAAGGAATATGGGAAACAGTCCTCACGGGTGCATTCGGGTTTGCCACATCGGGACTGCTACTCACAGCACTCCTTACATACATTGCAGCAAAACCCATTTTAGACAGCACGCTTGTAAATGCCCCGCTGCTGGCATCGATACTTTCGCAAAGTACGCTGATGCAAATTATGGTGGATTATCAGAACATCTGGTTTTGCTTACCGGCACTTCTTCTTCTCGTTGTTGGCTTTTTAAGTAACAGAGATAAATAAACATTTTTCACCGCATACATCGATGTCATAATTTACTACAACCTAATTATTGACTTTACTGTCAATCCAATGTGTCCTGCGACTCGCACAAATTACTTGCACGGAGTCGTGCGATGGACAAGACTGGAACCAATTTCTCCCTCCAGTTTTATTATGAAAACTTCCATCAAAAATCTCACGAGCTCCGTGGCTGTCAGCGCCATCACCAGCTTCGTGTACGCATCCTCCGCTCTCGCACAGGGCTTTGCCGGTCCCGACCCAAACCTTCAGGGTCTGCCGACAGCTACAGACGCAAGCGGCGTCCGTGGTGTTATCACCAATATCCTGACTGCAGTCCTGAACTTCCTTGCACTCATCGCAGTTGTCGTGATTGTGATTGCAGGTATCCGCCTCATCGTCTCCCAGGGTGAAGATGAAGCAAAGGACAAGGCTAAGAAGACAATCTTCTACGCTCTTGCAGGTTTGGTTATTGTGCTCTTCGCTCGCGTCATTGTGAGCTTGGTCACTGTCTACCTTGCAAACCAGGTCTGAGGATTATCACATCGAAAAGAAAAACGGAGGCTTCGGTCTCCGTTTTTTATTATTTGATCAAAGACGAGTTGCCGCAGCACGAGTCGCAGATCAAATAACCCATCGTAGCTTCAGCGAAGATGGGTTATTTTTCGTCTATTGATCACTCGTTCTTGAAAGAGGTGCCGTACCCGCCAGAGGATCCAATGTCGGGAACGATGCGGCCTTCACCGACGCCTTTTTTACTTTCGCACCGGGATCACGCACAAGAATGCTTTCTTGTCGTACTTCCAAAATTCCCGAACGAGGCACTCCCCGCTTCCACTGAAACCACCGCCTGGGGAATAACCATTCAATCTGAAAACTCAACGTTTCAAATTGCACATCTCTACACGTGCCAAGCACAACTCCGGATTCCGTTTCCATACGCTGCCCCAGCACTCTGCGACCGTCTTCCAGCAAAGATTGCAATCGGACCATATCGGAGAGCGGCGCAAGCGCATCGGTATGACGAATACGAATTCTGGACCCGAAATGGACAATGTCTACGGCAGGTAAAAAGAGTGTTTGTGCACTCAAAAATGCGGGTATCATCACAAAAAAACCTTCTATTTTGGCCGTATCGGGCTGTATGAGGACATTGGTGATTATTCCGATATCCTCGTCGGACTGATCATCCGTAACAGGCATGCCGATGACAGTGGTGAAACGAACGTGCATTTGCTATAATAGTACTACACAATGCATCTCTTTGCGGGCTCCACTCATCCGGCCCTAGCTACCCTCCTCGCACAAGAGCTGGGTATTCCTTTGGGGAAAATAATGCTCAAGCATTTTGCCTCAGGTGAGTGTTATGTGAAATACGAAGAATCGGTGCGCGGACAAGAGGTATATTTACTGCAAGCACCGGGGGTCGATCCACACGAAGCACTCTTCGAACTTTTCCTCATGTGTCAGGCAGCTAAATTAAGCTTTGCCTCACATATCCACGTTATTCTCCCGTACTTCCCCTACTCGCGCCAAGACAGAGTCTCGGAGCCGCGCGAACCCATTTCTGCAAAACTGATGGCCGTGCTTCTGCAGCAAGCAGGTGCAGACCATGTCATTACGCTCAACCTTCATAGCGATCAAATCCAAGGATTCTTCTCGGTCCCGGTCGACGTGCTGGACGCTCGTCCGATTTTTGCAAAGTACTTTAAGAGTAAGCTCGAAAACCCCGTCGTCGTCTCTCCGGATGTGGGTGGTGCGAAACAAGCTAAAAAATTCGCAGATCAAATGGGAGCGGATTTGGCCATTATGCAGAAAAACAGAACAGGGCATCATGAAGCGCAAATTCTGGAAGTTGTAGGAGATGTCCAGGGACGTACCTGCATTCTCTTTGACGACATGATTGATACCGCAGGTACCCTCACCACGGCAAAAGCGGCCCTCATTGAAAAAGATGCAAACCCGGATGTCTATGTGGCGGCAACGCATGCGCTCTTCTCCGGACCGGCAATTGAACGCCTGAAAGCAGCTGCATTCAAAGAAGTGGTCGTGACCGACAGCATTCCGCAAAAACACGATTTCCCGGGACTGACTGTCCTCCCCATTGCCCCGCTTCTCTCCGAAGTTATCCGTCATATTGAAAGCAAACAGAGTGTCACCGATATTTACAAAACCAACTAAAAAGATCACCAACGCAAGTTCAACCCGAAGTACGCCATGCTAGTCTGTAGCGTCTCTTTCCCCTTTTTTCTTATGAAGAAATCTTTCTCCCTCTTCGTGGCTGCAACGGCTGCAGTCGCATTGATGCCGCTCGGATTTGCAGAAGATACATCCTCTGCTTCATCCTCAACGGAATCATCATCTTCATCGATGGTGTCATCCTCTTCCTCTGTTTCCTCTTCCTCCTCTTCTTCCGCAACAAGCCTGGCTCCGTGCATGGAAAAAACCGGAGAGGATCGCGTACTCTGTATGAACGATATGAGGCGCAAAATGCACAACAATACTTGGTCCGATGTCCGCAATAGCAAAGTGCAAAATATCATCGGCTCCTGTAAGGATAAAAAGGGAACGGCAAAGCAAATTTGCATGCGTCAGCTGACAAAGAATCCAATAAAAGCTGAGACAAAGATGATGCAAAAAGTCATGAAGAAAGCTCTTCAGCAGAGCAGCGCACTCGCTCAGTGTGCCAACAAGCGCGGAACAGCACTCGCTCTTTGTTTCCAGAGCATGCGGAAGCCATCCGTGCACAGCATGAATAAGTCTTCTTCCTCATGGTCTTCCAGCAGCTCCGCAATGAGCAGCTCTTCCACGTCATCCGTCGTAAACCCGTAATAAACGGTTAGCCCCGTAAAAGAGCCTTCTTTGTACAAAGAAGGCTCTTTTCGTATAAAAGCCCATACAATGACCCGTATGACGATATCTTGACCCCGAAGCCATTTCTCCGTAACCTCCTTCTACTTTCCGGGCGATTAGTCATGCATACCCTGGATACTTAAATCGGGCGGTTAGCTCAGCTGGTTAGAGCGCGACACTGATAATGTCGAGGTCCGCAGTTCAAGTCTGCGATCGCCCACCATCTAAAAGTACGGTTAGCTCAGCTGGCCCTATTTCGTTTATCGAAATAGGTATAAAAAAACGCGACACATGCTGCGCCGTCGCAGCACTGATAATGTCGAGGTCCGCAGTTCAAGTCTGCGATCGCCCACCACACTTCGCTCCCTATGATGGGGAACTTCGCGTGGCAGGCCACACTCTGTTTAAGAGATGGCTTGTCCTTTTACCGAATCGAAGTGTGCCCCTTATAAATTCTCCTCCATAAACTCCTCCATCGCCTCAACTGTTCCTTTGGGATTATCGAGCAACATAAAATGTCCCGTGCCTGCCACTTTTTTCATAACAACTTCAGGCGGCAATAGATCTCGCTTGTGCCAATTTTCCTCCCCGCAAATAAACACCTTTGGCACGGGAGATGCTAGATACAGCGGCAGCAATTCTTCGCTTTCGGCCCATTCATTGATGGATAAACAAGATTTATAAAACACATACGGCGGAATAAACGCCAACGCTTCCCGACGCTTGAGAGAGCTTGGGGTTTTCATGGCTTTGAGCGTGGCAATATGCGCCTTGAGAAAATGCCTCTCAAATGCCTCCGGAGTAAGGTCGCTCACTTGCACAGTCAGGCTGCTATCGGCAACCGTGAAGTTTCCTTCCAGATTCATAAAGCCCAAAATATGCTCCTGCCATTCTTTCAGAAGTAACGTCCCCACGACTCCGCCCATACTGTGTCCCACCAGGAAGAACTTCTCCATTTGAAGCGCTCGAAGCACCAAACTCACAATGGCAACCTGATCCTCCAGCGTATACGTGAATTTTTTGGGCTTGGATGACTTTCCAAAGCCTGCAAAATCAATAGCGAGGAAAGTGAGCCTCTTCTGCTTACAAAGCGTCAGAACGGGATCAAATGCGTTTTTATTGGACTGGAGCCCATGCAGACACACCACGCCAATATCTCTTCCCTGCTCGTAGGAGCAGGCAATCTCGAAATCAAACTCTTTATAGGTAATGGGGATCATGCGCTCAGTCATACAGACATCATACGGCTTATTTCACGCTCAGCTACCCCTTATTAGCTCTCTAGAGAGGAAAGAGAGTTATTTGACATAATTATTTAAAATGTAATAATACAATGAATGACTGATTCGCTTCAGAGCATGGGCCATGACGATTTCCCTACCAGTGCAGAGGACAAAAGAGCAGTGGCAGAAATTACCGCCACTTTATCCGGGACACTCCCCGCAAATGCAATTCGTTATCTCATTGATGAAACCAATCCTCGTACGATGCCGGAACAGCATGGCATACTTTCAAGGCTGACAACGCACGATGTTGAGCAATTTTTGCCAGACGCTGGCATTCCACATTTGCAAACCTTTTTACGATTTGAAGTGGCGAAACTTCTGCAGGCACATCCGGACATTCAAACAATAGAAGGGCGCTACGAATTCTGCAGCAATGAAATGAGCGGGAATAAAAATCCCCTGCTTCCTTTTGTGAAAGACCACATCACAAAAATAAAACTACAATGACCCTTTAGGAATTCTGCAAAAGGTTACGCACTCTATTTTTATATGCATGTGTCATCCATGCCGCTTCTTCACCCGGTCGACGCAAATTTGACACAAGATCTCGGCAAGATTCCCATTTCCATTCCAAAATCACTTTAAGAGCGCGTGCAATGTAGGTGCGACGCGAACGTCTGTTCTTTGCTTGAATGACACGATTTTCAAAGGTGCCGTTGCTGTGCTTTTCAAGCTCAGTACCAAAATCCCGATGAAAAATACCTCCGCGAAAATCAACAAGCAGATCTGATTTTGTAGAATCCGTATTAAAAGAAGAATCAAACGTCGCCATTTCTTTATCCGGTCGGGTAGAAATGTCCATAGTCGCAATGGCACACAAACCCTGTTCCATTGCATGATTTAACAGGGATGCAGCCGATTCTACATCTTGTGCTATGGCCTCTTTTTCTTCACTCAAATCCACATCGAAAGTCGCATATTTATCCAAATATTCCTTCAATAATCGAGCACGTTTTATAATATTCTGAAATGCTTTTGCCTCTTCAGATGCTTCCTGCTTCCAAGCAAGAGCAAATGCATCCACTCCATAATGCGCATCCAGAGACGATGTAATACATGGTACCAACTGAAGAAGATCGTGCTGCTTTGAAATTTCCACTTTATCGTATCCCATTGCTTTCGAAAGCTTGGCTTCAATGTCATCAATCCACAATGAACCCGCTCCCGGCTCGCGTTTATTTTCAATAAGTGCCGCCACCACTGCATCACGCCGGTAGAGCCTTTGAATTTCTGTGGGATTCTTTTTCCGTTGTAACAAACCTGCATGCAAAGAAGACGGATACATCAACAATAATTCATATTGATCACCCGTTACCGCTCCTTCCAAATCAGGTTCGTACCCTTCGGCAATCAATTCACTAAAATTTTGATGGGAATACGCATCATCTTCATCGTGCCGTAGACTGTGGTGACCGGTAGACATAAAAAAATGGAGAAATTACTGCTTGAGCCACTCCGTAAATCCAGAGAGCGGAATATCGTAGGGAAGAATCTGTCCGTTCTGTTCAATGCCGCTCACGGTAAGCGTGACGGGATCGAACAAGAAACGAAGAGTTGTGTCTCCTTTCAATGTTCCAAAAACAATATTCGATACCTGTACCACTCCATCCACGGGTGTAAACGTCGTTTGAGATGTGCTCATGAAACCCGCTTCCTGGAGGAAAATTTCTGTTTGAGACACAAGTTCGTTATCCGACAGCACTGCATGTTTGGAAGACGAAGATGCTGCAGAGGAAACGGATGATGCTGCAGAAGACGCGACTATCACTTCCTGCAGCGGAGCAGACAATCGACGCTCTGCGCGAAGAATACGAAGATCTTCCAACTGATGACGGATCTCCGGTGTGAGTTTTTTCTCGATGGGTTCTGCAATTTTGAGCAGTGCCGTCGTGTAGTTATCGGCACGAGCGGGATACTGAAGCGTATCCAGTCGATCAATCTGCGTGCGCAAAAGCGGCAGAGCCGAGGCAAAAACCTTGGCTCCGCTCGCTGTCTGCACGAATGAAGACCATTTTGCTTGCCACTCTTCCATTGCAAGAGTTGCAAGCATATCGGGCGCGGTATCGGAAAGCGGGGTAAGAAGCAGCAAAGAACGATGTTCGTCTTCGGTGAGCGCGGTTGTCTGCGGTGTCATCCATGCATGATCGCGCGTGAGCGGATGAAAAACAGCCAAGAGAAGTTGATTCGGCGCGGATACAAAGAACGGCAAGAAGAGATCGCCCTTTCCCTGCAGAAGCGCTGCAGACAGTATTTCCGGCATGGCAGATTGCCCTTCCGGAGAAAGCAGGCTGTCCTGCATATCCGAAGACAAAAGAAGCGTATCGACCATGGACACGTCGGAAAGAAGCGCATGCCGAAGCGTGGCAATCTTCTCGCGACGCAGTTCCGTCTCTGCACGATCCTTTGCAGCACTGAAGCGAAGCAACTGACCGAATGTTGCAGGAAGAAGACTTGCAGACGGAGCCGTTTTTTCTGAAGTCTTTGTGACAAGACCTGAAAGTACGAGTAAACGATCGTGACTAAAATCCGGAGGAAGTGGGAGTACGCGACGCGGTGCATACCAAGAAGACATATCCGAGGAAGCGGACGCCAATGTCTCTCCTTTCCACTGCATGAGTGCAGGAATAAGAGTTTGATGCGTTCCGTCCGATACAAGAACCGGCGTGGAAAGCGCGGCAACGGTGACTGTCTTTCCGGATACCGTCACTTGATAGCCGCCGTTCCATCCTTCCAATATAAAATCTGCAGCTTTTGTAGACGAGAGACCGAACGAATGAACAAGAGCGGTTCCCGCCTGCAACGACGCACCTGTCTGGGTATCGAGCACGGTACCGGGTTCCAATACATAGACAGTGCCATGATGCTCCACAGTTTTTGCATCGGCCTTCGCTTCAAACAATGTATTCGCAGAAATCACGAGCGATGCCTGCGGTTCTTGCGGCAAAAAACCATCGCGCACACTCAGCACCAAAAAAAGTACGAAGAGCGGAGCGGCCACGAGCCATCGATGTTTCCCTGTTTGTGTGTGTTTGTGTGTGATCATGTTTTCCTCTCATTATAGCAAAAAACGCGTTTTTCGAATAGTCTCAGGAACCTAAAACAGACCACATGACAATCCCCCTTCGTCCTCTATCCCTAGCCCTAGCCCTAGCCCCAACCCTACAATCATCCCATGCGAATCGTAGGAATTGACCCCGGCCTGGCAATTGTCGGACTCGGCGTTGTGGAAGCGACATCGGGCGCAGATATAGAAGTCATCGAATGGCTCACCATCGATACAAAAGCAGGATTGCCACTTGCGGATAGACTCGTCGAAATTCACAAAGACCTCTCCAGTTTTCTGGATGATATAAAACCGGAACTGGTGGTGGTGGAAAAACTCTTTTTCCAGACAAACGTCCGCACGGCCATTGATGTAGCGCAAGCGAGGGGTGTGATTCTTTTGACCGCTGCAGAGCGCGGCATTCCCCTCCTGGAAATTACACCGCTCCAATTAAAAAGCGGCATCACCGGAGACGGATCGGCAGATAAAACCCAGGTGCAATCCATGCTCGTGCAGATGTTACATTTACAAGAAATCCCAAAGCCCGACGATGCGGCGGATGCACTCGCGCTCGCGGTGTATGGGGCGTTGCATCACCGAATTGAATTGAGGATGGAGAATTGAGGATGAAGAATGACGACCATAAGAAAAAATATACGATTGCATTTTTGTGGAATCGAAAAAAGGATTCCATAATCTCAACTCTCAATTCTCCATCCTCAATGAATAACAACTCGATCCTTCGCCTTCACCACACCAGACTCGACATCAAATACTTCCGCCCCCTCTGCATTTGGCGGAATACGAGTGGATGTCATAAGAACTTGATAGCCTTTAAACGCATCTAATAACGCGCCCTGGTGTGCATCGTCGAGTTCGGAGAATGCATCGTCCAAGAGAATAACAGGCTTCTCGTTGCGTCGCAGTTCCAGGTACGACACTTCCAAAAGAAGCAGCGCCAATACCGCCACGCGCTCCTGCCCGCGCGACGCAAAGCTTGGGATGGAACGACCGTCACGGTACACCTGCCAATCTTCCCGATGCGGCCCCGATGTGGTGGATTGGAGAATAATATCGCGCTCGCGGTTGGAACGAAGAATTTCGATCATTTCTTTTTTAAGCGTCGGTAAATCGCACGCCTGTGTTTTTCTCTCATAGCGGATTTCCGCGGAATTCCACGATTCCCCGAGCGCACGAATTTCTTCGAGTAACGTCAGATTCAACGTGCCAATTAATTCCAAACGCATGAGCGTAATCGTGCTCGCTCTTTCCACCAGTTCGTAATCCCAAATATCCAACACCTCAGACTTCTCTTCTCTATTCGCAATGCGCTTCAAGAGCGCGTTTCTCTGTTGTACGATTTTTTGATACGCGGACAAGTCAGCAAAATACACGGGCGAAATTTGACTCAAGAGTTGATCCAAAAAGCGACGACGCTCACCGGGCGTACCGCTGAAAAGCAACAAATCTTCCGGCATAAATGCAACGGTCGGCAATGTACCGACGTACGATGAAAGTGGAGCACGAACGTCATTGATGAAAAAGGCTTTCCGTCTGCGCGGCGCAATTTCGCTCACAAGTTCCATGGTACTTTCTTCTCCGGAATCGCTGCGGATGCGACCCGTAATGCGATAATGCCCTTTCTCCCACTGCACCATGTCCTGCTCTTCTTTGCCGCGACAGGATTTTGTAATGGAAAGAAGAGACACTGCTTCCAACACATTTGTTTTTCCGCTGCCGTTTGTCCCTACAAAGAGCTGAATATCGCTCTCGGAAAATTCCACGGTCTGAGAACCGTAGTTTCGAAATTGCTCGAGAATGAGACTTAGGACGCGCATGGAGATTACCGGCTCTCCAGCATGCCACAGGCTTCCTGAATGAGCGAGCGCACGAGCGCCACATATTCTTTACGCTTCAGAACATCGCCCACTTTTTCAGTATGAATCCACTGATACGCATCCACTTCCACATTGTCGACGGTCACAACGGTATCCGCAGGACAAATACCAAACACAAATTCAATACGTTGACCACAGATATGATCCGGACGAAAGCGACGGTAAGACGCTGGGAAATCGTATTTATACACAAGATCACTCGTGCCGAGTACTTCAATATTGGTAATACCTGCTTCTTCCTGTAATTCACGAACGGCACACTCTGCAGCTGTTTCCCCCTCCTCCGCACCTCCTTGCGGCAGTTGCCACGCATCGCGCTTTCGCGGCTTATGCAAAAGCAGAAGATCGTAACCCCCATCTTTTGCCGGTCGAAGCACTAGAAGAGAAGCCGCCGACCTATAGATATCCTGCATGAACAGAGTATACCCGATGGGGAAATACGAAGCACGAAATACGAAATACGAAGGAAAATTGAATATTGAAGATTAAAAATTTAAATGTTAAAGGACTTTTAAGTGTTGAACATTCAAAAAATCAACCCTTGGACATTCCCTCGGATTTCGTATTTCGGATTTCGTGCTTCTCAAGCCTCAGCTTGAGTGCTTCTCTTCCTTGGCGCGAACGGAAACGCGGCGGCGCAAAGGTGGACAGTATTTCTTCATATCTGCCACATGCTCCTTCCAAGACTTACCCATTTTATCCTGCTTATGAAAACGCATGGTACCGAGACGGATTCCCGTTTCTGTACAGAAGAGGCCGAAGACTGTGCGCTTTCCGCGTGGCATAGTAGAGGCATTGTACAGAGAATAAGTCGCATCGCAAGATAATTAAGAATGGAGAATGGAGAATGGAGAATTTTTTATCAAAAAGCCTATTCTCTTCATAATTCTCAATCCTCAATGCTCAATTCTTCATTCGTTTAATGCCCCGATTGCAGATAGTTAAACGCACTATTCGCAGCCGTAGCCCCTTCTCCTGCAGCAGTCGTGAACTGGGCAAAGTAGTTGCTGCCATTGGTAATATCCCCTGCCCCAAAAACTCCCGGAACAGTGGTGCGCATGGCGTTATCGACTTTTAGGTATCCTTTTGCGTCCACTTCGCAGCCAATTTCCTGTGCGAGAGCCGTAGCGGGATTGGCACCGACTTCAATAAACACGCCGTCTACCGGCAAGATGTCGCTTCCATTCACGGGGTGCGCCAGGCGTACGCCGGTCACCTTCTGATCTCCCAGAATTTCTACAATCTGATTTTCCAGAACCATACTCACATTCTCCTTCGCCTTCACGCGTTCCACCCAATACGGCTCCGCACGGAATTCATTGCGGCGATGCACGAGATACACCTGCTTGGCCACTTGTGCGGCAATGGCGGCCCCTTCCACTGCACTGTCTCCTCCACCAATCACCGCAACCGTTTTGTTCCTATAAAAGAATGCATCACAGGTGGCGCAATACGTGACACCCTTTCCGGAAAATTCCTGTTCTCCCGGAACACCCAAGTGACGCTTGTTGCTGCCCATGGCAAAAATCAGCGTCTTTCCTTCGGCCTGCGTTCCATCGTCCATATGCAAACGGAAAATCCCATCACCTTTTTCAATACGTTCCACTCTGGCGCTATGCATGGTCACTTCCTCAAAACTCTGTGCATGCTTCTGAAATTTCTCCATAAGATCCGGACCCGTAATTTCAATATCGCCCGGCCAGTTGCCCACTTCTGCAGCAGTAATACCAAGCCCTCCGGCAACTTCTCCTACAAGGAATGACGTGAGTTTGTAGCGCGCGGCATAAATGGCGGACGTATAGCCCGCACATCCCAAACCGATAATCAATGTGTCGTATACCATAAAGTCATGCTACAAGTTCGCCCCTCGTTTTTACAAGTTGATTCGTTGTCTCTTTTTTTGTTCTCAGGAAAATAGTTGGCAATTTAAAAAGAGACCAGTAGTCTTCGCCTTATGCAGAGATTCATCACAATCACCGCGTTTGCAACCGCCCTTGTCCTGAGTGCATGCACCGCAACGGCACCTGTCGATAACACCGATGCAAACAGTGCGTCGTCTGTTCTCACGGAATCCGGGGGGATTGATACCATGATGGCAGAATCCGGCAGTACAATGGATCAATCCGCTTCAGGAGACATGATAGACACCACAGATACCGATACAACAACCGGCTACGAAAACCCGGATGATAACGCCCGCGATTGATTACTTTTTGCGCGCCACCTCCACCCAGAGCCCCTCTTGCGGAATGCCTGCACCGCCTTCCGTGGTGACGAGGTCGTTTTGTAATTCCAAGATAAATCTGTGCCGAGACCCGAACGTCGCATTATTCGAAAAGTTTGCATAAATCTCTACATCGCCGCTGTAGCAGAGACCAATGGGACTTTTGGGATTGAAGAAGAGTGTCACCGTATAATTTTGCGGATTGATACTCCTTTTGCCGGTAATCGTTTTCCCGTTCACTTTGGCATACACCGTACGAATATTTTTGGGGGACGTTCCTTCATACACTAGTGTCATCTGCCTGACCGTTGCGTAGCTGTAGCATCCTTTCTTCAGCTCATACGTCATCATGTGAACATTGTGGTCTCCGGCAACGACGAGCCTATCCGGAACAGGCGGCATCTCGGCGGCATTGGCAATACCGGCACCGCTCAAAAAAAGGAGCGATGTGACAATCAGAAGATTGGAACGGATAGACATACAGCAACGGGGTACTGATGTAAGTGGTGCCATGGGAGGGACCCGTCTTCGTCCTCTGGACTCCGCCGTGGTCTTGTACTTTTTGGGAAAAGCTCTAATCACGGCGTAGTTGATAAACAAAGCCGGATGGTGCCATGGGAGGGACTTGAACCCTCAATCCCGTAAGGGAACACGATTTTGAGTCGTGCGCGTATACCATTCCGCCACCATGGCTGGCCCGCACATCCTAACGTGTTTGGCGCAGCATTAAAAGCACTCACCTATTCAACCCCAAAAGACTCTTGCACATCCTCCAAAGTGCGACGAGAATGCCACGCTGCGCTGATACGTTATTAGCGAGGAAATCCGTTCCTTTTACGAAGAAAGCTGTGTCATGTCCGACATTGATCTCGATGCCCTCACAGGCAAACAGTACGACCTGCAGACATTTGATAATCACCTTGTGCATGTGCAATCGGCAGGACGATGCATGCGGGTGGGAATCAAGGATTCCAAAGGAACTGTGTTCTCTACCTGGGAACCAACGCATCCTTTCCCTATTGAATCCATTGTGCTCCCAAAACAAGGCGAATGGGACTTTGCACTGGAAACGTCGACAACAGACATCACGCGAGCCATCTTCACACGCGGGAGCGAGCGCCACGTTCTCACGCTCACTGTGACCAATCCACAAGCCCATCCAAAACCCGTAAAAGTTGAATGGGAATAGGGAAACGCTGTCGAAAAAGGGACAAGAGGGCAGTATCCGTGCGATACTGCCTCTCTTTTGAAATCCATAAAATTACCAAACTGCACATACTTCTTCCTGTATGCTGGAAGCCAATGCAGCAGTACAAAACCTTCATTTTCGACTCCTACGCGCTCGATAGCGAAAAGCGGACTATTCAATTGAATTACAGCCTGGATGACACTGTAAAATTTACAGAAACCATCACGCTGCCGGAGAACATGCCGTTTAATCCGAATCATCCGGATATGGAAGCGGCACTCTTTGCACTGCACCTAATTGGAGGCATCAGCTATTTTAAAACGTGTCTTCCAAAAACAATCGACATTCGAAGCGGCGGACTCGTAGCGGAACAAGCTGCGTTCTGGAACGAAGTCTACGAAAACGGACTCGGGGAATTTTTCTACAAGAACGACATTAACTTCCACGGACTGATCCAATTCCCAGCCACAGCAACGATCAAACGAAATCCAGAACCCTCAACCTCAACCTCAACCTCAACCTTAATCCCCATCGGCGGCGGCAAAGATTCACTTGTGACAACCGAACTCCTGAAATCCGGACACTTTGACTGCACGTTGCTGCGTATTGGCCAACATCCGCTTATTGATGCCACTGCAGAAGAAGCCGGACTGCCTCTGTGGAATGTAAAACGCGCGCTTGCCCCCGAACTCTTCGCTCTCAATGCCGAAGGTGCACTCAATGGTCATGTACCTATTACAGGATATCTACACTTCCTTTCCATTGTGATTGGACTTCTGAGCGGACAACAAAATGTTGCGTTCAGTAACGAAGAAAGTGCGGAAGAAGGAAACGTGGAATTCCACGGCAAAATGATCAATCATCAGTGGAGTAAAAGCCTCGCGTTTGAGCGCATATTCCAATCCTATGTCTCGACCTATGTGACGCAAAGCGTCACCTGTTTCAGCTTGCTACGCACGCTTTCGGAATTAAAAATCGCAGAACTCTTCTGCACCTATCCGCAGTACTTACCGCTCGCAAGCAGTTGCAATCGAAACTGGCAGATCCTTAGTAAAGATCCGCACAGACCGCGCTGGTGCGGCACCTGTCCAAAGTGTGCGTTTGCCTTTGTTCTCTTCTCCGCATTCATGTCTAAAAATGATTTGGAGGGAATGTTTGGCGGCAATCTTTTTGAGGATGAAACGCTCCTTCCGCTCTACCGAGAACTCTTGGGACTGAGCGGTCATAAGCCGTTTGAGTGTGTGGGAACTCCCGAAGAAACCGCAGCCGCCTTTATCCTCGCGCACAACCGCGGCGAAATGGAAGGTACTGCAGCTATGAAAATGTTCCTTGAGGAAGCAATGCCGGCAATAACAGAGCCCGATGAAATGATTGGCGAAGCGATGATAGAGCGCACGGAACATGCAATTCCGGAACAATTCCTTCCGCTTCTCAAAAACCTATGAAGATCGGTGAACTGAACGGCAAGAAGATTTGTATTCTTGGCTACGGCCGAGAAGGAAGGGCAATGATCGAAGCCATTAAAACACATGTAAAAAAATTCAAGCTGACGGTTGCAGACGAAAACCCGGAAGCACTCAAGGAACTGGCAGAAACTACGCCCTACTATTTGCAGAGCGGTGAAGAGTGGCTGAAAGATCTCGAGAAGTTTGATGTCATCATCAAATCCCCGGGCATCCCCCCTGAAAAATTCCCCATAACCCATAACGCATTACCCATAACCACATCGACGCAGATTTTCTTCGATAGCATTGAAGGAAGCGGCGCCACCGTCATTGGAGTCACGGGCAGCAAAGGAAAGAGCACGACATCGAGCCTCCTCTATGCGCTTTTGAAAACAGGAAAGAAAGAAGTGTTTCTGATTGGGAATATTGGAGAACCTGCCATCAGCCACATTGATGATGCGAAAAACCGCACACTCTTTGTCATGGAAATGAGCAGTTATCAATTGATGGATCTGCAGACATCACCGCAGATTGCAGTCATCACAAGCTTCTTCCCCGAGCATTTGAATTACCATGGATCGTTGGAAGCCTACAAAGATGCAAAGATGCATATCGCACGGTTCCAGAAAGATGGTGACCTTCTCTTTTTCTGCAGTACATCGGAAGGGGCAGCGGAGATTGCAAAAGAAGGACAGGCAACCAAAATCCCCTTCTCTGCGTCCGATGCCCCGGTCAAGATTGAAGACACGCAACTTATTGGGGAACATAACCTTAGCAACATTGCCGGAGCATTCACCGTTGCCACCAAGCTTGGCGTTTCGAAGGAAGCCACAATCGACATCATCAAGAATTTTCACGGTCTCCCACATCGCTTGCAATCGCTCGGCGTCCATCACAATCAGGAATGGATCGACGATGCTATTTCCACTACTCCGGAATCCACCATCGCCGCGCTCGACGCTTTAGATAACCGCGTCTCCACCATCATCCTGGGAGGACAGGATCGCGGGAATGATTTTTCCGGTCTGGGGGAGAGAATCAAAAAATCATCGATTGATACGGTCATTCTTTTCCCGGGAAGCGGCCCGCGTATTAAAGAAGCCATCAAGACTGCAGGTGCCGCAGTCGAATGTTTTAACGCAAGCACCATGGATGAAGCGGTAAAAATCGCCAAAAAAGCGACAGGCGGCAGATCCCCCGTTGCAGGACATCCAATCATCCTTCTTTCCACCGCATCGCCCAGCTACGGCATGTTTAAAAACTTCGAAGAAAAAGGCGATCAATTCCAGAAATGCATCCTTGCGCACTAAATCAGCACTGAACAAGCCTGCCTAAAAAGTGGTTTTTATGCTATAATAAACAGGTGAAATACACATATCCCTATCCAAAAATTTCTCTTCTTTTCTGCACATTTATTTTTGCATACGTGCTGTTTCGGGAAGGGGTTTTTGATTTTCTGCCGGTACTGCTGAAGGGACAAGGATACCTCACCATGTTTGGGGGCGGACTTCTCTTTAGTTTTGGATTTACCACTCCTTTCGCCATCGCAATTTTCATTGAAATGGCCGACACCGTCGATCCGCTTCTGGGGGCAGCGATTGCGGGAGTTGGCGCCATGCTCTCGGATCTCATCATTTTTCACTTCATCCGCTTTTCCTTTATGGATGAATTGCACAGACTCAGCAAAACATCCATCATCAACTGGTTCCGCAGACATACACACAAAGAAAGTATCCCCGAACAGATCCGCCAGTACATCAAATGGTCTATTGCCGGGCTCATTATTGCCTCTCCTTTACCAGACGAATTAGGTGTCACGCTGCTCAGTAGCAGCGCGGATGTAAAAGGAAAACCTTTCGCCGCATTCTGTTTCACACTCGATGCTATAGGTATCTTCGTTCTGCTGCTGACAACACAATCATTAAGCTGACTCTAACCGTATCAAGAGACATGGTCATTTGACCTGATATTTTTTCGTACTACAGTAGATGCATATTTTTCCTTCTGTTATATGAATAAGGAGAACATGACAGAATCTACAGACGAGCCAGCAACAAGAACGCAGTGGCACCTGTATGAAGTAAGCACCAAACAGCCACACGACGAGATACTTTATGAAAATGAGAGTGATACGGAAAAAATGAACCGAAACGATCTTTTTTGGCATTCACATGTGAAAAGTTACCGCGTGCTTATTGATGCGATCATGAAAGAAATGCCGGCAGAGGGAATTCGTTTTCTCAAACTCGCTGAACCTCCAAACAATGCTGCAACATTTGCCTATGGAAGTAAGGAACAAAGGCAAGATGTTATAAATGAATGGGGAAAGGATTTTGAAGTATGCGATCGTGCGCCATTGGAATTACAGCCAAATACGGAAATGCTAAGTAATAAGACTGTGTGCATTGATCATCAACCAATTTTAGGAAAAATAGTCCTTCGTTTTTCAGAAACCGTCAAAGAAGTACTCGAGCGGGTTCTGGGGCAGTGCAGCGACACGCTTCAATGGGAAGATCGAACTGATCTGACGAGACAAGAAGTAGAGCTTGTTTTTGTCTAGGAATTTGCCTTTACTGCCGTCTCCAATCTTCATCCGTCTCCGCTTGCCTCTAAGGGGACCTGTTGGGTCGAGCTACGCCGGGATGCTACTTATTTCTCTGAAGTAGATCCATCCCCAACCTTTACCTTCGCGGGGCGAAGTACTTTGCCGTTCAGTTCATACCCTTCTTCGAGCACTTCCACCACGGTATCCGCAGCACCGGGCCCCACCATAAGAGGATCGTGCTTATTGGCGTCCACGGGTTGATTGAGCGATTGCATGCGTTTCAAACCCACGTCGGACATTTGCTTCATAAGATCCGCTTCAATAGCGCCCACACCCTTCACCCATTCATGGGATGCAAGATCTGCGGGGATATGCTGAAAAGCACGCTGGAAATTATCGAGCGTCGGGAGGATTTTTCGCACGAGTGATTCAGATGCAAATTTGCGGAGATCGTCCGCTTCGCGCTCCACTCTCGCTTTGGCATTTTGGAGATCGGCCTGCGCACGCGCGGCAAGATCGCGGTAGCGGTCGAGTTCTGTCTTCAAAAGTGCCACTTCATTACGAAGCGCTTCAAGCTCGGTTGTATCGTCACCCGCAAGACCGGCTTCCACATTCATATCTCCTTCGTCTTGCTGCGCAACAATCACGGGATCGCCGGTGGTAATAGGATCATCGGTATGTGTCATTGGACGGTGCAGGGAATGGTAGGATCGGCAATACAGTTTTCAGTAGGAGGAGTCCCACGACCGGGACAGGTCTTGGAAAAGGTGCAGGCATCGTCAGTCAGTGTATCAATTTGATCATACGCTTCCGATTGAGCAGCAATATACGTCAGGAGTATTTGATCACCGTCGGCAAAATCATAGTTCCAAGCATCCTTAAGCGTGTGATGCGTATTCAATGAAGGATCACGCACGTCATTGCAGAGCACTCCGTATTTGCTATCGAATGAACATCCCAGAGGTTTGCCATTCACAAATACCCACCAATGAAATCCTTCAATGGGGTCTGCATCATTGCAGTACTCCTTCCCATCCGGTGTTGTCAGACATTGCACATTGGAAGATCCGGCAACTTTTTCACTGAACACAAAACCCAATGACGCCAAGAAGTCTCCAAATGTCAGTCCCGGCTTGTGCCTGTGAATCACATGCCCGTTCATATCGTGTAGATGCAAATACTCACGTCCGGTTATGGCAACGGATCCGGATCCTCCCTCGGGCTCATCATCATGTGCGGAAGCTTCCGGAATAATAGTGAACGAAGATGTCGATGTATCCACTGCCACCGGTACATGAGACATGAATTTTTCTTGAGAGAAATCTAACTGCACTCCATTGATCCACACCGCAAAATCGGCATGTGTATGATTCGGATCCGGGTTTGGAGACCGGCGGTTATATCCATACACAGCAGATGCTCCGAAGAGGATCAGTAAGCCAAGGACAATGAGTGAGCGTTTCATGCGCAAAGTATAGCAGACCCGGAAAAAGACCACGACAAGAACGACAGTCTTCTTACAAAGAGAAGACTTTTCCGCAGACGCACAACGTAAAATGCATGACAGTTCATGGAGGCCTCCGCTACTGTAAGCGCCTATGCAACGCTGTACTGTCGCGAAGTGGCTCTTGGTTTTCTCGCTTGTTTTCGTGTTCGGCTATTTCGGTATCGATAAATTCGTGCATCCGCAAACATGGGTCTACTGGATGCCGGATTGGATGGAGGGCATGGGAGGATTACCAAATTTAAGCTGGTTAAAACTGATCGCCATCGCAGAAATTCTCTTCTGCATTCTGCTCCTTATCCCCGTCCGCTCGGTCCAAAGAATCGGCATTATCCTCATAACACTCCACATGCTGGGCATCCTCACACAAGTAGGATGGAATGACATCGCTGTACGGGATATTGGCATTATGATGTCCGGTATCGCCCTTTTGGCACTTCTATAAGGAACGCTTGCCCGAAATTCAGTTTTTGCGTACCATTTGCGGGCCCTTTTAAAGTAAGCAATACGTGTCACGGTAGCTCAGTCGGTAGAGCACAGGACTCATAAGCCTGGGGTCGCCAGTTCAATCCTGGCCCGTGACACCATAAAGGTCTATCTGGTTAGTACGATCAGAAGTCCCGCTCGAATCACCTGAAATCCTTCTCTTTGAGGGTTTTGGGAACGCAAATTCCACATCTACTTCTGTTTCGTAGATCACAATTCGATTTATAAGGGTCTGCGCGATTTCCTTCTTCACTGGGAAGTCCAATTTCTTCAGCGATTTTGCGTACCGCTTTGCAATCTTCTTGGCGGAGGCGATACGTTCTTGCCTCGCATCTGCATCCAGAAGTTTGCTGCAAATCGTATTCAAATCAACAGCAATCTTTGCGCTGTCCTTCACGTATTGCTCCAGTCGTTTTTCAATTTCACCTTCACTCTGATACCCCAGTCCTTTCTCAAAAAGCCAACTCGCTCTTTGGTACTCAGCATCGGTTTCAGTCTGAAGTTTTACTAAAAGTTTTTTATCAGCTTCCAGCTCTGCTATGTTCGATTCTTTCCGCTCCTGCTTCTGTACTTCTTCAATATATTTTTTCGGGTCTTTGAGTAAATCTTCGATCTCTAACCATACTTTTGTCTCAATGAGGTGTCCTGAAATCTGTCTGTTACGGCAAGGGATTGCAGACTTCACTTTGTTGTTTTTCCTGCACCTATAATTTTGATACTCCGACACTCTTGTCTTCACTCCCTTTTTCGTCTTCCACTTGGGCTGTATATATCCCACGTAAGGTGACCCACATTGGCTGCAATAAATTCTTCCAGATAGAAGATATTCACGAGTACTGTTTTTCTGAGAAAGCTCTTTATTTTTGACAAGAAGTACCTGTGCGTCCTCCCAAATTTCTTTGGTGATAATCGGGATACAACGAATCGGTATCCACTTCTCAAAAGGATTCATAATCTCGTATTTCTTCTTAGTTTTGGGGTCTTTCTTGGTCGTCTTTTTGCCATAGTAATATATCCCCGTATATGCCTGCTGCTTCAAAACGCGTCGTATGGTTGCTTGATCCCAAAAATTGGCGGGATTCTTCGTCCGTATCTCCTTCTTCAATTTATTAGCTATACGCAACTGTTCGGCCTTTGAATCAGCTTTTGTAGGTATATTCATTGAATTTATGAGTTGCTGGATTTCGTAGAGTTTTTTCTTGTCGCGTACAAACCAGTTGAAAATTTTTATAACGATCTTCTCCTCTACGGGATTGATACTAAGAACTTGGGTCACTGGGTCAACGTCATATCCATAGGGAGTAAAAAAACCACCTACCCATTTTCCAGCATCTGCCGCTTCTACTCGCCCCCCTCCTGTTCTCTCCAAAATAAGATCACGTTCCATCTCAGCAATCAGGCCGAGCAGCCCAAGCATGAATTTTCCCATAGTTCCCGTTGTATTCACTTCCGGTTGTGTGGTTGCAATGAATCCAATTTGAAGTTCATCAAGCTCAGCGATTGCATTGAGCAGATACTGGGTCTTTCTGAAGAAACGATCAAGTTTCCAGACAAGTACAACATCAAATTCCTTTCTCCTTGCTGCATCAAACAGTTTCGGAAATGCCTCACGTTCTTCGATAGTAGAAGCACCCGAACAGTCTTTATCAATGTAAATATGCTTTTGACTGATGGCGTACAGATCGTTTGCAGCTACCCATTTCTTCATCTGATTGAGCTGCACATCCGCACCATATTTATCTGCCTGTTCAGCGGTGCTGACACGGACATATAGCGCTACCCGTTTCTTTTGGTTCATCACATCTTTCATTGAAAGGAATTGTAGAGATATTTTGACTTTTACGCTTGGGTTTCCGACCCAAATACTATGATTCGCTTATTCGGTAGTTGATGTAATAGCAGTAATGGAAATGGGCCTCAAAACGATGGCAAAGAGACTGGGTTGGAGTCCACAGCATTGTCGCTGAGCCAGTCGAGATTCTTCAGATAGCGCATAGTGGTTTGCGGACTCGAGTGTCGAAGGAGACGCTGCACCTGTATCAAGTCAGCTTTTCCTACGGACAAACAGAGCGTTGCGCATGAGTGACGCAGGCTGTGCGCTGTCAGATTCGGTTTGTCGATGCCTGCAAGTCGAAAATAGGAGCGCACCCGTACTTGTATGGCTTGGGTTGTCAATCGTCCCTTGGCAAAATTGCCAATGCTCAGGAACAACGGGTCTTCTGGACGGACGGAACCGCGTGAAGCGAGATACACCTGAATTGCTGTGTATATATCCTCACGTAATTTTGTGTCTGCGATCTTGCCTCCTTTCCCATGCACTTTGAGCACATCGTAATTCTCAATTTTGTGAATATCTGAGACATTCGCTCTACTCACTTCACAAGTTCTCAATCCATTCACCAAGAGAAGCCCCAGAATTGCCCTGTCACGCTTCCCGAGGATAGTAGTGGGGTTGATGATAGTAAGGAGCCTCATCGCCTCTTGTAAGCTCAATACTGCCTTACTGGATTCATCAGTGATCTTCGGGAGCTTCACTATCAATGCCGGATTCGGACGCTGCGTAAGCTGCGAGTAAAAATTGAAAAATGAACGCAGACAGCTGAGTTTCTTATAGATCGTTATTTGCTTCAGCCCTTTTTCTTCCAAGTACTGACGATATGCGATCACATCGAGTGGACTTATTTCATCCACCCTCTTTGCCACAAACTGCCCAAACATGCGGAGTTCGGAGGCATAATCGGTGCGGGTCTTAGTTGCAGTCTGTACCGCAAGAAATGGAGACAAATACTCCTCCAGAGATTGTGGAGGAGTACACGGTGAAAGAACGCCGATGGTGCTTGGATTTGGTTCCATGTTTTGTAGGGAATGAACGATGGTACTTGGGCTATTACCGAATCACCTGAAAGAGATTCCCGTCATGGATAAACATGCCCTCCTCTTTCTCAATTTTGATAACAGCATCATCATCGGTATCCGCTGGAAGAATCCTGTATCTATCACCAGTGTCTTGAGCGCAGAAACCTACAACCCGCACCTTGTGGCCATTTATCATGAAGTGGTCAGTCATAAATTTATCGTGGAATAGAGCTTTATCGTAACTTTTACCTCCTGATGGTCAATGATTGTCCTCCTGAAGCTGCCCCTTCACCTCATCCAAAATCATGCCGTTAGCCTCAATGTATTCATCGACGGACATGTAAGACTGCGATGCCTCATTCACGACTTTGCTATCCAGTAATGAGGGTTTATCGGGGCTGGGTTTTCCATATATCAATGTCTCCATTCGCAGATTCAAACCTCCGAGGGCTATTCCCGAGTATCTGTTATTTGGATGCGATTTCTTTGATGCCCCCATGTACCTGCCTTGGATGGAGTATAAGTCGTGACACCAATCGGGAAAGTCATCAATAACGAGACGACCTTTTTTCGCCTGTTCTTTCACGGTTTCACGAACACGAATCCGTAGCATTTCCAAATCTGCTTCCTCACGTGACTGCCAAAATTTCGGAGCCTTCGTGCAAGCAATGATTGTTCGCATAATCGCATTGTCCGCGTCGTGATGCCACGTTGATTGGAGGGCTGAGGCATACGTTAGGATTTCGCTGCCCGTCGCGTCCTCCCAGCAGAAGGCACATAATCTCCGCACAATGTACTCCTGTGGGACTCCGACAATTCGCATACGCCAATAAATCTCTATCGAGCGTTCTGTCGCCCCGAGCCTCATGTGCTTTATAAGTGCAGAGGTCAGAATGGACTTTTCTTCGGACGTGCATTTCCGATGATTCGGAGTGTCGATACTGGATATAGGGAATTTTTGCGGGGTCTGTTCCCGCGTCTGACCAAAAATGTCTTTGTTCATACAATGATTTGGAAGGAATTATAAAGAAGGACGAATGAACTTATTGCCATATCTGCGACACATCTCGCGACGAGCTGCCTGCCATGCCCAAAGATTGCGGATATGATCTGTGGCATTGTCTTGGCCTCGACCCGATGATTCCTTGACTGTCGCTTCCAGAATCGCAATGCGCTTGTGCATGGAGTTGATTGCCTCTTGCCAAAGCGTTTTGTCCTTACTTTTCAGAACGATGAAATAGATGTCAGCAAGGATCGCTTTTCCTTCCTTTTCAATTTGTGATATAAGCATGTCTTTATCGTGCTTGAGCGACCGCACGAGTCAAGTTTATTGGCTTATACAAGCCAATTTTTATATTTCTCAGTATTTGCTGGATAGAAGCTCATGACTTCTTGGTCCATCTCGTTTCCTGGGAGCGGTCGATAGCCAAATTCACGGGTGTAATAAGGTGCGTAGTACGGATGTGCCAATCGCCACTGCAATTTTCGCCGGACATCGAAATACACTCCTGCCCAGTTATCTTCAATCTCGTCATTGACCCTTCGGTATCCGCGCCAATCAAACTCATATCGGCCTTCCATCACCTCCGCGATGTACCAGAGCGCACCAGGCATTTCCTGCTCATAATCTCGTGTGTCGATCCTCAATTTGTCCTGCATGTGGTATCGTACAAGTTGCGCCAACCTCTCACGGGCGCGTTCTGGATTCTCTGAATAGCGAAACTGCGTCTGCATTTCAGGGAAGGTTCCAAAGAGATACGGCCCCATCATTCGCGTGGAGTATCCACAGATCACGAGTTTCTCAACCATCTTCCAAATATCCTCTCGTAGGAGGAGACGACCGGATGCCTGACAACATGCGGAAGATGCTTGCACTCGCCTACATTACCTTGATTGCATTATGAACAGACTTATAAAAATCCACCTGTCCAGTGCCTCTATCGCCACTTCCTGTTTCGTGTTGTAACTCTTACCAGAATTTTTGAAAACTCAGAGCGGCAGATAAAAATTTCAGAAGCTACACATCAGTTCTTTCATTCGGTCTACGTTCAGAGTAGCTGTCCGATAAGACGGGGCATCCTCTCTTTTTCCAAAACGCCCTTGTACCAAATCGATGCTGGTTCAGTGACCATATAGATATGCTGTTTTCCATCTTCATCCAATACAAGTACGCCCACAATTCCCTGATCAATCTTGAACCAGTGATTGTTTTCCCACCCATAGATTGCGGGTATTTCGACCTTGCGCGGTGCGTATTGCATCCATTTACTCTCTTTGTTGAATAAACTCTCATCACGACACCATCCTGTTTTGGGAAGGCGTGTATCTGACCTATCTCTGTTTCCCCATTCATAAATACCAAGCTTCCCATCTACCCATGCCGGAATACGGGGATTTGGGTCGCGATAATAAAAACGGATTTCTTGTTCGAGTTTGGGGTCATGCTTCATGAAATGATTTTCCAGTTTATACTCTGAAATCAGTCGCTCAGGAAACACAGAAGCCCGTGATACAAATAACACACACATCATTCACAGTATGCCGCGCATCCCTATGATTTACGACGGATTCAGATAGTCGCACTGATCAATCAAAATCTATGAAATCACTTATAGCTCTTCTTGTATCCCGCCTTGATCGCGTCCTGCTCTGATGCAAAACACTTGAAGACACCGCTCCAACTGTCCTTTTTCATCACCTCCGAATCGGGTAGAAAATAAATCAGTTCCCCTCCGACGCTTTGTCCCTTTACATTGCACAGGATGTCCTCCTTAGCCTTGCTGATGATTTTCACAATATAATCTTTTCCGGTGCTATCCCCGAACTGCGCAGAGTATCCATGAACTTCCTCTTTTGAAATGATTGACGGAAGGAGAATCTGATCACAACGCAATTCCATCTGGAGGTGTGGATATAAATAAGAGCACTCTTGGAACAGAAAGGCTTCTCCATCGATCGTGCTGTATTTCTCGAAAGAAGCCGTGTATTCGTTTCCACGGTAGGGTATTTCGGCTTTTCCAGTGCTCGCATTGATCTCAAAGCGTTTTACAGTGTATTTGTCTTCATCTCTTTGGATCGTGAAATACTCGCTCTCCGAGCGCCACACTTCGATTTTCCATTTTTGATTATCCAACAGGCTGAGAGGATATAGGTTCCCGCCCGTCACCTGTGCGCGTGTAGGTAGATCGTCTTTGGCCATGTAGGTATCCGCTCCTCTCTCTTTCATCACAGCTACGCGGTACATCGACTCTACGACACTACCCCGTGTCATGGCTTCACCAACGCCATAGGGATAGGCATTGAATCCTTTTCTTGGCAGTTCCAAGATGTCTTTGGCATAGGCTGCCTGAATGTACGGGGCGTACCAATCGCCCTCCTGTACGTCATCGAAAGGGCTTTGCTGCATAGACGGGGTAATACCTTCAATGTTCACGAGCATTTTGACCGCCTCCGCCTTCGTCACGGACTGAGAGGGGCGGAACGTTCCATCGGGATAGCCGCTGATCCAGCCTTGTTTCTTCGCATAACACGCGGATACCGCGAACCATTCCTCACGCACATCTGGGAAACAATTCAAATACTCAGGATGCGGTTTGCCGCTTTCATCCATCACGTCGAGCGATGCCACCTTATCGCCTACAAGAATTTTTAGAAGCTCCGCACGGTTGATCGTGCCATCGGGGCGGAAAGTGCCATCTGGGTAGCCTCCGATAATGTGGTGTTTGTAGAGGTAAATGATTGCATCCTCGTTCTTGTGGTCTGTGATATCCGAGAGTTTCAGTTCCATCTGGATTTTGTCGAATAGCTGATCTACATCTTCAGCAGCTCCTACAAAGGGGATGCCAGATAAAAACAGAGAGAACCCTGTTACAAGGGCGAGGCAGGGGCGTGTGTTCATAGAAAAGATGAAGAAGATGTTGATCTGAATCGTAACTTTGACCTGTCATATTTGCAACCTTCATATCTGAAACTACCTCATGCACAAGCGGCAGATTAGGCTGTTAGTTCAACTACAATTGAACTTTTTCTATGGATCAACAGCCAAAAATCATGGGTATGGGGGATGTGATGGAAACACTCGGCGTGTCGCGCCAGCGCGTCGTCGAGTTCATCCGTCAGGGCAAGCTCCATCCCATACACACGTCGGCAGGCAAGATTTTCACGGAGAGCGAGGTGATGGCGCTCAAAAATGAACGCGAAAACAGGGCAAAGAAGAACCCACGGATCAAAAAGGGAAACTGAAAATCTGATTCATTAAAGCAGCCAGTTCAATGTAGAGATGCGTATTCGATTTCGCTTCATCCATGCCAAGTTCTGCAGCAAGCCCCAATCCACCACCTGTCAGGTGGTCCGTTGTGAACTCTTGGCGAACAGCCTATACTTTGCACAAATATGCGAATGAAACTTATCCCAGCGGTTGTCGTTGCCACACAAGTTTTGTTAAGCAATTTCTGCTTCATGCCCATGGCATATGGCGAAGATGCCATGCCGATGGATCACGACATGCCGGAGATGGAACAGGTAACGGAAATGGTGATGACGCCGATGCATCCCATGTCGACCGTGCATTGCGACGGATGCGTGACGCTCACCCGTCCCAAGCATGACTCTCTGCCAATGACAGGCGGGATGCCCTGTAACGACGGACATTGCCTGTCTGGACATACACCATCGACGGCAGTCATCACGTATTCATCGCAGAAAGACATAGTGAAGATCGCTCTCCGTCCGATGTTCTTCTTCCTTGAGTCGCCAACGGAGGAACGAACGGAGGTGCAAGCCCGTATCGGACCCGATGCGTCCACTCTATTGGCGCAGATGGTCGTCATGAGGGAGTGAAGGAACGAAATGTTTTGAAGATGCCGATGTCTATCCGGCTCCTTCGTTTCTATTTCGTTTCCTTTCTTTATGTCCGACTCTTCTCCACATGAGCGCTTCGCAACCGTCTGGATCGGCGGAATGACATGCGCGAGCTGCGAACTGCTTCTCGAAAAAAAGCTCAAAGCCGTGCCGGGTGTCAAAGCCGTCGATGTGAATCATAAGAACGGTACGGCTCTTATTACGGCAAAAGCCGACGAACTCCCAAGTCTTGAGGGCATCACCTCCGTCATTGAAAAAGCTGGCTACAGCATTCTCGACGAGGCCGCTCCCACAATTTCCTCACTTTCTCCCGACAAAAGAAAGTGGATGGAAATCGGAGGATCGCTCCTGATTATCTTTGCACTCTACAAAATTCTTCAGACATTCGATCTTATATCACTCGCACCCTCCACCTCAGGTGCTCTCTCGCTCGGTGGTATTTTCATCATCGGCCTCGTCGCAGGAACGAGCAGCTGCCTTGCCGTGACGGGCGGCTTACTGGTCGCACTTGCCGCAAAGCACAATGAACTTCATCAGGCCGAAACTCCATGGCGCAAATTCAGGCCTCTCTTGCATTTCAACATCGGACGCCTTGTATCGTATTTCGTTCTCGGCGGGCTTGTCGGAGTCCTTGGGCAGTCGATTACGCTCTCCACCAGAATGAGTGGCTATATGAGCATCATCGTGGCGTTCATCATGCTCTACCTCGCACTCTCGATTCTCGAAATCATTCCCAAGGGCAGCTTCCCGATTCGGCCACCGAAAAAATTCTCTCGCTGGATCGCCAATCTTTCAGAAAGTGATCACCCTGCGGCACCGTTTGCCCTTGGCGCTTTCACATTCTTCCTGCCATGTGGCTTTACGCAATCGCTCCAGCTTGCCGCTCTTGCATCAGGGAGTTTTCTTACAGGTGCGCTGACGATGTTCATATTCGCATTGGGAACGTTGCCTTCGCTGCTTGGCATCAGCGCGATCTCTTCCATGGCAAGGGGTAGCTTCTCCAGAATCTTCCTCCGATTTTCAGGGGCACTCGTGTTGCTGCTTGCGCTCTTCAATCTCAACAGCGGATTCGCGCTCACAGGAATAGATTTGTCTTCGGCCTTTGCCCGAGGAAATCAACAAGCAGGCGCTGCTCCGACTGTGAATGGGAACGTTCAGGAAATTTCCATGAAAGTCACACGCAACGGCTATGAGCCGAACAATCTCACGATAAAAGCGGGTGTACTTGTACGCTGGAAAATCGATGGGACGGGCGCGGCAGGTTGTACAAGCATCATGACGATTCCGACTCTGAATGTGTCTCAGGCATTGCGTAAAGGCGAGAACATCATTGAATTTACCGCCACGAACAAGGGTCAGCTTGCCTTCATGTGTTCCATGGGCATGGTACGCGGCTCCTTCACGGTTATTTGATTCTTCCTATTTCTTTTCTTTTCTCATTTATGGCTTCACTCAAATGGCAAGATTCTCCGGGGCAGTCTCCCGCTCACTCGCATGCACCTTCGAGCAATAACCCATGGTTCGCTGCTTCCATGGGACTCATGGGGGTGATCGTGGGTTTTGGCATAGGTAACTACGGCGGAGGAGGTTTTAGCTTCGCAGCCGACAATCCGACTCCGCAGCAGGTCGCGCAAGCACCGACTCCTTCGGCTCCCGATGCTGCTCCACAGCCGCCTGCCACTCCAGCTACCGTCGATGATGATCCGTCACTCGGCGAGGACGATGCGCCTGTGACCTTGATCGAATTCACAGACTATCAATGCCCCTTCTGCGGAAAGCACTACACCAATACCTATGGCCAGCTAAAAAAAGACTACATCGACACGGGGAAGGTGAAGTACGTCGTGCGTGATTTTCCCCTGAGTTTCCACCCGCATGCCCAGAAGACTGCCGAAGCGACGGAATGCGCGGATGACCAAGGAAAGTTCTGGGAGATGCACGATAAAATCTTCGAGACACAGGCGACATGGAGTACTGCAACGGATATTGTTCCCGTACTCAAACAATATGCTGCTGATCTGAAACTGAACACAGGCACTTTCAATACATGTCTTGATAGCAGCAAATACAAAGATGAAGTAGCAAAGGATATGGCTGATGGCTCTGCATCGGGTGTAAACGGCACCCCCGGCTTCTGGGTACTCGGACCCGGTGGAAAGTCGCAACAGATCAGCGGCGCGGTTCCTTTTGCAAATTTCCAGCAGGCTATTGATGCCATGCTTCCATAATTCCTCCCACTATTTTCCATGCATAAACGTTATCTCCTTCCATCGGTTCTAGGCTCTCTCCTATTTCTTGCCGCTTGTAGTGTTGATACGACGGGTATTGCCACAGAATCAAACCGGCCTCCGCATCCCAAGAGTAATCCCAATGCGCTGGTGACGGTGACAGAATTCATCGACATGCAGTGCGAGGCATGTCGCGCCGCACAAACAATGGTCATCAAACCTATGCTTGATCAATACGGCGATAAAATCCGCTATGAAGTAAAACATTTCCCAATTTTTCCGAGCCATCAGTATTCCAAAGAAGCAGCCGAAGCTGCCGAATGCGCTGCTGATCAGGGAAAATTCTGGGAATTTGAAGAAATGGATTACGAAAATCAACCAGATCTGAGTCCTACCGAAATTTCCAAATGGGCGACAAAACTTGGACTCAATATGGATCTCTTCGAGCGCTGCCGGAAGTCCGACATCAAGATGGCGATTGTTGAAGCTTCTCAGCAGGAAGGCAAACAACTTGGTGTAAATGGCACACCGACGTTCTTTGTAAATGGCAAAAAAGTGAAGAGCACCATCGAAGCGATTGGTGCTGCGATTCAGGAAGCCGAAAGCGGCTCTGCAATGCGTTTGTAAGTACGTCTTGCCACAGTAGGGGGTCGATAGATAGGGTACCCCGACCCCCGACCCTTCAATTATGAGAGTTGGCAAACGGCACCATTGACGCACAGCAGCGCGAGATCAATGGGAGTATACTCATTAAGGATTTCCCCCTTATCACATGCGATATTCCATCATTCTTACACTGGCACTCCCCCTGATCGCTGCTTGTTCCCGCATGGCAGCGGTCAATCCCGATCCGAACCATACCCATGCGGATTTCGCTGTCTACATCGAGGGAAGGAAGCTGGATTTCTCCGATCCAAGATTCATGTCTGCCCCTCCACCGAAGAGCGAGAGCCAATCCCTGCTTCCATTCCTCCTGCTATCCAAAGCGTATGCCCACGAAGGTGAAGAGGGAGAGCACATCAAGGGACGGGAGTATCTGCACTTGCATGACGGGAATGGTAGTGTAATGCACCGTCACAAGCCAAATCTGACTCTTGGCGATTTCTTCATCTCCATCGGCTTCCATATGACGGAGCAATGCTTCGTGTTGGAAGGCGGGTCAGAAATATGCCCGGAGGAGGGAAAGAAATGGCAGATGTTTGTGAATGAACAGGAAATACCATGGGATGGCCAATATGTCTTTCAGGATTTGGACAAAATCCTACTCACCTACGGAGCGACAGAGGCACAGATCCAAGAGCAACTATCGCAACTGACAAATGATGCGTGTCTCTATTCCAAAACATGCCCCGAGCGCGGTGATCCCCCTGCAGAGAACTGCATTGCCGATCCTTCGGTTCCCTGCGTTGCCCCCTGAGTCACATGGATACTGTACAACCCTGCTGCTCCGGCTGCACAACGGCTGTCACAAAAGAGGGAAAAGCCCCTTTGCAAGAAAATGGATTGCTGCGGAATAAGAAATTCCGCTTCCTGTTGCTCGGTCTTCTTATCGTCATTCCGTTCGAGTTCCTCTCGCTTCGTTCCGTTCACCTGCCGCTCTGGGTCGAACTACCGCTCTTCCTCACGCTGATCATCGCCTTCGGCCACGATGTATTTCGCAGCGGCTTACGGAGCATCGCACAACTCAATTTCTCCAATATCAATCTCCTCATGACGGTCGCCATCATCGGCGCGATGTATCTTGGAGAGCTGGAAGAAGCGGTCATCATTGTTGTCCTCTTCTCTCTCGGAGAAACACTGGAGAAATACGGAGTGCAGCGCAGCCAACAGGCGTTGCAGGCGCTCATCGAGGGGGCACCAAAGTCCGCCCTCCTGAAAGAGACACAGGAGAAAGTGCCGATTGAG
Source organism: uncultured Candidatus Peribacteria bacterium (assembly GCA_964554785.1). Lineage (GTDB taxonomy): Bacteria > Patescibacteriota > Gracilibacteria > Peribacterales > Peribacteraceae > CALREJ01. Next base: position 164,072 of record CAZKPW010000003.1, on the reverse strand, counting down.
CAGGTGGCAGTTGGGAGCATCGTCATCATCAAGCCCGGCGATCAGATCCCACTCGATGGAACAGTCGTCGAGGGCAGTTCGCTCATTGATGAAGCAGCGATCACGGGAGAGCCACTGCCAAAGAACAAACGCATAGGTGATATGGTGTTTGCAGGGACGCATAACGGACAGGGGTATTTGGAAATAAAGGTGACAAAAATTGCAAAAGATACGACCCTCTCAAAAATCATCGATCTGACGTACAAATCTGCAGAGAAGAAATCTCAGTCACAACAATTCATTGAGTCCTTCTCCCGTTACTACACTCCAGCGGTCATGGGGATTGCTTTCCTCATTGTTCTCATTCCTGTCGCATTTCTCGGGCAACCTTTTGCACCATGGTTCACGCAAGCCCTCACACTCCTCCTCATCTCCTGTCCTTGTGCGCTCGTCATATCTACCCCCATTGCCATCTTCTCAGCCATCGGGAATGCGACGAGGAAAGGTGTACTCATCAAAGGCGGGAAATTTATTGAGGAGATGGGGAAGTTGAAAGCCATTGCCATCGACAAGACGCGAACGCTCACGAAAGGCGAACCCATCGTCTCCGACATCGTGCCATTCAACGGGTATACGGAGAATGACGTACTCGCTTGCGCGGCGGGCATGGAAACTTTCTCCGAACACCCAATTGCTCTCAGCATTCTCCAAAAAGCTAAGGAGAAGGGTCTTTCACATCATCCATTTCAGAACTTCCAAGCTGTGGCAGGGAAGGGGCTAAGAGGCGAATGCACCGTGTGTACAGACAAACATCATTGCATGGGTAGTCTGCGCTTCATTACCGAAGAGCACTCCACCGAAGAGAAAGTCCTGCAGAAAGTGAGCGAATTTGAGAACCAAGGAAAGACGACAATCGTCATGAGTGACCAGAAAACAGTGAAAGGTGTGATCGGTGTGACTGATGAGATCCGTCCTGAGAGCAAACAGCTTATTAACGAGCTGAAGGCATTGGGTATCAAGCCTGTCATGCTTACAGGAGACAACAAAGCCTCTGCATGGTTCGTAGCAGAGAAGGTAGGCATCGAAGAGGTAAAAGCCGAACTCCTGCCAGATGAGAAAGTGAAGGAGTTATCCCGTTTACTGGAGCAATACAAATATGTCGCCATGGTCGGAGATGGTGTGAATGATGCGCCTGCTCTCGCTACCGCAAGTGTGGGTATCGCAATGGGAGCCATCGGCTCCGATCTTGCCATTGAGAACGCGGACATCGCTCTCATGAATAACAACCTCGAAGTTCTACCTTTCCTTGTGAAGCTGGGGAAAAAGACAGTGGAGACCGTTCGTTTCAACGTTACAGCCGCAGTCGGCGTGAAGTTGCTCTTTCTGGTTCTTGCAATCACAGGATGGAGCAGCCTTGCTTTGGCAATCTTCGCAGACGTGGGGATGACTGTCTTGGTAGTAGTGAATAGCTTGAGATTATATCGTTATACATAATTTCTTATCCACCTGAGGAATATGCCACATTCACATTCGCAAAAGCACAGCCATGATGAAGGTCACGCCCATACGCATGGTGTCGTTGATCCTTCCATCTCATCGTCTTCAAAAGGACTCTGGGCGATCAAGTGGTCTTTTATCGGCCTGATGGTGACAGCTCTGCTACAAGTCGTCGTTGTGATGCTCTCAGGAAGCGTGGCATTGCTCGCCGACACTATCCATAACTTCGGAGATGCAGCGACAGCGATCCCGCTTGGAATCGCGTTCATGTTCGTCAAGCTCAAACCGACCAAGCGATTTTCCTATGGGTACGGGCGCGTGGAAGACTTGGCTGGGATAACAGTAGTGCTAATGATCCTCTTTAGCGCGATTGTTGCCGGTTACACGTCAATTGATCGTTTATTGCACCCACAGCAGGTCACCTTTCTCTGGGCGGTTGTCGCTGCCTCTATTGTCGGATTCATTGGGAACGAAGTCGTAGCTATATTCCGCATTAGAGTAGGAAAGGAGATCAACAGCGCCGCCCTTATAGCTGATGGCTACCATGCGCGGACGGATGGTTGGACAAGTCTTGCGGTGCTTTTCGGTGCTCTCGGTGTCTGGCTGGGATTTCCGTTGGCTGACCCTATCATAGGGTTGGGGATCACCGTGGCAATTCTTGTGATTGTCTGGCAATCGGTGAAGGCGGTCTTCCTCCGCGCCCTCGATGGCGTGGAGCCGGAGATTTTGGACGAGATCAGTCACGCAGTCAGCCATGTTTCCGGTGTGCAAGATGTAAGCGACGTACGGGCGCGATGGATAGGACACAAACTGCATATCGAGATGAATATCGCCGTGGAGCCTTCTTTATCGGTGGAACAGGGACATGACATCGCAAGTGACGTGCAGCACGAGCTATTCCATCATCTGAACTATCTGTCACTGGCGACCGTACATGTCGATCCCACCCATCAATCTGGAGAGCAATATCATCCACATGCCTGAGCTTCAAGAAATCGTTTATAGCGCTTGATAATCCGCGGGAGGAGTAAGGGAGCCTAATCCTCCGAAAAACCGTTATAGGGCAGTTGGCGGCCACACAGAGGAATTGGAGGGTAGGGGGATGTTCAGACGGAAGCAAGCACCTTCAGGCGTTGACAACCACCCTGCGTAACATAGTCACCGACTGCCGCAAACACTTCTTTCATCTTGTCATTCAGTTTCGTTTTGGAGATGCCTGGCTGAACCAGAATAACCTCAAACGTAACGCGCTGGCCTCCATCAAGCAGAGTTCTGAACTCTTCCAATGTGCCGCGCAGGAATTTCCCGCTGCGTCGTCCACGCAGTCCCATTTTCGATTCCAATTTCTTCGGATTGGCAAAGGCGACTGATTTTATCGCCTGTCCGCATACTTCATAAATGTCATCAACACGGCTTCCTGCACTTTCTGCTCCTGAGCCTTTGCAGTGATACAGCTCAACGTGGACACCTTCATCTGTTTTCTTGAGAGCAACATAGTCGGCAATTTCTCCATTCCCATGATCGTAAATCACCACTGGATACGAATCCGCTAAAAGTGATTCACGCAGATGCTGATGAATGGAAATACCTCTGGACGATGCTTCATTGACTTCGTTTTTGATGTCCGTACCGCTCCAGTCGATAGCCTGCACCTGACCGTCATCAAAGATAGCGCGGTCAGAGGGGAACCGTAGGATTTCATGGCCATGAACGAGTGATAGGTCAGAAGTATAAAAATGCAGCAGTTTCCCATTGAGATAATCCAGCAACGGAATCTGTTCATCCGCCCCCTTACTCAGCATGATCTCATTACCGATACATCCGACGGGTTGGAAATAGGTTTTTCCATCGAGCGTATAATCGAACGAGTAACTCACGCGATCATTGCTGATGCTTACCCGCACTCTGCTTTCATCTGATTCTGATTGATCGACTTTCACATCAAGTTCAGAGATATGGCACTTCTCCGTCTGTCCTGAAGGTAATTTGATCGTTGCCTCAACGGGAAACATGTAATCGTATGCGTCCTTATCCCAATCTGCCGCGATAATGCCATCTGGCAGCGTGTCGATGCGCTCACCCGTGGTGATGTAGTCAATTCCCGAATTGGTCTGCACCTTGCCGTCGCTCTTGATCTTCGTCGCCAGACTCCTACACCATCGGATAAGCCGAGGAATCTGCGAGGATGTTGCACTCCATATTTTCGAGGAACCGCTGAAGCCGATATTCACATTTTTCCCATCTTCTTCCGCAGTGCAGAACAAGTGACCAAGACTGAACATGCGGCTTTCGCTTGGTTCAGAGTCCGTGCGTGGCCCTGCCTTTATGCGATAGGATTCAGTATTGGGTGTTTGAACCCTGTTCCGCAAACCGAGGTTGAAAATGATCGGGTGTTTGAGGCCGATGAGCGCCTTCTTCAGTTCGCTCGAAGCCAAAGGATAGGCAAAAGGCGCGATCTGTTCGACAATCTCCCGATACACAGAATCACTGCTCCGTGAGGCATTGATAAAAAGCAGCTTTGTTTGCTTATCGTAATAAACGACGAAGAGGTCATATTCGACTCGCACGAACTGATCCAGCTTCGTCCATCGCGGCTTCAAAACCTCCCTCGTCACCATCACGAGCGCAGAGACTTCTTTGCTGGGGTTGAGATAGACAATTTCAAGCGGCGGCTTCAATTCCAGCTCCCGCATGACATCGGCATCGCTACGAACATGAAACACTTTCACATGCTGACGAGGCCGAAGGGAGAATAAAGACATGTCAGCTATGTCTTCTTCTGAGATGACGGGTTGCGAAAATCGTTGCAGCATCTCCCGTGTCTCCTGCTCCTCCTTTAGCCGGAAGTGACTGAGGCCAATGATCGCTTCCTGCCACACTGCGCCTTCTTGGAACAGTTTTTCTCCTTCGATCTCCATTTCGCTCGGAACGGCGAGGAATTTTGCTTCCCCGATATTTTTAGCGTTTGTCCGTGCAAATCGACCGATGAATTGCAGCGTCACTTCAAGGGACTTGTGCGGCGTATGTATGGCGGCGACTTTGAGCTGCGGGAGATTGAAACCCTCACCGAGCATATTCACACAAATCACGCCGTCGAGTTCCTTTTTCTTCAGCTGTTCGAGGACTTTTTTCACCTTCCGCCCCGAATGATTGGAGTGAATCACATCAAGTTTCAGCTTTGTCTCCTTGGCGTAGAGCTTTGCAAGATCATCAGCCTTATTTCGCGTCAGTGTGCGGATAATCAGCAGGTGATCCAAACCCTTTGCACGATCCTTATTCAGCACTTCCTCCGCTTTCTTGGCGATAGCAACGTCATTGTCGATCTGCTCATTATCCTCATTGACCGGAATGAAGCGAATCTTGCCGAAGATACCGTCTTTGAACGACTGCGCGACTGGATATGTGTAGACGAATTTTCCGATAATCTCTCGGCGGTCACGCCTGAACGGAGTTGCCGTGAAAAGAACACGCTTTGCCTTTGGGAAGCATCTGAGAATCTTATTCCATGTCTTCGCGGGACTATGGTGCGCCTCATCCACCAGCACCAAATCAAAAAGATCACGAGGGGGTGTTGGAATATCGTCATACTCTGGACTCACACAGTTTGGCGTACTGATTACGACTTCAAATTTTTTCAGCTCCTCCCATTTTTCCTTGGAGTCGATTTTTGATTTTACCTCAACAATACTCGGGGGCTGTATCGCTTCACCGAGTACACCGATGTCCTTCAGGGTTGCAAGCTGCTCAAAATCCTCCCGAATCTGATCTCTGACCATTTTTCCTGGAGTCAGGATGAGGACGCGCTGAGCACGTGCGAGGTAGCAGTACATCATCAGTACCGCTGTCTTCCCTGACCCAGTGGGGAGCGTGATGATCGCTGGTTCCTTGTTCAACGTGAAATGAGACATTAGCGCATGGATCGCGCCAAGCTGGGCGTTATGCAGTCCTGACTGTTCTTTAGTGCCGATTGGATATGCGATGTCCTTGTAGTGATCTGCGAAGTACGACACGTGAGGTGGGGAATCATGGCAAGTGTACGGCAGAGGTGAAGTATGCTCTACACCATTTCGTCAGTTGATACGTACTGAAGCGAATCTATCGCGGTATTTGGTGAGATAAGCAAAAAATTCGAGTGAGATGTCCTGATCGTAAATTTTATATTTGACGCAGATGACATTCATTGCAGCCTTTCCCACGATATGAAGTATTCCTTCTCTTACATCCAGTATTACATGTGTTCCAGCAACGATCGTCTGTTCTGGGAGAAAACTTGAGCCGCAAGATGATCTGACTACCATCCCCCGACGATATACCGTTGCGCTTTATCTTCCACTCCCTATTCATGGTGCGCGGCGTACCTTCGCTGCACGTTCTGCTAATCGTAGATTTACGATGCAGTTGCATGTCACGATTACGCCTTGGAGAGGGTACTTCCCTTCGCCCTTACATTCTATACAGTTCGGGTCAGGCTTTAGCTCCGGTCGCGGCGTACCTTGCATGATGTGAGCCTTCGCAAGTTGATATGCCTTCGCCTTCACGGGGTCATCCGGCAACTCTGGCAAAGGGGCGGCTATCTGGAGAGGATTATAGCCAACTGTATCAAGATACTTACGGACTGCGGGGTTCGATTGTGCCGAGCGCTCCAGATACGGTGTGGGCTTTTCCTCTGGATTCAGAGAGCTATCTTGGCACGCGCATCGATCCTGCATAGCAAGAATGGCTCCGCAACGCCTGCACATACGTTGGCTCCTCATCGCCAGTGCCGTTTTCATCTGCTCACGATATGTCTTCAATGTAGGCATACCCGATATTTGATTGAGCATAATGACATCAAAGCCAACACTGACAGACTTCTTCACCCCCTCATCCTGGAATTTCATTATCTGCGTCACCTGTTCCCGCGTGATGACCAAAAACCGATCACCAAACAAGGTCAGTACGTGCAATTCATTGCCAATTTGTTCAGGCTCTTTCATATCGCGGCATGGGTAGAATGTAAGGAACCAACTTGGACAGGCGCAGGGTTCTTGCCTTTCAGATGGCAATTTTCAAGCTCCTCAAGGTATTCATCAGACTTGAGCCACCACTCCATAGGACGGTGAGCGTTATGCGTAATTTTCCAGTGGCCAGGTTCACTGAGTAGATTTTCAAACGCTCGACACAGACGCTCGAGATCAAATTTTTTGCGTCGCGCCTCATATTTTTTGAATCCCTTTTTTGTGAACATTTTTTCGCGGCCCAAAATCAGCGGCATCCCTTTCAGAAACGTCCTGTATTCAATTTCCAAAGGATGTATAAATTCAGGCTCCGGCACAGACGTACTTGCGACAGCAAGTACATTTTCTTTTGAAGAAGTTTCTTTTGAATCTGTATCTCTTGTATGTCCCTTTTTTGAGAATGATGATTCACCTTTATGAGAATGATGTTTCTCTTTTTGGGGAACAGTGCTCTTTTTTGGTAATGGAATCCAACATGCTGTTTTGAGTTCTACTGAATAAAAAGACTTCTTGCCGTTCTCTTTTTTGTGAATGATCTTCATGCGCTCAAGATGTGCGATTGCACGGCAAATTGCGTTCTTTTGCAGGCCCGTCATTTCCATAAATTGTGAGAGTGATATCCAGTCCTCTTTTTTCTGCCAGCCAATAGTCTTCCGAATGATCGCATCAAGGATCATGCGCGGTTCGCCAGCAATGCGAGTCCTGCACAGAGCCTCATGGAATGGGGTCGGGAGCCGAACGAATGGGTCATCACTTTTTTCCATATTCAAGAGAATTTATGTAGAGAAAATAGAACGGACGCGCTCGAGTACGGCATCCTCGATAGCTTTGTTGGCCTCGTGGTTTATCGGATGATGGAAGTGCATATTGCGTTCTCCGAGCTTCTTGCTCGGATAGACCAGGCGATGCCCTCCATCAAGGCGTGTATAAATTGCGATTGAACCGATGAAGTAGCAGTTATCCAGAACACATGAGGCGAATCCAATAAGTCCATCTTGGGGCTTCACAGGCACGATCTGGATTTCACTTATTTTCATTTCGTGTGGGGGGAAGGCAGTTGAAATTGCTCCGGCAAAATCATCGTATTGGATGTATTTCCATTGAGTGACGGCTCCAGCTCCTGAAGCATCTGACCTCGACCAGTGAATGAGCCATGATTCCTCCCCTTCAAATACAGTTGCGCTAATCCTATTGCGTCCTCCTCAGATACTTTTACCCGATAGATTTCTTTTCTCCCTGTTTCAAAGCCCACCTGTGTTTCAAAGGTATCCAGTGACTGATAAATTTTTACGACTAAATTTTCATAATTCAGAGCTTTGACCAACATGAATTTCTTCCGCCTTTTCATAGATTTATTGGGGGAGTAGATAAAAATGGTTGAGGAATAGATGCTTTCTCTGATTTGCTCTCAGCATCAAAAAAACTGTGTCTTGCGCCGAAGCGGTAGATCACTTGTGCAACATCCCTCAGTATTTTATCGGTAGATTCCGACTGCTCTGCGTATTTGAAGTTCCAACGCACTTGATTATCCGACTCTATGGTCTTCGTTTTCGGAGTGCGCCTAGTGACGGGTGTCGTGACTTCTTCGCGTGACATGTCACGATAGTTCCAGAGCAACTCAAAAAATGGCGGTAAATGTAGTGGGGTGTCTATGTTTACATGAAGCCCAACTTCTTTGCCCCCCTCATCCAGTTATTGATGTTATTTTCACTAAATTCAGCCTCAAAAACTCTGTCCCCCTCCTCCTGAGTTGCAGTAGGATTCTCCTCTTCCCATTTATCAAAGAGCTTTTGACGAATCTGTTTCAAAGAGGACACGCCCATTCGCTGAAGACACGAGACTGCATAAAACCTATCCAAATCTTTTTCGCCCCGCTTTTTCCGTTTTCCGCGAATGACTTGTTGATATGCGTTCACAACAGAAAAAACATCCTCAATGTTCTTCAGAGTCGCCTGCGGTGTAAGTAGTAAGGCAACGTGGCTCTTACCCCCTCTGACCGCCACCTGATCGTTCGCATACAGGGGGTCACCCATAATTTCGACACCCGATAGCAGAATTTTCTTATCCAAATTTCCAATGTCACCATTGGACAGGAATTGCAGCTTCCCAGAGATTGCCCTATGAGCATGTTTCAGTTCATCCATTGAAGGACGTGGAAAATATGCAGGAGGTATGATTTTGTTGAATTTTGTATAGATATAAGCGAAGGGAAGAAATTTCCTTCTGGAGCATTTCAATTTTCCAAGAATGTCCGATATCTGCCGGAACATCTGAGGATCGGACACTTCAATTTCGTCCGCAGTAGGGGGCGTAAATGCAGTAGGAGGCTCTATGGGGAGATTGTTAGCCCTTCGGTTCTTTGATACCAATTCTTGAAATGATTTCGTATAAATCAATTTTTTTATTGCGTACACCTGATCCCCAGACAGCTCATTGAACTGACTTTCAGAAAAGGTGAAGGGGTGTGCTACATCAGTCATAACGTAAGTACCTCTATTCTATCTTTATTGCTTCCTGTGTACATTTATTTGACATCCATGATGGCAATTCCCTTCTCACTTTCAGAAGATAACAACCTGTGAATCCCTTGTTACCATTACAAAGCTCAGTTGCGCTGCCGGATGTGATCATAAAAGACCCTCCGCTACTTCATTAGCGTGTAAACAGTCATTTTATATAATAGCAAAAAAATTTACAAGACACTTAAACCGTTGTTTAGAATAATATTCTGACAATAATGTCGGTGTCTGTTTATTCAAAACACATGGCCCAAGAAGGAGAAACTCGATGGAAGTAATTGGATTCTGGATTTTGTTCGGTGGATGGATGATCCTACTACTCAGCTCCCTGTACACCGAAAAGTGGATGCTGTGGATAGAGGAAGTACTGAAGATTCCTTGGTATCTGCAAATATGTACCCCTGTACTCGGAATCATTACGTCAATGACAGGGTGGTGTATCTGGTGTCTTGGAAACCGAGGACGGTACCCCGGATATCCACTGGATAGAATCATCGGCGGGCATTTCTGGTAACAGACACGCCTAACTAGTCTTGGTTAGGCAATGGTGAGAGGCATCCGTGCATCTCACCTTTTTTACATTTTCATTGGGTCACCCGATCATCATACCAAGGATAGACACACCTCTGCTATTCTCCCCTCCATGAAGATTGCAAAACACATCCCTGCCTTCATAGGTGCTCTGATTGTTCTTGCGATCGGTTTTTTTGTCAGGCTGCGCCTTCTGAACACCGACCTCAGCATCGATGAAATATGGTCCCTGCGTTTAGCTTCCACCATGCAGTCCCCATTCGATGTCTTCACGCTGCACTCCGACAACAATCATTATCTGAACACGCTCTGGCTCTATACCTTGGGAACGACGCAGGCTTTTTGGGTCTATAGAATTCCATCATTTTTTGCCGGTATTCTTCTTATTGTGAGCGTCATAGTGACCGGCTGGAAAAAACATCCGCTGACAGGATTTCTGCTCGGCTTACTCACTGCCGTCTCCCCTATCCTCACGCTCCAAAGCACACAAACCAGAGGCTACATGCCCATGCTCTTCTGCGGATTTCTGTCTTTTCTCATGATGCAAAAACTTATTGAAAAAAAGACAATCGCCTACGCATTCGGCTTTGCCCTTCTCGCAGTCATCAGCTTCTTGTGGCAGTTAATGTACATCCATTTGTATCTCGCGCTTTTTGTCTGGTCTGTCTGCACACTTTGGAAAAAGGAAAAAGACAAGTGGCTGCTGTTTGCCGCACATCTCCCCGTCCTTTTTCTACTTACGTTTTTGGGAATCGTCGATTTCTCGAAATTGATCATTGGAGGCGGACCGGCAGCAACGCCACTCCAATTCGCACTCGGTGGCGTAAGCGGACTGTTTGGTACGCCTTTGACGGGCATCATTCCAATCATGACAGGGCTCGCATTGATGATCTTCCTTGTCTGGCAGACGGAAATCCTCATACGAAAAAATACTCCCAAAGGGCTCGCCGCAGTCACTCTTTTCTTGGGAAGCCCCATTCTCTGGATGCTCTTCTTTCACCCGACCATTCTCTATCCGCGCTACATTCTTACATCGCTCTTCTTTGCATTACTCCTGCTTGGCACAGTGCTGGCAACTGCCATCAAACAAAAAAATATCGTCGCATCGTCGCTCGGGCTTTTGGTAGTGAGCGCCTATCTGGCATCGAATACCTTGGCACAACAAGAACTCATCAAACATCCGCATGATTACAGCGATGCCATCGTGACACTTATTGATGGAGCGAATTGGGAAGATACCACGGTCGGCAGTCACACCGATTTTCGCACAGAACTCCTTCTCTGGTTTTATGGACCTCCCGTCGCACCCATCAGCACCATCCGGTATTTGGATAAAGCCGCCCGAGATAAGGAAATGCCGGACTATTGGATTATTGATACCGACGTGGAATCTGCAAAATCAAGCATCACGGAAAATGGACGTATATACGATGCGCTCACGGAAGAAGGCGCAGAAATGACAAAATGGCAGATTCTAAAAGCTAAAAACTAGAAGCCAAAAGCTAAACCCTATAAGCTCATCCCATGGCACTTCTCTGTCTCCATGGTTGGGGTGGCTCGAAAGAATCGTTCAATCCTCTGCGCGAGGCGTTGAAGGGAACGGACATAGATATTCTCACTCCGGATCTTCCCGGCTTTGGCGATGAACCCGAACCCTCGCACCCCTTTACGAATGATGATTATGCAAACTGGGTGCTGGAATGGTTACAAAAAAATCATCCGTCTGTCCTTACGACAGAGCCGCTCTTGTTGCTCGGTCACTCACATGGCGGCCGCATAGCCATTAAACTGACGGCAGGAAACAGTCTTCCGGTCAGCCATCTATTCCTGTGCGCATCCGCAGGAATCCGCAGACCCCGGCACATGAAACGACTAGCCGGCCTCACACTCGCAAAAACAGGAAAGTTCTTCCTCTCCATCCCCGGTATGCGCACATTGCAACCGCTCGGGAAGAAAATGCTCTACAAACTGGTCCGCGTGCACGATTACGAAAAAGCATCGCCTATTATGCGTGACACTCTTATTAATGTAACCGAAGAAGATCTGCGTCCGCTCCTCCCCTGCATTCAAGTCCCCACCGATATTTTTTGGGGCACCGAAGACGGCATGACTCCCATTGCAGACGGTAGATTAATGGCAAAGAAAATTCCCGAAAACTCCTTCCACGAATATCCGGGCATTCGTCATGGAGTACATAAGGAAAAAGCACAAGAAATTGCCGATGTCATTCGCCGTGTCATGGTGAGCGGAGTCGAACCATGACACATAAAAAAGAGGGGCCGAAGCCCCTCTCTGCTTCACAGTCGACTGGGAAGAATTACATGCGTGGCAAGAGGACGAACATGTACACGAAGTACATGGATGCAAGAACGAATCCTGCGACTGCATGAGTGAAGTTTGCACTCTTTTGCATTTCCATAATGGAAGGTTGGTATGGATGTAAAACTATTTTATATTATAACATATTTATACTATTTTAGCAAACTAAGAGTGCGCTATACTCTCTTCTCTTTTCCTTACTGCATGCAGCTTATTGCCCTGTTTTTCACACTTTTAACGGTTATAGGAGCACTTTCTCCCCTTCTGACTTTCCTGGCGCTTTTTCAACAGAAAGAATGGCGTTTTGACCGTTTATTGGACCATTTGCAGCGAGAAGGAGTCTTTCGGCAACTATGGGGCAAAGTGCGACCATATTTGGCTCTCTTGCATGTCGTCATCATTATCGGCGGGTTTTGGTTTCTCCTGCAGGCAAATAGCAAAGAGGCACTCATCAACACCATAACCGGGCTTTTTATTGTTCATGGAACAATGCTCTGTCTCTGGTGCGGACTGACTGCTGCACAGTTTATGATGCATAAACAGCGCATGCCGGTATGGACTCTAAAGGCGCTGCTTATGGGCACGGTGTCTTTTGCTCTGTTTGGTATTGCCGTGCACCTCACGACTCCTTTCCTCATTCTTGCCCCGCTTCTCCTTCTCCTACAACCGGTCATTGTTCTCATTGCATGGGCAATGCTGTTACCCCTTGATGGATTTCTCAAAACAAAACACTTTCTCCGCGCGGCAGCCATTCGCAATACATGGAAAGATGCGACGGTCATTGGTATTGCAGGCAGCGTTGGGAAGACAACGACCAAAGAACTGCTCAAACATCTGTTGCAGGATCTACATCCTCTAGCGACCCCCGAACATGTAAACACGGAAATGGGAGTGGCTCAATGGATGGCCGCAATCACTAATCGCGGAAATACGAAATCCGAAATACGAAATACGAAAATCTTCATTGTGGAAATGGGGGCCTACAGAAAGGGAGAAATTGCGCTGATGTGCGAATTTGTGAAACCGACCATAGGCGTTATGACGGCATTGGGATCGGATCACTTGGCACTGTTTGGATCAGAAGAAGCCATTGTAGAAGCGAATGCAGAACTGTTGCATGCACTTCCCGAAAACGGCCAAGCCTTCCTGTATGCCGATAACGACGCAACGCGAGGACTGGCAGACGGCACGCCTTGTGCGGTCACACTCGTAGGCGAACATAAAGACGCCACTCTTCGTTTTGAAAAAGTCGAACAAACAGAAAAGGGATTGATGCTTACGTTCGACGGGCAGACTTCGGAAATCGGTCTGCATGGCCTTCATAATATCGGGAATATTCTGCTTGCGATGGGAATCGCAAAAAGTCTGGGAATCAGCAGCAAGCGCATACACGAACTTTTGGAATCGTTTCAGTCTCTCGCACATAGTTTCCATGTTAAAAACGAACAGGGCGTACTGCTTGTGGACGATACCTATAACAGCAGTCGCTTGAGCGTGCATGCCGGTTTACATTGGGCATCACAAAGAAAAGAACGTCCGCGCGTACTGCTCCTAAGCGGACTGATGGAAACGGGAGAAGCGGAATCTGCATTTATGCAGGAACTGGGGAAGGCTGCGACATCATCGGTTGATCGCGTGATTTTTACCGCAGAAACGGGACGAGATTCTTTTGCAGAAGGCTACGGAAAACCCGTGGAACTGCTATCCTCAGGAACAGAAAAAGTGGCAGCCGGATCAGTCCTTCTCTGTATTGGTCGCATGCCGCTCTCCTTCATCCAAAAACTCCTCCCTTAACCCAAGCCTTCACCTAGACCTTACGTCATCATGAGTCTCTTTCGCCCCATACATCATTACTTTGCTCCGCACGGAGACAGCGCCCAAAGATGGCTCGCATTTTTATGCACGCTGCAACCATGGCGCTATAGAAACAGTGCGGATGTGAAAACATTCGAGAAAGCGCTGGAGGCAAAGTTTCACATGGAAGCAATCACGTTTGGAACAGGTCGTGAATCCATGCTCGCACTTCTCCGAGCGATGAACTATCAACCGGGCGATGAAATTATTTTGCAGGGCTACACTTGCATCGTCATGTCGAATGCCATTCATACGGCGGGACTGGTGGCAGTCTATGCGGATATCGACAAAGACACGTTAAATTTTAATCTTGAAGCGCTCAAAGCCGCCATTACCCCGAAGACGCGAGCAATAGTGTGCCAAAATACATTTGGGATTCCCGGAGACACGCAGGCTCTTCGAAAAGTATGCGATGAGCATCAGCTTCTTCTGATTGAAGACTGCGCTCATATGCTGCCCGATGTAAAAGGTCCGGCGACAGTCGGAAAATATGGAGACACATTGCTGGCAAGCTTCTCGCGCGACAAAGCATTTTCCGGCGTAAGCGGCGGTGCCATGCTCACAAGACACCCGGCGATTGCAGCAGCGCTTCGCAAAGAACAGGAGGGAGCTGTAGAGGAATCACTGGGCACTATTTTTGCACTGCTCCAGTACCCTCTCCTCTACGCAATAGTACGCCCGCTTTACGGCATGGTGATTGGGAAAGCGATTTTGGTAGTGGCCGCAAAAATAAAACTGCTGATACCCGCAACCAGCAAGAAGGAAAAAGAAGGCATTATGAGTCCCGTTGTCCACAAGATGCCCGGCGCTTGTGCCGTGCTGGCTCTGCAGCAATTACAAAAACTGGAGGAAATTAATGATCACCGACGAATGCTGACGAATACGTATGTGGATTTTGGCGTCACACACAAATGGCCTCTTTTGAGCGGCATTGAATATAACCTGCCCCTCCAAAAATTTCCCATCTTCACCAGAGGCGCCAATGCCATTCGCGCACATCTGAAAACGCTGAACATCCATTTGAACGACGGCTGGAATGGGTGCGTGATTTGTCCGGAGACGACGGACATAGAAGATGCCGGATACACGGAAGGACAAGACCCGTCGGCAGAAGAAGTCTCTGAAGCTATTCTGAACTTACCCACGCATCCGGGTACCACGAAAGAACAAGCACTCGAACTTGCAGCCCTACTCGATCCCCTCCTTTCCAAATGAGCCCCCTCAGCAGCCGCCACGATCCACTCTCGAAACGCCTGGGCATTAAACCCGGACATACCGTTATCCTTTGCAATGTCCCCACGACGGTCTTTGGCACGCTCGGATCGGAAGTGCGCCAGGTTATTTTGCAACAAACGCCCGGCACTAACGCAGACATGCTCATTTACTTTGCGACCGACGCAAAGGATCTCGATGCTCAATTTGAAAATTTGAAACAGCAAATCGCAAAACACGGTGTACTCTGGATTGTGTGGCCGCAGATCATTTCGGGCATTACAACCGATCTAAAATCTGCAACCGTGCGCGATATCGGAAAAAAGCACAAACTGTCCGAGGTAGGAAAGTGTGAAATTGAATATCAGTATTATGGTCTTAAATTCGTCTACAAAGCTCAAGACAGATGATCGTCCAACTCGCAACCGATCCGCAGGCATGGGATGACTTCCTGAAAGCACAACGCTTCTCACCATTCTTGCAGTGCTGGACCATGGGCGACGTCTACCGCGATATCGGCCAAGAGCCAATCCGCCTGGAAGTACGCGATGACGGAAAAATTGTCGGCATCTGCCAGGCTATTCTTGTTCCCGCACGCAGAGGGAGACATATCATGGTGCAGTATGGACCTATTGCGAGTGATCAGTTATCGGTTACCAGTTACCAGGTTTTTGAGAAGTTAGTGAATGGATTAAAAGAAGAAGCTCAAAAACATAGCTGTAGCTTTATACGTATGAGTCCGTTTTCCAATGAACAACACGCATCATCACTGAAAGGCATCAACTCGCCACTGCATCTGCTTGCTGAGCATATTTGGTACCTCCCGCTTAAAACACATGATACATGGAATAAAACCCTTTCCATTAACCTTTCCCTAGACCTTAGGAAAGAGGAAGAAATTTTGATGTCCATGCGCAAAACCACACGCAACCTTATTCGCCGTGCAGAAAAAGACGGCGTGACCGTTGAACTCTCGACCGATCCAATACGCGACGTAGAAGAATTTATTAAGCTCCACGACGAAACGCGTAAGCGCCATGGCTTTACGCCCTACACCAATAGCTTCTTCCGTGCGCAGGTACAACGTTTTGCGCCAACAGAAGAAGTTCTTGTGTACATTGCACGTCACGAAGGCCAGGTACTCGCAACATCCATCCATATGCAATTTGGCGGCGAGACCAGCTATCACCACGGAGCCAGCGTCCTTAGCAAAGTGCCCGCCAGTTACTTGCTGCAGTGGCGCGCTATTCAGGATGCCCTGAAGCGTGGCGACACTATCTATAACTTTTGGGGCATTGCGCCCATGGGAGAAAAGAAATCGGAGAATCCCGACCAAGAAACGAAACAAGAAATCCTGAATCCCAAACATCCTTTTGCAGGTGTCACATTATTTAAGACGGGATTTGGAGGCAATCTTCTGAACCTGGAACACTGCTTCGATCTTCCCCTCTCACAAACATATTACCTTACGCGCGCGTTTGAGTTTGTCCGTAAATGGAAACGAGGTTTTTAAAAAAAAGATATTCCAAATCCTAGCCCTAGCCCCAACCCTCACCCTATACTTTCAGCATGCCACGCAAATCACCCACCGAATCCGAACCGGAAGCAATTATTGAAATCGATCATCGCAGCGACACACCTCCCGCCACGCACGAACTGAGTGCAGAACAAAAGCTGGATGTCATCATTCGCTATCTCCACCGCATGGACCGCCGCGATCAATGGCGAACGGTGGGCGGATTTATCCGCGGCGTCTTCACGCTGGTGCCTATCATCATTTTCCTAGCCAGCGCTTGGTACTTCTATGCACACGGCACGGAATTCATGCAGCAACTGACCGATATGTCCGTCAAAAGTATTTCCGGATATAACCAAAAAGGACTGATGGATACATTCAATGACTACATCGGGAAACCGACAACCAAATAAAGCTGATAATATCGACTACAAAAAACGCTCCTTCCGGAGCGTTTTTCTTATCCCTATGAAGATCGCTTACTTCGCCCCCACCAATGTCACCACCTCCTCCGCCGTCATATTCGGGAAGATATCGATTCCCGGAATATTCAAAAGCTGATCGCGTGTGAAGGTCTTATTGGAACCCGTACTGAGTCCCAGCAGGTATCCGTCTTGGCCGGCCAGATCAATCACACGATCGTTGGATCCGCCTGCAGGGTACGCAACGGCAATGACCTTCTTGTTAGTAAGGTCTTCAATAATCTTCCTGCTCTGCTTTAATTCCAAGTCCACCTGCGCGTTTGTAAGAGCGCGAAGATCGTCCCCGGTATGTGTGTTCGATTCAATATCGAACCCGTTTGCCAGAAGGTTCAGAAGCGTTTTCTGCGTAATGCCACTCAGGCCAATGTGACGACTCTGAATGAAGAGTGTTGCATCCACGTTCGCCGCAACCAGCGCATCGGATGTGGTGCGGACATTTTCCGGCGTAATACCGGTCACGGCAATAATGACATAATTGGTATCAATTTTAATGTCCTGCTTCTGCTGCTGAAGAAGGAGATCATGGAATTTTGCGAAGGTAATAAAGATCTTTCCCTTTGCCTTCAGCGCAGTCACATGCGCAGTGAGTGCTCTCATGACATCCGCCTCCTGCCCCTTCGTAAGCTGGTAGTGAAGAACCGGCAACGTGTATTGGTTCTGGCGCACAATGAAGTTTGGTTTGAACGGAGCCAAGTACGATGCGGCCGCATAACCGGTTACCCCGTTGGCGCTTACCGCAGCCCAACCGTCTGCAATGCTCGTGGGCTTCACGATGGTCTGACCCGGAATTTCCCCCACCTTCTCACTCTTCTGATTCGGTTCCTTTCGAACGTTCACAAATCCGTAGCTTACATAATACTGTCCTTCGAATGCCTTCTTTTCATCCGCCAACTTTTCGTCGCTAGTCATCTTTGCAATGTAGCGAACAGACACGTATCCGGTCTGGCCTGCCGCCGTCTTCACCTGTGCCCAACTCGCGTTTGTAAACGCCAAGACTTCCACCGGATCTCCATACACCAAACGCGCAACGCTGGTTGCGGTCGTTGCAGGGTTATCGCGGACGTTCAAGAATTCATTCGTCACGCGGTAGCTGTTTCCGGATGCCGCACCCTGTCCCGTACGAATGGACTTGTAGGTATTCACCATGGAAAGATCCAGTACTGCGGTATCGGCAGATCCACTTCCTGTATCAATTCCTTCCAAGTACGGCGATGTGCCAGTACCCGTTAGCATGGCGTCACTCGATGCGTTTTCCGCCAGCTGATGCGCTTCGTCCATGTTCTCCTGAGTGAATACAAAATCCTGATTTTCGTTTACATCTTCGGGGCCTTTGCAACCGACAAAGAGGATGCCAAACGATGCAACCAGAAGAAAGACGACAAACGGAGAAGGAGTGCGTGTACGGGAACGAGAAGAAGAATACGGGCGGGCCATGGGATAGGAAGGAAGGTGTAGGGGCGTTGCGTTGCAACGTCCTAAAAAATAAAATTACATGCGGTCCGGGACGCGCAGAGTAAGAAGTTCAGCTCCGGTTTTTAAAACCGTTGCCGTAAGAGAGGTAAGGTGAATGCGCATTGCGCGCACAGTTGGTTCAGCCTGAAGAATGTTTTCGCTGTTATAGAAGGAGTTAAAATCCTGACAGAGCTGGTACAAAAAATTGGCAAGTTTGTGTGGCAAATGTTCGCTCCGTGCTTCCGTAAGCACATGCGGGAACTGGAGCAATGTCCCCATAAGAATTCTTTCTGATATCGTTAATTCGCTCGTCCCCATCTCCGATCTCCAATCTCCGATCTCCCCATCCGCCTTACGGAGAACCGACTTTGCTCTGGCATGCGTGTACTGCAAATACGGTGCACTATTTCCTTCAAAGCTGAGCATTTTGTCCCAATCGAACACCATGTCCATCTTGCGGTTCTGGCTGAGGATGCCGTACACGAGCGCGCCCACTCCCATCATTTCTGCGAGATTTTTTGGATCGTCTGTCTGAATGGTCTCACCTCTTTCTGCAATGACCGTCTCTGCGCGTGATTCACCTTCGTCGAGTGCATCTTCTAATTTCAAAATATTTCCCTTCCGAGTGCTCATGCTTTTATCCGCAAAACGCATGCGACCGAAAAGAACATTTTCGAACGGAGGCAATTCCCATCCGAGTTTTTCACACGTTGCCACCACCTGTTCAAAGTGAAGTTTCTGCGCAATATCCGTAAAAATTAAAATACGCTGTGGCTTATAGGTATCGGTCCTATAGCGCATTTGAGCAATATCGCGTGTAGAGTACAAAGTCGCACCGTCCCCTTTCTGTACAAGGAATGGAGGGAGTTTGGATTCCTCGGAAAACTCGACAATAAACGATCCTTCCAGCCCCGGAACAAAGACACTCTTCTTTTTTCCCTCTTCCAAAACCGGCTCCATTTTGTCTTCATAAAAACTCTCTCCCAAATCCAAATCAAACCGGACATGTAAACGGTCATACAAGTGTCCGAGAGATGCTTTTGTAACAGAGACAACATCACTCCAGAACGCACGGACGTCTGCATCTCCACTTTCCAATTTGCGGAATTCCTCACGCGCTTCATCGTCGAGTTCCGGATGAACTGCAAGCTCGTCATGGAATTTTACATAGAGTGCGAGTAATTCATCAATGCTGTAATCGGTCACTTTTTTATCTGTACCCCATTTGCGAATAGCGACCGCTAACTTTCCAAATTGCGTTCCCCAGTCCCCCATATAGTTCCAACGGATGACAGGGTAACCGGCAAACTCATAGAGGTTACTGACTGCCTGACCGACCACCGTTCCAATGATGTGATGAATGCCAAGCGGCTTTGCAATATTGGGTCCCGAGTATTCAATAATCACCGGCGCCTCGTCGCGAGTTTTCTTGGGACTGCACGCATGCAACGTCTCCTCCAATTCTTTCAAAAGTGCAGCAGGTTTCAACCAGACGTTTACATATCCCGCACCCGCAACTTCCGCCTTCAGAACCGACGGACTGTTCACAAGTGCCTCTGCAATCTTCTCCCCCACCTCACGCGGATTGAGTCCTTTTTGACGTGCAATTTTGAGCGCAATAACAGTCGAAATATCTCCGTGTGAGGCCTCCTGCGGCTTCTGCCATTCCACAAAAAGATCCTCCACCCCGAAGAGTGATTGGACGATCTGATTGGCTTCGGTGGCAAGGTGCTGAAACATGAGGCTGAACACAAACGCTATTCAATAAAACGGCTGAACTATATCAGGTAAAAGCAGGGTTTCTATATGAAAACATTATTTGATCTTGCTCACACTTTATACTCATGTTTTGAACACAATTTTAGACTCTGCGGAAGACGCTCCATATTCCAAAAAAAGGCCTCCACAGACGCAATTAGCAGTGCCCGAATATGTGCGGTAGAATACGTTCCGTGCACACACCCACGAAAAATTTTCTCTTAGTCCTTGCGGCGCTCAGTCTGGCGCACTGCAAGCAAACTCCTGCCGTACCCGCGGCAGTCACAGTAACGGGCGCACAAACAGGGGTGATGCAAACGGGACCACTGGTTCTGGGCATGCAAAAAAACGGAGCGGCGCCCGGTGCACCACTCGGGATGTACGTTGCAAATTTCCTCATTGATTCCACGGGGGTCCACGTACAGGGAGCAGAAAACGGTGTGAACACGGGGCTGGGCATTTTTATAGAAGACCAAGAAAACCCCGCGCAATCTTTCGAAATTCTCCAACAGCTTGCCATTGTGTTGCAGGTCAATGTGCCGGACATGCTGAACAGAAGTGCGGACCGACAACAGACGCTCGACACGTATTTAGAGACACTCAATTCCATCCTCACCCGAAGCAAGGCGCAGCTGACCGCACTCAAACAACAACAGAAAGAACTGCTCGGCATTCAACATGACAAGCGGACGGTGGTCACTTCCATCCAGCATGACTTGAATATGTCTTTGCAAAAAGAAGACTATACCGTTGCCAGCCAGAAGCAGACGGAGATTGTGGCGGCAAAATCGGAACAGGCAAAAGCCGAAAGCGAAGTCACGCAAATCAACAGCACCATCAATCTCTATACGAATTTACACAAGATTGCAGACAAACGTATGGCTGCCATCAGCGCGAATCGCCAAGTGTTGATTGCGGGTCTGGGGGTAGTGGACGTGCCGGGTATAGATGAATTGGACATTTTAAAGAAGGGAAACAGGACTCAAACGGACAATGGAGGCACTATATTCGGGAATCCGTAGGTTTCAGACGGTTGCAGCAAAAGAGGGTTTATGCTATACTAATGAGATAAGTTTTTCGCATGCCAGACACAAATAACATAGTCGGCCCCCTCCCTGAAAACGTCCTTCCCGATGATGTTCAGCCAAGTACCGATGCTGCAGCTGCAACACCTATCCCTTCGGCTCCCGTTTTGAGCATGAAAAAAGAGCCTCCGGTCATGCAGGCTATTGACGAACTTCTGGGACTTCATCAGCAAACAAAAAAAATCTTGGATAAAAAAGAAGACGAAAGTCTGACTCCCGAAGAACGCGAAGCGGTCAAACGCTACGAGGAAGGATTGCAGAAAATGCTCGACCTCATTGCCCCTGCGGGCATGCAGGTGCGCAACAAAGATATTATTATGAACGACCTCTACGCGCGGACGTTCTACACCTATAACTGGCCGAACTATATTTATCCAAACTGGCTGGCACAGACCATTAATATGACGGCCACCATGGATATTGCGCAGTACATTTACCCCAGCTCAAACAAAGCGATTATGAAAATGCTCCGCAAGAAAGTTGCGGAACTTCGCTCCTCTATCCGTATGTTGGAACAGCGCGGAATTGTGCGCGATCCGACCCTGGAAGCGGCTCTGCAAGACGCGGAAGAACTGCGCGATCTTCTTGCGCGCGGACAGGAAAAGCTCTTCCAGTTCGGTATGTACATTACGGTGTATGCCGAAGACGAGGAGCATCTGAAGAAGCTCCAGACCGATCTTGAATCTCTGCTTGGAGGAAAATTGGTGCTTACAAAGCCTGCCATGTTCCAAATGGAACACGCGTGGACGAGCGCCCTTCCCCTTTGTGTGGATGAAATTGAGATCAATCGCAACATGAATACGTCGCCGCTGGCGGCAAGCTTCCCCTTTAGCTCTAGCGACTTAACCGACGACCACGGCATCCTCTACGGTATTAACCGCCACAACGATTCCTTGGTTCTGTTCGATCGCTTCGATCTCCCGAACGCCAACAGCAACATCTTCGCCACCTCCGGTGCAGGTAAGTCCTTCACCGCGAAGTTGGAACTTCTGCGCTACCTGATGCTTGGCACCGAAGTGCTGGTGGTCGATCCGGAAAACGAATACACCAACCTCTGTGAAGCGGTAGGTGGTTCCTTCATTCCGCTCTCCATCCAAAGCCCCTATCGCATCAACCCGTTCGACCTTCCCAAGGCCATCCGCGGCGATGAAGCGGCCCCCGGAGAAGTACTCCGTTCCGCAGTGATCAATATCCACGGACTTCTGAAATTGATGCTTGGCCCCATTACACCAACAGAAGACGGTGTGCTGGATAAAGCAATTTTGGATACCTACGCACTCAATGGAATCACCCTCACCACCGATGACCTGACCGCCAATACGCCTCCCACACTCG
Organism: uncultured Candidatus Peribacteria bacterium; assembly: GCA_964554785.1. GTDB lineage: Bacteria > Patescibacteriota > Gracilibacteria > Peribacterales > Peribacteraceae > CALREJ01. The sequence continues at coordinate 141,536 of CAZKPW010000003.1, read as the reverse complement.
GACAGCTCGTGGATGTGCTTATGACCACCGATGGCGGCGAGAACATGGGTCGCGTGCTGCAGAAGTATACGACGGGAAGCTTCGCAGGGTTGTTCGATCAAAAGACAAATGTGGAATTGGATAAGCAGATGATTGTCTTCCAGATCCGCGATCTTGAAGAACAGCTCCGCCCCATTGCCATCTACGTGGTATTGAACTTCCTCTGGAACCGTATCCGTACGGAACTGAAGAAGCGCATCCTCGTGATTGATGAAGCCTGGAACCTTATGCAGCACGAAGACTCGGCACGTTTCTTGTATGGAATTGTGAAGCGGGCCCGTAAGTATTACTTGGGTGTCACGACCATCACGCAGGACGTGGATGACTTCGTGGAGTCCCCCTTTGGAAAACCCATCATCACAAACTCCTCGTTGCAGCTTCTCATGAAACAGTCACCGACTACCGTGGATAGTTTGCAGAAACTCTTCTACCTGACGGACGGTGAAAAGTACGTGCTCCTCAACTCCGATGTGGGACAAGGAATCTTGTTCGCTGGATACAAACATGTGGCCGTGGAAATCATCGCCAGTCCCGAAGAATCCAAGTTGATTACCACCAAGCCAAGCGAAGTAGCCGCTCAGCAGAGAGCTGCGGAACAAAAGAAGGATGCAGAGAAGAATGCTTAATTTTTCTCTTCGGTCTCTTCCTCAATCACCTTCCAGCGTACTTCCGGTTTTAGTTTTCCGTTGAGCGCGAATCCCGCCGCCTTCTTGTGTCCGCCGCCGCTGAAGTTTCCGGCCATTGCAGCCACATCCACGTCATCCCTTAGAGTGCGGAGGCTGCCTTTCACTTTACCGTCACGCTCGGACAGTACCATGGAAAAGCGCATACCCGGGACTGCATTCACGTAATCGATGGCACCGGCAAGTTCGGAATAATCCGCCCCCGTCGCACGGAAATCCCCTTGAGTGACTGCAGATATTGCCCCTCCCTCTTCCGTCACGCTGATCTTTTCGAGCACTCGACCCCACAATTTAAGCGTACTCAATTTTGCCGTCCGGAAGACCGCAGTCACAATCATTTGCTGACGCGCACCGGCACGCAATAAACGACCTACGGCGCGATACACGCCCGGTGTGGTATTGCTATGCAAGAGACCTCCCGTATCGGTATACACGCCTGTAAGAAGCGCCGTTGCGACATCGTTATCGATATGCCAGTTGAGCGCATCTGCCAGAGCCACAATGATTTCACACGTCGATGCCGCTTCCGGAATGAGAAGATTCACGGTCCCAAAACGCGGATTTCCCGGATGATGATCAATCATCACGGTGGGAATAGTTCCGTCAAAAAGCTGCGGATGCGTCACATGCATCTCGGTCATTTTTGCCTCCGCACAATCCACTATCACCGCGCTGTCCCCTTCCTGAAAAATCGGCGCACCCGCAATGCGTTTGGCTGCCTCAATAAACAAAAAAGTCTCCGGCACCGGATCCACGCAGTGTATGGTCACCTTCGCATCGGGGAAATTTTGTTCGAGAAGAAGAGCAATCGCCACGACCGATCCGATTGCATCACCATCCGGCCCCCGATGACAGATGCACGCAATACGTTTTGCTTTCGAGAGGAGATCGGATGCCGCGTGCGCGTCTGCAGAAGTGAGAGGCATAAAGGGTCTCACAATACGACTATTTCTCTTTTGCGACAATGAAGTGCTGTTGCTTGATAGGATGCTGTTTATTCTTATAACAAGATGCATGTAAAAGATGACAGAGAAATAAATACGAAGCGCGAAATACGAAATACGAGGCAAGAATAAATTTTGAAATGCAAACATTAAAAAATAAAACAGTTCTCTATTGTTTCACTATTCACTTTTCAATTTTTATCATTCACATTTGCCTCGTATTTCGCGCTTCGTATTTCGGATTTTACGGCGCCGATCATGCTGTACACTAACAACCAATGGCCCATAGCATCATCTTCTGCGGCACCCCGGACTTCGCCGTCCCCTCTCTGCAATTACTGCTGAGTGATGCGGCGTTTCATGTGGCACTTGTTATCACACAACCCGATCGTCCCGTCGGAAGAAAACAGCTTCTTACGCCGCCGCCCGTAAAGACGCTCGCACTCGAAAAAAATATTCCCGTGTTCCAGCCGGAAAATATCAACGCAGAATTACCGGCATATTTAGAGGCGCACAACATCGGTCGTCCGGATTTTTTGATTGTGGTTGCCTATGGAAAAATTCTGAAACAACCGATTCTGGATCTCCCAAAAATCGCCCCCATCAATGTGCACGGTTCCATCCTCCCGCGCTGGCGCGGAGCATCGCCGGTGGAGCATGCAATTTTAAATGGTGATACCGAGACGGGAGTGACAGTACAAATTATGGGAGCAGGCTTGGACGAAGGTCCCATTCTTTCTATTGCCACCATGCACATCGGCCAGACCGATACGAATACATCGATGCGTGAAAAGTTGAGTAAGATAGGAGCAACTCTTTTGGCAGAAACTCTTAAAAAGCCACTCGAACCAAAAGTTCAACCCGAAACCGGCATTACCATCTGCACCAAACTCTCCCGCGAGGATGCGAACATCGATACATCCACCATGACCGCCATCGATATTGATCGTCGCATCCGCGCACTGAATCCGTGGCCTGGAGTCATAACAAGTATTGAAGGTCACGAACTCAAACTCATCGAAGCATCGCTCACGGAAGCTGCAGACAGCATTCCCCTGCCCTGTGCCAATGGATCAACACTCTATCTAGCCGTAATTCAAGAAGCGGGGAAAAAGCCAATGAAGGCAGCGGATTGGAGGCGGGGCCTCCGGAATTGACAAATAAAACATACGCCCTAGAATCTGCCACTCTTTTGTGATCGGGTGTAGCCAGGTGGCCAAAGGCGACCGCTTCTTAATCGGTAATTCGTGGGTTCGAATCCCTCCGCCCGAGTTTTCATTCAAAAGAGCGAGGCTATAGCTCAGACTGGGAGAGCGCTTGCATGGCATGCAAGAGGTCGCGGGTTCAACTCCCGCTAGCTTCACTTCTGTCCCACGGGATAGAAAGATCTTTCCGATCGGTGTCATAGCTCAATAGGCAGAGCATCTGACCTTTCCAGGCAGAAGGTTCTCGGTTCGAATCCGAGTGGCGCCAATTCCTTTTTACGCCAGTAGCTCAGTGGTAGAGCGCGTCATTGCCAATGACGATGTCGCGGGTTCGATCCCCGTCCGGCGTTCTGCCCGTTGATCATCACGATCAACGGGCTTTTTAGTGTCACCCTGAGCTCGACCCAAGGGGCCCCCTTAGGGGGCGAAGTGTCGACACACATTCATATTTCGACGAGCTCAATATGACACGTATACAAAAAAAACCGAGAATCACTCCTCGGTTTCTTCGGTATTGTCGGAATCATTGGAATCCTCGGAATCTTCAATTACGCAACGAGCTTCGTCTTCATTTCATTGAGCGCGCTGATAAACTGATCGAGATCTTCGGAGTCGAACATAATGGTCGTCTTCTGACCACCACGAGACTTCTCGGAGATTTTGAAGAACTTGCCGTTGCCGGACTTCTTCAAGTCGATGTAAAACGTGCGCTGACGAGCGTGGATCGTGACGGAATGAATATCATCCGCGAACGAACGGTTGCCGCCGCTAAAACCTCCCTGGTGAGGAGCAGGAGCAGCCTGTTGCATCGGCTGATCATCCTGAGGCATTCCGCCTGTCAGTTCTGACATAGGATCAAACATACAAAGAATGGGGAAAAAGTACGTCGCCCTCCATCTCTTCTTTCAGCAATGTTCTTGCATCAGTTGGTGTGAGAGCGGAGACAGCCTATCAAAAGGTGTCCAAAATGAAAAGCATAGGAGGGAGGTCTCATTCCCTACAATTTCAATTGATGGTGCAATTGAAGGAATGAGACCCGGGAAGGCGACGGCAAACTGTGGCAGGTGCCTAAATGCCCGTCCCTCACCTCTCCTTGGGAAAAAGAGGCTATGTATACAATCTCATACATCGTGCAATATGTCAATAAAACTAGACACTCTTTTCTACAGGCTTTTCAAGTGGTGCAAACAAAATCGACGGCTCCCCCACCGTCTTCCAATCCGTCATCCCACCCCATGCTTTCATGGCATCGGTCAGAGCAAAATTCTTGTCGAGCATCGCTTCTGCATACGGGACACCGAGCTGTTTACTCATGCGATAGGCGGTATCCGGAATAAACGGCAATAACATCAGCGCCGTGAGTCTGAGAAGTTCTGCAAATGTGGAAAGCACGGTGATGCGTTCTGCACCTTCCAATTTCCACGGCTGTGCCGTGTTGAAGTTTGCATTCATTTGATCGATGCCGGCTGTCAGGCTTTGAATGGCTGCATGCACTTCAAATCGGTCCATCGATTCTTCGAATGTGCTCCAGAATCCCGCGGTACTTTGTGCGTCTTCCGCGCTGAGCGGAATAGTGAGCGACGCGTTTTCCTTGCGCAGCATCACGAGCACGCGGTTGAGCATATTCCCCAACTGATTGCGAAGCTTGCTGTCGTAGACTTCATCAATACGCTTCCAACTGAAATCTCCGTCATTCCCCACCGGCACTTCATGGCTTAAATAGAAACGAAGCGGGTCCGGGTTTCCGTTAAAATGCGCGAGTACTTCTTCCGGTTTTACGACGTTTCCAAGACTCTTACTCATCTTCTGTCCGTCACTGGTCAGGAATCCGTGAATGAGCAATTGATCCGGTGTTTTGATATCCGCAGCTTTCAACATGGCCGGCCAAATAAGGGCATGGAAGCGCGCGATATCTTTTCCAATGACATGCGTCACAATCGCTTTATCCCACCACACTTCGCCCTCTGCGGAGCGCTTCGCGTGGCTAGCCGATCCGTCATTTGCCCCGAAATAATTCAGTCCGGAAATATAATTCGTGAGCGCATCGCACCACACATACATCACTTGATTATCATCGTCGGGAACGGGAATGCCCCAACTCAAGCTGCTCTTCGGACGCGAAAACGATACATCTTCCAGCCCTTGATCGATAAGAGTCATTGTTTCGTTTTTGCGACTGTCCGGAATAATTTTATAGGTTGTTTCGAGCAGTTCTTTCAACCATGCAGTCTCCTCGCTCAATTTGAAAAACCAGTTTTCCTCCTTCACTTCTTCGGGCGGACGTTTATGGATATCGCACACTCCTTCAATAAGATCGCGCTTCGTAAGGAACCGCTCACAACCGGAACAATAGAGTCCTGTGTACGTACGCTTTTCGAGCATGCCTTTCTCGCGCAAACGATTCCAGAGTGCCACGACGGTCGGCCAGTGTTTCTCGGAGTCCGTGGTGCGCACAAAGACATCGGCAGAAATACCGAGCTTTGCATAGAGCTCCTGGAAAAACGGCACGTTCCTATCTACCAACTCGCGCGGCGTAAGGCCTTCTTTTTCCGCAGTCTGCTGAATCTTAATACCATGCTCATCGGTCCCGATTTGAAAACGCACTTCATCGCCTTTCAGACGAAACCACCGAGCCATGACATCGGCCAATACTTTCTCCAACACATGACCCATGTGCGGGTTGGCATTCGGATAATCGATGGCGGTCGTAATATAGTGACGGGACATATGGGGCAAAGTATAGCGAAAAATTGGCTCTCTGCACGCCAAAGCAACCCGAATTCCGCCCTCCTTAGCTCAGAATAATGTTCAAGTAATACGTAAGGTATCCAACGACCGCACTGGTCAAAAGACTCAAAATAACACCGGCAGATGCATACAGAATGACTTTCTTTGCTTCGCTGATTTTATCTTCACTACCGTTACTGGTCACAATCAGAATACCGGCATACATCACCATACATACCGCTACCACTGCAATCAGCGGGAAAATAAACGTGATAGCCGCATTTGCGAGCGCGGTTACCAATCCCCTGCCTCCGGCTCCACCGGTCGATACGCATGGAAGCACGGCACAAATTTGCGCCCACATTGCGCTCACTCCGGCACCGCCATTACCGGCTGTTTCCAGTGTGTCTGCAAAAGCAGTAGGAATAAAAGCGCCGAAAAACAAAGTAAGAAAAAACATTAGACACCGAAGAATTGAATAACGACTGTCACCAGTGCTGCAGACAAGTTTACAAGAACCGCTCCCACAATTGCCCACGTCAGCATTTTCTTTCCCGTGTTGTAGTCGTCGGCCTTTCCCTGTGCATACAACATCTTGAGTGCAGCAATCACAAGAATAATCACGAACGCGGCATTGAGCATAATGCGCAAAATCTTGGCACCGCTCGCAAGCAGGTTCAGCGGCAGATTGGTAACCGCTCCCACCTGACCGTAGTTCTGCGTACCGACGGTGGAAATAACGAACTGTGCAAGAATAGACACGGAAAGCCCGATGAGCGCATACGCCATGCCCCATTTATATTGAGTCAATTTTCCTTCTTCACCCATACTAATCACCATCTGGAAACCGGCCCAAATAATAAAGAGAACCGCCAATCCCGCAGAAATCTGCAATAGCATAACCGCAATCCCGTTCGGCCCTATGAGCGCACTCATAATGACATTCTTCGCACCACCTCCACATCCAAACAAATCGGACGTACACGGCGCATTCGGAAGCGTGACTGCGAGTGCAGCCGGCACCGCAAAAAGTGAAACCAGAAGTGCGCCGACGAATGAAAAAATACGAACCATAATTATCTATAAAACAGCGGATTAATAGAACGCAGAATAAAGCCGGCAAGTCCGACCATCAGAAGCCCGGCAAGCGCCCACATAATTTTCCCCTTCCCACTTTCGCGCATACCGCTGTCGCTTCCCGAAAGCATGATCTGCACTCCTCCCACCAATGCCTGCAACACCCCGACACCCGCCGCAATCCCGAGAATCCAAGGCCACGCAATATCGAAGTAGACGAAGAAAATCAGAATACCCGCACTCGGCGGAAGTGATGTGGTTGTATCGTCGAGCGGTTGCAATAAGCGAAGATTGCCTTTTGGAATAAGGAGCGGCTTTCCCCCTGTCGTACTCGTAGGAACACAGGTACCTGCGGCCGAACAATAGGTTCCCGGACCGCATGCACCCGGACAACCAACCGCGCCGGACTGCTGTACATGCACGGCAAAAGAACCCATCACCAGCATCGTGAGGAAAAGTGTCTTCAGGCCCGTCTTTTGTGTGTGAGAGAGAGAAAAGACCATATCGAATTATTGTAGCACAAATTGACCCAAAAAGCGAGGTTGCGAACAGGCTAAAAGAGCTATTTAGAGCGGGATACCCATTCGTTCGCTCAGGATAACCCGTCCAAGCCAGAAAACACTTCGTCCTCCAGACTCGCGTTTTTGGCGTGGAGCGGGATACGGGAATCGAACCCGCATTTTAAGCTTGGGAAGCTCACGTACTACCACTGTACTAATCCCGCGCTATTAGGTCGAGGTTAAGGTAAAGGTTAAGGATTTTTGTGTGAATGAGCTTATTTTAATGTGGAGCGGATGACGAGACTCGAACTCGCGACCTACGCCATGGCAAGGCGTCGCTCTAGCCAATTGAGCTACATCCGCTTATTTCGAAAGCTTGGCCATCCTACGCAGTTTTCAAACCAATCGCAACAAAATTACCTCCCATGTCTTTCTAAAGCCAATTTCGATAAGATTCGACCCGCGCCCCCGTAGGTTAACGGATAGACCGCTGGCCTCCGAAGCTGGAAATACAGGTTCAATTCCTGTCGGGGGCACCATTGTTTACTACTATTCATCTATGAAACAGAACCCTCTTGTGCCAGTTCTTTATTGCTCTTCCTTTATCGAATCACTTCATTTTTATACTGATCAACTTGGCTTTTCAATTCTCTATGAACGCCCTGAGGCAAAATTTTGCTTTCTTGCCCGAGACGGCGCTCAGCTTATGCTTGAGGAAATAGGTGCCGACAAACAGTGGCTTACTGGTGATTTACAGCGCCCTTTTGGCCGCGGCATCAATATGCAATTCATCACCACTCACGTTTCAGAATTATTTGAAAAACTCAGGCATGCACATCAGGTTTTCTTTGCACCACTTGAAGAAAAAAAGTATCGACGTGCCGAAGACACTGTCGCGTGTCGACAGTTTGTCATTCAGGACCCTGATGGATATTTATTGAGGTTCTCCGAAACAATCGATACCATGCCAAATAACTAAGAAATAGATGTCATTTTTGACACTAATACAACAAAAACTAGGGTAAAAAAATAAATCGAGAAACCTTAGTTACCACATAAAGCATCCGTAACCCTCAGGACAATAATCCAAAAAACTCTACCGTATTTTGCGTAGTCGCGCGATCCGCTTCTTCTACCGATATGCCCTTAATTTCTGCAATGCACTTGAGCACTTCCGCAACATACGCCGGTTCATTTCTTTTGCCCCGATGTGGCACAGGCGCCAAATACGGACTGTCGGTTTCAATCATTATTTGCTTGAGCGGACACTGTTTGATGGTCTCACGAACATCGTGCGATGCGGGATAGGTTGCAATACCCGTAAAAGATAAGAAGTGCCCCAAATCAACCGCCCACGAAATATCCTCCCATTTTTCACTGCAGCAATGAATGACAATCTGCAGAGGCTCGACTTCTTCCACCATTAAGCGGATATCGGCAACGGCTTCTCTGCAATGCACCACGGCAGGAAGCGACAATTCCTTGGACAACGTAAGCTGTTCCAGAAAGACGCCCTGCTGAATGCCCCGAGGGGAATAATCATAATGATAATCCAGCCCGATCTCCCCTACCGCCTTCATTTTTTTGGATGATCCAATAAGCGTTTTTAACTTCTCCCCATATCCTTTTTTCCAATCTTTTGCATGATGCGGGTGAATGCCTGATGTACAAAAAATATGTTCATACTTTGTCGCAATCTCCAGACACTTATTCGACTCGTCTAGGGAGTCTGCAATGGTGATCATCTGCGTGACTCCCGCTTCTTTCGCCCGTTCCAAAACAGCGTCGAGATCATCCGCAAATTGAGGATCGGCCAGATGGCAATGTGAATCAATCATGCATGCTCTACAAAATGATATGTGGTGGGTCGAGCGGGATTCGAACCCGCGGCCAATGCCTTAAAAGGGCACTGCTCTACCAGCTGAGCTATCGACCCATAGCCGAGACACTATAGTGATATGACCCCATGACTTCAATGCTTGTAAAAGGCCTCCCATGCCTCTTTTATAAACACTCACACGTCCACCACCTTACTCGGTTATAAACAAATGTAACCAGAACGGAATAAACAGCGTATCCAAATACGTCGTTGTTTTCGTATCGGCAATGTAGGAAGAAATCAGGATATCGAATCCCGTTGTAGGATGATGCAAACAGACAAATCGTGTCGTAGGCGCATCTCCGGGTTGCGCTCCCGCTCCGGCATAACCTGTCCATGTGTAACCAATGGCTGATTCAAACATCACGAATGGTTTTGATGTGTCTTTGCCACCATCCATCATGGACTGTGCCTTGGCAAACTCTTCAGTACATTGATCGGGCTGCGTGGGGTGTGCGTAGAATACATCATGATCGATCGGCTCATTTGCACCGGTGTATGTAAGAGGCGAATAAAAACAAGCCATCCTGGATCCGCAATCTCCGGGAATCGCCTTCCAACCTTCGGGGAAGGCTGCATCGTGCAGCATGTTCCATGCGTCCACAGATAGAACGGAAGAAGAACTGTCTTCAGTATCCACTGCAACGGGCGACGTTGCGCCACACGCAGTCAGTACCAAAAGGAAAAGAAGGGATAGGAGAATGTGTTTCATGGAACGAGTGTAACAAGTTCTCCGGTTTGATACACTGCATGCATGACTTTTTCTCATCGCCTTCTACCCGTTGGAATTTTTACTGCGCTGTACATGCTTGTTGCGACCCCGTTCGCACTGGCACATCACAATACCGAATTCCTCTTTTACATCGGCATTGTGATTCTGTTTGCAATCATCATTGTTCTTATTGATCGCAAAGTACACTTCTCTCAAGGGTTACTCTGGGCACTCAGTATCTGGGGGCTCATGCATATGCTGGGAGGACTGCTGGAAATTCCGGAGAGCTGGCCACACGCCGGCGAACACGCCGTGCTCTATAGCTGGTGGATTATTCCGGGATACTTAAAATACGATAACCCCACGCACGCATACGGATTTGCAGTGGCCACATGGGTATGCTGGGAAGCGCTCAAAGGTGGCTATCCAAAAATCCAACCGACAGTCGGCGTACTCACGCTCTGTGCATTTGCAGGTATGGGGCTGGGTGCGTTCAATGAAATTATCGAATTTGCAGCAACACTTCTTATTCCGGGAACGAATGTGGGAGGATATGTAAATACAGGATGGGATTTAGTCGCGAACTTGGTAGGAAGCGTTATGACTGTCACGCTCATTGCATTGTTCAACCGCAAAAAATAAGACATGCCTCACTACTTCTACCTCGCCCGCTGCAATGACGACTCACTCTATGCGGGAACGTGCATCGATGTTGCCGAGCGCGAAGCCAAGCACAATGACGGCACGGGAGCCAAATACACGCGGAGCCACGGACCGGTCAAAATTATCTATACGGAAGAATTTGAAACACTGAGCGAAGCGCGCAAAAGAGAGGCGGAAGTAAAGAAGTGGAGCAAGGAGAAAAAAGAAATCCTTATCCAAGATCACCCGGAAAAATAATCAGGATCGGTTCGTTCATGCTTTCCGCTTCCACACAAATCTCTTCTCCGCCCGGCAGCGTAATATCCAAATACCCGCCAAGCTGCTCAAACTGTCCGCGTGTTAAAACAACTGCCTGTTTCCCCAACAATGCTGCAGTCAGCGGAATGCGGTTTTCTATAAACTGATAGAGTTCATTCAAATCAAAATCATGCGGCGCAAGCTCGCCTCGCTCGCGCAGTTCCTGCAACTTCAACTGATCTTTGGTGAGAGAAAACGCATCGATCTTCTTTCCGGTTTCATTGGCGATATTATCTACAGCATCAATTGAATCCAGCTTTGGATATTCTGTCGGTTCATCGCCGGGCATTCTTCCTAAACTGTCATTCACCATAGTACATATTATAGCAGAAAACAGACAAAAAGTCCCTCCTTCTCTCGTAAATTTATTCGAGTGTACGCGTCATAGAGCCGTAATCCTTCCCCCTCATTCTTATGGGACGCCTTATGATGGCCATTCTTATTGCCGCAGTCTTCGGAACAGGCTGGGGGCTCCTCTACTTCATCCTTCGTTAAGCACGCTGTTCGAGGGCGGCTCTGCGCTCTATAGTCAGTCCATAACCACACAGACCGCCCTCATTACCGGAGCCTCCAGCGGACTTGGAGAAGAATGCGCGCGCCAACTTGCCGCAAAAAAATGGAATCTGATTTTGGTTGCCCGCAGCAAAGACGCGCTCGATACACTCGCCAAAGAATTACAAACCGCACACAGCATTACCGCTCACACAATTGCACTCGATCTTTCGATTGCAGATGCAACCGCCAGTTTGATGACATCCATCCAACATTCCCCTGTTGACCTCCTCATCAATAATGCGGGCTTTGGGGATTACGGATTATTCCAAAATGCAGATCCCCTGCGCACACGGCAGATGATCGATGTGAATGTAGGTGCGCTCACAGATCTTACGCGCGCCATTCTTCCGCAGATGATTGAACGCAAACACGGCCGCATCCTGAACGTCGCCTCGGTCGCCGCATTCCAACCCGGCCCGTTGATGGCGGTCTACTACGCCACCAAAGCATATGTCCTCAGCTTCTCCGAAGCACTCAGCAACGAATTGCAGGGAACAGGCATAACAGTCACGTGCCTCTGTCCCGGTCCCACCAAGACCGGCTTTGCGAAGAATGCGCATTTGGGTGGATCGAAACTTTTTAAAGGTGGAGTGATGGATGCAGAAACTGTCGTACGAACAGGTCTCGATGCATGCATGCGCGGACAAGCACTCGTCATTCCCGGTCTGAAAAACAGAATCGGCGCTTTTATGACGCGCTTTGTATCTATTAGCTTTGCAGCAAGAATCGCGCGCAGCGTGCAGTCACCCACTGCGTAACACCGTCACAAATACTTCCCTAACACCTCTTGGATATTATAAACCACATGAATTGGTTCTTGCCTTTGCACTGCCGCCTCTTCCTCTTCCCTCATCATATCCATCTCTGCTTCAAACAGCTCATCCCCCTCGGACGGTATACAGGTATCACTGAAGTCAGTAAGTACAGCAAGGTCACCGGAATTGAACTCAAGTGCTTGTACAGGCCATCCTTTATCTTCAATCTCTAAATTCAAATTCGTAACATCGACAGAAAGATCGTCATCGTATTCACCTTCATCCAATCCCACAATCACATGCAAAAGCACGCCCTGTGATCGTACAAGTATCTTTCTCACTTTCTCTGCATAACGCCTTTGGAATACAGAAATTGTACCGATGATCTGCTCTATAAATTCGGCAGATGTCTTTCCATGAACACTCAAAAATAACTGCGTCTCTTCAGAATGCAGAGGTGGATCGACCACGATGACCTCCTGATCATTGTGTTTTTCAGTCATAAGTAGAGAATCTACCTGTGAAACCTTAAAATCAATCGTTCCCGCTACCTTTCGGTTTTACGAAAGAAATCGCTACACTGCCCACATGAAAGTAGCCTTGGTTCACGAGTTATTAACAATGCGCGGCGGCGCGGAACGCGTTCTGCGCATTGTGGCAGACATGTTTCCGGACGCGCCTATTTACACATTGCTCTACGACGAAAAGAAATTGGGCGAATGGTTTCCCAAAGAACGCGTCCGTACAAGTTCCATTCAACCGACCAAGGGGTTCAACCATCACCTGTACTTAAAGCAATTCCCGAAAGCAGTGGAAGCCTGGGATTTTTCTGAGTTCGATCTCGTCATCAGTTTTTCCTCCGCCTTCATTCACGGCATCATCACAAACGGTAAACCAAAGCATCTCTGTTACGTTCATTCCCCTGCTCGTTACTTGTGGGATCGCACACACGATGTGGTAGAGCGAGCAAATACCGGACCACTGGGAACGATTAAAAAACTCTACCTCGAATCCGTATTCCACAAACTTCGCCAATGGGACGCAGAAGTCGCGCCCCGTCCGGATATGCTCATTGCCGCATCGAACGAAGTACAGCGCCGCATCGAACTCTATTGGGATAGAAAGAGTGAAGTGATCTATCCCCCCATCAGCGACTCCTGGTTCAACCAAAAACCAGAAACCAAAAACCAGAAACCCAACATGGAACATCCGGATTATTTCTTGATTGTCTCCACTCTCGCGAACTACAAGAGAATCGATCTCGCCATCGAAGCCTGTAACCGTCTCAAGGTGCACCTAAAAATCGTGGGTGAAGGAGCAGAACGCGCGCGGCTGGAAAAGTTAGCCGGTCCGACTATTGAGTTTTACGGTTGGCGCGAGGGTGATGAAATAAAAGATCTATTCAGAAGTGCAAAAGCCACCATTGTCCCCGGCGAAGAAGACTTCGGACTCGTTGCATTGGAATCCATGGCGTGTGGAACGCCGGTCATTGGATATGGCAAAGGTGGCATTACAGAAACAGTGATTGATGGAGTAACGGGAGCGTATTTTGATGCAGAAACCCCTGAATCTTTAATACAAATTCTCAAAGACTTTGATCCAAAAAAATACTCAACGCAGAAGTGCCATGAGCAGGCAGAGAAGTTCCGTGAATCTGCGTTCGTACAAAAATTGCATGCAAGCATAAATGCCCTCATGAAAGAGGGTCACTGAGTACAAAATTTGCGCTAGACAAGTTTCCACAAACGAATTGCCGGTGTCTTGTGCAGGATTTCGACAGAGGTAATCTTTCAATGGACAGAAGACGTTCACTTTTCCTGGAAATCCCCCACCTCAAAAACAGATGAAATTCACCCTGCAGACATTGGCATTGAGCGTTGTAGCTAGCGGTTTTCTGGCTCTCCCCTCACTTGCATCCGCACATCCGACCATGGTTGCCCGTGCCGACGGTTCGTACCAAGCAGCCTATTCCATGCGCGGTCACTGGATGTTCATTAATAAAGTATCCCGCCGTCATATGAGGAGCCGTACATTGGTAGAACGGACCATGGGAAAGGAGTGGTTACAAAGGGAGATTATTTGACGATGTTTCTGGTTTCTGGTTTCTGGTTATTGGTTTCTGGTTGTTTTTATACATATACAAATGCCACTCTTTCAAAAAATCTTTCTTCCACCAAACAAACAACCAATAACTAGTAACTATTAACTATTAACTAGTAACTAGTAACTATTACAACATCCCCATCTGCGCCCCCTCCGGCGGTTCCTTGCCGAGTCTTTCATATGTCTTCTTCGTAGCCATGCGACCCTTTGGCGTGCGCTGCAAATATCCCTGCTGCATCAAGTATGGTTCATACACGTCTTCGAGCGTCTCCTCTTCTTCGGCAAGAATGGCTGCGAGTGTCGAGAGTCCAACCGGTCCACCGGCAAATGCATCCACAATCGTTGCAAGTAATGCGCGGTCCGTAGCATCGAGTCCTTCATCATCAATGTCGAGTGAAGACAACGTTTTTTCGACACAGGCTAAGTTAATAATTTCTTCATCACGCACTTGTGCAAAATCACGCACGGCACGAATCAAACGGTTTCCAATGCGCGGTGTGGCGCGGCTTGCAGATGCGATTCTATGTGCCGCGAGTCCTTCCATCGCAATGCCGAGAATGGTTGCGGAACGTTCGACAATGCTCTGCATTTCTTTGCGATCGTAAAAACCGAGTTTGAAGTTATGCAGGAATCGATCCCGGAGCGGTGCGCTGACGGCACCCGCTTTTGTGGTGGCACCCACAAGTGTGAATGGTTTAATAGTCAGGCGTACCGAGCGTGCTGTCGGACCTTTGCCAATCATAATATCGAGCACGCAATCTTCCATCGCGCCATACAGAACTTCCTCAATAGCAGGACGCAGACGGTGGATTTCATCTATAAAGAGCACATCCCCTTCTGTAAGATTCGTAAGGAGTGAGGCCAGATCCCCCGGTTTCTCGATGGCGGGGCCGCTGGTCACGCGCACCTGTGCCTGCATTTCCTGCGCGATAATGTGCGCGAGTGTTGTTTTTCCAAGACCTGGAGGTCCATGCAAAAGCGTATGACCAAGAGGCTCTTTGCGCTTGCGGGCTGCTTCTATATGAATCATCAAATGCTCTTTAATTTTGCTCTGCCCCACGTAATCGCTCAGAATTTTAGGACGAAGTGTTTGCTCCACCACATCTGCCACATCTGCAGGAACCGCTGTCGGTTGCAGAATGGGAACTTGCCGCGGGAGACGATTCAGAGCCACGAACGCCAGTGTAGCAGAGGGATGAAATGCCCCAAACCATGTATTGACTAATAATTAAAATAGTTGATGATAGTATTAAGGTTTCTGTTTCTTGAAACCATTGGCACTTACCTTGGAAGGAACGTTCGATGAAAACAATGTGGACCCTATTGGTGTGTGTTTGGTTGGCCAGTGTTGCCGTATTTGCGGTGGCACATGATCACCCGGAAAAGATCGAGGAACTGACGGCGTCAATCAATCTCAAAACGATTGAAGTGATGCAAATCCCTCTCGTATCAGAGAAGGCGGTCAGGTACGAAGTCTATTCGGGCATTCTGGCAATTGTCTTGCCACTTCTCTTTTTCATTTCGGCCTGCCGATCTCAGAGTCAAGCAGGCAAGCTCCGAAATCGGCTGTCGCAAGAAAGGAGAGAAATGGAGACAGCCAAAGCCATTCTCCGATTCATGGGAGAAGCAGGCAAAGAGTTGGACACGAAGATGCAGCCGAAGAAAGGAGAAACTCTCCGTGACGGCATCACCCAACTGGAGCAAGAGCTGAAACAGACAACAGCTCGTGTTGCCCAGTTGGAAGAAGCTCAAACAGACGATGAAAAATTGTCCAACCAGCTCAGCGCCCTCAGCACAGCATTAAGCGAAGCGAAGCGACGCTACGATGCAGTTCAAAAAAGGAAAGGAGTCCTTGCAGCTAGTCTACAAGAAGTGACAACAGCTCATGAGGAACTCGGAAGTAATCTTGACGAACTGGAAGAAGACGATCCAACTGGAACCGTTGAATCCATGGAAACGGATCTTACAAGTCTCAGAGTGCGCATCGAAGCCCTAGAAACATTGCCATCGCGCGTCATTGCGCTGAAGCAAGCGCTGAATGCGCTGGATGCGCGTCGCCAAGAAGTTGATCCAGATGAAGAAGAAGGCGAAGAGGACGAAGATGAAGAGGAGGAAGGCGAAGAGGACGAAGATGAAGAGGAGGAATCCGACGATGATGAATCGACTTTAATCCAACAAATCGAAAACCTTGGAACAGCAAAAAAGGAATTGGAATCTGCTCTGGGTGATATCGAAGACGCCTTTGGAGATTCCGACCTGGATTCATGGGAAACGGACGTGAATGATTTCGAGACAAGGATTGCGACCATCGAAACAACGCTTCCGCGTGTTCTCGTGCTCCAGACAAAAATTTCGGCGCTAACCACTCGATTGGAAAATGCGAATGGAGTTGATGATGACACATTGGCGGAAGTGACCGAAGCCGTTGTCAACGACAGGAATGCACTGGAAACAGAGCTGGAGGAGGTTGAAGGTGCGGTAGACGAAGATGATCTCAAGGGGTGGGAAAACAATGTGACTGATTTTGAAACGAGAATCACAGCTCTCGAAGCATTGCTACCTCGAGTGTCAGAAGTCAAAAAGAGTCTGCCAATTCTCAATCGGCGAATCGAGAGAGTGAATGGGGGCACGAGCGGTTCACTTGCTGATATGGCAAGTGCTATCGATGAACTGGACAAAGACATTTCAGAAGTTCTCGATGGAATGGAGCGCGAAGTCACGGAAGACAAAGTGTCTGAATGGAGTGAATCTGCCGTCACCGTTCAAAATCGAATTGCAGCACTCGAACAACTCGCACAGCAGGCTGCAAGTTTGAAACAGGAATTCAAAAATCTTGAAAAGCGGGCTGACAACCTGCAAGATCAGGACCTGGAAACGATGGCTACCGAAATTTCAGGCCTTGCAGAACGAGTCCAGGAGGCAATCGACGAAAAGTAACCTGATAGACCTTTTTCAAAGGTAAGAGCCAACGAAACCCTACTATCCGGCCATAACCGGATGAACTTCGAACGACAGTCCAGACCTTCTGGACTGTCGTTTTACTGATGAAAAACGAAAAGGAGTAGGTAACGTAGCATTTGACATAATTATATTTATAGTATTTAATACTCTTCCTGCCATCGCTGTTCCCCAAAGTGTAGAACGCACGTATGATGGCCACCTACCTCTCCGGATCTATGACACCCCGCACAAAAGTCATCGTTACCGTTCTTCTCTTAGTTTTCCTAGGAGGATTGGGAATTGCTGATTTTTACTTCTCCAAAGCGGGTCAAATCGCAAATAATCCGGGAATTCCATCAGGATCGGGTAGTTCAGTAGCGACAACATCCATTCCTTCGGGAGGCGTTCGCAAACAAAACGGCCCGGAAGTGGCAGGCGCTATTGCTGCTGCAGGATTCACCACAACCGATACGAATGATTTGAGCTTCTTGGCACAAATTGCAGGAAGCGGTGCAGAAATTAAGGCACTCGCTATTTTGAAAGACGGCGACCGTGCAGGGTCTGTCACATGGATAGAAACGCCGAAGGTTAAAAGCTATTTCATTGCCCTTAAAGAAGCATTGTTGAGCGCTTTCTCTCCACAGATGACGAATCTGAAGGATCAGACGTTGCAGGGAAACGCCGTTCCTGTTCGTAATTACCTTACATTCACCGATCCATCGCTCAGTGCAGAACGATTGGTGTTTATCCGCGTTCGTGAACGTTTGTACGAATTCCACATCGCAAACGGCAAAGATGACGTTATGAACGCGTTAATTGAGACAATGACGACAAAATAAGCCATTAAGAGCATTAGGTTTATGTGGTTGGTTAGGTTTGGTTGGTTTATTGGGTTATTAATTCCCTCAGTAAACCTAAAATACCTAAAAAACGTACAACCCCTAAGAAACCTTTAAACGCATACAATTAAGCTTTACTTCTGACAAAGAAATCATTAGGATCTGCGAACTCAATTCATTCATTCAATTACCTACGGATACATGGCAAAGAAGATCAAGAAAGTCATCAAAGTGCAAGCACGCGGCGGACAGGCTAACCCTGCTCCCCCACTCGGTCCTGCCCTCGGTCAGGCCGGTGTAGATATCCAGGGATTTTGTACGCAGTTCAACGCTGCAACGAAAGACCGTATGGGTCAGTTGGTTCCGGTACAGATTACGGTGTATGAGGACCGCACATTCGTTTTCGTCACAAAGCAGGCTCCTGCATCCGAACTCATCAAGGAAATTACCAAGGTGAAGGCCGGAAGCGGTGAACCGAACAAGAAGAAAGTGGGAAACATCACACAGGCTCAGCTCCGCGAAATTGCAACTATCAAGATGCCGGACTTGAACGCGAACGATGTCGAAGCCGCTATGAAGTCCCTTGCAGGCACAGCACGCAGCATGGGAATCACGGTTGAAGCTGCTTAATTCGAGTAACGGAATAACGGAGATCGGAGTAACGGGACATGGTCTCTTACTCCGATTTTCTTTTATACCTCCTTTTCCTTTCCGTTATTCGGTTACTCGATTATTCGGTTACTCGATATTCTCCGTTATTCCAAACTGGTTTAAAGAGATCGCAACGCCTTTAACGTGCACTTTTTCGAATCAAACGTATCCTATAATCCTCCTTCCAGATCGCCTTTGATTCCTATGTCCCCCATCTCCACGACTGCACTCTTCCAATCGGTTGGTATCTTTTCCGGATTCCTTCTGCCGATTGCCGTTTTGATTCTCTTTGTAGTATTGGTCTTACCGGGACTCGCTCGCGCCGGAACAAAGCCTGAATCGTTGGCACTGGCTGCATACGGATACTTGGCACAATCACTGGGTGTTATTTTTATGACTGCGGGTGGCTTGCCCGCTTTATATGCGGTCATTTCACATCAGGTTCTGGCAAGCAATACATACTTGGGGCTCTTGGTCCTCTTCATTATTGGAGGAATTACGTATTTGTGGCACGATTCGCTGCTTCAGAAAGTCGATGCAGATTCCAAGGCTATTCCTGCAGCGCTCTTCTTTTATTCTTGGAAATTTATCGGTCTTGTTGTGGCACTTTTCACAAGCTTATCCTTTGTTTTGGAACTCCTAGTCGGCGGCAGTGAACAACCGGAAGGTTGGTGGAATGTGCATTTGGTGATGTTCTTCTACGGTATTCTCCTCTGTTGGTTCACGGTTCATCCGACACCTCCAAAGAAAGTATCCGTTCGTTCGACTCTGCCTCCACGCAAAAGCCCTGTTATGGCTGCTAAAACAACAAAGCCGGGAGTAAAGAAGACTCGATAATAGACCTTCCTTTCCCTTGCAAAAGTAAGGAGAAATAGGCAAAATCTCCGCACTTATTTGTGGGAGCCATGAACCACTCACTTTGTTCGGGTACATGGCGAGCCCCCTTCTGACGTCATCTGATGTTACAGAATGGATACCACATTCCCCCCTCTTTTTATGTCCAAGCAGACACAGCAGCCGCGCGAGAAAGTCCGCGGAAAGAAGTACCGCGCCGTTGCGGGTCTTGTTGATGGCAACAAGTCTTATCCTATCGAGGAAGCAGTAGAACTCGTGGGTAAGCTCAGCACCACAAAGTTCGATGCAACCGCAGAAGCACACATCCGCATTAATGCCGATACCACACAGGCCGACCAATTGGTCCGCACAACCGTCAACCTCCCGCACGGAACAGGTAAGACTGTGCGTGTTGCCGCTTTCGTTCCGGATGATTTATTCGACGAAGCAAAGAAAGCAGGTGCAGACGTCTACGGAAACGACGACCTTATTAAGGCTATCGAAGGAGGCGAAATCAACTTCGATGTCGCTATCGCCGTTCCGGCCATGATGAAAAACCTTGGTAAGATTGCAAAGTCCCTCGGACAGAAAGGTCTGATGCCAAACCCGAAGGCAGGAACTGTTACAGAAAACGTTGGAAAAACTATTGAAGCACTCAAGAAAGGACGCATCGAATGTAAGATGGATAAGTTCGGAATCATCCACGTACCATTTGGTAAAGTATCATTCGGCGGAGCAAAGCTTGCAGAAAACCTCAAGGCACTCATGGCCGGTATCGAGGAAGCTCGCCCGTCCGGAATCAAGAACACCTACGTCATTTCCGTTACGATTGCCCCAACAATGGGCCCAGGTGTGAAGATTCAACTGTAAAAATCACTTCCAGAGACTCTCAAGCGGGGCTTCGGCTCCGCTTTTTTGTGAAGCAGAGTGTACTTCGTAGACCTCGAATCTGGACGCATAAAAAGAAGGCGTATTATCTAAGGTAATGCTTTCACTAATCAATTCACTCGAGGGCGCAGATCAGGAAGATGTCACCAACCTTGCCGATCATCTGGCGACGTTTTCCATCTTTGAAGATCTTATTGCACAAGCAAAAAAACAGAGACCCATCGTTTTACAAAAAGTTGTCACCAATTGCATTGAAAAATTATTAACCAAAAGAGAAAGCGAACCCCAGGAAACGCGCACCCCACCCACCCCGGAAATCAGCATGAAATATGAGACGCCTTCGCCGCGTACATCCACTACTTTTTCCATAGAAGCTCTGGACATGAAGGTTCAACGTATAAAAGAAACATTAACAGATGAATCACTCGCTTCGATTATTGCAAAAACAGGCGAAACTATCGAAGCTGCACGAAACCGTATTGTCGACCAAGCACAAAAGTTTTACAGCAAAGAACAATAATCACGCACACAATATCGCCTTTGCTCCCTCAAACGTTTCCACGTGCACCAATTTCTGACGCATTTCGGATGCTCCGTCGAATCCCTTCACATAACTTGCCAAATGTCTGCGCATTTCGAGCATCCCTCGCTGCTCCCCTTTCGTTTTCACTGCGAGTTCACAATGTGTGAGAATCATAGGAATACGTTCCTGGAATGTTTGCGGCGTCTGCAAGCCGTCTTGCAACAGTCGATCGATCCCCGCTTTCTTGTAGAGCGCTTCGACAATCTCGCCCATCACCCACGGATTTCCAAAGGTCCCGCGACCAATCATGACGCCGTCCAAATTCCCGATTTTTTCGAGCGCATCTTCCGCGGTACGAATATCGCCGTTCCCAATGACCGGCACCTTTACCATTTTTTTGAGTTCGTAAATTTTATCCCAACGCGCCTTGCCCGTGAATTTATCCTGAAACGTGCGACCATGAATTGCAAACGCTTCTGCGCCCGCAGCCTCCAGTGCCACACAAAACGGAATCAATGTTTCTTCCGTGTCCCATCCTAAACGCGTCTTCACACTCACCGGAATGGAAATTGCTTTCTTGGTGGCGTGCACCAATTCTGCGGCAAGTTCGGGTTTACGAATGAGTGCAGCGCCATGACACGACGACACCACTTTGGCAGCGGGACATCCCATGTTGATATCGATTCCATCCGCTCCTTCCTGTTCAATAATTTTTGCAGCTTCCAAAAAGTGATTCGGGTCATGGCCAAAAACCTGCACAATAAACGGACGCTCGATCTCCGGATCGAAGGACATCATCTTCATGGTTTTCTTTCCGCCAAATGCGAGCGCATCCGTGCTCAAAAATTCCGTATACACCACCGTTTCCGGTGCGATTTTTTTAATCAACTGTCGATACGACGCATCGGTCACACCCGCCATAGGAGCAAGTGCGATGATCGGCCGAGTGGCAGTGGACCAAGAGAAAGACATAGAAACAGGTTACCGAAACATAAACGGCTCAAATTGCGAGCCAAAACACCGGTTTAACCCTCCAAGAATACCCGAAAGCTGCGTATCGTAGAAGGGAACAATCTATGTTTTCAAAACGATATTTCCTCATTGCGCTGCTGACTGTCCTATTTTTGCCTTTAGCGAGCTTCCCCGTAGAAACAACCTTTGCGGCAGCTTCATCCGCAGCCAGTTCCGGGACGGCATGGGGTATTTTGACCGATATCATAGGATGCGAGGATACGGTAGGGGTTGGCGGAGGAGCGGGCGCGGGGGCAACGGCAGGAGGGAGCGGCTTTGTGACAGGACGCATATCGGCTGCATGTATCCCGCAATTCGTAGGACATTTGATCACGTTTGTGTATGGATTTGTGGGCGTGTTCTTTATTTTAAACGTCATGTATGCAGGCTATCAATTAGCCATTGCCTACATTGGAGAATCGGATAAGGGTGCGGGAAAAGAGCGCCTGAAGTGGTCCATCGGCGGGCTGATTATTGCGACCTGTACTTTCCTTATTCTCGATCTCGTCCTCAACGTTATTCTCGGTTAACGCTCCGTATTATTCATACTTCATAATTCATAACTCGTACTCATTATGGCCTCCGGTAAAAAATCCACCGACAACTTCACGTCTTTCCGCATTCTTGGAAAACGCGCTCAGGATTTGTTTTTAAAAGCAAAAGAATTAAAAAAGCGTGAACCGAAAGGAACAGACCTTCCGGATACAGACGATCTTCCTACCGATGCAAACAGCATGACCGTGCGCTTCTCGCTCACGAGTATTATGCAGGCAACACTCATCATTATCGCCATTGGTATTGGAGCGTGGATGATTGTCATTCTTCGAGACAAACTTATTCTCATGCTCCTTGGATTTTTCGTGGCCGCCATTATTGATCCGGGCGTCCGCATGATGGAACGCATGGGATTCCCGCGCGGCATAGGAGTGCTTCTGCATTACTTCTTGGCGCTCTTTGCTTTCATGTTTCTGGTCATCTCGCTTATTCCAATTATCGCCACGCAGTTACAACAAATCGCGATTCTCATTAACGACAGTGTAAACAGCTTCCTGAATAACCCGCAGATTTCTCTACCACTCGTCACAACGGAAGTGAACCGCCAAATGACGGAATTCGTACGCGTAACACTGCAAAACCTTTCTATTACGCGCTTTACCGATGCACTGCAAAGCGTGAGCTCCAATATGTCTGCCGTAGCGCAGGGCTCCTTCTTCTTTGCAACGAAGGTTGCGGGCAGCGTACTCGATTTCTTTGTGAATTTAGTCATTGTCTTAGTCCTTGCGTTCTTCATTCAGATTGAGCGTGAGAATTTGCGATCTTGGTTCCGAAGCTTCTTCCCTTCTCGGTACCGCGCATATATCGATACGAAGACAGAAGCGATCCAGCAGAAAATCGGCCAGTGGGCACGCGGACAGCTATTGCTCGGTATCAGCATTGGGCTCTTGGTCTTTGTGGCTCTTACCATTCTCCGTATTCCTTACGCCATTACACTCTCCATTCTTGCAGGCTTCACGGAGTTCATTCCCTATGTCGGTCCGTTCATTGCCGCCATACCTTCCATTCTGATTGCACTCACGGAAGGAGGATTTGTGTGGGCATTGATTATTGCCGGCGTGTACTACGTTATTCAGTGGTGTGAAAATAATCTCCTTGTTCCGCTCATTATGAAGCGCGCCGTGGGACTCTCCCCTATCGCCATTATCTTTGCCATGTTGACCGCACTCAGTTTCCCGGAAGTGATTCATCCCATTCTCGGTCTTCTTCTTGCCGTTCCCGTCACGACCATCGTCACCATTTTCTTGGATGATTTCCGTCGCTCCCCAGCACCGTATACGCGCTAAAAAAATGCGGCGTTTTTCCGCTGACCAAAGCGCAGTCGTGCTATCCACAAAAATACCATCTTTTTTGATCCTGCATACTTCCCCTCTTCGAGGGGTTTATGGTACAGTTCCCAGAACTGGATCAGAGTTATCACTCTTAATTACTAAGTGATAAACAAGTTCAATTTTTCCTCCCCGTTCCCGTTATGCACCCATTCGACCGATTCACTCCAAATGCCAAACTTGCGCTGCAGATTGCAGAGCAGGAGGCAAAGACCATGCAAAATACGTATATCGGAACGGAGCATCTGCTCTTGGGACTCCTGAGTATTCCAAAATCCCTCGCCTTCTCTATTTTTACGGGAGCAGGCGTCACGCTCGAAAATGTCCGCATTCTTTTGAAGGCATCGAAGACACCGAGCATTGAAGGAAAACATGTGAAGCACGGACTTTCGACATTCCTACACACAGTCATTGAGCAAGCAGTCGTCACCGCTCACAAATTCCGCCACACGAACGTAGGAACGGAGCACCTTCTCTATGCTCTCGTTTCAACAGGAAAAAACGCCGGAACATTGCTTCTGGAAAATATGCAGGTGGATCCCGAAGATTTAAAATCACACATTGAAGAAATGTTCGGGCAGATCAATCAATTCCGTCAGCAAAATAGAAACGTGGAGCAATCACTCGAATCATTCTTCCACGGCCTCCAGGGCGCCATTGCCGGCGGCAACGCAAACGGCACAACGGAACCCGAAGGCCTTAAGCGCAAACGCGGCGATGCCAACAGTAAAACTCCGGCGCTCGATTACTTCACCGATGACCTTGTTGCAAAGGCGCGCGAGAGCAAGATCGATCCTATTATCGGACGCGATAACGAAATTGAACGCGTGATTCATATCCTCAATCGCAAAACGAAAAATAACCCCGTGCTCATTGGAGAACCGGGTGTGGGAAAAACGGCAATTGTGGAAGGACTCGCACAGAGAATTGCCACGGGCAAGGTCCCCGACTCTCTCAAAAATAAGCGCGTGCTTGTGTTGAATTTGGGATCACTTGTGGCAGGTACCAAGTACCGCGGTGAATTCGAACAGCGTTTTGAAGACATCATTAAAGAAGCAACACAGAGCGATAAACAAATCATTCTGTTTATTGATGAAATTCACACAGTGGTGGGTGCGGGAAGTGCGGAAGGTTCCTTGGATGCAGCCAATATTCTGAAGCCCGCTCTCAGTCGCGCCACCATTCAAGTGATTGGCGCCACCACGTTAGAAGAATATCGCACGGTCGAAAAGGATCGCGCGCTCGAGCGCAGATTCCAACCGGTCCAAGTGGAAGAACCGACTCTGAAAGATGCCATCGAAATCCTAAAAGGACTGAAGCAATCCTTCGAACAGTTTCATCACCTAAGCATTGGGGACGACGCCATCGAGGCATCGGTCCAACTGAGCAGCCGTTACCTCACAGAACGCTTCTTGCCGGACAAGGCTATCGATGTATTGGATGAAGCCGCAGCAGGAAAGAGTCTCCAGCACGCACGCATTTCCCCGGAACTGCAGGCAGTGGAAGATAAATTGGCAACGCTCGGACTGAAGCAGCAAGAAGCGGTGAAGGAACAGAAGTATCATCAAGCATTGAAGCTGAAACAGGAACAGCAGGAACTGAAAGAAAAGCGCGAACGCATGCTCTCCGAAGCAGACGGCGATAAGCGCACTCCCGTCAGTATTACCCCGGACGATATTGCCGGAGTGGTCGCACGTATGACCGGTGTACCCGTTATGAAAATGATGAAGCCGGAAGCCAAGCGCCTTGCCACACTCGAACAAATTCTCCGTGCACATGTCATTGGCCAAGACGACGCCATCCGCAAGGTATCGCGCGCCATCCGCCGCTCCCGCGTAGGCATTGGCGACAATCGCCGCCCCATTGGTTCTTTCCTCTTCCTGGGTCCTACGGGAGTTGGAAAAACGGAACTGGTTCGCACCCTTGCACGAGAGGTCTTCCACCGCGACGACGCGCTCATCAAGATTGATATGTCCGAGTTCATGGAGCGCCACAACGTGTCACGTTTGATTGGTGCAACCGCCGGATATGTGGGATACGAAGAAGGTGGACAATTAACCGAAGCAGTCCGTCGCAAGCCGTACTCCGTGGTCCTCTTCGATGAAGTGGAAAAAGCACATCCGGAATTCTTCAATCTCCTCCTCCAGATTTTGGAAGACGGAACCCTCACCGACGGTCAGGGGAAAGTGGTCGACTTCAAAAACACGATCATTGTGATGACCAGTAACATCGGTGCGGCAAAACTAACCAAGCAGGCCGCCAAGATCGGGTTCAAGCTGGAAGACGAAGCAGGATCCGAAGAGAGCGAATACGAAGCAAAGAAGCAGGAAGTTCTGAGTGAACTGAAAGACAACATGCGTCCGGAATTCCTGAACCGTATCGATCATATTATTATCTTCAATGCGCTCAACCAGGTTCACATCCGAAAAATTGTGAAGACGCATCTGGAAGAACTCGAGAAGCGTTTGAAGGACCAGGGATATGGTTTGGAAGTTGATCCAAAAGCCATCAACGTTCTTGCAACCAAGGGATTCGATCCCGAATACGGGGCTCGCCCGGTCCGCCGCGTCATTCAAGAATTGGTCGAAGATGAAATTGCCGAAGATATTCTGAAAGGAGTCTTCCACAAAGGCGACATGATTAAGGTCATCCGCAAAACCGGCGATAAGTTGGAATTAATGCACGGTAAAGCTAAAAAGGCAGAAAAGATCGAAAACGATCTGGAGCTTACAATTGTCTAAAATGCGTTAAAACGGGGTTCTCTGACCAAGGACTGGTCCGAAGCCCCGTTTTCTGCTATACTAAACAGATTTCCTGACACACACATTCATGCCGATTGAACCCATCAAAATTCCGCAGAACGTCTACATTGAGGACCGCATTGTCGGTCCCCTGACGCTGAAACAAGTGCTCATTGTGGCGGTGGGTGGTGGTTTCAGTTACGCAATGTTCGCATCCATCAGCAAAACATACGGAACCATCGCACTCCCTCTTCAGTTACTCGTGTGGTTGCCCGCAGTCATATCAATCATTTTTGCATTCGTGCGCATTAATGACTTAAGCATGATGCGTCTTGTGCTGCTTTTCCTAGAGCGTATTAATAAGCCGGCAACACGTACATGGACACCGCGCCGTGGCATTATTATCAATGTCCGTACATTCCACACCGTTCCGGAAGACAAGCAGGCTCCGCACGGAGTGGTGGTTGCAAAGAAAATGGAAAAATTTGATGAACTCAGCAGCATGTTGGATCAGAAAGTGCCGGGCGTTCCAGACATTAAAATTGAAAAACCGTACGTGGAAGATAAAGGTCCTATGAATGACGAACCGATGGACGATGATGAAATAAATCTGATGAACGATAACCCGAACGTCATCCGTCATCCGGTCAATCCGGCACGCATTGTTGCCAGCCCCATCGCCGGAGCGACTGTAGACGGCGTCGCACCGCGAAACGGCTCTGTTTCTATTTTCCGCGATATCTCCCCCGCTTAAAGACTATGGCAGACAAGCCCGCCAAAAGCACCGTGCGAAACCGCAAAGAGTGGAAAAAGCTCTCCACGCAGCGTGCGCTTCCCGTTGCAGAAGTGCGCAACAATACGATCGTCCTCAAAAACGGCGGAATGCGTGCCGTACTTGCCATTGAAGCATTGAACTTCAACCTCAAGAGTGAAACCGAACAACAGGGAATTATTGCCGGTTATGGCGCCTTCGTAAATACGCTCACCTTCCCGCTGCAAATTGTCATCCGTTCCACACGCACAAACATTGATGAATATTTGGCAGAGGTCAGAAGCATTGGAGAAAAACACGAAAATTCCCTGCTCCGCGATCAAACGCTCTCGTATGTGTCCTTCATGCAGAAGTTGATTGAAATGGCAGACATTATGCAGAAGCGTTTCTATGTGATTATCCCTATTGATCACACAGATCGTCGCAAAACCATCTTTGAGCAGTTCTTCGACTGGCTGCACCCCGACGATACCGCGGCCAAAGCCAGCGTCCGCAGTCATGAATTCACCTCGGCAGCAGGAAAGCTCAACGAACGCGTCGAGTTGATTTCGTCCGGCCTTACAAACATCGGTCTCCATGTAAAACGCCTGGAAACGCGTGACCTTATTGAGATGCTGTACCAGACATATAACCCCAAAACGAGCCAGAACCAGAAAATTCCGAAGAGTATGGACGATTTGGGACTGGAGGCTACAGCCCTTTAAGAGGTTTGAAAGTTGGAATGTTTCAAAGTGTAAAAGTTATCCTTCCAACCTTTAAACTTTTAAACCTTTAAACCCATCCCCAAGCGGGCTATTTGACAAATCCCCTTCACATAAGCATACTGTCGGCCGATTTGACGCTGCTCGTGCAAGAGCGCCACATCCTGAGCCTGTCGAAGGACGGCTCCTTTTACCCCCTCCCCTTGCACCATCGTTTTTATGTCCAAAAAAACTGCTCTCGTCGAAAAGCCGGTAAACAAGCTGATGGAAGAACTTATGGAGCTGTCTCCACCTATTTTCCGTCCGCGTCCGGGTGAACTCGTTGAAGGTATTGTGGTCTTCCGCGGGAAGAACAAACTCCTCCTCGATATCCAGGGAGTCGCAACCGGTATTATCTCCGGCCGCGAACTCCGCGATTCTTTTAACACCTTCAAGGACCTTGGCGTTGGCGATACTGTCGGCGCACTCGTTCTGGAAGATGAAAACAATGAAGGACTCGTCGTTCTGAGCCTCCGTATGGCGTCCCAGCGCAAGGCATGGGATCGTTTCCACAAGCTCATTGAAGGAGAGCGCACGATGAAATTCCAAGCTCAGGAAGCAAACAAGGGCGGACTTATTGCCAACATCGACGGTATCCGCGCCTTCCTCCCGGTTTCCCAGTTGGCTCCGGTCAACTACCCGCGCGTGAATAACGCCGACTCCGGAGAAATCATCAACCGCCTCGCAAAGTTCATTGGCCACACCTTCACGGTGAAGATCGTGACGATGGACCAGGAAGCAGGAAAGATTGTGGTGTCCGAACGTGATGCTATGGCTGAAGAGCGCTCAAAGGCGCTGGAAGGTTTGGCAATCGGTGCAGAGAAGGACGGTATTATCTCCGGTATTGTGAAGTTTGGTGTGTTCGTCACATTCGACGGGCTCGAAGGACTCGTCCACATTTCTGAAATTGCATGGGGCCATGTAAAGAACCCTGCTGAATACGCAGAAATGGGAGACCGCGTGCGCGTAAAAGTGATTGGTGTCGACGGCGACAAGCTCAGCCTTTCCATTAAGCAGCTCACGAAAGATCCTTGGGAAGAAGTGGCAGAGCGTTACCCTGTTGGAAGAAAGGTTTCCGGCACAGTTGTACGCTTTGCGGACTACGGCGCATTCCTCAGACTCGAGAAAGATATCAACGGTCTCGTGCACCTGTCGGAAATTGCACACCACAAAGTGGCCGATCCAAGCGAGGCTCTCACCATCGGTCAGAAGGTGGAAGCGCAGGTCATCAACATTGATGTCGACGAACGCCGCATCGGACTGTCCATCAAAGCATTGAAGCCGATCGACAAGGAAACCTTGGAACGCATGAAGCGCGAAGAGGAGGAAGAGGAAGCTGCAAAAGCCAAGTCGAAAGATTCCGACGAATCCGAGGATTCCAAGGATTCCGACGATGACGTAGAGACGACCGGTGCAGACGTCTCGGGCTTCGTAGCCAGCAAAGACGGCAAGAAATACTACGATGCAAACTCCGCGGCAGGAAAGAAGATCAAGGACGAGAACCGCGTAGAATTCAAGACTTCAGAAGAGGCAGAAGCGGCAGGATACGCTGCGTAATCACCGCTTTATAACTCATGAAAATCGTAGGGGCGTTCGACGACCGTCGCCCCTACGATTTTCATATAACTACTTAAGAAGACGAAGATGACGAGGAGCTCATAGACGGACATCTCTCTTCCTAGTACTCTTCGTCTTCCTAGTCATCCTCTCACACTATGAAAGCATTCATCTTCGACTTCGACGGCGTGGTAGTGGACAGCGAACTCTACTGGGACAAACTCTGTCTTTCCACCTACCAGACCTTCGTCCCGAGCTTTACCGAAGAAGACGACCGAAAATTGAAAGGCAGAAACATTAACGATATTTACCAAATGCTTGTTCGCGATTTTCATGTGCGTTTCAGCAAAGAAGAATATTTGGGGTATTTGGAATCGATGACAAACGAAATTTATGGCGAGCTGACGCAGTTATTGCCGGGAATCCGGGAGTTGGTAGCCCTACTGCAATCTTGGAATATTCCGACAGCCATTGCATCGTCCGGAGAACGCAGATGGATTGAAAGGACGCTTGAACGCTTGGAAATGACCGACACCTTCTTCCCTATTGTGACGGCAGCGGATGTCGGCATTGGAAAACCGGACCCCGCAGTCTATGTGGAAACGGCACGACAAATGGGAATATCTCCCGCCGATTGCGTAGCACTCGAAGATTCCAGCAACGGCGCACTCGCTGCAAAGGCAGCGGGCATGTATTGCATCGGGCTGCACCACAAAGAGGGTTACAATCAGAATTTGGATATGACAGACAAGCAAATCCAGCGCATTGAAGAAATAACGGAAGAAGTATTGCGCGGACTATAATTAGGACTCGTACTGCTGCTGACTCATAAAATGCAGATGCAAATACGGCACCTCCTGTCCCCCGCCCTTCCCGACGTGATACGTCAGTTTGTAACCGTCGATCCCTTTTTCTTTTGCAAATGCCTGAGCTTTCAGAATAAGTAGGCCGGGAAGATGTTTCGTCGATGCATCGATATCCGCGACGGATGCCACGAAAAGCTTCGGCACAAACAAAAGATGTGTGGGAGCTTTCGGGTGAATATCTTTGAACGCAAGAACATCATCGTCTTCGTAGACAATGTCTGCAGGAATCTCGCGTGCAATAATTTTGTGAAAAATTGTTTCAGCCATATCCAAAGTTTACTCGCAGAAGCACAGACAGTGAAGAATGCATGACAAGAAAATGGAGATCAAATTTGATACCTATAAGCCATTTCATTGAATTTTTAAAGAAAAAAGAGCATAATAGATGTACATGGTAAATACACCGCAAGAGAAGGCACCATCACTCACTGTCGCTGCACCGGAGACTGCAAGTGCTCCTTTAAAGGTCATGCAGCCCAGTGTCGCAAACGTGGACCTTGCTGTGTTCCTGGATGGACTCGGACAAATTACGGAGAACGCCAACGATAAACCCAGCGGAGACTGGAGCGGTACCGCAGGAACGGGAGGCGTAGTCGCAACAACGGGCCAAGCACAAACGGGAATGTCCGCACGCGATCAAGCCATCGCAAATTTACCGATTCCCGTCGTCATGCAAAAGCAATTGGAAGAACACATCCGCGAAGAAGTAAAGAAGCTCAGAAACCAAGCAAAGAGCATTGCCGCCATGTCCCGTCCGGGGGGCGCATACAAATTGAATCAACTCTACGCACGCATTCGTCACTTGAACGCGATTCTTGCAAGCTTATTCGAGGCATCGGTTGAAGTGGTGAAGAGAATCTTTATTCGGGTGTTTATTGATAAACAGTCTATTCAGTGATTTTACGCGTTACTAGTTACTAGTTATTGGTAATTGGTTACTAGTTATTGGTTAAGAGTTTAACTTATTCAAAATAAACCAATAACAAATAACCAGAAACCAGAAACTTACTCGTCTTTCTTATGATGATGCTTCGACTTCTCCTCCAAAAACCCCGTCACCCACGCCATCGCCTGATCCGCCATCGAGAGCGGCTTGAGAATGACTGTTTCCACTTCCTCGCTGACTGTCTGCACGCGCTTCATAATTTTGCGTACATCCACCACAATAAAAATCACATGATACAACACGACAATCAGCATAATGCCGATGGCAATGTAGAGTCCGTGGAGAATGTCGACAGATGTCAGGTTCATACGAAAAAGGAAGTGTACAATCCACAGTATCTTCTTTCCTTATTTTCTGCGCAATCCCCTGCACCATGTCCGGCATCTGCGAGCAAGCTCGATGTTGATAGGACTGGTGACACTGTACCAGCACACATTGTCTCCGGATCACGGTCCGCTCAAGTATCTCTATACGTATGGATATTGCAGACATTCTCCGACGTGTTCCGAGTATGCGAAGATTCAATTAGCTGAGAGAGGGGCTATTGTGGGGTCGTTCTTGGCTATGAAACGAGTGCTGAGCTGCAATCCGTTTACAAAAATTAGTGATGCGAAATGGCGGGAGATGGCGAAACGGGCGAATAGTTGACTTATATTAAATAAGGTTTATTTTATAAGAGCATCAGCATAACGTTCTTTCACCCCCCCCTTACCTCATCAGGAGTCTTTTGATGGTCAAAATTCTTGTCTACGGTTGGCCGAAGAGCCAAAAACACACGGACTCGGCGGAACTGTTCGACGGCACAGATGCAGATCTGGCCAGAATACTGAAGACCCGTGGCGGTCCATCAGATGCAACGACGATTCTTCTGGAAGAACCTCCAGCTAATCATCAAAAGTTTCTTCAGAGGATATGGAACTGGGAGCAGACCAACGGAGGCATTATGACTGCGTCCTTCATTGGAATCTACGCCCGTGCCTTCGAAGCAGGATGGAATGCACACCTCGATCTAGAGGTGAGTAGCGTCGACTGGCGATACTTCATTGTCCCGGACGCAGCGACAGTCATTCTACTCGAGGAAGAGCAGGAGCCAGTGAAGAACAAGCGAATCAAAAAGGAATGGCGAGACAAAGGAATCATCGGCCATACCCTTGGAGCGGATGACTTGTGGTCAGGCTTTGCCCTCACACAAGCATTCAACCCGCGCACCGCAACGTCAATGCGGACAATGATCGAAGAAAGCTGCTGGAACGGTTACTGCCGACGCAGTGACGCCAACAAGAGCTGATGCACAGCCCACCGATGACGCGGTGGGCAATTTTATAATAAATGTTGTTGGAGTGGGTAGCACATGGATTGCCCTCCAACCCAGAAGCAGCGTCGCATGCTTGGTGCGCTCCTTGTTTTAGAGCTTGGAAGCTCCAAAATTCTCTGGAATTTTGGAGCGGGTAGCGGGAATCGAACCCGCATCCTCAGCTTGGAAGGCTGATGTACTACCACTGTACGATACCCGCTGGTGTGAAAAGGGCTTTTTATCCCCAGAACGTTGCAAGAGGATACTAAGAACTGGCTTCAAAGGGAAGAGATTTGGAAGTTTGCCGTTTCTAGGCATTTTACAGCAGTATGTGACCGCAGCTGAATGAACTGTCTGCACTAATTGACAAATAATAAATTAATATTAAATTAACAAATATGATCCATAAAGTAGATTCAGAGCTAGAGGTTGGCGATGTAGTTGAGGTAATTAGTGATATCTCCCGCAATAAATTTAAAAATGAATATAGAGAATTACGCTTAATGGGATATCCAGAGTTAATACGCTATGAAGACGAATACGAGGACGAAGATATAATAATGAAAGAAACACAGTTATTAATAGCAGGCATGTTTACTAACAGTGGAATAAATACGATTTCTTTTTCTGACTTTCCCCGGGAAAAATACATGCCAAAGGATTTTAGAAAAGTTCCCGAAAGATCGTGGATGAATCAAGATTATGAAAAGGGAAAAGTTTTTATGATGCCTGTGCAATATGTAGCTGCTCATTTAGATGATTTTGCAAAAGAGCGTATGGATCTATCCAAGTATGATCGCAAGGAGGTTTATCTTGCAGAGAAAATTGATTCTGGACATGAAACGATCCAGGATTGGCCACCACTTAAATATTGTTTAGATGAAGAGAGTGAGATTTTTCATGTAATTGATGGAATTACCAGATTGCGCTATTCATTACGCAAAAAGATATCCCATATTAGGATTAAGCTTATTCATTAGGCATTTTTAATTCTATAAGTAGGGCATATCATGGTTGTAATAGATTCCAGTAACCCGCTCCAACCAAAAAATAAGGAATGCGCCAAGCACATGACGCAATTTTTTGAGTTGGAGCGCAGTACTGAGGCAAGAGCCGAATGTGCTACACGCTCCAAAACTCAATCAAAAAATAGAGACTGCACTGTTTTTATGTTATGCTTTTCTCTATGTCCAACCCAACCCCCATCACCATCGAAACCACCATCCACGCACCCCTCGAAAAAGTGTGGGAATGCTGGAATACGCCGGAACACATTATGCAGTGGAACCACGCATCGGACGACTGGCACTCCCCTTCCGCAACCGTGGATCTCCGGGAAGGAGGAACATTCACCGCGCGCATGGAAGCCAAAGATGGCAGCGTCGGCTTTGATTTTGGCGGCACCTATACAACAGTCATCGATCAAAAAGAAGTGGGGTACACCATGGATGACGGACGCACGGTACGCGTCACCTTCGACGGCCATGGTGATCACACGCATGTTATTGAAAGCTTCGATCCAGAATCGGAAAACCCGGTCGAGATGCAGCGCGCGGGATGGCAGTCCATTCTAGATAACTTTAAGAGGTACGCGGAAGCACAGGTATAAGCAGAAAACCTTTTCTCATGTCACATCTTTCCTAGATACAGCCGTACCGTACAATCACGGTGCATGAAAATTCCGGTCATCAACGGCCTGCGTGGATTGGCGATCATCGCAGTTCTGTATACGCATCTTTTTGGAAAACGGCCTGTTTTCGATGCATCGCATATTGGATGGCTTCCCCTTCACGGCATCCCGGCACTGGAAACTAATTTGTATCGCGCCGTCCAACTGTTTTTCATCATATCGGGATTTGTACTGGCACTTCCCTATTTTACGGGCAGACGGCATATGATACGGGGATCGGATATTGTGGATTTTTATAAACGTCGCGCAAAACGCCTGCTCCCGCTCTACTTTTTTTCAGTATTGATCGGCATGGCGTTTGTGTATCCTCATGAATTGACCAAAGGCATTCCGCTGATGTTCACTGCAACGTTTATTTTTGATAAGGAGATGTTTTCTCCGCCCTATAACACGATATTATGGAGCTTGGGCATTGAAATATGGGCATGCATTTTTTTGCCATTCATTCTGCTTGGAATACGAAAAACCGGCGTACTTCGCATGCTCATTATTCTTGTATGCATGGGGCTGCTCATACGCGGCGCACCGCATGTATGGGAGTGGGCTGCAGGCTTTCAGGGAAAATACAGAATGATAGAAAATAGCGTATTTGGAAGAATGGAAGATTTTATGTGGGGCATAGCATTATCGGCAGTCTATGTACGCACGACGTATTTTAAAAACATGGGATGGGCCTTCTGCGGCATTCTTCTCCTCTTTTTAAGCTTAAACCTTAGTGACGCAGTACAATTACACACCGTCATGCCCGTCCTGACGCCATTGGTGCACACGCTCTTTAATATGAGTTTTTTTATGGTTATGGCACCGCTACTGCAACAACCGCGTTCATGGCCAACGACAATATTGTCATTCCGGCCGCTGCAAATGATCGGGCTTATGTCCTATTCTCTGTATGTCTGGCATTTCATGGTGCAAACAAGTATGCAACCGTGGATAAACACGGAACATCTTATCCGTTATATTCTCATACTATTCGGCATTTCCTGGCTGTCGTATCGTTACATTGAATTTGGCAACGTAGAGAATGTGCGCGCATTATTGCCACAGAAAAAAGTATCTTCCATGCAATAAACAACACTCACATTCCGTGTCCCACCTGCTCCGTTTTTCCGTGCGTACCCTTCTTCTCTTTGATGATAAACGCACCCATCACTGTTGCAGCAAGAACGAGCATGACCGCCCAGAAAAACGCGCGATCGTACCCAAAAACGAGAGATTCCAATTGTCCAAGTGACGCATGCGAAGCTGTTGTTGAAGCAGCGATACTACTGAGGACCGCAAGTCCGAGTGCGCCACCCATTTGCTGCGATGTATTAATGAGTCCCGATGCGAGTCCGGATTCATCTTCCGCTACACCGGACGTAGCAGCCACCATGATGGGCATAAACGTAAAGGCGAGACCGATCGGCATCAAAATGACGTTCGGCAGAATATCGATGAAGTAGTTGCCGCTCACTGGTAAACGAATAAGCCACGCCATGCTGGCAGCCACCAAAAGCGGCCCGCCGATAATGAAAACTTTATAGCCATAACGGGCCACAAACGGCGCCACGCGAGGCGACAGCACACCAATGATGAGCGGGAACGGCAGGAAGCTAAGACCCGTCATAAGCGGCGTAAATTTGAGCGATGCCTGAATATAGAGAGAGATAAGGAAGAACATCCCGAATGCGCCGGCCATGATAGGCGCCATCATCAAGTTTGCACCGACTATATTTCTGCGTGTAAACATAGAAAGCGGCATGAGCGGATGCTTGCTGCGTGATTCGTTCCAAATGAAACCGGCCAAAAGCGCAAGGGCCAATGCTCCTGCAATAAGCGTTGTCTGGCTGAGCCAACCCCACACGGGAGCAACACTGATGACATACACAAAGAGCGTAAGTCCGCTAGTAACAAGAAGTGCTCCGGGTACATCCAAATGCGAATGCGCCATCTCTTGCTTATGCATAGGAACGTACTTGGAAATAAGATAACAGGTCACAATACCCACCGGCACATTCACAAAGAAATTCCAACGCCAACCCAAGTATTGCGTCAGAATACCGCCCAGAAGCAATCCAGCCGCGGCACCAATGGTCGCAATAGTCGTCCAGTATCCAAAGGCCTTATTGCGCTCGGGCCCTTCCCGAAACGTAATAAGCACAATCGACATGGCTGCCGGAGACAATAACGCACCCGTCATTCCCTGCAACGCACGCAAGACAATAAGCATGGTGGATGATGTCGAAAACCCGATCAACAGAGACACCAACGTAAATCCGGCAAGGCCGATCACCAACACTTTGCGATGCCCGAACAAATCCGCCATACGACCTCCCAGCAACAAAAATCCACCGAATGTCAGCGCATACGACGTGACCACCCACTGCAATGTTGCTGCGTCAAAATTCAATGCCGTTTTAATGGCAGGCAATGCAACGTTTGTAATGGATGCATCCAGCACAACCATAAACTGCGCGATGGCAACGAGCAGAAAGACAAACCAAGGCGAAGATTTTTCAGTCATGAAGGGTGGGTGTGACGCGAATGGAAGAAACGTGATTGTATTCATTGGAAGCCAAAAAGCAAAGGATCTCCTGGACGTTTTTTATTCCGCATCTATGCTGCAAGCATGCTCTCAGTTCTGCGGAAGATCCTTGGCGTTATCTTCATTATTCTAGGCCTCTTGGCACTGGTCACTCCGTTCACACCGGGTTCGTGGCTGGCTCTTATTGGACTGGAACTGTTGGGTATGGGATTCCTCATCCCCAGAAAAGTGCGAACGGCGTTGCAAAAAATAAAAGACAAGATACGGGTATGGTTTTCGGGGAAAAAGGTCATTGCAGATCCAACCCCTATTGGGCCAGATCAACCAACGTCGTAAATCCGCCTACTCCCACGCGCTTCATATCGAAGGGCATCTTCTTTTCATCTCCAGGCTTATACGTTTCCTCCAGTTCTTTGTGCACTTTTGCATTTACCTGGTCGCGGTGCTTTCGGGATTTATAGACGATAAAAGAAAAAATTACCGTCTCGCCTTCTTTCACTTTTGCCATTCTTGGAAACGGCAATGTAGCCCATTCCAAATCCAAATCATCACCCGCACATTCCACGTACTGGAGTGCTCCATGTTTCATCCAAATTTTCCCGGCATCCTTAGCCATTTTTTTATAGGCAGGAAGATTTTTTACAGGAACCGGGATGACGTATCCATCAACGTAACGCATAGTGTGTAAGGAGAAAATAAAGAAACAAGACGTTATTGCACTACAGAGAGGTATGCATTGAGCTTATCGAATAGTTCGCCAAATCCGCCGCGCATGCTTTCATCATTGTCATCGAATACTTTTATTTCCTGCGGAGAAGCATGAACAGGCGTGGCAGTAATGGTCATAGTAGTCCGGCCGTTTTCCTCGGTAAGAATCAATGTATTCAAAATTTGAGACGGCCACTCGGGTGCCATAGGATGATGCGAAAGATTGCCATCTTTATCCGAAAAAGCATCAATAAATACAATTTTTTCCTCGGGTTGAATATCTTCATAGGTAAACAATGCCCACAAATCCCATCCCTCGGTGGACTGTAAACAATAATGAAACGTCCCGCCTACACGAAAATCCAATTGCGCAAACGTCATGGTCATTTCCTTCGGACCCCACCACTGTTTTAAATGTTCGACTTGCGTACACATCTGCCACACGACATGTCTGGGTACGGCAAAGGTGCGCACAATACTGAATGTATGATCCGGGTTCATAAATCTGTAGGGAAGGTGGATAGATATTTCTCCAGAGAATCGAGACGGTTATTCCACATTTTTTCGTACTGCTGCAAATACGCAGTCGCATCTTTGAATGCCGCGGGAGAGAGCTGCACTATCTGTTCTTTCCCCTTCCGCTTCTTGATGATGAGTCGCGCTTTTTCCAAAACATTCAGATGCTTGGAGATGGCGGCGAATGTCATTGAATACGGTTTTGCAATATCACCGATCGACATTTCTTTTTTTGAAACGCGACGAAGAATATCGCGACGGGTTGGATCTGCGAGAGACTGAAAAATCGCATCGAGGCTCAGTGGGTTCAGAGTTAATTCAACCATTTGGTTGAATGATAAAACTAAGACCACGCAATGTCAAAGAAGAAATCCCCTATTTTTACAAACATGACAAGTGTAGCGTCTCCCGTGCTTGGTCATTTTGTTACTTCAAACCACGGAGGATATACCCCAATGAGACCACTTATCGTGGGATCAGATACGCTTTTTCTCGAGATCATGAGGATCTATGAGACACGGCGCATCAACATGCAAACCACAGGGCCTGCACCCTGGCTCCCCACATGTGCAGAATTCCCGTTAGTCCGATATGGACAACCGGGATTGAGCCTGGAGCACGTCTGCGAAGGGGAACAGATTGTCGAGATGCCGCCATTTTTGGTGGTGGACTCTGCCGTGTTCGATTTGAATCCTGCACAGAACGTTCACAGGAGGTCAGAGAAACGCTTCGCTCCCTACTGGATTGTGGGCGCTATTCTCGTCCACTTCGAGCATCAAGTTCCAGCGCACGGATACAGGGAAGCGCATGCCATCGAAGCCTACTCTGCACTCGTGCAACATAATGAATTCGGATCTGTAAAAGCAGGAACAGGATGGCATATCCAAACGCCACATGCTTTTGTGAACGGCAGCCAGGTGCACATGAAACACTGGCATACAAAGGGGGTAAGCAATCCTCACACTCACCACCACCGCATGTACGTCCCAGAAACAATGCAAAAAGCAGACATGGGACCAATGATTTATTTCAAGTAAAACACGAAAAAGTTACCCGGCCAAGCATGCCCTCAGCTCGTCGCTGAGGGTTTTATTTTTTGCACCAAAAATCCCCGTTACGACGGCAACGGGGATTTCTTTGAAAGCGAATGGGATATGAGCCAATTAGAAACAACCCGCGGAACAATTGATCACTTCGTCGGACGGCCTATTGAGGGGCGCGCCACAGAGGTTACAAATTTCAATACACTCCAGAGCGGTTGCCCATTCCAGAATGAGTCCATACATGAGTGCATCAGCAATGCACACATGACGATCATTGTAGTCGGGACAAATATGGGTAATGTGAGGAATCCAATGCCTATCCGGAGTAAAATCGCATTCTTCCGAATTGCTCCGACGATACGCATGCAGCGTATAAAGGGAGCCGTCAGCTGCAATAAAGGACCGACCATTCTGCATGAGGTGAGGAGAATCCCACACGATCCCACTTTTGAAACAAATGGACCGAGCCATATAAAAGGCGTTGTCGATACGCCGCCCATGCTCCGTCAAATAACCGCGCGACATCAATGCTTCGCGCAACCATGGAATAAGATCAGCGCGTTCTTCTTTACTTTGCAAACGCACTGCCACGGCATCAATGTACGGCGGCAAACGACTGCCGCGCTCAATGACGGCAACGGCATCCCCTCCGTGAACCACTCTCATGCCTGCAAATCCTTCGCTCTCCGTAAAAGCGCCGGCAACAAACCGATCGTGTTGCAGAGGATCGTATTCAATATCCTCATCCTCCACAATAATTTTGCGGCTCAGACTCATGGTGGAAAACAAGTTTCGAATGGGATCATCATAGAACCCGCCTGCCAACCACACGCGCCCGTTCTCAAAGCCCACTTTCTGACCCGGCATCAACGGCACCTCGCCGGTCACAGACCCCTTCACCAGAATGTGAGGGTCCAATTTTTCAATGGTGAGAACTCCCTGCCCCTCATTACCAAACTGACTCAAGGTTTCCAACTGATCAAACCACAAATAAACAGCCATCGTACATTTCTCCTCACGTTTTAAGCCCGGTCGGCTAGCCTGGACCACCGGTCATATTATGTCCGACAAGGACACCGGTGCTGCAACTCGCAGCCTCAATTTCCACACACAGAAACTCAGGCTGCGAGCGCAACAACTCTAAAGCTCATACCCGTTGCTATCAAAGAACAGCCAGAACAATTGTCCTGACAATATGTATAATTACACTATTATCGAATTTGGTCAATTTACCGATTTGAAACCTTCTTCAATGGCTTTTTCTTCGGGATGGGAAGTGCATCGGCAGTTATTTCTACAAGATTCCGCATCCACTCCGCATCCTCCCACTTCTCTTCCCCTATCACATAAAAAGGCTTAGATCCCGGATATGGCGGCGCTTCTTCCACTCGACCGATGAACTCCTTTCCTGCTTCCGTTGGTTTCACATAAAACCGATCGTCACAAATAAGTGCGACTACTTTGTCGTTGCAATACAGCGCATACTCCCCAAACATTTTGCGAATACGAATATCCCCTGCCCCCTGTAATTGATCAACCAAATATGTGACTGTGGATTCTTGAGTGGCCATGCAAAAATGATACACGTTCCGAAGACGGACAGAACATTTTTCTCTGCATCTTTCACACAAAAAATCAGAGACCGATAGAAAAAAGAGAGAAGGGCATAGACCCGCTTCAAAGATGACCCTAGAGTGTCCTCCCATGGATTTGCGCGCTCTTCTGGAAACACACTTCGGCTACAGCACCTTTCGCCCCATGCAAGAGGACATTGTGAATACGGTGGTGAGCGGGAAGAACTGCATGGTCGTGATGCCGACCGGCGGCGGAAAGTCTTTGTGTTACCAACTTCCGGCGCTCTGCCTGCCCGGAATCACCCTCGTGATTTCTCCACTCATTGCGCTCATGAAAGACCAAGTCGACGGACTCCGCGCGAACGGAATCGGAGCCGCCTTTTTAAACAGCAGCCAAAGCACCGATGAACAAGATACCGTTATGCGGAGTGTCCGAAGCGGAGAAGTGCAACTTCTGTATGTAGCACCTGAACGCTTGGCTGTTCCTGCGTTCCAGACTTTCCTCAAAAATTCGAATATCAGTCTTATTGCCATCGATGAAGCACACTGTATTTCGGAATGGGGCCACGAGTTCCGTCCAGACTACAGACTCCTTACAAAGTTACGTTCCGCATTCCCGGAAGTCCCGTGTATTGCACTGACCGCAACCGCGACTCCGCAGGTTCGAGACGATATCCGCATGCAGCTGGATATTGCAGACGCACCACTCTTCCTCTCCACCTTCAATCGCCCGAACCTGACCTACCACGTCTACCCGAAAGCCAAAGCCTTTCAGCGCTTACTTGTACTCCTGAAAAAACCCGGGCGCATTCCGGCAATCGTGTACTGCTTCTCCCGAAAATCAGTGGAAACACTGGCAACAGATCTGCAAGCGGAAGGATACAAGTGCCTCCCCTACCACGCGGGGCTCAGTCCCGACAAACGCCGCAACACACAGGACGCATTCATGCGCGATGACGTGCAAATTATTACCGCGACTGTCGCCTTTGGCATGGGAATCGATAAACCCGATGTACGCACCGTGGTCCATATGGATCTCCCAAAAAACGTGGAAGGCTACTACCAGGAAACAGGCCGCGCGGGCCGCGACGGACTCCAGAGTGATTGCATCCTGTTCTATTCCGAAGCAGACAGATTCAAGCAGGAATATTTCATTCGGATGATAGAAGACCCCGAACAACAACGCATGAGCCGCAGTAACCTGGAACAAATGGTCCGCTACGGAGAGCTGCGTTCCTGCCGCCGCAAATTCCTCCTCAGCTATTTCCACGAAACAGTGGAAGACGATAACTGCCAGAGTTGTGACAGATGCTTAAGTGCCGCGGACGTCACCGAAAACGCCGGCGATATTGCCCGCACAATACTGACTGCCATCGTATCTGCCGGCCAGCGCTTTGGATCCG
The DNA here is from genome assembly GCA_964554785.1 of uncultured Candidatus Peribacteria bacterium. Classification (GTDB taxonomy): domain Bacteria; phylum Patescibacteriota; class Gracilibacteria; order Peribacterales; family Peribacteraceae; genus CALREJ01. Next base: position 99,451 of record CAZKPW010000003.1, on the reverse strand, counting down.
TCCATATGTGCAACGTGCTCCGCGGAACCTCCACCGAACGCACGCGCATGGCGGGTCACGACGGGCTCTCGGTGTTCGGCAGTGCCAAAGAAAAAAGTGCAGACGAGCTCAAACATATTATGAATGCGCTGGTAGAAGAAAAACTACTAATGAAAGCGGACGGCATGTACCCGACCCTTTCTCTTACACACGCCGGGCAAGAATTCCTGGAATCCGATGCCGAACTGCATCTGCGGAAAATGGATGAAAACTTGAATGTCGCAGTGCGCCTGGAAGATACCGACGAGCACTTCAATATGGATCTCTTTGAGGAATTGCGCGCCGTTCGGAAGTCTCTCGCAAATAGCCAACAGGTCGCGGCGTATGTAATTTTTGGCGATAAGTCGCTCAAGGAAATGGCCAGCTTCTTCCCGCAGCACCCCGATAGTTTCCAGAAAGTGTACGGAGTCTCACAAAAAAAACTGGAGCAGTACGGTACCACGTTCATGAATGTCATTCGTGATTTTGCCATTGCCCACAATCTGCAGGAACGCGAGATGGAAGGACGGGCATCAAAGCCTCAGAAGAAAATGGGAGGAATCACCAATGGTTCTACCGTTGATGAAACAAGCCACCTAATCCGACAAGGGCTCGCACTCGCGGACATTGCCAAAGCAAGACACCTGAAAGAAGGAACCATTATTCAACACATCGAAACACTTATCCAAGCAGGTACCTGTCCCGATATCACCCACCTGAAACCGCCTGCAGACATATTCAATGAAATAGAAGCTGCGTACAGGCGGATTGGATCGGCGGCACTCTCCCCTATCTTCCGGCACTTTGCAGGAAAGTATTCGTACGACACGTTGCGATTTGTACGGATTTTTATGCGAGAAAGCGAACACGTGTCACTCTGAGCTCGTCGAAGAGTGCATGTATGTAACCATGCTTCGACGAGCCCAGCATGACAGATTTACAGCGCTCCCAAATCCAACTCTTCGTTCACACTGACCTGATTCACGAAATCTTTATCGTGGCTAATCAGAATCATCCCTCCCTTATATTCATTGAGCGCTTCGGCAATAACCGGAATATGGCGGAAGTTAATGTGATTCGTGGGCTCGTCCAGGATAAGAAGTGTTGGCTTCTGCAGAAAGAAACGTGCAAAACAGAGCAGTCCTTTCTGACCTTCGGAGAGTGACCCTGCTTTGTTCTGGATTTTATCGGCAGGGAGAAGGAAGCGTGCAGCGGTTGCGTACACAATCTGATTATTCGGCGCATCCATCGCTTCTGCGAGGATATCGTAGACAGTCTTATCCATGGGAAGTCCGGAGAAATCCTGGCGGTAGTAGCCAATAACCACACCTGGCGTAATGATGGCACCCGGCTCGGTTCCATTTGCCATGGATTCCAAAAGCGTCGTTTTTCCAATGCCGTTCGGACCGGTAATGAGCACGCGATGACGGCGACGAACGGTAATTGCCACATTCTTCTTCGTCGGCTTATGGTTCTTCATAATCGTGACAGACGTAATCTGCACGAGCGGCTTTGGGAATTCTGCAGCGTCGATGGTGAATGGAGGGATCGTCTTATCTTCGCGACGCACATCCACCTTATTTTCTTCCGCCTCTTCCACATTGTCGCGCATTTTACTGGCAAGCTTGCGCATTTTTCCTCCTTTATGAGAGAAGAAGTTGATCTTATCTTTCTGATCCTGAATCTCCTTTTCCATACGCGCATTCTGGCGCTGCTCGCGCTCAATTTGCGCTTCAATTTCCACCACTACATCCAGGTAATCCCCCACGAACTGCTGCACTTTGTGTGTATGAGAATCCAAATGAAGCACACCCTGCGTGAAACTATTCAAGAAATCCGCATCATGGGAAATAACGATGCAGGTTTTTTCGTAACTAATGAGGAAGCTTGTCAGATGATCGATACCGGCCGCATCCAGGTTATTGGTCGGCTCATCCAGCAAAAGCAAATCCGGTTCCTGAATAATGGCAAACGCCAAAAGCAGACGCGCCTTCTGCCCGCCGGAAAAATCTTTAATTTTCTTATCGAGCTTCGTTTCCAAATGCACAATATCCAGCACGCGCTTGATGTCACGCTCAATGTCATACTTCTTTTCCTTGAATGCACCTTCAAAAAATTGCTGCACCGTTTTCACGAGATCATCATGCGGAATCACCTGGCGTGCAATACCGATGGTTGCTCCCCGCTTCAGGTGAATCTCCCCTTCCTGCGGCTTCAATTCCTTCATCATCATTTTAAAAATCGTGCTCTTTCCGGCACCGTTCTGACCCATAATGGTCAACTTCGCATTTTCACGTACGGAAAAAGACGCTTCTTCAAGCACGGGCTGACGGTGATCGTAGTGAAACGACACGTCTTGAAACCGAAGAAGGACGTCACCTTGTTCCATACGAAAAGAGAATTGGAAGAAAAAACCCAGTTTAAGGCCCAGAGCTTAGCATAAAATGATCCTTCGGAAATCCGAAATCCGACATCTTGTCCCCCGTAGCCAAGAGGCGAAGGGTGGAAGCACGAAATCCGAGGGAATATTGAATGCTGAATTCATACTTATCGAAAGTTAAAATAGTACTGTTTCAACTTTCATGTTTCAGTATTCATTATTGAGCTTTCCTTCGGATTTCGTATGTCGCGCTTCGTATTTTCCCCTTTAAAAATGGGTTACCAATAACTCCAAAAGAGCCATTTACATGACCCAAAGTGTCCTTTTGTAATAAGATTTGACAATAATACAAAATGACTTGCAATACCTTTTAAATACGGTACAGTGTACCCCTTGGCTCCTGCCAAGACCTTCCATTTCCCCCTTTTGGTTATGAATAAGTCTACGAAACACCTTCAATACTCTGTGTTGGCAGGATTGACCACAATCTTTGGCCTCACAATCGGCTTTGCAGGCGCTGCAGGCTCCGTTCCGTCTGTCGCAATGGATTTCGCCATGCTCTCTCCTAACGGCATTACAGAAGGCCCCTTTGCAGAGGCTAAATTCGACATTGTAGGCTACATGAGCCACCCATGTTACGAAATTGCCGGTACAGAGGTACAGAGCTGCGACTACAGCTACGGCCTCACACAGCCCCTCAAGACATACGTAGAGAACGGCTCCCTCCTTGCATGGCTTGGAAGCGCCGGACTTCTTCCGAAGGCAACGGTCGCTGCAGTAGTAGCCCCTGTTGTAACAGAAGAGGCAACGACGACCGCAACAGATGTTCCAATGGAACCGACTGTTACTATGACTGCAGCTCCTGTTGATGAAACGGTCTTGAATGCAGACATCGATACCGATGAAGAAATGTTCAACCTGCGCACGGCACGCAGCAACAAACTCTGGAATATTTGCATCCGCGAAAAGGGTGGCCGCGACTTCGCTGCCATTTGCTACCAGGACAATATCCGCCTGCTCATGCGTTTGGACATTGAATTGAGCGAGGATACAGTTCGTTAATTCACTCTTCGAATTCTTAAAAAGAGCTGCGAAATGCAGCTCTTTTTTATTGCAACGAACAGACAAAAAATGGCAAAGTACACTGCAACATTTTAAGACAATGATTTGTTTTACAAACAAAGGCAAAATGAAGCCCGCTTGAAATTTTCTTTCTACCTGTTACCATTTATCGCTATGTACACACCAGAACCCAACAACAACGGCACGTTTGAAAGTCTCTTTAGTTACCCGCCTCAGGAACGTCCGGAGCAAAATAAAGCTCCCGAAAGCGTCCAATCTGAACCGGTGGAAGAAATTCTGGAAATGATCCAAGCCATGCCGCTTGTGAAAGACGATGAACCGGAATACGCCTCCACTCCTGCTGCAAAACCGGAAGTGAAGAGTGCGCCAAAAAAGACGGCACCCAAGAAAGTTGTAAAAGCAAAACCTGCAAAAAAAGTTGCAGCCAAGAAAGCAAAGAAAGCGGCTCCCAAGAAAAAGGCTGCCGCAAAGAAAGCAAAACCGGTCAAGAAAGTAAAAAAAGTGACAAAGAAAGTCGCCGCTAAAAAGACGAAGAAGGCTGCACCAAAAAAGACGGCAAAGAAAGTCACAAAGAAAGCAAAGACCGCAAAGAAGACGGCGGCAAAAAAGGGAAAGACCATGAAAAAGCCTGCATCAAAAGCTAAAAAGACTGTAAAAAAAGCAAAGCCAACGAAAAAAGCACCCGCAAAAAAAGTTAAAAAGGCGGCAGCAAAAAAGCGCCGCTGAAAGAACAATCGATCTCAAACGTCATAGAGTGTGGATCTTCCCCCACACTTTTATGACGACCACTGCAGAAGATGTTATCAAGGCCGATAAAGCCGCTCACGAAGCGGAACAAGCAGCGGAACAAGCAAAGATTGATGCAGAAAAAGCAAGAATGGAAGCAGAAAATCAGGCAAAAAAGAATGAAGCAATAGCCAAGAAAAAGGCAGCAGACGACAGACGCCGCGCCGACGATGCCGCACGATACGCGGCAGCGAAGCAGCCTCCAGAGCCCTCTAGCGGTGACGGACGCACGGTCCGCCGCGATAAGGGAGACTGGGCTATGCTCTGAGCATAGAAATACGAAGCGCGAAATACGAAATACGAAGGAAAGTTAAATATCAAATATTGAAATTTAAAAGTTGAAACAGCAGTGTTTCAACTTTCAATGTTTTTCATTCAACATTTACTATTGCCTCGTATTTCGCGCTTCTGATTTCGTATTTCCGTGTGCTACGCTACGGCCATGCCTGCTGAACTGCCCGAAGATCTGGATCCGAAACAAGCTGCCAAAGATGCAGGCCTCCGCTACATGCCGGATACAGTTCCCGGCATCACGCGACAGAAAAAGAGCACGCATTTTATGTATACCGATACAGACGGCCACATCATCAAAGATGAAGACACTTTGGGACGCATTTCGGCATTAGTCATTCCACCGGCGTGGACGCACGTCTGGATCTGTCCCTCTCCGCGCGGGCATATTCAGGCAACGGGACGCGATATAAAAGGCAGAAAACAGTATCGATATCATGAAAAATGGCAAAGATTACGCAACAAAACCAAATACGACAAGTTGGTTTCTTTTGGCTTTGTACTACCATCCATTCGCCATCGTGTGTTTGAAGATTTGCAACAAAGTTCACAAACGGAATCAAAAATTCTGGCAACGGTCGTACGACTGTTGGACATGACACACATGCGCATTGGAAACGAAGAATATGCGAAAGAAAATAAGTCATACGGACTCACCACACTCCGCCCTAAACATGTAAACGTGGAGGGTTTCACCATTCGTTTTACCTTCCGAGGAAAAAGCGGAGTGGAACAAGATCTTTCCATTCACGACAGACGTGTCGCGCGTATTATTCGCGATTGCCAAGAACTTCCGGGACATGAGCTGTTTCAATACATCGATGCAAGTGGCCGAAAAGTTCCCGTCAATTCCGAACATGTGAACGCCTATATTCACGACATTGTGAAAGAAGAATTTACCGCCAAAGATTTCCGCACATGGGGCGGAACTATTCAGGCGGCAGAGTCACTTCTGAAGCTCGGAGAAAGCGATGACGAAAAATTTATAAAAAATTGTGTGGCATGTGCAGTAAAAGAAGCGGCACTTGTCCTTGGGAACAGGCCTGCTACCTGCAGAAAATACTACATCGATCCGCGCATTTTTGAAGCGTATCAAGAACAGAAATTATGCAGAGAATTGGAACGTTTTTTGAAGCAAAAAGCAGATCTTGCACCCAGTGCGTTAAAACCGATTGAAAAAGGTGTGCATCACATCCTGCAAAAAGTCGAAAAATAGGCTTCCAGAAGCCAAAAAATAGAAAGAGATGTTTCACCATGAATCACACGTTTTGGAAGGTCTCTTCCCTCATCAAAACAGCATTTTTATGCTATAATCTATAGATTTGCCGATGAAGCGTTTCCGGCTCACACAAAACAAAAACACACATGTCTCTGCACTCGCTTATGTTCGGCTGGGAATATCCCCCACTCCACTCGGGTGGACTCGGCGTTGCGTGTCATGGACTGGTGCGCGGACTTTTGAAAAACGGGGTACAGGTCACATTAATTTTACCGACATCTGCGCAAGACGGAATGACCGGACTTGTGGTACGCGGACCGGGTGATGATGTTCCTGTCATCCGATATGTGAAGAGTACGCTGCGACCCTATGAAACCGTGGAAGAATTTGCATCACGCATGCACATGGAAGCGCCGGGAGAAGAGATCCAAGATTTGTACGGCCCGGATTTAGGAGAAGCGGTGGAACGCTTTTCCGACATGAGCGTCCGCATGACACACGACATTGATCCCGATGTGATTCACTGTCATGACTGGATGACCTACGGCGCCGGTATGAAAGCGGCGACCCATCATCGTGTCCCGCTCGTCGCTCATATCCATGCGACGGAACTGGATCGTACGGACTTTCATCCGAACCAATGGATTTATGATCGCGAGCAGCAGGGACTCATGGCTGCAGACACGGTCATTGCCGTCAGTAACTATACAAAAACTATTCTCGTAAACCGCTACGGCATTCCTGCGGATAAAATCCGCGTCGTCCATAACGGGCACGATCAACCGATTGCAAAGAGCACCGATATCATTACCGATGTTGGCACAAAGCCGCCTCTCGTCCTCTTCCTAGGCCGTCTGACGGTGCAGAAAAACCCATGGCAATTTTTGGAAACGGCAAAGGTTATTCATGAACTGCGCCCCGACGTACAGTTTGTCATGGCCGGTGAGGGCGGCATGCTGAATGAATTGATGGAAAAATCCTGCGAACTCGGACTGACGGACTGTATGGCGTTCACGGGAAAAGTAAGCCGCGATCAAGTAAGCAGCCTCTACCGTCAGGCCAGTTGTTTTGTAATGCCGTCACTCAGTGAACCATTCGGACTTGTGGCGCTGGAAGCAATCGGGCACGGCGTTCCGGTTGTGCTCAGTAGACAATCCGGTGCTGCTGAAGTGATTGATCATGGATTCGTGGTCGACTTCTGGGACACCGAACGCTTCGCGGATTGTATCCTCACCATCCTCCGCGAAACTCCGCTCGCCGAACAGCTTATTGCCGAAGCCCCGAACGTTCTGAAACGCCTCAGCTGGAAAAACCAAGCCGGCGCCGTGAGCTCTATTTACCAAGATATCATTTCCTAATCACTCATAACTCATAACTCATGTCTCATAACTCACCACCCCTCCTCTGCTTCTACTTCCAGGTACATCAGCCCTACCGCCTGAAGGATCTGCGTGTCCGCGATATCGGCCAGGCTGACACTGCGTATTTTGATGACGAGAAGAATGCGGCCATCTTCCGAAAAGTAGCGGAGAAATGCTACCTGCCTACAAATACATTGATGCTCGAGCTTTTGGAACAGCATCCGACCTTCGCCATTTCCTATTCCCTCTCCGGCGTCTTTTTGGACCAGTGCGAAGCATACGGACCCGATGTTCTGGAATCGTTCCAAGCGCTTGCAAAAACCGGCCGCGTCGAATTCTTGGCGGAAACGTATTATCACTCCTTGAGTTCCATAAAGTCCCTTCCGGAATTCTGCGCTCAAGTAAAAAAGCATGTGGAAAAAATTCAGGAACTCTTCGGGCAAACCCCGAGCGTCTTCCGAAACACCGAACTTATTTTCAACAACGAAATCGCTCAGACCGTAAAGCTGATGGGATTCAAGGGAATCATTGCCGAAGGCGCGGATCACCTGCTTCGGGAACGAAGCCCGAATACGCCCTACCGCCCACCTGAGTTCCAACTCTCTCCGGAAAAAGAACAGATCATCAACGAGCATCGTCCACTTAAAAACGCGAGTGAATCAATCCATATTCTGCTCAAAAATTACCGATTGAGCGACGACGTTGCATTCCGATTTTCGGATAAAAACTGGGCCAGCTTCCCGCTCATGAGTCACACCTACGCAGACTGGCTGAAAGGAAACAGCGGCCACAGCATCAACCTCTTCATGGACTACGAAACCTTCGGCGAACATCAGTGGGAACACACGGGCATTTTCGATTTTCTTCGAAGTCTCCCGGCCGATTGCGAGGCCCGCGGTATTCATGCGGCTACTCCTTCAACAGTCCTCGATACATGGAACAAAGATCATTCGGATACGTACGACGCACATAACACCATCTCCTGGGCCGACACCGAACGCGATCTGTCCGCGTGGCTGGGAAACCATATTCAACGCTCCGCCATGGACGCCGTGTATGCCATGGAAGACGCAGTCAAAAAAACAGGCGACCCGGAACTTCTGGAAACGTGGCGCAAACTTCTGACATCGGATCACTTCTACTACATGTGCACCAAGTACTGGAGCGATGGTGACGTCCATAAATACTTCAGTCCATACGACTCGCCGTACGAAGCTTACAGGCGATATAGTCATGCGTTATGTGATTTAAAAACGAGAGTGACGGGAATGAAAAATGTAGAATGTAAAATGAAAAATGAGCCCACGCCCCTGTCTTCCTGCATAAATTTATAATTCTGCATTTTACATTTTAAATTTTACATTTATATGCCTAGATCAATCATCCTCGGAAACGGCACCGTCCTTGCGGCCTTCGATGATCGCCTCCAAATGCGCGATCTCTACTTCCCGTATGTGGGGATGGAGGATCACACGACGTTTGGAACCATGCATCGACTGGGTGTGTTTGTGGAAGGAAAGGGATTTGCGTGGACTACCGATGACAGTTGGCAAATCACCCTCGGTTACAAGACCGATACGCTGGTAGCAGAATCCAAACTGACCAACGAAAAACTGGGGATCGCCATGACCGTCGAAGACTGCGTGCACCCCGTCCATAACATCCTCATGCGCAGGTTTCTGGTTCATAGCTTGGACGATCAAGAGAAGATCGTGAAAATTTTCTTCCATCATGATTTCCACATTTACGGAGACAACCAGAAAGATACCGCGTTCTACGAGCCCTATACAAACTCCGTCATCCACTATCGCCAGACACGTTACTTTTTGATTGGCGGCGAAACCAGCAATCCCGAAGAATGTTTCATCGGCCACGCAGGTGGCGCGTACGACTCCGTACTCCACAGTATGAAGCGCGTGGGAAGCTGCGGTATTTCATCCTTCTCCGTCGGCAAAGCAAACTACCGCGGATATTTGGGAACATGGAAAGACGCGGAAGACGGCGTTCTTGCCCAGAATACTATCGAGCAAGGATCGGTCGATTCCACGGTTGCCATTCATTCGATTGTCCCTCCTCACACGGAAACGGAAGTCGTGATGTGGCTGTGTCTGGGGACGACGCTCGATGAAGTCGTGAAGCTCCAGCAAGTCATCTTGGAAGAAACGCCGGAGCGACTTATGCGCAATACCGCGAATTATTGGAAAAGCTGGGTGCATAAATCCACGGATGATTTTGGATCGCTCTCCGCAGGCAGTATTGATCTCTACAAAAGAAGCTTAATGATGATCCGCACCCATGCCGATAATCACGGAGGCATCGTAGCCGCTGCGGACAGTGACATTATGGCCTTTAACCGCGATACCTATACCTATGTCTGGCCGCGAGACGGAGCCTTCGTATCGCTCGCGCTCGATGAAGCCGGCTACAGCGAAGTTGCCCGTCGCTTCTTTGAATTCTGTGAAAGAGTTCAGTCTCCGGACGGCTACATGCTCCATAAATATAACCCGGACGGTTCGGTCGGATCCTCGTGGCATCCGTGGTTCCGCGATGGTGAAGCACAGTTGCCGCTCCAAGAAGACGAAACATCGCTCGTACTCTACGCACTCAATAAACATTTCGAAAAAACCCAAGATTTCGAATTCTTACAAAACATGTACGAAACCTTTATTCGCAAAGCCGCGCAGTTCCTGTGTGACTTCCGCGAAGAGGCAACGGGGCTTCCGCTCCCGAGTTACGATTTATGGGAAGAACACCGCGGCGTATTCACCTACACAACCGCAACGGTGATTGCCGGTTTGCAGGCTGCGGCACACATGTCCCAAATGCTCGGGCACGTCACGCATTCCGAGCACTATCACAATGTGGCGGACGAAATGAAACAGGCTCTCCTCTTCCATCTCTTCGACGAAAAAGAGCAGCGCTTCGTGAAAAAAATCAAACGCAAAGGAGGCAAAACAATCGAACGCGATCTTACGCCCGATGCGAGTATCGCGATTGTTTGGAAGCTCGGCATTCTTCCTCCGGATGATCCACGCGTGGTTTCCACCATGCAACAGCTCGAAAAAATGCTCACGGTGAATACCGCAATCGGCGGACTCGCGCGCTACACCATAGATAACTACCAAGCGGTCACCGCTCCAGCTACGGAAGTGCCGGGAAACCCGTGGATTATTACGACGCTCTGGAATGCGCAGTGGAAAATCGCCTGTGCAAAAACACTCGCAGATTTGGACAGTGCAAAGCAGGCTCTGGAATGGACACTGCACCATGCATCGCATACCGGCATCCTTCCGGAGCAATTACATCCCTATTCCGGAGCCCCGCTCAGTGTTGCTCCGCTTACATGGAGTCATGCAACCTATGTGGAGACGGTGTTGGCCTATGTAAAAAAAGAAAAGGAAATTCGGAAACGAACAGGTGAGAATTAAGAAAGTACTGCTACCATACGCGAGTCATTCTCCTCGCCTATCACACTCGCAACATTCGTTACCGGACTTCTCCTGATTGCAGCACCATCTGCGTACGCCGAAGAAAACGCTTCAGGGACAGGTGCGGTTATCGTGGAACAAGTAGAAACAGGAGCACTTATTCAGCTGCGCACAAATACATTGCAATCATTTCTTGCGCGTCCGCTGCCGGAAAAAAGATCCGATCTCCTTTTCTCCGCTGCAAAGACCGCGGGCTGGGAATCCGATGTGGCACTCTATTCCAAAAAAAGTACGGAGTATCGCACCACGTGTTTCGATGCCATTCGTCGCGCAAACCGCGATACCATTTTGAAACAAGCAACCACCTGCATGCGCGGCGATTTGCTCCTGCATCTCTCATTCCTCCGCAAGCAACAACTGTACATTGATGCACTGCCGGCAATAACGCCTCTTACAAAATCCGGCGCAGCTCTCACCATTAAAAATTTGATCGATGCAGAGATGACCGTTGTGAACGCTCTCGATACAAACCTCTATACATCCGTCGAAAGTTTGGAGGGAACAAAAGCGAAATTACAGACCCAATATCGCGCCCCCTACTGGCTGGCTCTCACCCACATTCGAGCCGATCGTCAGTTGACATTCATTGGTTTAATGTTAAAAGGAATAATGAAAATAGGAGCAGAAAACAAGACGACTCCTCTTATTCAAAAAACCACCCTAGAGGCACTTTCCTGCCTCCAGGAGAGCGCGGAAGCATATCGAGGTGTCCTAACCTCAACCGGATCTTTGGCAGCCGGCAAGAGCCTTTCAAATGCCGGAAAGATGCTTTCCAACTGCAAAAACACGGTTTGGAATGTAGGACATCTGCAAAAAAGGCTGGCAAGCCAGTCAACCGAAAGTGGGTCACTGCAGACCGGAGCGGAAAAGTAAGCGGAAAGAGTGATTACAAAATAACCATCGCTAAGACACAACTTCCCAAGGGCTTTTTCCGAGCCTAAGCTTACCAGTCCTATGAGCCAGCGACACCTCAGACACCGCATAGAATACACGAAAAACAAGCATTCACGTGCCGTGTGCAAAGACGATACCATCATTATTCGGCTCGCAAAAAATTTGTCACAAACGGAAGAGCAGGAACACATTCAGTCGCTGCTTCGTCGCATGACACATCTTGTTCTTGTGGAGCGTGAGAAAAAAATGATCGATCCATTTCGTCATCTCCTCACCGGAGGTCAGACACAAACGGTCACGCTCGCGAGTGGAAAAAAATATGTGATCGCTTTGCGTCCTAGTACGCGCACGTCTTACAAACAAACGGTAACGGGTTGGAAAATTGATCTAAGTCCGCAAATTCGTCGCGCACGTTTACACAGAATGTTTTGGACGCTCGTTGCAGAACGCGAACTCCCGCGCATTACCGCACTCGTCCACAGAATAAACGAAGAGACATTCAATGTTGTCGTTCGCGAAGTACGACTGCAATTTGCAACCACACAATGGGGCAGCTGCTCCCCTCGCGGAGTCATTATGCTGAATGCGGCGCTGCTCTTTGTTCCTGCAGGCTTACTGCGTTACGTGATTGTGCATGAACTCGCTCACCGCAAACAAGCAAACCATTCCGCAAGCTACTGGCGCGAAGTGGAATCCATGATGCCCGGCTACAAGAAGCCGTATCAGGAATTGCAGAACTATCGATTGCCGCAGGCATAACGAGTTATCGGTTATCTGTTACCAGTTATCGGTACGAAAGAAAAATGCCCATTTTTTTGATCGCCTTGCGAAAACTCGTATACTAAAAGAATACTTGTTCCCCCTACTTTTATGTGGTCAGACGGAGACGACGATACAAAAGAGACGACAGACGATCCGATGGGTGGCCCCGCAGCCGGCGATTATACACCTCCTGTTCCGGTACCGGGAGAATCCGTACCCGTCCCAAACAGCGAACAATAAGTAGACAGGCTTTTACAGTGAAAGCCGCGCCTGCTTCGCAAGCTGCCCGAACAAATACACAGGGAGTCCGACAATGCCGGACCAATCCCCTTCAATTCGTTCAATCATCATCTGGCCGGGACCGTCTATCTGAAAGGCGCCACTCCGGCCGCGCCAGAGTCCGGTCCCTATCCACCACTCAATATCTTCTTCGGTGAGTGCACGAAAATGCACAGACGATGAATCCACTCCTTCATGTAGTTGACCGTTTGTATCGATCAAACAAATCGCCGAGTGTACCGTTGATATTCCATGACTCTGCTCACGAAGCATCTGCCGAGCCGCATCTGCATCGACAGGTTTTTCAAGAAGCGTTCCATTTTTACTGACCACTAACGTATCGGCACCGAGCACAAACGATCCCGCATGTAGATACGCAACGTTCTCCGCTTTCAGTCGTGCGAGCGTTCGGCAACGCTGCACCGGATTTTTTTCCGGATGAATGTCTTCATCGACGGTACTGGGGACAATCGTAAAATCCAGACCAAGCCCGCTCAAAAGAGCGGAACGCTGCGGACTGGTAGAGGCAAGAATGAACGTTTGCATAGGATGATCTTACAGCAAAGTATGGCTGTATTGTGATGGGATGTGCATCTGGTTCGAGTACAGAGGACACATTACCATGTGCGCTTTATTCCCTTATTCGCTCTGATTATTTCGTCCAGCGTTGCAGCGGGTTCGCTTTCCGCACCATTCGGACCGGTAATGACGGTACGTCCGCGCACGCGATTCAAACGCAGTACGGACTGGCAAAGCTCATAGAATCCGGGAAGATATTCTTTCATGGATACGGGGCAAACATTGGCCTTCTGGTACCAACGAATAAGATTCTGATCGTACGGCGTCAGATCTTCCATGGATTGAACGATTTTGCCGGACATGGCAGCGGGGGCGGGCACATTCTCGTGTGTCTTCAGGAAATATTGAATGCCGGCACTATCATTAATGCTGGGGCAGTCGACATCTTTATCATCTCCACGCAACTTTTCACACAGCGCCGTCGCCTTTTGGTAATCGCGACGGTTATCGCGATAATTCTTATAATTATCGAGTGCCTTCTCCTGCACATTAATCCCTGCCACCAGAGACGCTCCGAGAACCGACTCCGTCGGAAAAGACGGCGGATACACGGCAAGCGGGAATCCGGCAATGAGTGCGAGAGTCGCAGCAAGGAAATATTCGGACTTCTTGAAGGTTTTCTTCATACAAGAGGAAGGAAATGGATGTGTGTGAATGTTGTCTCTATTATAGCGTAATTCACCTTTTAGCGCAATCCAACAGCCTTCCTGACCTTTTCCATGGTCTTTGAGGCTATAGCCGATGCCTTCGCAGCACCTTCTTTCATAACAGCTTCAATATGCGCAGGATCGGCAGCCAAGGCGTCTCGCTTCTGGCGCATTGCTCCAAAGTGATCCATGTACGCTTCAAAAAGCCTCTTTTTTGCATCTCCATACGAAATACCTGCGCGATAATCATCAGAAAGCGTTTTCTGATCCTCAATCGATAAGAAAAGTTTATGAATCTGATACACCGTACACGTATCCGGATCTTTCGGTTCCGTGGGACCGGTGGAATCGGTCGTAATACCCATGATCGCTTTTTTGATGGTCGCTTCCGGTCCAAAGATGGGAATGGTATTGCCGTAACTCTTGCTCATTTTTTGCCCATCCGTTCCCGGTACCACCGCTACATCTTCGCGGATTTGCGGCTCGGGGAGAGTAAAGGTATCGCCAAATGCATTGTTGAATTTTACAGCAAGATCGCGCGCAATTTCCACGTGCTGTTTCTGATCTTTGCCAACAGGAACAAGATTCGTGTCGTACAATAAAATATCCGCAGCCATGAGGACCGGATACGTGAACAGTCCCACCGATGCAGCAATCCCCTTTTCCACTTTATCTTTGTAACTCACCGCACGCTCCAAAAGTCCCATGGGAGAAAGCGTGGAGAGGACCCACATAAGTTCCGTGTGCTCCGGCACATCGGACTGATAAAAAATGGTTGCCTTGCTTGGATCGAATCCACATGCCAAATAATCGAGCACCACATCCAAACGCATATCTCGAAGGACCTTCGGATCCTGCACCGTTGTAAGCGCATGCAGATCGGCCACAAAGAAAATATTGTGATCCGCTTTTCCCACCCATTCAAAATTCGGCTTAATGGAGCCAAAATAATTGCCTAAATGCAACTGACCCGATGGCTGGATTCCGGAAAGGACGCGCATGATTGAAGTATAGAGCTCTGCCCACCCGCACGCCACTCAGTTATGAGTTATGAGTTATGGGTTATGAGTTATGGGGATCGAGTAACGGAGTAATGGAATAACCGAGTAACGGAACAATAAAAAAAGAAAGTTCCGCTCTACAATTGCTTCAGCAATTGTAATCGCTCGTGGCGAGGAGTCCGACCACGGAGGGTGAAGGGGCAAGTGGGGTGGAAAGTTGGTCGGACCGCATTTTTTGGTTCCTTTTTGGGGCAAGGCCAAAAAGGGACGCCCCCACGGCAGTGGCCCCCGGAGGGAAGCTACCTTTTAAGAAAAACCCCATGCTTCGACGGACTCAGCATGACACGGAGCGCGAGCTTAGTGTGACAACTAAAGATCCGTCCGGAGCTCTTTCAACACCTTCTCAAACACGGGCGAAACCGGCGCCTCTACGTGCAACTTCTCTCCGGTAATAGGATGCGGAAAATCAAGCGAGTAGGCATGCAAGAAAAAACGATGGTAGTGATGTTTTTTCTGGAAAGATTTATTCAGTTCTTCATTGCCGTAGAGCGGATCCATCAAGAGCGGATGCCCGATGAATTTTAAGTGCTGACGAATCTGATGCTTGCGTCCGGTATCAATCTGCACTTCAACGTAGGTTGCAGAGCGGAACGGCTCCAAGACTTTAAAATGGGACACGGCGGGGACCAAATCTTTGCTGGTACGAGCGGGAAGCGGACGATCTATGGTACCGGTTTTCCTATCGATAAATCCCGCAGCCAACGCGCGATATGTTTTGATCCAACCTCTGAATTCTTTCTCGCGAATTTTGCGCACCGCCTCCGCGGTTTTTGCAAACACAATCACACCGGATGTTCCGAAGTCGAGACGGTGCACTACACGAAGTGTTGGGTAATCTTTCTTCAAAAAATCAAAGAGCGGCTTCTTGCCAAATCCCCCCGCAGCCACCACTAACTCTCCTTCCAACTTATTCACAATAAGCAGGTGTTCGTCGTTATAGAGAATGCGGTCGGGGCGGATGGAGGACATGGCTACAGGATACAGGAAAACAGCCCGTTTTATACCGGAAACTCCGGCATAAAACGGGCGTATGTGCCCATTCTGAAAGGAAATTGTAATGAACGCACCCCTTAGGAGAGGGTGACTGCAACAATCACGACACAGAGCACTGCGGCCAAAACCCAAGGAAAGTGCTGAGCGGATGGCGTTTCCTCTTTCGGCCGTAAGGCAAAGATGGGATTCTTCATATCGGACACGCGGAAATCCAGTGAACTGTTCATCGTCGTAGCCCTTTCTGAAAATGAGCGACATCGTAAGAACCGGGAGCCGATTCTTTTCTACAACAAAGAATAGATAAAAATAAATCACTGTCAAAACGGGAACCTCTCGGTTCCCGTTTTGCTCAAGTCACTAACAACTTGAGCATCAAAAGCGTAAACATCACCCATAAATTATGCAGGGCGTGATACATTGCCGCACGCACCGTTCCTCCTTTGAAATAGTGATAGGTATACCAAAAGCCCATAAGAGAAAGCATCAAACCTGCACACAGCGGTAACCCGATGAGGCAGTGCACAAATCCAAACTTCAGACTGCGACGAATGACATCCCACGTCGTTTCTGTACCCCGCCGGAAGATATCCTCTTCTATGTATGCAAGCAGTGGAATGTTAAAAACGAGCAGTGCCATAAATATCCAACCGATCCACGGAAGATTGAGAGGGAGCAAATACAGATTTGTACCAATGCGTGCGCTATCTCCTCTTGGAACAAGAACATTCAGTATGGACCAATTAAGAACGGGAACATGGAACAAAACAAACAAAGGAACTACTAAGACAACGAAAACAACAAACGACTCGCAGATCGATTTCAATCTGCAGCCATAGAAGATACTCCATTGACCACGCCCGGTCGTAAGAGTGTGGTAAATCAGTCCTTCAAAAATCTTCAGAGTAAAAAATACTTGGATAAAAATCCATAAAAACTTCTGCAGTTCAACAAGTGCAACGTACATGCTATGGACTCCGCTTTTTAAAGGAATGGTATGGTGCTGTAAAAGGGCCGCTTTTTGCATTAAATTACAATAAATAACAAAATTTGCAACTATCATGGCAAACATCCAACGTCACTTTCCATTCGTCATCCGTCACGCTCCCATTCCCTGACATAAAATGCCGATTGCCCGAGCGACTTTCCTTGCATACACTATGCTCCCGTTTGCTTGGACGATTAGCTCAGCTGGTTAGAGCGTACGATTCACATTCGTAAGGTCCTCGGTTCGATCCCGAGATCGTCCACCATCCTCAGTCAAGCAATCTTTGTATTCCTCTCAATAATTCTTGTTTAATAGAGTTAGGAGGATCCCATCCATGGACCTCCCACACCTCATCTTTCTTTTGAAGTAAAGCAGTGATGCGAGCATGCAGCTCTGCATTTTTACGATGTGGTGACAGCTCCAATGTTGAACGCACGCCTGTCAGACGGGTGACATAACAAGCAAGCCAAGGATTGTCACTTCGCTCAAGCTCTGCCTGCAGATCCACCTCTGCTGTATTGATTACTGCCTGCACTTCTTCCAATCCTTCCATAATTTGGAGCATACACTTGGTACACGCTGTATTCATCATCATTCTTCTTACTGATTCATCAAAAACCCCAATGCCGCAAACGCGCAGCACTGGGGTCGGTTTCGATCTTTACGACCTCACATCCAAAAAATCCCTGTGCGCACATGCGACACAGGGATACGTAGTCTATGGCCCTTTCTTCAAGAATTAGAGAGACCAAAAGCAGATAAACGCGACTGCCGTTGGAAACGATGCGCCAAGTAAAAGTCCAAGTGGACTAATGCCTGCGTTGAACCTTTTTTCAAAACTCTCGCTAAGGATGGAATACCCGGCGGGGTTTGGAGCGTTCGCAATAACCGTCAAGCCCCCTCCTGTAACCGCGCCTGCAACGAGTGCATATTTCATTTCTTCGGATAACCCCTGTACCTGCGACCCTAAATACGTAAGAGCCGCGTTATCGGTCACCGCGGTCAATGCGGTGCAACCGACATACAATGGAAATTCTCCCAGCGAAGCCAAGAGCGGTTGCAGCCACCATTGTTGCAGCCCGCCCATCGTCACCAATCCCGCAAGAAATCCGCCAACCAGCAACGATTCGCGGAGTTTCAGCGGTTCCTGGAATTCTTTCGTGACTGCACAAAATCCCAGAAATATCACAAATCCTCCGAAGAACACATCACTGTGATGGCTGGTAAAAACCACAAATGCCATCGCAGCCACGTGCACTGCCTTCACCCAAATCGGCACGGCTAGAACGGGGACATCTTCTGCCCCATCCAGATCAAGAACTTCCGAATCCAATGCCATATCATGCAATTCTTTTGAGAAGTACAAGACCAAGGCAAGGGCATTGATGCCGACTGCGAGCATTGCCTTCCATCCGAAATGCAAAAACATAAACTCAGTCGTCCAGCCCCATGTTTTTGCGACCATGAGTACCGGCGGTGCGGCAAAATTCGTCAGCACTCCGCCAATGGAAACATTGACGAAAAGCGCGCCGATAATTGCATACATCAACGCTTTACTGATGCCACGATCAAAAAATTCCTTCTTCAACACCATGGCAGTCACGGTCATAGCCGCAGGCTCCGTTACAAAAGAACCGAGCAAAGGGCCGACAAAAAGAGCACTGAGTAAAAATGCCTGCACCTGACTAAACGGTGTCATGACCTCCAGCACTTTCCCAACAGTCCGGATAATACTATCGACCACTTCAACAACCGGCCGTGTAGCCGCAATGGCCATGATTACAAAAACAAATTTTGGCTCCGTATAATCCAGGCCTTCAATATAGGCAATGGACTGGTGCCATCCTCCAAGCGCTGCAATGCACGTAAAAAGGGCGGCTGCCCAAAACAAAAACACCGCTTCCGTTTCGCCAAGCAAGTGCAGGATATTCTCCTGAATGCTTCCTTCGCGATACCGATGCGCCCATGCTTTGAACCTCCCGACTAAAAACGTGTGGAGCACTGCAAGAGCGAATAGCGCCGTTGCCAATTGTTGCAATTCATGACTGATGGGTGCCACCTCTGCCGCATGAGTAGTCTCGGATGCCAAGACTGTCCCTGTACCGCAGAATAGGATTCCCATGACCAACACCAAAATTTTCATCGTCGTCTCTCCAATGTTGCCAAAGGCCAGTATCTACATGCCTCGTTCCCGGACCAACCGGGACGAAGAATACTGAAATAACATAAATACAGAAAAAAATCCAGTCTCAAACACCGGCATTATCCCGACATCCGCATTTATAACATGCTCTTTGCAAATTCCGTATCCGTCATGATTCTGCTTTCTTCAGGCAAAATCTGATTCAGATACTTGCTGTTTGGCTTCATGTTATACGGCGTCTCTGCGGGGCTGGTCATCATTTCAAACGCCAGCTGGCAGATACGCATTCCGGGATAGAGGGCAACCGGCATACGGTTAAGGTTGCTGATTTCAAGTGTGATGGTTCCGGAAAATCCCGGGTCCACAAATCCTGCAGTGGAATGCACAATAATACCTAAGCGACCTAATGAACTTCTACCTTCCACTCTTACAACAAGGTCATCGGGGACGGTAATGCTTTCCATGGTCACTCCCAATACAAATTCTCCGGGCTGCACAATAAAGGAATCTCCTTCCGTAATGGTAATCATTCTCATTCTATCCGTGAACGTTTCCGGATTTTTAGGATCGAGGATGGCGAACTTGCTGTGTTCGTAGAGTTTAAATGTATTTCCCAAACGCAAATCCATCGAGCTTGCGTGGATATGCCTGAAAAGTTCCGGTTGAGCAGAATCAATTTTTACACGTCCGGATTCAATGGCTTTCTTAATGTCGCGATCAGATAAAATCATAATAAAAAGGAATGAGTCGCTCACAGCTTATCGCTTATCGCTTATGGCTCATAGAGCATTTCTAGTAGTTACCACTGCTATCGCACACTATATATTGTGGTCGGAATACTTGAGTTCGTCTTCCAAAAACAGCAAAATGCCCTGCA
Organism: uncultured Candidatus Peribacteria bacterium; assembly: GCA_964554785.1. Taxonomy (GTDB): domain Bacteria; phylum Patescibacteriota; class Gracilibacteria; order Peribacterales; family Peribacteraceae; genus CALREJ01. The sequence continues at coordinate 79,605 of CAZKPW010000003.1, read as the reverse complement.
CACCTATGCCACTCGACATCGCTCTCCCATCGGCAGATACAAATGTGAGCGAAGACAAAGAAGGAAGCATTGACGGTATTCCAGTCGATGAATTTCATCGTCGTTTATTGGCTGTGGTACAGCAAGTCGATGACTTCGTGGACGTCACGTATTACTCCACGGGTGCTGCCTCGGAAGATGAAACGAAACGTCTTTTGGAAGGGCTGAAATATATAAAAGACAAAAAGGATTTGGAAGGATGGGAAAGCTACGCGAACGGCAGAATGCAAATGCAACGCGACAGCGCCATTCAGCTCTACAGTAAAATGATGAATGCTCTGTTGAAGTTGGAAAATAAAGCAATTTCGCGTCGCACGATTGATGAAGTCCGTGCGAATTTTATGGACAGAAGCGTGGCCTACAAAGCGAAGGAAAAATACATTGATGAAGTGCTTCCGGAACGTCTGCGTGAATGGGAAAAAGTAGCCGCAGAAGCAGAAACGCTTCGCAAGAATCCCCGCGTCCAACGCATATCAAAAGAGCAGATGGACGATATTGATGTCTTTTTAGATAAAGAATCATTCTTGGAATTGAAGTATCCGCGCCGCAGAAATTTGGTTGATAGCATTAAGGCAATGCTCCTTTCCAAAGATAAAGGACTGGAAGAACTGCATGCATCGGTCAAAGAAGAGCTCAAAAAATATGTCGCCAATGGATCGCTGCACCGAGAAAAAGTAGGAGTATGGATGCGCCGCGTGTTTGAAAATAATACAACGCCGGACGAGGTGAAAGCATTCATGAAAGATATTGTGAGTGTGTATGCGGGACGCTGGAAAAAGGCACGCGAGACGTTCAATGAATACAATAAAGAAATGAATGCAGACGGCATTCCACACGGTTTGGACAAATGGTCGCTGGATCGATTCCTCTTGGCGGATTATGACCAGCGCGTCGCGTATTTGGATGAAGTAAAATCCCGCATGAATGACGATGTAAACGAAAGCGGCAATCTCCCGAAACTGCGTCTAGATATCCGTCATGCCATGGACACGAACGATTGGGATTATGCAGAAGAGTTATTGAACAAAGCGAAAGCTATTAACCCTGCCGATCCTTCGCTCAAATCCATCGAGCGCTATCTGCGCTTACATCAGACCAAAGAAACCGGCGGCGACATAGAAGCGGAAGGCATGAAGGCCATGCTCCAGCTACAGGCAATAATGGAACAACTCCCTTCCAATATGCGCTGGATGACGGAAGAGGCGCTGGGCCATTCCAATCCAAACGTGCTCAAACGTCTGTGGCAAATTTACTACAACCGCCACTGGGTTATTATTCATGGATACTCGGATCCGCATATGGATAACGAACACAGCTATAACGAAGAACATCAGGAAGCGACCGAGGACCGCATTGCCAACGGCCATACGTCAAAACTCGAACGCAATATCATGAAAGGAAAAACCGCGACCACCGCAGCCATGCAAGGCGACTGTGTGTCTGCCCAAGTGGTCTACACCAATAAATCCGGCATGCACGAGGTGATGCGCGGCGTGGCGCAATATGCAGACGATCCCAAATTCGGGTATTGGACATCCGTGGTGGATGACGATGTAACCTACGGCGAACTGCGCGAGGCGGTTCTCAACCATATGTATCTCATCAAGAAAAATGCCTCAATTATGCGGAAAGCCGGCCTGATGTATACCTCTCACGGGGTCCCATTCAGCGCAAATTGACAAAATTTTGATCATTGCAAAGAATACTTTTTTCCCTCTACACTGGGATCTCCTTTTAGTATCCACTCACTCTATGAAACACGCGCGCGCTCTTCTCTTGGCCACTCCTCTCTTCCTTGCTGCATGCAGCGGCAGCACTCCCGCAAACAGCGTATCATTGGATGAAAGCCTCCAAAATCCGCTCTTCGCACAGCGCTACTACACAGATTTGAGCGAGCAAATGGTCAGCCTCGAATTAAGGAAAGATCCTATTCTCCAAAAAGCCGACAAGAAATCTCTGGTAGAACGCACGCGTATTCAGGCAACCAAACACGCAGAAGAAGCTGCAGCGCGACAAGGAAAAGGGATGAACGGCAGTCTGATGAGCCCCAAAGATCTCACCATCGGCACAGTGACATTTCTCGATGGCGCACTGTTCTTCAGTACGGATTTTATCGCGACCCCGGGACCGTCGTTGCATGTCTATCTTACAAACGCAGTAGACCCGCGCGACGTTCGCTTCCCGGATGAAACGGCGATTGATTTAGGCGCACTGAAAAATCCGTATGGTGCACAAACCTACGTCCTTTCAAAAAAAGACGCGACACGGACATACCGCACGGCAGTCCTCTGGGACAATGCTCTCGGCTCCCTCTACGGATTCGCTCAACTGCAAGATCGCTAAAACGATTTACAGTTTGCTTCCCATATTTCCGGATGCAGCCTCGATCGCCTGGCCGATATCACCAATGGTGCTTGAGGTCTTTTTTCCGTTCACGAAGAATGTCGGCGTTCCCTGAACACCCAACTTGGTACCGGCATCGTATTCTGCAAGGATCGCATCTCTCTTGATGTGGGAGGTACGACAACGATTGAAGAGGTCCATATCCAATCCGATCTGCTTTCCCCAATCTTCCAGAACAGAAGTATTCAACTTTTCCTGATTCAAGTAATTCACATCCACAAACTCCCAAAACTTTCCCTGATCCGCAGCGCACTCACTGGCTTCCGCGGCTGCCATGGCATACTGATGAATGGAGCTGAGCGGGAACTGACGGAATTCAAAACGAATTTGTGTGCCGTACTTTTCAATCATGGGCTTTGTCACAACCGAATGAGCTGCCTTACAGGCAGGACACTGGAAATCGCCGTATTCCACGACGCTCACTGCGGCATTGGCATTCGTCTGCGGATGTACGTTCTTGGAACTATCGGCACTAATACCCGTTGTGTCGACACAAGCGGTCAATGCAAGAAGAGACAAAGACAAAAGAAAAGAGTGTTTCATAGTAACCCTAGAATGGCAGGAGACCGCAATAAAGGCAACCACTTCGACCGCGACTTCGCTCTATTGAGCTACGCCGGGCAGGCATATCTTTTTACGCTTTCTCCTAGCCCTAACCCTAACCCTAACCCTATACTTTCATCATGTCCCTCTACCGCCTCTACCGCCCGAAAACCTTCGCCGATGTGGCGGGACAAAGCCCGATTGTGGATACACTGAATCAAGCGGTCATGCAGGACAAACTGTCCCATGCGTATTTATTCGCGGGCATTCGCGGAACGGGGAAAACATCCATCGCCAGAATCCTTGCCAAAGAACTCCTCACGCATGGTGTAGAAGACGACGTTCTCAAGCGCAATATTGTCCAAGCCATTGATGACGGGAACTTGGTGGACTTGATTGAAATCGATGCGGCCAGCAATCGTGGAATTGACGATATCCGCAGTCTGCTCGAAAAAATTCAATTCACACCGGTCGTGGCAAAAGCAAAAGTCTACATTATTGATGAAGTGCATATGCTCACCAAAGAAGCATTCAATGCACTTCTGAAAACGCTCGAAGAGCCGCCTTCTTACGCATACTTCATTCTGGCCACCACCGAACTGCACAAAATTCCCGCAACCATTCAATCACGTTGCCAGCGCTTCCTCTTCAGACAAATCAAAGAAGAAGATGTCATCGGGCGATTGCAGTTTATTGCCGACGCAGAAAAAATTTCCATTGAACATGCGGCGCTCAAAGCCATCGCCCACCACAGCGGAGGCAGCATGCGCGATGCCATTTCTTTATTGGATCAACTGCGTTCGCTCTTGAAAGAAATTACGGTTCAAGACGTCAAAGAACGTATTGGAGAATCCGGACATGAATACGTCGAACAGATTCTGCAGGCCGTAGAACAAAGCGACAGACAAACCATCATCGACTCCATTCGCAGCATGGAAGAAGCGGCAGTACCCTTTGAAAACGTGACACGCCTGCTCCTGGAAGAAGTGCGCAAGCGCCTTCATGCAGATGTGCGGGAAAAGAAAGACACTGCACACCTCATTCCCCTGCTCGATTCCTTCATGGATACCATCCGGGATTTGCGTGTAGCTCCCGTCCCTGGCTTGGTTCTTGAATCATCATTATTGATGCTCGCTGGGAAATACGAAGCACGAAATACGAAATCCGAGGGAATATCAAAGGATGAAAGTTCAAAAGCTGAAATTGTGAAACCGGCAAGTCTGCCGCCCGCCGCTCCGGTCATCGAGAAAAAAGTTGAAGCCCCGGTTTCCGCAGCAAAACCAGACCTGTCGGCCGAAGCTCCGACAGGAGCGAAGGCTGAACCCAAACCCGTCCCAGCCCTAGCCCCAGCCCCTGCCCCAACATCCGGAGCCATCGATCTCCTCACTCTCAAAAAAGCGTGGCCGGATATTGTGGCAAAAGTAGAACCTGCCTATGTGCGCATGTCACTCAAAAACGCACAGATCCATGCCATTGAAGGAAATACAGTGGTTCTTATCTTCGGTTCCAGTTTTCACCGCGACAAAGCGTCGTCCCCGGAAGGAGCACACAGCATTGATCAAGTGATGCAGGATATTTTGAAGATGCCACTGCGCTTAAAGTGCGTCCTCGAAACCGATGTCCACGGCACGCCGGCCACTCCATCAGCAGAAAGCGTCAACCTAGCCGAAGCCGCCGCCGACATCTTCTAAATCCCAGATAACTGATAACAGGTAACCGATAACTCATCATGCACATTCGCGACGAAAAACAACTGCTGCGCACACGCATTAAAGAAAGAGGGATGCATCTTAAGCCTCAAGAATACGTCGCAGAAAGTCGCAGTCTGTGTAAGCGCGTGATCGAAAATTTGCCGGACGGTCAGCAGACAATTTGTGCGTATATGCCCATGCCAAGCGAAGCGGATATTGCGCCACTCATTGCAGAGCTTCTGCAGAAAGGACATAAAATCTTCATCCCCCGTTTCACACGATCATCCTTTGAATTCCGCGGTGTCGAATCTCTGGACGATGTGTATCCCGGAAAATTCGGACTTCTAGAGCCACTCCCAAGCGCGCCGCTTCTCAATCTACAGGATGTGACTCTCGTCCTTCTTCCCGCGGTAGGATTTGATCGTACGGGAAATAGACTTGGTCGCGGCAACGGTGGATACGACAAATTTTTGGAAGAACTAAAAAAGGTAAACCCTTCGGCACTCACCTGGGGCATTGCCCTTGAGTATCAACTCACCGATACCGTGCCCACAGAACCGCACGACCGCAAAGTCGACGCAATTGTGACGGCGCGAGAACTCATCATCCCAAAAGAATCTAAATAATCTCGTACAGACGTGCGAATCGCACGTCTCTACATTATTTCGTCGTCGTTGCTTTCACCGTTTCCGAAATTTTCCGGAGCACTTCCATTCCCGCAACCACTTCTTCGGAGGGAACGCTCACTGCATCGGTCACGACTTTTTCAACGTCGGTATAGAGGATCTTCGCGTTATCGTCCGGCGGCCAAATGACAGCCTGCGGATGCAGGCGTGTGAAGGTATCCACTTTCTCATTCGCCATTTTTTCGGTGAGCGGGAACTTGGCCACTTTTGTGAGCATGGCAGCTTCGCTATCGCGGAAGGTTAAGATAATACTTTCCGGGTAATAGGTACCGTTATCCGGACGTCCCAGACCCACAATATACGCAGTGACCATACCGGAGGGGCTCTTCACCACGCCACACTGCATGGGCTTATCACCATCAATCGGCAAATACACACCGGTTCCGCGAAGCGGCGCGCAGTTCATGTCTGCAACAACGGCTTTCTTTGCAGCGGAAGAAATTGTCCAATCACGGAGTCCCGACGGGATGTGATCGTACGCGATGGTTGTGGCAATTGTTCCTTTGAGAGGATCTGCAGCCAGTCTGGAATGAACGGGATAGAGGAAGCTCAAGTTCAATGCGGAACTCTGCACCGTCTTCCAACTCACGCGATCCATCGTCAGCAAAAAGTAACCGCCAACGAGTACTAAAACAATAAAGAGAGGGAGGAGTTTTTTCATAGTGGGCTGAGTGTAGCAATATTTTCGGGATGGCAACAACTCTTCGTCTGGGATATGCTGGCGGCCATGCCAAGTTTCACATTTCTCCGCACCGGTGACCCCATTGTGTACGACGCACTGATGGGCGAGATGCATCGTCAGGTTGATGGCGTCGAATTGATTGCATCGGAGAACTACATTTCTCCGGCAGTCATGGAAGCGATGGGAAATGTCTTCAACAATAAATATTCGGAAGGATATCCGGGCAAGCGCTATTACGGCGGACAGGAATACACAGATATTGTGGAATCACTTGCCATTGAACGAGCAAAAAAGTTATTCAATGCAGGACACGCAAACGTGCAGCCGCACGCAGGAGCTCCCGCAAACGTCGCGCTCTACTTTGCGCTTCTGGAACCGGGCGACACTGTGATGGGAATGGATTTAAGCCATGGCGGACACCTGACACACGGTCACCCCGTTACCTACCTGACAAAAATCTTCCACTTCGTGCGCTACAAAATGAAAGACACGGAGACAGGAGAAATTGATTACGAAGCCATGCGCCAAATGGCCATTGCCGAGAAGCCAAAAATTATCTTGGCCGGATTTTCTGCATTTCCGCGCGAACTGGATTACGCAAAAATGAAAGCAATTGCCGATGAAGTCGGTGCCTACACAGTTGCAGACATGGCGCATATTGCCGGACTCATTGCGGGAAAACAGCTCCGAAACCCATTTGATGATGGATTTGATGTCATTACCACGACCACGCACAAAACACTCCGCGGTCCGCGCGGCGGCATGATCCTCACGCGCGATCCGGAATTGGGAAAGAAGATCGATAAGTCTGTGTTCCCCGGATTTCAGGGCGGGCCCATTATGCAAATGATTGCCGCAAAGGCCGTCGCTTTTGGCGAAGCATTGCAACCGGAATTCCAAGACTACGCTGCGCAGATTATTAAAAACAGCAAACACCTTGCACATTTCTTCATGCAAAACGGCGCAAAACTTGTGACAAACGGAACCGATAATCATTTGATGCTCATCGACTGTATACAATCCTTCGGCATTCCGGGCGGTGAAGTCGAAACAACGCTCGATAAAATCGGTATCACGCTCAACAAAAACATGATTCCGGATGACGAACGTAAACCCATGGATCCGTCAGGTATTCGCCTGGGAACGCCTGCCGTCACTACGCGCGGCATGAAAGAAGCAGATATGGATACGCTCGGCGGCTTTATGCTGAAAGCTATTGAAAACCGCAGCGACGACTCTGCACTTGCTACATTGAGCGGCGAAGTACGAGAATTCTGCCACAAATTCCCGGTTCCGGGCATTCAGGAAAGCAGCTTTCAGAACTAATCTGAAAAGCTGATCCCTGATAACGAATGCTTTTTACTCTGCCTTACAATTGAAGCACCCGTCGCTCGGACGCGTATTGCCGTCATCGCACACCTCCCCTGTTTCCACAACAGCATTCCCGCAATAAGCTGGAATGACACACTTGCTTGGGGAGCCGGTACACACATACCCGAACTCCGCTTTGCATGTAGAGGAACAGCCGTCCTCGCTCACGGTATTACCATCATCACATTTTTCATTGGAAGCAGTGACGTTGTCTCCGCAAGTAGACCAGCAGGTCGAAGGCTGGTTCGTGGAACACGCAAATCCTCCTTCTACCGTGCACGCAGTGGAACAACCGTCTCCCGCTTTCACGTTTTTATCATCACAAGCTTCTATGCCCGTAATGAGTCCGTCGCCACAACCGGCCTTAATGACCGTGCGCGGAGCGGAACTGGTACGAGTAATGACCAATGCCCCCGTGCTCCGTCTGCGTTTACTAAGCAACGGTGCCGCGACTGGCAACGTGGCACTGGACGCACTCTTCTTCCGAAGAAGCATACGCCTTTCAAGTGCAGTCAGGCTTTTTGCAGACGATGACGACGAAACGGAAGAAGAAACTGCAGGCACTCTCGAAAGATAAGCGCTGACAGCGGGGCCTTGCGCCTGCAATGCCTGCTGCAAAACAGCGATAGACAAGAGTGAAAACAGAGCAGCGCCCAAGAACGAATGTCGACGAGACGGAGAAGATGTATGTGCCATGGGAAAGAAAAGAAAAAAATTACAAATGATTGGCGCCCTGTCTGCGACGAGGGCTCTGACTATGAACAGACGATGTACTTTCCGATGACTGAGGTTTTTCAACGTTGATCATAGATGAGGATGATTCTACCACCGGTACAAGAACGGCTTCAGCAGAACTGGATGACTGAATGACAATTCGTGTGCACATACTAGGCGTTCCCATACATTCAAAGTAATGATCGACGCCACAGGCGGCATTGCATCCGTCATAATCCTCTTTATTTCCATCGTCGCACGTCTCCCCTTTTTCGATGCGACCGTTGCCGCACGGCGCACGACGACTGCATGCTCCGGGTCCGTCACACAAATATCCCGCTTCCATTTCACAGCGATACGAACACCCGTCCCCATCCATTCCATTCCCATCGTCACATAACTCCCCATTTTCAATTTTTCCATTACCGCACCCCGTCGTCCCTTCGGATAAACGAATACAAATACTGGGTTCCTCTGCACATGCATGATGCGCATCCACCAAACAGCGCGAGCAGCCGTCATAGTCATAATCATTCCCATCGTCACATTCTTCGTGCATTTCAATTTTTCCATTACCGCAAATACCGAGCGCCGCTTCTGTGTCCGATGTCACGGTGAGTGTTTGCGGATGTGCAATGACTTCTGCAGAAAGAACATAGTGCCATGCAATCAAAAAAATCAGGACAGCAAGCACCGTCACCACACCCAGTGTGATCAGCATCCGATGGAAAAAAGGGATGTGTTTCAAATCTCTCTAGTATAGCAAAAAAACAGGATTTTCAGAAGATGAACAGTTGCCAAGGGAAGAAAACCCTCAAAGTGACAAATAATGAAACTATCACTTATTGACCGCATCTGTAAGCCAAAAAACGACATGTCACTTTATGATCACAAATTGTATCCATAAAACAACATACGGAAGACACCAGCACAGATTCTTGCGCAGGAGAGAGCCGATAAGTACGATGACATGATTTGTTCAGTACAGCAGAGCGAATCACCCCACAAATAATAAAGACAAACACAGTTCTTTTATCTCCACCGACTACTAACAGAGAGAAGGATGGACGTGTCCTTGGCACTCGTTCCTCCCGGCCACACTCCTGCAACCCTTTGCACACATACTGGGTCTAGGCACGTGATTTGTCGCTCGCGCTCATCCTCCTCTCTGCTCTGCAACGTTCGTACGACTATAGCGGTATAGTCCTACGCAAACCCCTCCACTCCCGCGGTTCTCATTGGCGCAAGTCTTCGATGAACCACTACCCGGGACTTCGTCAGGTCACGAGGAGAAACAAGAGACCAAAGCAAGGCAGAACCAGGCGTCCTCCCAAGGACAAACACAAAAACAGAGGGACTCGAATATGTATTCGGGTCTTTTTTGTAATGACCCTCCCGCACGCCTCCTTAGGTTGTAGGAGGTAGGAAATAGGTTGTAGGGAAATAAAAGAAAGTTCCGCTCTACAATTGCTTCAGCAATTGTAATCGCTCGTGGCCGGAGTCCGTTCAGGGGGGTGAGGGGGTCAGTGGCGAATGCGCTTGAACGGACCGCATTTTTTGGTTCCTTTTTGTTGCGGAGACAAAAAGGGACGCCCCCACGGCAGTGGCCCCCGGAGGGAAACTTACTTAGAAGAAAACCATACTTCGCGACCTCGCCCCCTCACTGCTACACTACTCCCATGCGACGCATGAAACGCAGTCTCGGCTTTGCCATCGCAGGCATCATCCACGCTTTCGAACGCGAGAAAAATCTCCGCGCATTCTTGCTGGGCTACATTGTCGTCCTCGGTTTTGCGACGTACTTCCGTCTCCTGACATGGGAATGGATGGCCATTGTCATTGTAGGCGGTGTATTCCTGGCAACAGAGCTCCTCAATACGGCCATAGAACGGTTTGTGGACGTCGTTGATCACAATAGGAAGATAGAAGGCAGCTCGGGATATCACGCCAACCTGAAGGCAGCCAAAGACGTTGCAGCGGCTGCATCACTCGTGAGCTTACTCATCAATATTATTGTCATCATCATGGTGTTCTATCCGTACGTGGATATAACCATCCGCGCGATGATCAAATAAAAAAGACCCTCTGTGCTCGGAAGGGTCTCGTTTCAATCTCATTTGTTACACCTGTAACAAATAAAAAAGAGATTGAATGAGAGCAAACTGCTGCTCCGGTTTTGGCATAAGTCGCCATAAATCTTGCCACAGATGAATCGACTCAATGAAACACGGTCCAACGGACTGCACTGCATCAATCCATAGCTGTGGCGGCGTAACAGGCATCGTCATTCCTGAAAGTAAAAGTCGCAATGATGACTGCAAAGTTTTTCTCATTGCTTCCTCCTTTCATGTAAAAGAGCACAGGGGTCATCCCCTACTCTAGAACGAAGTAATCCCTACACAAGCAGAAGTATTACGCAGCCGGCGCTTCCGGCTCTGCAGACTTCTCCTTCTTCACAAAAGTCCCGTCTTTCTTTGCCTTTGCATCAATCATCCCTTTGCTTGGAGGCGGGATACCGCCGGATGCTTCCAGTTTCGCTCCCAGTTCCGCCATCAGCGCAAGCTCGGTATCGCTCACTGGTTCGTCCAGGAACTGTTTCTTCCGTACGGAGTTATATTCGTTCGTCCACATTTCTCTATCGCGCCACACGCGATAATCCGCGAGTGTCATTTTCTTCGCACGCGCCTTTTTCATTTCCTCTTCCTCTTTTTCCTTGGCTTTCTCGTTCGTCTTGGCGGCAACCCTGGCCTCACCCGATGTTGCAGCCCAACGGAGGATCTTCTCTTCTACGACCGAACGCTTCTGTGCGTAGCGCTCACGACTTAAGTCGCGAATAGTCTGCACGCGCGCTTCATCAATGTCGACTTTCGGCGGTGCGAGCGTTGCCAAAGAGAACGGTTTGCTTGGAATACCGTCAATCATCAAACGAATATACGCGTTATATTTTGGGAGACTGAGAATATCTTTGGCACTGACCATTTCCTCAAACTGGAGACTTAAATCTTCAGCATCATCGGAGCCAATCTGGAAGCTCACCATAGAACCCACGTTTCCAAACACCGCATCGCGAAGCGCCGTATCGTTTCCGGCAATAAGAAGCTGCCCTACGTACTGATGCGCCATGGTGAGGGCCAGCTTATATTTGCGAGCCTCGGAGAGAATGGTCGCAAAGGACTTGGTCGCGAAGTTCTGGAATTCATCCACATACAAATAAAACGGACGACGTTCCTTTTCGGGAATGTCGGCTCTACTCATGGCATCAATCTGGAATTTCGTTACAAGCATGGAACCCAGGAACGCCGCCGTATCTTCTCCAATTTTTCCTTTGCTCAAGTTCACCAGCACAATTTTTCCGGTATCCATCGCATGGCGCACATCGAGCGTGCTCTTCACTTGGCCGATGATATTGCGGATGAGCGGTGTTGTGAGCAGCTGTCCGATCTTATTCTGAATGGCAGCAACCGCTTCCGTACGATATTTATCGGTCCAGCCGGCGTATTCCGTTTCCCAGAAGCTTTTCACCACGGGATCGGTAATGTTACTAACGATTTTGAGGCGGAAGGTATCGTCTCCGAACATACGCAAAATTCCGAGCATGGACGATCCTTCATTTTCAAGAAGTGCGAGCAAGGTATTGCGCAAAATATGTTCCATGCGTCCGGAGAATGCTTCCGGCCAGAGCTTTGTAAAGACGCTCATCAAACCGGAACAAATAAGAGAGCGCTGATCCGGATTCGCACACTCGAGCATGTTGAACGCAATCGGGAAATCGCGATCGGCGGGATCGAACAAAATAATATCGTTGGAGCGGTGCTTCGGCGTGAAGCGCAAAATATCTTCAATTAAATCGCCGTGAGGATCAATGACACCAATCCCCTTTCCGCTATAAATATCGGAATAAATCATGTTTTCCAACAGCGTTGATTTTCCCATACCCGTCTTACCAATCACATACATGTGGCGGGCGCGATCTTCCGGGCGAATACCAAACGGCGTGCGATGACCATGGAATACGGACTCACCCAAAATAGTAAGATTTGCTTCGGGATCGGTCACATTCGGAATAGGCATATTCACCGGCGGTTCCAATTTCTTGGCAGTCACCCAATCGATGTTCGGTGTTTTGACCAAGATATTCGGGATGTGCCAGAGTGTTGCAATTTCCTCCGCGGAGAGCACGTACGGAGACGTACGCAGCCCCGTGGGAAGATGCGCAGACGCATGGACTTCGTGCATATGAAATCCGTTACTGTGCGGCAATGTAAACTGGCGGAAGCTGCTCGCAATTTCATGCACTTTCGCAATCGCTTCATTCTTGCAACTAAGCGGCGCAATAACGCTCACGCGCACATTGGTCTTGAAGAGAAGTCTGTTCAATTTATCCGCAGCACCCATCATCTTATCTTCGCGGTCATGTGTGCGTGCGCTGATCTGCATGTGTTCATCCACTCCTTCCTGTTCAATCTCGGCACCGGTCAAAAGCGACACGGATGTCTTTGATTTAAATCCGCCAAACCAGACTCTCCACCCTCCCATCATCATATCGAGTGGGAATAAAAGCAGACGTTCGAATCCCGTTGCCAAGTGAATGCGCGCAAAAAGTTTTGCATACGCACTCCAATGCTTAGAAATACCGCGTTCGAGGAAAGGCAGCATTTTAAGTGCGCGCTTGCGATACGCTTCCCCAATGGGCTCGAAAGCAACTTGAATATGTCCACGCATTCCAATCTTTGGATAACGCACAAGCGTCGAGGTAATACCTGCAATGGAGTCGATGGACTGCTTGCTCACAAGATCGCTAAATTGCGGATAGCGTTTAATGGGGAATAAATCCGGTTCCACCAATTCAAGATCTGCATACACCACCACTTCCCCTTCTTTGGGATCGAATAAATTTGTGGGAGCGACTTCAATTTCTGCATCCGGAAACTGTCCGTACAGTTGGCTTTCAATCAGCGCTGCAGCGCTTCCGTGTGAGCGTGCAAACAGTCCGATTTTTCCATCGGCAAGCCCGATTTCCAGACTCATTTCTGCATCGCGGTCTTCCAAAGAATGCAGAGCAGACAGCGCCGTTTCCATCATGAGCGGCCCGCGACTGGCACTGATGTCGTCCTGCGTCGGGAGAGACGGCCTAATGCGGAGGAGCACTGTGTTTTTGCTAAGCGAAGACATAATTCAACATTAAGCGGAGCGCAGTAAGTCGGCGACCATATCGAGGGCGATGGTATTGTAGGCGTAATCCATACGCGTAGGACCAAGAATGCCAATGGCACCCGTTTCTCCGTGAATGGTGTAACGGGTCACAAGCATCGAACAGCTTTGAAACTGTTCACATAGATCCGTCTGTCCGATGAAATACTGAACGCGATCTGTCAGATCAATCTCCGCCATCAATTCTCCGAGCCTTTGCTCGAGCACTTCCACCACATTGGAAAAAAGCTGCGGATCGGCCTGGAATTCGGGCTGCCGAAGGGCATTGGAAAGGCCAAGGTAATACACCTGTTCACGATGCGGAACGGTTGCAAAACTCACATTCGGAATCATACGCGCCAACAGACTGACCGCCTCGTACACACGCTCGCGATCCTTATGCTCCATATACTGCTTTCTAAATTGATCAAATTGCAATCGCACGTGTTTTTCCTGTGCCGAGGGATCCATAAATTCCTGTACGTAGGCGCGGTACCCTTTCACGGTCGGTACTCGACCCGCGGAGGTATGAGGCTGACCGATAAATCCTTCATCACCGAGAACCTGCATTTCGTTGCGAATAGTGGCTCCGCTCACGGAGAAAAAGCCGCGGTCGATAATCTGCTTGGACCCAACCGGCAATGCCGTCCGCGTAAACTCGTCGATGATGGCTGCCAGAAGCTTCGCCTGCCTGATATTCATACGCTCTTAAGTATAGCAGTCTTGGCGAAAGAGTGCCAGATAGCTTACTAGACCCTTTTGACCTAGTTAACGTAAAATTGACTTATAAAAAGAAATAGTGCAAATTAAAAATACCCGTTCTTTTGTAATCGCGGGCAAAAACTACTCAAGAGAAAGAGGAGGTTTCTAAATGCTTGAAGCAAGTTTGGTGACGGCAACAATGACTTTTGTTGTCGGATTGTTCCTGTGTGGGACTGGTCAAGAAGCAGGTGTACCTGCCGCATTGCAGGGGGTCATTCTCGTCCTCGTTTTAATGGCCTGGGCATTTGCATGGAGGGGAACCGCACCTGAATTCAAGGCTAAGGTACACTGTGCAAGTCATCTGGGAGCCATTCTTGGTCATCCCTTCGGATGGATTGTAGATCCGCAAACACGGCTACGATGGAGTGGAGTAGACGCTCTTCATCTCAACGACTGGCAAGTGAATGTATTTGGCTTGAAGCAATGGAATATTTCGTACAACCTGACTATCCAAAAGCCTCTCGCGCTCTCTATTAGTTTTGTTGTCTGCCTCAGCATCTATCATCTAACAATGCGTGCTATCACAAATTGGAAGAAGAAAGAGACGGAACCCGCGTATTAGGAAATCAAAAAGGAGAACGGACTAGCTGCTTCAGTTATGAAGCAGCTTTCCGCTGTGTTTTAAGATTCCTAGATGATATAGATTGACATAAAATAAAATTAATGCAATAAATAGCCATTCCGTTCATTGTAAACACGGAAAGCCTCAAACAGTTTTTGGAAAAGGTGGAACATGAAAAAACTGAAAGAATGGATGAACGCACACATGCCAATTCTGGCAAAGCTCCTGATGGTACTCAGCCTGACACTGACTTGCATCGTGGGATACCAGTGCCACAAGATTGGGCACCGACTGTATCCATGGCCCTTGGGATGCATCATGAGTTTGCCGTCGATGGTATTACTCGTGGTAGCAATGCGCGCGAGTGACAAGAAGACGCCGGTAACGCCGTGGGTATGGGCATCATTCGGGACAACGGCGTCGCTGTGGATTGGGTACGCAATGCCGTGGTGGATTCCAGCATTCAGCATGGAGGAAACTCTGGATCTGGTGCAATTCACCGCATGTTGGGTACTAACCATCCCCATTGCAACGTGTATCGTGTACTTCATATGCTTCCCGCTCAGGGAATCCATGATGAAGACAAAGAGAACGGCATAAATGAGGTTTTCAGCGTTACGGAAACGGAAAAATGGTGCTTCACTTCGGTGAGGCGCCTTTCCTAATCCCACAAAAAACCGGGAAATACCTACTCTGCTTTCTTTGCTGCCGTCTTGTCCATACGGCTCTTATAGCGATCGATACGACCTCCGCGGAGATCCTTCTGCTGCTTACCGGTATAGATGGGGTGGCACATACGGCAGACTTCCACAGTCTGTTCCTTCACCGTGCTCGGAATCTGAAAGACGGTCCCGCACGTAGAGCAGGTTGTTTTGGCGTCTTTGAACATTTCTGGGTGGATTCCGGTCTTCATAGTAGGGGCATTGTACTGATTATTTGACGTAGTGCAAGTGGAGAGAATCGCGATTTTAAACGGTTTCTGGTTATTGGTTTCTGGTTTCTAGTTTGGATAACCAATAACTAGAAACCAGAAACCAGAGACTTTTACTTAATTGCCTTCTTCTTGCTCTTCTTCGCAGCCTTTTCGACCATTTCCGCCTCTTCGAAGAGTTCTTCCGCCTCTCCGGCACGCTCCTCTTCTGCGGCAATAGCGAGCGCTTCCTCCGCTTCTTTATCGAACATGACGACGCTCATGGTTGCCACCTTATCCGGCGGATCCAAGCGCATCACAATCACACCTTGGGTCGCGCGACCGCGGGACGGAATGTCTTTCAATCCCATACGAATGGTCTGACCTTGCTTGCTGATACAGAGCAAATCCCCTTCGGCGCCCTCTTCCAAGACAACGGCACCAATGATATCGCCGGTCTTTGCAGTGAGCTGCGCCGCTTTGACTCCCGATCCTCCGCGTCCCTGGAAACGATACTCGGTGACCGGGCTCATTTTGCCGAGTCCGTTTTCCATCACCACCATCAATTTACTCTTGCTAGCATCGCGAATGACTCCCGCTTCCACCACGCGATCGTTATCGGCCAAGCGGATTCCGTAGACACCTGCGGCAGAGCGACCCATGGGGCGGACATCGCTCTCCTTGAAGCGAATGGCTTTTCCTTTTTGGGACACAATGAGGATTTCATTTTTGCCGTCCGTCGCAACCACCCACTGCAGGTTCTCCCCTTCCGGAAGCTTCTGTGCAATGAGTCCGCTCTTACGAATATTCTGGAATTCGGTCACTTCCGTGCGCTTCACCGTTCCCTTGTCGGTCACCATGAAGAGGAACTTTGCTTCGCTCAAATCTGCTTTCAGAATGGCAGTAATACGCTCTTCGGGTTTGAGCTGGAGCATGTTCACAATCGCCTGTCCGCGCGCGACACGTCCTGCTTGCGGCAATTCATATGCGGGCATTTGGAACAAGCGACCGGTATTGGTGAAGTAGAGGAGATCATCGTGGTTCATGATGTGCAGAATGGAGAGCACTTCGTCGTCGTCGCGCACGTCGGCCCCCTTAATTCCCTTTCCGCCTCTGTGCTGTGCACGGAACTGGAGCGGGCTGAGTCTCTTCACATATCCGCTGCGTGTGAGGGTTACAATCATCGGCGCGTTTGGAATGGTGTCCTTCGCGCTGAATTCTCCGGCAGCATTTGGGACAACCGCAGTGCGACGTTCATCGCCATATGCTTTCTTAATATCCATCAATTCACCCTGGAACACGGCATCGATCTTCTTCTTATCAGCAAGGATGGCGTTGCATTCCTCGATAAACTTTTTGAGCTCCTTAAGTTCATCCACAATCTTCTGACGCTCGAGACCAACCAATGTCTGGAGGCGCATTTCGAGAATGGAAACGGCCTGGATTTCAGTCAGTTTGAAGGTCTTCATCAAACGCTCACGAGCCATGTCGCGGCTGTCGCTCTTGCGAATAATGTCCACGACTTTATCGATGTTATCGAGTGCAATCACCAAACCTTCCAAAATGTGCGCACGCTCCATCGCGCGATCGCGATCAAACGTAATGCGGCGGGTAATGACCACGCGGCGGTGCTCAATGAAGACTGCAAGGAGTTCCTGCAAGTTCATCAGACGTGGCTGCAGACCGTCTGCAAGCGCGATCATGTTGTACCCGAAGCTTGTCTGGAGATCGGTGTATTTGTAGAGCTGGTTCAGGATTTTCTGCGGGTACGCGTCTTTCTTCAGTTCAACGATAATGCGAATACCGTCGCGATCGGATTCATCGCGGATATCGGAAATTCCAACGATGATTTTGTCGTTCACGAGCTGCGCCATCTTTTCAATCATCGTGGACTTATTCACCTGGTATGGAATTTCGCTGATGCGGATGTGGAAGCGGCCGCTGTTCATTTCTTCAATCTCCGCCTTTCCGCGAATCATCACGGAACCGCGACCGGTGAGGTACGCCTGCTTGATGGCTTCTTTATCGTAAATAATGCCTCCTGTCGGGAAGTCCGGACCCTGCACAAACTTGAGCAAGTCTTCGACTGTCGCCTCCGGATTTTCGAGGAGGTAGTTCGTGGCATTAATGACTTCGTGCAAGTTATGCGGCGGAATATTCGTGGCCATACCGACCGCAATACCGACCGTACCGTTCAACAGCAGGTTCGGGATTTTGCTCGGGAGCACCATCGGTTCCTGGCGCGATGCATCGTAGTTCGCGGTGAAGTCGACGGTATTTTTATCGATATCGTTCAAAATGTTATCCGTAATTTTCTCCATGCGAGACTCCGTATAACGCATGGCCGCAGCCCCGTCTCCATCCATGGAACCGAAGTTTCCCTGACCATCCACAAGTGGATAGCGCATAGAGAAATCCTGAGCCATACGAACGAGAGCTTCGTAAATAGATGAGTCACCATGCGGGTGATACTTACCCATCACGTCACCCACGATGAGCGCGGACTTGCGGTATTTAGCAGCGGAACGAAGTCCGAGCTGATGCATTCCGTAGAGAATTCTGCGATGTACGGGCTTGAGACCGTCGCGTGCATCGGGCAGAGCGCGAGAGACAATGACGCTCATCGCGTAGCTCAAATAGCTTTCTTCCATTTCGGTCACAATGGGACGCGCCTTAATGCGTCCAATGGAGGACAAAGATTCTCCGCCTTCGCCGGCAGAAAGTTCCTGCTGTCCTTCGGTGGGGTTGATATCGTCTTTTGAAGCCATAGAGAAAAGAAGAATAGGTCGCGGAGATGATACCCGAAGTGAAGCTTAAGGGAAGAGGGTTAGCCGAATTGGACAAGAAAAATGATACGGCTTCGCATACATTCACATTTAATCGCTCTTATCCATTTCATCCATCCCTTTGCTTTTGCTTCGCCGGTATCATGCCGGCGTAGCTCAAGAGAGCGAAGTCGCATGAACAGACAAAACAAACCGGAGTACACAAGGTACTCCGGAATGTCGGTAGCAAACGTGTTACGTGTTGGTGATTAGTGACGATTGTCAAAGTCTGTGCGGGCTTCCGCCTTCGCCTTGGCATTCGCCTTGGCAATTTTTGTACCCGCTTTCGTCAACGTGTAGATACCACCATTCGACACAAATTTCACATCGTCGTGATACACGCACTGGTACACAACGTTGTAAAAGTTCTCGCTGTTTGTCACGTAGCCGGTCCCAGGGACCAGCTCAACGATCTCGGAAGTCTTGAGCCCCTTCGGGTTAGCCAGGAGAACTTCCATAACAGCCTGCTTTAGCGACATTGTATTCTGCTCGCGTGTCTTCCACGCGGGCGGACGACGCTTGTACCCTGTTGGCCGGGCAACCCGCCCCTGAGACTTCGCCCCTTCAAGCTCTGCGATCCGCTGATTGATGCCACCGATCTTTTGCTCAATCTTCTTTCGCCGAGTGTAGAGAGTCTCCACGACACTCGTACGAGTCTTGAAGAGTTTTTCCAATTCCGCCAACGACAATTGGCTCACACCCACAGTCTTCCTGTTCATACCAGCAACCCCTTCAAAAAGTGACACGAGCAAAACGCTCAACCTACCACGTCATTCCACATAATGACGACAGCTCTTTATCTACCGCGCAGGTACACAAAGCGCTGTCGCCACATTTGCTACCGACAGAATGAATGATCACCCCCAAGCCAAAAGCCTGAGAGTGTGATATTATGATGATTTATTGGGATATGTCAATTATAGATGACAACGATGGCTTATTACTGCCCTATCCCCTAAAAGCCAAAACCTATAAGCTACAAGCCATGCTTTCCATTGTTGCAACACCGATTGGCAATTTAGGAGATATTACACTTAGAGCCATCGACACATTCAAGACGGTGACGGCCATTGTGTGTGAAGACACGCGTGTAACGGGGAATTTACTGCATCAATTGGAACTCCCCAAAAAAGAACTCATCAGCCTGCACGGCTATACGGATCCACATAAACTCGATGCCGTGATCACAAGACTTGTTCAAGGTGAACATATCGCACTGGTGAGCGATGCAGGCACGCCCGGTATTTCCGATCCCGGTTATTTGCTCGTAAACCGCTGTCGCGAACAGGGCATAAAAATGGAAGTCATTCCGGGAGCCTCGGCATTTCTTGCCGCCCTTTCAGCATCGGGTTTACCCATCAATCATTTTTTGTACCTTGGATTTTTGCCGCTCAAGAAAGGACACAAGGCATTGATCGCCAGTTTTGCAGACGCAGAACAAACCGTGGTGTTTTATGAATCGGTGCATCGCATTGAACGGACGTTGGGAGAATTGGCAGAAGCGTTGAAAGATCAGCCAAAGCGATCGATTGTCATTGGCCGAGAATTAACAAAAATGCATGAGGAGATGGTTCATACGACAGTGGAAGAATTGGCGGATGTTGCAAAGAAGATTATGAAGAAAGGAGAATTTGTGGTGGTGATTGGTCCCATGGAACGCTGATGAAAACATCTCTTGATGACGTATTGGCCCCGTTTGATTACACATTCCCGCCGGAGCTGATTGCGCAATCCCCCGCAAATCCGCGCGATTCTGCAAAGCTGCTGATTTACAATCGTACAACGAAAAATACATCGTTCGATATTTTCCGAAATATTGTCGACTATCTGCCGAAAAATTGCGTGCTTGTGTTCAATCAAACGAAAGTGTTTCCCGCGCGATTTCATCTCAAAAAAGAAACGGGCGGCGCCGTCGGTGCGCTCTTTTTGGAAACAAAAGGAAATCACATCCGCGTGATGGCCGATGGAAAATTCAAAGCGGGAGACAGATTGATGTGGGAAGAGAATCACTTCTTCATGGTAGAAGAACGTGATGGAAAATACGCACTGCTCACGCCGTCTTTTTCAATGGATGATCTGCGTTCCTATCTCGAAAAATTCGGCGAGACACCGCTGCCGCCGTACATCAAAGAATCACCGCTCAATGAAGAGCAAAGAAGGAGTGAATATCAGACCGTGTATGCAGCGGAAACCGGATCGGTCGCAGCACCCACGGCCGGCTTACACTTCACGGAAGAATTGATCAAAAAAATTGCGCAGCCGTGTACCCGAAGTGGTACTGCGGAACAGTCAAAGATAGACATCGCCTACGTCACGCTCCATGTAAATCTCGGCACTTTTGCACCTCTTACCGACGAACATTGGCAGGAAAAAAAGTTGCATCAGGAGGCGTACGAAATTGATGCGGATACCGCGGCACTCTTGAACGATGCAAAGCGCCAACACCGTCCCATCATCGCAGTCGGAACAACCACCGTGCGCACCCTCGAATCAGCTTGTCATTATGATGCATCAACCCCAGCCCCAGCCCTAGCCCCAGCCCTCACCCATCTCTCCGGCATCACCGACATCTTCATCACCGAACACGACCAACTGCACTTCGTCGACGGACTCATTACCAACTTCCACGTGCCTCGCTCGAGTTTGCTGATGATGGTGTCTGCATTCACTGGCCGCGAAACACTTCTTGATCTCTACAAACAGGCAATGGAAAAAGACTTCCGGTTTTTTAGTTTTGGAGACGGCATGTTGATTATATAAATCACGGCAATACCGTCGCCGGATCAATATTCACACCGCCGTGGATCACTTCGAAGTGCAAATGTGCGGCAGTCGTCATAGGACCTGCGCCATGCGTGCCCGGTTGTCCGCCGGAGAGCGCAATCTGTTCACCCGCCACTACTTCCTGACCTGCAGTCACCAATGCCTGTGACACGTGTCCGTAGAGTGTTGCGTAGCCGTCGCGGTGACCGATGAGGATGTAGCTATATCCCTTTAGTCCGCCATCGCGTACCAAGAACACCACGCCATCCGCCGCGGCATACACCGCGCTTTCCTGCGGGACCACAATGTCTTCCCCAAGATGCGGCACGCCGAAGAATTTTTTATACGCTGCATTCATAAACCCGGCAGACACGCGACCGTACACCGGCCAGTGGAAGACGGGAGTGGACGCGGTCGTGTGACCGTTTGCGAGAGTCGAGGGATCTAAGAGTCCTTTTTCTATGAGCGCACGCTCCGCTTTGCTCTTCAACTTTGCATCAATGCGTGCCAGTTCGCTCTGAATTTTTAAGACCTGATCGTGCACGTCCATCGTGATTTTCTGAATCTCCGCGAGCGTTGCGTCGTTGCGTTCAATCATGCTGGTCCCGTCGGAAATTTGTTTCTGCGCATTCCAATACTGCGTCAAAATAGTTTCGCGTTCTGCTTCCAGCACGGGCAATGCTTCGAAGGCGCGCTCTGCAGCGCTCAAATCTCCCAAGAAACGCATCTGCGCCGTTTGCAAATCTGCAGTACTCACAAGAGCCGCATTTCCCGCGGCGGCATGCAGAACAGATTGGACGACCGTCTGTCTGGGCGCATCGGCTTCTCCTATTTGCAAACGCAAATACTGCGCGCGCACCAAGCGAACAAGGCGCATTTTTTCCGCAGCAATCATGATGGCCACTTGGCCACTGCTGCTAAGCGTTACACCGTACTGCTTGGATACATGCGCAATCACATTTTTCTGCACAATCATCTTCTGACGAATCTCATATTTCGCATCTTCCAATTTGTCGATACTGGCTTTCCCCTTCTCCTGCAGATTTTGTCCTTTCGTAAGCGCAGATTGCGCAGCCCCGCGTTGACCATATGTGTGCACGGCATCCTGAATGGCATGCTGCAACGATTGCTCGGCTTGATCGCGCTGATCCAACGACACCAACGCCAAAGAAAACGTTCCGGCAGGAAGAATAATCACCAGAAGAACCATTGCCGTCAGAATCCGGTGAAGAGTGTGCATTTCCAGATATTATACATGAAAATCGCACTTTCGAAAAGCACATGCCTGCCCCCTCTTTGCTATGCTCGGTTCGTATGATTGCGAGCCTGAGAGGAACCATCGGCAAAATGAGCCCCGGAGCGGTTATTGTGGATGTACAGGGGGTTGGCTACGGCGTCTCCATGCCTATTACCATGTGGGATGATTTAGAAGAAGGAGCTGTAAGCCACCTGCATATCAGCACGTATGTACGCGAAGATCGCTTTGAACTCTTCGGTTTTTCCGATGTACAAACAAAGCATCTCTTTGAAAAATTGATCGATATCAGCGGCATTGGACCGCGGATGGGACTGGAACTCTGTGCCGTCCCACGCGGTATTCTCGTGCAGGCCATCAACGAAGAAGATCCCGCCATGCTCACATCTATTAAGGGAATCGGGCGAAAGACGGCAGAGAAGTTACTGGTGGAATTGAAGTCACTTGCAGAAAGACACCCCGAAATGTTTGCCGTGGAAGCAGGTTCCCCTATCAGCGGTTCGCGTTTCGATCGCGACGCCATTGCGGCACTGTCTCAACTGGGCTTCACAAACCCGGACATTATGCACGCCCTCGAATTGTTGCCATCAGAATTAACGACGACTGAAGAGAGGGTGACTGCTGCATTACGCAGTCTATGATAAAAGCCGGGCGAAATACGAAGCACGAAATCCGAAATCCGAAGGAATATCGAAAAAATAATTCCAACCCCTGATAACTGGTAACCAATAACTGATAACCCCATAAAAAATGCTGCATCTCGACATAACCGCCACACTCGCAAAGGTACTTACACCGTCTCTCGGGTTACCGGAACACGAGCTGAGCGCCATGAAAACGTCGATGAAGCGTTTGATTGCCGATATCCAAACCGAGCGCACGAACGGCCAGCATCCATGGATGGAAGATCCGCAGAACGAAGACATGGTACGGCGCTGCAGGGAGATAGCGGAGAAAGCACAATCCGAAAAAATTCAAACGGTTTTGTGGATTGGCATCGGCGGATCGGGGCTGGGACCGAAAGTCATTCAGGAAATGTTTGAAGGCCCGGAAACAATGGAATTTATTTTGGTCGATACCATCGATCCCACGCTCATTGAACTCTACACGCGCATCGTAGACTGGAAACACACGCTGGTGGTGGTCGTGAGCAAGTCCGGCGAAACACTCGAATCCATGAGTGCCTTCTTTTTGTTCTACGAAGAACTCAAAAAAGCGATCGGAAAAAAAGCGGCATCCCACACGGTTGCCATTACCGATCCTGAAAACGGTTCCCTGCATGCATTCGCAACGCGCGAAGGAATCGACATGCTCCCCATTCCTCCCGGAGTCGGCGGACGGTACTGCATTTTTACTCCCGTGGGACTCTTACCGCTGGCGCTGCTGGATGCAGACATTGGGAAATTTGTGCAGGGCGCAATGGATATGGATATGACCTGCCGCAACGAAGCGATGGACGAAAATCCTGCAGCACTCCTAGCCGCAGTGCAATATTTGCTCGATACGAAAAAAGGCTATTTGATCCGCGTGATTATGCCCTATGCGCAAAGAATGCAATCTATTGCCCGCTGGAATCAGCAATTGATTGCAGAAAGTTTAGGCAAGAACGAAGTCCATAATCCCTTCCCGGTGGCTGCCATTGGCACGCAGGATCAACACTCGCTTCTCCAACAGTGGATTCAAGGCCCGCACAAATGCTGGCACCTGTTCATTGCAGAAACGGAAAAGCCGCGCGTCACCGTGCCCACGGACGTTCCTCCTGAATGGAAATACATTGCAGGAAAAAGTTTTGGACAATTGTTGGATGCTTGTCTTGCCGGAACCAGCCAAGGTCTTACCGCCGCACGCCGCGCACATGTCACTGTGTCCCTTACGCGCTTGGATGAATATCATTTGGGGCAATTATTTTTCTTCTTCCTCGCAGAAGTAGTCTTCCTAGGAAAACTCTACCGCATCGATCCCTACGGACAACCGGGCGTGGAATTAAGTAAGAGAATTGCGAAGGATCTTCTTGGACACGGACGAGAGGTTTGAAAGTTTAAAAGTTGGAAGGTTTAAAAGTTATGCGAGAAATAATTATTACTTATTTATAAGCAAAATTCTGGTAGCAATTCTTTCATTCTGATACCATTCTTTTTGCAGACAAACCTGCAACTTTTAAACCTTTAAACTTTCAAACCCATCCCCATGGCCCACGCAATCTCCGACTCCGACTTCGACACCGTCGTCCTCAAATCCAGCCTTCCGGTCCTTGTAGACTTTTGGGCTCCGTGGTGCGGTCCATGTAAAGCCATGAACCCTATGATGGAAGAGCTCGAGCAGGCGTACGCAGGCAAACTGACCATCGCAAAAATGAACGTGGACGAGAATATGGAAATCCCCGGAAAATTTAACGTCATGAGCATCCCGACCTTCATTATTTTCAAGGACGGTAACATTGTCTCACAGTTTGTGGGCGCACGCTCCAAGGGTGACATGCAGAAGGAATTGGACAACGCCATCGCAGCGTAATCCGTCATGCATATTCTCCTTGCCATCATCGGGCTCATCACTTCTATTGCAATGCTGAAATACCGCGAACGCATCGGAGATTTTATGGGTGAGGCAGACTGGATGAAGTACACGGGCGGGGTCTATAACTTTGTGATTATCCTGGCGCTCTTCCTCTTCTTCTGGAGCATTGCGACCATGACAGGTACAACCGATCTGCTCTTCGAACCGTTCCTGTATTTGCTCCCGGGTGCGGCCAATCCGAATGCCCGCGGCGGGGTGATGCCGGAGGGAATACAGTAAATGCTCTCCTTTTAAGAAATATCGCAAAGACTCTCCCTTTTCTGAAAGGGCATTCTTCTCTATGCTGACCTGCACCTACAGCAGAAGTAGGTAATCGTTCTTTTGGTGCCGTAGCCAAGCAGTAAGGCAGGGGTCTGCAAAACCCCCATACGCGGGTGCAATTCCCGCCGGCACCTCCATGAACCACGCGCTTCGCTTGGGTTCATGGCAAGCCATTTGTCCCCAATATTCCTGTTGAACGCCTGCAGGAATGTCGTTACACTCGGCGCACCCGTTTATTAAAACATCATCAATGACCATTGTTTTCCCTTTGTGGGGCTGTAGCTCAGCTGGTCAGAGCATCTGCTTTGCAAGCAGAGGGTCAAGGGTTCGAATCCCTTCAGCTCCACCAATTTCATAATGCGCTAAATTGACCAAATACCGTAAATTTGGTATAATAGTCTAATGTCGGATACACACAAACAACATCCTTCGGAGAATCCGGAGAATCCAAAGAAGATCGTATCTGCAGAAGGTACGCCATCTTCCGATGCGCCTATACAGCATGCAGCAAAAGCAACTCATGATATTGCTCAAACCATTCTTCAAAAAAAATCGGAAGCGTTGAAAGAGACACAAGAAGTGTGGTCAAAGCTCCAACATCCCGGTCTTCTTCAAGAAATAAAAGAATTGAGCCCCGAAGATAAAGCACTCATAAATGAGTGCGCCGTGGATCTTGTGCAAGGCATTCGTGCACAAGGAACTGCGGCAATTTTTGTGTCCAATACGAAACAAAATGGACCCGTAAGTGATCTCAAAGGCACCGATGAGCATCACGCCTACGCTGTCATCCCGGGCGGGGTAAAGCGTTCAATCGAATTGGATAAAAAACTGAAAGCAGATTTACTAAAACACGAACCGGAACTTCTGGAAGCAGCCGTCAAAGAAGGTGATTTATATAATCAATATACAACATGGTCGGCAAAAATATTGCTCCACCCGGAGAACGAAAAACTGGCGGTCCTCTCTATGAATACGTATGTGCCGCGTGACCAAAGTTTTGGAGATGGAAAAAGCGGAGGAGCTCGCGCAGTCGGCTGTCAGATTCTTAGCGTAGTTCCGCAAACAGCCAAGGTATTACGCCTTCTCACAAAACACCCGGAACATGCCCGACTTCTGCCTTTTATTATGCGTAATGCCGCAATTGTCCTAAGGCAAAAAGAATCATTGGCACATTTCGATGCACCCATTGGAGCAATGCGCGGAATAATGGGAGAAGTTCCACACACTATTTACGTTGCAGATTTCCGCTATCTTTCTTTGGCAAAAACAACAGATGCACGCAAGGCAACCGCGCAAAAGAAAACATATGAAACAACGCATGATTTTGCAGCTGCAACAAATCTGATAGGAAAGCAGATATACGTAAGACGAATGGTTCAAGAAGAAACAACCGAACCCACATGGTTTGGAATGAGCGAAAGAAAAGTCATGGTCGACAGAGACAAAGAAGTGCGTTTTGCCGATGCCAATCCTCCTGCTACGGAAAAAGATATAGAGCTGCAAAGAATTATGAGTTACACCATAGGCTCTCCTTGGATGTAAGAACCGATCGCCTGCTTACTTCTGAACCGCAGCATCCTTCAGCGTCGCATTCTTCAGAATAAGCTGCACCTGCTTATCCAGTGCGCTATCGACCGCAACAGGAGTTGCTGCAGTGTAGGTATAGCCGGTCATGCCGGACACTGCGCTCACTTGCATGAAGCGAGTTTTAGGCTCATCGGCACGCGGCTGAGCGGTAAAGGTGTGAAGTGCGACGGTTTGATCATCAATTGTAATATTCGTGCTGTCCACTTTTGTATAACCGGCCATACCGGACACCGCTTGCACACTGGCCTCGCTATATTCTTCCGATGTCAGCTGTTTATTGAGCGGTTCGCGCGTGACGGTAACCGTTGCGAACTGGCCGGAAAACGGCTGATCCGCTTGGAACGCAATAATCACTTCGGGAGGAATGCCGCGCGCATCCAGCGCAGAGCGATCGACCACATGCCATCCTGCCGGCAGACACGTTCCCACGGTTCCGTCCCAATATTCATTGGTACAGGTTACGGTTGTGCTTGCGCCACCGCAGGCGGAGAGAAAAAGGAGACTACAGGCAGAAAGGAGGATTTTCTTCATAGAAAGGATGGTAGCAGAAGAAAGAACGTAATAAAACGAGGTTTCTAAAAGTTGTGCAGACAGAAGATACATCTGGACAAGCAGCAGAAATGATGTGTGATCGCGGTACTACAATTGAGCAAATGCGCCTTTCGTGCTACAATAATTTGATTTAACTTGTACTGAGCCAGTTAGAAGTATGCGTCACACACCTCTCACACACATCACCATAACACTCCTTGCACTCCTCCTTCCGTTGAGCGCAGAAGCAGTCACGCAACTCAGCGCAAACGATTCCATTGCAGGACTTGGGATGACTGTCACTGTACGAGGTAATACGAATGGAAGTGATGCGATTCTTTCCGTGCAAACTCCCGCAGGAAAAAAGATCACGCTCCCCGTTCAGACCGACACGCAAGGAAATGCAACGCTGAACGTGAGCGGAAAAAATACGCAGCAAGCGGGAACGTACACACTCAGTGTGTCCGATGCATCGAAGACAATTGCAACCACGACTGTCGCCGTCCTTCCGGAGACCATGGACCCTGCTATTTCCGAACTGCAAGTCTGGACACCGCACATCCGCGCAGACGGTTCCGATACCGCGGATATTACGGTCACGCTCCGCGACTCTTACGGCAATATTTTGCCGGGTCGTCCGGTGGCACTTGTGAGCAGCCGCAGCGAAGATGAAATTACGGCACTCACTCCGGAAACAGGAAAAGACGGTACGCAGCATTTTTCCATCAGCACCACAGTCAACGGCACAGTGAATGTCCGCGCGGTGGATCTTTTGAGCGGAAACACTCTTACCTCTACGGTAAGCATTCAGGCAGGAAAAGTCGCCGCCATGGGCGGTACTGCTCCCATTGCCAAAGCGGGATCGTATGACCCGGACAGCGGTCGTCGTTTCTATGCACAGGTCGGCAGTAACGCCGCGTTCGATTTAGTCGACGCATTCGATATTGTCGCCCCCGCCACACTCCCCCTGGGAGAAGAAGCGCAGAAGGTCACCATCCGTGCCGTCGACAAAGCGGGAAACACCGTGGAGAACTACGTAGGCACTGTTGTCTTTGAATCGACCGATCCCTCCGCAACACTGCCGAACTTTGGATCCTATACATTCAAAGACCGCGATCTTGGTCAGAAGTCTTTCCCACTCGTGCTCACCTTTAAAATGCCGGGTGAACAAATCTTCCGCGTATCGGATCAGAGTGACCCCACCATTACGGGAACCGCAAATATTACCGTAGGAGCAGGAGGACAAACTTCCGCTCGCGGCATTACTATTTCCTCTCATAAAGACGGCGACACCGTGAACTCTTTGGAAATTGTCATTGCCGGTACTGGACCTGCATACGCAAACCTCACCGTTATGGGCGGATCGGAAGATGCCATTGGCACGACCGACGCACAGGGCGCTTTCCTTATTCCCGTCACGCTCAATGCAAATCAACGGGAATTCACTATCCGCGTCCAAGACGATACCAAGCAAAATGACTCCGGCCCCATACTTTTAATTTTGGACAGAGAACCGCCGGTTATTGGAAACATCACCTTCGCTCCCACGGAACCGAGCACGGGGGATAAAGTCTTGGCAGTGGTAGAAAGTGAATCGGGTCTCGCAAAAATGACCATCACCGTTGAAGATACTTCTGTTGTCCTCATTGAAAACCCAACCGCATCGGGATCGTATCAGGGATTCTTCACCGCTCCTTCGGGAGGTGCGTATCAACCGACGGTGTCTGCGACCGATAAAGCGGGCAACGTAACCGACGTCCGCACTACCTTCAATGTCGGACTCGACAGTCTTCCGACCGTTCAGAATGTAAAAGGTGAAGCACGCGTGAACGCAGCAGCGCTCCAGTGGGATCCACTCAGTCTTTCCACTATTGATGGCTACCGCGTCTACGTGGGCGAAGGTCCGCAGAACTTCCTCTATACGCTCGATACCGGTCGCGTAACCACGAAGGCAACCGTTGCCGGTTTAACCCCGGGAAAGACGTACTACTTTACCGTCACTGCTTTGAAAGGAAGCATTGAAAGCGGCAGCAAGAGTGAAATAGTGCAGGTCGTTCCTTTGGGACTCACACTCGATGTTCTCCCCAGCGACAGCACGCTGAAAATTCAGTGGACGTCTCTCTCGACCGACCTTCCCCTCTCCGGTTTCATTCTGGAATACGGAACGGAAGACGGTGTCTACACGGAAAGTCGCACGCTGAACGCAGCTCTCCGCGACTTCACACTGCGCGATCTCATCAATGGTATTCCCTATTACATCCAACTCACGCCTGTGACTGTCACCGGCGACAAGCTCGAAGAGTTGGCTGCCAAGGGACAAGGTACTCCGGACGGAAGCGGGTTCCATGCAGGACCCAATGATCCGGTCCCCGGAAATCTGAGCAACACTCCGGGCAGTGTGCATCCGGCACCTTCAAACGTCGACTCCGGACTTCCGACTATCGCATGGTTTGTGATTGCCTTCCTTGGTATTGCAGGCGCGCTCTACGGTTGGCATCGCCGCACGGCTGCTCGCCACACCACTGCATTCTTGCAGGCCATCCAGTCGCAATATAAATAAGGTCAAGAGTAAGGTTAAGGTTAAGGATACGATTCATACATACACACTCTTCTTCTGTTCACATGTCATCCCCTCAACCTCAACCTAGACCTCAACCCAGACCTTCCATCCGCTCCCTTTCCATCGGAGGCGGCACGTATGATTTATTCGTACGCACGGATCAGTCCATCATTCACGAACACGATGACAAACAAGTTTTTTCTTTGCCACTCGGCGAGAAAATTCGCATCAATGATGTCATCAGTACCGCAGGTGGTGGCGCTGCGAATACTTCAGTCGGACTGTCGCGCTTAGGATGTGCTGCATCTTTTTGCGGTATCCTGGGAGAAGATCAGTGGGGCACCGCTCTCGTTCATAATTTTCATAAAGAAAACGTCGATATCTCTCTTGCAACTATTGTCGAAAAAGAAACAACAAGCTTCTCTCTCATCCTTTCTGCCGGAAGCGGCGAACGCGTGATTTTGAATCACCCGGGAACGGCACGGCACCTGCACGATACGACCTTTGACCGCGAAGCAATGACACAAGTCGATGCGGTTTTCTTGAATCACATTCATAAAGAATCCTGCATGATTGAAGACGATATTATTGAAATCTTCACCAAGAATCCGTCTATTCACTTAAGCTGGAATCCCGGCGGCTGCCAAATTGAACTTGGGCTGGAAGAAGTACACAACAAACAGCTCGTCGCCCACACCGATATTCTTTTTCTCAACAAAGAAGAAGCACTCGGATTTACCGGTGCAGACACGTCTCAAAACGCGCTCAAAATACTGGTCGCTGCAGGAGCACATATTGTGTGTATTACCGATGGAAAAAACGGCTGTATGGCAACGGATGGAACAACGCTCTACCACTGCCCGATTGCGCCGGGTCCGGTCATCGATACAACCGGTGCGGGCGATGCCTTCGGTACAGGGGTGACATGGGGTCTTTTGAGCGGTAAAAACTTGCCAACAAGCCTCAGAGCGGGTACTATAAACGCGATGAGTGTCGTGGGAGTGATTGGTGCCCAAGCGGGTCTGCTCACAGAAACACGTATGCTATCGGAACTCGATCGAATCACGCTGGACGTTACAGCCGAACAGTTCTGATCCTCACAAACATCCTTCTTTTTCTCCCCGTACTATGTCAGACGATTCTCTCATGTTAATTCAGGAACTTCTGGACAGCGCTCAAGCGTCTTTGAAGACTGCAAACGCGATGCTCCGTGAAATGACCGGCGTTGCCGATCCATCCCGCGAACGTCACATGTCGAACGCAAGCCGTACTCCTCTTGCAGCGGGTCCTGTGAGCGGTCGTATTATCGAAGGAATTTTCGACGGACAGAACATGATGGATGCCACGGGACAGAGTTATCCGGTCCCCGCCAACTACGCCAGCAAGAGCAAGCTCGTGGAAGGTGACGGCATGAAACTGACTATTACCGACGAAGGAAAATTCATCTACAAGCAAATCTCCCCCATTGAGCGCAGACTCGGAAAGGGTCTTCTTATTCAGGAAGACGGACAGTACAAAGTGCTCACCGAAGGAAAGGCGCTCCGCGTGCTCCTTGCATCCGTTACATTCTACCGCGCCGAAGTGGGCGATCAGATTACGGTTCTTTTGCCGGAAACCGGCGAAGCACAGTGGGCCGCTATTGAAGCAGTCATCCCGAAGCACCTGGCCGAAGCCGCAGCACACGATATTGTAAGCGCCATGAGCGACGGAGAAATGAGCCCGACCATGCTCGAGCAAGTTCCGACTTTTGAGGACGAAGAAGATGCTCCGAAGAAGACGAGGAAGAAAAAAACTGAGTAAGGTCAAGAATAAGGGTAAGGTTAAGGGAACGATTATAAAAGAAAGAAAGACAGGACTCGAAAGAGTCCTTTTATTTTTCTTCACCTTAACCTTACCCCTCGACCTTAGATTCCCTATACTTTCATCATGCCCTTATCCCCGCGCATTACAGTTCCCGTCGGTGCAGCCGTTCTCTGTGTTCTTGCAGCAGGCGGATTTCTGTTTTGGCAGCTCGATAGTACGCGCGCGCTCCTCACACAGGGGCTGACGCCCTCGAGCGGTTCCGGAGACACTGCGGCAACCATCAAAGCCACTCCCCTGCCTCCCATTGATACGGGCGATGAATCATTGATGCATCTGCGTCAGGGCGATGTGCTCAGTCTCCGCGGCGATTGGAAAAGTGCGCAAGAGGAATATCAGAAATCGGTGAATGCGGGAGGCGGACTTACGGCACTTCGAAAACTCGCTCAAGCACAAATGCAGAGGCGCGATATGCGCGGCGCTCAAACAACGCTCGACCAACTCCGCAGAAGCGGCGCCAAAAAAGAAGACACGCTTCTCCTCGAAAGTATTATCGATTTACGCACCGGGGAACTCGGCAAAGCTCGCACGCTTTTGACTGCAGCAAGCGACAGTCCGCAGAAACATTACGGACTCGCACTCCTTTCCATTGTGAATAACGACCACGAGACGGCGCAGAAAGAATTGGCGCTGGTCGAAAACGGTTGGGAGCCGGTGCTCCGCACCTACGCGCGTACCCTTAAAGCTGCGTACGACGATTACGCGCTTTTCCCGGAAAGCCCGGAGCTGCATCTTCTCACGCTCCTCGGTCACGCGCTGGCAGATGTACAGGAATGTGAACTCGCACTCCCCCTACTTTCCGAAGCCGTACGCCAACAAGATGACTATCGCGATGCGTGGATTGTGCAGGGATTTTGCGAACTCACCACCGAACGCACCACCGAGGCGCTCGCCTCATTGGAACGTGCGTACCAACTGGACCCGGAAAAACCGGAAACACAGTATTTCTTGGGACGCAGTTACATTGCGCAGGGCGATCACGGCAATGCGCTCACCTTCCTCCAATACGCCCTGCAAAACGGATTTGAACCGCAGGCCGAAGTCCGCAGGCTTATTGCAGAAGAAGCTCTGCAAACAGGCAACGCAGCACTCGCACTGGAACAGGAAGAAGCGCTCACGAAGCTGAACGACGCAACCATCGATACCTACGCGAACTATGTTGCCGCAGCTCTCACCAGCGGAAAAAAGCAGGACGCAGAATTGAAAGCGCGCGAGGCCGTGCAAAAATGGCCGCGGGAAGCACGCGCATACGATCTGCTGGGTTGGACCTTGGCGCAGAACGGAAACAAAGAAGAGGCGAAGCAAAATCTGGAGAAGGCACTCGAACTCAATCCATCGCTCGCAAGCGCCAAAGAACATTTGAAGTCCCTCTAACTTTCCCTGCATGCATCTCACTTTTTCAAAACAAGCAGCTTTGGGTCTCGGCGCTTTTCTGGTAGTGACGGGAACATTTGCGGCCACATGGCTCTCGCTTCCCAAGCCGGTCATCGATGCCGCACGTTTTGTACCCGCAAAAGAAACGGTCGCATTTTTCAGAAACCTCACAAAAGAATCGGCTTCCACTTTTGCAAAAAACTTCCCGATACTGGATCAAGTCCCGCTCACAAACACTCCGTCCTCGGTTGCTATTTTAAAAACCGGCAGCGGCCTTGTTGGTTGGGCCATTCTTGAACCGCAGGAAGGAAAAAATCCGTTCGTCATTCATACATCCGATCCTGCATTCGATGCGATGCTGCAAACGGTCGATGCCCCTCTCGGTCGCTCCTATGCCTATGCATCGCTACTGCCGGAACCAACCGATACCGTATCCGGCTGGCTGCGTTTTCCGGATATTTCTCTCAGCCGCACATCTGCACTTGCACCGCTCATTCGCTTGGATCATCCGGCCATGATTTCTGAGACCGCCGACGGAGTCCGCATACGATTCAGCACACCGACAGACATGCACATGCCTGCACTCGGCAGCGGCCCCAAAGAAATTTTTGCCCGCCCGCTCTTTATTTTCCACGTGTCCAATGCAGCGGCATTTTTGGAAACACTGAAGCACACTCTGCAGCCGCAGCCGCTTCTTGTGTCGGAAACACTTCTGCGTGAAGCACTTACAAGTCTCTTCGGCAAAGATCTGAGCCCTGCCTACGATCTCCCGCCACTCCTCCGAGGTATGACTACTATTGGCGCTGCACTGAGCGACGACAGCCAATCACTCCGCGTGGTCTTGGAAGGACAACTGCGAGACAGAAAAGATCTGGATCACCTTACGACACTATTTCGCTCAACATTGGGATCGGTGACCCGCACGACTCAGACGTTCGACGAAAAATTCCACTGGTCCGATATCCGCAAAGACACAAATATGATTGAGGAAATAGAAAGCAAGGAAAACGGGTGGAGCATTACATCCATTCGCCAGAAAGAAACCGGCCGCGCACTCTGGAGCGCCGTACGTGGAAACCGCTTTATTCTAAGTAACGACAAAGACGCACTGCAAAAATCCGTCTCTCAAGAATCTTCCACTCTGTCTGCAAGCGACACAAAACCCCCAAGCGGACTCGGACTTATCGATACAAAAGCGGCAAGTGCGTTCCTTTCACGCAGGGCTCCCACCATATGGCCAAACAGAGAAATCCCCTCAGGAACAGGAGGATATCTAAAATGGAAAATAACCGATGATGGCGACCGCATGACGGTGCTCTTTAAGAAAATCTAAATGAATGTAAAATGTAGTATGAAAAATGAAAAATGCCCGCCCGACCTCCATCAGACGCTACAATTCTTCATTTCAACCATAAAGCCCTGTTTTAATTCTCCATTTTACATTTTACATTTTAAATTCTACATTTCCCCTGTACTCTCCGACTCCCATGTCTTTCATCAAACTCTCCCGCTTCTTTCTCCCGTTGTCAGGCCTTCTGGTCTTGGCATCTCTGATTGTATTTTTCTATCCGGGACCAAACGTCAGTATTGAGTTCACAGGTGGAACACTCATGGAAATGGGCCTTCCGGAAGGAAAGACATTGCCGGATCTGGAAAAAGCTATTTCATCCTTCCAGCATAACGAGAAACCTCTCGCTGCTCATTTTTCCCGTACAAAAACGGGAACATGGTTCGTCAAGACCGATACGCTCAGCAACGAAGAGCACACGGCGCTTATAGCCCATGTCACGGAGTCCGTCGGAAAGGTACAAGAACTGCAGTACACAACCATCGGCCCCACGGTCGGTGCTAACTTGAAGCAGCGCGCCTTCTGGGCACTTTTGGTTGCGAGCCTTGCCATCATGGCCTTCGTCGCGTTCTCCTTCCGCAAAGTCCCCCGCAGCCTGAGTCCGTGGACATTCGGTATTGCGACTATTTGCGCACTTCTCCACGATATTATTATCCTGTTGGGAGTCTTTACGATCTTGAGTCACTTCACGACCTTCCAGGTCGATACACTCTTCGTCACGGCACTGCTCAGCATCATGGGTCACTCCGTGAGCGACACGATCGTTATTTTCGACCGTATTCGCGAAACACTCACCGGTGCAGATAAGCACGCGAAATTAGGTGATGTTGCAGACAAGGCTCTCTGGGCTTGTCTCAGCCGTACGTTCAATACGGGCTTTGGACTCCTCATTATGCTCTTCGCCCTCTTTATCTTTGGATCCGAATCCATCCGTTGGTTCATGCTGGCCCTTATTATCGGAAGCTTGGTCGGTATGTACTCCTCCTACTTCGTCGCAACCCCGATCTTGGTGCTTTGGAAGAAGCGCGATCGTTAATCCATTTCCGCCTGACCCATGTCGCAAAACCTCTCTGTTGAACGTCTGCCTAAATCTCGCGTGCTTTGCACCGTGTCTTTTACCAAAGAAGAACAGACAGCCGCCGAAGAACATGCACTCGAGCACATGGCTTCTGCCGTCAACATTAAAGGTTTCCGCGTGGGACATGCGCCTGCGGACATGGTGAGAAATCGCGTTCCGAAAGATCAGCTTTTGGAAGAAACCGTACGCGAACTTGTGCGCCCGCTCCTTCCGACTGTTATTGAAGAGCACAAAATTCTCCCGGTCATCCCTCCAAAAATCGAAATTGCCACCACAGATCCCCTCTCCGTAAAAATCATGTTTGTGGAGAAGCCGGTTGTCACCATCAAAAACAGCAGCACATTGAAGATGGAAAAGAAGGAAATCAAAGCAGACAAGAAAGATATCGATCGCGTGGTCGATTCCGTACTCAATGATCACCGCACTGCAAAAGAAGTGGAACGCGCAGCTGCAGAGCATGACCGCTTGGCTTTGAATTTCCATGCAACGGACGATCAAGGCAAAGAAATTACCGGCATGCGCGCAGAAGGATATGAGGCGCTCATTGGATCGAACACCCTGCTTCCGGGTTTTGAGGATCAGCTGAAAGGACTCAAAAAAGGCGAGCAGAAATCTTTCACCCTCACGCTGCCCGAGAAGTTCCAAGCCGAAGAATTGCGCGGCAAGCAGGCTACGTTCCACGTAACGGTGACCAAGGTGGAAGAAACGGCATTGCCTGAATTGAACGATGCATTCGCGAAGGAAAAATTGAACGCACCGTCTGCCGCAGAATTCCGCTCAATGGTCGAAAAATCCATCACCATGCAGGAAGAGCAATTTGACCGCATGCGCCGCGAACGCGAGCTGATGGACGAAATCCGCAAGCGTACGGAAGTGGAGATTGCCGATGAACTGTTGGACGAAGAAATGCGCGGACTCATTGAAGAATGGAGCCAGCGCTTGGAAAAGCAGAATATGACCATTGCCGATTCTCTCAAGAAAGAAGGTCGCACCGTCGAACAGGCGGAGGCAGAACTGAAGTCTCAGGCAACGGACCGTTGGAAGTTGCGTCTGGGAATGGCAAAACTGATTGAAGAAAAGGGCGTGACTGTGACCGACGAAGAAGTACATGCATCCAGCATTGAATTCATTGCAGGGCTCCCAGAGAACCAGAAGGCGGAGGCGCAGAAAGAAATCGACCGTCACGGAAACCTGTACGAAGAA
Source organism: uncultured Candidatus Peribacteria bacterium (assembly GCA_964554785.1). Taxonomy (GTDB): domain Bacteria; phylum Patescibacteriota; class Gracilibacteria; order Peribacterales; family Peribacteraceae; genus CALREJ01. The sequence goes on along the minus strand of CAZKPW010000003.1, from coordinate 42,833 downwards.
CTCCGTTGGAGAGCGCTCGTCGAAAAGGTAATGGAAGGCCTGTTGGCCTAAATACGAAATACGAAGCGCGAAATACGAAACAAAATTGAATATCAAATCTTGAAATATAAAAGTTGAAACAATGCCGTTTCAACTTTTAAGTGTTTCCACTTTCAACCTTCAGTATTCCCTCGGATTTCGTATTTCGTGCTTCGTATTTATCTCGCCTCAGCGAGATTTTATCCATTTCACCCCGATTTTTCTCGCGGGATTCACGTTCTTCAGCATTTTACAGTGAGCATCGTGCACACGAACATCCCCTGTTCTGCCAATCACTCCCGTCACCGCATTGCCACGATCCATATCGGGCTTGCAGCATTTTGCATAAATAACCGGCATCGGGATATTGCCATCCACCTTGGCCATGAGCGATGCGCCGGGCGTGAACGCCACTTCCGGAACGCGCTGGGGCTTCAAGTGTAAACGATCCTTCAGCAATGTCAGATGCGGCAACAGCGTAGACGCCTTCGATACCCCTTGTCCTATGCGGATAAGAATTTCCTCACGTTCCAACGCCGTGCGCGGTTCACTGTCCACCAAACGGAGCGCAGAGAGATCGGTATCGAGCGGGGGCAAATGATGCTTATGCAATTCTTCGTTCAATACTTCTCTTCCGAGTGTGAGGTGAGCGGGCCGTTCCTGCGACAGCAAATAGCGTTTCAAGCGTGAACGAGCCGATGCCGTACGAAGCAACGTAATCCACTGCGGGGACGGGCGCGGGTTTGCATTCTTGAGAATTTCGATAATGTCTCCGTTCTCCAAAATATAATCAATCGGAACAATGGCTCCGTTCACCTTCGCACCGCGGAACGAAAGCCCGAGTGTGGTATGCACGTGGAACGCAAAGTCGAGCGTGGTAGATCCTTCGGGAAGCTGGACGACATCACCATGCGGGGTCAGTACGAAGATGCGATCACCAATACCCGTGGCAGCAGGATTGTCGTGCGATGCTTGCGTGAGCGCGCGCTGGATTTGTGCACGTTCCATGGCGTGTTCCGCCGTGCCGCCTTCCTTGTAACTCCAGTGCGCGGCAATACCGTACTCCGCTTCGCGTTGCATAGCGCCTGTGCGAATCTGCACTTCAATGAACACACCCTCGGGAACGCCGGGCAATTGTGCCAGCGTCGTATGCAAACTTTTATAACCGTTTGGTTTTGGGAACGCGATATAATCTTTGAAACGTCCCGCAACCGGATGCCCCAAGCGGTGCAACACCCCCAGCGCCTGATAACACTCACTCTCCTCTTCTACAATCACACGGAGCGCAAACAAATCGTACAAATCCTCCACGTGCGATATGCTTTTTAACTGCATTTTATGAAAAATACTGTACGGCTGTTTTTCGCGAATGGAGACCTCTGCACGCAAACCTGCCGCCAATAAATCTGCGGTCAACAAAGACGATGCCGTCCCCAAAAATTGACCGTGCCTCTCGTGAATGTGTTCCAACTGTTCCGCAATCCTCATGGCATCGGTCGGATAGATAACGGGAAACGCTTTTCCTTCCATCTGGTGCTTCAACGCGTACATACCAAGTCTGGCAGCAACGGGAGAATAAATCTGCAACGTATCGCGACAAATTCTTTTCCTGTCTTCCGCGCTAAACACATCCATACGTTCTAACAAATGATATTGCTGGCTGAGGAGAAGCAAAATAAGACGCACATCTCCGGATACTTCCAAGAACATCAGGCGCAATTGTTCCAAAGACATACGCCTGTTCTTGACGGTCGCATGGGCAAGCAAGTTCTCGCCGCTAATCATGACACGAACGGCATTCCCATAGTCGCGCTCCAACATGTCCAACGTACAGGTTCCGTCATCAATGGTGTGATGAAGTAAGCAGGCAATGACCGTGTTATCGTCGGGTTCAAATTGCAAAAGAGTGCGTAAAATTCCCAAACAATGATCCATCACCGATTCCCCCGTCCAGTGCATGGTTTGACCGTAATGCTTGTCCGCAAACGCAAAAACCTCGCGCAAATGTCCCAAATCGGTCGGGACACCGCTTTTACTACGTATCTGTAGCAGGTCCTCGAAGATCTGCAGAGCCGGCGCGGTGATGACTTGATCCATAATCATCTCCAAGGGACTCTAGCAGAAATATGTCAAAAATACGTGATATTTTCTCCTCATTCACGGCGTTTTTTACAACAAGACCGATACTTCCTAAAAGATGATTAAGAGACCTATAACATATCTATAAAAGAAACGGCTCTTTTTCCATCCATATTTCATTTTATGAAACCACACAAAAAATGCCGTAAAAGCGGGAAACCCGACACCTTTTCTTTAGAAAATATTGACATCTTTTTGATACCAGCTATGATGCAGACCTGTCCGAAGACCGAGGGCATTAGGTCGCAGACCGAAGGTAAGCCCCTCCGAGGCACACAGCATCGCTCATCCGGCTCCGGCTTGGTGATTCGTGCCGTTTGCCTCGTTGGTCTCCCGGGCGGAAGGGAACCAACGATTTTTTGTGTAAAAACAACAAAATCCCCTTACCTCTCAACCTAACCCTTAACCTTTCGTTATCATGGCCCTTACCAAAAAGCAGAAAGCGGTCCAGCTCCAGGAGCTCAAGGATAAAATGAAGAATAGCAGCTCCGTGATGTTTGCTCACTATATTGGACTCACCGTTCATGACGTGAGTGACCTCCGCAACAAACTGCGCGCATCTGACGCTGAAATGAAAGTCGCTAAAAAGACCCTTATGCAGCTTGCTGCCAAGGATCTTGGACTTCCGGAATTGACCGATAACGCCATTGAAGGACCTGTTGCCTGTATTTTCAGCTTTGCAGATCCTATGACCGGCGCTCAGGTCGCCTACAAGTACTCCAAGGAGCACCCACAGGTTGCATTGATTGGCGGTATTTTTGAAGGAAAGCTCATCTCAAAAGACGAAGCAATGACGCTTGCGAAGATGCCGAACAAGCTCCAGTTGCTTGGTATGTTTGCTGCTATGTTGAATAGCCCACTCACCTCCTTTGCACGCGGACTCACGGAGCTCGTAAAGCAGAAAGAGGCGCCTGCCCCCAAAGAAGAACCCAAGGCTGAAGCTGCAGCTCCTGTAGCAGAAGCAGCTCCTGCCACTGAAGTAAAGACAGAGGAAGCAACTCCTGCAGCAGAAGCTGCCCCAACCCCAGAAGCCGCACCGGAAACTCCCGCAGCATCCGCTGCCGATGCTCCAGCCGCTTAATCTATCCCCTAATTCCTAATTCCTATTCCCTAAATCCTATGTCAGATACAGCTACTATCGAGCTCACCGCAGAGGAGAAGGCAGTCATTACCGCCCTCGAAAAGCTCAACGTTGTCTCCTTGAACAACGTCGTCAAATACATGGAAGTCACGTACGGAATTTCCGCCGCTCCAGTCGCTATGGCTGGTGGTGCAGCCGCCGATGGTGCTGCAGCCGGTGGCGCTGAAGAGAAGGCCGCTTACGACGTTGAACTTGCAGAAGCAGGCGCTCAGAAGATTGCCGTTATCAAGGTTGTCCGCGAAATCACGGGTCTTGCACTCGGTGACGCAAAGGCAGCTGTCGACGGTGCTCCGAAGGTCATCAAGGAAGGTGTACCCAAGGCTGACGCTGAAGCAATGAAGAAGAAGCTTGAAGAAGCAGGCGCTAAGGTAAACTTGAAGTAATTTCTCGGCTACGCTCGAAATGACTTGTTTCCATTGATTCTAAAAAGACGGCCTTCGGGTCGTCTTTTTGTACATATTTCAGAAAAACATCATTGATAGAAAATGCTCACATACCGTAGCATTTGACACAATACGTCAATTTATGTTGACACCGTACAGAATCCCTATATAATTCGGTCAACAGCTACCTTGTTTCAAGTCATACGGCACGACAACCCCACCATAGGCGGTCAAACCAGAGATCAGAAAAGAGGAACACTGTGATTCATTTCTTTCTTTTTTTCTACTATGGCTGACCAGCAGCTCACGTGCCGCGATTGCGGACAATCATTTACGTTCACCGATGGTGAACAGGAATTCTACGCTAGCAAGAACCTCAGCGCTCCACAGCGTTGTAAGGCTTGCCGCTCCGCTCGCAAAGACGATCGTGGCGCAATGCGTGAAATGCACGATGCAGTGTGTGCCCAGTGTGGCGCCGCTTGCCAAGTGCCGTTCAAACCACGTCCGGTTGAGGAAGGCGGAAAGCCAGTCCTCTGCAAGGCCTGTTTCATGGCTAAGCGCGACAGCGGAATGGCCTAAACGGTCCATAACGATGTAATAAAAAACGCCTCCTCACGGAGGCGTTTTTCGTACATAAAGAACCTTAATGTATGGGACCACAATTCATGCAGACGCTCAGTCGCTCTCTGGAGCCGTTTCTGGTATAATAGAGACGATGGCTCAGATGAAACCCTCAACACAGACATCTCCATGGCTTACGATTAGTATCGGGCTTTTAGGTGTTATTGTCGGATATGTCCTTGTAGTCGGACGTTCGGATGGCATGGTGTCTGCCAACGGCTATTCCTGTCCTATGAAAAAAGAAGTGTGCACAGGCTCTAACTGTGCAAACCATACTGCGTGTACTTCCGGTGCGTGCAGCAAAGACTGTCCGGGCAATTGTAATCACGCCGCGTAACCATGAACCGCATGTTCCGCTCTTGGCTTTTCTGGATTCCGTTTGTCCTGTCTCTGGTTCTCACAGGATCATTTTTTGCATGGCAGTTAGATCTCCTCCAAACAATCATCCCCTCTCTACCCGTTCTCCCGCGCCAGCCCGCAACGAGTATCGACATTTTCTTTACGATCGTCCTTGGGCTTCTGCTTTCACTCACCACAGGTCTTATTGTCTGGAATACGCGCGAAGGCAGCTGCCCGGTCGGTACAAAGCGCGCAACGAGCTTGGCCGGAGTATTGGGTGCAGTGACGCTCTTCTGCCCCGTTTGCCTTGTTCTTCCTGCTTCTTTCTTGGGAATTGGAGTCATCATGGCATTCCTCACTCCCTTCATGCCGCTTCTGCGCTTGATTGCGATTGTCGTGTTGGGGGCAGCAGTGTGGATGATGCGACCTCGAGGTCAGTAATCAATAATCAGTTATCTATTACCTGTTATCAGAAAAGCGGAATCTTTTTTGTTTGATACTATCTTTCAGTACCCTGATAACCGATAACTGGTAACTGTTCACTCACGTATGTCTAAACGATATCCTGAAATTGACCTCCTCCGCTCGGCAGCCGTCATCGGCATGGTGATCTATCACGCTGCATACGATCTGCAGATGTTTCAGGGAGTAAATATTGATGTACTGCACGGACTCTGGAAAGTATCGCAGCAACTCATTGCCAACCTATTCCTTCTGCTTGTCGGCATCAGTTTTGTCATTTCCTATAATCGCACAGATCCTGCAAAGCGCAGGATGAAATTTATCAAACGCGGGCTGATTATCCTTGGCTGCGGATTCATAGTAAGTATAGGAACGTACATCGCCGATCCCATTACCTATGTTCGTTTTGGCGTGTTGCATCTTATTGGAGTATCCATTCTCCTCCTCCCATTCTTCGCACGACTCAAAGAAAAAAACCTGATCATTGCACTCCCACTTCTTGCAACATTCTGGGTATCGCTCATCCGTGTCTCATCCGAATGGTTTCTACCCATAGGCCTCATGCCGTTCTCTTTTCAAACCGTAGACTATTTCCCGCTCATTCCGTGGTTCGGCGTGGTGCTGATGGGACTGGTGATCGGACAATTCTTGTATGTGGATCATCTTGTATGGCGTTCTCACTTACCATTGTTCATAACACATTCCTCAACCTTAACCTCAATCTTCACCTTCCCGGGACGCTATGCACTGATTATTTATCTCCTGCATCAACCAATATTGCTAACAATATTCCATTTCATGTAAAAGAGCCGTGCGATTCGCTCGGCTCTACGGGGTTCGTAATTCAATGTTCTCTGTGGAAATTAAAAACAATCCATCATTTTTAATTCTCCATTTTCAATTTTCAATTCTCCCCTTTTCCACCCCCGGCAAATCACACACTACATGCAAGGATTCCACCACATGAATCGGCTTTTCCCCGCGCTGCCAGCGTTCAATGGAATCTATGGAATCGCTATACATAGCCTTCACGCTATCGTCGGCATAGAACGCAATATGAGGCGTCACCACGACGGACGGATGATGAATGAGCGAATCATCAAGATGCACATTGGCTTCGTGTTCCAAGACATCCAACAGTGCATGACGGATTTTCCCGCTATCCAATGCAGCTTTAACAGCCGGTTCGTCCAATAAGGACCCGCGCGCGGTGTTCACCAAAATAACGCCGTCTTTCATCTGTGCAATGGTCTCTGCATTGATCATGTGTTTGGTTGCAGGTAATGCCGGCACATGCAATGTGACGATATCACTCTTGGAAAGTAACTCGGGCAACGTGACATACTGCACACCGTACTTTTCCGTAAGTTCCAGAACCCGACAAATATCAACTGCAAGGATATTCATGGAAAACCCGTGTGCAATTTTGGCAACCACGCGCCCGATATGTCCTGTTCCCACAATGCCAATCGTCTTTCCATGCAAACTCATACCGCGGAGTCCATGGTAATCAAACCGCCCTTCCGCCACGCGTTCCTGTCCTTTTTGAATGTGACGCAATGTGGAAAGCAAAAGCGCAAAAGCATGTTCTGCAATAACATGCGATCCGTAATCCGGCACGTTACAAACGATAATCCCCCTCTCGGCACAGGCACCCAAATCAATGTGATCGTATCCCACGGTGCGCGTGCAAAGCAGTTTTAACGCGGGCAAACGTTCCAGAACTTCCCGCGGGAAATGTGCCGTAAAAAGAGAAATAATCTCCGCATCCGCACATGCCGTCACCAGCTCATCTCCTTCTGGGTGTCCGGCAACGATAGTCGCGTCCGGAAAATGGGAGCGGACGAGCGTTTCGTCTTCGGGGTCGACGTTAAGAAAGATAGTGGTAGGCATGTACGAAGTGTAACTCCAATCAAACCGTAACCCAAACCCGAACCCCGACCTTTTTCAGAATTCCCCTAGCTCTAACCCCAGCCCTAACCCTATACTTCGAACCGCCATGACATTTACGGTTCGTCGTTTACGTGACGACAAAAAAAAGAGGCGGCCGCTCCCTTGGAAAAAATGGTCCATGGGACTTCTGAAAATCAGTGGACCGCTCGTCGGTTTACTGGAAGTTCTGTATGCGGCGGCACAAAAAAAGCGAAAGGAAAAAGAAGTAAAAAAAGCTCGTATCAATCTCTTAAAGCGTGTTCTTGTGGTACTTGTTGCCGTTCTGTGTGCAGCACTTCTTTTCGCGGCCACTACAAAAGCGCTCATTGATTTAAAAATCATCAATCTTAAAAATCTTGTCTCTATAGCAGCATCCGATTTGCCGGTGGATGAAAACGGTCACACCAACGTGCTGCTCCTAGGAAAGGGTGACGACGGACATGATGGAGTGGATTTGACCGATACCATCATGGTGGCAAGCTTGGATCCGAAAGTGACAAAGAGCGTCGTACTACTCTCTATCCCGCGCGATCTCTATCTGCTTGAGACGGAAAATATGGGAAAGGGTAAAATAAACACAATGTTCCGCGATTATAAACATTCCCTTATTCAGAGCGGTAAAACCAAAGAAGAAGCATCGAAACTTGCGATGGAAGAAATGGGGACAGAAATCGGGAAGCTCTTCGGCATGCAGATTCACGAAGTCATCATGGTTGATTTCATTGCCTTTGTGCAGGCCGTGGATGCCATCGGCGGTGTCGACGTAGAAGTAACCCAAGATTTGATCGATACGCAGTACCCTGCAGACGAAAACAGTTACACCACGTTTGAAATAAAAGCAGGCCCGCAACATTTGGATGGAGAGACCGCGCTCAAGTACGCCCGCAGCCGTCACAGTACCAGTGATTTCGATCGCTCCCGCCGCCAGCAGCAAATTATTAAAGCACTCGGCGATACGGTAAAAAACGGCGGTTTACTCAGTAAGCCAAACCGCATTCTGGAACTGCTTACTATTTTGAAAGACCATGTAACGACCACGCTTGCCGTCCGAGACATGCTCGGACTCGCAAAGATGGGCGGCGCTATTGATCCTGCCAATATTTTCTCTCTGCAACTGAACGATCAAAACGGTTTGTATGGATCGTTCGTACGTCCGGGAGGATTCCTGTACACACCTCCGCGCACACAATTTGGCGATGCTTCTGTCTTGCTCCCCGTGTCCATTCCACCGGACCCTGTTACATGGAGACAAATCAATTTGCTCGTGGACCTTCTTGTTCAAAAGCGCACGCTCTTTACCGATCGCACGCCTATCGATGTGCTGAATGCAGGGGCAAAACCGGGCAGCGGTCGCAAAATGAGCGATGAACTCGGACGATATGATTTTGCCATTGGCGAAGTAGCCAATGCCCCCAATGATGAAAAACTGGAAGAATCCACCATTCGCGCTGCAGAGTCAGAAAAGGAGAAAGCGACTTTCCTGGCCGATACATTCAAGATGAAGCTGGAGCTCCTGACGCCCGAAGAAAGTGCGGGAATCGACACTTCCTCTATTCAGATGCTTCTTGGAAAGGACTACACTTACGCCCCCCTGCAGTCCTTCTTTCCCTCGAACCAATGACGCCACGGGAAATCATCGCAGAAGCTTGGGCCATTACTACGCGCGAAGTCTCTATCCGCCGCTGGTCTTTCACGTCGTCATTTTTCGAAACGCTTCTAGATGTAAAACTGCTGATCTATCAGGTGTATTTTGCCTATGAATATTTCTACGGACACGGACAAGCGGGATTTTTTGATATTGAAATCGCCCTCTATCACGCAATGCCTTTCGGTGTCTTTCTCGGCTTCATGATAGGCTTCGTTCTCTTGGTAGTCGTTGAGCTCTTCTTGCCGCATCTCTGTACGGGGGCAGTCATCGGACTTGCTGCAAAATCCTACCGCAAAGAAGAGGTAAAGGGCGGATTGGTGCTTGGACTTTATAACTTTTTTGCCGTATTCGGCATTCATGAATTTTTGGTGCTGGCAGGAGTATCCACCATTGTCACGCTCTCCTCTCTCATTATTCGCTATGTAAGCGAACCGCTTAGCTGGTGGAGTGTGGGCGTACTGATTTTTCTGTTTATTCTGAGCAACGTTCTCCGGTTTTTCTTCAGCTTCGCAAACCAAGCAGCCATTCTCCAGAAAGTCAGCATTTTTGATGCCATGGGAAAAAGTTTTAAACTGATTGTGAGTCACCTGAGCCATGTGATGTTCCTGCTGTTGCTCCTCTTTGTCATTACCATTCGCATTATTCTCAATATTGCGATGATTATCCTCATTCCCGGCATCGTGCTGACCATCGGTTATGTGCTCGCGCTCTTCGTATCGCACATTGTAAGCTACACCATTGCGGGGATTGTAGGCGTGGGCCTCGTCATTGCCGCCAGCTATTTCTTCGCCTACCTACACGCCTTTAAGCACACGGTATGGACCATTACGTATTTGGAGCTGATTAAACAAAAGGATCTGGATGAAATCTTATAGGATTCCGAGGAATCCGAAGAACCCGAGGATGCCGAGGATGTTTGGAATTTCTTTTTTATAAATTTTCGTCGGAATCGTCGGAATCCTCGGTATCGTCGGAATCCTTTTCTTCGACAAAGAAAAGGTAAGTCAGTAGGATAAAGATCATGTCACAGATTGCTCTCATCACCGGCGCAACGGCAGGAATTGGCGAAGCGACGGCTGACATTTTGGCTGCCAACGGGTTTGATGTCATTATCAACGGTCGCCGCGCAGAGCGTTTGGAGGCCCTTCAGAAGCGCCTGGAATCCACATACGACATTCGTGTTCTTTCTCTTCTTTGCGATGTCTCCGACCGTTCTGCGGTCGAAACGACTATCCAAAATCTCCCCGCCGACTGGAAAGAGATTGATGTCCTTGTGAATAATGCAGGACTGGGTCTCGGGCGATCTCCCATTCAGGAAGGACTCCCGGAAGACTGGGACACGATGATCGATACGAATATCAAAGGACTTCTCAATATCACGCACGCAGTCATGCCAGAGATGATTCAAAGAAAGAGCGGGCATATTGTGAATATCGGATCTATTGCAGGCAAAGAAGTCTACGCAAACGGCAACGTGTACTGCATGACCAAACACGCGGTCGATGCCATCACAAAAGCCATGCGCATTGATCTCCTGCCATTCAACATCAAAGTCACGTCCATCGATCCCGGAAACGTCGAGACGGAATTTTCAATCGTCCGATATAAAGGCGATCTGGAAAAAGCGAAGAAGGCCTACGAAAACTACGAGCCGCTCCACGCCAACGATATTGCGGAAGCAATTCTCTTTGCAGTGACACGCCCGGCGCATGTGTGCATTAATGACTTGGTGATTATGCCAACAGCACAAGCAAACACCGTGCACTACAACAAAACACTCTAAAAAAAGTTCTCCACAGGTCATCTGGAAAACTCCTGTTGACTGAGGACAACCGTACACCTATGATGGTGGACGTTCGTCTCCGGTAGAAAAATCACAACCTGCAACTTGTAACCTTTAAACTTTCAAACCCATCCCATGTCCCTCACTCCCCACCAGCGCACTACTCTGAATTACATCCGCGAATTTCAGCGCAAGCGCGGTTACAGTCCATCGCTTTCAGACCTCGCGGTCGCCTTTGGCGTGCGCAGCAAGAACGCGATTGCGAAAGTGGTAAACGCACTTGTACGCGAGAAGCATTTGGAAAAAGATCCAAAGGGAAGGATCAAAATCCTCGAAAGTGAAGAGGGAAATGATGGAGTTCCGGCATTCACACTCCCCCTCTTCGGACCCATCCCCGCAGGTTTTGCGGCGGCTGCAGAAGAACAGGCAGAGGAACTCCTGACCATTGAGCACTACTTGGTGCGCGATAAAAATGCGACGTTCCTGCTCCGTGTGAAAGGCGAAAGCATGCTCGGTGCCGGTATTAACGATGGCGATTTGGTGGTTGTGGAGCGCGGGAAGGAACCCAAAGTGAATGACATTGTGGTTGGCGTCCTCGACGGCGCCTATACCCTGAAGCGTCTTCGCAAGGATAAGGGGAAGTACTACCTGCAGGCCGAGAACCCCGACTATCCGGATTTGTATGCCATGGATGAGCTGCAGGTTGCAGGCGTTGTCCGCGGTGTGATTAGACGTTATTGAGAATTGAGGATGGAGAATTGAGAATTTATTCCCTCTGTTTTTATGATTGCTCATATCGACGCAGACTCTTTCTTCGCGTCCGTCCTCCAACGGAAACACCCCGAACTTCGAGGGAAGCCTCTGCTCGCTATGGGCATGGGCGGAGGCTGCGTGATTGCGGCTTCGTATGAAGCAAAAGCAAAAGGTGTGAAGACCGGGATGCCTCTCGGTGAGGCAATGACCCTCTGCCCGGAGGCGATCCGCATGCCATCGGATTTTGCAGAGACCTCCATCGCCTCTCATCAAATAGAATCCATCCTCCAGAACCACTGTCCCGTCATGGAACAGATGTCGATTGATGAATGGTTTCTGGATTTAAAAGCGCTCGTCGGAGGCGTTCCGTTCGATCCCTACATTTGGGCAAAAGACATACAGCAAGAGGTGCAGTCCATGACAGGCATTTCTGTATCTGTGGGCATTGGCCCCAGTAAAACGCTCGCGAAAATGGCGAGCGAATATAGGAAGCCCGCAGGAGTCACGGTTATCGAAAAAAGGAATATTGAAACCTTCTTAGCCGATCGCTCAGCCGCCGCTATTCCCGGTATTGGTCGAGCGCGGCAGAAGCACACGGCAGCGCATCAGTGGACGACGGCGTGGGATATTACGATGGTGGATGATGTCATGATTCAGAAACTCTTCGGTCGCCCGGGGCTCGATTTAAAACGCGAACTGCTGGGTGAATGTCTGTCCCCTGTGAATAGCGAAGAAAGTGCACCACAGTCCATTTCCCGCTGCCGAAGTTTTAAGAAAACCACCAACAAAGAACAAGTCTGGGCTCAGCTTTTGGAACATGTCAGTTATTGCATTCTCAAAATGCGGAAACAGGATCTGGCAGCCCGCGGGGTTTCCATCTGGCTTCGCGACGGTGAGTATCATCACAGCGGATTCCAACAACGCCTGCCGCAATTAATGGATACCGAAGAAGCCATCGCCCCAATCGTAAAACGCTGCTTTCAGAAAATGATCAAAGCCAGAACTCCGTACACCCAAGTCGGCTTCGGACTCTGGGATTTACACCCCAAAGCCGCCACGCAATTTTCGCTCTTCAGAAGTGCGCAGGACATCATGCGCAGCGAAACCCTGCAACAATCCCTGGATCAGCTACGCGTCAGGTTTGGCAGAGATGTCGTGATACGAGGCAGCGCTCTTCCGGTGCAGCATAAAAAGAAACGCGGGGTAAATTTGCCGTTGTTTGGGTAAAGCCTTCCCACTTGCTGGCTTAGTTATGAATTATGGGTTATGAATTATGGGTTATGGGGATCGAGTAACGGAATAATGGAATAACCGAGTAACGGAACAATTAAAAAAAGAAGTTCCGCTTCAACATTGCTTCAGCAATGTTAAACGCTCGTGGCGAGGAGTCCGACCACGGAGGGTGTGAGGGGCAAGCGGGGTGGAAAGTTGGTCGGACCGCATTTTTTGGTTCCTTTTTGGGGCATGGCCAAAAAGGGACGCCCGCCTGGCAAGGCTCCCCGGAGGGAAGCTTTCTTCAAAGACTAAAGCGTTTTCAATCTCTCTTCAATTTTCAAAAGCTTCCCCCTAGCCTCCTCCAGCTTCGCCTTCTGTTCAGCCACCAACGCCTCCGGAGCCCTCGCTACAAACTGCTCGTTTCCAAGCTTGGCCTCAATACCCGCAACAAACTTTTCGAGGTTCTCTTTCTCTTTGCTGAGACTCGCCTTCTCTTTTTCAACATCAACTAATCCTTCGAGTGAAAGATGCACTTCGATATCCGCAAGGAATACGGATGCCACATTCTCTAACTTCTGAGCATCGCTCGAAATCTGCAAACTGCCGATTTTTCCAAGGCGACGGATATGCGCTTCCTGCTCTTCGAGTCCGTTGCAGTACTTGCCACTCACAATCGTCACCGTGATTTCCTTTCCTGGTTCCACTGCCTGCTCGGTACGGAGTCTGCGGATAGCGGTAATGACATCGATCAACATTTGGAATTCAGTCACAGCGGGTTCATCTTGGAAGCTAGCTTTAAACTTTGGCCAAGGATTCTTCATTAAGAGCTTACTTGAATCCGGAGACCGAATATGAGACCACAATTCTTCCGTAATATATGGACAATAGGGATGCAACAATCCAAGGATGACACGCAGAGATTCGACAAGAACTGTTAAATTGGCCGATCCCTTACTCAATTCTAGATACCAATCACAATAAAAATCCCATACAAAACTATAAATTTTCTCACCAGTTTCGCTCAATCTGTAATCTTGCAAACCCCCTGTTACTTCCCATTCAAGTGATTGCAGCTTTGAAAAAAGAGCCTTATCAGCCAATGAAACCAAGTCACCATCCTTCAATATAAGTGTATGCGGATCAATCCCCGCCGCCTCACACTGCATCAGCACAAACCGCGATGCGTTCCACAGCTTATTGATGAAGTTTCGATACCCTGCAATCTTCTCTTCGTAGAGGCGACTATCTGCACCGGGGCTTTGACCAACGATCATGGAAAGTCTGAGAGCGTCGGCTCCGTACTTGCTGATCATATCCAGCGGATCGATCATGGTTTCCGGATGACTCTTACTCATTTTCGCTCCATCGCGTGTACGAATGAGTCCATGAAGATACACCGTCTTGAACGGGATTTGTCCCGTCGCGTAGGTTGTCATCAGGATCATGCGCGCCACCCAGAAGAACAGAATATCGTAGCCCGTTTCCATCACGGAGGTTGGATGGAATTTTTTGAAGTCAGGACTGCGCTCTAATAATTCGTTGAGAGTAAGCGCTGGATTCGCTGCGAGAGCAGGATCAATCAACGTACTCCAGGTCCACATGGCAGACGAGAACCACGTATCGAGCGTGTCAGTATCCTGCTCCCACCCGTCACCTTCCGGAGCAGTTACGCCTACATATGTCTCTCCGTTTTTGTACCACACCGGCACCCGGTGACCCCACCAAATCTGACGACTCACACACCAGTCACGCAAGTTATCAATCCAGTGGAAGTACGTCTTATTGAAACGCTCGGGAATGATCTCGATATCTCCGTGATGCACAACATCGTGCATGATCTGCTTCAGGCTCATTTTCTGATTCTTCCAGTCGACCACCTCTTTATTCACATCCATAAACCATTGCAGTTTAATTTGCGGTTCAATCGTTCCCCCACCACGCTGGTTCACCGCTTTGTTATGCACGTAGCCCTCTTCCACTTTCACGACCAGTCCTTTTGATTGCAGCTTTTCGACAATCAGCGGGCGCGCCACTTCAATCTTCATGCCGGCAAATTCCTCGGCAATAGGAAGTAACTTTCCTTCGTAATCGATCACCTGTTCTTTCTCCAGTCCATGGCGTTCGGCAATCTCGAAGTCCGCCGTGTCGTGCCATGGGGTGATGGTCATCACGCCTGTTCCAAAGGCTGGATCGACGGCTGTGTCTTTAATAACGGTCGCGTGGACAGGTCCATTGATCCACTCGGCTTCGAATGTATCACCGTGTTTGTACTTCAAGTACCGCTCGTCCTCCGGATGCATGACCACGTATTTATCGCCGAACTTCGTTTCCGGGCGCGCAGTGGAAATCTGAAACGGACCGTACTGAAAGGTATAGAACGGAATCGTCTCCTCCTTCCATTCCACTTCGTCGTCGGACACGGTGGTCTGGAGTTTGGGGTCCCAGTTCACAATACGATGGCCACGGTAAATGAGGCCATCTTCGTACATCTTCTTAAAGACTTCATTCACGCAGCGGTTGAGTGATGGCTCAAAGGTGTAGCGTTCGCGACTCCAGTCACAGCTTGATCCCATCTTGCGGACCTGACCGCGGATGGTCGTCTTACTATTCTCCACAAATTCCGCGATCTTTCCGACCAGCGCCTCACGTCCCAGTTCCTTGCGCGGATCTTTCATCCCTTCATCTTTCAATTTTTTAATCACCACGTTTTCGGTCGCAATGGCTGCGTGATCCGTTCCCGGAACCCACAGAGCCTCTTTCCCCTGCATGCGCGCAAAACGGGTGAAGATATCTTCGAGCGCGAGCATGACGGCATGGCCAAGGTGCAGCTGCCCTGTTGCGTTTGGGGGTGGCATGCTGATAGTGAATGCTGGTTTATCGCTCTTCGCATCAGCTTTAAATGCACCACTGCCCTCCCACATCTTATAAATGCGATCTTCCGTGCCTTTGGGGTCGTAGGCTTTTTCTAACATCTGGGAGAGTATAGGTGAATTGAGGAGAAAGGCGATATTTGACATTATTAAAATAATAAAGAATAATCATACATAGCGTCTCTTTGATCTTTTTAGAACCCTTAACCGATTGGAGAAGAAAGTGTACGTGTACGTGTTTACTTCAAAAGAAGGGTTAGTTGCCGCTCATATCTTTTCAGAGCGTGAACTGACGCCGGACGAACTGAGGGAAGCTTTTTTCAAAGCTTTACCCAGTGCGAATCGCGAAAGGTACAATCTGAGAAGTATGGGTCCGCATGAGTTCTGCCAAGAGCTCTACGAGAATGTGGATGACAGCATGAGAGCATTGAATGCAATGATGCTGATCGATTCACCTTTGAAGGATGTATTTGAAGAGATCATCTGCGGACTACTGGGGCTTGGCATCAAATTGGGAAAAAATGAACCCAAGCTAATCCCCTAAGAAAGTCATTCTGAGAATGACAATTGTGAAGCGGTGCCTCTAAAGGGTGCCGCTTCTGCTTAGGTTTATGAAAAACTGGTATTTGACAAATAATCATATTAATATGATAATATCACTATGACAAAGACCCCCGAAAGCGACACACCGGATTCACTGGAAGCCACCGTAGACGCAATCAAACAAATGCCTATCCCCTACAGGATTTTGCAACACGCCCTTGGTGAAATGCAAACCATCTTACAATTTGGAGGTTTGGCGGGAATCTTACGACATCCAAAACATGCGAATGTCCTTATAGAATCCATAAGAAGAACGGATGAGGAAATGAGTAAAACCGCGGGGGAAGCAATCGTTCAGTCGTGGGGCCATGAACACGCGCCAAGTATTGCGGCAACCATTGCCGCACAGAGAAAAGAATTGGGAGACAGAGCGGCAGAATGCGTCTCGTATGCCTACCGCGAAGCAGCCGTTGAAGCGTATATGATTGGACATCCGGACATTGTGCATCATTTATATCCAAAAGCACTGAAAGCCATGCAGCAAATCGACGGGGTTGATGGCAATGATGTCATAGAATTAACTCAAAGAATGGCAAAGCACAAAAAAACATCACCGAAATACGAATTGGTGCAGTATTACTTGGGTCAGGTATTGGATGAGGCAAATATTGATGATGAATTGAGGAATGCGTTGCAAAAGGAGGAAGAGGCGTAAAGAAAATAACCCGACTTTGTCCCGCATGCGCGGGGTTTCGCCGGGTTGTTTAAGCTGCGATTATACAGACATAGTCTTTGTTTATAGCGGCCTACCCGACTTCACCTTCGGTTTCGCCGGGTTGTTTAACCATCGGCTCTCCCGCTCTTGCGGGATCGCTCTCGGTTAAACAAAAAAACGCCGCCCTTGCGGGACAGCGTTCTATGATGGAAAGAACAGGAATCGTCTCCCGCATGTGCGGGGTAAACGAAGCCGGGACTTTATACGTGAAGAGATTGTGCGATGCAAGAGAATCTTTGCAATGTAGTGTCAGAACACGGAAAAAGTCAGGATTTTGATGGACTCAGATGTTAAGAAGAACATACTGATCATATGCATAAACTACGCAAAACAGTGAGATTCGGCGAAGCGCGTATGACATACCTCATGAAAAACATCGGATCTAATTTGAAGGAATATGGAAGCAATGCCGGAGAGAAATATTTCAAAAGACCCTTTCAATCCAAAGATACATTCAAAATGATTACCGGTCCCGTTATGGCTGCAGTCAGCGCGGTTCTAGAGGGTCCGGATCAGATTATTGCAGGCGTAGTCGATCAACAGGTCATTCGTCCGTCGGGATCACTCGGGCGTATTCGTCGAGATTCTAAACAATTAATCAAAGACGTGTTCACATTTCACCCTATCCGCGCTGTCGCAGATGGCCTCCGCCTCCCGGCAGATGTCATTTTGGATCTAGGTGATGCGGCGGGCGGGTTTGATCAAGTAGCATAATCACCTAACCCTATCCCCAACCCTAGCCCTAGCCCTATCCCCAACCCCCACCCTATACTTCCGCCATGCCAACCTTCGATTTCACCTGCACTGCTTGTAAGTCTATGTTTGAAAAAACACTGTCCTTCGGCGTGAAAACAAAACCCGCATGTCCGAAGTGCGGCAGCAAAAAAACGAAGAAAATGCTTTCCATGCCGGGGATTGTTTTTAAGGGCAGTGGTTTTTATAAAACCGATAGCGCCACCGCAAAGAAAAGTCCTGAGCCGAAAATAGCAGAACCCGCGAAAAAGATAGATGCTCCCGGGACTGATGCTGCACCCAAAATTGCGCCCGATACAAAGCCAAAATCTACCGCGCCCTAAAACGTCCTGATACACTGAGGTCCAGACACATGTCACACACCTCCCGTTTCACCGCGCTCGAAAAACTAGCAAATGCTTCCTACTCGGCATTGTTTCTGGCGTGGATGCTCCTGAATATTGCATGCGCCGCGTGGTACTTTGCATTGGGCGCACTACACAGCCCCAGCTCCCCGACGCATCTTGCGAACATGGATACATGGGAGCGCCTCTTCAACAGCTTTTATTTCAGTATCATTACCGCAACATCCATCGGCTACGGAGACATTATCCCAATGGGATTTTCCAAGGCTATAGCAATGGTACAAGCAATTCTGGCACTGATGATTTTTGCAATCTTCGTTGCCAAGCTGGTCACACGAAGGCAAGACGCAATGATAGACGACATGCACCGTATGACCTCGGAAAGTATTTTCCACGGCCTGCGCCAAGGACTCTTCATTGTCCGCAAAGATTTCGACACGCTCATCCAGCGACTCGATACGGAAAAGACTCTTTCACCCGAAGACTGGGACATCCTGACAACGGCCTACATACAGACCGAAAAGTTAATGGAAGATATGCCGCAACTCTATAGCAGCCGCATTGATGCAAAGCGCGATACCCTGCTCCTGGAAGCCATCCAGCGCACGCTACGTCGCATGAAAACATTAATGGACCACATGACGAAGAAGAAGATTGCCTGGAAGAAGCACGAAAGCGCTAGCGAATTGAAAGAGCTCATTTCCATTCTGGAAACAGTGATGCCGCACTGGCAGCAGACGCATAAAAATAAGAGCCCGATTTTTAAGGAGATTATGAAAATTACAAAGGAAGTGAAGGTGTCACTCTAAAATCCAAGGTGTCACTCTGAGCCCGTCGAAGAGTCGACACTGGACCTATCATTGAATGTGTCTATGCTTCGAGCGTCCTCAGCATGACAACAAAAAAGACCCCGACTTTCATCGAGGCCTTTCTTCAATTCCTTTTCCTTAACCTTCCCCTAGACCTTATTAACGGCGTGGTCCTCCGCGGTTGAATCCTCCGCTCATTGGTGGACGACGCACTGGTGCGACATACCCTTCTGGTGGAGCAGTCATCTGCTTCAAAGACATGCGTGTCTTTCCTTCCTGTGCATCGAATTCGACACACTTGGCTTGGATCACGTCGCCTACTTTTACGACGTCCTCCACCTTCTCTGTGCGGCCCCAAGCGAGTTCAGAGATGTGGATCATCGCGTCTTTGCCCTTCAGGAATTCGACGATAGCGCCGGTGCCATCGATGATGCGCACAACCTTACACTCGTAGACAGCGCCGACTTCCGGCTTGGCCACAATTCCCTGGATCCACTCTTTGGCCTTAGCCATAGAGTCTCCGTTGAGAGCCGTCACGAACACGAGTCCGCTGTCATCAATATCAATTTCAACACCGAGTTCACCGGTAATTTTCTGGATGGTTTCGCCACCCTTTCCAATCACCAAGCGGATGTCGTCCGGGTTGATGGTGATCGTTTCGATGCGTGGAGCGTATGGGCTCATTTCTTTGCGTGGCTCAGGAATGGACTTGAGCATTACATCGAGAATGAATGCGCGTCCCGACTTGGAACGAGCCAAAGCTTCTGCGAACACGGAGTCCGGCAGACCCTTAATCTTAATATCCATCTGGATAGCGGTGACACCCTTCGCGGTTCCGGTGAGCTTGAAGTCCATATCTCCTCCGAAGTCTTCTTCGTCCTGGAGATCGGAGAGGATGACGTACTGGCCCTTCTCTTCGTCGGAAATAAGTCCGAGTGCGATTCCGGAAACAGGAGCCGTAAGAGGCACACCTGCAGCCATGAGCGCGAGCGTGGAACCACAGGTTGCAGCCATGGAGGATGAACCGTTGGATTCAAGGATTTCTGTAACCGTGCGAATGGTGTATGGGAATTCAGCTTCCGTAGGCAGCACAGGCATAAGTCCGCGCTGAGCCAAATTTCCATGTCCGATTTCGCGGTTACCCGTCATCAGACGGTTACTAGTTTCTCCAACGGAGAACGGCGGGAAGTTGTAGTGATGCATGTAGCGGAGCTGGTGCTCACCTTCCATACCTTCCACCAACTGCTTATCGCCCGGAGATCCAAGCGTACAAGTCGTGAGACCCTGCGTCTCTCCACGCTGGAAGAGTGCGGAGCCGTGGACGCGGCTTGGGAGAATATCGACCTCTGCAGAGAGCGGACGAATTTCATCCACCTTGCGGCTGCTCATACGAATACCTTCTTCCAGAACCAAGCGACGCATTTCGCCCTTGATGATTTTATCCATGAAGGCAGTGCCGTTTTTGTAGAGCGTTGCGAGTGTTTCGTCCTCTCCGGCTGGACCGAACTTCTCTTCCAACTGCGCGTTTGCAGTAGCAATCAGTTCATTGAAAATAGAGCGGCGCGCCTTCTTGGACATATCGTCCTTAATAGCTTTGCTGATGGTTGGAACAGCCCATGCCTTCAGGAAGTTATAGCCTTCGTCATGCATGAATGGGGCCTCGACCGTGAACTTCTCTTTGCCGATTTCCTTCTGAATCTCTGCAAAGAAAGCGGCAATCTTCTGTGCCCACTTCTTGCCGAATTCAATGGCGCGGAGGATATCCTCTTCCGAAACCTGGTTCGCACCAGCTTCAATCATCACCACACGTTCGAGTGAAGCGGTGAGGAACATATCGAGGTCAGACTTTTTGAGCGCCTCAACAGACGGGTTCAAAACCAATTCGCCGCCAATGAGTCCCACGCGAACAGATCCGAGTGTGCCTTCAAATGGACAATCAGAAATCGCAACGGCGAGTGACGCTGCGTTGGCAGCAATCACGTCGTGCTCATTTTCGAAATCGTAGGACATTACGGTGCAGAACACCTGGATGTCGTTGCGCATGTACTTCGGGAACATTGGGCGCAGTCCGCGATCAATCACACGAGCCAAGAGAACGAAGTCATCGGATGGACGACCTTCGCGCTTGCGGTAACGACCGCCGCAGATTTTTCCACCTGCGTAGTACTTTTCCTGATACACCATCTGGAGCGGCAGGAAATCCACGCCATCGCGTGGCTTATCGGACACCGTGACGTTACTCATACAGACGGTATCACCCATCTGTGCGAGCACAGTCGCATTGGCCTGACGAGCAATTTTGCCCGTACGGACAGTGAGCTTTTGATCCCCAAGCTCGAGGGTATAAGACTTTTCAGCCATAAAAAGAAGAAGAAAGGATACGAATAACCCTTTCCCCTACTGAGACACTACCAACCTGTGTGGATTCACATTTCAGTATCCGCGCACGGACGCTCGAACGTAAACCCAGGAGGAAGCAGAGAGACGGCAGAGGAAAAGAACTGCGGACAGTATATACTTTCTCTCCTAAAAAGGGAAGATTAGGCTCCGGATAACATAAAACACTACGTAGAGTAAAATTGACATATTACATAAAAGTTCTACCATCTCACTATTGATCAGCCAATTGTTGGCTGACAATGGGATTGGACTTTGGAATCACAGGGAGAAAGACATGTCCACACTGGCGTTCGCACTTATTCTTCTCATTCTCTTCACCGCCTACCATCTCGATCGAAAGAACACGGCTCATCAAATTTGGGCAAAAATCACGGAGGAACAACAGGTTTCCCACAAAAATGTGGAGTGGCTGTTACATCGCGGATTATCCTTTTTGGCCCCGCGAAAAATCACGCAGTTACTCTGGTTCTACGCTCGAAAAGGCGATCCTTTGCTGCTCAGGATGTTCCTGGGAAAGGCACAGGCACGCCTGGAAACAATGCATCGACTGCAAACGGATGATTTATTTGATGAGTGCTTCCGGAATTGTCAAAACGCAAACGATGCACTGATATCGCTCTTCGAGCAGTACGGGACGCATTTTACCATTGAAGAAGCCAAGGAAGCGCTCAATCGAGATGCAAAAAGAACCATGACACACTTCAGTTCAACGGCGATGGAAGCGCTGACTGACCATCCCTACTTGCATGCAATCGGTCAAATGATTGCAGAAAGAGGGTGGGTGAACCGTCTGTTGCAACTGTACAAAGACAAATTAATGCCGCAACGAACGGCACAAGCGTGTCTGAATACAATCGGCCACGGCGAAGAATTGTACAAGAACCATTTCACGGAACTGACAATTCTCATGCTGTTTGCAGACGACAAAGAAGATTCTCAAAAGCTCATGCAATGGCTGCGAAACGAAATCGACAAAACGCAGGATGACAATGAGCGCGCCGCAATGAGAAGCAGCATCGCAAGACTGTTTGCATTGCAGGTAGACAAAGTGCCTCGCAAGGAGGCTGTTCCAAACAATTAGAAACAT
This sequence comes from uncultured Candidatus Peribacteria bacterium, assembly GCA_964554785.1. GTDB lineage: Bacteria > Patescibacteriota > Gracilibacteria > Peribacterales > Peribacteraceae > CALREJ01. Next base: position 20,818 of record CAZKPW010000003.1, on the reverse strand, counting down.
AGTGATTCTCCCTAACAGATCCCGTCTCCAGCCCGATACCACTTGGTATCGGGCTGTTCACCGTGTCTTTGCGAAAGAAAAATTTTATTTCTATTCTCACTCCTTCTTTCCCTTCAATTTCTTCAAGAAATACTGAAATCCTCCTCCTCCGAACTGCAACATACGGCTGCCTCGGGTAATTTTACTGATGCTGACTCCCAACTTTTCCGCAATTTCCCGCTGCGGCATTCCTGCATCCAACGATTGAATAAGCTGCCAACGTTCTGCAAGGGACTCCAATTCCTGCGGCGTGAGGATATCGACCAGAAGCATCTTCGCTTCTTTCTCGTCCTTTACCGACGCAAAGAGTTCGTAAAGTTCGGCGATGTGCTTCTTGGAGACAGTCATAGACAAACAGTCTACCGCAGAGTGGAAAACGATACAAAAAAGGCCCCTTCACGGGGCCCTTGAATTGCTGAGAATTGATTTACTTCTTCAGACCGTGCTGTTCGAGAACGGACTGATACTCCTGCGGCTTATTCATGCGGAGGTAGTTCAAAAGCTTACGGCGCTGTGCAACTTTGCCGAGGAGTCCGCGGCGTGCAGAGTGATCTTTCTTGTGTTCCTGGAGGTGACCTGTCAGGAGACCGATTTCCTTTGTAAGGATAGCAATCTGGACCTGAGGAGATCCTGTGTCTTTCTCGTGGATCTGGCTGTCCGTGATCAGCTTTTTCTTGGTTTTGCGCTTGATAGCCATGGGAGCGGTAGGAAGAGAGTGAGGAAAGGGACAACCAAAACAAGGAGTCCACCGAGCCTCTGGAAGCAAGAAGCGCTTCTTGAAGCACGGATAGGCGACAATTCTACGAAAAGAGCGAAAAAAGGCAAGTGAAAATGCCATTGTTTCTAGGGAAAGAGTGTACTAACGTTCACCCCTCGGCTACGCTCGGGGGTAAACCCAGTACTCCATGGAGCAGAAAAAATGATACGATGAATTCCCTTCTCACCCCTTCTTATGACCACCGCCTCCATTATCCTCGGAATCCTAGCTCTTGCCGGTATTGGCTATATTGCTTGGAAACTTTCGCAGAAACAGGAAGCACAGGTCGATAACACACAGGAATTGCGCGAGGAAAATGCGCAGTTAAAAGCTGAGCTCAATCAGCGAGTGGAGGAAATTGGACGACTGACCGTTAAAATCGATGCCGAACGATCAGAAAAAGACAAATGGGCGGGCACGAATAAACAGATGTTTTTGGAAGCCACCAAATTGGAAGCAAAGATTGAGGGTCTCACTATGGAACGCGACAGTTTAAAGAAATCCGTCGTGAAATTTGAAGCCGATATGGAACAGCGCGAACGTGAATTCAACGAACGTTTGGGACGATTGGAAGCCGCAAAACTGAGTTTGGATCAAGAGCGCCAGCGCGTGATTCGCGAGGACGAAGAACGCACGGCACTGGAACTGACAGAACGCGACCGCCTCTGGGCCGATCATGAAAACAGCGTGATTGCGAACCTGACGGACCTTACCAAGCAGCCTCAGTTCCTGTTCACGTCGTATTCGAATACCAGTCTCCCCGAAGGATTCGACGGCAGTCTAAAGCCGGACTTCATGATTGAGTTTTTGGATCAGTATGTCATTTTTGATGCGAAGGTCTCGAAAGCAAAAAGTTTGCAGACCTATGTGAACGATCAGGTTAAAAAAACCGTCGAAAAGGTGAAGAACAACGACAAGATTTATAAGTGGATTTTCCTGGTGGTTCCGGCAACGGCGCTCAGCGAACTGAAGACACATCATTACCCGGTCGAAGGCTATCACCTCTTTGTTATTTCACCGGAAGCGATTCCTGCAGTCCTCGCATCTTTAAAAAACATCACACGTTACGAATTTGCAGAACAGATGGATCCTCAACAGCGCGAGAATATTATCCAGACTATTGCCGAACTCGACTTCCATATTAACCTCCGAAACGCAGCAGACATTGTCCTCTCCAAAATGGGTGTCGAAATTCTCCAAAAAACCCGCAGAGTCGATCCTGCCATTGCAGACGAAGTGGCACAGAAGAAAATCCCCATGAATGCAAAAGCAGCCGTAGCCGCAGCAGACATCAAGAAAATTGTGTCTGACCTGACTGCACAGAATCTTGAGATGCAGACCCTTGTGTCGCCTTCAGCCCCGGTACAGAAAAAAGAATTAGACGATGCAAAAACTTTGCTAACAGACACGCTCTTGTAAGGGCACGGCATGCCGTGCCCCTTCAGTAGATGATACGAAATTGTCAGGGAAACTTGGTCGAGAACCTTTTCCATTCCGCTACACTGCCTCCGTGGAAAAAACGCTTACCGATGACGCTATTTTAAAAGGCCTGAACGAAGAACAACGCGCCGCCGTGCTCCAAGTGTCCGGACCGGTGCTTATTTTGGCGGGAGCTGGCTCCGGAAAAACACGCGCCCTCACGCACCGCATTGCATATCTTATTAGTAAAGGCGTACAGCCGTGGCAGATTCTGTCTGTGACATTTACGAACAAAGCTGCAAAGGAAATGAAAGAACGCATTAAAGTCATGCTCCATATTGCAGATGCCGATTCACCATCTCCATTCGATCACTCCTCCGGAGACACGCAGTCCAAGTTACCCGTGATGGGAACATTTCACAGTATTTGCGTGCGCATTCTTCGGCGCGATATTGAGCACCTTGGACGCGACAGAAACTTCGTGATTTACGACGGGGATGATCAGGAAAAACTGATGAAGCATGTCCTGAAAGACATGCGCATTGCAGAAGAAGAATTAAAGGCGCGCGCCGCACTCAGTTATATAGGGAAATTCAAGTCCGAAGCCTTCAGTCCCAAAGACGCGCTGGCCCAAGCAAGCACGGATCGACTGATTAAAATTGCAAAGGTGTATGAGCTCTATCAGACCGCACTCCGGCAATCGAACGCGCTCGATTTTGATGACCTTATCTTGGAAACAGTCCGCCTGTTTCATGAATGCCCGGAGGTCTTGGACAGGTATCAAGAGACATGGCGGTATCTACACGTAGATGAGTACCAAGATACCAACCACGGACAGTATTTGCTGATTACGCTGCTCGCGCAGAAGTACCGAAACATTTGCGTGATTGGAGATCCCGATCAGTCCATTTACGGCTTCCGCGGTGCAGACATCCGCAATATTTTGGAGTTCGAGAAAGAATACAAAGACGCCGTGCGTATTAAACTCGAACAGAACTACCGCTCCACGCAGCCTATTCTCACTGCGGCCGATAAAGTGATTTCTGCAAACCCGAACCGGCCGGATAAGAATATGTGGACAGAACGGTCCGAAGGTCCGCGCATTATTGTAAACGAAGTCCGCGACGAAAGGCGCGAAGCGGAAGAGGTTGTGAAAGCCGTACAACAAATGCAAGCCGACGGAACGCCGCTCCGCGAACAAGTAATTTTGTATCGCACCCACGCCCAGTCCCGCGTGTTTGAAGAAGCCTGCATGCGTGCCTCCGTCCCCTATCGCATTTTGGGCGGCGTAAAATTCTACGCACGCAAAGAAGTGAAGGATGTACTCGCGTATTTGTATGCAATTTTGAATCCCTACGACACGGTTTCGATGCTCCGCATTATCAACGTGCCGTCGCGTAAAATCGGCGATACCACCATGCAGAAAATTCAGGCATTCGCGAGCGACCAGCACCTGAGTCTATGGGACAGTCTCCAGTACGCCCCGCAAATTGAAACACTCGATGACGGCGTGCGAAACCGCATTCAAAACTTTACCGCCCTTGTGCAGCTCTATAAGAATATGTCGAAGACGGTCACTGTAAGCGCGCTTGCCGAACAGTTGCTGCAGGATCTCAAAATGGAAACATGGCTCACACAGGGGGATGAAAAAGCGGAAGGCGAAGAGCGATGGCGCAACGTACAAGAACTCCTGACCGTCATGCATAAATATGACTCGCTCGATCCAGAGACTTCATTGATGAGCTTCCTGGAAGAAGTCGCCTTGGTATCCGAAGTCGATAAATTATCCGAAGGTCGGACTGATGCACTTACATTGATGACACTGCATCTTTGCAAAGGACTCGAATTTGAACATGTGATGATTGTGGGCTGCGAAGAAGGACTCTTCCCGCACAGTAACAGCATGTTCGACAAAGAGCAGCTGGAGGAAGAGCGCCGCATTATGTACGTGGGAATGACGCGCGCAAAAACACAACTCAGACTCTTCTTCGCAAAAAGTCGTTACATGTGGGGCGAGGGGAAAAGTAATGCTCCCAGTCGTTTCTTAAACGATATTCCCGAGGATGTCATTGAGCGCAGAAGCGATGAAGTCCTGAGCGCCTTCTCGTGGGCCAGCGGCAACGCTGAGCAGCGCATGCGTGGCGGCAAATTGGAACCGTTCCGCCAGCAAGATGCAGACGCAGACATTGCCATTGAGTTCAATCAAGACGTGGATATGGGATCCGAGAACGAACCCGACGTGGGCTCCCGCGTCCAGCATCCGGTCTTTGGCAAAGGCACCATTCACACGAAACGCGGAGATATTGTGGAAATTGTGTTTGATGGCGGTCCGAAGAAGACATTTGCACTGAGTATTGCGCCTATTAAAATATTGTCTTAAGGGCTTTCTCATGCGGAAAATACCAGAAAAGAATTGTAAGTATGGTAAAGATTGCTATACTTTTTCGCTTACATGAGTGCGACACTTCCTTCTCAACCGGCTCCAGAAGAGGACCTGATTTTCGCCCAGGATAAGAAAGCGCGTCAGTATGATATTGATCATATAAAAAATGGTTACGCTGAAAGGGCATTCAATTTAACGACCGGCATTATTTTAAAAGATGACGGTCACCCCTTTCTTCCGCTTGCAGTCCTTGCTGCCGAAGAGGATCGAAGCAGGGATGCATCGGAAAAGGGCAGAGACTATCTCTGCCAAACAGAACAGAATAATATACTCGGCGAAGCATGTATCAATCTGCTGTATGGGAAAAAAGACACACCGGCTATTGCCTATGCTCCCACCTCGGGAAGTTCAGGAGCACAGATGAGACTCTGGCATATGCTGCGAGAAGAAAATTCCTATGCAACAAGAAAGAAGCTGTCGAAGAAAATGCCTGTTCACATTAGCCTCCCTTCGTGGCCGGATCATGTGCCGCTGGCTCAGAAATATAAGTACGACGTACAGACAATGCCGTACCTTACGGAAAATGGCGATGTAGATATAGATGGTATTGCTACCGCCATGCGCGAATCCAGTAAACATATTTTTCTCTTTGCATTGGATCCGCATAATCCGACGGGAGTGTCCATAAAGCCCGCCATGCCGATGATTGCGGAGCTCGCAAAAAAGAAGAAGCACACCGTTGTATTGGATATTTCTTTTCCGGGATTTGGAGAAAGCATGGAAGCAGATATTGAGCCCAGCACTTTTCTCGTTCAGGAAAACATCACGCATATCATTACGGTATCGCTCGCTAAAATTTTCGGCATGTCCGGAAGACGAGCGGGCATTCTGGGAATGGTCTACGGAAAAAACGAAGGCGATAGCATTGCAGAAGACACGCATGAATTGCGCGAAATGGGACGCTGGGTGGCGGGCCATCCGGATTCCGATGCCGCAGATTTAATCGGGCGCGTACTCAACAATCAAGAATATGCAGATATATTTTTACGAGAGCAGGCACAAATGCGCACAGAACTCGATAAAAAAGCCGCGTTACTCAGAACAGGGTTACCGGAACTCGATACACAATTCAAAGGTATGGGGCCTTTTCGCACACTGGGAACATTCAGTCCAGCTCAATGGGCTGAAGCAGAAAAACAAGGTGTATTTTTGGCACCCGTTGAAGATGTCCATGGCAATACCATGGCCCGCATTAACCTTGCACGCATCGGCTCGAACAAACGTATTCCCCTATTGATCGAAAAACTCAAAAAAATTATCAAGAAATAAAAGAGGATGCGAACGCTCGCACCCTCTTTTCTTCTATGTCACGATTTACTGGAACTGCGTTCCACGAACCACGGGCGCATTGCCCGTTATCCAGGTGAACGTACTCGTTCCATCGGACCATGTAATATCGCCGGCTGTAGACGGCGTACCCGGTTCATTAATGCTCAAACTCAAACTCGGATTATTCGCATTGCTTGGGACAGTCACATCGCCGTAGACACGGAATGTCTCGTTACCCGTAATGGTTCCAAACGTTGTAGGGATAGAACTGCAGGTCACGACCGTGGATGCAATGCTACAGGAAACAACATCACTGCTTCCCTCTTGTCGCAGTTCCACGCCCGAAAGCGTTGTGCCACCGGTTGCCTGTACGGCAAAACGCAGCTGCTGCAAACGCACGTGCGCTTGGCTGTCGGTTGTAGTTGTATGGAAAGAGAGCGACGCAAGAAGTTGATCCTCTCCTCCGCTCAGGAGTGCAGTGGCCTGACCGACGTTCGTAACAGACGTAATGGCTGCACGTGCGACCGCAAAAGCGGGGAAAGTATCGGAGGAAGAAGAAGTGTACGCATTATTGCTCCACTCACCGGTTCCGCCGATGGTCACGGATGCCACTTCAATCGGTTCACCGCTCACCCCTCCGGACTCAAACTGTTTCAAGCGGGCGCGGATATAAACCGAATGATCCACACGACGATCCAAATGCAGCATGCCGGTCGGGAATGTCACACGGTACGTATTGGCATTTCCCTGCTGAACCGCAGTGCCCAAGAAGAAACCGTCGTCATCGTATACCAAGAAAGAATCGATGGACGCCACGGATGCATTCAAGGTGACAGTGAGCGAATCCACATTCACGGGCTCGTTATTGCTGAAAAATTTAGCCGACGCAATAATCGGAGATGTCTGCCCCAGCAAAATAATACTAGAGCGTACAGACATATCTGTCAGAGGATCGTAGGTTCCAGATCTTGAAGAAGACGAGGAAGACAAAGAAGACAAAGAGGACGAAGAAGACAAGGAAGACGAAGAGGACGAAGATGAACGGGAAGAAGAACTGCGACTCTGTGCCGCCTGCAAAAGATCCAAATCCCCTTCGCTATAGGCCAGGAAGTTCACGGTCAAACGCGCCATTTCTCCGCGAGTAATTTTATCCCCTACAACAACGCCGGGGAGATCAATCCCGCGTTTATGCGCTTCGTTTATAAACGGCACATACCAAAGATCACCATTCGGTTCGACCGAAGAATACGCATAGAGTTTTACCAAAACCTTCACCGCTTCCTCGTACTGCACGGGGCGGTTTGGTTCAAATTTCCAGTCTCCCGGATCGACCGAAAGATCGACGTTTCCGCGCACAATCCCCATGGACTTTGCACGACAGACAACGCCTTCGTACCAGACGTTTCTCGCGACATCGGGGAAACAATTCATATACTCACGACCGTCGCTAGGAGGCAAAAGCCCCATGACGATTTTTATAAACTCAGCACGGTTGAGCGTGGAGTCCGCACGGAATGTTCCGGTCGGATCCCCTTCGACTATGCCTGCTTGAGTCAAAACGCTTACCGCGACTTTCGTAGACTGATCCCAGCCGGAAATATCGGTATAACGTCCAATAAAAGACGTGTCATAGACACGAGGAGATGTGCTCGCCGCCAAAGCCGTAAAAGCGGGCAATAGAAGGAAAGCAGCCGATAATGAAAGAAGATGTTTACGCATACGCATACTAAGACAACAGTGTGTCTTAAAAGTGACAAAAATACTCTTGCTTTGCCAAAAGAGTGTTTTCTCTCATTTCTGTGTACGAACGTACAATACGGGGGTTCTTGAAGCCAAAGTACGATACACTGTCCCTATGGTCACTCTGGCTGAACAGATCCGGCTCTTCTGCAAAAAGCAGAAACTTTCCATGAATACCGATCTCGGTCAGCATTTTTTGATTGATGAAGTGGTGCTGGAAGGAATTCTGGATGCAGCATGCATAGAAAAAACCGATACCGTCCTGGAGATTGGCGCGGGTATTGGAATACTGACAAAAGAACTCCTGGGAAAAACAAAGCACGTCACAACCATTGAAATTGATACCCAGTTGGTCCCAAGACTTTTTGCCTACATTAAAGCCTGCGGCGAAAACAAACTACCGACTGTCATTGAAGGCAATGCGCTCAATGTCGATTTTCCAACGGTACCGTACAAAATCGTAGCGAACATTCCGTATCACATTACGTCGCCGCTCCTGCGTCACGCTTTCCTGGAAGGATCGCATCCACCCACCAGCCTGACACTCCTTATCCAACGCGAAGTCGCGGAAAAAATCTGCGATACAAAAGACGCAGGCATGCTCACGGTGATTGTCGCACTCTTCGGAAAAGCGAGAATTGTCATGAACGTTCCGCCCTCCTCTTTCCTCCCGCCGCCCAAAGTAGACTCTGCCGTATTGCACATTGATTGTTACGAAAAACCGTTGACCGACAGAGCGACCATGGACAAAGTATTCACGCTCACCAAGCTCGCCTTCAGCCAAAAAAGAAAGATGCTCCGAAACACACTCGGCAGTCTTCCAAACGGTCCGGCCATGATGGAAAGTGTGGGTGTTGAACCCACGCGCAGACCGCAAACACTTTCCATAGACGAATGGATCAAGCTCGCAGAGTACCAATAAAACGGTCGACGTTGTCGTACGTTTTTCTGGGCAGTTTTTTGATAGTCATTTTCTTTCTACAGTGGTGGCAACAAACGGAGTATCCGCTTTGGATATGGTTTGTACTGGGAATAATCGGATTGCTTGGAATGTTGAGACCACGCTACACACCCCCTGCGTATGCCGCAGTGTTTGGGATCGCACTCGCCTTTTTCTCCGTTGCTCGAACCACACATATTTCGGATACAACCAGCATTGAATCCTATGCGCACGGAAAAACAGTCATCATTCGCGGGGTCATTTCCGATGCTCCGGATGATCGTCAGACCGTCATCAACTATACGGTCGATGCTCTGGCCATACAGACAAGTTCGACCGGCGAAGTTATTCCTATTAAGGGGAAAATACTCGTGAAAGATCTGCGCCACTGGCCGCGTTACAACTACGGAGATGACATGACGATCCGCGGCACGCTCACCAAACCCACAGCGACAGACACCTTCGCGTACGACAATTACTTAAGTCGTTTCGGCATCTACGCCACCATGCGGGCAAATACATTGGAACGGCTATCGAGTAATCACGGAAATCCCATTATCGCCACACTCATAAGTCTCCGCAGCCATTTCGAAACGCAGATCAATCGCATCTTCCCGGAACCCCATGCAGCATTTTTGGCGGGGCTTTTAACAGGAAGTAGAAACGGATTGCCTGATCATCTAACAGATGCTTTTAAGCAGACCGGCCTCACACACATTGTCGCCATATCAGGATTCAATATTACGATTATCATCGCGATTATTTCCGGCTGTCTCTTCTTCTTACCACTCCGCTGGAGATTTATTCCCAGCGTGATTGCTATCGTTCTATTTACACTCTTTGTGGGAGCAAGTGCATCGGTTGTAAGAGCATCGATTATGGGGATACTTGGACTGCTTGCACTGCAAACCGGCCGCATGCGAAACGCCCGACTCGCAATTCTGTGGACCGCGTTTGCAATGCTTCTCTGGAATCCAAAAGAACTGTGGTACGACGCCGGATTCCAACTCTCGTTCTTGGCAGTGATCGGACTGGTGGAAACGGCACCCATTCTTGAAAAATGGCTCAAACATATTCCCAATATTCTGGGCGTACGTGATGCTCTCACCATGACCATTGCCGCCCAAGTCTTTGCCATGCCCTGGGTTGTACTGCAGTTCGGGACTCTTTCATTGATAGCGCCGATAGCCAATATCTTGGTCGCTCCGCTCATCCCGTTTGCGATGCTCTTTGGATTTGTAGGGACCGTTCTCAGTTACCTCTCCTTTCCGGTAGGTCAGCTCATTGGATTTCTAAGCTTTGGATGTCTGGAATTAATTGTACTGATAACCACAACACTGGCTTCCATTCCCTTTGCATCGGTGACCCCACCTGGGATAAGTATATTCATTATTTTTCTTTACTATGGCATTATTATTACGAGTCTAATATTGCTACATAAACCAATAAATAAAGAATAGATGGCGTATAACTATTATTGACATATTAACATATTATGTTTAATATATAAATATACCTCTCCTATTTCAGGAAGGCATGCTCATTGAAACCGAAAGGACCACATGCGTTTAAATAGAGTCGTCATTATAAGCTGTGCAGTACTGCTCTTCACATTCGGATCAGCATGTATATTGCTTGGAACGGGCGATGGAAGCCAGGCAGTTACAAAGCAAGACCTAAGCAGTGCAACGGGAAGCATTATTATCGCCATAGCAATCAGTATGGTTGCTCGTGATAATAAGGGATGATCGATGTGCTCCTTTTTTCTCTTCACTGGGAGCCCTTCTTCGGAGGGGCATTTTACTATGGTCTCTGTAAAAACCAATCACCACTGATACACAAAAATCGATGTCTCCCCCATGTAACCACGTACTCTTTTTTCGGTAATCGGCGTTTTGCCCGGTAGTGCAAATGTATGAGAAATAATACGCGTGCCGGGTTTCAATTCTTTTTCAAAACGCTTCATCAATTTTTCAATCACCGAAGGAAAGATGTACAGAAAAATAACATCGGCATCGGACACATCTGCCTTGAGCGCATTCCCGAGTATCAGCTTTACACGCGTTCGATGCGTGAGCATGCGAAGGTATCCCATCAACCAAACGGTCGGAATAATCTCGAAGCCGCGCACTCGAATATGAGGAAACTGTCGCTTTGCTTCAATAAGCAATCGCCCGTCCCCCGCTCCCAAATCCACAATCGTTTCCTCTCCCTGTAACTTCGCGAGATCGATCATGATGCGCACAATCGACATAGGGGTCGGCACCGAGGGCACGCCAATCCAGAGGTTCATAACCGCTGTCACCAGAAGTAGTAGAACAAAAATGAGGAGAAGCCCGAGAAAAAGCGTAGGAAGCATAAGTGGTATACGTTCATGGTAGCAGGCTATACTGCAGGAACCATGGCACTCACTTCTCTGACGACCATTGTCGCAGGCGGACTCAATACGGATATCCTTGGGCTCAAGGTAAACCGCATTCTTGGGAAAGGTGAACTCACCATGGGCGGACAATTGCAAATAAGTGCCGGCGGAAAGTCCCGGAATATTGCACAGATGATTGCCGCACTCTCACCTGCAAGCACGGTCGCTATGATTGGAAAAACATCGAAAGATCCATATCAACTCTGGAAGGCCCCCATTGATGCACTCGAAAAAGCGGGCGTAAACACGAACTACATTCAAACCGTTTCTTTTGAAGAGTCCGGAAAATATCCGGGCATCGCACTCATTCCGGTCGATACCGAGGGTAATAATCAAATCTATGTGCTGCCGGGTATTAATGATGATTTTTCAATTGATGATATTGATGCCGCAGAAGCCGCGTTCGATGCCGCAGCTCAAAACAATGGAATGCTCGCACTCTCTTTAGAATGTCCATTTGAGACCGTACTGCATGCACTGAAGCTCGCCAATAAAAAGGAACTACGCACCATGCTGGATCCGGGAGGAATTCTGGAAGAAAGAAATTATGACAGCATCCTTGCCGAAGGATTATTCCTCATAAAACCAAATGCACATGAAGCACGCATGCTCACCGGCTATGAAGTAACAGGATTTGCGAGTGCGCGACGAGCGGCAAAGTCGCTCTTAAAACGCGGCGTACAAAATGTGCTTATTACTCTTGGAAAAGAAGGAGCATATTTCTTCGATGGAACAAGCGAAGAACATTTACCCATTCCAGCGGTGCCCGACAATGGTGTGCGTGACGAAACGGGATGCGGAGACCAAACGATGGCTGCGTTTTGTGCAGCCATTCAAAAAGGAAAGCCGGCAAAAGAAGCGGCGAGCATTGCAATTTACGCAGGAACTTTGCAATTCCACAGATACGGCATTCAGCCGGTAACATCGGAAGATCTAATGTCCTTGTTTTAGCGCATCCTGTTGCCAAAAAATACATAAGAATCCGCTTCTCTCGTATTGAAGGAATTTGGAAAGCTTTCTAGACTGTACACACTGAAATGTGTCACTATAATACGCTGCGACTTCTATGAACCATACGCCTACAACACAAACGGCCGACACCGGAACGGCCCTTTTCATTGAAGAGACAAGAATCGATCCAAAAAATAAAACGGTGATTCACGAACCTGTCTACCCCGTCTTTCAAGATAACCGTGCTTCTTTGCGAGCACTTGCCAGAGAAATTCTTGAACAACAGGAACTGAACCCCGCGCTTACACGACAAATAGATGCACTGGCAGATAAAACCTTTGAAAAGCAGGTCGCTGTTCTGGAAAGTGTATTCGATGCAAACACCATTGCAGCGGTCACGGAAAAAGAAATTGAAGATGAATTATTGCATCTTTTGCAGCCCTATTTGAACAGCCCTCACCACCTTGTCGTCGTGCTCGATCGCTTTATTTTAGATGGTGCAGAGCATGAATGGGACAACGTGAGTCGCGATCTCAGCCTGGCTCGACCGGAAGGAGGCGGAGACCACTTGCCAAGAATAGGCATGCCCCCCATCGACGAACAATTTGAAATACTGGCAAAACGCGCTCGTGGTAAAAGCGTTATCTTGGTCGACGATACACGCGCAACAGGTTCTACCATTAAATACATTGAAGAGCAGTTGGAAGCGCGTGATATTCACTTTCAATCGTTCATTGCTTTTTCACAAATCGGTCATTCGCTGGAACAAAACCCCGATGCACGCGTACAGGTTTCACGCGAATACCCGAACTTTAAAGACGCCGTAGAAGGACGCGACCTCACCTATACCCTTGGAGGAAAACTGCTCAATCAATCAGGTCCCGCAACCTACGCATCGAAACCGTATCTGCATCCGTTCAGCAACGGTGAAGTCATCAGTCTAAACCAAGCTCCGGATTTCCTGACTGTCAGCGCGAACTTGGCTGAAATTGAGCTCGACACATTCTTAGAGCTGGAAGAATTGCTGGGTGAAGAAATTACTTTTGATGATACGCACAAAGCAGGATTTGCAATTCCTCATATCGAAAGAGACGCCGTCCCCAATCACCTTTCTATTACATATCAAACAAAGGTGACGGATTTTTTAATAACACTGATTGATGATCTGCACATAACGCCGTCCATTATGATCTGGGACGCAGACGGAACGTTATATAGTCACGAACCGCATCCCAATGAAGAAAATGTACTGGCAGGAAGAGTAAAGGAAAGCGCCATTGCCTACATCTGCAGACTGGAAGGAGAACAGGGGCGCACTATAGATGCAGAACAAGCAGCGGAAATTTATGCACAATGCGGACGCCATGTCAGTGTGGCAATCGCAGAAAAATACAGCATTACACGCGACACATATTTTGAAGAAACATGGGGCCAAATTGCACCGGCAGACGTCATTAAAAATCACGAAGGAACTCCAGCCGTACTAAAGAATCTTGCAGAAAAACGCCGGAAACTTTTGTACCTTGTGTCTGCCGCCCCGGAACCATGGATTCGAAACCTCGTTGCACATTTGGGAATACAGGACAGCTTTGCAGATATTATGACCGGTCATGATTATGGAAAAGAAGATGCCTTCCGAGAAATCATGGCACGTCACCCCGATGTGCCCGCTACACGATTCATGGCAGTGGGAGACGGCGACTGTGAAATAAATGCCGGAGAAAGAATTGGCATGCAAACCAAAAGAGTGACACGCGGTTCTCCGGATCTGGAAGAACTCGCTCATGGTATACTCTAAAAGATGTACGCCACTCCTCTTATCATCGACACCGATCCCGGCGTTGATGATGCACTCGCCATACTGTTTGCCATTAACCGCGGCTGCGATGTTCGCGGACTTTCTGTTATAGGAGGAAACGTACCACTCGATCGTTGCATTCATAATGCACTCTCCGTGCTCACCCTCCTGGGTCGCACGGATATTCCCGTCTTTCACGGTGCAGATAAACCACTCATGGTCGCTCCGTATAAATCCGGCGAATCACACGGACCAACGGGATTAGGTGAATTCACTATAACCCTTCCTTCGGGTGCAGATACAAAAGACTCGTCGGTAAATGGCTATCGTCAAATTCTTCAAAATCCCGCAACCATTCTTGCCATCGGTCCTACCACAAATATAGCCGCATTCCTCAGACAAGAACCGGCGTTTGCCACTCAGATTGAACGCCTGATTATTATGGGCGGATCCTTCGATGGAAAAGGAAACGTGGGCGTAAGCCCCGAAGCGGAATTTAATGTGTATTGCGATCCGCATGCCTTGGCAGAGATCCTCATGCACCCCATAGATATCACCATTATTCCCGCGGAAATTTGCAGACACGTGACGGTTACACTCGATCAATTGAATGAAGCCATGGGAATGAATGATCAAGCAAAAGCGATGCATCAAATTATGGACAGTTATATTCGGTACTATCAAACAGATGCCACATTCGGCGGATTCAACGGCGGCGTCCTCTACGATCTCCTCACCGTTTCATATCTGCTGCATCCCGAATACTTTGAAACGGTAGCGGCCTCTGTGTCTGTTGTAACAGAAGAAGGACCGACGCGCGGAAAGACATCCATAATCCCGGAAGGAACACCAAACTGCCGCGTTGCCACAAAGGTCAATGGAACAGCCGTCACGGAGGATTTCCTAGAAAGCCTGCGCACAACGGCTTTCCACGACGGGACAGCGGAATAACGGGCTGCTATACTGCATTGCCATGGCCGATTACCCCATCCTCCGCCTTAAACCCGAACGAGACGAAAGTCTGCTGAATCGTCATCATGCCATTTTTAAAACGGCTTTTGATCGTGCGCCGGATGTTCCGAACGGATCCATTGCAGAAATCCAAAACAGCGAAGGCGATTTCCTCTGTTACGCCACCATCAATACCCGCTCCTATATTTGCGGACGTGCCATCGCATTCGAACAGGGTGACCCGCTCGTGACCCTTAGACGCACCATGAAGCGCGCGATTGAGATGCGCGAGCAATTCTTCTCCGCCAAAGACACAACCGCGTACAGACTCATTAATGCAGAAGGTGACGGCGTCCCCGGACTCATTGCCGATAAATACGGTGATGTAGTCGTACTGCAACTCACCACGCTTGGTATGGATAAACTGCGTCCGTGGATTATCAATACTATTGCAGATCTCTGCGCACCCAAATCCATCTACGAAAAATCGACGGGACAAAGCCGCAAGAACGAAGGCATGGAACCGCGCGAGCAGTGGCTCCGTGGAAGTGGAGAGACGACGATTGAAGTACAAGAACGCGGCGTCAAATTCATGATTTCCCTCACCGGCAGTCAGAAGACCGGACTCTTTTTGGATCAGCGCGAAATGCGCACGCTCGTAAAAGAACTGGCACCCGGCAGAACCGTGCTGGATGTGTGCAGTTACGTGGGAGGCTTTGCCCTCTCTGCATTGGCGGGAGGAGCCGTTGCCGCCGATGCGGTGGATTACGATCCGGAAGCAATCGTAAAAGCCAATGAGCACCGCGCATTAAACGGATTCGATGCATCACAATTCGAAGCCTACGAAGAAGACGCATTCGATTTCCTCCGCCGATCCCCGCTCCCCCGCGCTTACGATTTTATTATTCTCGATCCGCCTGCTTTCGCAAAAAACGCAGAATCACTGGATCTTGCAAAGCATAAATACACCGACATGAACCGCATGGCCATCCAGGCATTGCCGCCGGGAGGATTGCTCCTGACCTGTTCGTGTTCGTACCAAATGACCCCGGATATTTTCCAAACGGTCGTGTTCCATGCGGCGCGCCAAGCCAATCGATCCGTACGAATCCTGCAACGCCATCACCTTGCGTACGATCACCCGGTCAATATTTATTATCCGGAAACAGATTACCTCAAGAGCCTATTACTGTGGGTAGAATAAAAAAGCTTGCTCCGCGAAGCTCCAAAAGAGCGAAGTGGAGTGGGTTGAATAATAAAAAGCAAAGAAATCTGACACTTTTCCCCGGCTCATGCGTCATAGAGAGCGATATGCCCGCCATATCCTTGTATCCCTTCCCTCTTTTCTATGACTACCATTATCGAACGCGGTGTCTCTGCAGATTCCGATAGCAGCTCATCGGCCATGACCATGATTGTCGCAATTGTTGCACTCGCCGTCATTGTGGGACTTGCGCTCTTCGCACTGCAAATCTATCCATTCAATGGCGCCGCCACTCCATCCGACGGCAGCACTCCCATTAATGTAAATGTAAACGGTAATCTGCCAACACCCACACAGCCATAATACATCATCACAGAGCGAAAAAGCCTCTTGCTCTACGGAGTGAGGGGCTTTTTGAAAGAAGGAGCGCTGGAGAAATGTACGAAGAAGCCTAGAATTGGAATACTTCCATTCTCACTTTTCCATGCCGAACCCAAAACCCATCCCCGATACCATCACCGATTTCCAGACACGTCTTCGTAAGCCGCAAACGCTCACCGGTGCAGAAATAACATCGGTAAAAGATGCGCTGAATGCATTGAGTAAGGACGACAAAACACTCTACAGCGAGCAACTTCGACGACTGAGCGTGGGGGTGGAACAAGCAAGTTCACATCACGCTATCAATGCGGATGCAGGGGCAGAGCTGCAAAAACTGCGTGATGTCCTTCCGGAACCGCATGTGTTGGATCATGCAGCACACCACGGACAACATATGATGGATGACGCACGCGAGATTGCGGGAGAGGCGCCGGCAACAGCAAAGAAGGTATGGAATGCTGCGGGGAAAAACATGGAAAAAGTACGGAGCGATATGGGGGAAGATATGGGCAAAGGATTCAAAACACTAGGCGAACAGGGACTGGAAGCCATCGATCAATACCGCGCACTGCATAATTCCGATAACTATATTATCCGCGGAGCCGCCTATGCGCTCACGGGACTCGGCGTGTATTGGTTGGCAAACAAAATAATGGGAACCAGCAAAACGGGATTCTTCGGAAAAATATTCCGCGGACTCGGGCTGGTGGCACTTGCAACGGGGGTCTATACCTTCGTCAATCATCATACGGATACCGCAGAAAAATCTCCTAATGGCATTATTGCCACTCTTCCAAAAGGAGAATTGATCAATCGTAAGGGGCTTACAATACAAATAGGCGCACAGCCAAAACCTGTAGAAATTGTACCCGAAGGCTTCAAAATCGACGGCCATTTGCACACTATCGACCTTCATATGCCAACGAGTACGGAAACATTGGAAGTCCACAGCGTCTGCAAAACACCGGAGGGAAAACTCTATATCGCCACTCGAAAAAAAGGCTCGGATAAAGACATACGGCACGAGATAGAAGAAAAAGATCTGCAGACCGCACTCACGGCTCTGAAAAATCCTCCGCACAAATATGAAAAAACGTTGCTGGGCGTGGGGGTCACCATTCAGAGAGGTCCTGTGGGCAAATAATTTTTTGTAAGAGATCATGCGCCAAAGCGTCTTATTCTGTGAGACCTTCTTATCCTTCCCTCTTTTTCTATGGGTGCCATTACCCCCTTTGTCATTCTTCTGATTGTCGCTCTCATTTTTAACTATATTCCGATGGAAGCGCAGTTGAAGCGCATCGGATACATTGTGATTGGCGTCATCGCCATTATCCTGCTGCTGAGATTTGCGGGGATTTTATAAGCTGCACATTCTCACAGTCTTTCCATAAAAGGGCCCGCTTCACTGCGGGTCTTTTTAGAGCGAGAAAGCAGGAGTGATACACTGCTATTTCACCAGTGCGCGCTTGCTGAAATAGTTTGGATTTATGTACAGGGAGAAACCTCCGCGTATTTTTATGTACAAAGAAATAACGTTCTAGCAGCATGCGGAACGTGGCGTAGCCATGAACCCAAGCATCAGCGCGTGGTTCATGGCAGCCCCAAGGAGAATCGAACTCCTATTACAGGAATGAAAATCCTGCGTCCTAACCGTTAGACGATGGGGCCACGATGGCTCTTTTGAGAGTAATAAAGACCGGCGGGAACAAGAAAGAGCGACTGGAAGCAGGGGCAGTATACGAAAGCGGGCTTGTCTTTGCCAGTAAATTAATATATAATATTAATGATTTCTGTCAAACACACATATGAAGATCGCCTATCGTATCTTTACAGCCCTTATTCTGGATTCCGGTATCGCTCTTACGATCGGAAACAGTATCGCGTATTACAAGGCGCAGCTCACGGGAATCGGTACAGACGTACTGATGCACTCTGCAGGAATGCAGGCGGTCACTGTTCCCTTGGAGCCGATTTATGATCGCATCTATGCCGCAGAAGACATGTTTATGGGCATGCTGCTTATTCTCCTTGGATTCTGTTTGCACGCACTGTTGCTTGCCAGAGAAGAGCGCAATGTGCCTATTAAAGTCGTCCCCCGCCGTCTCCACTCCCCGCGTTGGTTTTGGATTGAGATGCGCATTTCATAGTTGAGCACAAAAAAGGCACTCCGTTTCCGGAGCGCCTTTTTCTTATAAGAGCTGAATGAAAGGCGCTTAGCAGCAGCCTCCGCATTCGCCACCACCTGTTGTCTTCATAAGATGAGGGAGAAAAGAATTGAAAACATCCTGATCATACAGGATCAAATTCATTTGTCTATCACTCTCACTTGACGAGTGATAATTACATCAAAGGAAAATTGCCTATTCTCGGGCATTTTTAAAAAGCGCACAAGAAAAAGGTCCGCTTTTTTCTCCTATTTCGCACCAAAGTCATGCTTCTTTCCCAGGTCATCGCGGTGGTACTGGCCGAATTCTTTCATTTTGAGGAGCACTTCATTCTTCACAACCGGCCCTTCCACGCACATACGAATACCAAGCGGATCCACCACACAGTTTCCGCAGAGCCCGAATCCGCACTTCATATAGCGCTCCATAGAAAGCTGCGCGGGGACATTGTGGGCATCTGCAATTTCAGAAATGCGCTTAAGCATCAGTTCC
The DNA here is from genome assembly GCA_964554785.1 of uncultured Candidatus Peribacteria bacterium. Lineage (GTDB taxonomy): Bacteria > Patescibacteriota > Gracilibacteria > Peribacterales > Peribacteraceae > CALREJ01. Next base: position 1,847 of record CAZKPW010000003.1, on the reverse strand, counting down.
GGTCCGCATCCAAAAATCTGATCCACCGGTGAACAATCCGGATTTTTACGATTCTTCTTTTCGCGCGGACAGCTGGCTAACAGTTTTTCCAGCACTTCCGTATTGAATCCTTTATATCCGACCGATCCGTCGTTCGTTGCAATGTGCAAAGAGACATGGGGCAATTTTTCGAATTCTTCAATGTACAGAAGGTGTTCCTTCCCACGCGCCCCTACTATCACTTCCAGCGTGCAACCGTGGTTTACGGTGCTCTCTGCAATGAAATACATGGGTGCGGCACCGTATCCTCCGGCCACAAGCACAATGTGCTGTCCCGGCTTCCATTCGTACGATGTTCCAAACGGACCACGGAGTCCCACCAAATCCCCCACCTGCTTTTCTGCAAGCGCCTCGGACATGTCTCCCACTGCAAAAAAAGTGATCTTCGTAACAGCGCCGTCATCATACGCAACGCTCATGGGGTTTTCATCCACACCCGGAAGCCACACCATCACAAACTGTCCGGGCTTTGCCCCGAGCGATCCATCGAACGTATAGGTCCGCACCATTTCCGTCTCCTGCTTAATATGCTTAATGCGGTAGGTTCGTGGGAGCAGTGATTGAAGGGCAATAGCCATTGTAAGGTCGAGAGTAAGGTAAAGGTTAAGAATTGGATTTGAGTTGCTTGTGCATGCCACCGACCATGTCGGCAATGTCCCACACTCCTTCATTCGTGCACCACATCTGCATTTCGTCGCAGACTTTTGCAAAGACATCGATGCCGCGGGACCAGACGGCCGTACCAATGCCCACAAGCGAGGCACCGGCAAGCATCAATTCCAATGCATCTTCTCCCGTGCACACTCCTCCGGTTCCAATGATGGGCAATTTTCCTTCTGTGGCTGCGTAAACGTCTGCAGTGCAACGAACTGCAATGGGTTTAATAGCAGGACCGGACATGCCTCCCGTCTTATTCGCGAGGATAGGCATACGACTGCGCAAATCAATCGCCATACCCGGACCGACGGTATTAATAACCGTAAATCCATCGGCACCGGCTTCCGCGCACGCGAGAGCGATAGCCCCGATGTTTTCGACGTTCGGAGAAAGCTTGATGAAGACCGGCGTTTTACCGGAGACTTTCTTCACCGCCTTCGTGACACTCGCAGCATCCGCTGCGGAACACGCAAACGGGCGACCAAATTCATCTTCAATATTCGGACAGCTGATATTTACCTCCAAAAAATCGACCCCAAGCGGCAAAATTGCCTCGGCAGTTTTTGCATAATTTTCGATGGATTCCGCAATAATATTTCCAATGAGCGGGACAGGCTTATCCTGATTATAGAGCCCAATTTCCTCAATCGCTTTTTCGGGTCCTGCATCGGGAACACCGACGGCATTGAGCGTCCATACATCCGTTGCGATGATAGTCGGATTTCTGTGACCCTTGTGTTCATGCAACCAAAGCGACTTGGTCGTAATACCACCCGCTCCATTCTCCGCACAAAACTTCCAGCTCGAAGACGTAATTCCCATAATGCCCGAAGCGAGGATAGTCGGGTTATCGAAGTCGACACCGAGGATTTTTTGGGAGAGGTTCATCGGAGATACAATACTCGATAAGAAGGCTATTGGGGAAGCCCCTCCCGCACGCCGGCTTCGTTATGAGTTATGAGTTATGGGTTATGAGTTATGAGTTATGAGTTATGGGGATCGAGTAACGGAGTAATGGAATAACCGAGTAACGGAACAATAAAAAAAGAAAGTTCCGCTCTACAATTGCTTCAGCAATTGTAATCGCTCGTGGCGAGGAGTCCGACCACGGAGGGTGTGAGGGGCAAGTGGGGTGGAAAGTTGGTCGGACC
>CAZKPW010000002.1:122289-345281 GCA_964554785.1 uncultured Candidatus Peribacteria bacterium | reverse complement strand
TTTGCAAGAAGTATCGCTCCTGCACAGGTTCCAAAAATCGAGAGTGCTCCTGCAGACGTTTGTTGCATGATCCACTCCCCTATTTGTGTCTCCTCTAAAAATCGTGCAATGACCGTACTTTCTCCGCCGGGAATAATGAGATGCGTGAGACCGGATACATCAGCAAGTGAACGGATTTCCCTTGGCGTATGGCCCAGTCTCCGCACAATCTGTGCATGTTCGGCAAAGTCCCCCTGTAATGCAAGAATTCCTACGTTCATAGAATGAGTGTAGCAAATCAAAGACCGCGTTCCTGCATTTTCGTCTCCAATGTTCCTATTTCCAGTCCTGCCATAGGATCGCCCAGTCCTTCGGATACGGAAGCGAGTATGGCGCTATCGTTAAAGTGAATGGTAGCTCGCACAATTGCCGCTGCTGTTTTGGCAGGATTTTCGGATTTGAAAATTCCCGATCCCACGAAGACTCCTTCTGCACCCAGTTGCATGAGGAGTGCTGCGTCTGCAGGGGTTGCAATGCCGCCTGCTACAAATGTGACAACGGGTAAGCGTTGGATATCGCGCACATGCAGCACCAGTTCAAACGACACGCGCTGTTCTGCCGCGTAGGCAACCATGTCTTGTCGACGCATGTCTTTTAATCCTTTAATTTCCTTTTGAATGATTTTGAGATGACGCACGGCTTCAATCACGTTTCCCGTTCCTGCTTCGCCTTTGGTGCGAATCATCGCCGCACCTTCGTTGATTCTGCGAAGAGCCTCGCCTAAATTTGTCGCACCGCATACAAACGGAATCTGGAAATCTTTTTTTGCAACGTGATCAAACGGATCTGCGGGTGTCAGGACTTCGCTCTCATCAATGAAATCGACAGCGAGCGATTCCAAAATCCGCGCTTCTGCGGTATGTCCGATGCGAATTTTTGCCATGACCGGAATAGAGACGGCGGCTTGAATGTCTTTAATCAATAGCGGGTCGCTCATGCGCGCCACTCCCCCGTCACGTCGGATATCCGATGGGACACGCTCCAGTGCCATCACCGCACATGCTCCCGCTTCTTCTGCAATCTTTGCTTGCTCCGCATTCACTACATCCATAATCACGCCGCCCTTCAGCATGCGCGCGAGGTCTTCGCCGAGGATGGTGGTTGAGGTCGTCATTGAAAAGATGATCTGATTGTATTCCAGTGGCCGCGCCATGAACCCGAGCGCAGCGAGTGGTTCATGGTCGGGATGAGAGGACTCGAACCTCCGGCCTTACGGTCCCGAACCGTACGCTCTACCAACTGAGCTACATCCCGGTTAGAAAAATGGTACAAGGGTCATGCCTCTCTATCCAGAGAAGCGTTCTTCGGTCTATCTCGTCGGCCGTAGTTCCAAGAGGAGCGAAGGCTGAAGCTACATCCCGATTGCGGGGATACTACAGAAGACAAACTCCGTCTGCCAGTGCGTTCTGGCTGGTGCAATGCTGTTTTTCATGTCTGTACTGACTTTTTTTGGCTCTTCCTATTTCTCCGCTTTATTCTCATTTTTGTTACTTTTAATAGCACTAAGAAACATTATGTAATTGATGCAATATCTCTCAGAACATGAAAAATGACGATTGTGTACAAAAAATGTGTACATAGTATCTAATGCTATTCGTCTATTCGGCATACATAAACGAGAGATCAAGCAAAATGTTACGCATTTTATTGTTACAACTAGAACACAATCCTGCGTCAATGATCACTGGACAATAAAAGCCCCCTACGTACACTGCCCCAGTCCCCTAAAGGGATCTACTATGAAATACGTGAAGTACACAACGCATCGCGCTGCTTCACTTCCGCTCGTGCTTATGCACGTAGCGTTCATTACCTTCCTCTCCTTGAGCATGGTAATGAGCCTCCCGACTCTTCGGTAAGAGCAGGTTGAAGTGAAAGGCCAACAACGTTCGCACCGGCGAACGATCATCATCTCCCTCTTCCTTGGGTCCTGGACCCACAAGACGGGTGCTCTTCTGAACCTATTATTTGGGTTCTTTGTGCGTTATAAGCCAAACCGAACTGTTGTACGGAAATCCGAAATCCGACCTGTCCCCCGTAGCCAAGAGGCGAAGGGTGGAAGCACGAAATCCGAGGGAAAATTGAATGTTTAAACACTGAAATCTGAGTGTTTAAACAGCTTTTAAAACTTCAATATTTAAACATTTAGTATTAGATATTCCTTCGTATTTCGGATTTCGTGCTTCGGATTTCCCGCAGGCTTACCTTTTAGCATCTTTTAGTATGCCAGTGGCAATCACCTTTCCGGGTGTGGTATCTGCTGCTGATTTTTGCACCGCAATAATGACGTTTTTGTAGGAACGCAGGTCTTCTGCAGTATCCAGACGCACACTGTGGCGTACGTCGTTTGCATTGTTTTCGAGTACTCCTATCTGAATGTGCTTCTTGGCACTGTCCTCTAGCCACGCTACGTAGATTGTTCCTGTATCCGCTGCTGCCACGTTTAATTGGATGCCGACAATACTGCCCTTGTCCTCAAAGTAATACGCAGTAGCGACACCGTTCGCGAGGACGCCGTTCTCGCCGGAGAGTGCGCAAATAGACAATCCTGTTTCCATTCCATGTGTGGCATTTTTCACTTGTGTGTTCGGAGCCGTGGGATTGGTAAACGTTGTACTCTCTTTTATGACCGTTCCGCCGGAAGACGTTACCGGTACTTCGTCGACGTTTGATGAACAGGCAGAGAGGAGAAGGGCAAAGCCAATGGGCAGCGCAAGTGAGTGGATTTTCATACGGTAATCTTACCACAGCATTCCTTCTGCATGCGCAGAAAACCGTTCGCGCTCTTCCCGCGCATGATCGGCAGCACGCCTGGCAATTTTTTTGTAACTCTTTTCATCCGTGGGGAAGAGTTTCGAAAGCTCGCGGGAGACGGAGAGTAGTTCTTCGACATTCTGCGAGAGTGCGATGAAATGCGTATTTTTTTCTATAGCGTTTGCATAGGCAGAAAAGAGCGTATCGAATTCCAGCTTTCGCTTTTCCAAATTCTTTTTTGCAGCGGGATCTTTTCCCGTTTGCAGAAGCAGATGCAGAATGCCGAGATCCGTATATTTTCCGAGCGCATAGGCATGACTGAGTGCCTCTTCGGCTTCCTGCATTTTTTGTTGTTCCATCAAAGACATTCCTTTTAATTTCCAAGCGCGCGCATCGACTGCATTTTCGGACATATAGGTATCGATGGCATGGAGAGCGGACACGGGATCATTTTTCTGCAGATAGATTTGAGCTTCGCTCAAATGCATATCGCGGCTGAACCATTCAAAGCGTGCGTGCTTATACCACATCAATGCTTTTTCGGTATCTCCGGCAGCTTCTGCATGACGGCCCAAAGAAGAAAGGACAAGCCCGACTCCTTCAAAAACAGTGACCGAAAGCAATGTGACAGCCAACATGACTTTCAAACGGAAAAGGTACCGCGAGAATTTCCAGCGTACAAATGAGGTGCCGATTGCATCGTTACGCGATGTACCGGGGGTAATGAGGAATCCAAGGCATAGCCAATACGGAAGAGAAATCCCCACGAATTGGAAGTTATAATCAATCATGTTGTGCGCATAGACGCCAAGGACGGCAGTAATGAGCATAATGGCGGTGATATCTTTTTCTTGTGACCATTCTCTACGCGCAGTGAAGAGCATTTTTGTAGAGGAACCCACTGCGTAGAACACAATAAAGACGACGAGGAGTGCCGCAATCCACCCATTGTCGACTGCGCTATTGAGTAGGACATTGTGCGGATGGTCTGCCGTCTCTAAAACACCCTGCATGTACTCTGGTTGCAAGAAGCGGAAACTATAGGGACCGTTTCCAAGGATGGGATGTTTTTTTGCCATCTCTATTGCTTGGCTCCAGAATTGACTGCGCTCATCAATAGACGATGTTCCTTCGGATGCCGTGAACGTTACTTTTTCCGTGACAGATTGAACGGTATTGAACTGACTGCGCATGACATTCACCGAGAGGAAAACGCACACGGCAATAAGACCGATACCTCCGGTATGGAAGAACACTGAGGCACGCATGCTTTTTAGAATGCGTTTATAGCGAATATCGCGGTATGCCAGAGCACCGAAGAGCATGATCATGAGACCGCCTTGAACAAGAAGAGCTAAGAACGCGCCACGCGAGTAGCTCAGAAGGAGGGTTCCGAGTAGAAGACCGATACACGCAAGAATAGTTGAACGATTGAGCCTTTTTTTGGCCTGAATCATGTGAATGGTCATGAGCGGCCATGCCAGAAGTACAAAATCCGCCCATGCATTTGGCCAATAATCTGTATCGAAACGAATATCGAAGAACGTTCCGACGAAACGGTTCACGGGTTGCAGGACATACACAAAGATTCCTATAAACGCGGCAACGGTCGCAACTACGGTCATGATATGAATGACTTTTGTAAGCAGTCTGTTCTGCAGTCCATCCAATCCCGTTCGGACCGTCCAGAAGAAAATCAGGGAAAATGATGTGTTTCGGATGACGGCGTCCAATCCGTAATTGCGCGTGGATGAATGAAAATAACTGGCGATCGTTATAAAAAGAAGCGCCAGAACCATGCTCCATAACCCAAACGGTACCTCTGCTTTGCGGACCGGTTGCGCTGTATCCGTTGAAATGCCGAATAAGCGTTTAAGGGCATACAGAAGCGTAATAGTTCCTGCAACTAGTGCCAGCAACCATGTGGATTCCAGTCCTTTTCCGCCTCTCCACAGTACGGAGAACGCAAGAAGAACCAGAACGCCCCACTCACTCATGCGAGAAATGGAAAAACGCTTCATGAGCACCAGTATAAGCTTCTTTACAGTAGGAATGAACACGAATGTACAAGAGCGGAAGATTTGGTATCATTCCCCGGCCCGCATAGTGTTGCGGGACAGAGTATTTACAGAACAGGCCGATGTGGCGGAATGGTAGACGCGTACGCTTCAGGAGCGTATAAGAGCAATCTTGTGAGAGTTCGAGTCTCTCCATCGGCACCAACAAAAAACCGCGGAGTTTATACTGAAGCATTGAAGTAAGGTCACGTGGCACAGCTTACGTATTAGTATCATTGAAGCGTTTAAGCCAATTCGATGCCTTTTTTGAGCACGGCATCAAACTTTCCTTTACAGAGAGTGAAAATTTGCTGTTTGCATATTGCATCGATTAATTGTTTGAATATACTTTGCCCATGAAAATTAAGAGTGAAAACATCTCTGCAGATGCAGTTCGGATGTACCTTCCGCAATTATTGAAGCCCTATGCGGTGTGTGATGATGGAGAATTAGTGGAGGATTTTGATAATGTTCCTTTCGATAATGTCAGTTATTTTTTGCGATTGAAAATTTCAGACATACAAACGCGTACAGAATTACTCTTTAATAGATACTATTACGATCAAGTGGCAGATCTTGATGAGTTGTCCTCTGAAGAAGTATCGGAGCGCCTCTCTCATCCTTTGACATCACATATCATCGAGCCAAAAAAGAGTGTTGCGTTTATTCCTGAAACGAAAAGAGTGATTGCTTTACCGCCGCTACAGACTGCATTTTTTCAAAGAAAATACGATAGAATGCTAGGACTGCGTCCACCCGGATATACGCCGCCTACTCTCGAGGAAGATATTTCTTTTGATGCCATTCATTTGCATTTAGGCCAAGCTCTGCTTCATCACTATAAAGAGAATGGAGGTCCTTTTTTGAAGACTAATGATGTAGTGATTGATGACCTTCACTTTTGGTGCAAGGTTATTCTTGATGCTACGGGAGACAATATTCGTAAAATACTCATTGCGTCGGAATCTTGTGATCGCGATTCCGAGTTTGCATCAGATGATGCATCATTTATACATCCCGTCACCCGCACATCGCACATTATCGATATTGAAAATGGGACTGCGTCCATTGCCGCGGATCTGGGTCATTCTTTGCCTTTAGGAAATGAGCAAGTTGAATTTATCAGCCGTACGGTAGATAACTTATTGGAGAACCATCGGTATGATGATGATAATGATACGTTAGGCCGCAATAAACCGCATCGACAGTGAATTCACGCAATGCCGCGTATCTTTTGCCGTTATTTTTTCTCCTTTAAAGACGTGTCCCAAATGCGCATTGCAGTTGGCGCATTCAATTTCTACGCGCATACCGTCTGCATCCTGCATACTTTTGACTGCTCCGGGAATGGCGTCATCGAACGCGGGCCAACCGCAGCCGGCATCAAATTTATCGGTTGAGCGATAGAGCTCTGCGTTACATCTTTTGCAGATATAGGTACCCGCTTCGTAAAAGTCATCGTATTCACCCGTGAAAGGACGCTCGGTCCCCTTGTCTTCAATAATATATTTTTCGTCCGCTGTGAGTGGGTTGAATTCCATGTGTTGCATTCTCCCCTTCCCCACGGTCTCTGTAAATAAAGTGTGTGACTATAAGAAAGAACGAAAGGTGCAGGCATTTATTTTTTTTGCTACAGTGAGTCCTTTATGCACATGCGCCCCACCTTTACCGGCAAAGCAGATGTTCGGCGTTTTGCTTCGACCGAACAGATTGCCCATGTTGAAAAGCACATTGATGACTTGCAGGTATTTATTGCGAATTATATACGGAAGTCTGAAACAGGGTGTTCCATTCAGGACATTATGCAGGTATCCGGTATTGATCAGCGGTATTTTGCGGTCGTGCGCGACAAGGTAAATGCCCTATTAAAGGAAAAGCTGCTTAGAAAAGACAGGGAGAGAGGGTTATATTTTCCTGCGGCAAACCAGTAGCTTGACGGACATATTTATCACTCTATAATTTCGACTGCTAACTGCAGTTCATTTATCCATTCCACACCTCTTTTCTATGGCAACTCTACCTAAACTTGCCGTCGTTATTGAACCTCTCGGAGATCGTGTTGTTGTGATGCCTATTGAGGCTGAGCTTGTGACAAAATCCGGTATTGTTATTCCCGATACTGCAAAAGGCGAAAAGCCGCAGGAAGGAATCGTATTGGCTCTCGGAAAGGGCGGTATTGGAAAGGATAACGTGAACCCGCACGATTATTTGAAAGTAGGAGACAAAGTGCTCTTCGGAAAGTACGCAGGCGATGAAGTAAAGCTGAAAGATAAAGATAACAAAGATGTAGAAGTGAAAATCCTCCACGTCGATGCGATTCTTGGTCTCGTGAAATAATTTGTTTGAATGAGACGTCCCCGAGGGTCGTCTCTACGGTATGTCATTTCATTACATCTATCTTCATTATCCATTTACCCATTACATAGTATGGCTAAACAACTTCTCTTCGGAGACCAGGCACGTCAGAAAGTGCTCTCCGGTGTTACCAAACTTGCGGCAGCAGTCCGCGCAACAATGGGCCCCAAGGGTCGCAACGTGGTCATCGATAAAAAATACGGCGGACCGACCGTCACCAAAGACGGTGTCACGGTTGCCAAAGAAATCGAACTCGATGATCCGTTTGAAAATATGGGCGCACAGCTCGTGAAAGAAGCTGCTACGAAAACAAACGACGCAGCAGGAGACGGAACAACAACTGCAACTGTTCTTGCACACGCCATGATGGACGAAGGCATGAAGCACTTAAGCTCCGGCAGTAACCCCATCCTCATTAAGCGCGGTATGGAAATGGCAACGACTGCCGTGACGGAATTCCTTGGAAAATTGAAGAAGGATGTCACAAAGAAAGATGAATACGCAGCCGTTGCGACAATTTCCGCACAAGATGCCGACATTGGAAAAGCGATTGCAGAAGTCATTGATGAAGTAGGAAAGGACGGCGTGGTCACGGTAGAAGCAGGCCAGACTCTTGGGCTTGAGAAAGAGTTTGTGGAAGGTATGCAGTTTGATAACGGTTACATCTCCGCATACTTTGTGACCGATACCGCACGCATGGAAGCAGTCTTCGAACGCGCATCCATCCTTATTACCGATAAAAAGATCAACTCTATTCAGGAAATCCTCCCGGTATTGGAAGGACTTGCTGCAAAGGGAAAGAAGGAAATTGTCATCATTGCGGAAAGCATTGAAGGAGAAGCGCTTGCAACACTCGTTCTGAACAAACTCCGCGGATCGTTCTCTGCACTCGCAGTCAAAGCTCCTGCATTCGGCGATCGTCGCAAGGAAATCCTGAAAGATATTGCAGCACTCACCGGTGCTCGTGTGATCAGCGAAGAAGTCGGTCTTAAACTCGAAAACGCAACGGTTGCCGATCTCGGTTCTGCACGCCGTGTTGTTGCCACGAAAGATGCAACGTTGATCATTGGTGGAAGCGGAAAGAAAGCAGATATTGAAATGCGCGTGAATGAAATTAAGGCGCAGCTGGATTACACGAAGTCAGATTTCGATCGCGAAAAACTCCACGAACGTTTGGCAAAGCTCACCGGTGGTGTCGCTGTCATCAAAGTCGGTGCAGCCACGGAAGTAGAGCAGAAAGAGAAGCAGCACCGCGTGGAAGACGCGCTTTCCGCAACACGCGCAGCCGCGGAAGAAGGAATTGTCCCGGGAGGAGGAACTGCCTATATCCGCGCACTCGGAACGCTCGAGGCACTGTATAAGAGCGCCAAGAACCCGGACGAGAAAGTCGGTATCCAGATTGTGATGAATTCTCTGACCGCTCCTGCAAAGAACATTGCGGAAAACGCAGGTGTTGCAGGTGACGTTGTGGTAAGCAAAGTGCGCGAAGGCAAAGACAGCTTTGGATACAACGCTCTTACAGGTGAATACACGGACCTTATGAAAGATATGGTTATTGATCCTAAAAAGGTGACACGCTGCGCTCTGGAGAACGCCGTGTCTGTTGCTGCCATGTTCCTTACATTGGAAGTCGCTGTGACCGATATTCCGAAGAAAGATGAACCTGCAATGCCGGAAGGCGGTGGAGGAATGGGCGGGATGGGTGGAATGGGATTCTAAGAGTGAATCTAAAAAAATCCCGGTACCGAAAGGGCCGGGATTTTTTTTAATGTCATTCTTTTATTCCAGATCCTCCACAATCGCCGGAATATTGAACGTATCCAAATATTCCTTTAACCGCCCATACATTTCCGTGCGCTCCTCTATGTTCATAGTATTGGTTCCTTCGTAATGCGTGAGTCGTCTTTCGATGGCTCCCAATGCTGATTTCATGTTCTCGTATGCAGGCACATAATTTTCGACAATCAATTCCGGGAATATTTGGAAGGTAAAGAATTCGTCGTTCAAATCCGTAATGAACGTGCGAATAACATCAACAGATACATAGCGCGGATCGATAACTGTTTCTTTGATTTTTTCAAAAACGCGTTGTACGTCCGAGAACTTTTTTATGACATGCATTTGCACAAGAATTTCTGCAGCCTTTTCTTTATTCTGTAGCGACACTGCAGAACCGAGTGCATCGTATTTTCCTTTTAATGTAGCCGCATACGCTGTAAACGGTGCCATGGTAATGGTATCTAATAGTTCGGGTTTGATGGGTGCCAAAAATCCAGATGTCTTAGACGGCATTTTTTCGGCATGTACATCGGCATTGAAAATCTCCAAATTGTTTTTAAATCTGTAGGCGATATTGATAATTCCCGTTCCGTAGTCCGCAAGAGTCCTTTCTTGAGCTCTTAATGCCACTTCCAATGCCGCACGATCATTCTGATTAAATCCGCTTTTCTCCACGATATCCTTTGAATTTCTTTCTTGGAGGCTTTCTCTGGCAGATGTCATGCAGGTCATGGCGGCGCCAATATTTGGCTTTGTTTTAATGTCGTTACTAATAAGGCTTTGGATTTTGCTGACACGCGTACGAGCCTTCACTTTATACAAATTCGAACAGTACTGAAGACACTCGGCGCATTCTTTAAAGAGTTCATTGGCCCTTTGACGCATACTCGTTTTTTCTGCATCTGGAGTTTCCTGTTTCCATCCGTCGTCTAATGCAATGGTGAGATTTTTAATCTGCACAATGAGTTTCGTAAGCTTCCCGATTTCATTGCTGTACGCAATTTCTTCATGTTTTGTTTTGCGATGCGCGTTGTATCCGTTCGGGAAAAATTGGACGGAGCGCTTCTCGTACTGTGTTTTGGCAGTAGCTGATTTTCTTTTATCGTCTGTTTTCATGTAGAGGATTGCTCCTTCGACAGCATCGGGCGCTCCTTTAGCGTCTGCTTCAATGCTTGCCGTTTGATTGTGCGGTGACGCAATAATGAGAATGCGTTTGTTCTTTGGAGAAAGTTGAGTAGCTGTTTCAAAAATTTCTTTCAGTCTGGGAAGTGCTTCTCTCTTTGCTCTCAAGTGTCCGACGGGATCTTCTTCCGGGAATTCTACTATCTGCAAATTTTCAAGCAGACTATCCGGGACTAAGTTGATGTCGATCAAAATAGGATCGAGGGATACTTCGTGGAAACGTGTTTCTGCAGGAAAAACAATTTTCCCGTTCACAACTTGAAAATGCGGGACACAAAAATCTTGAGGCTGACAAAAAAGCTCTTGAATGCGTTTGAAGCGGCTGTCCGGCAAACGATTCCAAATCATCATCCGTAATTGCTCGCCGTCTTGGAACATGCCATCAAGCTCATTGATGTCTCCCAGTCTTTTAAAGCGATCATTCCAAAGTTCTACACTGTAATCTTCTTTCTGCGTAAGAGGATCACTGATTGTTTTAATCTCGGTTGTCTTTGCGGCAAGCTCATTCATTCTGGAACGCGATCCTGCCACAATACCTTCCACTCTCTTGCGATTTGCTTCACTGGTGATGTTTTCCAGTCGAGCTTCGTTTATTTCTGCCGTACTGCGATTTCTGCTTATTTCCGCTTCAAAAGATGCAAGAACGTCGTTGCTGGTAAGGGTTGGTGACATAGTAAGAAAAGATAGTCGATTGCAAAGTGTTATTCAATAAAAAGAAAGGGAGCTGAGACAAAAGTCTCAGCATCCCGATCCCACTACCTTTTCGCACACACATCGTACTGACAGACAAGACTAACCGTAGCGGTACACTGGCAGAAGAACTGGCAGGAGGCAGTGGGATTCTTATTTAATCCTCTTTTTCCGTTTCACTCAAGAGTTTTCTGCCATAGTTACTTAATACATCGGTAATTTGCGCTCTGGACAGCGTAATAGTCTGCACTCCTTCGGCATAAGGTCCGACTTGATACGGATCGAAGGTGAGAACCAAGTTGCCGTTTTGAATGGTAAACACGCGGAAATTTTCCGCTTTCGGTCCTGCTCCTTGGCGAATCATTTGTTCTTTCGCTTCGTAGTAGGTGCCTTTTTTCTTGGACTCTGCAATTAATTGCATAATGGACAATTCCGAAAGGCGTTCCAGGTATTTGGATTTTGTATTAAAGAATTCTTCCGGAGTGATTACTTTTTTGCCATCAACATCGTAGGTGAAACCGACGGTGACATGATTCGGGTGTGCGGAGCCGGAAAGATAGGGTGCTGCTTCTATAGTGAGGCTGATCATTTGTTCCGAGAGTGTAGCTGCATGAAATTCTGTTTGCAGTCCGCTCTTTGTGGAATCATTTTCAATAACAATATCTGCAATCTCTTTCAGGAATTCGCTTTGTAAATCTGCGACCATTTTTTTCAAGCGATCATTAATGTCTTTCTGAACCGTTGCATCTTTCAATCCTTTTACCTGTGGGATCTTTAGATTGAGTGTGTATGTCGCTTCTGTTTTATTCAGCGTATCCGTTACGAGTTTGACGGAAGTGTTTCCGGAGCCGTTCCCGCAAGCAGCCAATACCAAAGAAGCGCAGAGCGCAAAGGAAAAAGAGATTTTCATAGCGCGATGCTAGCAGAAGGATGCGAGTAGCGGAATAATCGAGTAATGGATATATAAAAAGAAGTTCCAAACCATTATTCCGTTATTCCCGTCTCCGTTATTCGGTTATATTACCACTTTAAATCGCTCGGTTTAATGGTAATTTCATCGCCGCGTTTTACGTCGTGACGGAGTAAATAGTCCGCCAGATAGTCTTCAATCATATCGGTGATGGTACGACGCATTTCGCGTGCACCAAATTCCATACTGTAGCCGCGTTCAAGCAGTGCTTCCAGTACTCCTGACTCCAATCGAACGGAAATGCCGCGACGCTTCTGCAGATCCTGAATAATGGAATCTATCATCAGACCCGCCACACGTCCTGCTGCTGTTTGCGAGAGCGGATAGAACAGCACGACTTCATCGAAACGGTTTACGAACTCGGGAGTAAAGAGTTTTTGCTGAAGAATGGAATCGAGCAAAGCCGCTTTGAATGATTGTTTGTCGTAGTCCGTATGTGTCTTTACGAAATCGCGAATGAAGAGCGCACCTGCATTGGACGTTGCAATAATGATGGTGTTTCGGAAATCCGTGCGAATGCCACGACTATCTGTCAAAAATCCTTCGTCCAGAATCTGTAGGAACAAGTTGAGTACGGTCGGGTGTGCCTTTTCAATCTCATCCAAAAGAATGAGTGAGAACGGTTTGTCCTGTACGCGCTGTGCAAGGAATCCTTCTGCGGAATTGGAATCGCCAATGACGCCAAAGACGCTGTCTGCGTGGCTGTATTCATTCATGTCCAAACGAATCATGGCGTCCGATGCGCCGAAATATTCTTCTGCAAGCACTTTTGCTGTTTCTGTTTTTCCGACACCCGTGGGACCTAAGAATAGGAATGTTCCGACCGGCTTATGACGTTCGCGCAAATCCATGCGAGCGCGCTTGAGTGAACTTACAACGGCATGAACGGCATTGTCTTGCTCAATAATTCTGGACTTCATGGCTTCTTCCAAGAAGAGCAGTCTTTCTTTTTCTCCTTCGGACACTTGGAGGACGTTCACGCGACTCTTCACAGAAATGACTTGGCGTACATGATCCTCACGAACAAATGCATCGCCGCTTTCTTGTGCGCGGTGCACTGCTTCATCCATAACATCCAGCGCCGTCCCCGGCAGTCCTCCACGCATGGATAGGAAGCGCTTGGTGAGGTCTAGAATAGATTTGAGTGCTTTGTATGTAATGCGTACATGATGACTCTCCAGCGCGAAATAATGCGCCATCATTGTTTCCATGGTTTCTTCGTCCGTTGCATCTTCCACGCTTACTTTCTGAAAAAGACTGTCGAGCATGGGATCCGTTTTAATGAGTGAGTGATAATCCTGCGTATCAGCAATTCCAACTACGGAAATAGTGGATGATTCCAGGAATTTCTTGAGCACTGCCATCAAATTCGCATCCGCAGAACGAAGAAACAAAGAGAGATCGCGAATGACAAGAATAAAGCGACCGCTGTGCTGAGCGCGACTGAGTGCGTTCAATAAAAATGCATCGGGACTGCCGACTCCGGACAGAAGCTTTTCGGTTTGCAATTGCAGCACGCGAGTGAACGGTAAATGTTTTGTGCGCTCGTGACCGCGGAGTTCTGCAACTACGTTTCGTACAAGAGTGCGTTTTCCGGTCCCTGTTTTTCCTAAAATCAAAACATTGCGTTCTTTCGCGCGAAGCAGAGAGCGAATGACTGCATCCACCGCATCTTTATGAATAATGACGCTGCGTTCGCCGCTCACATCCGGCGATGCGTGAATTTCCGTCGTGAGCATGTCGAGCGCATCGGTGTATCCCATAATCCACGAACGTCCGAGCGAGCTATTCCTAGCTATAGATTCAGGGCTCCATGGGTTATCTTTCACGCGGAAGTGGTTATGAAAATGTTCCCAATGTAAGAGACCAACCAAATCTTCTTCAGAAATATCTGCTTTGTTCAGAAGCTCCGTGCAACATGCTACGAAACTAAAGAAAAGATAGAGTACGATTGTGGAATCGATGCGTGTTTCTTGAAACTTTGGCAGCAGTTGTTTTGCGTATTCCAAGAAAAGCTCCAGTTCCACATGTTGATCGATATCCAAGCGACACTTGCTGATCATCTCCGTAGGACTGATGCCCAATTCTTCCAACAAGAATGCCCCTCTATGTGTGGAAATGGCAGCCTCGAGTAAATCGCCTGCAGAGGCACGCTTTTTAGAGGCGAGCTTTGCAATAAGCGCATGGGATAACCACGATTCAATGGCCGCACCTTCAGGCACCGGCAGTGCATCATTTTCAAGCTCCTCTTCCAAGAATAACTTCATCACATGCGTGAAAAACAAAAACAGGAATGCACTCAACAGAAATGGCCACGGATCTTGCGTCTGATAGGAAATGAAACCAAATATCGCCGTAATGCCGCAGTAGATCGCTATGGAGACATGACTAAGCGTAAGCAGCCGCAAGCGCACTGTTGCCATTTCTTTTGTGCCGGCGAAGTTGAGCGTCAGCTTGGACATCAGAATGAAACGTAGAACAAAAATGGAACTGCAAAGACCGCAAGTATGGGGAAGAACACCCACAAGAAAATATAGAGCGCAAATCCTGCGAAGAGTGCAATTTGTAACATGATTCCAAACACCAATGCAGCCAGACGAATAATACAACCGATGGTACGCGCCGTGACATTCAGCGTGAGTGTTTGCAAAATTGCGGTGACATCAAATCCTTTGGTCGGATAACTGTCGCGAATACTTTTCCAAGGTGCAAACAATGTTTTTAACAGAAAAATAATCGAGAACATGGAACCGAATGCCGCCGCGTATGCGGTATAGGCGCGTGCAATTTCTCCTGGACGCTGTACGAGGTACCAGCGGGCAAAAAGAAGGCCTATAGATGTTTGTGTAGTGGTCATTGGAATAATCCTATCATTATAGCAGAAGTTCTCTATAGTGAGGAGCGTATGCGTGGCAGATTTATTGTACTCGAAGGCCCGGACGGCAGTGGCACAACAACCCATACGGCACTTTTAGCGAAGCGCTTGCAGGACAGTGGTGTCGATGTTCTTTTGACTCAAGAGCCTACAAATGGCCCTATTGGGTCGTTTATCAGGGCTCAACTGAGTCTTGGATCTATCCCTTTTGATGCGCTTCAGATGCTATTTTCGGCTGATAGAGCCTGGCATGTGGCTCAGACTATTCTTCCGGCACTAGAAAGCGGTAAAACAGTTATTTCAGACCGTTATATGCTTTCAACGCTCGTCTATGGGCATGCACTTGGTTTGGATGCAGATTGGCTTGAAAATATGAACAAAAATTTTATACAACCAGATTTTTTGGCAGTCGCACTCCCCTCTTTTGAGGTCTGTATGCAGCGTCTGAACAAAAGAAGCACAAAAGATATGTTGGAATCTCAGGACGATTTGCAACGGAGAGTGTATGAAGGTTATAAAATTTACGCAGAAAACCATCATATTCCTTTGGTTGATACGTCTGGATCACTAGAGCAAACATCGGATATCTTGATGGCTCTCGTGTCCTGATACATCAACCGCTACACTGCACGCATGTCCGCTCGTCTCCTTTCCGGCACCGATTTAGCTCAAAGTATCCTCGCGTCTTTGCGACCGAGGGTGAAGGAGCTCGATCCCAAACTTGTGATTGTGCAAGTGGGAAATGACCCTGCCAGCGACAGTTATATTCGCAAAAAACTGCAGAGTTGCGATGACATTGGCATGCGCCACGCACATCTGCACTTTCCGGAGAACGTGACATTTGATGAACTGATGAAAACCATTCGCACGCTCAATGCCGATGCAGATGTGACCGGATACATAGTACAGCTCCCGCTCCCGCAATTACTCCAGGAAAACGAACCGCTGCTTTTTCGAGAGATTGACCCCTATAAAGATATTGATGGATTCACCGCCTACAACCTTGGAAAAATGTTCATCTCCAGTGATTTTGAACATCTTCCTCCCGCAACTCCTGCAGGGATCATCACGCTCTTGGAGCATAATGGGATAGAGATTGAAGGTAAGTGCGCAGTGGTAGTCGGTGCCAGCAATATTGTAGGAAAGCCCATTGCAACCATGCTGCTCAATAGAAATGCGACAGTCATTCAATGTCATAAATTTACGGAGAACCTGCCAGAATTTACCCGACAAGGCGATATTGTTATTTCCGCTGTAGGAAAGGTAAATCTCATTACCGCCGATATGGTTAAGCCCGGTGCAACCGTTGTAGATGTGGGGATGAATAGATTGGGTGAGACGCTTGTCGGGGATGTTGATTTCGAGAATGTTAAAAATGTTGCAGGTGCCATTACGCCCGTTCCGGGAGGAGTCGGTCCTATGACCGTTGCCACACTTCTGCAAAATTGCGTGCGAGCAAAAGAAAGACAAATGAAAAAAATGCGCTGATTATTCCATTGTGGCGTTTTTCAAAAGTTCTTCGGTTTCATGCGTGCGCAGTGACGTAATGATATCGCCGATTGCCCCTTCCATAATGCCCGGGAGATTATGGAAACTTTCATTCAGGCGGTGATCCGTCAGTCTGTCTTGCGGGAAATTATACGTGCGAATTTTTTCGCTTCTATCTCCCGTTCCAATTTGCGACGAGCGTAAATTCCCAAGGGCAGAGACGCGTTTTTCTTCTTGTGCCGCAAAGAGACGCGTGCGAAGAACGGACATACAGTACGCTCTGTTTTTAATTTGGCTTCGCTCATTCTGGCTGCTTACCACCACTCCCGTCGGAATATGGGTAATGCGCACCGCAGAGTCTGTTTTATTGACGTGTTGCCCACCCGCACCTCCGGATCTGTAGGTATCGATGCGTAAATCTTCCTGCCGAATGACAATATCCGTGTCTTCCGCTTCCGGTAGTACAGCAACGGACGCGGCAGAGGTGTGCACGCGACCTTTATTTTCCGTTGCCGGAATGCGCTGCACGCGGTGAACTCCCGCTTCGAATTTTAGGTACCCATACACATCTGCGCCTTCTATTTTTACGATTGCTTCTTTGACACCCCCTCCCTCGGCATCGGCTTTGTCTATTAATTCCACGGTCCACTTCATTTCTTCAGCAAATCGTAAATACATACGCAAGAGTTCTGCAGCAAAGAGCGAGGCCTCTTCCCCTCCCGTACCCGCGCGAATTTCCAAAATGGCATTTCTATGATCGATTGGGTTTCTGGGAACGAGTGCGATACGAATGTCTGCATCGAGCTCTGTTAATCTTTTTTGCGTTTTGATTTCTTCTTCTACCCCAAGTTCATGCATGTCTGCATCATTTTTCATGTCCTCTGCATCTTTGAGCGCTTGTTGGCATTTTTGATATTCTTGATACAAATCATGGGCGTTTTGTAGTGTTGCTGCTTTTCTTCCAATTTTTACCACCGCTTCTTGATCGTTAAATATAGCAGGATCTTGCAAGGAAAGTTGCAGTGCATCAAATTCGTCGGAAAGGGCGCGCAGGCGTTCAATCATGGGTAAAGCATAGAGAAAAAGGGCTCTCGTGTCATGCGGGAGCGAAAGAGGTTCAGAAGATCGCTATTTCAGGATGTCACCCTTACTGACTGCATCCACTTCAAAACAGTGGTACCCGGCAGGGTGGTTCCAGAAGATATCGTAGTCAAGATCGCGCGTACTGTTGAAAGTTGCACAGAGAGCGTAATGCGTTGCATCTTGAACGGTATAAACATACGGTTCACCTGTTTCGGGATCCATAATCGTTACCTTCTGATAGACGGCGCTTTTTTGCACTTCCTCCAGAGTTTGCGGCAGCGGATACACTTGAACAAGCTCGGACGGTGACGGGATATTTGGCTTTATTCCATAAATAATATTGCCGATTTCGCCCTGAATACTGCGCAAATCTTCCACACGCCTGTCATCAAACTTGCGTTCGCGTTCGCTCATAGGCGATCCCGTGAGAATGATTCCCCAGATTAATGTAATAAGAATAATGACTGCAGATCCCCAGAAGAAATTGCGGTGCAATCCTAATGTTTTTGCACGAACGAGGTCCAGTCGCATCGACAGGAAGTAATACAGGAAGACAGCACCGGCAATACCGAGAACGACGGTAACCTTTAAGAGGAAGCGAACGGACAGCTCTCCTTCAAGAAGGTAGAAAATCAATGTAATGACATCGCCCATCAATGCAGATGCCGTCACAAAAAGCGTGAAATACGTCAGCCATCTGCGCACGCCTCCCACTGCTTTCTCCGTATGCTTACTCATTTCCTTTATAAGGATGCGTGAAATCCACACAAAAAGCGGATAAGAAACGATAATAGCCGCGACAGACCAACGAATGGTTGTCAGTCGCCCCGTTTCATCGGTCTGATATTGTTCCAATGCTGCATCCGGGAACAGTTTATTAATGTACGTAAAAAACAAAATGATGGTACTGATGACGGTTGTATAGAGTGAGACAAAGCTCAGCAGATGAAAGAATGCATCGCGAGCACCTCCTCCGTCGGTAGGAAGGGGAATCGGCATATCGAGGCTTTCTTCGGTGACTGCCTCCGCAATATCCTTTTCTTTCCAACCTGCAGACAAAAGAAGCATGCGGATGGTCGAATGATCCATCCCTTTTTGACGTGCATGTGCTATAAATTGCTTTAATTCGTTCATTGGCATCACTTTAGCGACTTGTCGGGTTTCTGTCGAGAATTAGAGCGTGATTTATTGTAGAATAGACACTCTATGAAAATTTTGGTCGCATTATCGGGCGGAATCGACAGCAGTGTGGTTGCGCATATGCTGAAAGAGCAGGGGCATGAATTGGTGGGTGTGCGCTTCACGCTGTGGTCCGATCCACTTGCGCCAAGTATCGCGCAAATATTGCCGACCAAATGCTGCAATGCGCAAACTGCATCTCGAGCACGATCGACTGCAATGACGCTCGGAATCCCCTATCACATAGTGGATTTGGAAAAAGAATTTAAAGAAGAGGTCGTTGATCCCTTTTTGGAAGGATATAAAAACGGTTTCACACCGAATCCTTGCATTCGTTGTAATCGCACGATTAAGTTCGGGAAGCTACTGGAGATTATGAAAGAGTACGGCTGCGAAAAACTGGCAACCGGTCATTATGCGCGTGTTGCGACGGAAGAATGCAGCGACGGCTCAACACGTCGATTGCTTTTAGAAGCAACGGATCTGACAAAGGATCAGAGTTATTTCTTGTACGGACTTACGCAGGAACAATTGTCGGTTGTGATGTTTCCGCTCGGTGGTATGCAAAAAAGTGAGGTGTATGCACTTGGCGCACATTTTGGCGTGCCGTTTGATGAAGAGTACAGAGAGAGTCAGGATCTTTGTTTCTTTCCGGAAAAATCGCCGGGTGAATTTTTAAAACGTTATTTGAGCGATGCATTGCAGACGGGAAATATTGTGCGACGCGACGGTACGGTTGTGGGAACGCATAAGGGTTTGCCTCTGTATACAGTGGGTCAGAGGCGCGGACTTGGCATAGGCGGATTGAGTATTCCTTTGGAAGTCGTTGAAAAAAATGCAGCAAACAATGAATTGATTGTTGCGGAACACGGACATGAAATGATCAATGCAATTGAATTGGATGAGATCCATTGGGTCTCTTGGCAGCCGCCGGAAAATGAATCCGTTTCTTTTGAATGCCGCCTGAGATCTCTCTCTAATCGTAAAAATGGCGTGTTGACGTATAAAGGAAATAAGGGCGTATTTACGTTTGAAAATCAAGAAACACCCTTGGCTCCGGGCCAATCATTGGTCTTTTATAGAGGCCAAGAAGTCGTAGGAGGCGGTGTTATGGGAAAACGTGTCTAAGAAACCTCACATTCCGTTTTCATCCTCTGTGGTACACTCTTCCTTCCCCGTGCAAAAAGAAGCGTTTTCCGCTATAATGAGATGATATCTCCACATGACGCCAACCACCGCGCAACAGTCGATAGCGACGGGAATATTATTCTCCCGGGTGCGCGCAGTGCCGATAAAAAGGAAGAGATGTTTCGTGCCGTGCGTAAAACAGAAGATGTGATGGAGATGGAAGAGGGTTTGTGGTATTCAGCAGAGCTTGAAGAAAGTCTGACGTTGCCGTGGACTGCAACAGATGCACTCAATAAAGAAGAGGAAGATGCAACGGCACTTCTTTCTTTTTCCGAAGAAAGTATTTCTCCGGAAGTGCCGGAGGACATCATAGAATCTTTTCAGTCCGATCCCATTGCCGCCATGCTTGCGGATGCGGGTGAAAATGAAATGGAGTATAAAACAGAATCGCACATGTGGAATGAGGTGCGCGGACAAATGTATGCCGTGACCAATGATCTTCTTGCAGAAAGTGGGCGTCAGTATCAAGCAAGCGTGCTTGAAGGAGTACAAACCAGTCGCAATATTCTTGCATCGCTTAAACACGGAACGCTGCAGACATGGACATTCCTGACACAACCCGTGTGGGTGCCCGGGAAAAATAATGTGCCGAAGCAATATGGACGTGGAACTTTGTTTTTGTTGGATACAGTACGTTTTGGCGGAACATTCGCATCACTCTTTGTGGTGCTGTTTGTCTCGCTCAACTTCCAAAGTTTCTGGTCCATTGCACATTCGTATGTTGATCCTCTTGCAGATATTACTGCCGGAAAACAATTGGCATCGGAATTGGATCAAGGATTGTCCGATAAACTCAAGCGCATCCCCTCTCTGAGTGTGGCCGGTTCCGACGACGGAAGTATGACGGCATTCCTCCCGGAAGTCGGTCCTCCGGAAAATAGACTTATTATCCCCAAGTTAAATTTGAACGTGCCCGTGGTCGTTCCTTCGAATGCGGATCTTTTGAAAGAAGATTGGACTGCGTTGGAAGAAGATATCCAGAGCGGACTCCAAGACGGTGTCGTGCATTATCCCGGTACTGCAAAACCGGGCCAGGCGGGAAACTTCTTTGTGACCGGTCACAGCTCGTACTTCCCGTGGGCTCCCGGAAAATATAAATCGGTCTTTGCGCGTTTGGGTGAATTGAATGTGGGCGATGAGTACTGGGTGTATTACGGCGGCGATAAATACAGGTATGTGATTTCCGAGAAAAAAGAAATTAAACCGAGCGATGTGACGGTTCTGGATCAGCCGGTGAGTAAGCGCGTGAGTACACTTATGACCTGTACGCCGGTCGGCACGACGTTACGCCGACTCATTCTTTCTGCTCAAGAAGTGGATCCTGTCACCGGTAAGGCAATGGCCGTGGGAGAGCATGCTCATGAAAATGACGTTCCGAAGACAAAAACAGGAACTCTGCCGATTTAAGGTCAAGGTTAAGGCTGTGGATGAGGAGACGAAAGTGACTAGGATTGAAGGCGGTTCCTGTTTATACTTCTTTTGATAAGGTCGTTGCCCTTAACCTCAGCCTTATCCTTTGTCTTAGAGCAAGCCGCTGTGGTGAAATGGTAAACACGGGAGACTTAAAATCTCCTGACCGTAAAAGGTCTTCCCGGTTCAAGTCCGGGTGGCGGCACCATTCGATTCGTTCATCGCTACGCAATAGAACTCACTCATGGTCTTCGCGCTCCTGCGCTTCGGTCATTTTTTAGTTAGAACGAGCTGAACTGCTATGCACTTGCCATTCCCCTCTTAAAGCCGTTCTACGCTACAGCAATTGCGTGTCGGGTATGCTAGTCTGTACATGATATGCAGACAATCAGCGTTATCATCCCCGCGTTCAACGAAGAGCACTATATTGGTGATTGTATTCAAAGCATTTTGGATGCAGCGTCGCCAAATGTAGTCGATATTATTGTGGTGGATAATGCGAGCACGGATGCAACCGCCTCCATTGCCTCTGCTTTTCCGCGCGTTCGAGTGGTACATGAACCGAAGAAAGGACCCACTGCCGCTCGTCAGTGCGGAATGGATGCATCAAAAGGATCGCTTCTTGCATTCATCGATGCCGACAGTCGCGTTCCGCTGGATTGGTTTGTGCAGATTAATGTTGCTTTTGAGGATGATACCGATCTTGTATGCCTGAGCGGCCCCTATGAATATTTTGATATTCCAGGTTGGCAGAAAATGTGCGTGAAGTTGTATTGGAGTGCTCTTGCCATGCCAACCTACAAACTTATTCGATACATGGTGGTCGGAGGAAATTTTGTCGCAAAACGAGAAGCACTTCTTTCCATTAATGGATTCGATACCAGCATTTCATTTTACGGAGATGATACGGATATCGCCCGTCGTCTGCATGCCTGTGGAAGAATCAATTTTGCTCGTCGTTTTTGCGTTCAATCGTCCGGTCGAAGACTCACAGAACAGGGAATTTTGCAGACGGGAGCACTCTATATTGGGAATTTTCTTTCGGAAGTATTGCTCCATAAACCCGTGACGAAAAAATATAGAGACATTCGCTAAATTTCTCACTTGAGCGTTTCTATATGTCCTATTAATCGAGCGCTGCTTTGCTTGCAGAGAGTTCTGCGATTTCCGCAGTAATATTTGCTTGGCGTGTTTGGTTATAGATAAGGTTTAAATCATCGACAATCGCTTCTGCGTTATCGCTGGCGCTGCGCATGGCAAGCATACGAGCGGAGTGTTCGGATGCAACAGACTCGAGCACTGCCTGGAACACCTGGATTTCCGTAAGCTGCGGAAGAATGGTATCGAGCACTTCTTCTTGTGACGGCTCAAACTTATATTCCTGAACGTCTTCGTTTTTTTGCGTTTCAATTTCCAATTCTTCTTTGCTGATTCTTCGTCGCTGCATAAGGAGATCAATCATTTCGCGCATTTCACTGCGGGAAAATGGCAAAAGAACTTTTACGGCAGATTCCTGAACCAACGGTGAAATAAAATCGGAATAAATGAGTGCGACGTGATCGAATTCATCGGAGAGGAAACTCTGTTCCGCAAGACGTGCAATAGGGAGCACATCTTTAAACGTGGGGTGATTCGAGAGGGCCGGGAAAGTCGCGATTACTTTATGATTGTTGCGCGTGAGGAACTGATGTCCTTTGCGTCCGACGGTTATGAACGTGATATTTTCAAACGTAGAGAGCGTCTTCAGTCCTTTCAGATATTGGGTTGTTGCGCGGAATACTTGTGCGTTCAAACTTCCGCACAGTCCGCGATCGGATGTAAAGACAACGGCCAATACGTTTTTGACGGGGCGCTGTTTCAAGTATCTGTGCTGCTGAATGTGCACATTTCCAATGGATTTCAGAATACGCCACGCATGCAGCGCGTAACGGCGCAGTTGTTGTGCGTTCAACACAGCGCGCCGCATTTTGGAGGCAGCAACCAACTCCATAGCTTTCGTGACTTGTTTGGTCGACTTAATCGCCTTCATTTTGCGCCGGATATCTCGGAGGTTACGTCCCACAGGAAAGAAAAAGGAAAGTCAGGAGTAAAATTATTTCTTGGAAGGTTTTACGGCCATCTCTTCCTTCACCGGTTCTGCCGCAACTGCGACTTCATCATCGGCTCCGCGGTTTGCGAGGAAGCTTGTAGCCAGACGCTTCAATTGCTCTTCGGCCTCGGGCGTAATCTGCATGTCGAGTGTTTCGAGCAATGTAGGATGACGCTTGTTCAAAAAGCCGAGGAAAGAATCGACGTACGGTTTTACTTCTTTTACAGGAACTTCATCCAGGTAACCGTTCACAGCCGCGTAGAGCATGGCGACCTGTTCTCCGACGGAGAACGGCTTGTATTGATCCTGCTTGAGGATTTCTGTCAAACGCGCACCGCGATCGAGCTGCTTGCGAGTGGCGCTATCAAGGTCCGATCCGAACTGTGCAAAGACCGCGAGTTCACGGTACTGCGCAAGATCGAGACGCAAACGTCCCGCGACTTTCTTCATGGATTTGCGCTGAGCGGCGGATCCCACGCGGGACACGGATGTTCCGACGTTCACCGCAGGACGAATTCCTTTGTAGAAGAGATCGGATTCCAAGAAAATTTGACCGTCCGTAATGGAGATGACGTTTGTCGGAATATAGTCGGAAATGTTTCCGGCCTGCGTTTCAATAATGGGAAGTGCAGTGAGCGATCCCCCTCCGTGCTTTTCATCCAAACACACTGCGCGTTCCAATAAACGAGAGTGGAGATAGAACACGTCACCGGGATACGCCTCACGTCCTGGCGGACGACGAAGCAAGAGTGAAATCTGGCGGTACGCCCATGCCTGACGAGACAAATCATCGTACACAATCAGAACATCTTTACCCTGGTCCACGAAATATTCGGCAATGGCGGTTCCTGCAAACGGTGCAATATAGGAAAGTGCTGCAGGCTCGGAAGCGGATGCCGTTACGACGATTGTGTAATCCATGGCTCCGTTCTTCTGAAGATCGGCAACAATTTTTGCCACTTTGGATTCTTTCTGACCGATTGCAACGTACACGCAAATAACGGGGCGATCGGTTGTCTGCGTCTTTTTCTGGTTCAAGATGGTATCAATGGCGACCGCAGTTTTTCCTGTCTGACGATCTCCAATGATCAATTCGCGCTGTCCGCGTCCAACAGGAATCATTGCATCGATTGCAGTAATACCCGTTTGCATCGGGACAGTCACAGACTGGCGCTCAATAACACCCGGAGCGATTTTCTCAATAGGATAGAGCGTCTTCAAATTCAATTCAGGACCTCCGTCTTTCATCACGCCGAGCGGAGAAAGAACGCGTCCGATCAATGAATCTCCAACGGGGACCGAGAGAATCTGGCCCGTTGCCTTCACGGTGTCTCCTTCTTTCACCATGCTGAAGTCACCGAAGATCACGGCACCGACCGTGTCTTCTTCAAGGTTGAGAGCGCTTCCGAAGACTCCGTTGCCGAAGTCGATCATTTCGGAAGACCCGATATTGGAGAGGCCGCGAATTTTCGCGATACCGTCACCAATCTGCACAACCGTACCGACGTGTTCATGTTTGACGTCCGGTTTGTAGGCGGCGATACGCTCTTCGAGCGTTTTAAGGAGGGCGTTACTGAGACTCATGAGAGGAGGAGGAAAAATCGAACAGAGGAAGAGTAGACGAAGTAAGATATGTTTGAAGTTGAGCAAGCGCACCCGGGATACTCATATCAAAACGCTCATCACCGACACGCAGGACCGCACCTCCAATCATGGATGGAACGGCAACCTGCTCAAGATCGATATCGCGCTTCAGAGTATCTTTCAGGATTTTTTCGATGGCCGTCGCTTGTGCGCCGGCATCTCCGGTGGGTGTCATGAGTTTTGCCATGAATATTTCACCCTTACGGTAAAGCATTCGTTCGAGAACGTAATGGAAGCTGCGCAGAGGTTTACCGGGATTGCTGCGTTTAAGCATGATAATCGCGGCATCTACCTGCGTTGCAAACTCGTTTTCAGGCAGATCTCTGCTGACGTCGACGAGGGCCTGTGCAATGTCATCTTGGCTTATTTTCATGCGTTCAGGAGGGCGGGAAGTTCTTTCTCAAGGTTTTTCAGCAAACGAGTCTGATCATCTTTGCTAAATTCGCGGCGAATAATTTCCTCGGTGAGCTTAATGATGGAACTGGCCATCAAATCTTGCACATCGTGAAAGACGCGCGAACGTTCATCCTGCAATTGCTGCTTTCCTTTGGCCATAATTTGATCGGCTTGCTGCTGTGCGTTTGCAAGAATATCGGCGCGCATGGCGTCGGCATCGGCTTTGGCTTTTTCGAGGATAACACCGGCGTCTTCATCCGCTTTATGCAGAGCTTCTTTGCGCGTTGTTTCCATCTGCAGTTTCTGACGTTCAATATCTGCTGCATCATCCATGGAACGCTTGATAGCGTCACGACGTGCGTCGATGGCTTTCAGAAGCGGCTTGTAGACAAACTTTGCAAGGACGATGAGCACAATGCCAAAGTTGATGATTTGAGCCAATAAAAGCTTCCAGTCAATGCCGAGGGTTTGTAGAATTTCCATGGAAAGATAAGGAATGATCCGGCTTCGCCCTCCCGGGCTACGCCGTGACAGAGATTTAGACGAACTTCATAATGAGTGCTACAACAAGTCCGTAGATAGCGACGGCTTCCGCGAAGGCGATGGCGAGGATAGCGAGAGTCTGAATACGTGCTCCGGCTTCCGGATTGCGGCCAATAGCTTCAACAGATTTTGCACCGATGAAACCGATGGCGATTGCTGGTCCAAGTGAACCGAAAGCGATCGTAAAGGCTACCGGGAAGTTCCTATCAGCCAAGAGGCCAACTGCGTCACTGATTGCGACTGGTTCCATAATAGAATGGGGGTAGAAGGGTAGAAAGAATAACTAGCTATGTAGAGGAAAAGCGCAGAAATTTCAAGGGTATGAGAGTTTAATGCGCCGGTTCCATATGCTCTTCTTCGCCATGACCGGTTGCTCCGATTTTTAGAAAAACCGCGGTAAGAAGCGAGAAGACAAGACCCTGTACGAGACCTACGAACACTTCCAAAGCAAGGAAAGGAATAGGGGCTACATAAGGGACAAGATAGGAAATCACCACCAAAAGCACTTCTCCGGCAAAAATGTTACCGAACAGACGGAAGGTAAAGGACACCACTTTCGAAAATTCTCCAATCAGTTCCAAGAGTCCGACGAACGTGCCGACCGGATTTTTCCAGGGGGCAATAAAAAATTTTCCGCTATAACTCTTAAATCCAAGCAATGCGATACCAAATCCTTGTACGGCAATCATGGAAATAAGAGCAATTGCAAGCGTCATGTTCACGTCGGCATTCATGGAGCGGAAGAGCGGAATATCCATGACATGACCATCGTGCATTCCTTCTATAAAAACGCTGCCGACTCCGGGGAAGATACCCATCCAGTTACCGGTCACCACAAAGATGAGAATAGTGGCAAGGAGCGGGAAGAACATTCTTGTTTGCTTTGCGTCCTGAATGACCGATCCGTAAAAGTTATAGAGCCCTTCCACGCCCATTTCCATAAGTGTTTGGAACCGCCCCGGTACCTTCTTGTATCCCGTTGCGCGTGTGAAAAAAGCGACTGTAAAAAGTGCAAGCATCGCAAGCCACGCCATGAGAAGCGTATTTCTGACTGCAAAGTCTCCAATGTGGAAGATTGTTTCAGAAGCCAGTGTTGGTGGTGCAAATTCAGCCATAGTAGTTACAGTCGCTTGGGACGAAGAGATTCATGGAACTTTTCACTTTCAGAGATTTCAAGGACTTCGGGGTCGGGTTTTCTAGGGAGGTCTTTCGGCATTTTTCTGAGAATCTCTCGAATTTTCTGAGTGACACCGACGATGGATGTCATGAATGCAATGACGAATCCCAAGAGGAGAAAGAGTGGTGAGGTATTCAGATACTTATCTGCGTACGCGCCTCCGATTCCAAACAGTACTGCGGGGATGGCTATTGTGTATCCCAGTTCCCAGGCAAAGCCGATTCCAAGCATGGTACTTTCATCCGCGGAGACTTCTTTGACGGTTTCAACCGATGACTGATGCAAATCAGACATAGTACGTAACGTGAAAATTAAAGGGAACGACGACGAGAGCGCAAACGGCGGAGTGACGACAATTTCGCAAGCTCGCGTTCGAGCATTGCAGATGCTTCTGCAAATCCTTCGGAATCTCTACGGCGATCGCTCATCAGTTCTTCGGCACGTTTCTTCGCAAGTTCAATGGCTTCCTCCTGCAATGTTTCCGTACGATCCGCCGTATCTGCAAGAATGTGAATGCCGTGTTTTTCAATCTGCACAACGCCTCGAGAGACTGCGAAGAACAGTTCTTCGCCATCTTTACGAATAATCACGGTTCCGGCCTGCAAGTTTGTCATGAGCGGAATGTGATGCTCGAGAATGGTGAGTTCGCCCATACCGCTTGGCAACGTGACAGACACAGCTTGTCCGCTATACGTGCTGCCTTCAGGTGTAATCAATTTAATATGCATGAATATCAAGAATAAGGTGAGAGGAATCAGGCGGTTACCGGTTTTGCAGCACGGACTTCGTCGATACTTCCCTTCATATAGAATTCCTGCTCGGGGATATCATCACAATCACCGTCCAAAATTGCTTTGAAGCTGCGAACGGTGTCCTTCATGGAGACGAACTTTCCGGGAGCGCCGGTAAAGACTTCGGCTACGAAGAACGGCTGAGAGAGGAATTTCTGAATCTTGCGAGCGCGCTGCACGGCCTGCTTGTCTTCTTCGGAGAGTTCTTCCATACCAAGAATTGCAATAATGTCCTGCAATTCCTTGTAACGCTGGAGAACTTTCTGCACGCCGCGAGCAACGTTGTAGTGCTCTTCTCCCACAATAGATGCGGAAAGAACGGTCGACGTGGATTCGAGTGGATCGACAGCCGGGTAAATACCAAGTTCTGCGAGCGTGCGTGTGAGCACAATCGTGGAGTCGAGGTGGGCGAACGTTGTTGCAGGAGCCGGATCGGTAAAGTCATCCGCAGGAACGTAAATAGCCTGCACCGATGTAATGGAACCGTTATGAGTGGACGTAATGCGTTCTTGCACTTGTCCCATTTCGCTCGCAAGTGTCGGCTGATACCCCACCGCAGACGGAATGCGTCCAAGGAGAGCGGAAAGCTCGGCACCGGCCTGTGTGAAGCGGAAGATGTTATCAATGAAGAGAAGAACGTCCTTGTGCTCTTCATCGCGGAAGTACTCCGCCATGGAAAGACCGGAAAGTGCAACACGCAAACGCGGTCCTGGCGGCTCATTCATTTGACCGAAGACGAGCGCAGTTTTGTCGAGCACACCGGATTCCTTCATTTCATAATACAAGTCGTTTCCTTCGCGGCTGCGCTCTCCCACTCCGGCAAACACGGAATATCCTCCGTGCGCGGTTGCCACGGAGTAAATAAGCTCTTTCACAATCACAGTCTTTCCCACTCCTGCTCCGCCGAAGAGCCCTACTTTTCCTCCTTTTAAGATAGGACAGATAAGGTCGATAACCTTAATACCTGTCTCCAAGATTTCCGTGTTCGTCGCCTGATCCATAAAGCTCGGAGCCGGGCGATGAATGGGGTAATACTTTTTGGCTTTCTTAAAATCTTGTCCGTCAATCGGCTCACCAAGGACGTTAAACATGCGTCCGAGCGTTTCCGGTCCAACCGGAACGGTGATAGGTGCACCCGTGTCCTCCACAGGTAGTCCGCGCTTCAGGCCGTCGGTTGAACCCATCGCAACCGTGCGTACCACACCGTTATCCAGGTGCTGTTGCACTTCGAGAATGAGAGCGTTTTCACCATTCTGAACTTTCAGTGCATTGAAGATTTTTGGTGAATGATGCCCTTCAAAGACGCAATCGACCACGGCTCCAACCACCTGTAAAACTGATCCTGACATATATAAAAAGGATATAATTAAAATATAATTGAAATGTGATTTAAAAAAACGCTAGCAGACCTCTTTGTTTTTTCCAAGGGTTTTTGAATTTTTTAGTGATTGAAGTGCATGAAAAATGAAAGGGCTGTTTTTAGATTTTTCTTTGCTATGATGGCTTTTATGCGCCGGGCAAACGTTCTTCCTCTTTTTTTCATCTTCTGCTTTTTCAGCGGCGTTCCCGTTTTGCATGCAAAAGACCTTGTTCTAGTTCCCGTTCCAGCGCTTTCTTCAGATCAATATACCATTCTCTCCAATTACGCATCATCCGCAGATGGAACCATTGAAGGCGCAGGCGGAAAAATCCGTATTTCGTATGCGGCCGGTATGCCACTGCATGGATACGTCGCCATTATGAGCGACGACTGGAACTACAATCCTGCGGATATGTATTCCTTTCAATTGCCCGCAGCAGAGGACGGCATTGCAATTGTGGACCTAACCGCACTCACCACGTGGACTCCATCGAAGCATCGTTACTATCTTTCCTTTTTGACCACTGCCGAGAATAGCGACGCTCAATTTAAAGAAATGGCGCTCTTACAGCCCACTGCAGTGGAAACAATTGGAGCGGCCTTCCGCCATTTCTTGACGCTTGAGCCCTATTGGGTCTCTTCTGCCCATTTATTGCGAGGGTATAGGGTATTGAATACGCCTTTTGTAAATATTGAAGCTTTTATTCTCCTGGTCACTGTCTTCCTTATATTTGTACTCAAACGATTCCGAAACATTTCTTCACTTTTCTCGGTCCTTCTTGTTCTCTCTTTTTTCTATACGGCACGTTTTACGACAGATTTCACCATACTTTCCATTCGCCATCTTCATGAATGGTTTACGGTGCACACCTATGCACAAGCGGGTGATCTCTATAGCGTCGCAGATCTACTTAAAACCGAATCTAAAAAATCTTCTCAACCCCTCGCTGTAAGCGTGTGTTTTAGCAGTACAGATTATTACGCAAAACTCCTGCGCTATCTTGTCTATCCTATGCCCGTCACCATGACAGGCACGCTTCTTCCTGCGACGACCCATGTGGTTGTTTCGCACGATTTACAGTGGTCGGAAAGCGGCAGCATTTTACATTGTGGCGGCATTCACCAGAAAGCGGCCAAGATTAAAAGCTTCTCGGACGGCACACTTCTGTATTCCATTACTCGAGACTAATGGCGCTCTTTATTTTTCTTTTTTGGCTGATGGTTCTGATTGCAGAAGGAACACTTCTGACTGCCGTCATTCTACGAAAAAAAATATCGAATGCGTTGCCCGTTGCGTTCGGACTTCCCATGGGATCACTCATCAATGTGCTTCTTGTATTTTTCTATACCGTTGCACAAGTACCGCTCACATTTTGGTCAATGTGTACGGGACATGCAGTAATCATTGCCATCCTTCTTTTTCTGTTCCGTCGAACAGCCGTACACACTACGGACATTTTTTCTGAGGTGCATTCGCAGATACCGCGCACCATTTTTCTTGCTGTCATTCGCGGAATCTGTCTCCTCGTTCTTGGCTTCCAGTTCATCTTTTCGTTTACGCACGCCGTTATTTTGCCCACGTACCATATGGACAGTCTGACAAACTGGACCATGCGCTCGAAGGTTTCTTTTGAGGATCGCGCAATGGCGTTTGATGCCACGGAAGTACGCGGCGTTGCGAAACCTCAGTATCCGTTTTTGTTCCATGCATTGCAGATCACTGTGAACGAAGGAAATGCCGAATGGAATGACCGCAGTGCAAACAGTGTTCATTTTCTCCTGTCGCTCTCTTCTCTTCTTGCCCTCTTTCTTTTAATGGCGCGACGGAAGGGAAATGACATCGCACTTCTTTGCATAACACTTATAACGAGTATTCCTCTTTTTGCATTTCATCTGTCGCAAGGATACGGCGATCTCCCGCTCATTCTTTTTCTGTGTGTATCGATGACTGCATTATGGCTGTGGCGCAATGAAGATAATGCCGGATGGTTGATGCTTTCCGCGCTCTGTATGGCGGCGGGTGTTTGGACAAAGTCCGAAGGGCTCGTTGTTGGATTTTTGCCGTGGGTGCTTCTTGTTTTTCTTCTTCGTCGAACATCTTTTTTGCAAACATGTATGAGTCCAACGACTATTACTGGCGTCTTACTATCGCTGTTATTTCCCCTATTTCTCCTTAGTCGCGGCATGGGATTGACGCCACATGCAACGGACACACGTTTAGAGTGGCATCCGGAAGTGCTGGGGAACATGTTTGCCGGTATTTTTTCAAGCGGGTCCATGGGAATGACCTGGTATGTCATTCTTTTTTGCTCTTTAGTCGCACTCTGGCTTTGGAAGAAAAATGATGATCGCATCCAAAAAATCGTGATGCCTCTGGGTTTGTGGGCGCTCCTCAGTTTAGTCTTAGTTCTGGGAACCTACCTCTTTACACCCAATGCAGCCTTTTTGGAAAACGGTGAGTCATATTATAGACAATTGATGATTCCAGCTGCTTTATTCATAGTATGGATTATTGCCGTATTTGAGCCACGTAGGCATTCATAGATCAGAGGAATATTTATTTGTCATTTATACATATTTATGTTATAATGTTTTATTAAACACATGGTAGAAATACACATTACTCAACGGCCGTTCATCCGATGGAAATCCGCAGAATCCAACGATGAAAGAACAGCAGGCTGGTTGGCACTCGCTATCAGCACACTGTCCGGTGCTACGTTTACTTCATTTGCAAAACAACTGACAACTGTCTTTTCGTCGCTCACTCTCATGTTTGTGAGCGAGGTTCTTACGGCATTCTTTGTGCTGTTTTCCTATGGATTCTTGCCTGTCTTCAAACGCGTGACACACATGCATCGCAAAGACATGTTCTGGCTTTTTATTGTCTCCTTCTTGAATGGTGTCGTAGGCCCCGTTCTTCTCTTCGCCGGACTCTATTATACAACGGCGGTGAATGCGGTTTTTTATTCGAACATTCAACTCGTATTCATTGTGGTCATGGCGGCCATCATCTTAAAAGAGAAAATTACTTCGGCGCATTACGCGGCAATATTTACCATTATGGCCGGCGTGATCTTCATTTCATTACACGGATTTACAGAGGGTCTCAGTATCCAGTTTGGTGACATTCTTGTGATTGGCTCATCGCTCGGTTATGCGGCGGGAAGCGTGTACTTCCGTAAAAATTTGTCTCACATAGAACCGCACGTCGCGCTATTGATGCGTAGCGTTGTGTCCATTGCAACATTCTTTGCCGTCTCACCGTTTTTGAATCATCCGTTCATTAGTCAGGTGCAAAACTTCCCCATTGCACTTATTCCGGCACTACTCGGCTTTGGTTTCATCGGACGTTTCTTGAACAGTGTCACCTACTACCAAGCAATCGACAGACTCGAATTGACCACCGTGTCGCTGGTCGGAAGTTTGGGAATTATTACCAGTATTCTGTTTGCGTATATGTATCTGGGCGAACCAATCGCGTGGTACCACTACATTGGCGGAATATTTATTATCCTTGGAACGATCTTCTTGGAAGTAGTGGGTACACATCCGGATGATGAAAATCTGGAAATGCACCTTATGCAGAAAGGATCGACTGTCTAATATTATTCCATTGCTCCGGTGCTTCCATATACCTGAAGAGCCATTGTGACGATTTTTGCGAACTCCGCACGTGTCACGGGATCGTTCGGACCAAAAAGTCCGGTTGGTTCACCGTTTGCATCTGTATATCCGGAAATTACGCCGTCCATTTTTGCCTGCGCAATGATGGATCCATACTGCATGGTCGATGAGACATCGGTAAAGGACGCCCCTGTTCCGGTATCTGGGAATTTTTTATAGGCCTGCAATAACGTTGCTACGACTTCCGCACGCGTTGCATTTCGGTGCGCATCCACGGATCCGTCGCCGTACACCGTCCACTCTTGCTGTTCTGCACAGGAAAAATACGGTGCAGACCAACTGCCCGATGCAGTCACGTTTACGGTCGGTTTTACACAATCCGCAGTAGATACACCAATAGCAGAAACTGCAACCTTCGCCATTTGTTCAATTGTGACATTGTCTGCAGGACCAAAGCGTCCTGTAGGATTTCCTGCTGCGTCTCGGTATCCCGAAACCAGTCCCCTGTCTGCAATGGAACGAATATAGGGCGCGTACCATTCGTCGCGCGGTACATCTGCCAAAGTGACTGATGCTCCATTGATTGTAATAGTCACAAAATCATCCGTTCGTTCTTTGCGCACTTCATCCAGCACACTCATAGGCTCCGCGGCAAGTTTGGAGATATCCGGAAATAATTCCTTTTGTAATTGAAACGACATGTCGTTCTCTTGCATTGTTTGTTCCGTTACATCATCTCCCATGACTCCTTGCCATACGTTCAGATCCTCATAGAGCGAATCCATAGGTGTCATCTGCATGGCAGAAGAACTCGATGCTGCAAAAGCAATCGGAAGAAAGGCCGTCGAGGCCATACTGACAGCGGTGATAGCAAAGGAAAAACGGGTCACGGATGTCATCATAGCAGAGGGAATGGAATGGTGAATCATTTTCATCCCATTTTACATTCTACATTTTACATTTATCTTGATCTTCTGTAGTCTCCCGCGGACATGACAGGACCAGATACACTCATGGCTTCCTCGAGCGCCTCTACGGGCGAGGGGAATGATTTTTCCCATATTAAAACAATTCTCTTACTTGGCTCCGGTGCTCTAAAAATTGGAGAAGCCGGTGAATTCGACTACTCAGGAAGCCAGGCAATCAAAGCATTCAAGGAAGAGGGAAAGCGCGTCGTGCTTATCAACCCAAACATCGCCACGAACCAAACAAGCTGGGGACTTGCAGATACCGTGTACTTTGTTCCCGTTACACCGGCTTTTGTGGAAGATGTCATTAAAAAAGAAAAACCCGACGCCATTTCCGTCAGCTTCGGAGGGCAGACTGCTCTTAACTGCGGCATGAAGTTGGAGGAGGAAGGAATTTTAAAACAATACAACGTCACTATCCTTGGAACGCCCATTGAGAGCGTTCGGAAAACGGAAGATCGCGCTGCTTTTAATGCAGAACTCCGCACCATTGACGTACACGTTCCGCGATCTTTTGCCTGTGCAACCGTCGATGAAGGTATCAAGGCTGCAGAGCAAATCAACTTTCCCGTTATTGTCCGCGGATCGTTTGCACTCGGAGGAAAAGGAAGCGGGAGGGCTTCGAACCTGGAAGAACTCAAAGAGCTCTTGGGTACATCGTATGTAGAGTCGAGCACGGTGTTAGTGGAAGAAGATCTGACGGGCTGGAAAGAACTTGAATATGAAATTGTCCGTGACAATGCAGATAACTGCATCACGGTTTGTAACATGGAAAACGTTGATCCACTCGGCATTCATACCGGCGAGTCGATTGTGATTGCGCCCAGCCAAACGCTCGATAACACCGATCACCAAATGCTGCGCTCGCTTGCACATAAAGTGATCCGTCATTTCGGCATTGTAGGAGAATGTAATATTCAATTTGCACTCAACCCCAAATCTCGTGAATACCGTGTGATTGAAGTAAACGCA
Organism: uncultured Candidatus Peribacteria bacterium; assembly: GCA_964554785.1. Classification (GTDB taxonomy): domain Bacteria; phylum Patescibacteriota; class Gracilibacteria; order Peribacterales; family Peribacteraceae; genus CALREJ01. The sequence continues at coordinate 310,665 of CAZKPW010000002.1, read as the reverse complement.
CGTTTGAGCCGCAGTTCTGCATTGGCATCGAAGGCGACAGGGTATCCCCTCGCATTTGTGGCAGCCAAACTAGCACTTGGATACACATTGCCAAGCATTCGAAACGCCATTACGAAAGTGACGTGTGCGGATTTTGAACCGGCACTCGATTACGTCGCCGTTAAAATCCCCCGTTGGGATCTTCAAAAATTCCGCCATGTATCGGATCAGGTCACCAGCGAAATGAAATCGGTCGGAGAAGTAATGGCACTGGGTCGCACCTTCGAAGAGGCACTGCAGAAAGCGCTCCGCATGTTGAACATTGGCGCAGACGGATTGTACCCCATCCCCTTTCCGTTCGATAACCTGACGCAGGAAGTCAAACGCCCGACGCCACGTAGACTCTTTGCCGTTGCAAAGGCACTTGCAGGAGATTGGAGCGTGGAAGAAGTGAATATTGCAACTGGTATTGACCGGTGGTTTTTGGATCGCATGAAGTATTGTTCCGACCTTTTGAAACTTCTCGTCAAAAACAGTACCGGACCCATTGATGCAGATTTGCTTCGCAATTTAAAGAAAGCAGGATTCTCCGACATCTCTATTGCAAAAACAATTGATTCCTCTGCAGAAAAAATTCGCGACCTGCGTTTGCAACTCGGTATAACCCCTGTCGTCAAACAGATTGATACGCTTGCCGGAGAATTCCCCGCGCAAACGAACTATATGTACCTCACGTATCACGGTACGGAACATGATGTCCTTTTCACGAACGGCAAAAAACCGCGCGCCATTGTGCTCGGTGGCGGTCCGTATTCCATCGGGTCTTCCGTTGAATTTGACTGGTGCTGCGTGCAAACCGTGCATGAATTCCAGAAGCAAGGATATGAAGTAGCCATGATTAACAGCAATCCGGAAACAGTGAGCACGGATTATGATGAATGTGATTTACTGTTCTTTGAACAGCTCACGGAAGAGCGCGTGCGCGATATCGCCGACCTTCTAAATCCCGAAGGAATAGTCGTGTCCATGGGCGGACAAATTCCAAACTCTTTGGCTCCCAAGCTTGCAAAGGCGGGGCTGAATATTTTCGGTACCAGTCATGTCGATATCGACAGAGCGGAAGATCGCCACAAGTTCAGCGGCATGCTCGATACCTTGGAGGTGGATCAACCTGAGTGGAAAGAATTTACCGACTATGAATCTGCAGTCACGTTTGCTCGCAGCGTCAATTATCCGGTGATTGTGCGACCCAGTTATGTCCTCTCCGGAGCGGCAATGGCGGTGGTCCACTCCGAAGATGATCTCCAATCATTTTTGGACCAAGCGGCACTTGTAGGAAAAGATGCGCCGGTGGTGATTTCCAAATTTGAATTGAACGCAAAAGAAATTGAGTTTGACGGAGTCGCGCAGAACGGAGAACTGTTGCTCTATGCCATTTCTGAACACGTGGAAAATGCAGGCGTGCACTCCGGAGACGCAACACTCGTCCTTCCGCCGCAGCGCGTCCATATTGAAACAATCCGCAAATTGAAAGTCATTGCAAAGAAGATTGCGAAAGGACTCAACATTTCCGGGCCGTTCAATATTCAGTTCTTGGCACGCGACAATCATTTAAAAGTGATTGAGTGTAACCTCCGCGCCTCACGCAGCTTCCCGTTTGCCAGCAAAGTAACCGGTGAAAACTTTGCAACGCTTGCCGCAAAAGCATTGCTTGGGAAAGCACCGACCGGCGTGCAATATCAAACACTGGATTTGAATCATGTGGGAGTAAAAGCTGCTCAGTTTAGTTTCTCCCGCCTAAAAGGTGCCGATCCCCGCTTGGGAGTTGAAATGGTCAGCACCGGAGAAGTTGCGTGCTTTGGAGAAAGTGCAGAACAAGCGCTACTCATTGCATTGCTTGCCGTCGGATTTAAGATTCCCAAAAAGAATATCATTCTGACCATCGGTCGCTTGGAAGATAAGGTTTCTCTGCTTCCCACCATTCAAACGCTGCATGAAATGGGATTCATTCTCTTCGCGACAATGAATACGCATGAATTCCTGAAGGCGCGGAATATTCCGTCTGTTATGCTTCACAAGGTATCGGAACCCCGCAGCCCGAATATTAAAGAATATCTGGAAAACAAGCGCGCAGACCTTGTGGTCAATATACCCACGCACGAAAGTACCCAAGAGCAGACGGATGGGTACTTTATGCGAAGACTTTCGACGGATCGTGGTATTCCGCTTATTACAAACGTACAGCTCTTCAAGCGCATTGTTGAGGCTTTGGGAAGCGAAAAACCGGAGAGCTTGCCCAGTATGGCATGGCCGCAATTGTTGAATAGCTAAAAGAGGCCTTTTTAGCCCTCTTCCTCACCCATTGCTCAGACTTATAACGAATATTGGCCTTGTATACGCCATCCACCCTCTTTATACTACGCGGCACTATGCCTACATCAGACGATTTCTTGGACGATTCAGCCGCCGAAACAACAGGAACTGCCGGATCCGGCGGTGTCTCCCCTTTCGACGATAGCGATGAAACATTTGTGACCAAAGAAGGTCTCAAGCGTTTGAAAGATGAATTGGATAACTTGAAAGACACTCGTCGCAAGGAAGTAGCGCAACGTTTGAAGGAAGCCATCTCCTACGGAGATCTTTCCGAAAACTCCGAATACGAAGAAGCCAAGAACGAACAGGCATTTATTGAAGGACGCATTTTGGAGCTCGAGCACAAAATTAAGAGCGCCAAGATTATTACGGATAAGAGCGATAAAAAGTTGGGTAAAGAAATTAACATCGGATCGACGGTCAGCGTACGCGACGTCACATCCGGCGATGAAACCGTGGTGACCTACACGATTGTGGGAGCAACGGAAGCAGACCCGTTTGATCTGAAAATCAGCAACGAATCCCCCATTGGAAAAGCACTCTTGAGCAGAATGCGCGGCGAACTGATTAAAGTGCAGACTCCATCCGGTGTTATTGAATACGAAATTGTGAAAGTAGCCTAAGAATAGAAAGAAGGACTCCTTTACGATACTCGTTGCTTACATTAGTCTTTGCGTATGAGTGATAGCGCTACTTCAACGGACAACATCATTGTCATTGTGCCTCCGGAACTCCGCGAAAAGTACCCGGATCTTATTGAACTTGTCTTGCATTCAGAGAGCATGAATAACACGGAGAGGCAGTATTGGATTGATCTTCTTCCTATGATGGAAGCGGATAAAGTGGAACAACTGCGTACCATTCTTACAAACGAACGCGATCAATTGGCGGAGATAGATGCAAAATATGCCGAAGATTCAACTGTAAAAAACACATTTGATCTGGAAAAAACACAGGCAGAACGTACGGAAAAACGTGAAAGTCTTTCTGCAAAGGAAAATGCCGAGCGTACCGAAGCAGAACAAAATGCGGAGGATATTTTGAAACAGATTGATTGATTGATGGGTTTGAAAGTTTGAAGGTTTAAAAGTTTAAAGGTTTACTGCTACGTCGTAATTCTATTTTTAGGAAGTCTTCAGTTTATTTACGGACAATGCATAATAAATGAATCGATGAGAGCTTGCAGTTCTTGCGGTGCTTCGTCTGTTGCACGAATGACGCCGGTTTTCAGATCCCTATCCGCATGGACGGCCCAACCGAGCAATTTTTCGATATCTGCATCTTTTGCGCGTCTTGCATAGGGCTGCAACGATCGCAAAGCGAAGATATGCACTCCCGTGGAATCGGCAATGTCTTTGGACGATGTCATGCCACTGTTCAGTGCAGCTCGTACCAGGACCAAATTTTTTAGCATTGAAAGTAAAATGGCCCACAAACCATACGCATCCCCTCCGCGATCCAGCATACGCTTTGCATACCGTAATGCTTCTGTTTTGGAGCCCTCACACAGAAGATCCGTCATCCGCCACACGATTCCTTCATCGGACGGAATGGTCATGGTCTCAACATCGTGTTTGGTAATGGAACGTCCCGTTGCCAGCAATGCGAGCTTATCAATTTCTTGCGACAGTAAATCCATATCTTCTCCTAGGCATTCCATAAGCGCATCGCGCGCTGCGGGTTCAAGGTTTGCTCCTGCATCACGCGCGTATGTTTCCAGCCACATTGATAATTGCTTTCCTTTTACCGGAGCGAATTCTTTTACATCGGCCGTTGCCAGAATTTCTTTCACACCGCCTCCGCGCTTATCCGGTTTTGCATCGCAGAAGAGAAGGAGAACTTGGGGATGAACATTTTGTGCAAGAACCTGCACCTCTTCTTTGGAGCATTTTGGAACGCCGTCCACAATCACGAGTCTCTTGTCTGCAAGGAAAGGAAGGACGGCAACATCATCCAACAGTTGGCGAATGCTCAGTTTTTGACCGTCTAAAACCGCACAATTCTCTTCCCCGTGCTTCTTTTGAAATTCGCGCATCCATCTGCGACGCTCATTTCTAAGGAGGAACGTATTTTCGCCCGTAAACAGGAAGAATGCAGCCACACACTCATTCTACTGATTTTTACGTTCCATGCGCGGTAATCTTTAAATACATCAATGATATATTCCAGTGTCACCGTCAACGACAGGATCATTGAAGAAATGGCGTTTTTACAGTACAATGGAAGGAAATGTCCAAGAAACAATCAAACACTCAACGGCATCTCCTCCCGCTCTCGATCTTAAGTCTCGGCTCACTTGCAGTGGTATCGTCTTTTGCACTTGGTATAAAAACTGCAGGCGATGTGCAGACTGTTGCACCCATGGAAGCATCCGGAACGCATATAACCGGCGACATGAATGATGACGGGCTTACGGATACGCGTGACGTCATTCTCATTTTGGAAGTCGCACGCGGCTACAAAGATGCAACACCGGAACAGCTGCTTGCAGACCCCAATGCAGACGGACAATTGACGATTGATGATGCAATCCGCATCCTCAGCGATCTGTCGATTCGCTAAAAAAACTTTTATACACACAAACATTTTATGAAAGGACACGTACGTGTACATCGGCCGATGGTTGCCAAGTCTCTCCTTGGAACCGCAGTGCTTTTGTCTCTATTGGCTCCCATTGGCGCCAGTGCACTCGAAAATTTTGAGATGTATGCCCCGCTTTCGAATACGACAAAAAATCAGGCAGACGGATCCACTATCACGCCACCGACAAATAACACTGCAGCACCGACATCCGGAACAACGGGAACACAGTCGGCGTTGTTTGAACTTCGCCCGCACTGCGACAGTATTGATTACCGTGCGGCCTTCAATGTTACTAATTCTACGACAACTGCCATTGCAGATAGCGCCTGTCCTACTTTTGGCGTGAAAGATCCGCAAACACGCCAGACATCCGTATTGAAGGAAGGAGATCCTCTCGATATGGATCTTATTATCAATAATCCTTCTGCACAGTCTATTCAGCGTTTCCGTGCGTGGATTGCCTATGATCCCACGGCGATTGAAGGAGAATTGATCGAAATTGCCAAAACATTCCCAACTCCCACTCCGGGTGCAAATGATTTTTCCGTGTCGGACGGCATGATTAAAGTAAGCGGTACTGCGGATAAAGGTCAAAATGGGACTCGCATCATTGTTGCGCACATTCGTCTCCATGCATTGGCAACGGCACAAAGTGGTATTCCCGTCACGTTCTATGACGCAACGGGTACTCCCACAAGTCACACTGCGATTTTCACAAAAAACGGAACAACCGATACAAACATTGCGAGCGCCGCACCCGGCTCACTTTTTGTACAAATGGTACCTTCTGCAGTGACAACAGGAGCATCATCAGCAGCATCGCAGACAACAAGTAATGCAGGAACATCTTCTGCCGGCAGCGAAGCCTCTGCAGTCAGTGCTGCAGCTTCTGCTACATCTGCAGCATCGTCAGTTGCCACACCTGCACCGACTCCTGCAGTCTTCGGCATTCTTCAGGTCCAACACTTGAAGCTCACCACGGAAGGAAGTTCCGTGTTTCTTGCATGGGATGTACTCCCGTCTGCAGATCTTATTGGATACAACTTGTATTACGGAACCGTATCCGGACGTTATTTACAGAAGCGCAGTGTCGATAAAAACTCAACAACCATGACCATTCGCGCTTTGCCTGAAGGAATTACCTATTACTTCGCCGTGCGCGGAGTCAATGCGCAGAATCAAGAGACTGACTTTAGCCAAGAAGCGGGCATCAGCGTCGGAAATCCTAAAACATCGACTGCTCCTTTAAGTGCCAGCACCATCAGCAAGGCCCCAAAGACTCCGCAAACCGGCGGCACCGTCTCCGGTGAGACAGGCCTGTCTTCGACGCTTCTTCTCTTCTTACTCTTGTCTGCAATCACAGGAACGGCATTGGCCTTCCGCAGACAGCTCAGTGCAAAAGCAACCGTATGACAAACCTGCATCCCCATTGGCAATCCACGGACGACTCCGATGAACGTCATGTTCCCGTACGTATTGCAACATCTAAAAAGACTCCGGAAAAAATTGCAGTTACAACACACGGTGTTTCCCAGAGAAAGCCGATTCTTGCATCACGTCGACCTGCGGCATTCGTAGGAGTTCTTCTTTGCATTATTGCCGGTGCCGCGACATTTCAGGGATTGAATAATTTTACCGGTCAGGTGAACTCATCATCCATTACCGTTCATATCCGCGAAAAAGGTGCCGACCCCGTTACTATTACAGTACAGCCGGGATACACCATCACGTGGACAAATGATGACACTATTCCTCATGTTCTTTCCTCTGATACATTGCCAACCGTCGATGGAAAGCCGTTTACAACATCGCCTATTTTTCCGGGAAGCAGTACGCATATTCTTATTCCCGCAAGCGCTAGCCCGGGTGCCTATCCCTATATTTCAAAAACATCCGATACGGTCAGCGGACAAATTATTGTGAAAAACGCTGCGGCTCCCGAACCAGCAGCAACGTCAATACCTGCAAGCCCGGTTACCACAACTCCGACTCCTTCAAGCGTTCCGGACTTTGTTCCTTTTGCAGAAACTACGCCAACAGCAGATATCTCTCTGCCTACGGATTCCAATAGCGTGGCAGAGACTCCCATTGTTTCCGCAAGCACTCTTCCTGTGAATACACATACCATCGGAAGTGGAGAAGTTCCTCTTCCCGACAGACAAACTGGTAGAAATACTCCTGCCATTACGCAGCATGTGCCGCATAGCGCTGCTGAAACCGGACCGGAAGTGTGGATCACCGTACTAATGGCCATTGGCGCATTACTCGTGGTTACTCGCAAAACATTCCGGTCACTCTAAGCGCTTTTTAACGCATTGTATCGCCCCCATGTGTTATGCAAGGAGGTGCGAAGTAATTGATAACGTGTCCGTCTGCAGTACAGGATGGAATGGTTGTTCCATCGTTACAGACATATGGGCTGCACCAATTGGGTGTGCTATTGGAACTGGATGATTGGCAATCCCTCAAACAACTTCCTGCAATACAGTATTGAGGACAGGCCATGCCCGGCGTGCAATTTTGTGCCGGACAATACGATTCTTCTCCGGCTTCACATTTTCCATTGCCACAGGTTGCTGCAACGGAAGACCGGGAAGATTTAGACGAAGAACTACTACTCAGTCCCAGTTTTGCATTAATTGCCGCAAGTTGATCGCGGAGAGGCTGAACAACCGCTTGATCGTATCTGTTAAACAGAATGACAACCTGCGCGCGCGTCAGAAGATCATTGGGTCCGAAACGACCGTCATCGTATCCGCGGACAATTCCGAGATTGACCATATTCTCTACATCCAACGCATACGATGCATCGGAAGAAACATCGGGGAAATTCATACGCAGCGATTGGCCCATTGCAGGAATAGCCATCGCAACGGCAACTCCGGCAACAAATGTGAGAAATGAGCGTGAAGACATAGAAGGAAGGGGTAAGAAACAATCCTTATCACCAATGTAGACACGTCTCCCGTAAAAACCTGACACAAGTGCAGCAAATACTGTTGCAGGGATCTGAAAATGGTTTACGGACAAATAGGATCCGGCTCCGAAGTAATGGCGGTTCCGTAGTGCGTTGTAATGAAATATCTCCCCGAATGTGGATCTACGGCTATTCCCATTCCGACAAGTCGAAACTCCGGCTTCACGATGCTGTTGTAATGAGAGCTGGATGCTTTTCCTTTTTCACTCATATAAAAATCAAAGGTTGTACGGGCGGCATCAATAAGATTTTGCGTACAATCATCTTTTTTACATTTGTACACTCCCCATCCGATATTCTCCGTGAATGTTGCACTTTTTACATTTTGAAAATCTAAATCCAGATCCGCAAACCAACCTCCTATCATTTTATAATCGTAATACGCGGCTTGTGCAGTGCGTTTATGGGTAATACTGCCATTGCTTTTCGCGCGCAGCGACCACAACGTTGCGCTACGGTTCAGTTCCTTGCTTTGCGTATAAGGAGCAAGATTGAGATCACTGCGCACTTCATTCATCCAAGACATCCACACTCGGCGTACTTCCTGTATATCTACATGTGGAATTTGATCATCGGTAAACCACTCACATTTTGCGGCAATAAGATCGTCCGCATGTACCGATGGCTTATCGGTTACCCCTTCTTTCAAGCGCCAGAGTATTTCCGCCATATCTCCGCGCGTGAGTGCTTCGCCGGTTGCACGTACGTCATCCGGTATGGCATGAACTGCGGTCAATGCAACAATAAACGGTTTGTACCACATTTTTTCATCTTGAGATTGTACGTTCACATGAAAAGCGGCACTCAGAATTTTTGCTGCTTCCGCAATATTGATAGTCTCAGCCGGATGAAACGTATTGTCATCGTACCCTTTGATAAATTCATTTTTTCGAGCGGCGCAAGCATAGGGTCCAAACCAACTGCTTTGGGGCACATCCGTAAAACGCTTGCGGTAAGAACGCGAGCATTCGTCTATTTCAGACGTACTGATTAGAAGTTTTGTGAGCACTTTTATAAACTCCGCACGGTTCACCGTGTGGTCCGGTCTGAAGGTATTGTCTTTGTAACCGGAAATTATTTCTTTTGCTTTTAAATAATTAATGGCTTCGGCATGCGGCGTCGTTGCCGAAATATCCGCAAAATCTGCAGCGGCAACAACCGAGGCAGATGTCAGTCCGATAATGAGACAGAGAAGGCGGAGAAACACCGAGACATGCTACCTGTAAACATGTCGTTTCAAAGTGAAATTTTGGTCGTCACGCGGCAACCAAGCGTCTGCAGACGGCTCTGCAATTTTCTGTTCGTCGCACTCACAATGCCGCTGCGTACAAACACATGAATATTGCCGCGTTCCGGGTGCGATTGAATAAATTCAATAAGGTTCCGAATTTCAGATTCAAGGAGAGGGTGTTTGTTTGTGTGTTGCATATCGGAGAAGTCGATAACAAGAGAGGTGGAAGATACCGAGGTGATCATAGTTGTGTGGGGAAGAACGTGATAAGTGTACACTCGTACACCTATGTTTCAATAGTTCTCTGATCAATTTTCTATTTCTCATTCTCATTCTCATATTATGACTTATTTAAGCCATTAAATAGGATCACGATCTTTGCAATGAATGATGAAAAGACCATAAAGGTGTACGAAAGGTATACGGCATTTTCAAAAGATAAATAGAATAGCGCTTCAAAAATCTGTTAAAAGCCTGTGTTCCTTCTCGGAATGAACCTGTGTACAATCCTCGCACGTTCTTTTGTTTTATCATCGTGGGTCGGTACCGAAGTAGACAAACGGGGCAGACTGTAAATCTGCTGGCTTACGCCTTCCAAGGTGCAAATCCTTGCCGGCCCACCACACTTCGCTCCCTGTGGGGAGCTTCGCGTGGCAGGCCACGATTACATCACTATCTCTTATCTGTTCACACCCGTTTTCCTATACCAATCCGGTACTGCATAAATCGCAATGGTGTCATTATTCGCCAATCGTTCAAAGGATATATCCGTTTCAAGGAACTGAATGACGGGCTCAAATTTCTTATGAGACACAATCATATAATCCGATGGATACGCAGCAAAAATAGTATCGAGGGATGCACGGATGTCGGGCATGGGAATTTTTTTCGATGATCCTTGCTCCAGATTATAAATAGATTCAGATACTTCGGGATCTGTTAAATACGTAAACGTGCGATCAATACCGGCTGCAAATTTTAAATCCGGACGTACCGCTGTGTACACAAAATACTTATCCCAATCCAAATTCAGCACATGTGCATTCGGAGGTAATACTGCCAACTCTTTATAGGGTGAAAGTGAATGCGATGCATCGTCGCGGATAAAAATGTATGGGAGTGAGAGAACCTGCGCGATGATGGCAACCATAAAAAGAATAGCGAGAAACGTCAGAAGTTTTGTACGTACCGGAAAAAACATACGAAGGATCTCACGCGGTGCCGTACGATCAAGACTATAGATTGAAGCTGCCCAGAGAAGAATAAGCGGCCACAGCACATCAATCGCTCGTACCCAAAAAAGAAATGCAACGGTAAGAAAAGCAGTACTTACACTCAGCACTGATGTTGCAGAATGCTGAAGGGCCTTTGGCATCATGTTCTTCTGCTTCAATCGAACGGCACAAAGAATGCCAAAGGCAACAACGAAAAGTATGCTTATACAGGAAGTAGCAGTTATTCCGCTTTGCATCTCGCGCGACAGTCCGATCCCGTGCAAAAAGGGAATGCGCAGAAACGCAGTCATGACATACTGAATGTAGAGCAATGGTTCCGGATGCAGCAAAAATCCTGCGATCAAACCGACAATTGTTGAGAGTGCAGTATAGAGGGCATCTTTCCTTTTCTTCTGCAAAAGAAACGTCACGACAGCTACGGCACAAATAAAGAGACCAAAGACAAAGAGCTGCGACAAAAGCACGCTCAGTGCCATTATCAGCGCTAGTAAAATAAGGCGTCGTTCCAACACGCACCACAGCACAAAAAGCATCATGGCGGTCATCAACGCATAGGGACGACCCAATAGAAAACGACCCATAAATTGCGTATCGCCAAACACCAAAAGCAGCAGCGCGAGCATTCTTTCCTTGGAAGAATGGCGCAAAGAACGAAGAACAAGCAAGAACGATGTAAAAAGTAGCGCAATTTCACAAATGATAAAAAGCTGTAATCCTTTTGCTATGGGGAAATACGTAAACGGAATAAGGATCACATCGGACAAAAACCACGGATCGACCGCGGTTTTGCTTAAATATCCTTCATAAAAAAAGTGTGTCCATCCCTGCACATTCAAAATCCCCTCCTCACGCATGAAAGACGCCATCGTAAAATGACGCAGTCCGTCATCCAGCGACGTGGGATTCTGCAAAGAAAGTAAAAATAAACCGCCCACCAACAAAAGCATCAATGCAGCGAGCGTATCCAACGGCAACCGTAAAAATGATCGACGCATGTGCATATGGTACAGAAGCAGAGCGGCAATGACATTGTTATTTCACCGTCTTTCCTGCGCTTTCCAAACGGAATGAAGAAATGGCCACATAGAATGCTTCTGCATTCTCGGGGTATTCTTTCGCAGTATCGCTGCCGGTAATGACGAACATGCGTGCCCCCGAGCGGAACGCCATCATACGCGACACAATGACATCGCCGCCTGTGGGATACGTAATGAGCACGTCGGGTACTTCTCCGCTGGCAGAAGGCGACAATTGTTTATTGATAACGGTAAATCCTTTGGCATTTTTCTGCAGTACTTTTTGCAACCAATCGGCAGGCGATAACGTACTGCCGGATACGTTCACCACACTCACGGAAATTTCTCCGTTGATGGGTGCCGTGAGATCGGTCATCCATACTCCCGGCTGACGAAAGACCGCCACATCCGCCAATGCGTCTTTGATGGGTTCTTCGCTGATTTTTGTATCGAGCGTTTTCCAATCTTTCGGAATTTGAATGCGGAATCGATAGGCGGGGAGAGGCGAAAGATCGTGACTTATATTCTGGTACTTTAACTCAAGATCGCTCTGTTTCGGAAGGGTCGTTGGAAACGGCAAATTCTCTGCAGACGGATTATTGGCACCCGCGCAACCGACCATAAGAAGGCTGACACAAAAAAGAAGTACCGGTCGAATTGCGTGATTCATAGAGCGTCCAGTCTAGCGGAAACGCCCTCTGCAAACAACCCTTATAGGTACCTTATTCATAGCGCAATGCCTCCATAGGGCTCAAGTTTGCCGCTCGCTTGGCGGGATAAATTCCAAACACCAACCCCGTAAAAATGGCCATAAAGACCGCCAGGAAAATAGCTGTAAAAGACAGTATGAATGTAAATTCACCCAAAAACTTTGCAGCGAGTGCAGAGAGTAACCACCCAAAGAATGCGCCGAGCAGAATGCCAATCAATCCACCCGTCAATGTAAGAAATACCGCTTCAAGCAAAAATTGCAGAAGGATATCGTGCTTGCGCGCACCCACCGCTTTGCGAAGACCGATTTCACGCGTGCGTTCAGTCACAGATACCAACATGATATTCATAATGCCGATTCCACCTACGAGCAGTGAAATTCCCGCAACAAGTGCGAGGAAAATAGTCAGACCCAACGTAACGGATCCAATAATACCGCTCACTTGTTCTGCGCTCTGCACTTGGAAGTCATCTTTATCGGGATCATTTTTTGGATTATCAATACGATGCCTCTGACGCAGCAAGGACGTAATTTCTTCTTTAATTACTGTCGCATCTCCCGTTGTCTTAATGGTTATGTACGTAAGATACGACTGATTGGTGAGTGCTTTTGCAGAACTGAACGGAATAAAGATCGGCGTATCAAGCTGAGCCAGAAGCGCGGATTTTACCGCTTCCATTTTTCCAACAATGGTAAACGGCACGTCACCGATGGTAATTTTGCTGCCGACCGGATCTTTGTCTCCAAATAAATCCTCGGCGGTTTTATTGCCAATCACCGCATTGGTTTTTGCACCGTCTTGGTCATTTTTATCCAGCAGTCTTCCTTTTTCAATTTTCAATCCATAGTTATCGATCATTGTGGCATACGAACCGAAGACCAGCGGACTCCCCTCTTCTTTTCCGTAGTGCACGGGCTTTGCGACAATAATGACCGGGCTGGCACTGGTGACGCCCGGAATTTTTAGAATGGCTTCAAAATCGTCCATCTTTAAACTTTCCAAATTACCGCCGAATTTCTGCAACCCAGACGGCATGATTTCCATGGTGCTGGAACCCACGCTCTCAATTTGCGTGAGGATATAATTCTGAAAACTGTTTCCCACGGACACCATAAGCACCACCGCACCCACGCCGATTATTATACCGAGCATGGTGAGGAGTGAACGGGTGCCGTTCACGGTTATTCCTCGCAAAGCCGTTTGAAGTGTATCGCGAAATTTCATATTATTCGTAACGGAGGGCCTCCATTGGGTGCAAATTCGATGCACGCTTTGCCGGAGAAATACCAAAAACCAATCCCGTAATAGCGGCCATCAAAAGCGCGGCAATAATAGAGGGAATGGAGACTGCAAACAGATACGTTGACAGAAAAATCTTTACAATCAGAGACAACAGATACGCGAGCAATAATCCGCCAAACATACCGATGACTCCGCCGGTAAATGTCAGCATGACGGATTCTGCCAGGAACTGGAGCAAGACATCGCGCTTCTTTGCGCCTACCGCTTTTCGGAGGCCAATTTCACGCGTACGTTCGGTCACGGACACCAACATGATGTTCATAATGCCAATCCCTCCTACGAGGAGTGACACGGCGGCAATCGTGGTAATAAAAAGCGTAAGACCCAAAGAGACCGATCCCAAAATGGCATTCGCTTCTTCGGAGGAATGGACGATGAAATCATCCTTTTTGGGATCGTCTTTGGGGTTGTCGATATTGTGCCTGGTACGAAGCAGAAATTTCACTTCATCAAATGCTACGTCGAAACTATCGGTGGCGTTCATGGTCATGTAACTCAAATATTTTTGTCCAGTCAGGTTACGAGTCAGATTAAACGGCACGTATATGCGGTTATCCGCACTTTGGAAAAACTGGGATCCCAGCGCTTTCGTAATACCAATCACCGTAAAGTGATTGTTGCCAATTTGGATGCGTTCCCCGATGGGATTTTGATTGCCGAATAATTTATCGACCACTTCCGGACCGATGAGTGCAACGGCCGATGCACTGTTATTATCATTTTCATCCAACAAGCGCCCGGCAGTCGTTTCAATGGTCTGATTTTGGAAAAACTGCGGCGTTACTCCCAGCACTTGTGCGGACATGGAATCATTCCCATACGACGAATCGCCGGGAAGAAAAATAACCGGCGCAATGCTTTCAATGCTTCGCAATTTTTCGAGTGCATGCAAATCTTCAAACGTGAGACTGTCGAATCCTGTCTGCACGGCGGCGGCACCCCCTTCTTCTTTGCCAGGAAATATCACCATGCTTTTATTTCCGAGACTGCTCACTTGGCTTAAAATCACGTCTTGCATGCTTGCACCGACGGAACTCATAAGTACCACCGCACCAACTCCAATGATAATTCCGAGCATTGTTAAAAGAGAACGCGATCCGTTGACGGTCACTCCTTTGAAAGCCGTATGAAGCGTGTCACGCAGTAACATAAGCGGGTTCGGGTTGGGGTTCGAAGAAGATTCTCTTATTTCAAATGATCGTGCGTGCCGGCAACGACGCGCTTGAAATCAGACGTATCGGATTCAATCTTACCGTCACGAATCGTAATAATGCGATTGGCATGTTGAGCAGTCGTACGTTCATGTGTCACAAGAATAATGGTGTGGCCGCTGTCATTTAATTTCTGCAATGCTTCCATAATGGCAACACCGGATGCGGAGTCGAGGTTACCGGTCGGCTCATCGGCAAAAATAACATCAGGGTCGGTCACGAGTGCGCGTGCAATGGCAACACGCTGCTTCTGGCCTCCGGACAACTGGCTGCTCAGGAAGTCTTTACGCTCCGTGAGCCCTACGATATTCACTGCCCTGAGTGCACGTTCCATACGTTCCGACTCGGGAATGGTGGGATGGTACAAAAGCGGGAGCATCACATTCTGCAACACCGTTGTGCGCGGCAGAAGGTTGAATGCCTGGAACACGAAGCTCACGCGAGTGGCGCGAATACGAGCCAATGCGTCGTCGGTCATGGTCACTGTTTGATGGCCCTGAAAAAGATAATCCCCTGTTGTGTGACTGTCCAAAAATCCAAGAATATGCATGAGCGTCGACTTACCGGACCCGGACGGTCCCATAATAGAGACAAATTCTCCTTTATAAATTTTTACATTTACACCGAAAAGCACGGGCGTTTCAATGTCGTCATTGAAGTACGACTTTGTAAGATCCCGTGTTTCGATGAGAGGCGTAACGGAGGAGTCCATAATTATTGTTTTACAAGTACGACGACAGTGTCTCCTTCTTTGATTCCGCTGACAACCTCGATGGTGCCGTCGGTTCCTTCCATGCCGGTTGTTACCGCTTTTTCAGAGACTGTTTGATCATCATGAAGAACGCGCACAATGCTTTGTCCTGAACCGCTCTTGATAACGGCGCGAAGTGGAACGCTCACGACGTCTTTGCGAATACCGGTATCGATTTCGGCATCGCCGGTCATTCCCACTTTCAGCGTGTCATGTGGGAAGTTGAAGTCCAAACGAACGCGATACTTATTTACACCCGCCTGATCCGTAGGAGCGGAATCAATTTCGGACACATGCAAACGGAAGTTTGTGCCGCGGAATGCATCGAGCTCAACGCTTCCGGTTTGAGACAATTGTACTTTTGGAATATCAATTTCGGATACGTACATTTCAATACGATACGGACTGGATCCCAGCATGGTAATGGCCTCACCGACGGGCGACACTTCACCGACTTTCAAATTCACTTTCGTGACCACTCCTGCAATCGGAGAAATAAGAACCGTGTTCTGGTAATTGGCTGCCGCAGCAGCAAGAGAGGCTCGTGCCTGCTGCACGTTTGCAACGGCAGCATTGATATCGGTCTGACGAGCGGGTGCTTGTTTCAATTGCAACTGTGCCTGTGCAATCTGCAGTGCCGCTTGATACGTTGCAATATCGGCCGTCGCTTTGTCTTTGGCACCTTGCGCCGCAATCAAACTGGCTTTCTCTTGCGTAATTTGCGTCGTGAACGATGCAGATGCATCGCGCAGAGATTTGGACGTTGCATCAATGGAAGACAGTGCAGCCTGAACCGCGGAACGCTGTGCGGAAATAAGGTCCTTATACGTGCTGCGAGCGCTGTCCGTAAAATAGGACGTGGCGGGCAATCTGCTAATGAGCGCATATGTCTGATCCACTTGCGTCGATGCACTTTGAATGGCCGTGCGTGCACGATCCAAAAGAGTGATTGCGGATTCGAAATTTACAGGATTGGGACTCACTGCAATGGAACGCAAGGTCTGATCCGTGACCTGCATAGAGGAGCGAAGCAAATCCGCTTCGGATGCGCCGGATTTAATAAGGGCGTCTGCTACGTCATTCTTTGTGAAAATATCCTGCATGCTGGAGAGTGCTATATCTGCAGTCGTTGCTTGCTGTTGCGTTGCACTGCCGATATTGGCAATAGTGCCTGCCAAACTGACGGTAATTTGTTGCTGCAAAGCGTCCAAGTTTAGCTGTGAACTCTTCAGCGCGGTCTCTGCATTCTGCAAACTAGCTTTCGCCGCTGCCAAAGATGATTGCTTGTTCTGCACATCGGCCTGAGAAATAGCAATGTCTTCCGGACGACTGCCTTGCTGCAATGCATCGAGCGTTGCCTGGGCCGCCATCACGCGTCCTTTTGCTGAGGAAATATCTGCAGCGAGTGTTCCGGAACGAAGGGTAGCCAGTACCTGTCCTGCACGAACGTTAGCACCTTCCTTTACAGAGACGCCGGATACAATCCCTGAAATAGGGAATTGCAGCTTTAAATCATGATCGGAGATAACGGTCCCCACGGCCTCTACCGTTTGCTTCAAATCTCCACGTACCGCTTTTTCGGTTACATAGGTAGGCTGCGACGGAGAAACGGCATACAACACAACAAGACCCAAAGGGATTACAATAATCGCTGCAATAATGAGCTTCCATTTATGGCGGAAAGCGAAGGAGAGAACTGAGGAGAGGCGGGACATGGGAGGGGTAGAAAAGGTTACAGATTTGTCCCAAGGGGATCCCTTCGGGACAAAATACAAGTTTCAGGTTTATATACTATATTTTTTTGATTGTTTTGCGAGTGTTTGGCGAAGATTTCCAAGGATACGAGCAAATTCTTTTTGATCAGCAACACTTAGAAGAGTGAAGAGATCGCGCATAATACGCGCATGTTCTTTCATACTGGTCGTCATGCATTTAATTCCTTCCACGGATAGCGTGAGGCGAACAAGCTTTCTATTAGTCTTATCCGCAACGCGCTTGACCCATTTCATACGAACCAATCGATTGACGAGCGATGTTGCCGAAGGAGACGTGACATGAAGGAATTCTGCAAACTCTTTCATGGTCAGTTCGTTGTGTTCTTTAATAATGAGCAGAGCGTGAATCTGCATGGGGTTCACCTTCCATTCTTTTTTCATACAGCTGATTTGCTGACGCAAAAGACGGGTAATTTCCATCCATTGCGTGATGATGACATCGGCGGGTTTCTGCACTGGATTCATAGTACTACAAATTGTTAGACATGCTAATTATATGAATGGCAAATGATAAGTCAATCATTTAGAAGACATTGTAAAATATATTTATAGGTACATTCGACCAATTATAGACGGTCAAATGGCTGTTTTCATTGCCTCAAGAGCCGTTCTTACCGCTTGTTCCACCGGTCTCATAAAAATTCCCTCTGCTTCAAGTTTCTCAATACTCAGCAAACAATTGCTGCGTCCCGCCTTCACGACATCGGACAAATGTTCGAGCGATAATTTTTCGATGACATGTGCAGGATCGATAATCTCTTTATACAGACTCATGACGGCGTATGGAGAAATAACGCCCGGATTCACAATATTGTAGATACCCGTCTTTTTTCGCTCTATCAAAATTTTTGCCGCATCCAAGAAATCCGGTAAATACGTCAGTGAATTTTCAACATCGAGCACTTTCGAGTATTTACGAATTTTTGTAATGAGACTCCGTGAATGATCCGTATTATCGAACGGCATGCGAATGCGAAGAATAAGCACCGGAAATTCTTTCAGGATTTGATCCGACCAAATTTTACTGCGGGAATAGAAGCTGCCCGTAAAATTGGGAATATCGTCTTCGGTAAATCCCCTTCCTCCTTTATCACCCTCATACATACATCCCGAACTCATGTGCACCCAATAAATGCCGCGCTTCAAGCATTCTTCATTCAGCACTAAGGGTCCGAGTACATTTGCATGGATGGTTTCTTCTTTGTGATCCTCGCACCAGTCGACATTCGGTCGACCCGTTTTCCCGGCACAGTTGATAACGACATCCGGTTTTTCACTATCCAATACGGCGGCAACGCCGTTGCAATCCGCAATATCGACTTTTGGCATAACGGCATCCGGATAGACAGACAGAAACTGCCCGCCCATATAGCCGTTGCCTCCGAAGATTAATACTTTCATGAGATGTGATGATAGCGCGATTTCTCATCTTGCACAGTATTTTGACAAATATCAATATAGTATTTCATATATATACATCCGTCCTGCTCACAGACGAAAGAAAAATACCTGTTATCACAAACGAGAGAATGCGGTATGATTGCCGCCGATGGCCCGCAAGAGACGAAGGAAGGCTACTCGTAAGAGACAAGCAGCCGAATCGGCAGAACCGTTGTTTGAACTTGATCCGCAGACCAAGCGAACCATCAGTGGTATTGCACAATTGTGCGGAGCGGTGCTTCTTTTTCTGGCCCTCAATAATAATGCAGGAACCTTAGGCGACACTGCACACAACGTCATGACATTCTTTTTCGGTTCATGGGGATTTTTGTTCCCTTACTTCCTTTTAGCATCCGGAATGCTCCATTTGTTTGGAGCAGGAAAGTTGGAACTCAAACGTTCCATTGGTTTGGTTATTTGTATGCTCTGCTTCCTTGGTATTATGCACTTGGGCGCACCGCTGAATGAAATTGGTCCGCGTCGCGATGAACTGGCCGGTGCAGTCGGATTTATGATGAGCCTGCCGTTCCTTCTCTTTATGAGCAGCGCGGTCGGGTACACGGTTCTTACAACTGCTTTTGTCATCGGACTCTTCCTTGCATTCGAACCGGACATTGCGGCAATCGTTCAAATGCTCAAGCCTGTGACACGCGTCCCGCAACGTCAGACACGTCGCGCTGTGAATCAAGAGGCGGATGAAGAAGAGGAAGAAGTCGAGGAGGAAGACGAAGAAGAGGTGGACCTTATAGAAGAACCCGAAAGTGTGGAGCTTAATATTGTGCGTCCCAGCTTTGCGCAAACAATGGCCAAGAATAAAGCGGAGAAATTGCTAAAGGACAAACTCAAGCGACAGAACCAAGATGTACTGGAAATGAAAGACACGCGCTTCGAGGAGTGGACATTCCCTGGCATGGATTTACTTGATGATCAACAAAGCATTGTGACGGTGAATGATGCAGAGCTCAAAAAAAATGCAAAGCGCATAGAAGAAAAACTTGGAGAATTCGGCATTGAAGTAAAAGTGCGTGATGCACGTCCGGGTCCGACCGTCACGCAATTTACATTGCAGCCTGCCGAAGGCGTAAAACTCAGTTCCATTGCCAACCTGAAAGACGATCTTGCTTTGGCACTTGCTGCGCAGAGTTTGCGTATAGAAGCCCCTATTCCCGGTAAGTCTTTGGTCGGTATTGAAATGCCGAACTTGGACAGAACCATGGTGCATCTGAAAGAAATTCTGGAGAGCAACGCCTTCAATGAAAGTTCTTCTTCTCTTACATTCCCGCTTGGGCGCGATGTATCCGGAGAAGCCGTTGTTGCCAGTTTGGAAGATATGCCTCACCTCCTGATTGCCGGTGCGACGGGCGCGGGTAAATCCGTGTGTATGAACGTGTTCCTGACAGCGCTCTTGTATCAGAACGCGCCACATGAACTGAAATTTATTCTCATTGACCCGAAACGCGTGGAACTTATGCCCTATAACGGCATCCCGCATTTGCTCACGCCGGTGATTACCGAATCCGATAAAGCATTGCAGGCTCTGCGTTGGGCTGTTGCGGAAATGGGACGCCGCCTCCACAGATTTTCCGAACAAGGTGCGCGTAACATTGCAGAATATAACGAGAAGCAAACCGATGAAGCGAACCTACTCCCGCGCATTGTGATTGTGATTGATGAATTGGCCGATCTTATGATGCGCCAGTTCCGCAGAGACACGGAAACCATGATTGTGCGCATTGCACAGATGGCACGTGCGGTCGGTATGCATTTGATTATTGCCACGCAGCGTCCGAGCGTGGATGTCATTACCGGTCTTATTAAAGCAAACATCCCCACGCGCCTTGCGTTCCGCGTGGTGAGCTCCGTAGATAGTCGCACTATTTTGGATGGAATCGGCGCGGAAGATCTTCTGGGCAAAGGAGATATGTTGCACATGACTGCATCCACTCCGAAGCCCGTCCGCATTCAGGGAATCTTCGTTTCCACCAAAGAAGTCGAGCGCGTTATTAATGCCGTGAAGATTGCGGGAGGCGGAAAGATCACCGAGCAAATCGGACTTGCCGATGACGACGAAGACGGTGACGGAGAAAATGGAAACGGTCCGCACAGAGAAATGATTGATTTGGATGCCGACGACAACGGCGGTGACGATCTCTTCTTCGAAGCGGTGCGCGTTGTGCAACAACACGGCAAGGCATCGGCCAGTCTTCTCCAGAGACAATTGAAGGTCGGTTACGCACGTGCTGCGCGCCTCCTCGACATCATGGAAGAGAAGGGCATCGTGGGCCCTGCAGACGGCGCTAAACCGCGTAAGGTCTTCATTGAGCAAATGGCAGGAAGCCCGGCAGAACCGAGTAATATGGGGTGATGAATCAGCGCCGTTCCGTATATGTACACATATTTAATAGTATGTTATTTTACGCATACCATTTGAACACTTTAAACCCCGAATAGAAGGAGCGGACCGTGACCCTTGAATACATCGGCATAGGAATTATCGGTGGATTTATCCACTACACCATTTTCATCAACCTCTACTACCTGTTTTATTTTCAGACACAGGCCTGCACGATGTATCTCAGAAATCGCTTTGGCTACACCTGGGAGAAGGCTGAACGAAAACGAAAGGCACGTCTTGCTGTCCTGAGAAGAAAAATTTCCACTCTTTTTCTCTGCATGCCGTTTGGCTACTTCTGGATTCTTATGATGACGCTGGAGGAACCTTCGTTACACAATCGCATGCAATGGCTGGCAGTAATAAGTGCCGTTTCCATTGCGTGCCCCGTCCATATACTGATCCTCAATACAACCTACAAGTATAAGGTAGGAAAATGGCAGCAGCTTGAGTGGATTGCAGTACTCTTTGCTGGAATTCTTGTGTGCGTATTTTTACGTCGCGTTCCGTAATTTTTTTCTGGGAGCTTCAAATGGGATGGGCTGATAATGATCAGCCCTATTCCACATATCTTTATTTTCAAGATATTATATTTTTATTTGTGCTCCTTCAAAATTCATCCCAAATGCTTTTGCGTTCTTTCTTTGTATTTTTATCGCTTGGCCACACGCTTGATTCTCCGGATAAATACCCGTGTCGATGATTTGCAGATTTCCCGTATCTGTATCGATCACGATATTGTCACTAAACGGTGTGCCGCAGACATAAAGCTCTCCGATCTTCCACACATTCATTCCTGCAACATCCAACCATTCTCCTGTTTCTTTGAACATCACGCCATTGCGATCAAGAATTTTTGCGAATTGGCTTCTGATATCTGCATGTTCTTTTATAATCCGCCGCGTAAGTTTCTGGTACCGTATGGTTTTTTGAACCATCACCAATGATTCTTCATTGTTCCGCGGGATGCGCATATCGGTTTCCAAAACAGGTTCTTCAAAATACTCACGGCACTGTTTATATTCTTTTGAGGCACGCGCTGCTGTTTGACACGTAAACGTATTCACTAATCGTAATAAAGGATTTCGCATCCATGTGCAGACATCTTTAATGCGAGTTTTTGTTACAAAGTCCTGCGGCGTATTATTCCCGGCAAGCCAGCGCACCCTGTTTTGTGAGCCGGTACTAAGAACCGGACCCACTAACTCAGGATCAATATCGACCGAGTGAAACAAATCCGTTTCAAGAGGGCTGAGATGCGGCATAAGGAGGAGCATTTTCTGCTTTTTCATGCCAAATACAAGACATTTGCTATAGTGCGTCCATGCACCTTCTCCTTGGCACCTCCAATAAAGGTAAAATACGTGAAATAAGCGATTCTTTGGCATCTTTGCAGCTTCATATTCTTACGCCCGAGGAACTGGATATTCTCGAAAAACCGGAAGAGACGGGAGAAACATATGCCGAGAATGCCCTGCGGAAAGCGCAGTTTTATTTTAATGCGAGCAGCGGTCTCCCGACCCTTGCGGATGACTCAGGGATCGTCGTAGACGCGCTTTCGAATGAACTTGGTATTCATACGCGTCGCTGGGGCAAAGGCCCGGATGCGACCGACAATGAATGGATTGCTTTTTTCTTGGAGCGCATGCGCACGGAAGAAAACAGAAAGGCACGTTTTCTCTGCACGCTTGCATACATCGATGCTGACGGAGCACTGCATACATTTGAAGGCAGTTGCGACGGCAGTATTACCAACGAGCTGGAAGCGGACTATTTACCCGGTCTTCCTATCTCTGCATGCTTCAAGCCCGACGGGTACGAGAAAGTATTTTCTGCGCTCAGTGTTGAGGAGAAAAATTCGATCAGTCATAGAGGACGTGCGCTGCAAGAGTATAGACACTATATGGAATCTTTAGCGTAAGTCGGGATGGAGTTTCATTGTTTGTTCAATATCGATCTCAAGCGATCCGTAGTCATTTTTTTTGATAAAAATAAGATTCGCCATAAATGCACACATTGCATCGATATCTTCATTCAGCATGACATTCATGCGATTCACATGCGTATCTAATCTCTCTTGTGCGGAATTTATACTCTGACCGCACATGGCTTCCGTTATACGTCCCGCAACCGCCTGCGACACAAGCGGCGTGGCACATGACGTTAAAAGCGCCACGAATGCAGCCGCTTGATTAAGAATCATATTACCGATGTGCAGGACCACGTTACTTGCCATGTTCATTCTGTTGCTTATTTTTTCTTGGCTCGCAGTTGCGTCGCGATATTGCCGAAGGAGTGTTAAAAAATCTTCTGCGACACTCCGAAGAAATCTTTCTTTTTCTTCAGCCACAATAAAGGTTGTATTGAGTATATTTCCAGCATTGTTCTCTGCATCTTCAGATGGCAGATTTGGCCTCCAGTGTTCGGAAAAGTCACGCATTGCCAACCATCCTATTCCGTTGTTTTATACTGTCAACGATTTGCAGCAAAAAGACAATTTAGTTATTCCAAAGCCGTAAAATCCAGATTTTGAATTTTCTTCCACACCAGTTGTATCAGTTGTTTCAGGTCGGCTTTCTCTGCATCGGTAATCTTGAAATCGCGCATGATCGGCTCCTCACCGCGCTCACCAATAAATGCGAGGCGGAAGACCTGCGGTACAAGAAGCGGCTCCGCTTGTTCAATAAGAAGTGCATAGAATGCAAGTTGGCGGAAATACGCACCTTCACCTGTGCGCGATACCACGCCTTCATCCAATCCGCCGCGAATTTCTCCCGGCGCTTTCGGTCGTCCGGTTTTAAAGTCGATGATGATGGCATCGGATGATGTTTCGGTCAGACGATCAATACGATCAATTTTTCCTTTAAGCGGAACGCTTGTCCCGAGCGAAGCCGAGGGATCCTGCAGCTGTGCTCTGTAATCGCGCTCGACTGCATAGATGGCCGGGTGGTGTCCGTCTAAATATTCTGCAAAATAGGGGGGGAGAGCGTCCTTTGCATGACCGAGAAGATCGTCTCGCTGTTTGGTGGTCAGAATATTTTTTTCGCGCAGGTGCCATTCAAACGCTTTCATGAAATCATCAAAGCTAAACGACGTGGCGGTGCTTACGGACTCCGCCCACGATCGAAGCGCCCAGTGGACGGCGCTGCCATAACCCATGGCACGCAGCGACTGTTCCGTAAGTTCTTGCGGTTGATTCAGGAGGTGCACGCGCATGAAGAGCTGCGGATCTTCCAAGAACGTTGTAAGTGAACTGGGAGAGAGTGCGAAGTTTTCAATTTTCTCCAGCAGATACGCTTTCAATTCAGTGTCGAGATCGCGATCCGGATGGAAAAGAAGCAGCGATGATTTTTCGGGATTTTTGAGCGTTGCATCCATTTCCGGCAACGGTCCCGCTTCTGCAAAAAATGCAGACGGGGACACGGAACGAGACCTCTCGCCGACTGAAAATTCTTTCGGACAAAGCATGAATAATTCCCGTTTTGCACGCGTCATCGCCACGTACGCCACGCGTCTCTCATCCTGATGTTTTTCAAAAGACTTCGTGTCCTTCTCCCATCCAAAGAGCAAATCTTCCGGTACGGACAATTTGGACGGACTTCTGCGCTCATCCCAATGACCTTCGCGGAATTCGCCGAGGATCACCGTATGAAATTCGAGCCCCTTGCTCTGATGCGCCGTGAGAAGTTGCACGCCGGACGTTACTAAATGCGGAATTTGATACGTCAGACGGATTTGTCCGTATTCTTCATCGGCATACCACCGCAAATCCCCAAGGAACGCGGCAAGCTCCAACGACGGATGATCCAAGCAGCATTGCTTCACGTACTGAAAAAAAGATTCCACCACCGCCAAATCCAAAGGATCCATAGTAGGAGCCGCATCTGCAATACCCGATTCGCGAAGCAAATGCTCAAGCGATTCAAGCACGGAACGAGATGTACGCCGTGCGCGCAAATCTTCAATTGTATCGCGTGCATGAATAATAACATCGCGATTGGTAAGCGTGAGCGTGGATTCTTCCAGTGCCAATACAACGTCTTTGAATTTCTTTTTCTGCTCGCGTGCAAAAGAAGTAATGCGCGCAATATCCGCAGGATGGCAACCGAAGCAAAGACAGCTCAGCGCATGTTGAAAGGCGTCATCCGAATCATCCTCCATGCTTCGCATAATAAGAATGGCCTGGCGCACAATGGGGTGAGCTAAAAGATCGGATTTTCCCTGCAAAATAACGGGAAGATTTCGTGCTCTCAGTACGTCGTATATGGGACGCAATTCACCGTTTGTCTGTACCAGCACTGCAATTTCTTCGGGCAGTATTCCCGCTTCCAATCGCTCTTCAATCATATCGGCAATAAGCCAGGGTTCTGCTGCGTCGGATGCGGGACGCAGTAAAACAGGGTCCAATCCCGCTTCGCCGTTCCAGCACTTCAAATCTTTATGCAGTCCGGGAATATGTCCGATAAGACGCTCGTCGTTATGAGCAATCAACTTTCCCGCGGCATCGAGAATTTTTTGCGTTGATCGATAGTTTGTAGAAAGAACAATAATGGGCGCAGATGGAAATCGTTCTCGGAACGCCATCATGTGTTCAATATTGGCACCTTGAAATCTATAAATGGCCTGATCATCATCTCCCACCAAAAAGAAGTTGGGTTCGTGCGGCAATTCATCAAATGTCGTGATGCGATTAATAACCTTCCACTGCGCTCCATTCAAATCCTGCGCTTCGTCCACCAAAATGTATTGATAGCGTTCCTGCAGACCGCTCAAGAGCCACTCTTCTTCACTCAGTGCGTGGAGCACCGTGAGGATCATATCGTCGTAATCGTACAGACCGGTCTCTTCCAAATATGCTGCATATTTTCCAAAGAGATCGACAAACTCCCGAAACTTTCTGGCAGCAAGCAAATTCTTCAGATGCTGCTTAGTTCCTTCTTTGCTTTTAGTCGACATGACTGCGTTGTATTCATCGGCAACCTTGTGGAGATCGGCAAGCGATAATCCTTCGCGTTTACATTCACTGATGCGTCCAAAAATATCGGCGATGCGTTCGTACGGATTTTTGGGATTAATGAGCGCAGAAGCATGACTGGTCGTATCAATCAATTTTTGCATTGCCTTATACCGCTCAAGCTCCGAAATGGATTTTTTCGCAGCCCATTCGGAAAAGACAATCGGATTTCTTTTAATAAGCCCGTCGCAAAATCCATGCACCGTACTCACGGTCACCGCATAGGCATCGCCTCCTATAAGCTGACGCAAACGATCGCGCATGGCGGTTGCTCCGGCGGACGAAAATGTCAGACACAAAATATTGCTCGGATTTGCCTGCGTTTTTTTCAGAATATTCGCCACACGCAGCGCAAGCACCTGCGTCTTTCCTGTACCCGGACCTGCCACAACCATCACGGGTCCCTCCACAGTATCAACCGCTTGTTTTTGCTCCGGGTTTAAGCGCGCGTAGGATTCTTCAAAAGAGAGCATGTCTGCATCATAACACACTTATTTCTTGCCATAATCCCTTCTACAATCCAACCAATAGCACATACGATAGAGGTTACGATTTACAGATCATCGATAAAATCCACATACAATAGTCTATAAAGCAAAAAAGTACGTATAGTATACGTATGCAAAACAATCACTTACATTTATGGAATGAAGAAATTTTTGTTCATAACACGAAAAAAATTTTCATAGAAAATACAGAATTTTTACTACATTATGTAACTGCCAGCGATGATACGTATGCTTTATTAAGCGTCAGTACTTTTTATGCAGATAAAAATATAAACGATTTGTCATCTTTTTTAGAGCTGGAACTTGCCCGTAATGGATTACGGTCTAATTTTATAGATGTAGATAAGCATATTTTTTTAGAATCGATACTGCCGATTTCAACTCACTTACTTCAAATTTTTTCTAAAAAATCCTTAGGAATAATTATACTCATAAATGATAAAGAAGCGGGAGCAGGTAAACTTTCTTTAAATGAAATGCACCCTAAAAAAGGTGATAAAATTGAGATCATTTATCGTATTTCTCTTTAATCTGTAATAAATCATCGCACTCGTTTCAAAGACTTGCCTCGGTCCACCGGTGTTATACTTGGGCGGACAGAGGCAAGTGAGAAAAATTCAAAATTTACAGTTCATCATCATCCTTCTCAAACGCACAATGATCGCACTTGAGAATGGCAACGCCGTTCTTATTGAGCGGACTCAGAATTCCCTGGTGACACTTCGGACACATGAGGGCCTGCGCAAAGGACGGTACCGGTGCAAAGCCGACGCGCTTTGGCGGAAGACCGTGTTCGCGGATAGTGAGACTTCTGGGGTGATCGCGCATTTTCTGGAGCACCTTGGCTTCAATTTGACGAATGCGTTCGCGGGTGACACCGAATTCCTGTCCGACTTCTTCCAGCGTGTGACCGATTCCATCCTGCAGTCCGAAACGCATTTCGATGATTTTGCGCTCGCGCGGTGTCAGGAAATCGAGCATGGCGTGGACGTTTTCTTTCTTGAGCTGGCGGTTTGTAGCCTCAAACGGGTTAATGGCTTCTTCGTCTTCAATAAAGTCGCCAAGCTTGCTGTCTTCTTCGGAACCGACAGGCGCTTCCAAGGACACAATATCCTGGCTGATTTTCTGGATGTGCTGCACTTTCTTAATGTCCATTTCCATTTCCACAGCCAATTCTTCGAGCGTGGGTTCGCGTCCGAGTTCCTGCACAAGGCGGCGCTGTGTGTGCGTAAGCTTGTTGATGGTTTCGACCATGTGCACCGGAATACGGATGGTGCGAGCCTGGTCGGCAATGGCGCGGGTAATGGCTTGGCGGATCCACCACGTTGCGTACGTGGAGAATTTAAATCCGCGTTCCGGATCGAATTTCTCAACCGCACGGAAGAGACCGATGTTTCCTTCTTGAATTAAATCCAGAAGAGACAATCCGCGTCCGATATATTTCTTGGCAATAGAGACCACAAGACGCAAGTTCGCTTCGGCCAGCTGCTGCTTTGCAGAGGCATCGCCTTTGCGGATGCGGCGGGCAAGCTCCACTTCTTTCTTTCCGTCGATCAATGGCACACGTCCGATTTCGGACAGATACATGCGAACGGAGTCATTGGAAATTTCGAGAAGATCCACCTCGCGTTCGCGGCGGCGCTTCTTCTTTTCTTCTTCAGATGCGGCACTGTCGTCAATGGCAATACCGGCCGTTGCTACCATTTGCATGACGCCGCCGTCTTCGTCGTCTTCCAGCTTTTCGGCGACGCTATCGACTTCATCGGCATCATCACTTTCGCTGTCGTCGTCCGTGACGACATCATCGGACACAATCTCCGCCAGATCCTCGGTTTCATCGGGGAGGGTTCCTTTACCTTTCTTTTCCCAAATGAGAGCATCTTTCACGTCGATGACTTCAATACCAAGATCCACGAAGAGCATATAAATCTCATCGAGGAGATCTACATCTTCTTCCGCATTCGGAATGGCTGCGATAATTTCCTGATGTGTGACATACCGTTGTTCACGGCCTTTTTTGACCAAATGACGAATATCTTCGGGGAATTTCTTCAGATCATCTTCGGTGGGCTGCGCGATGAATTTTCGTGGGTGTGACGCCATAGAGAGAAAAAAGACGGGGAAAGACCTGTCTAAGGCTTAAAGGTTCCGAAACAGGTTACTTAAAGAAAGGCGAATATAAAAGGGAAAACTGAACGCAAGAAGCGCTTTTCGAAGAAATAATAGCAGATCTTGCGTAAAACTACCTCTATTTACCCAACTTTTTGGCTTATACCGCTGTTTTTGAAAGCTTCAACAATTCCAAGTACCTGCTCGACAACAATTTTTCGTCGTCCATATTTCCCGCCTTCCGGGCTTCCAGCAATTTTTTGGTAATTTCCTGTTGCTTCTGATGAATGTGTTCACGATTCGCATGTTTGCAGTTTCGCTGAATTTCACGCACGGCGACCGCCGCATTCCACTGATGAAAATCATTCTCCTCGCAGTAGAGCATGAGAATGCCGGCACGATGTTTTGTGTCTGCGTCCAGATCCAAGGCTTCCAAAGAAATGGGAGCCTTGGCATCGGCATTATTTTTAAGCGCCGTATAAAGCGCCAACGAAAATCCTTCTTCCGGTGCAATAAGCTGCGGAAGAAATGCGATATGATCGGGGTACATAAGGAATAATCCCAGCGCGAGTTCGAGCGATGAGAAAAGTGCGACAGTGGATGGAAAATTCTCCGTTTGCTGCTTCGGGACAATTGCTTTGGAAGAAAATGTGCGCAGATCATCCAGGAGCGACGTTTCGGTTGTGCCAAGTGCCAATGCGCTCGTTTTAATCATAAAGTCTCGCTCGGTGGAAGACGTGACTGCGTTTAGAAGCGGCATCAAACGTTCCAGTGCCGCATGTCGAATAGCGGGAGAGGAAAGATCCGCCGTGCTGATGGCATCGAGGACTACGTTCAAAAACGGCCGCGATCCATTCGTCAAAAGTTCCTTCAGACTGTCCGGTGCCGTGATGACGGTATCGGCGGGGTCTTTATCCGGCAGCACGATCCCTTCCACCTGCAACCCTTCTTTTGCCGCAATAATAAACGCACGCTCCGCAGCCTCGCGACCGGGGCGATCTTGATCCAAACAGAGTACAACCCTGTCGACCGATCGCTTGAGAAGTCTAGCATGTTCTTCGGTCATGGCCGTTCCGCACGTTGCCACCACTTCATGAATGCCGACTCTGTGACACGCAAGCACATCAAAATATCCTTCGACTAAAATAACGCGCTTGGTATCGCGCATGGCTTTCATGGCATGATGAAATCCATAGAGTACGGACGATTTATGATAGAGCGGAGAATCGGACGTGTTTAAATACTTCGCATCATCATTGGCTAACGTGCGCCCGCCAAATCCCGCAATACGACCTTGGTTGTCGTAAATGGGAAACATCAAACGGTTTCGGAACCGATCATATATTTTTTCTTCGTTTATATCCTTCTGAATGCCGAGTCCCGCGGTTTGTATTTCTTTGCGACTGAAACCGGCTTTCAATAAATATGAATAGGTTGCATCAAATGAATCCGGCGCGAACCCGAGTCCGAACGTTGCAATTTCCTCCGCAGAAACGCCGCGCTTTGCCAAATATTCTTTAGTGGAAGCAGATCCTGCAAGTTGCTTCGCATAAAAATCGACAGCAGCGGTCAAACAATCACGCAGTCGTTCTTTCTCATCTTTATTCACAACCGATTCAGTCGGGCGATCCGGCAGCGTCACCCCCGCTTTTTCCGCAAGATCTTTCAGTGCTTGTTTGAAATCCACACCTTCAATCTGCTGATAAAAACTGAAAATATCGCCGCCTTTTTGGCACGGAAAACAGTAACAAATTCCCTTATCCGGAGAGACCAAGAAGCTTGGGCGCGTGTCGTGGTGAAACGGACAGAGTCCGACGAAATTTCTGCCTTTCTTCGTGAGCTGGCAGTACTGCCGCACAAGTTCGTCAATCGGGAGCCGGGCTTTAATCTCGAGAACGGGGTCCATGGGAGAATCAGTATAACAGAACAATCTACCTTTCACCCGCTTGCATCAAGATGCAGCCGTATGTCATTTCTTCTGCACTGAAATTTCTCCCCGCCCCCACAAAAGGAGCGGCAATAATCATGTTTTGCGTAATAGCCGGACCGACTCCCTGTTTCAATTCAGCCATTCTTCGCGCCCACGATGCGGAAAAATTATTGCCTGCATGCTCCACATGCACTTCAAAAAGCGGCGGCTCTTTTGTCGGCCATTTTTGTCGCCAAGAAGAAAGCAATGTTCTTTCAAATCGATAATTCGGTTGATGCCCGAGTACGAGACCGATATTTTCCGGACCGAGAGCATCTTCACCGTTCCACGCATTGTAGCTATTTATGGATTCCTCAATGGCTTCAATCATTTGTCTGCTTCCCATATTCATGACTTTTTTACCATCGGGCATTTGGATGCACGTGCGTGGAGAATCTTTCAGTTGCAGATCGAGCGGGTGATCCACGGGCTTCATAAATATCAGGTTTTCTGCGCCTTTTTCTATAGGTTCCGCAAAAGCATGCAAAATTCGGTAGCGCGTCGCGCCTCTTTCCGCCGCAGTCACAGCCGTATAATCCCCGAAAAGAATACCGGTGTTTTGATCCGCCACGTTCAAATAACGCGCCATTGCCTCCACTTGAGGCATAAGAAAATATTCACCCTCTTTTAAATCATCCGCAAACTCCACTGCAGTCTGCGTCGATTTTGCGGCCGTAGTACACGCCCAGTTATCCCCCACTATCAATCCGTCTATATGCAGTGCGTTCGCAATTTTTTCAGCGGTTTTCTGAACGAGCGCCCCGATGTCGGCCTCATTTATTGAACTGCAGTCGGACGCCGACAAACCCAAACCTTCGGCATCAATCGCTGACGTTGCGAGCAGTAATCCTTTGCATTTACTGCGGGTTTTATTTTTTTGATTCAGGAAATTTTCACAACATTGTTTTGCAATGGAAAAAATTGTTTCAGTTGATTTTGTAAATGGCCTCGTAAGAATGCCCGTTCTTTTTTGTATGTCTTCTCCGGTCACAATACTGGGACGATCCATAACCACGGGATATTGGCCGTTCGCCACCAGCCATTCGTTGGTCACTACCACTCCCGGATAATCAACGGACGGTTTATAGGATGCAAAGTCCTGAAAGCCGATACCGGTATCGGGATAGTGCATAGGTCTGAGTGTAGCACATACCTATCCAAACCGAACCATTGTTCTGGGGAGATTATTTTTCAGTTGCCCGTCTTTTGCGAGCCCCATCCCGATACATCGTCCGTTATGCAGAATAAGAACATGACCCTTTAAATCTGCAGGACATTCAATGCCTTGTGCTTCAAATAAACGATCGCGATCGGCGTCATTCACCACTAGGATTCCCTTTGTTGCCAAATGGCCGCGCAGGCTGGCCACTTCATGATCCAAAAGAACGCGGCCGTCTTTCAATCTTTTTCCAAAAGGAATACCGAGCGAATAATCCAAGAGCGGCAAAGGGAAATGCGCCACATCTTCGGAAGACAGCAGAAGCATTTCTCCGCGTTCGAAAATTCTTTCTTCTTCATTCACAAAGCCCGTTCCGTATAAATCCGTCAGCATATTGATGATTTCATTTTTCCGTGAACGCGGCAGTTCTGTTTCCTGAAATTTCACGCGATCCATGGGCTCCACGTTTTTTGTGGGTGCCGTTTTCCGGAGCACTGCGGAGAAAAACCCTTCGGTGTCGTACGTCTGCGGCCAAAGACGAATAAGTGGTACAGGCGCACGCTTTTCTGTAATAGGAAAATCTGCAAATGTTTCCTGTACTTTTATGGAATCATTTATTGCTGCATCCCAATAACCGTCAGGCGCGATATTCAACGTACGCGGATCGACCACTTCCAATTGATCCGGAAAGCGTTCGAGCATTTGCAAAATAACTCCTTCGTTTTCTTCGGGTGTAAGTGTGCAGGTACTGTAGATAATGCGTCCGCCGACTTTTGTGGCGTGAATGGCGGATTCCAAAAGTTGATACTGAAGGCGCGACATTTTTTCAATGCTTTCGAGCGAACAATAGCGCAATGCATCGCTGTCTTTACGGACTGTCCCTTGGGCCGTACACGGCGCATCGCAAAGCACGCGATCAAAGCGTTCCGTCATATGTTTTGCAAACCACTGACCGACTTTTTTTGTCACGATCACATTGATGAGCCCCGAACGATGAATAGCACTCTTCAGTGTCCAGAGTCTCTTTTCCTGAATATCGTTTGCCACAATCACTCCCCTACCCTGCATGCGCGCCCCGATTTCCGTTGTCTTGCTTCCGGGTGCGGCGCTCATATCGAGTACATATTCTCCTTGCTCCGCCTGCAATAATTCCGCAGGCAACATCGATGCCGATTCCTGCATATAAAATCCTCCGAGCAAATGAAGCTCATCACGACCGAGCGCTTCCTCTCTATTTTCTCTGTCGATGAAAAACGCTTCCTTGCACCAGGGTACCGGCGTGAGTTCCCATCCTTTCTTCTTTCCATAAGCCAAAAAATCTTCCACGCTGATTTTAAGCGTGTTCACGCGCACGGACTTTCGCAAAGGCTTCTCACTGATATCATTGAGAGCCTGAAGGTCTGTAAAAGGGCCGTAGCGGTCAAATACGGGAAAACCGCCGGTAGATTTCTGACTGTCCATATGTGCAGTATACCTGATTGACATTAGAACGCCCCCTTTTATTCTGGCCTTATGAGTATGAAAACGACAAAAGTACCGGATATCATGGCCGTTCGCGATACGGCAATGAATGTGCTTGCCGAGTCTTTTTCCATGCAATTGACCGAAGTCCTGACCACTCATTTTCGACTCGATTTTTATGACTGTTTGGATATAGCGTGGCGATTTGAGTCAAAAATCAAAAAAGGGTGGATTGATGGAATGGAACTGCGTGACGAACTTGCGCCAGCGGAAAATCTGGGAGAAGTCGTTCTTGTTGTTTGTAGCCATATAAAAGAGCAATTACGCATATAAAATGGCATAAAAGGGACTGTACGGCAATATGACGGGTATTGTTGACATTTCATATAAAATTCCCAGAATGATCGCGTTTATGGAAGATCAAAGTTCTCGCACAGAGGCAGAAGGTATCGATCAAAAATTGCCGAGTCTGCTTTTTGTTCCGGGAATTGAACATGAACATGGCGACCTCGAAAAACTTATCGAGGAATTAGCAGGAATTGCCCGTATTGTGACCGTTCAGAAAGAAGATGTCGGTTTTTCCATGAAACGAAAGAATGAATGGGAGACAATGCTGCGAGAAGCTTTGCGTACGGTTGCAGACAAGGAAAAAATTGTCGGTATTATCGGTCATTCATTTGGATGTTTCCGCACACTCCGATTACTCGAAAGCGGCCTAAGAGCAGAATTTGCAGTTCTTCTGAACCCTCCTCAAAATACAATTGATCGTACGTCGCTACATCCTCACGCATATCCTTCTTATACGGGAACTCATACAGAACAGCGCCTTCATCCTTTGGTCACAGACCTTTTGGACGAAGAATGTAGAAAATTCATGGAAAGACATGGGAAATATGAAGTAAAAGGTGATGGCTGGATACGACCATGGCATAAAGCGGAATTTACATCGCTGCGGGATGATGTTCCATTTTTGGAATTGCTGAATCAAGCAAGTCCGGAGATTCCTATGGACATCATTCATTCATCAACCGATCCTTGGGATCTTCAGAATTGGAATCAATTGAGAATGAATATCCGCAGACACGAAATAAAAAACGGCGGACATTATCTGGCAACAAGCCATCCGCAGGAAGTCGGCACCATTATACGATCCTTAATTCAGGAATTGATTATCACGACAAAAACCGACACATCTAAACCTGAATATCTTGCGGTCTAAAAATTAACTTGCCGCTTCTGAATTTGGCAGATGGTCGTGCACATACCCAATAAGATCTCGCACTCTTAATTTGGAAAAGCTTTTGATCGCTTTCTGTTGATCATGAAGAATTTTTTCGGCTTTGCCGGGTTTGTATCCACGAATTTCCGTCGCAATGCCTCCAATTATTTCCGACTGATGATTCGGATCCCACTGTATTCCTAGCTCCATACACATATCAATAACGACCTGCGGAAGTGTCGATCGCAATAATTCTTTATTGCCGCCAATCAATGTAGCAAGTCTTTTATTGCAATGATGACTTTGTATGTCTTCAAATGTCAGTCCGTCAACATTATCAATTAACACATCCACCACAAGTTGTGATGCGCGGTCATCCTCGAGGTTGAGGTTCTTTCCCATGACTCAAAAGGGTACGGAATGAATTACAAAGAGTCAATTGATGAAAAAATCAGATGATAACTAGTTCTTTACACCCGTAAGATACAGCCAGCTTCGGGGGAAAATACTATTTTCATCGGAGTACTGACTCGTATTTGCGGCAATTGCTTCCATCAATATTTCTCGGGCCATTGTCCGATCCATTGTCGGGAAAAATGCTTCGGCCACTTCATCGGTTGCAAAAAAATCACGAATGCTTTTGATGGTCATTTGCTGTTCAATTGCATCACAACTTGTGACTGTGAATCCAGATTCCTGCATCAACGCAACATATTCATCCATAGAAAGATCTCCTTTTCTCGTCATCTGTTGCTTTAGATCGCGCGTCGGCGAAGGGATGCGCTTTGTAAGAGCCGCAAAAAGATCCATCCCAAACGCCTGATACGAAAGTTCCGTACCGCTTGTTTTTGCTCCCTTAAAAAATCCCGTATTTACTGCAAATGTTCCACCCGGACGCAGTGTCCTTGCAGCAGAATCGAAAAATTCTTTTTTAGCAGAACCTTTCAAATAGTGCACCGCATTAAAACTGGAAATGATATCCACGTTCTCCGCGTTATGATGAAGCTGTGTCATATCTCCTTGATACATTCTGACACGCGCATCACCGCCCAATTTAACATGCGCCTCTTCCAGCATGGCAGGTGAATGATCGATTGCCGTAATAGACGCATCGGGATAGCGATTTAAAAGCAGAGATGTCGGATCTCCTGTTCCGCAAGCCGCATCAATAATTTGCGGCGCACTCATATCGGGCAAACGTCGAATAAGTTCCATGTTTGCATTACGTACCCATGGCGTTGCGGCAACGATATCGTATTCACCCAGTCGCATGGTGTGCTG
Source organism: uncultured Candidatus Peribacteria bacterium (assembly GCA_964554785.1). GTDB lineage: Bacteria > Patescibacteriota > Gracilibacteria > Peribacterales > Peribacteraceae > CALREJ01. The sequence goes on along the minus strand of CAZKPW010000002.1, from coordinate 274,966 downwards.
AATTGTTTGAATAGATTCATGAACTGCAGGAGTAACCTGTTCTGCTGATTCAACAACTTCTTCACCCGATGAATATTCTTTTGAAAAATTGACCATAGCAGGTCATTATTGTCCTCCTTTTTTAGAAGTCAATCCAACTTGCAGTATCAACCTACAACGAAACTTACTAACTTCCCGGGTACAACAATCTCCTTCTTGATACTCACGCCCTCCAAATATTTCTTCACATTCTCAATCTCTTTTGCCGCAGCAATCACTTCTTCTTTTGTGGCACCGGAAGAAACAGTCACATCACCGCGCAGTTTGCCATTCACCTGTACGGCAATGGCCATAGTGTCGGATGTGAGGAATGCGGGATTGAAGATAGGCCATTTTTGATCGATGATGAACGACTGTTTCTGGTTACTGGTTTCTGGTTTCTGGTTCAGCACGAACCAAAGTTCCTCTGCCAGATGCGGAGCCAATGGAGAAAGTATTTTTGCAATTGTTTTTGCGGTATCGGTACTGATGTTTTCTTTTTTCTCGATGACATTCATACATTCCATCAATGAAGCAATTGCCGTATTGAACTGCATTTTTTCCAAACCTTCTGTTACAGCTTTGATGCTCTTATGCAATGCAGTAACAGTTTCTGCATCGTCGGCGTATTCATCTTTTGATTTCTCCGTGAGCATTTTCCATGCGCGCTGCACAAAACGTGCAACACCTTTAATACCCGTATCGCTCCAGTCTCCGCCATCGGTAAATGGTCCCATGAACATGAGGTACATACGGAACACATCGCTTCCATGATAGTCCACAAACGTATCCGGACTCACCACGTTTCCTTTACTCTTACTCATTTTCGCTCCTTGATTTGTAATCAACCCTTGGTGCACAAGCCGCTTGAACGGTTCATCGTGGGAGACAAATCCGAAATCCTTCAATGCCATCATCACAAACCGTGCGTAAATAAGATGCATAGTCGCATGCTCCGGACCGCCGATATACATATCGACCGGCATCCATTTTTTCTCAAGAACAGGGTCCACAAAGACCCTTTCCTTATTCCCTCCACCGCGCACGGGGGAGGATGTCTCCGCAGAGACAGGAGGGGGCTCCTGCATCAAGTATCTCAGATAATAAAAACTACTACACACGAACGTATCCATGGTATCGAATTCCGGACGCCAGCCTTTGCCGAAAATCTTTTCTGTGCGCTCAATAAATTCTTTACTGTGTGTAAGTGGCGATTCTCCTGTCGGGAGGAATTCGACATCGGTCGGGAGTATCCAGGGAAGATGTTCTTCGGGAACGGGATGTGCATTGCCTTCAGGATCGTAGACAACTGGAATGGGGGCGCCCCAGTAGCGCTGACGACTGATGGTCCAATCACGCAGACGGAAATTCACCGTGCGTTTTCCAAAACCCTTTCCTTCAATATAGCTAATCATCGGCTCGCGAGCTTCTGCCCACGTCATTCCTTTGCACTCAGCGGGCTGCTGCAAAATACCATCGGGTTCACGGTAAAAGACCTCAAGATTTTTCACCTTTTCTGCAAGATCCGGATCTTTGGGTAACAGAACAACTTTCAATGGAATATTATATTTTTTAGCAAAATTAAAATCACGTTCATCGTGCGCAGAACAGTTCACCACACCTGTTCCGTAATCTGCTAAGACGAAGGAACAAACCCAGATGGGTAAATCGCCAGTCCCAAAAGGATTATCGACGTAGCGTCCTGTAAAAATACCTTCCATATCTTCATCGATTTTGAACCGCCCGGCCATCTTCTTTTTGCGGATGCGTTCGACAAATTCCATAACGGGTTTTTCGTGTTCTGTGCCTTTCACCATTTCCAGTACCAGCGGATGTTCTGGGGCAATGATCGTAAATGTCTGTGCCAGAAATGTTTGTGGAATAGAGTCGTACACTTCAAATGAAATATCCATGTCCTTCACTTTTTCTGAAAAGTTAATTCCTTCGCTCCGCCCAATCCAGTTCTTCTGCATCGTCTTCGTTTTATTGGGCCAATCCAGTGTATCCAGATTATCAAGAAGCTTCTGAGCATATGCAGTCGTCTTCCAGAACCATTGTGTGAGCGGCTTTTGTACGACTTCTGTTCCACAGCGTTCACAGCATCCTTCCTTCACCTGCTCATTCGCAAGTACCGTCTGATCTTTCGGGCACCAGTTCACACTCGCTTTTTTTTTGTAGGCGAGATTATTTTTGTACATCTGCAAAAAAAGCCACTGCGTCCACTTGTAGTACTCGGGCTCAGAGGTATTGAGAGAGTATCGCCAATCAAACATCACGCCCATCTTTTTATACTGTCCAATCATCGCTTCAACGTTCTTTTTGGTTGATTCTGCGGGTGGTATGCCGGTCTTGATTGCATAGTTTTCGGCAGGCAGCCCAAATGCATCGAAACCCAATGGATGAAACACATCCTTTCCCTTCATCCTCATGTATCGCCCGTATGAATCGGGGATTGAATACTGGAACCAGTGACCAACGTGCAACTGGGCTCCGCTCGGGTACGGGAACATCACCATCAGATAAAATGGATCTTTCGCTGTGTGGATATCGAAATCGTAAACCTTGGCATCTGCCCAAGCCTTCTGCCACTTCGCTTCGACCTCCGATGGGATATAGTCTTTGTACATCGCGCGAAGTATACAGAGAGCTTATGGATGCGACAAATGGGCAATTTTGCGACTTCAGAGGTCCTTGAGATTGGCGGCCCAGAAAAACGATGGAATACTGCGGCACTTTATTCTTTTCCTTACGCACTATGGAAGTACTTGAAACACTAGAGCTATCGTTAGATGAACAAGAGGCTGATCAACAATCTCCTGACATTGATATGGAAAGAAAGCGTTTTGCTGAACATCTTGATACAGTCATTGCGCAAATGGATCCAATGCCTACTAGTATGAGCTTAGAAAATGTCTCTCGTTAAATAATCAAAACCCCGACACATTGCTGTGTCGGGGTTTTTGGTATTTGCGAGGTGTCGCAAATGGGTTTTCTCTGCGTTGCTGGATGAAATTAGCGGGCGAGTTTTTTCTTGAAAATGAAATCCTTTGAAATTTGTTGATGAGAGAAGAGCTGCTGAACTTCGATCATCTCTTCTTTATCTCCAATGACTGATGCGCCTTGTACAATTTTCTGTGCATGATCAGCACGGATCAAAATCACACTCACTTCGTTCTTGCTCCGCCTAAAGACGCCAGATAGAAACCATTTTATGGTTAAATTAGCATCTTCAAGTGCGCGTCCCAAGGTGCTACCAGGATGTTTGGCAGCCACTTGGTTATTGATTTCTTTCAGAACCTCAGTCGCCTCACTTTTTGTCCATGATTGTGAAGTCATCATATACCCGTCACCTGTGGAGTTCTGTGCTGCAATTAATATTCTTGCCAGATGCTTTGTTCCAAGAACCTGAAGCACATTGCCACCAAGGACGTATTCGTCGATAAGTTCCGTGTCACCTTGATCACTGTTTTCAGCAAAGCACATGCGTACGGTGACACGAAGCCCGTATTTACGCTGCGTCCACCACTTGATTAGGCACCCTCCCGCAAAAAGGAGTAAGAAGAAAATGGTTTGAATGATGAGCTTTTCGCCAACGCCATTGCCCATCCGCATCAAAGCTACCCAAAACGCTTCCATTAATCGGACTCCTTTTAAAGTTCTCTTCCAGCCGGCGAAGTGAAATACCGACAATCCCCGAGTGGAGCTTGCCTAAAAAGTGTAATGGTTGTATTTTATAATGTCTAGCTCATGCAGTCTGATCCTGTAAAATACGCATATAATGCTATGAATAAACGAAATACGCCCTTCGATAATCTCTGATTATACTATAGACTACCGCTTCACATGGCCCGTCTCCCTACCGTTGCAATTATCGGCCGACCCAATACGGGGAAATCCACCTTGTTTAACCGCATGGTGGGTCGCCGTCGTGCCATTGAAAGCGACGTAGCGGGAACCACGCGCGATCATGTCGTGTATAAAATTGAGAAAGATGAGATGGATTATTTACTGCTGGATACCGGTGGTATTGGCGGCGGATCGACGGATACCGATTTGGAAGATGACGTGGCGACCCAGTCTCTTATTGCCCTCTCTGCAGCGGACCTCATTCTCTTTACCATCAACAGTAAAGAAGAGCTCACGGCCAGCGATGCTGCAGTGGTAGAAATGCTCCGCAAGAATAAGAAGTCACACGTTCCGGTCATTCTGGTTGCAACAAAATGCGACAGACACGATTCCATAGAAGGACTCCTGCCGGAGTATGTGGCGCTGGGAATTAGTGAAGAAGTGATTGGCGTGAGCGCCGTGCATAAAATCGGGATGCCGGAATTGGAAGCATCTATCATCAAGCATTTAAAAACATTGCACTTTGCAAAGCAGCCGAAGGAAGTACAAGACAATACCAATCCGCCGCGCGTGGCCATCATCGGAAAACCAAACGTCGGAAAGAGCTCGATGATCAACGCACTCATGAGCGATCCGCAACGCGCACTCTCCGCCCGCATTGTGTCGGATATTCCGGGAACCACCCGCGATTCATCGGATATGATTATCCGCCACGAAGACAAAGATTATATTTTCGTGGATACCGCAGGACTCCGTCGCAAGGCCCGCGTAGAAGAAGATCTGGAATATTTGAGCAACGTAAAAAGTATGCAGGCATTGCAGGATAGCGATGTCACGGTAATTGTTTTGAGCGCTATTGAACCGGTAGCAAAGCAGGATAAGCGCATTGCAAGCATTGCGATTGATGAAGGAAAAGGCATTGTGATTGTCATCAATAAGTCTGATGAAATGGATCGTCCTCAGCGCGAAGCAAAAGAAGCGGAAGTGCGCTTGGCATTCCCCTTCTGTCGTTACGCTCCGATTTTGTTTACCTCTGCAAAGACGCGCGAAAACCTCCCGAAGCTCTTCCTCCTGATTGATAGCGTTGCCCGTAACCGCGTCCGCAGAATCAGTACCAAGGATCTGCTCCGCTGGTACGAATCCGCCATTCACAAAGTACCGGCCAGACAGCTTGGAAAGAGCAAGTTCATTACACAGGCGGAAGAAGTACCTCCTACATTCGTCGTCTTCGTGAAGCACCCGCACGAAGTGGATGTCACACAGCTCCGCTTCCTTGAAAATAACATCCGCGATACGTTCTCCTTTGAAGGAACACCTATTCGCTGGATTACGAAGGAAGGATGACGCGAATAACGGAGTAACGGGGATCGGAATAACGGACCAAAACTATTTGTTTGATTTCCATTACTCGGTTATTCGGTTATTCCGTTATTCGCGTATACTATGATTATGTCCCGCTCGCAGATTATCGGCCTGATACTCGGATTCTTTGCTTTGACGTTTGCGGTCTACGGACTCTCGCTCGGGAATAACTTTGTCGCATGGGACGATAACTATTTGATTGTCTCCAATTCCATCATCAAAGGATTTTCATGGGATCATATTGTGAGCGCGTTCACATCGTTCGATCCGGAACTCTATGATCCGCTGATCTTTTTGGTGTATCAGTTTAATTACACGATTGGTGGCCTGAATCCATTCATGTTTCATTTCACCAACCTTGTTCTCCATACGCTCAATGCCCTCGGCGTGTGTTGGATGCTTGCACTCATCACCAAGAAAAAATGGATCGGTATTGTGGGCGGACTCGTTTTTGCCGCACATCCGCTCAATACGGAAGCAGTCTCTTGGGCTGCCGCCACAAAAGATGTGCTCTCCACTTTTTTCTTTTTGCTGTCGATTATCAGTTATCTTTATTACCGCGACAGTGCCGAACATCAAAAACGACATTACGCCATCAGCATCCTTACATTCATACTGGGATTGCTTTCGAAGGTGATGGTACTCACGCTGCCCATTGTCCTGATTTTACTCGATCTTCTTGAAAACAAACGTTGGAGCCTGAAGATGATGCTCGACAAAATTCCGTACTTCATTCTTTCTTTCATTTTCGGCGTGGTCGCACTGTTTGGGAAGCAAGATGTGGTCACCGAATCCACGCTTTTGGAAAAAATATTGATGGCAGCCAAGAGTTCCATTTTCTATCTGCAATCATTCTTTGCACCTCTGCATCTTTCGGTTCTGTATCCCTACTCCAAGCCAATCACTATTACATCGCCGGATTTTTGGATACCCGGATTCCTTCTGATCTCATTGATTATAATCGGCATCCTCTCTTGGAATAAAATGCGCACGGTGAGCATTGGGATCGCGTTTTATTTGATTTCGCTTTTCCCGACGTTCTTCAACTTTGCAAAAGGCGGATATTTCTATGTGGCATCGGATCGCTATGCCTATATTCCGCAAATCGGGGTTCTTCTGGCAATCCTCACACTACTCGACAGATATGTGCTGCAAAAAAACACTCGCTATGCACGTGAATATGTCTACGGCGGAAGCGCTGTTGCAATTCTGATTTTGAGCGGACTTGCACTCCAGCAATCCCTTACCTGGAAGAATACCGAAACCATGTTTCTGCAAACACTGCGCTCCTATCCGGATGCCCAAGCTGCTCGGTTGAATTTAGGGTATGTCTATCGTGAGTCGTCTATGATGGAAAAGTCGCTGGAACAATTGAATGAAGTACTTAAACGTGAACCCGATAACGCTCTCGCATTTGCAAACATCGGCCTGGTGTACGAGAAGCAGGGAAAATTTGAGGAAGCGATTGAAGCGTATAAAAAAGGAATGGCGGCCAATCCGCGAGCGCGCGATTCTTTCATGAGTCTTGGAATGCTCTACGAGAGACGCGGCGATATTGACGATGCGCTCCTTCTGTACAAAAAAGTGGAAGAAATGAATCCGACGTATTCCCCTGTCTACAATAACCTTGGATCCGTCTACGTGCAGAAGAATAATTTGGAAGAGGCTGCATCTGCATACAAGAAAGCAATTGCCATCAATCCCTACTACGCAGACGCACATTTTAACTTGGCATACATTTACGCAAAAACCGGAAAACCGGCTGATGCCGCACTGGAATATGAGGAAACATTACGTATAGAAGGTGACAAAATAGACACACTGCAAACGCTTGCGGGCATTTATGCAGAGCAGAATAAAGCTACAGAGACCGCTCGAACCCTGGAACGCATGCTCGCAATCGATCCTCAAAATGCTTTTGCCTCTCAGCTCCTTGCAGCGTTACGACAAAACGGTTTCACCAAATAAAAAAATAATTCCAATACTGATAACAGATAACCGGTAACTGATAACTCGTTTTAACCACGTCCATTTTTATCATCAATCACACGACCGTCTTCGCGAATGGGAAGCGGGAATGCACGAACGACTGTTTCGAGTTTATCCAGGAGAATAGCGGGATCGTCATCGAAGACCATATTCGGAGGAATGGTACGCATGCACAATTCTTCAATCACATGGGGCACTGCGTTGCTGATACCGCCGGAATTGGTGACGATGCCGATCGGACGACCTTCGTCATAGGCAATCGTAAGCTCGTTGAGCGTGCCGATACCGCCGCCGATAATAACCACGCCGTCCGCGGAACGAATGTTAATGATATCGCGCTCCATGAATCCCATACCCGTATAAATAATCATGTCGTGATCGTGCGGAGACATGTATTCATGCACATGCTGATATTCGGAAAATGCAGGCGATACACCGACGGAAAAGCCGCCATGCTCCTTGCAACCGATGAGTGCATCGTTCGGCAAACCCGGACAAGCGCCGTTAATAAAAATATGACCGCGTTTTGCAATCTCCTCCCCAAGCTTTCGCGCCTTTGCACGAGCAGACGCATCGAGTGTCTGCGGACCGCTGGCTGAACCCATCACGCCTATCTTCAAACGGTGATAATGTTCGTTGCCGGAATGATTATTAAGCGGAAGGGCGTGCATACGGAGAGTGTATATGAGTGTGACTGATAATGAATGTTTCTCTTCATTATTTTAGCATAAAATGGCATTTTTAGCAAAATCTATTGCATGTAGCAAAGTGGCTACTAGGATGGTTTTATGCCATTCAATGCAACCGCAGCGCCATTCCCATGGGCAATGGAAACAGATGCAATTTTTCAGGAAAGCATGAGTATTGCACATGCCATTGAAGAACAGACCGCATCGACCATTCTTATTGATCGCTTCCGCGCCCTTCTTGCCGAACTACTCACTCAACGAACGGTGAAGAACCTTCGTGGACAAGAAATGTCCGATGACCAAAAGCGACAAGTAGGACAATGGTACGCAATGCTCATCAATGCGGGAAATGCAAAAACATAACTATTGTTATTATCTCAAGTACGTCGCGCGATTCACATTATGTTCGTCATTCGTAACGGCATAATGAATTCTCCCGTCGCTCCCATGCAAATAGTAATAATACTGTGATTTTTCCGGATGCAGCGCTGCTTGTATGCTCGACAGACTTGGGTTTGCAATAGGGCCGGGCGGAAGGCCTGCCACTTTCCGAAGATTGTAAGGAGATTCAATTTGCAGATCCGATTGAGTAATTGCTGCACTTTTTTTATCGACCACATACCGAACCGCTGCATCTATCCCCAGTACCATGCGTTCATCAAACCGTTTCCAAATAATTCCCGCAACAATGGGGCGTTCTGTAGCAGTGCGTGTTTCTTCTTCCACCAGCGATGCAACGATCATAATGTCTTCAAGAGATCTGCCGGATGCTTTTATGTCGGAGGCCAAATCGTCGACTATTTTCTGCTTGAATGTCGTGAGCAAGCGACTCAAAAATGCGTGAGGATCGAAATCGGAGAGCGTGACATAATACGTGTCGGGGTATAAATATCCTTCCACTTTTCCTCCACGAGGAGCAAGGTCGTTGCTTTTTGGGAGAAATGTAAATGCAGAAAAATCGCAGGTGTTGGCACACTTCACCAATTCTCCCGCTTTCATAATCCCCTTCTTCACGAAAAGATCATCAATATCTTCCACGGTAAACCCTTCCGGAATGGTGATAATTTCTTCCGCAGATTTTCCACCGGCCAGAATGTCAACAATTTCCGGTGCTGTCATGGAAGAATTCACCACGAACGTTCCCGCTTTCAATTGTCCCGCTTGGCCGCTCATTTTTACATACAACTTAAACGCAAACGGAGAGCGAATAAGATTCTGTACGGCAAGATCCGCCGCAATTTGCCCCGTCGACTCCCCTTTCTCCACGGTAAAGACCGTTCGCACATCGCTTCTATCCACCGCACTCAACGCATGTCCGTACCAACCGCGTACAATAAGCACGGCAAGAAGGAGAATAAGAACGGGCAAAATCAGCTTCTTCATAAGACGGTGCGAAACAAAAACAAAATCAGGCGTCTGGTGCATCGCCCGCGGGCATACCCATTCCCATCTGCTTCATAATGCCCTGCATGCGTTCGGCTGCAACAATCTGTGCCTTTCCAAGAGCGCGGTTCAGAGCGTCCATGGTGAGGCGTGCAATGTCTTCACGCGGCACATCCGGACCAATTTCAATGGAGACAATGACCTGCTCCGCATTCACCACCACTTTCACGCCGCTTGCTTCTGCCTCTACGTGCACGTTCTTCAATTCTTTCTTAATACGCTTTGCGTCCCGCTGAATGCGGTACATGTCTTTCATTTGAGAGAAGCTGGACATAGGGGGATGGGGTTTGAAGGTTTAAAAGTTTAAAGGTTTGAAAGTTACGATTGGATGGAAATAGTAGCATAGGTTCCAAGCACGACAAAAAAATACCGGGACGCTGAGCGCCCCGGTTGCCAGGAAAATCCCTGACGATGTGTCCGATTGTTATTTCTTCACGTAGTAAGCGAAATTATTTGATTGAATGTCAGATCGAGCGGAGCCGAGATCCTACTTCACCGCAAACTCACGGTTCACAGGAAAGGTTTCCTCCAATCCCTTTGCGAGTTCATGGATCGACAACTTCTCTTTCGATCCATCTCCAAACAGCTTGTCAGCCGCATCCCATAATTTCCATGCCTGGGTTGCTGCGGCAATGACTCTAAAGTCGCCGCTCAACATGCTCATCGCTCTCGTGAGATGCTTGAACCAAGCCCATCGCTGATTGCCGGCGTTTTCGTACAGATCCCAAGCGAGTTCACTATTTACCGAAATCTGCTGGCGTGCCCGATTGAAAAAGATGAAGCCCAACATCAGATGCCGGGTAGGTCCATCCAGGTGCTCCACATTCTGCGCAGCCATCCTGTAACAATAGTCGAGCGTCTGAGCATCCATGCCCGCATTACGCGCGCAGAGAAATCGGTAATTAAAGATCAGCGCTGTCCGCAGGCAGTCCAGATCCGTTGGGGGACAAACCTCGAACAAATGGTAGACTTCTTGCCAATCATCCACGTTCCGTTGCCGTGCGGTGCTGTAGACAACGATCGCATTTAGCAACTGCGTAACAGGGTGGGCCTGAAGCTCTGCCGGAATGATTTCCGTGAACCTTGCAAGCAAGTCATTCGGCAACAATGCCGAATGCCAATACAAAACCTGCTGCAAAACCGCATCGTCGGTCTCGCATCCTTGGATGATCAAACTCACATTTGCATTCGCAGCATGCAATGCTGCAATGCGCGCTGGTTGCTCCATATCACGACCAATTTCCTCCAAAAACAAACGGGTCCAGTCTAACATTTTCAAATCGCTTTCTGTGAAGTGAAAGAACAAACATCGGACATACACAGCCCTTCCGTTCATTCTTTACCATACGGACTATGTATGTATATTTTATGTTAAAATAGATTTTTGTCAATATACCATAAAATAGTTATACATCAGCAAATAACTCAATTAATCCATTACTCGCTTATGCAGCCGGTTCTTCCGGTGCACGGATAATACCAATGCGATCCTCAATTTCTTGGTCCACAAACACCTTCTTGCGACCGTACTTCATGCGGCTGTATTCCTTGATGAGTTCCGCGCGCTTATTGTTGCGCTGCGATTCGTCGTAGATGGTAGCCATGCTGAACGGACGACTGCTTGTGTTATTGATGTTGAGCTTTGTATAACAATTGAAGTTCGGAATACCAATCACATCTTGCTCGGAGAGTGTCGGTGCAAATTCTTTTGCCATATACTCGGCATCTTCCGCACCAATCTTGAAGCTCATGATTGTACCGACGTTACCAAAGACCGCGTCGCGCACTTTACTGTTAGCTCCTTCGTATGCAGACGTTTTGTCTGTGAGCTGCCCGATGTACTGGTGCGCCATAATGAGCGCGAGCTCGTACTTACGCGCTTCACTCAAGATAGAAGAGAACGCATCGGTAATGAAGTTCTGGAACTCATCCACGTACAAGTAGAAGCGGCGACGATCTTCCATAGGGATAGACGCACGGGACATAGCGGCCATGTTGATTTTATTCACGAAGATAAGACCGAGGAGCTGCGCGTTTACATCTCCGATTTTACCTTTGCTCAAGTTCACAAGGAGCACTTTGCCTTCGTCCATAATTTGGCGGATATCGAACGCGCTCTTCGGCTGCCCGATGATATTGCGCATGGTGGAGTTTGTGACAAACGGTCCGAATTTCGCAGAGAAGTACGGGATCATTTCTTCTTTTTCACGCGCACCGGTCTTTGCCATTTCATTCTCCCAGAAGCTGCGCACCACGACGTTCTTACACTTTGCGACCTTGTAGCGCTGGAATTCGTCGTCCACGAAGAGACGCGGCACATCAATGAGCGTGGCACCTTCGTCTTCGTCGTCCATAAGAGTCAGACAACCGTTACGGAAGTAATGCTGAATGCGCGGTCCGAAGATTTCATTTCCGAAGAGCTTGATAAATATTTCCATCGCATCGAGTGATGCGCGATCTTTCTCTTCATCGGTCTTTGCTTCGAGCATGTTCAGTCCAAGAGGACGTTCGGTATCGGACGGATCGAAGACGATAATATCTTTGGCACGTTCCTTCGGCACATGTGCGAGGGCGTCTTCAATCAAGTCTCCGTGCGGATCCACGATACACACACCTTCTCCGTTCGCGATATCCTGACGAGACTGCCAGCTAAGCAGCGCGGATTTACCTGAACCGGATTTACCGATGATATACTGATGACGGGAACGGTCCTTGCTGAGGAAGCGAATTTCCGTGTCCTGCGCGCGGTAGTGATTGATACCGAGCAAGATTCCTTCCTTCGGAACATCCGGAGGCGGCGGAAGCACTTTGTACGCAATCCACTGAATGATGGGCATTTTGTTGTACCGACTGTCCGGGAAATGGAAGAGGCCCGCCATTTCTTTTTCCACGAGCAAACATTCTTTGGACAGGTGTCCATTAATACGATTTTTCCACATCCAATACATGAACGGCGCATTCCACACGAGCGGGAAAATTTCTACGAACATGCGGCGATTCACGAAGGCATTTCCGTAGAGATGCTTAAACACGTTGAACGCAACCTGCATACCGTTTGTAATATCCACTGCTTCTTTCATGGTGTTTGCAGAGGCTAGCACGCGCACGGAACAGTGGAACCAGCTCATGCCCGCTTTTTCACCCATCTGCTTATAGAGTTCTTCTTCCGGCGCAATCATACGCACGAAGGAATCGCCATGGGATGCACCGGGTGCGCTCGAATTTCCTTCACTGTCCTGTCCGGCAAGGAAACGAATGACCGGAGAAATAACGGGGATTTTACTAAACCAACTTTCTTTCTTGCCCTTGAACGCCGTACTTGCAAATGCCTTTGCCTTCTTGCCCCACTTATTGGAAAAAGACGGCTTGAAGACCAGCTGAATACACGCCTGATCTTCCGGCATCAGTTTGCTCAAGACGTTCGCAAGATCGTTGAGCGGATCGTCCTGCATGTTTTCGTAGGTGCGGATTGGGTACATGAATTTCTTCTGGAGCTGCATGTTGTACCCAACTAACTTCTTTCCTTTCGGCCAAATGTCCGGCGTCGGCTGGCGCGTGACTTCTGCATCCGGGTAATACGACGTAATTTGCTTTTCAATAATGGATACGAACTTCGGTTGCGTGACAACGAAGAACGCAAGTTCCCCTTGCTCTGCATACATTTCAAAACTCATCGTGATGTTTCTGAAAATCCAGTAGTGGAGCGATTGCCAGAAAGACAAACTCTTCACTTCACCCAATGCACGATAGAGCTGTTCCATGATGGCAACTTTTTCCTTGAAATCTTTTTCCGTGCGCTTCTCCTGATCCACTTTGCTATCGGTACGCGGGACCAGCACCTTCATGCTCACCAAATGACGAGCGTCCCAATATTCCCCAATAAAACGCATCACGTTTCCAAACAGTTTCCATCCAAAATAGATGCTCACGATCAAAAATGTGTGATTCACCGGATCATCCGTAAACCATGTCCAAACGGCACTCCAAATCTGCGGATTTAAGATGTATCCACCGATCGTGACGACGATCCACAGTATCGGCCAGAAGAAGAAACGTGCAAAGGTGACCATGTGTGTCTGAATTGTTGAATCCGAGAGAGTTCTCGAAAATCATTTCATTATAGCAGAAAACAGAGGTTTTGAGGAGGGGTTTTGGCCGTCTAAAACCTCTTATTCAGCCATTGCCAGAGCAGTTGTTTGTTGCTTTATATTATATTTATTGTATAATAAACATTATCAGGAACTCTATCCTGATAGCTCTTTGATAGCATCGCAGTTCAATTCCTCCAATCGGTTGTAGCATTTTCCTCATTTTTCGAGTGGCGAAAATGCTACAACCAGCCTGAGTCCAGCGCATTCCACGATACTTGTTTCGTCGGCATGCAAACAGTCCAGGTTTATAGGAGGAACTAGCACATGTTTCGTTTGTTTTCGATCGTTTTGTGTGTCGCCGCTTGTCTGTTTGTTGGTTGCACTCCTGCAACGCAGAATCAATCAACAGCCGCCGAGAAGCGACTCCCGCACGTCGTCGCCATTGAATCGATTGATTCCGTGAAGACCGACTGGCGGTGGAAGATTGAATACGATGATCGTATTCAAAGTGTCGACGATGTCCAGCCAGTGATCGCATTCTTAACCTCCGTCACGCCAGGTGTCGGAAAGTTCCAGAGTGTTGAACTGACTGGAAAGTTTGCCACGCTTACCATGAAGTCCGGTACGTACGCAAAAAGCGCAACACGCTTGAAGAATTTGAAACTGGTCGCCACACTCGGCCGCGCAATGGCGCAATACGAGATGGAAGTCAGTCCGTTCTTCAACAAAAACACCGGGAACGAATTCGCAAAACGCATCGGTGTCCTCGATGGGTTCCAGAGGGGGCACATTGAAGATGCAGATGACGGTATTACCGTCGTATGCGCATTCGAAAAGACGAGCGAAAAAAATGGCACCGTGACGCTCACCTACAAAGGTGGACCGTACGTCGGGAAATAAAACTCCCGGCAACATGATGCTGAACTGCACGCGCTATGAAAGAGAAAGCCCCGCCTCCAGTAGGTGGGGCTTTTCTCGCATTACTGAGCATTCGTATCTGCACACTTCACCACCTGCATACTCATTTCGCGGTTTTTACCGTCTGCAGAGCTTAATTGAAAAGTATAATCACCGACAACGGATGGCGTCAGCGTAAAATTTTCCTCGGGCAAAATCCAGTTTTGAATTTCGGATACAAATCCATCGGGATACACAATGCGACGTACGACGAACGAACGATTCGCACTGAGCGTCACTTGCGTTCCCAAATGCACAATGCGTGGCAATCCCGGTGCAAGGATGGTGTTACGCGTGATGCGCTGCTGAAGAATAGGTGGCTGCGCGCACGGCCCCACGATATTCACATCGCCAAGTCTCTGCATGGTTGCACGAATGACTCCCTTGGATCGCTCGGCAATGGTGGTGAATGCTCCCAAGCTCAAATCCATATAACGATTTTTCACATACGGTCCTCTGTCATTCACGCGCACGATCACGGATTTTTGATTATCTATATTTGTCACTTTCACAAGCGTGTTATACGGAAAATATTTATGAGCCGCGGTCATAGCGTACATATCGAAAGACTCACCGAATGCCGTTCCTTTGCCATGGAATTTTTCGCTGTAGAGACTCATTTCTCGCGGTGTCATCGCCAATTGTTCGTCTAAAGAGCGCATCATGAACATCAATTGATCTTCCGTGATATTCGGAACGTCATCCAGATTCGGAGGCAGAGTTGCAATCTGATATTCCACTAAAAATCCCGAAAGAGTATCCGGGTTGATGTCCTCCGGATCTGCAAGATTGCGCGTACGAAAAAGCCAGATCAATGCAGAGGTAAGATCAAGCGGATCCTTCGGGCGGAACGTATCAAAATCGCCAAGAATATTTCTGGATTTTGCGTAGCGAATTTTTGCGTAGGCAGGATCGGAAGCCGGAACATCGGTGTATGCTTTCTCGGATGTTTTTTCTACGGGACGATGGATACTGTCCCACACCAATTGAAACGCATCGTACCGATTGATGGGAACGACTGACGGAGCTGCAGATGCCACGACGGGCACTGCAAACGCGACAAGAAAAAGAAAGAAGCGATGCATGAGAGAACAGAGTGCAGAAAGTGCACGCGAAAATCAATTAAATACTCTGCCATCCTGTCGCACGAACAACGCGGTAGAGCTGCTGGACCTGATCGGTACGCATGCGACGCAGTGTCACAGGTCCAATCGTTCCCGCACCTTTTTCATTTTCTGTCTTAATAAGTTCGCGATCCATCTGATACTTCGCGATTGCCTCTTTGGTAAGAGGACCAAAATTTCCGTTCACTTTTTTCGCATCCATATACCCAAGACTTACCAGAAAATTCTGTACCGTGCGCACGGATGTACCGTTCTGTCCCATGCTCAAAAATGAGCTCACCATTTCGCCGCGCTTTGCGAGCACATCGCCTATTTTTTTAAGCGTGAGTAATTTTTCCGCACGCTGAGCTGTCATACGCTTGCGCCATTCATTCACAAGTTTAGAACGCGTCATGGGACCAATGCGTCCTGCACCCGGCGATTCTGCATCGCCCACCAATTTCTGATCCTTCTGATACGTCAGGATTGCGGTAAAAAGCGCATCGGAATATTCGCCGTCCGTACGACCGCGATAGTAACCAAGGAAACGAAGTAAGCGCTTTGCAGACTGAATATCCGCAGCACTGCTTTCCTTTCCAACGAACGAAACGGGGTTCTGCTTTTTTTCATCCATACCGGTCACGGCAACAAGATAGGCCGCAGTTTTTTGATCGAGCACACTGCCATCCCCTTCTAAACCATACTGTGCTTGAAACTCTGCAAGAGACTTCTGCGTTTCATTGCCAAAGAGTCCCGTGGCCTGTGCGGTAAAGACTCCCGCGTCTTTTAAATACTGCTGCAAGAGCGTGACACTGAGTCCCCTGTCTCCGGCTGCAGGCTGCAAATCCAAAATTCCCGCATCGGCAACAATATAGGGCTTAAGCTGATCCAGCGGTGCAGGAAGATTTGCGAGATTGATATCTTCAGCGGGAGGATTGTCGTTCGGTCCGTACACGGTTCCGCGAATACGCTTCACTCCAAATGCGAGCGCACGCGCGAGTCCTTCTTCTCCGTAGCCTGCCCATACATCCAGACGATGTGCCTTATCCAATTCCTGAATAGCACCACCTCTGTCATGCACCGTCATAGTGCCAAGCCCCGGAAGAACGATGCGTGTTCCGAACGCATACGTAGGAGGTGCGGCGAGCATGCCCGGATACACGGCCGTTCCGTCTGCACCATGCGTTCCGTTTCCATTTAAAATTTTATCCGCAATCTCGCTTCCTTTTATATAGCAACACTGATCCGGCAGCGGAGAGTAATACGCAGTAAGAATAAAATCCTGTGCATGTCCGACAGACGGAGTGTCCGCGGCAACGGCAAGTGCCGGAGCGAAGAGCGATGCAATCACGATACTGCTGAGAAGCTTCTGAACCATGGGTGTGTGTTTGGATGTAAATATTTCTCCTTATAGTACCAGAAAACAGTTCTTTTTTCCTGCACTGTTGCATGACAAAATAGACAGAGTAGTGCTCAGTCATCTTTTGGAATTTTTACTGTACAACGACCATATCCTCCAAACGGATGCCAAATTTACCGGCAAAATAGACTCCCGGCTCGACGGCAACGATTTCATTTTTCACGAGCTTTTCCCCCTTTCCACGGGGCGAAAGCGTCACTCCTTCATGAACCTCGAGCCCGACTCCATGTCCCAGCGCGTGTGTAAACGCATCTTCCATGCCATACGAACGTAATACTTTGCGTGCAGCATCATCCACTGTTTTTACATCCACACCTGCTTTGATGACTTTTTTTGCCGCTTCTTTTGCTTCAAGTACCGCCTTATATGCTCGTTCTTGTTCCGCAGGAATGGGGCCCGTAAAAAACACCGCACTGCGGTCGCTGCAGTACCCGCGATACATCACCCCGATATCCAATTGTACAATCATATTTTTCCCAAGCTTACGCGCAGTCGGATGATGATGCGGACGGCTTGTGTGAGAGCCAAACGCCACAATGGAATCGAAAGACATTCGCTCCGCGCCAAGCTCGCGCGCCCACTGTTCAATTTTCCATGCAAGCCCGATTTCGGTCAGTCCCGTTTTAAGTGCGGACGGTGTGCGGCGCAAAAGTTCCCGCGTGATTTTTTCCGCACGACGCATGGCAATCAATTCCTTCTCGTCTTTGCTCCGACGAAATTCTTCTACGGCTCCGGAAGCGTGTACAAACTTCGTTTCCTTCCACTGAGCTTTCCAGCGACGCAATCGCGCAACGGTCACATTATCTTCTTCAAATGCACAGACCGGTATTTTTTTCATGACTTTTGCACTCTCCCCGATATCCCGCACCTCCACATCA
The DNA here is from genome assembly GCA_964554785.1 of uncultured Candidatus Peribacteria bacterium. Lineage (GTDB taxonomy): Bacteria > Patescibacteriota > Gracilibacteria > Peribacterales > Peribacteraceae > CALREJ01. Next base: position 257,170 of record CAZKPW010000002.1, on the reverse strand, counting down.
TCATAGGCGCCTTCCGCAGCGGCTTCCGTGTAGCGACTGTCGACAAAAAGGATGTATCCGCGGGGAAGTGCCAATAAAAGACCCGAACTCAAGGTTAAACCCGTCAAATACCGAATATTGATCAAATCCGTGATCAAAAGTGCAGGCTGGGCGGCAGATTTCAGGAGAAGACGCGAATGAGGCCTCATAATCTTGGCAAAAGGTAAAAAGAGAGTAGCTTGATCGGCCGATTTATGCTACTATAAGGAGAAATGTCTTCCACCTCTCTTATGAAACAGGCAAGCCGGATTACCGCACTTTTTACAAGCGTTCTGATGTCCGTACAAAGCGTACTGGCAGCCCCAGTCTACCAAGGCGGCGGTCCGCTTGCGGGAGTGAATGCAACAACCGGACTTGCCGGTATTCCTCATGACGGAAATCCGCGCGGCATTATTATTAATATTTTACAATCCGTGCTTTCTTTCATGTCGCTTGTCTCTGTGGCAACCATTGTGATTGCCGGTATTTATATGATCGTCGGTTTGGGATCGGATGATTCCAAAGAAAAGGCGAAGAAAATTATCATGTACACACTCATCGGTCTCTCCATCATTCTGTTCTCACAAATCATCGTGGGACTGGTGACTCGTTATCTCGTTGACCAAGTTTAATATGACAATGCGCATCCTCAACGTATCCGTTCTCCTGACACTGGCTATATCCATGCTTGCTCCATCCGTGAGTGCACAAATGGATCTTGGCATGCAGCAGCAAATGAATGCATTTACAGATTCCGGAGTAGAACAGATGCAATTGACGGTGGGAGAGATTCTGGAAATTCTTCCGACAAGCGATTTGCAATCTCCTACATATTCTTGGATCCTTACACAGGATCGCACGTTTATTCAGGCTGCGCGCACGGAAACATTCCGTTACCGCTTTATTCAGCCCGGTGCATATTCACTTATTGCAGAAATAAAATCAGGAGACCAATCCACCAGCATTCTCCGCACGTTCAACATCAACGCAAAAGCAAGAAACCCGGGCGACGTAGGAATGGGCATGTCGTCCGCACCCGCCATGCCGGGCAGCGGCAATACATTGATGGGCCTTGTAAAGATTGATCCGCCCATGGATACGAACCAGCGCGTCGTTCTCCCGAACGGCCAGCAACTTTTAAAACTCTCTCCGCTCAATCCGGACGTGAAACCGCTATCATTGGATTTAGATACAAAGAGAGATACCGATAACGACGGCAATCCCTCGAACGATGTTCAAAATCAGGCAACGTTTTTCCAGCTCTACGCTGAACCGCTCTACATTTGGTTTGCCTCACCGCTGACCACACGCACCATGGCGGTTACCACAGTCGGCGCCGATGGGAATGCACGCGTGCAAAATATCGAAACCACTACTGCACTCTTCGCGCAAAATAACGGAATGATCGTGAGCCCCATTCACATGACAAGTACGCCGGGAGAAAACGGTTCGTATTCTTTTACGGCAATGTCTCTGAACGGAAGTACACAATCTTCTTTCTTGTATCACTGGTCATTCGGTGACGGCGAAGAAAGTTTGGCAATGAACCCCACGCATACATACGCAGCAAACGGAACATACACAGTCACGCTGCAAGTAAAAAATCTCATCGACGGACAGGATGCTGCAAAAGATCAGCAGCAGATTTCCGTTCAAAATGCGGGAGTAGCTCCTGTCAGTGCCGCCAGTTCACAATCAAGCAACGGCGGAACGGTTATTGCCAGCAACAACTGGTCTCTCTTGTCTATTCTCATCGGACTCGGCATCTTCCTTCTTTGTGCCATTCTGGGACTGGCTGGCGTATTTTTCCTGTCTAAACTGCGCCGCGGAAAATCATTGGATCAAACGTTTGCAGATATGGAAAAAACAATCGTCGCCAAAGACGATACAACAAAAACTCCTCCGCCTTTGGTCATTCCCGCAGCGACTGTTCCTGCGGCAGCAAAGCAATCCGCACCCGTAGCAACACCTGCTCCTACCAAAGAAGATATTTCGAAGCGTGAAGAAAATGCGGCAAGTTCCGCACCCGTTGCAGAAACGGCACGCATTGATGAAAAAGCAGCACCGTCTTGGTTGAAAAAAGGATTGGACACACCGCCCAAGCCGGCAACTCCGCCCGCTCCTGCAGCACCGGCAGTCAATACACCTGCCCCTGCGCCTGTTCCTACACCTGCAATACCGAAGCCGGCTCCCGCTCCAGCATCCGCACCAAAACCTGCAACTCCGGCCCCCGCACCGGCATGGCTCAAGCAAAGTACTCCGCCGGTCGCCGCATCTGCACCTGCACCGACCCCAGCTCCAATTCCAGCCCCTGTAGTTGCTCCAAAGCCGACTCCTACACCTGCAGCTCCGATTGTAACGACACAGCCTGCACCGACTTCCGTACAAGCACCTGCAGTTCCAATGCCAAAACCGGTCCCTGCACCTGCTACTCCACCTGTCGTTGCCCCCACACCGCAGGCAGTACCGACTCCGGCTCCTGTTGCGCCTACTCCAGCGCCAGCTCCTGTAGTCGTTCCAAAACCTACCCCGGCCCCCATGCCGGCACCGGTTCCTGCTCCAGCGGTTTCATTGCCGAAACCTACACCTGTCACAGCACCGACAGTTTCCACTCCAACACCTGCACCAGTTCCGGTTCCCATGCCGAAGCCGACTCCGACTCCTGCAACTCCCGTGGTAGTACCGACACCCGTTCAGACACCTATCGCTCCTCCGATGCCAAAGCCAGTACCGGCTCCAACACCGATTGTTACTCCACCTGCACCAAAGCCAGAACCCGTTCCGGTTCCTGTGCCGAAACCCATGCCGACTCCTGCACCGCAGGCATCCGTTGCTCCGGTTCAATCTCAGGCTCCTACACCTATCAATCCGCCTGCAGCACCAAAACCCATTCCTGTTCCGGTCCCCATGCCAAAACCGGTTCCTGCACCGACTCCAACAACTCCGATTTCGACCCCTATTCAGCAAACTCCTCTTACGCCGGCTCCCATTCCAACGCCTGCACCGGCACCAAAACCGATCGAATCCGCGGATACTCCTATTGCAATTATCCGTGCAGACAGCCTGGATTCACAGCAATTTCCCTCTTTCTAAGCCACAATTCGGTTGAGCGCGCGGACAAAGATGCTACACTGCCCGCGCGTTCTTTATGGCGATCGTAGCTCAGTTGGTTAGAGCATCAGGTTGTGGTCCTGAGGGTCGAGGGTTCGAGCCCCTTCGATCGCCCCATTAAAAAAACATTTCATTTGAAGAAATCAAAACCCCTCCTGTAGCATCTCCGCACATGCAATACCGCGGCTTGTGCATCGGTCTTCTTCTTATTGCCACGGGCTGTCTTTTTTATGATGACAAACCGAAAGATACCGCGCCTGCAGCGGGCGCAGTTCTCAAAAGCGCAACTCCCCCGCTGGTGATTGTAGGCGAAGGCGGAACCTCCGGTTATTTATTCCAGTACGCCGCGGATACCTACATTCAAGAAAACGGCGGCAGCAAATACAACGTGCACGACGGCGACGAATTTATTGGGGCGATGAAAGATTTCAAGAAAACATACGGCCCTATTTCTTCCTTCGTCTATTTCGGTCACGGCAATGAAGTCGGGCTGTATGTAAATCAGGCACCGAATATCAATGGAGCTCTCTATGCAAATGACCCCGCTCTCAACAAAAAATTCCGCGCTGCATCCATTTACGATCTGCCCACAACAATGTTTGCAACCGGCAGCACGGCGCTCTTCTATGGCTGCAATGTGGCGCGCGACGACGAAGGATTGGATTCTTTTGCGGAACAATTTGCGAATCATTTCCATACAACAGTGAGTGCATCGACTGGGCCAACCGAATTTTCATTCCAGAAAGACACTCGCACACTTTCAAAAATGCCCGCAAAAATTGTCGATCAATCGCTCTATATGATTCCCACGTTCTCCGATAAAGGATTTGTGAAACTCGATGCATCTAAAAATAACATCAGCGGTTACGACGATGTCTATGCATCCATGGAAGCATCGAAAGCAATTACCGCGCTCGGAAAATTAGGACTGCGCCTCGGTTCCGGCTCCTCTTTCTTTCCCTATCAATCCATTACCGCCACCGATGCACGAGCTTTTTGTCAGTTGATAGATTCCAATGCCGCATGCGATACGAGCGAAGTTGCGGATTCAGATTTGTACCGCAATACATCGGCACTGAAACTTCTTCTCGATGCCGCTGGATTTGCCATTAAGAAAACAAAAACACACTTCGAAGGGGAAATTTATTTTGCGGGAAACAACAATCTTCTTACACACGATTTTATTCATAAGCGTTGGTACACACGTGAAGATATGGCCATGCTCACATGGAATATTTTGCAGGCAAAAGGCACGGCTAAGGAGGGCTGATGGCAATGCCACCAACCCTCCTGTCTGTATGCCGGTTTGTCTTACTTCTTTTTCTTCTGACCGCGACCCATTCGCTGAAATTCCTGCGCAATCATCAGATCTTCGCCAGTGAACAAGCCGATTTTCCTGTCTTTTGCCAAAGCCTTTTTCAAGACATTCGTCAGGCCCTTTTCGATTGCCGCTTTCAATTCATCTTCCGTGCATACTAATCCAAGCGACAGAATCGCCGAGACATGATCCTTACGATGCTTTTTCGTCTCCGTACAATACTTGGCGAGACGCGCGGCCATTTCCGGAACACCGTATTTCGCGATCATCATCAGGGAATTTGAAAATTCTTCATCCATATCCGTCTCTGCATTTTTCTCTTCCCATTTCGTGAGTTCGAAAGTGGACCAAGGCCGATCCAGTCCGACGAGGACGGGTTTTCCTTTGACCATCACGATTGATGCATTCCAGGGCGCAATGGGCGGATGAAATTTGATACGAATACTATCCTTATCCGCAACCTCCAGTAATTGAGCGAAGATTGTAATTTCCGTCCACTCTCCATTGTTGATGGAGTACTGAACGGGAAGCGAACACGAATTGTTGTGCATGGGACGAACCCAGAGCTTCACCTTTCCGGGTTTGATGGTGAAATTTTTCTTGGCATCGTCAACATCGTGTGTCTCGAAGAATGGCAAGTCTTTTGCAAGCTCTTCATCGGTCTTCAATGCCGGCCGGTCGTCGTACACGATATAAGCGGGAAACGTATCGCCGCTATAGGTGACGGTAACCTGAGCCTGGGCGGAAGTGACACACAGAGCAACAACGGTAAACAAACTGCTGCGAAACATGGGGACCTCTCCTAGAAATTGTGACAAACCGACGCTGTGAAATATCGATTTCAGACAGCTATTCCCGACGGGGAATATGTATTATTAAAACATATAATTAAATTAATAGCAATATTCGTGCGACGATGCCGTTTTCTCACAATTTAAAGCACATGACACCCCGTACCCCCTTGGCAAGAGAACCATACCCTGCTACCCTCATAAAGTACTTTTCTTGAGCCCATAGGGCTATTCTCGGTGTTCACACACTCTTTAAACTCACGCTTTATGTCTCAACCACTATTCCGCACTCCGAAAGGCGTTCACGATGTACTACCTGAAGATCAGCAGTACATGACGTATATCAAAAAAGCCGTACGTCACCGTGCTCGCCAAGCGGGATATAAGCGTATCGATCCGCCTATTTACGAGAACCGTGCTATTTTTGAACGCGGGATTGGAGCGCACACGGATATTGTCGAAAAGGAATTGTTTATGGTGAGCGCCAAGCAAAAAACCGATGAAGTCGCGGAGTTTGCATTGCGTCCGGAATTCACTGCCGGTATCTGCCGCGCGTACATTGAACACGGGATGCAGCAATTGCCGCAACCTGTTGAGTTCTATGCAATAGGACCTTGTTTCCGTCACGATCGACCGCAGAAAGGACGCTACCGCCAATTCCACCAGTTGGACTTGGAATTGATCGGACTCAAAGATCCCAGCCTCGACGCACAGCTCATACAGACTCTTACACTTATTTTGTCAGATCTCCAGATTCTTCCTCGCTTGAGACTCCAAATCAATAACATTGGAAACAGCGAGAACCGCAAAGAATTTGAACAGGCGTTGAAAGATTTTTTCATTGGAAAAGAGCGTCACCTGCCGGAACTTGATCGTTCACGCTTGGAAGGAAACGCGCTCAGACTCCTCGATTCAAAGGAAGAAGACACGCAGGTTCTCTTGAAGAATGCCCCGAAACTTGAACAGTTTATCGATGCTGAATCCCGCCAGTATCACGAAACGGTTCTTGAATATTTGGATGCACTCAATATTGCCTACACGCCAAACCCGACGCTCGTCCGCGGACTGGATTACTACAACCAAACGGTGTTTGAATACTGGGACAGTTCCACGGGTGCACAAAACGCGGTAGGAGGCGGTGGACGCTACGACAGTCTTATTGAACTCCTCGGCGGTCACCCGACTCCGGGACTGGGCGCGGCCTGCGGTCTTGAACGCATTATTTGGCACATGAAGGAAGCGGGTGTACAAGCTCCGAATAAAGATCAGGTGGATGTATTCGTGGCTCAGCTTGGCCCCGAAGCAAAGAAGACCTGTCTGCAACTTATTACTACATTGCGCGAAGAAGGCGTGCACACACTCGGTGCGCTCGGAGAAGCAAGCCTGAAGAGCCAGATGCGTTTGGCAGATAAGTTTGAAGCGAAGTACACGCTGCTCCTTGGAAAGATGGAAGTGAAAAACGGCACCATCATTCTGCGTGATATGCGTGCGGGAAAGCAGAAAGAAATTAAATTCAAAGACGCCATTTCCAGCATCAAGAAATTACTAGGTGAAGAGAATTTGGATCACTATACGATTACCGATCACCTGGGGAATTTTGTGGATCCGGGGGAGTGATTCTGTTTTCCATCGTAATGGCATTTGATTGGAAGCGTGCTTTTCCCGTCATGAACGCAATGCGCAGTTCTTGTGCCGCTTTTTCTGCGTCAGGCATGGGGATTCTTTCGAAGTCTTTTGTTGCTTGTAACGCCTCATCAAAAAGCGCATACACTGTGCTGACTGTGCTTTGTGAAAACTTGGTGCGTACAGCAAGAACCTGATTCAGGTGATTACGAAAAGAACAGAGCGCCAGATACACACGTACTAACGATACATGGCCTTTCGCCAGATCAAGTTCATTACGTAAGATTCCTACTTCGCGAAAGAGTGGTCCATCGGCAAAGTCAGGGTCGTCGTCCCTACCAACAACAAAGAGTCCTGAGGAAGTCCCTGTTGTCATAGATGAAAAAAGGAAGCTCTTAGATGTCCAAGTTCTGCACGCTCTTCGCGTGTGTCTGGATAAACTTGCGGCGCGGAGCGACTTCGGAGCCCATCAAAGTCGTAAAGATGGCATTCGCCTTATCCGCATCTTCATGCGTCACGCGGAGCATCAAACGGTTGGAAGGATCCATGGTTGTCTCCCACAATTGTTGCGGATTCATTTCTCCCAGACCCTTGTAGCGCTGGAGATTCACACGAGTAGTTTTCTTCACATCTTTCTTTGCCTCTCCTTCCAAAGGCTCTTCTTCTTTTACTTCTTCTTCACCTTCATCACCTTCTTGAATGGCACCTTGCTCTACACCCCATTCGCGGAGCACCAATTCTTTTTGCTCATCTGTGAAAGCGTAACGCACGTCTTTTCCTTTCTGCATTTTATACAAAGGCGGCTGCGCGATATACAAGTGTCCGCCATCGAGCAATTCAGGATAGTATCGATAGAAGAACGTAAGAAGAAGCGTGCGGATGTGCGCACCGTCCACGTCGGCATCTGTCATGATCACGATACGGTGATAGCGCAATTTCGTCATATCCTTCACTTCGCCAATTCCCACACCCAATGCAATCACGAGTGACTTGATTTCATTGTTCGCAAGCATGCGATCCAAGCGAGCCTGTTCCACATTCAAGATTTTTCCACGAAGCGGGAGGATGGCCTGGAATTCACGAGCGCGGCCCTGCTTTGCAGAACCTCCGGCGGAATCTCCCTCTACGATATAAATCTCACACTGAGACGGATCTTTGCTGGAACAGTCGGCCAGCTTTCCCGGAAGCGTCATTCCTTCCAATGCACCTTTGCGAATAACGGAATCACGAGCGGCACGAGCGGCCATACGGGCGCGAGCTGCAAGCAAACACTTGGATACGATTTCTTTTCCTTCTCCGGGATGCTCCTCCAAATACTGCGAGAGCTTTTCATTCACCACCGTTTCCACGGCAGTTTTCATTTCTGCATTTCCGAGTTTTGCTTTTGTCTGACCTTCGAACTGCGGTTCGCGTAGGCGAACGGAAATAACGGCTGTCAGTCCTTCGCGCACATCATCGGCGGAAAGGTTTTCATCTTTCTCTTTCAAGAGTTCGAACTTGCGCGCGTAGGCATTGATGGTACGTGTAAGAGCAGCCTTGAATCCCGTTAAATGATGACCGCCTTCCGCGGTATGAATGTTGTTTGCAAAGCTGAGCACATGTTCATTGAATGATTGCGTGTACTGCAATGCCACTTCGACCGCGCCGTCCGGCGTATCTTTTTCAAAAGAAATAGCGCTGCCGATTTTTTCCTGCGATTCATTCAAATGCTTTACGTATGCAGCCGTTCCTCCTTCAAATGAAAAACGATACAAACGTGGATAGACCAAATCCGCTGCCGGGCGAACCGGACGTGCGTCCATTACGGCAAGGGTGATTCCTTTTGTAAGGTAACACTGCTGACGGAAGCGTGTAAGGAGTGTATCCAGACTGAATTCGAGCGTATCGAAAATGGTATCATCGGGCATGAAGGTAATGATGGTTCCATGCTTGGTGGTCTTGCCAATTTCCTTCACCGGAGCCTGCGGCTTTCCGCGCTTATATTCCTGCATGTAGACTTTTCCATTCAGATGTACTTCTGCTTTCATATCAACAGAAAGTGCGTTCACCACCGAAGAACCCACTCCGTGCAACCCTCCGGACACTTTGTATCCGCTATCCTCCCCGCCGAATTTTCCTCCGGCATGCAACGTGGTAAGCACCACTTCAAGTGCGGACTTTTTGGCTGTCGGGTGCATATCCACGGGAATTCCACGTCCGTTATCTTCCACGGTGATGGACCCGGTCGGATTCATGGTCACAAGAATGGTATCCGCATGACCGGCCATGGCTTCATCGATGGAGTTATCGACAATTTCCCATACAAGATGATGCAGTCCACGAACGTCCGTGGAACCGATATACATACCGGGGCGCTTGCGCACGGGTTCCAATCCTTCAAGGACTTGGATTTGCGCGGCACCGTAATTCTTGGATGAGTCTGCCATAGGAATCGAAAGTGAATGAGGAAACGAAAAAGTCGCATTGAGTGAAGAAAACTGCACTTAGAACAGCTTTTCTACGGAAAGGATCATAGCTGATTTTTGTGGGATGAAATAGCCATTTGATCTTCTTTTTAATGATCGTCAAGAGAGGCTTTTTCTTTTGAATCCTTGATTGAGCAACAAAAAAACCACCGGTTCGCGGTGGCTTTAGAATCAATGGGGATGGAAGATTACATATTGCTGTAAAACTTCTTCTTTTTGTTCTGCGCGCGATACATTTCGCGCATAAGAGCACGCTTGCGCATCAAACGAGTGTTTGGCTTGCGGAGGAGGTGTGCACGCTCGCGGAGCATGCGGATGAGTCCGGACTTCTGGACCTGCTGCTTGAAGCGCTGCTGCAAGCGGTCATTAGACTCTTCGCCGTGTTTGTGGGCATGGATTGCCATAAAGGTAGGGGGAGCTTAGGGCAGAGAAAGCCTCTGTGCAAGAGAATTATTATAGTTAAAACCGGAGAATTGCAGCAATTTGCTTTCCTTCGGGCATTTTGTCGAGGGGTAATGTGACAACTTGTCCTTTATGCCGAAGTGTTAAAGCGGCTGCCAGACCCAATAATTCCTCGTTTCCGGACTCCGGACCTTCGTGCAATTCCTTCTTTCCGTTTTCCGTATTGAACGTTCCCCATTGCTCCGCCGCTTCGGCAACAAAGAGGGTGTCTACTTTTCCGGCACCGGCACTGTCCAGGATATCGCTCAAATCGGTCGACGTACGTCCGGTTCCCGCAACATTCCCGTATCCTTCCAGAATTTCCAGCGTGCGCTTTTCTGCAGCTTCTTTCACGATAGGTTCTGCGTGCTTGAGCAATTCTTCCGCTTCCATATGATCCGGATTTCCTTTCACGTATTTTTCCAACAATCGGCCGGACGTATCCATATGCTTATACATTCCATATAATTCTTCCACGCCGGCAAACACAAACGGCAAATGATGTTCCTGCAAATAGGTATGCAGACTCTTGGCTACTTTTTGCACATAGACTTTGGTTTCCACTTCGGCATCGTCTTTGGCATTGGACTGGAACTCTTCCGTCTGCAATGTCATTCCTTCCCATGCTTCACCCTGATTTCCGGGCATACCGGGAATTTGAATGGCTTCAATCTCGGCGTTATTCACTTCCAAGAAATGAGCGCGGTTACGACTGAGGGCTAAAATGTAGTAATGCATAGAGCTGAAAAGGAAAGGAAGAAGAGGCGTAATATAAAAACGGGAACCGATCACGATGCGATCATCGTGTAAAACGGGCAAAAGTTCCGCATGAAAAGAAGACGGCGACAAAAAAAGTGCGAGCGTACCTTCCGTTACACCGGACGCAAGGACGGTATCGGCAAATGCTCGTGCGGATGCAAGATATTGCGAGCGCGCCTTTCCTTCAATGCCATACGGCTGAAGCTTATTTTCCAAATCATCCAACGTACGATTCAAACGTTCGATATTTTCCGTCGCATGCGTGAGTCCCGGCAACATGGGAAGATAGAGCGAGAGACACGGAAGTTCCGTTTCGTTGATGAGGTACGTGAGAAGCGGATGCATATGATGAGTTATTAGTTACTGGTTATTAGTTACTAGTTATCGGAATGTGGGAGAACTGTAGCACAATTTTAGCGGAGCAATTCGAGTGCCTTCAGCATTTGATCGTCTCGACCCTCGGCTGCGGGGACAATAACATCGGGGGTGACGCCAATTCCGTTGATTTTGCGCTGCAAGGGTGTCTTCCATTCTGCAATAGTCATCTTCAACTCTGATCCGTCTCGGAACTGGAGAATTTGCTGCACGGTGCCTTTTCCAAATGATTGCTCGCCTACGATGGTTGCACGCTTATAATCCTGCAGTGCGGCCGCGGTAATTTCCGATGCGCTCGCAGAACCTTTATTGATGAGCACCACCATCGGCACTTTTGCATCAATCGTGGGAGCGCCGTCGGTTTTTTCGAGCGTATCCGTAGAACGAGACACAATGTGTGCAACCGTACTTCCTGCAGGAAGAAAGTTGCTCACGACAATATCTGCGGCATGCAACAGTCCGCCTGGATTATTGCGAAGATCCAAAATCACTCCGGTCGGACGGCGCGTGGCGACATCTTCCAAAAGACCGCGCAAGTCTTGATCGGTTCTTTCGCCAAACTGTGCCAAGCGCACAACGGCAACGGTACCCTGATACGACACGTCAATTTCCGGAAGTCTGATGGTGTCGCGCGTGACCACCACATCCAGCTCTGTTCCGTCTCGCTTGATATGAAGCTTTACAATTGTTCCTTTGGGACCGCGGATTTTATTCACCGCTTCCAAAAATCCGATGTTTGTAATATTGAGTCCGTCCGCAGCCAATACCTGATCCCCCGCTTTCAATCCGGCTTTCTCTGCCGGCGATCCGGAAATGGGTGCGACAATCGTGAGAATATTGTCTTTATATTCCACCTGTGCCCCGATACCCGTCACCTGTCCTCCAATTTGATTTTGAAATTCTTGTGCAGGAAGAGGACGCAAGAACATGGTGTAGGGATCTTTGAGACTTTCCACCATCGCCTCAGCCGCCTTGTAGGCCGCTTCTTGATTGTCGAGTTTCTCTTTATAAAGATACTGATTATTCAAAAGCTGCCAGACCGCCTGCAACATTTCCTGATTCGGTAGAGCAGTAGTCGTATCCGGCTTCTTGATGGTAAGATTAATGGTCTGCGTGGACGAGCGTCCGCGCGTCGGCCTGGAAGAAAATGATGAAGATGAAGATGAAGACGAAGAAGCACCGCCATCCGGCAACGCAGTCAAAGATGCAGCATCCAGAAGTGCGCGCGCATCTTTTCCGTTTAGACTGAGATTCACGCCAAATGTCGTTGCATCCTGTGTGGCAATCCAATCGTTTTCAAGTGCCACTTCCACCGCAGCCTGCAGTGCGGCATCGTTGGCTGGGACATCTTTGTAAGAAGAGTTGTACGTATACACAGGCTTCAGTCCGGCGAGTTTCACGAGAATCTGAATGGCATGACCCCGTGTAATTTTTTGATCGAGACCGAGATTATTGCCAAAAGGAATCGCATTGTAATACAGCGCGGTCTTTACGTACGGCTGCAAAGACACGGGAACGGGACGGCGATACTGGAGCTGGACGTTATTTCGAAGAGTGATATGCAGTGTTTGAATACTCGCACGCAAGAAATCACCGCGAGAAACCGATGCACTGTCCGGTACAGAAAGCACCTCGCCTGCAGGAGCGGCAAAGATGAGAGTCGGTAGGAGAAGAGACACCGTGAAAGCACTCAAGCGAACAGACAGGCGATGCAAGGACATACGGGGTGGGGAAATAATTCCGAATCGGAAAAACATGCACACTCTACGCTCGTTCTCCATGAGGATCTACGGTGTGCACCCTACTTTCGATACTTTTCTCCTGCGTCGTTATTCGGCATCTTTCATCAGCACTTCTTTTGTGGTGATGTATCCGCGCTCCACCATATTTTCTTTTACAAGAAAGAGATGCGTGAGCAACCAAAATCCGCCGACAACATAAAGGAGTGACGGAATAAGAAGAAGTGGAATGGCATTCAAGAATTTAGGAGCTCCCGTACCGAGCAATTCGTACAGCGTATGCGGGTGACCCGGAAGAATATCCGGCACCGTCACCATAAAGTTAAAGAGACCGTGAATGAAAATGGCAGAGAGAAGACCCGTCAGCATCATTTGTACGCGGAAGACCGATACCTCGCGCAAGCGCAGCACGCGGTGAATAGCGGCAAGGAAGCGATACGTTTTTCCATGTGCATGACGTTCTGCCAAATACGGACCTGCGAAGATGGCGATTCCCAGGAAATATCCCATAACACCCGTAGAGACAATATGCACCATGGTGGTCAGAACCGAACGACCCAGAACATTGCTAAGGAATGTCATGACATCGCGCGTAGAACCGTTCAGAAGATACTGTTGTACGAACGCCGTAAAGTACGAGGGGTTAATAATATTCTCCGCAAACGCAAATCCGATTGCCACCATAATGGACAGCTGCAGCACGTCATCAATACTGGAAAAGATTTTTCGCGCACTGTGCACCACCGCCCAATATTTACTGACTTCTTCTATAAGCCCCACAATCACGTAGGAAATAATGGCGGATACAACCATGTTTTGCACATGTCCCGCAGGAGCGAGTTGTCCGGATACGAATGTCTGCGATGTCTGACTGAAACTTTCCGGCTCAATGCGGAACAAGAAAAACTGCAATTCCACGCCGTGACGCACAAGAGCATCATAAAAAAGAATGGGCGCGGTTGCGAGCATTCCGGAAAAAAACATCAGAAGAACAGTACTCAGACGTTCTTTGTGATAACGCAAAAAGAGAAAGCACCATACGACTGCGGGAATGAGTGCGGACACTGCAGCAATGAAGTGTGCCAACTGAGTCTGTGATTTGTCATTCACAAATAGATGCAATGTAATCCAAAACAAAAATGTTCCCAATATGGTGGTTTTTGTCTGCACTTCCCACGGTCCGAAAAGTGACTTCCATCCGATGATGATGACCAAAACCGCAAACGCCATGGCATAAGGATTATCCTGCAATCCCGGCTGCAAAAACTGTTCCACTGTGACAATAAGTCCGAGTGACAAGGCCGTTCCGAGAAGAGTCGCAAACAATAAATGTGTCTGCTTATGTCTCCACCTCCGCACAAGATCCACACACGCAAGCGCCGCAATGGCACACACAACTAAAAGTGTCTTTTGAGTGAATACATCGAGGCTGGGAGGGAGAAATTGCATATCCAGTTATTATAGCATTTTTAGAGGTTTTTCTCAAGGTAGTTATTGTGGAAAGAATAGCTAACAGATGCCAAATTTCTGAATTTAGTTGTCTCAAATAAGGTAGGTGAGTGCCCTTCGTTAAGGGGGATCAAGAAAACGCGTGCGGCGGTTTTCTTGATCCCCCTTAACAATCCCCTTCATCTTTCCGCCGGGACGAGCGGAAATCGCGCTCAAGCCACGGCATTCGCGAATGCCGTGGCAAGTACTCATTAGCTCAAAGCTGAAAACTGGGGAACGTGCTTTGTTTTTTGTGTACTTCATGTGTGTAGGCGATTTCTCTCTTTAGTAAGATCTAACTTTTGAATAAAGATTTTTCCGTCAGGAAAAATAAGCGCAGCAATAATAAAAAAAGAGAGTTCCACTTCAACATTGCGCAGCAATGTTAAACGCCCGTGGCGAGGAGTCCGACCACGGGGGGTGAGGGGGTCAGCGGGAATGCAGCTGGTCGGACCGCATTTTTTGGTTACTTTTTGGGGCAAGGCCAAAAAGTGACGCCCCCACGGCAGTGGCCCCCGGAGGGAAGCTACCTTTTAAGAAAGAACCATCTTCTTAAAAGAATTGAGCTTCACTCAATCTTCGCTACACTTTCACCCATGAACACCTCCCTTCGCTCATTTTTCAACGAAAACCGCACCTGGCTCGCATTCCTGTTTATCATCATCGCAGGATTTTTCATGTATGTCTTCAATTATCAGAACCCTGCCGCACTCTATTGGGATGAAAACTATCATATTGCGAGTGCGCAGAAATATTTAAATGGCGTGTATTTCATGGAACCGCATCCCCCTCTGGGAAAATTGTTCATTGCTCTTGGTGAAAAAGTATTGCATCCGAATGTCGCCAATAATCAATTCATTGGAACAGACTACGCACAAAATCCTCCGACAGGTTTTTCTTTCGCGGGCTACCGCTTGTTCCCTGTGCTCTTTGCATGGTGGACCGCACCGCTCCTCTTTGTCATATTCCTGCTTCTTACACGAAGAGTACTGTGGGCGCTTCTCTTTGATTTCCTGTACTTATTCGACAACGCGCTCATCGTCCATAATCGCTCGGCAATGCTGGAATCAACCATGCTCTTTTTCGCGAGCCTCACCATCCTCGCCTTCCTTCTCCTGCTGGAATGGAAAGATTCCAAACGCGGATTTTTCTGGGCATCCGTCTTATTTGGCGTCGCCTTCGCCTGTCTCCTTGCCACCAAAGCATTCGGTCTCATTCTCATCATGCTTCTTCCATTCTTGGCATGGAAACTGTGGCCGAAAGTTGGAAAGATGATGCACTTCTTGGTGGTATCGGGCGTGAGCTTTCTCATTGTCTTCTGCGGCATTTGGCAAATACACTTTGCATTGGGATCGCATGTGAATCCCGTTCTGCCGGACAACGGTTACTATCAAGCGTCTGCCGAATATAAAAAAATACTCACCGATCATACAACCACGTCGCTGCTCAGCTTCCCGGTTATGCTCCGCGACTCTCTTGCATTCGTGCATCATTACGAAAAAGGCGTCCCGCGTTTGAACCTCTGCAAGATGGATGAAAACGGAAGCCCGTGGTTCTACTGGCCGTTTGGCGCGCGTTCCATCAGCTATCGTTGGGAAACGCCCGACGGCACCGCTTACAAATATTTGTACCTGCAGAGTAATCCCGTTATTTGGCTTACATCTTTCGCCGGAGTACTCATGGCACTTATGGTGCTGCTCTCCTCCGTCCTTCTTCCCATCACACAGCGCCCGAAAAATACATTCATGCTCCTTACATTCGGCACGCTCTACGCGTGTTATATGATTGCGATTTCCACCATTGATCGCGTGATGTATTTGTACCATTACTTCTTGCCGCTTACGTTCAGCTTCTTCCTGCTCTCGCTCGTGTTCGATGAAATCCAGCAGATTGGATCGTGGAGACTCACGGAGGTTCGAAAGACTGCAATTCTTATTGGATTCGGATTCCTTGCTTTCCTTTCTTTCCAATTCTATCGCCCGTTCACATTCTATACGCCCCTTACAGACAGCGCCTTTCAACTGCGCACCATTATGCGTATTTGGGATCTGAAATGCGTGCACTGCGATCTAAACAATCCGCTTGTCATTCCGGTCCCGAATCAAAATTTATAAGATGCAAAGTGACAGAATGAATGTTTATTGTTGATCGTGATCGTCAGCATTTTTCTTTGCAGCCATAATTTTTGCACCTTCAGTTAGAGCGGCATTATAAAAATCACGCCATTCCTTCGTGAACAATCGTGATTCATCTATTGTGTATTCTGTTCCTTCAGAATTTATAAACGTTTGTTCTAAAGAATGCATAGCCATAGTGTTTTAAGAAAAACGTAAATCCCAGAGTTCCTTAAACATTCTGAAAATCACACGAATAGATCCGCCTGTTGGAGTACCCAGTAAGCGCGGATAGTGCGGCACGTTCACAGTTTTCCAGGGAATATTGTTTCGTTTCAAGCGCAGAAACATTTCCGTATTGAAGAGCTTTTCCACGCCGCGCGTGGGACGAATGGTGGGCCAAATATCTTTGCTGAACATTTTCATACCGCAGTTTACATCGCGTACCCAGAGTCCCAGCACAATCAGATTCATACCCCCCAACACCTTCCCGAACATGTTACGCACAAAAGAATCCGCACGACGCGCTCGGCGACCGGTTACAAAGGAGAAGTCTTTGGTGTAGGGCAAAAGTAGATTGAAATCTTTTGCTTTAAATTGTCCGTCGCTATCCATAAACGCAATCCACTCGGTTGTTGCAGCGTCACAACCGGAGCGTACGGCAATACCATATCCCCCGTTTTTTGCGTGACGCACGACGCGCAGATTTGAAAGAGACTTCTGCAAATTTTCGAGAATAGACAAAGAAACGTCCTTCGATCCGTCATCCACCACAATAATGTCTCCCTCTATTTTTTCTGCAGTCATCCAAGTATGCACATCATGAACGGCCGCGGCGATATTCGCCTCTTCGTTGTAGCACGGAAGGACAATGGACAAGGTCATGTGGCAGCATGCTATCCACTCCGTGTTTTTTTGTCATCTTTTTTAAAAGAATCCGCTACAATTCTATTATTCTATGGCCACTCCACGTTCCACACACTCACATCCGTCTCGTCCGTCCGTCCGAAAGCACGCTTGGTTTCTGGCGAGCGGCATTCTTGCGGCAGGTCTTGTTCTTGGCATTCTGCAATCAACGTTGTCACATACATCGCTTACGGAAGGATCATACTCAACGAACGGATTAAAAAAGTCATTTACATTTCCTCTTAAAATAGCGTCCCAACCTGCGGGAGACGTGACGGTCGATTTTATACTGCATGTAGGGAGTATTCGTCCTTCTTTGTATTACATCTTGGCGGATGATTGTTTACAGATGTTTACGGTGAACGGTACAGTCGTGGAATCGCCGGTCGTTCCCTATTGCGATTACACGCACGGACGGATTCTCGATTTGAGTGAGCATTTGAAAACCGGGGATAACGCCATAACCATGCAGCTTCATAATAACGTCGGTGACGTGGGATTGCTGCTGCGTCCTTCCTTTAATGATACGGTCTCTCTTCTGCCCTATCTTATTCTTCTGATTGCGTTTATTGCGGCAGGAACCGTTTTAGTCACCCTTCTTCGCATTCCGGCGTGGGGAGCGGGTACGCTTGTTCTCCTGTTGGCAGGCAGCATTGTGCGCTTGCAATACATGCTTACTTCTCCCTATTGGATTCGCAATCACGATGCAGATGCACATTTGGAATATATTCAATATTTGCAGACACATCTTTCTATTCCGCTCCCAAACGCGGGATGGGAATTTTGGCAGCCGCCGCTCTATTATTTTTTTGGCGCTTTGTGGATGGGCATTGCATCACTTCTGAAACTGCAACACGGACAGGCAGTCATAGGACTGCAGTATGGAGCGCTTCTTCTTTCCATTGCATCCTTGTTTCTTTTTGCATGGATTGCATGGATGGCGTTGCCGGAAAAAATGAGACCCGTCGGTATGCCTGTGTTTGCAGCGCTCCTCGCATTTTTCCCGGGACTCATTCTGCAGGCTTCGCAAATTAACAACGACACACTTTCCATTGCACTGAGTATCGCCGCTTTTGGCACTCTCGTGTATTGGTGGAATCAATCGAAACCTGCTTTGCCACTCTGGCTACTCTTGTCTTTCTTGATTGGACTGGGACTGCTCACCAAAAGTACGGCAATACTCATACTTCCGGTTGTGTTTGGATCACTGTTGATCCGCAAACAAATGTCGTGGAAACAGAAGATACTCTGGGGAGCTCTTTCATTGCTGACAGTTGTTGCCATTGCCGGATGGTTCACCGCATACCGCATCATCCAGAATACCGGCCAATCGCTCATTACGGGAAATGCAGACGGATTGAATAGTGGACTCGCCATCCCGAACAGCGTGTCCATGTATACGATTTTCAATCCTGTTGCCGTTGTACAGATTCCCTATAACAGCCCGTGGGACGATGCCACGCGACGACAGTATTTCTTAGAATACTGGTATCGCTCCGCATTTTTCGGCGAATTTAATTTTGGGGATTCCCTAAAAATGCTTTCGTCTTGGATTCTGGTGTGGAGCTATGCCATATGCGCACTGATGTTCTTCGGCATGTGGAAAATGCTGCGCACGCGCTTGTATTCTTTTACGCCCTTCTTTCTTTTCTTTTTCTTTTTATTGATTGGAGCAATGCTGAATAGATTTACGTATCCTTTCACGCCTTCTCAAGATTTCCGTTATTCACTGAGCATGCTTGCGTCTGTTGCCGTTTTCAGCACCATGGGACTTCTCTCCATTCAATCGATTCTTTTGAAGTGGATTGCATTCATAGGAGTCATTCTCTTCGCCGGTTCCTGTGCAATGTTCCTGCTCTCTCTGCACTTTGTATGAAACGACGCATTCCGTTCGTGCACATGGGAATCTGGATACTTGTCAGTATTGCGACAGCAGTTGCATTGTTCGATGCCTCGCTTCGTTTTTGGTATGAACTCCAATCCCCTTTTACATGGGACAGTCCTATTTATTGGGCGGTAGGCAGAGGCATTTTAAACGGCCTACTTCCCTATCGCGATTTATTTGAAACAAAGCCACCCGGTATTTTTTTACTGAGCGCGCTTTCGTTTCGTATGTTCCATAGTCCTTTTTTAGGACATTTGCTCAGCGCCCTCAGCATTCCGCTCTATCCGCTCTTACTGGGACATCTCACATGGAGAATGCTTCCTCCTGCGAAGACACAACGAATACGTCGTATTTTTCTTACGACAATCGCGTCACTATCCGGCATTGTGCTTGCACTCTACACCGCAGAGCGAAGCGGGGAATTCCAAGTGGAATCCTTCGGCGCATTGTTTGGATTACTCTATCTGTGGACCATTGCACGAACGGAAAAATTATCTCTGTGGAGCAGTGCGCTTGCGGGAATATTTCTTGCGGGTGCCATCGGCATGAAAGAGCCGTTTCTCCTCACGTTGGCAGGCGGCGCTTTTATACTCTACGCATCAGAACCGCATAGACTGCTGCGCGCATATATCTATCCTCTCTTTATTGCAGGAGGAACAGGTATCCTTCTTCTGATCCTTCTTCAATATTTCGAACCCTATTTTTCCATCTATCTCCCGGAAGTCCTGAGTGAAGAAGTGCACACGTCCAACCCGCTGCTTCATCAACTGGTGGAATGGTGGAAGGTGCGCGATGATCTCTTTGCCTACTCTCCGGCTTTTGCGGCTTTTATCGGTTCGTGTTTCCTCTATATTCTGCTCCAGCCCTTGCCGAAAAAACACCGCAACAAACTTCTCTTCTGTCGCACTCTCCTTCTGTGTATAGGCGCCTATTTGGGACTGACGGCTGTGGCGTTAAAGGGAAACTTCTATAATCATCACTTTGCCTTTGCAACGCCTGTCTACGTGGGATTATGCATCGCATGGCTTTCCTCTCTCACGCACTTTTTCAAACAATCGATTCCCCTGCGCAGCATCGGCGCACTCACTGTTGTCCTTCTTCTTTGTACCGTTTTCTTACTCCCGCACCCTGATTACACTGGTCGTCTTACGCCTCTGTCTGCCGCCACAGAATCCATGAAAGAGACGGCACGAAAGATTGATGCAACGTTGGATGCCTGTGCCATGGATCGCTATTTGTTTTTGGGCACAAACGGTCCGCAACCCTACGGCTACACCACACATTCCCCTCTTGGCCCTGTCTTTTTTCAATTCCATCATTTTCTGAATCCCGCTCTCTCCTCCTTCCGTTCCAGTTTTTTACGGAATCTCTCGTCTGCCAACTTTATTGTGCGGCAAGGCGGTGAGTTCAATGATTTAGCTCCTATTGTCCATTCGTACCTTTTAGAACATTTCACGACCGAACCTTGGCCCTGCGCACGTTCCACGTCTCCGGTGCAGGGATTTTCGTACCAGTTCCTGTACAGGAAGCCATAAGATGATGGTATACTTTGGCCATTCCGGCTATGCATCACGCACAGCCGATCTCCCACCTTCCGTATGCCCGCCGAATCTCTCGACACTTTAGTCTCCCTCTGCAAGCGCCGTGGAATTATCTTCCCCGGTTCCGATATTTACGGAGGACTTGCAAATACATGGGATTACGGACCATTGGGACTCGCTCTTAAAAACCGCGTGCAACACGCATGGTGGAATCGTTTCGTGCGTATGCGTCGCGATATGATGGGCATTGAAACGGGTATTCTTATGAACCCGAAAGTCTGGGAAGCAAGCGGCCACGTCTCGAACTTTGGCGATCCTCTGGTCGATTGCAAGAAATGCAACGAGCGTTTCCGCGGCGATAAAATTTTGGAAGAAAAAATCGGCGTGGAAGGTGCTGCCGTTCTGACATTGGATCAAGTGCAACCGATGCTCATGGCGGAAAAAATTCCGTGTCCGTCTTGCGGCAACGTTGACTGGGCTGCAGCCAAGAAATTTAATTTGATGTTTCGCACGCAACAAGGCGTCATTGAAGGAGAGGGAACGGACATTTATTTGCGTCCGGAGACGGCGCAGGGAATGTTCGTGAACTTTAAAACCGTGGCTCAAACTATGCGCAAGCGTCTGCCATTCGGTATAGCGCAAGTGGGAACAGTCTTCCGCAATGAAATCACTCCCGGAAACTTTACGTTCCGCACGCGCGAATTCCAGCAAATGGAAATTGAATACTTTGTGGAACCGGGAACCGAAGGTCCTATTTTTGAAAAGTGGAAAGAGGAAATGTGGCAGTGGTGTCTGGATATCGGTCTTTCTCCGGAGCGTTTGCGCATCCGCGAACATACCAAAGAAGAACTCTCGCACTATTCATCCCGCACGCTGGATATTGAATACATGTACCCGTGGGGTTGGGGAGAATTGTACGGACTGGCAAACCGCTCGGATTTCGATCTCTCGCAGCACTCCAAAGTAAGCGGCCAGGATATGACCTTCCAAGATCCGGACGAACCGACAAAGAAATTCCTGCCTTACGTGGTAGAACCGACTTTTGGTCTGACTCGCACCGTTCTTGCCATTCTTTTGGAAGCGTATGCAGACGAAGAAGTCGGTGAAGGCGATGTGCGTACCGTGTTGCACTTGAAACCGTTGGTCGCTCCCAATGATGTCGCTATTCTTCCGCTCAGCAAAAAAGAAGCGCTCATCAGCAAAGCCGACGAGCTCTACAAGTTAATGACGGAGAAGACGAATTTGACCGTCGACTTCGACGTGACCGGATCCATCGGAAAGCGTTACCGTCGCCAAGATGAAATCGGTACGCCAAAGTGCATTACCATCGACTTTGGAACCGTAGGTGAAGATGCAGAGCAAGGCGCACCCGATACCGTGACCATTCGCGACCGCGATACGCTGACGCAGGAACGTCTTCCCATCAGCGAGCTTATTGCCAGACTGACCGGCTGCTAATCCCCCATCGTTTTATGTACCGACGCTCACCGCTGCAAACGTTGCAAGCCTACTTCCAATTCTACGCAGCGCTTGCAAAGGACAAACGTACGCCCGGCATTTCAAAGACGCTGCCGTGGATCGCCTTTTTCTACATCCTGATGCCCATCGATTTCATTCCGGATTTTTTGCCGCTCATTGGACAAGTGGATGATGCCACTATTGCTCCATTCTTGATTATACTGGCTTTTTGGCTTATTCCACGCTTCCTTAAACAGGAATTAAAGCGCACATATATCGACGGAAAATCGTATTAAATGGAATAAAAAAAATTATTGTCAATTCATCAAAAAAGCGTATCGTCCGCGCATGTTCAATGACGACTATTTTGAAGGCTTGGGTGACAACGAATCCAATGACGAAAATGGCGATGCTTTAGAGGACGAAATGATGAGCCAAGAGGAAGAAGCTATGCTCGAAAATCGCGTATTAATGGATGTAAGCGAGTGTCAGGAGCGTGATGAGATTTGTTACATCACCTTTTATTCCGAAGCACAAATCATCTATCCAAGGGATCCGGAAAATTATTGTCTGACCATTTTGACGGATATGAAGGAAAAAGAGTATGCGGAGTACGCGGATGCAAATGTAACGGTCATCTATCCGGATAATTTTGATGTGAAACGCGGTGACAACATGATGCACAACAAACCGAGCGACATGGCATGGTTCATTCAGTCTCGCAGTCTGATGACCATCCAATCTTTACGAGATATTTTAGATATTCAGGAAAATGTCGATTTTTTAAAAGGTCTGGAAGGAGTAATGGCGGCAAGCGTCTTCTCCGAATATGAAGACAGACCGAAAGAAACATACAAAATACGCCAACTTATTTTTGATATTCTTCGCTCTCGACATTATAAAATTGCGGATGATTTTATTTATAAAGGCTATACAAGACATACCGAAATATTCGCCAAAAGATTCAAAGAGTCGCAGATAATAAAAGCACGTGTCCATGGGAAACGAGAAGCAGCAGCGGCAACATTTACGGAACAAACACGCATGCTTCCGCAAGAAATTCATTCCTATCAAATGTTGGAAAGAGCCATCGGCCCGCGTACGGATCGCATCGCGCTTTTTCAGCTGTATCTGGAAGCACTCCCGACGGACATACATCCCGCAACCGTTGAAAATATTCTCATTCCGCTCTACGAATTTGCTCCGGAAAGTGATGTACGCGATTTGACACGAGGCATTCTTCAATCATTCGGCTATAGGTTCGATCCGCACATTCGCGAATGGAGACAGGAAACTGCGGATACAGTCGATGATTAATTCTTCTGCTATCATGTGTCCATGACCTACGAGGACCGCAAGCAGCAGCTTATTTCCTCAATAACAAGCTCAGAAGGAGCCGTAGGTTTACGGAAAAATACCAGCAACCTTTTTCGCGAACGCGCAGACGACAAAAAAGTGAAATTGGATGTGCGACACTTCTGCAATGTGCTGGAAGTGAATGCAGATGAAGGATGGGTCGACGTAGAGGGGATGACGCCTTATGTAACGCTTGTGGATGAAACACTGAAATATAATACCGTTCCTGCTGTCGTCCCTCAGCTTAAATCCATTACCATCGGGGGCGCCATTTCCGGGGTAGGTATTGAGGCATCGTCGTTTCGAGAGGGATTGGTGCATGAAAGCATTCTCGAAGTCGAAGTCCTTCTTGCAGACGGTACAGTTGTTGTTGCAAGTCCCACTAATGAGCATAAGGATTTATTCTTCGGTCTTCCGAATTCCTACGGAACACTCGGATACATTTTAAGAGTGCGTGCAAAAATTATTCCTGCCAAAAAATTCGTGCATCTGCAGTACAAAAAATATAACGATGCGAAAAAGTTTTTCCAGGATCTTGAAATTACCTGCAAAGAAACCGAGGCAACATATGTAGACGGCGTCGTCTTCTCCAAAAAAGAAATGATACTGATAACAGGTACCTATACCGACGCCGCACCTTTTGTCAGCAATTACACGTGGATGCATATTTTCTATCGCTCTCTTCATAAGCACACGCATGACTACCTCACGGCGTACGACTTCATTTGGCGATGGGACACGGACTGGTTTTGGTGCTCAAAAAATTTGGGAATGGAGAATTCCCTGCTCCGATTGATCATGGGACGCAAGCGTTTAAATTCCGTCACGTATCAGAAAATCATGCGTTGGAATAATCGTACGAAATTCAGTGAAAAATACCTGAAACCATTCACAAAATTACACAGTGAATCCGTCATTCAAGATATCTGTATCCCGGTTTCCAACGCTCCCGCATTCCTTGATTTTTTGGATCGGGAGATAGGGATCTTCCCCATTTGGACGTGCCCGACGCGATCACCCGATTCCTCCAACGTATTTCCCCTTTTCCACACGACATCAAAGGAATTGATGATTGATTTCGGATTTTGGGATTTTGTGAAAACCGGCGAGTCGTATCCCCGAGGCCATTTTAATAAGATGGTCGAGCAGAAAACGATGGCTTTGGGCGGCCTAAAGTCGCTCTATTCGGAAAGCTTTTACGATAAAGAAACGTTCTGGCGTATCTACAATGAACCCGCGTATACTGCATTGAAGAAAGCGTACGATCCGGCAAATCGCCTGATAAATCTGTACGACAAGTGTGTGCTTCGGTCCTGATTTCCCGGGACTGCCCGTTATCGGCTTTTTCTGTTTTTTCCTTCCTTTCTATGTCTGCGGCTCGTTCTTCAACATTTATAGACACTATTTTCTCCAATATTACCAAAGGACTCCTGACAGTGCGCGATGAAGGAGGCGAGGTTCGCACATTCGGCAAAGCCGGAACGGGACCGACGGGAGGTCTCATCATCAAAAATCCCGATTTCTACGACCGCGTTGTCCGTGACGGATCGTTGGGTATGGGCGAAAGTTATATGGAAGGATGGTGGGATGCAGAGGGAGATGACATTGTGTCCGCCATCGGCATTATCATCAGCAATCAACTGGAGAAAACCATCCGCGTCTCCCCCAGTCTCATGCTGTCCGCGGCCTCGACAAAAATTTTCGCAAATGTGTCGCGTGTACGCAGCAAATCAAACATCCAACAACATTATGACGTGGGCAACGATTTCTATGAACTTTTTTTGGATGAAAACATGGCGTACACCTGCGGGTACCAGAAAGATCCAAACGATACGATTGAAGACATGCAGAATCAAAAGCACGAACGCGTTGCACGAAAACTGGGACTGAAAGCGGGAGAAAGTATGGTAGATCTTGGCTGCGGATTCGGCGGCATGCTCCGCTACGGTGCAAAAAATTTCGGCATCAAAGGAATGGGGGTCACGCTTAGCGAAGGGCAATACGAATGGGCAAATAAAAAAATGCAGGAAGAAGGATTGCACGACAACATACGCGTCGAGCTGAAAGACTACCGCGACATGACCGGTACGTTCGATCACGTTGTATCCATCGGGCTGGCCGAACACACCTGGCAGCGCGGGTACGAGACATTCATCGGGAAAATCTCCGAACTCTTAAAAGAGGGCGGAGTCGGACTTGTTCACACCATCGGCGTCACTTCACCGCCGCATGAAACAACGGACGCATGGATTAATCGCTATATTTTCCCGGACGGACGTTTGCCGCGCTTGGAAGAACTGATTGAAGAAATGCGCCGCGCAGGACTGACCGTGGGACATGTCGAAAACTTTAAACTCCACTACGCAGAAACACTCCGCCACTGGAAGGAAAAATTCAACAAAAACCGCGCAACCATCAAAGCTATGGCTCCGGAATATAACGAAGAGTTCCTTCGCATGTGGGATTACTATTTGCAGGTTTGCGAAGCAGGCTTCCGCTACGGCGAACTGCAGTTGTATCAGATTTTGTTCTGCAAAGGAGCCAAATGGACCATGCCGATGCGGTTTGAGTTTGATTAAAAGGGCATAAAAAGCCGATATTCGCTTGCCAAATGGTTTTAACATCTGTATAAAGTCTGCACTTCACCTGTAGCCGATCGCTGTGGTCCTGGCCCCGCTCAGCGGGGAATCCTCCACAACTCGACGAAATGACGCTACCGGTTACCATAAAGTAGATGCTTCGGTATCACTTCATGGTAGAAGACCCAAGGACGTTATCACCGTTTAATTGCCAATCTTCAGCTTGAGGACGAATAAGAAGTATTCCAATCCCTCATAACCGATAACTGGTAACTCATAACTCTTTTTATCCCCCTTTCATTCTTCTTATGGCTATTCCATCCGAGAAAGACCTGCTCAACGCGGCGTGCCACTTTGGCCACCCGAAGCAGAAATGGAATCCGAAAATCGCGGATTACCTCTTTGGAACCCGCAAGGGCATCCACATTTTTGATCTCACGAAGACCCGCGAAGGTCTCGAGATTGTCTGTGAGCACATGAAAAAGCTCCAGGTTGAGGGCAAAGTCGTCCTCTTTGTATCCACCAAGCAGCAGGCCATCCCGCAAATTGAACAGATGGGACAGGAACTGAACCAGCCCGTTGTTACAAAGAAGTGGATACCCGGACTTCTGACAAACTGGCCTACAATTAAAAAGCGTCTTCAGTATTACTTGGACCTCCGCACATCGTTCCAGACCGGAACGGTTGAGAAGTATACCAAGAAAGAGCAGACAGCGCTCCGCAAGGAACTCACGAAGCTCGATGCCGCCCTCTCCGGTGTGGCACACATGACGGGTCTGCCCGATGCACTCTTCGTTGTAGACGGCGTTCGCGATCACGTCGCGGTACTGGAAGCAAAGAAGCTTGGTATCCCTGTATTTGGTATCTGCGATTCCAATGCTGACCCTGAAGAATACACAGCGTGCGTTCCTGCAAACGATGATGCCGTGAAATCTATCGATATCATCTTGCACACCGTTCTTGTTGAACTTTCCAACGCAAAGCCGAAGAAAGTCGAGAACAAAGAACTGCCTCCGACTCCGGAAGCACCGCGCCAGGTTATTGCCAGTTCGTACTAGTTGAAGAAACAGGTCCTACACCTGTAATCTATAACCTGTCACAACGTGATCCCTTCGGGATAACTTTTAAACCTTTAAACTTTCAAACCCCCACTATGTCCAACATTTCAGCCGCCGCCATCCAGTCCCTCCGTTCCCGCACGGGAGTATCCATCTCCGCAGTGAAGGAAGCGCTCGAGGAAGCCATGGGCGACGAGGAAAAGGCCATCGAACTGCTCCGCAAGCGCGGTATTGCGCAGGCTGCCAAAAAAGCAGCACGCGATCAGGCAGAAGGTATCGTCTTCCTGAAGGAAGAAGGAACCAAGGCAGCAATGATGGTGCTCCGCTGTGAGACCGATTTCGTTGCTCGCGACGACGGTTTCCAGAGCGCAGGAAACTCTATTGCAAACACTCTTCTTCACAGCGGCATGGCTGCTGCGAAGGCAGAAGCAGAACAGAAACTGCCGGAACTCGTGCAGAAGCTCGGTGAAAACATCACGATTGATGACATGCATGTAATGGAAGCTCCGGTTGTCGGCGCCTACCTCCACAGCAATGCAAAAATCGGTGTGATCATCGGACTCGATGCCGGTCACCGCGACACAGCTCGCGATATCGCGATGCATTCTGCAGCACTCAGCCCCACCTTCATCCACCCGGAAGAGGTCGGTATGGATGTAGTCGAAAAGGAGCGCGAGATCTGGCGCGAACAAATGAAGAAAGACGGCAAGCCGGAAGCCATGTGGGACAAAATCATGATGGGAAAGGAAAAGAAATTCCGCGAGGAAAACTCCATCGTCTCCCAGTCCTTCGTGAAAGACCCAACCAAGACCGTCGGTCAGCACTTGGGTGAAGCGAAGATTACGGCGTATATCAGAGCCTCCGTGGCTTAAGGTCCAGCCTTCGCTCTTATGGAGCTACGGCCGGCAAGCAAGAATAAGGTTAAGGATAAGGATTACGTTACGTTACGTTTCGTTCCCTTATCCTTTTCCTAAACCTAGACCTTAAAATTACCATTTATGCCACGGCATCTCGATCTGATCCAAGGGGATATCGTCAATGGATGCAGCAACGCTTTCACCTGCAACATGGCTCACAATCTTATGGAGTCTCTTGCGTAGAATGAATGCGAGTACGCCGAGTGTTCCAAATGCAGCAAGGATAATGGCATATATGGCAATCGCGGAATCATCTTTACCTGTAAGAACGGCAGGAGCTGCCGCCTTCAAGTTTTCACATTCCAATGTACAAGAATTTCCGTTCTTTCCATTCTCTGCGCCGTTGTCGCACTGTTCATCTGCATCCATAATGCTGTCACCGCAGCGAGGTGCACGACAATCCATACGACACGCATTCGGACGCGTATCTGAATTCTTGGTTCCGTCGTCACATTCTTCTCCCGCCTGCGCAATTCCATCGCCACACTTGGGCAAGGAACAATTCATGCGACAATGTGCCCCTGCAAGATCCGAGTTATTGGGACCGTCGTCGCATACTTCTCCGCGAGCGGTATCAATCACGCTATCGCCACACTTCGGGAGAGCACAGCTCTGGCGGCAGTGAGCGTTTGGTTCATTGGAGTTATTCGGACCTTCGTCGCACTGTTCACCCTGTTGTAAGACGCTGTCTCCACATTTAGGAAGCGTACAACTCTTGGAACAACGTGCATTTGGAATATCGGAGTTACCGGTTCCGGCATCACACTCTTCTCCTTGATCCATCACCCCGTCGCCACAGCGTTGCATGACGCAATCCAGGCGACAATGAGCATTCGGAGCATTGTTATTATTGGGACCGTCATCGCACTGTTCCCCGCGGGAAGTATCGATGAATCCGTCGCCACACTTTGGCAATGAACAATTCTGACGACAGTGACTGTTTGGAAGATCGGAGTTATTGGCACCGTCATCACACTGTTCACCGCGTGCGGTATCCGTAATGGCATCGCCACACTTTGGTAACGTACAGTCGACGCGGCAACGAGCACCCGGGAGATTTGCATTCTGAAGTCCATCGTCACACTGTTCCCCTGTTTCAATCGTCATATTTCCACAACGTGGAATAAGAGACGTGACTGCAGGAGCGGCAGACGATGCCGCAGAGACCGGAGCAACGACGCTCGATACTGCAGAAGAGGTGACAGAAGAATGACTGGAGGAAGATGCCGATGTGAGCGCTGTGGTAGAAACAGGACATGCGTTTGGCAAGAATTTACGCTTACAACCTCCCGCGCAATTTCCCTGCGCATCACAAGAAGGAACGGTACACACCGCTCCGCAACTTGGCTGGAGATAATGCACCTCGGTCGTCATTTGTCCCGTACTGGGATCCATCACATAGACTTCTTCCGTATCGGGTTCACATTCCTCTCCCAATTGTGCGGAGATAACTTGGTCACCGCAATACAAAAGATTGCAGGACTGCGTACAATTGCTGAGTCCATTTCTCAATTTTCCATAATCGCATTCTTCACCGCTATCTACAATTCCATTTCCACACATTAAGGATACGGATGAACTGCTCGCACTTTTTACAGGACAACCTGGGGTGCCGTACGGCTTTCCAATACAATCTGTCACCAGACTCGCGGGCACATGAACGGCCTGCAACGTCCCGAGTGTCAGGATGGTCAGTGCTCCAAGCACCACGGCGAGAGTCTTGTGTGTGTGCATATATTTCTAAACATTATAGCAGAATTCACTTTCCTTGCCCAGCATTTCTATGGTCAAAAACCAAGAACGTGTTCTTGCATCTATGGAAATACCCCATTTATTCGGGTATAATACAAGGTATGTCGAAACCAGATCTCCTGATTGCCGAAGACGACCCCGTCCTGCGTAACCTCTATATAAAGAAGTTTTCCGTCGCGAGTTATCCTATTCGCGCCGTAGAAGACGGAGAGCAGGCACTGGCAGAAATACAGGCGCGTCCGCCGGAAATCTTAGTGTTAGATATTCACATGCCAAAAATGGACGGCTTCCAAGTGCTGGAACATTTCCCGCGCGAAAGTCGCCCGTTCCCGGTCATTATGCTCACAAACTTTGCAGACGAGAATTCCCGTGCCAGAGGCAAGGAACTCGGTGCAGACGATTACTTCATCAAGAAAGATATGACTATTAAGTCGCTTCTTGAAATGGTGGAGCGCGTCTATGAGCAGTGGAAGCGAATGCATCCGTAATGAATTGAAAATTGATAATTGAGAATGGAAAATTACTTTTAGGTTTTTTATATCATTTTCAATTTTACATTTTACATTTTCAATTCCGTCAAAGTCCCAGCCACGCCAACCATCGTGACATCCATAAAAATGACGGCGACGAACTGACTGCTCTGCTTTTCAGCGCATCTTGCCTGAGCGATTCTCGAAGCGTCCAAATGGCACGTTGTTTGTTGCGAATAAGGACATTCACTTCTCCCATTTCATCCAGCGAGCGCCGCATCAAATTTGCGGATCCAACAAAGGCGGTCTTATGATCTACAAGAATTATTTTTGCATGAAAAATTTCCGGGTACAGCAAGATACGTAAGTTCGAGCTTTCCCCTTCAGCTAGCAGTCTTCCGATGGTCGACATATTCGCATGATAATGAAAATCAATGTACGAAGGAATAATGATAGTCACGCGGATATTGCGCTTACTCAGCGCTATTAATTGATCGTTAATATGAATATCGGACAAGTAGCAATGTTCGACCACAACGGATTCTTCCGCGGACTGTAAAAGCGTATTGATGGTGGGGCGAATATCTTTTCGCTCTTCGGTATTCATGACAAGTTCAATGTCTCCGGGTCTTCTGGGATACGAACCGCGCGTCAGGAATTGTGACGCGTATTCCGTCCCGCGGAGTTCCACCATGTAATCATGCCAACGATATCTATATTCATCGGCAATGTTCATGCCAGTCAGAAGCAGAATTTCCCCGTCAATCACGTATACTTTTGCATGATCGTTGTTGGTGGAATACGTAATGCGAATATTCGGATGCCCCCAAAATTCCTTCCACACGCCGTCTGTTAATTCTTTAGTACTCAAAAAATCACCGTCGAATTCAAACAAATCTCCCACCGCTTCTTTCGTAATATCTACATGCACGCCTCGATCCGCCGCCTCCAAAAGAACGGCGGCAATATGGCGGCCCGTCGAATCGTCCTTCCAAATGAACATCTGAATCACGATGTTGTATTTGGCTCTGCGCAGCAGTCTTTCGATGCGTTGAAACGCATCTTCTCCATCCACCCAGACGCGCACTTCGTTGCCGCGAGCGAGTTTTGCAATAGGCGTATCGGTATTAAGCAGAATTTGAATACGCACTTCATAAAAGAGCTGCAATCCGGCAATTAAACGCTGTCCGCGCTTTCCAAATGCATAGCGAAGTGCCCCGCGCAAAGCGCTTGCAAATCCGCGACTGCGGATAAGATCCATTGAAAAAGGGATGATGGGCATAAAGATGGCAAAAAGCCGTCAAAAACAAGTATAGCGGATTTTTCGCGACTTAGGCAGCAATGACTCCGTCGAAATACTGGGAAAACAGGAAAAGAAAGCCGTGTATAGCGGCGCAGAATATGGTATACTGATACGATACTTTCATGCAGACCTTCTTCCTCTTCGCCGGCCTCATCTTTGGCGCAGTCGTTGCCATTGTCGCGCTTTTTATGCTGCTACGTTTTATTGCAGACAAACGCCGTGAAGAGGACATCGTTTTCCTGCAGTTACTCGTTCCTAAAAAAGAAAGCCGTGAAGAGAAAGACAATGAGTCGGATCAATTCGGACGCGACTTCAAAGAAGTGCTTGGAGTGATGGATCATTTGTACCAATCGTTGCATTCCATTTACAATTCAAATTTCAATAAACTGTGGCGCGGCCAACCGTTTGTCTCACTTGAATACGCGGCGCTCGCGGGGGAAATTCTCTTCTTTGTGGTGTGCCCGCGTCGCTTGGCACCTCTTGTGGAAAAACAGATCACGTCGTTTTATCCGGATACCATCATCGATGAAGTGGAAGATTACAATATCTTCACGGAAAAATCAGTGGTGAGTGCGCGGTCCATCATTGCACATCATCCGTATACGCACGTTTTCAAAACGTATCAGCAACTGAAGAGCGATCCCCTCAACGCCATCACCAATGCATTCTCCAAGTTGCAGAGCGATGAAGGTGCCGCAGTACAATTTGTCCTGCGTCCCGCGGCATCCGGCTGGCAGAAGAAATTGCAGAAAGAAGCCATGGAACTCTTGAATCCGAAGGAAAAAAGCGGATCGCTCCGAAATCCTATGACCTGGCTTAATGGTCTTCTTTCTATCTTTAGCACAGCAGAAAGCGGCGATCATCCGAAGAACGAACGCGTGTCTCAGATGGTCGAGGAATACAGCAAAGCAGTGGATGAAAAAGCGGGAAACCCCGGCTTCACCTGCGTAGCACGCATCGTTGCCTCCGGAAACAGCCAGCATCGCGCGCATCTTATTCTGGATACGGTCGCCGCGGGTTTCAGTCAGTTCAATGATGTGCGTGGAAACAGTTTCCACGAAATGCGCATAGAAAGTAAGAAAAAAGTCGTGCAGCGTTTTATCCGCCGCTCGCCGCGTAAATCCATTCTGGAATGGCTCCAGTCCCCCACCATGCTTCTTGGCTCTGCGGAACTTGCGAGCATGTTCCATTTACCGAATGTAAAATATAACAAAGTCGAAACCATCAAGTGGCAAAACTTTAAAGTCGCTCCCGCCCCGAAAAATACGCCGGAAGACGGACTCTACTTGGGAACCAATACCTACCGCGGCGAGAAGAAAAAAATCTTCATGAATGCCGAAGATCGCTTCCGTCACTTTTATATCATCGGACAAACGGGAACGGGTAAATCGTCCATCATTGAATTGATGGCGCGTCAGGATTTCCATAATGGAAAAGGCGTGTGCGTGGTCGATCCGCACGGATCGCTGATTGATAACTTGCTTCCGTTCATTCCTCGCGAACGCGCGGACGATGTGATCTACTTCAACCCCGCCGATACCGAACGCCCGATGGGGCTGAATCTCCTCGAGGGTAAATCACCCGAAGAACGCGATCTTATCGCTCTGGATGCCATGAACATGATGGTGAAAATGTACGGCGAAGAAGTGTTCGGTCCGCGTATTCAGGACTACTTCCGCAACGGTTGTTTAACGTTGATGGAAGATGAAGAAGAAGGCGGCGCCATTACGGATCTTGTGCGCCTCTTTACCGATGACGAATGGAACAAGTACAAAGTAGCGAAAGTGAAAAACCCCGTCGTGCGCTCATTCTGGGAAAACCAAATGGCAAAAACAGGTCAACGCGAAAAACAGGAAATGATTCCGTACTTCGCCGCGAAGTTCGGACAGTTCGTCACAAACACCCTCATGCGCAATATCGTGGGACAAACCAAGAGCTCGTTTGATATTGGCGAATGTATGAACAGCGGAAAAATTATTCTGATGAATCTCTCGAAAGGTCTTATTGGAGATATTAACTCCACGCTTCTGGGTATGATTGTAGTGAATAAAATCCAAGTTGCAGCCATGCGCCGCCAGCGTGAATCTGCGGAAAAGCGTAAAGATTTCTTCCTGTACATCGATGAATTTCAAAACTTCGTGACTCCCTCTATTGAATCTATTTTGTCCGAAGCACGTAAATATCGCTTGGGACTTATCCTGGCGCACCAGTATATCGATCAGCTGGAAAAAGAAAGTAAGTTGAGCGGATCCGTCAGCTTGAAGGGTGCCATCTTCGGTAACGTCGGAACCATGATGATGTATAAGATCGGTCCGGAAGATGCAGAAATTGCAGCCAAGCAAATGGCTCCCACATTCTCCGAACAGGATCTGGTGAACATGGATGCATTCAAGGGTTCCATGAAACTGTGTATCAACGGTCAGGCCAGCCGCCCCTTCACACTCGAAGTGCCGCGTCCGTGGTTGGATAAAACTTACGTGAAAGATGAACAGGCGGGTGAAGCGTATAAGCAGCTGAGTCGTTTGAAGTATGGAAGAGCGAGAGATTTTGTGAGCCGCGAGATTCTCAGGCGTATTGGAATATAAGTTTAAGATTGCCTCACCCCCACCCCTCTCCAACCATTCCCGCACGCCTACATGGAGAGGGGAGAAGTTTTTCTTTTTATCTTGCTTGCATAATTTTCTGAAGACATTCTTCGAGATGATTGATAACCTCATCATTTGTAAATCGGAGCATCCGGTACCCTCTTTCTCGTAATTCCTGCTGTCGTTCTTTATCATATTCTTTCTGCTCTTGATGGACTGATCCATCAACCTCGATAATCATTTTATATTGGAAACATAAAAAATCAGCGATAAACCAAAACATTGGCACCTGCCTTCGGAACTTCATATTCGCACATTTTCTATCACGCAAAGCATCCCAAAGAAACTCCTCAGCTCGTGTCATATGCTTCCTCAGCTTCTGTGCGTAGATCGTTTTTCGCCGCCTGCGTTGTGCGCTATTTTCTTCCATTTCATGAGAATACTCTTCGCCTTCTCTTGGACATCTTCCAAGTGAACAATCGTACACTCTACAAATCATTCCCCTCTCCCAGCAAGGAGAACGGGCAAGTGGGAGAGGGGTTAGGGGTGAGGCAGTTTTTTAGCGAGGGATTTTGTCAGCCGCGAAATTCTCAGACGCATTGGAATATAATTTGTAAGGCTGACCCTGAGTTTATCGAAGGGTGAGTCGGGAGATTTTAGGAGAATTGGTATTTAATACGTGTCATCCTGAGCTCGTCGAAGTGTTACGGAATAATCGTCTTACTTTTCGATGTTCTGGTTTTAGTATAAGAGGTGAACACCATTCATCACTTCCAAAATTCGTCGTCATTTGAGTATATTTCCCCATTCCCTGAAATTGCTCAAAATATGGGCGAGCTATTTCCTGATTTTCATCACGCTTCGATAAAATCAGCATCCATTTCTTTTCTACAAGAGATTGAAATGAACGAATGATGTGTTCCAACATCACGCGCTTAATTGATCCTTGAATGCCCATCCGTTGTGCATCGATATAGCGGCGACCTTGAACAATTTCAATTTTGCAACAAGGTATAGCATCTGCCTTTGAAAAATTTTGAAACAATCCATAGGATATTCTGGATACACCAACATCTATTTGATGTGCACTAAAGACAAAATACGGAAGATTGAAGCTTTCACCATCTGGAAATGTGTATTCATTTGTCTGACGCACTTGGAAATTTTTATGTGTGCCTATAATGCGATGAACATGTTCCATCACACCTTCCACTAATGCATCAATATTTTGCTGTGCTCCCCATTGCAATAATTCCTCTCGTGCAAATGCCTCCAAGGAAACTGGCTCATATCCATTTGTTTTATAATAGCCACCATCCAACGTATCTTTATCCATATCACTTCGCCGCCACAGTCGTTACCAACTTCGCATGCACCAAGTAGCGCTGCTTCACGGAATCGGGTGGCCAGCATGTATAGAGAATTAATTCCTCCTTTCCCTCCTGTGCGTATGCACTGGTATCGCTTGCGTTCACCGTCTGCTTAAAGCTGACCTCATAGGTGTAGAGCACACCGTGATAATTCACGTACACTTTATCTCCCACCGCGAGCTTATTGATCTTGCGGAAGATCTTCGTGTATTCAGACGTATCCCACGGATAGCTGCTGCTGTGTCCGTAGACGAGAATCTTTCCGCCCTGTCCCGGGTAACTGAAGAGATGTCCGACACCTGTCTTGAGCGGAGCCAAGAGACCATCGTGCGAAAAGTCTGACGGGTGCGAGATGGGGAGATCGTTGATATCAATATTCGGCATGCTGATGGCGAAATACGTATTTCCCGGAGTTTCCGGAACGGCAGGTACAATCTGCGGATTTGTTGCAGTACTCGGAACCGTCTGCGGAAGGATCGGCTGAATAGATGCAACGGTAATGAACTGTGTGGTCACCGGAATCTGCGCGATGGTAATGGTGGATGGATTCTGTACGCCGGCTGACGCGATCATCTCGTAGAGCGATCCCCGAGTAATAGCCATACCCGGACGAACGGGAAACGGCATCTTGATATCGTTTGCTTGTGCTTCGGATACAATTTTATTCAACGGACTGCCCTGAGATGTAGGAATGACCAGATATACTCCTGCGTTGGGATCGGTCATTTGCTTATAACGAATGGCGAGCTGAATGGCTTCATCTTCCTTGAGCGCGTCGTTTGGATGGAAAAGACGTTCTTTGTTTCCTTCAATCAATCCTTTTTCAAACGCCGCTTCCAAGTACGGTGCGTACCACTGCTTTTGGTCAATATCGGTAAAAAGTGGCAAAGGCGGCATGTGACCGGCAAACCAACGAACACGATTCAAATTGGCGGCATCAGCGTTGATTAAAAGCGCTACTGCTTCAGCCCGTGTCATCGATTCTGACAGGTTAACCGCAGGCTGCTGCATTACTTCTTCTGCATAGGCAAATGCACGCGTAAAGAACCCTACGGTGAGGACCAGCACGGCGATTACAAAGAGGCGCTTGGACATAGAGGAAGGTTACTATAATAATATATTCAATATTTGTCAATGTATTACCTGTCAGCCAAAATATAAGGCTGAAGAGGTTGTTTGAGCAAGAATTAACGTGTTTTTCTCCAAACTACCTGCAAATGCTTCTTTCTAGGGGTCCGTGGCTTACGAAAGCCCTCAAATGCTGTAGGATACCCGCACTATGGCTCTTCAAATTGGTATCGTCGGTCTTCCAAACGTTGGCAAATCCACGCTTTTTAACGCTCTCACACGCACAAAAGGCGCACAGGCTGCCAATTACCCGTTCTGCACTATTGAGCCGAATATTGGCATTGTGGAGGTCCCGGACCAGCGTTTGAACCAGCTGGCTGCTTTGATCCATCCGGAAAGAATCGTGCCCGCAGCCATTGAATTCGTGGATATTGCTGGCCTTGTGAAGGGTGCCAGCAAAGGCGAAGGACTCGGAAACGCCTTTTTGAGCCACATTCGTGAAGTCGATGCCATTTGCCATGTAGTCCGTGTGTTTACAGGGGGCGATATTATCCACGTAGAAGGAACGATTGATCCCAAGCGCGATCGCGAGATTATTGAAACAGAGCTGGGATTGGCCGATTTACAGAGCATTACCAAACGTATTGATAAAACCAAGAAACCGGCAGAACTCGGTGATAAAGAAAAGAAGGCAGAATTGGCGGTAGCCGAGAAACTCTTTGCCGTCCTGAATGAAGGAAAGATGGCGAGTACGGCCGTTTTGGAAAAAGAAGAGGCGGCAATTGCCAAATCTTTTCAACTGATTAGCTATAAACCCATTGTCTACGCCGCAAACGTTGCAGAGGATCAACTAAGCACATTGTCTATTCCTGCACTCAAAGAACAACTCGGTTTACCGGACAGTGCGGAGCTTGTTCTCATTTCTGCAAAAATTGAAGAAGACCTGCAGGATCTTTCGAGCGAAGACGCAAAAGAATTCATGGAATCCCTCGGGGTCACATCCTCCGGACTGGACCGCCTTATTACCGCCGCCTACAAGGCTTTAGGTTACATGACATACTTCACCGCCGGCGTACAAGAAGTCCGCGCCTGGAACATCCCAGTAGGTTCTACGGGCCCTCAAGCGGCAGGCGCTATCCACACCGACTTTGAAAAAGGATATATCCGCGCAGAAACCATCGCGTTCAACGATTTTATTGCAGCTGGTTCTGAAGTAAAAGCGAAGGAAGCCGGCAAAATGCGTGCAGAAGGAAAGGACTACATTGTGAAAGACGGCGATATTATGCATTTTCGATTCAATGTATGAAGAAGACGAGGATGACGAAGACGACAATGATGACGAAGAGGGTTGGAATTTTTCTTTTTGAATAGATGGAATTAAAAGCTTATGAAAAACTAGTGGCATGGCAGGAGGCGTTTTCTTTATGTCTATGGATTTATAAAATTACTAAAAATTTTCCCACTGATGAAAAAATTGGGATTATTAGTCAGATGAGACGTTCGGCACAAAGTGTTCCTATGAATATTGCAGAAGGAAATGCAAAGAGATCTTTAAAAGATAGAGCTCGTTATTTTGAAATAGGCATAGCATCTCTGGATGAATTACATTGCCAGTGCAGAATCTCACTTGGATTAGAATATATCAATCAAGAAACTTTCGATAAAGCAAACGATCATATTCATCGTGTCAGTTATCTGCTCAATAAATTACGCTCGGCCATTCTTTAATCAATTCTTCGTCATCCTCGTCTTCCTAGTCGTCTTCGTCTTCTTTATGACCCCTTTCATCGCTCGCGAAGAACCGTTCATCTGTGAACACTGCCAGTCCCCTGTCGAACCACTCGGCAAGGGCACCTATCGAAATCATTGTCCCGTGTGTTTATGGAGTAAGCATGTCGATAACACGGGGCCCGGTGACCGCGAATCTTTGTGCAAGGCGCTCATGCAACCTGTCGGTATAGACTACGATGCGAAGAAAGGTGGATGGATGATTGTGCATGAATGCGTGACTTGCGGAAAAAGAATCGTGAACCGCACCGCGCCGGATGACGATATGAACAAGATTCCAAAAAACGGCAACTGACGATTTTGTGGTGTGCAAGTGTACACAATACTAGACGGTGCACAGTCATACACTCACCGCCACTTTTACGGCATTCTGCAAGCATGAACACCAAAAGTAGTCACAATGAAATACTGGAAAAAATGCATGAGTGATATATTAATGTGTTCATGTTTTAGCCCTAAGGCAAGAGGTCTTTATGCCTTGCCCCTTGTGAACACATTAGGTGATCACGTACTCTTCGGTCCTCATGAAGCTCTTCCTTTTCATCTGTGCGTTCGGGGTATTGTTTATGACCATGTAAAAACGGTTACACATTCCTGTCGAATCACAAACACTCACTTACCGGCTTAAGACTTGTCCCGAATACGTTTCACTCATGCTCTGTTTGACCGGTATTTTTTCTTGGATCACACCTTCAGATAACACCACCAATGCGTCTTCGTGCGTAGAAGGATGTGCAGATACTGTGACGGTGAACTGCCCTGCTTCCAACTGTTTTTTCATGTCCGGAGACAGTTGATCAGTTTCGAGAATGTTTTCGATTCCCTGTTCACTGATATCTTTTTCAATCGTTGCTTTCAGTTTTTCTGACGCTGCTCGATCGCTCTCCAATGCAAAATGTAACTCCGCGAGCTTCTCGCTTTTCTCCATTTCGCTTTCCAAATCTTCAGGCCCCTTCACCTTCTCCCGCAGACGTTCGTATGCTTCGGGGCTGCGCATGCGTTTCCGGATGCGTTCGCGTTCTTGGGACGGCAGATGATCGACGTAATCGGACATAGGAAAAGTATAGAGCATATGCCACGGGAGATCAGCAGAGAACATGACGATCTCACTGCTCTCTTTTTTTAACCAATACTTCCTGCAACGCTTCAAAATATACTGCCGCATTCGGCGCCAGACTATAGAACATGCTTTTCCCGTCTCTGCGGGCTTTCAGAATGTCCGCTCTTTTCATAAGCGCGAGATGATGCGACACGGCAGGTTGGGTCATCTTCAATGCCTCACAGAGACTGGTGACATTCATTTCACCGGTTCTTTGCAGTAGAAGAAGAATATCCATTCGGATTTGATCACTGACTGCCTTGAGTGTTTGCACCTGTCTTTCCGTACCAATATCCACCGCATCGGATGCTTCCTCTTTTTCAGGCTGAGAATGTAGCAGTACATCGAACGCTTTCCGTAACATGCCAACCGCCCGGTCGGGGACGCTGTAGTATATAAACTTGCCCTCGTTTCGGTCTTTTATAAGTCCTCCTTTACGAAGAAGTGCGAGGTGATGGGAAACGGCCGGCTGGGTCATTTCTACTATATCGCACAGTGTTGTGACATTCATTTCTCCTTTTTGCAGCAATGCGCACATCAAATGAAAGCGTACTGTGTCACTCAGGAGATCCAGCGCATGAACACAGTTACTGCTGTCGGGGGCAATGTCCGGCACTATTCCTGCTTCCAGGTCTGCGAATGAAATGACTCCAGGTGACATGCACATAAGGGGGAAATTACGATTGGGAAGACGTCCACTGATATCCTTTGGATGTACTGTTCTTTCTTTTTTTCCGGGTCTTTTCCAGAGGAAAATCTGCTTCTATTTCCAGAAGTGCATCCAGCGACGGCTCTTCTGTTTCATCGTCGGGTTCTTCGTCAGATTCTTCAACGGGCTGCTCATGCTCCGGCTCAGCATCTTCATTGTTTCCAATCATTCCTCCGGGCTGCATATGAATAACGAGAGGCGATCTATTGGTTTCGAGTCCCAGTTTTGCGGCACTGATAAAGCGACGGCGGACTGCACTAAGCATGTCTTGGGGATTGTTCTGGTCTCTCATAAGCACGCGCAACGTTTCCTGCCACGCTATCCAGTTTTCCCGCATCACCTGCGGTCTGAACGGCATGATTCTTTCGAAAATAATGCTTTGGAAAGTTTGTTGCACGTAGACATCCTGCCAATTGTGCAGTGCACGAAGTGCTATTTGCTCCAAGTCATTCCAGATGGGCGCATGTTCTGCCGCCACAATATCCATTTGCCAGTCATGCATCACGGCGTGCTGATTTGTGAGAACTTTTGGAGGAATATGTCCTGCTGCTTTTGTTAACTTTTTTAGATCCCCTCTTGTTTCGGGGCTGCTTACCGCCTTCATACCTTCGGCGTCCGCTGCATCCAGTACCGCTCCTCTGCTTCCTCGGACAACCGCCATCGGAATGTGTGAGGGGTGCGGCTTGCCGTCTGCATGACCAAGCAGAGAGAAGATATTATTTTTGGGATCCGATCCCTGGAAGATCTGCTGCGACACCATTCCTCTGTATCGCTCTCCTCCTTCCTTCAAGTGATGATCTGCATGCTGCAGACGGGATGCCAGACGCAGAAGATTATTCTGCGTGATTTTTGTACCGATCGATACATGACGAAGCGTTTGTATACTCAGCGCATCGCGCAGATCGAGGGTCGTTCCCACAAGAATTTTGACGTGTTTGTCATCCAGCCCTTTATCGTTCAGCCACTGAAACACTCTCGCACTGTACGGATGCCGCGTATTGCCGCTGCTCGTCCGTCTTTCTTTATTCATCCGGAAAGGAACAATGATGGCCGGTATATCCTCTTCCTTGTATTCCTCCCGCAGATATTCTGTTGCCGGAACAATATCCGGACCATTCACCGCCATCACGGTCGTACATTCGGAAGGCTGAGGCTGGTCAAGCTCGGTATTGAGCGGAAATTCCTCAAAGTGATGTTCCATCATTTGATGAAATGCTTCCGTTGTCCCAACGGGATACAGCGTGTCCCCAATGTACGGATAGACATCCGCACCCATATCCGGCGATACCTGCCGTCCGTCTTTTTGGGCAGGCTCCATACACTCGGCAATGGTTTTGCGCGGAGAATACTTATCCGCCTGCGGACGGGAATCCAGACCGTTTGTCGTGCTCAATGCTGACGCCATAAAGACGAGAACGGGCTCGCGGACTTCTGCGGTCACCGTGTCGATACCCTGTTCAATGGACGCCTGAAAATTGGAACACGCCGTATTTCCCTCATCTACAAGCACTACTTTCACGCGCGGCAGAATACCGCGGATGGCACCATGATGTTTTTTCTGCAAAATCGTGGATGCGGTCGTCAGCAGAACGCGTACGTCGTCGGCCGTTTCGTTGGTGAGGGCATCCAACGCATTGTCGATATCCGCCCCCTTGCGTGCAGCGACACGGTTCTCTTTCAGGTATTCGTCAGGAATTCCCTTTCCAAGATCGCCGGAATACGAAATATCGGCAGGATTCTCCGGAGGAGGCGAGAGCGGCAGGAACATCGGCAGTTCATCAATGTCATACACAAGCACTCCCTCTCCGCACAAAATGGCAGCCAGCTGGTACATGATCTCCTTATTCTTGTCCCAGACATCCTGACCGTTATTTTTCAGGACGAGTTCCTGAAGCTTTAAAACAGCATTGTCTTTTCCGCGGATAGACGCACGGCGGAGCTTCTCCCACTCCGCTCTCGGAATACATTCCATACAATTGTTTCCCAGAAATTTCTGCATGAAATCGGCATCATCGTGCAAATCCCACGTGCTTAATTCCTGCTCGAGGTAGCGACGCCGGTCATCGGGATTGAACACCTGCTGGTTGAGGATGTATTCCTTATGCGTTGCAAACGCCACGACTCCATCAAGCAATCCTTTCATCTGCAGTCTTGTACACGCACGCATGAGTGCGCCGAGCACCAGTGTTTTTCCGCTGCCCGGTCCGCCTTCAATCAGAAACGACGAGCCTCCTTCCATCAGAGACAGGACCAGCCATTTCAAATGTCCCAGCTGGTGCGGGTGCGCAATTTTTCCGAGCAGTTCTCCATCGTTTTCCTCGGAATCAAGGATCATATCCGAGAGTTCAATAATGATATCCTGCGACAGCTTTGGAAGTTTCCGATACCCCCTCAAGCCATCCAGCACATCCTCAGACGGATAACTCGCATGACGGTTTTCTTTTTCGGTAAACGCCGCATCAAGATCCTTTCTCCAGCGCTCCAGGGTCCGGATATAAAATAGCGACACACCGGGGAGCCCGTCGGGCGTCTCCTGCAAAAGATCTTCGCGCTCGACATTTTCTGTCACGGATGAGGGTCTGTCAGTTGCTTTTCGCATAAAAAAGGAAGGGGGTTATCGTACCTCTCGAAGTGGCTCTTTCAAAGAGTAGTTTTCCTTCCGTCAGAATACGGCAGAGGACGAAAGATTAATTGACAGGTAAAGAAAAATTGGCAATGCTGATTACAGGAGTTCATTCTGAATTCCATCAATCTTTTTGTGGGGACGAAAAGATGCAAACCATCGTATATGTGTGGCAAATGGCTTGGAAAGACAATGGATGGATGCCGCCTGCGATCTGGATCGGGATGATCCTCATGGCCATCATGGCCGGACGTCTCGCGGGCGGACGCGAACCATCGGAAAAGTCGGAGAAAGACACCCCCGTATCCTCACGCTGAGGATACAAAAAAGACCGCCGACAATGAGTGTCAGCGGTCTTCGTTTTTCTTGTCTTATAGATAATTCTGCAGTCCGAACGTCACATTATTTCACTATCATTTTCATCGAGTGGTCTTGGCTTGGTTTTGACTGACGGCTCTGCTTCTATTTCAGCGAGCATGTCCGTCACGAGGGTACGGGGCAATGCTCTCAATGCAGCAAGATGCTCAGGAGGAAGCTCAACAGGATCATTTCCATCATTGGCTTCGAGAGACTCAATGCGTTCTACCATAAAAAAGAGGGGGGAAGAAATGAAATTAACTACATCCGGAAGTTGCACCGCAATCGAGACACACTTCACAGCTTCCGTTCCGCTTCATCTTGGTAGAGGCACAACTGCCGCAAATACTTCCGGTAAATCCCTGCTGCTTTGCAATTTCGAGCGTCGTAGGAGCAGCTTCCGTCTCCGTCGTTTCCGTCGATTGCTGCATCACCGTATTTTCAAACAAACTGGGCGATCCTTCATCAATAACGGGCAAGCGCATCGCGAATGCATCTTTGCTCTTGCTGCCCTCCTTGTACGCCTTTTCTACCAGGTCATGATTGTGGAACATCATCGCTTTATCCTTGGTCATGAACTTAAGTGCGAGCCAGCGACCGAGGTAATCCATGACGGATTTTACCATCGGGATTTCTTTGTTCGCGGTCATACCCATGGGTTCGAAGCGTGTATGCACCAACTTCTCGCAGAGAACATCCAAAGGAACGCCGTACTGGAGGTTCATGGAAAGGCTGAGCGCCAATGTGTCCATCACGCCGGAGAGCGTGGATCCTTCTTTGCTCATCTTGATGAAAATTTCACCCGGGTTGCCGTCTTCGTACATTCCCACGTGCACATACCCTTCATGTCCGGCAATGCTGAACTTGTGAGCAATAGCCATGCGTTCTGCAGGGAGCTTGCGGCGGCGTGGCGTCTCCTTGTAGACGATTTTTTCAATGATCGTTTCTTTCACCTCCTTTGCCTCTTCATCCTTTTTATCGGA
Source organism: uncultured Candidatus Peribacteria bacterium (assembly GCA_964554785.1). Taxonomy (GTDB): domain Bacteria; phylum Patescibacteriota; class Gracilibacteria; order Peribacterales; family Peribacteraceae; genus CALREJ01. The sequence continues at coordinate 213,121 of CAZKPW010000002.1, read as the reverse complement.
CTTGTTGGAAAGTGCTTGGCTCAACTTTGATCCGTCACGATAAAGCGCGTTGGCTTTGAGACACAATTTCCAGCTGAGGAAATAGGCGTTCTTGATATCTTCAACGGTTGCTTCGTTCGGGAGATTGATGGTCTTGCTGATGGCACCGGAGATGAACGGCTGTGCAGCCGCCATCATGCGAATGTGTCCTTCCGCGGAAATGAAACGCTGTCCGATCTTTCCGCACTTGTTTGCACAATCAAACGCAGCAAGTTGCTCTGCAGTCAGATACGGCGCCCCTTCGACAGTCATGTGTCCGCATACGACGACGTTCGCCTCTTCAATTTGCTCTTTTGTATAGCCAATAGCGCGGAGGAGATTGAAGGAAGGATCGTTGTACTGCGCTTCCGTGAGTCCCAGTTGCTTCATACAGTCATCGCCAAGGACGAAGCGGTTGAAGGCGAAACTGAGCTCGAAGACCGCAGGAAGTTGCTTTTCAATTTTTGCAATATCTTCGTCGGTGAATCCTTTGTCGCGCAAACTCTGGCGATTGATATGCGGCGCTCCTTCCAAACTAAGCGTGCCCATCACGTAGCGCATAATGTCGCGTACTTCGGTTTGATTGTAGCCGAGTGCTACAAGAGCCGGTTCCACGGACTGGTTCGCAATCTTCATGTATCCGCCTCCGGCAAGCTTCTTGAATTTTACAAGCGCGAAGTCGGGCTCCACACCGGTTGTGTCACAATCCATCAAAAGTCCGATGGTGCCTGTGGGTGCAATGACTGTTGTCTGCGCGTTGCGATACCCGTGCTCTTCACCTGTTGCCAGTGCACGATCCCAACACTCCTTTGCAGGGCGCAGGAGATACTCCGGCACTTCGTTCTGATCCAGCCCCACGGGCGTCACATGTAACTGCTCGTATTCTTTCTGCGGAGCGTCGTACGCTGCACGACGGTGGTTCCGCATCACGCGGAGCATGCTGTCGCGGTTCTTCATGTAACCCGGGAATGCACCAAGGCTCCGAGACATTTCTGCGGAGGTCGCATAGGACTCGCCGGTCAGAATGGCTGTGATAGCACCGCAGATGGCGCGGCCTTTGACGGAATCGTACGGGATACCCATGCGCATGAGCATGGCTCCAAGGTTTGCATATCCGAGTCCGAGCGTGCGGTACTTGTAGCTCAGTTCTGCAATTTCTTTGCTGGGGAACTGCGCCATCAGCACGGAGATTTCGAGGACGATAGTCCAAAGGCGTACGGCGTGCTGGAAATTTTCCACTTCGAATGTTCCGTTCTCGTTATCGTAAAATTTGAGCAAGTTGAGGGACGCAAGGTTGCAGGCGGTATTGTCCAAGAACATGTATTCGCTGCACGGGTTACTCGCGTTAATGCGACCGTCTGCGGGACAGGTGTGCCAGTCGTTGATGGTGGTGTCGTACTGCAGTCCCGGATCGGCACAGGCCCATGCGGCATAGCCGATTTGATCCCAAAGTGCGGATGCCTTCAACGTCTTGCAGGGTTTTGGTTCGCGGTTCTCCGCTTTTGCTTTGCGGATTTCCGTGCGCCAGTACAAATTCCAATCGCCGTCACGCTCGACGTTTTCGAAGAAGTCATGCGCCACGCGAACGGAGTTATTCGAATTCTGACCGGACACGGTGCTGTAGGCATCACCGTTGAAGTCATTGTCGTATCCCGCCTTCACAAGTGCTGCGACTTTCTTCTCTTCTTTTACTTTCCAGTTGATGAAGTCTTCAATATCCGGATGATCCAAATCCAAACACACCATTTTTGCAGCGCGACGCGTCGTGCCTCCGGACTTAATGGCGCCGGCTGCGCGATCACCGATTTTGAGGAAGCTCATGAGCCCTCCGCTGCTTCCGCCGCCGGACAGTGGTTCGCCTGCTCCGCGGAGATTTGAAAAGTTTGTTCCGGTTCCGGATCCGAATTTAAAGAGACGCGCTTCGCGGACCCAGAGGTCCATGATTCCCCCTTCGTTCACCATGTCATCATCCACGGACTGAATGAAGCATGCATGGGGCTGCGGGTGGGTGTAGGCATCGGTACTGCGCTTGACCTCTCCTGTGACAGGATCGCAGTAGTAGTGACCCTGTGCGGGCCCTGTAATGCCATAGGCGTAGTGCAGACCCGTATTGAACCACTGCGGACTGTTCGGAGCGGACATCTGGCGCACGAGCATGTAACTAAGTTCATCTTCGAAGGCCTGTGCATCCTGCGTGGTTGCAAAGTAGCCGTGCGTCTCGCCCCAAAATCTCCAACATCCCGCCAGTCTGCGAACCACCTGCTTCACGGAACGCTCGGGGCCGGTGACGACGTTTCCTTTTTCATCGCGAATGAGATTTCCGTCGCTGTCACGCTGCGGCACGCCGGCTTTGCGGAAATATTTGCTCACCACAATATCGGTTGCAACCTGACTCCACGTTGCGGGAATTTCTGCATTCTCCATTTCGAACACAATGCTGCCGTCTGTGTTTTTAATTTTGCTAGTGCGCTTTTCATACGTTACTTCATCCAGAGGATCGCTGCCGGGCGTGGTGAACACACGGTGAATGGACAGTCCTTTTGCAGGAGTGGACACGGTGTCTGCGGCAGACACGGATGACTGCGTGCGATCGTCGGTTGAGGTAGCTTGGGGATTCATACAGAGGAGAGAGGAATGACAAGTAAAATACACGATGTAGTGTCTCTAAGCGATTCTAACCCCAAGATATTGTACGCCCCCTCGAGGTGCAAGAATCTATGAGCAGCGATGTGCGTACCTGTCAAAGCGCGCTTCATGGAGAGAGAAACTCCGCAAAAACGTGTCAAGAAAATGCAATTCACAGCACGTTCCCAATTATTGGGAAGGGGAAAGTTGGGTATCGGTTATCAGTCGACAGACATCGAGGTTTGGATTTGCATGATTTATCATTCATACTTCATGACATGAACCAATCCATCTCACAAAAGCCCTGCCTTATTGCCGTCGTTGTGGCGGGCATGAACGAACCCAGTAACAGCAACGCGCTTGCCGATTCTTTTATTGAAGGCATGAAAGAAGTGCCGGGTGTGACCTTTGAAAAAATCCGGCTAAAGGATCTGCAATTGCATCACTTCACACTTGCGGATTATGAACCGGGGAATGCAACGGAACCCGACTACCTGCGCATCAAAACAATTTTATCCGATGCAACGGGCATTGTCTTTGCAACGCCTATCTGGAATTTTTCCGTTCCGTCACATTTGAAAAATCTCATCGATCGTATGGGAGCATTTGGGCTGGATCACGACACGCATTCGCGCGGCCAATTCAACGGAAAACCGTTTGGTCTTATTTTCACGGGCGGCGCGCCGATGATTGCCTGGAAAGCACTGATGTATCTGACAACGCTGCATGTAGCGGAAGCAATGAAATACTACGGAGGCACCATGATCTATCGACACTTCGAACCCAAATGCACACCGGGCAAAGGCATCTTCGGATTGGTGGTCAATACACGCCCGAACACGCTGGAGAGACTAAAAAAGGACGGCAAAAATTTTGCAACATCGGCGCAGTACTACGCACAGAACGGCAAGCTCCCAACCGGCCAACAGTTGTGGCATAAATGGTTTGAATTCCTCTATAGAGCGGGAAATCGGATTATGTACCCTATTAGTACGGTTCAATGAAAAAGGGTCAAGAATAGGGGTAAGGGGTGAGGATATCTGCTATACTGGATTGCCATGTTTACAGGAATTATTGAAGCAACGGCGAAGGTGCAAACGAACGAAAGTGGTCGACTTATTCTTGAGCGTCCAAAAAGTTTTGATGATCTGAAAATTGGATCCAGCATCTGCGTCTCGGGTACATGTTTGAGCATTGTAGAATTTGATGAAACATCGATGCAATTTGATGTGGTGGATGAAACTCTGCGCAAAACAACGCTTGGCAATTTGAAAATTGCCGATATGGTAAACCTAGAACGCAGCCTGAAAGCAGACAGTCGGTTTGAAGGACATATTGTGCAGGGGCACGTGGAATGCAGGGCGCATATTATCGATAAGCAAATAGAAACGGGGAAAGGAATTTTGCTCACCATTTCTCTTCCCGAAGATATTTCATCATTTGTCATTCAAAAAGGATCCGTCGCAATGGACGGAGTCTCGCTGACGGTTGCAAAAAAGGACGGCCATACGTTCACGGTCGCACTCATTCCTCACACACTCTCCATTACGACGCTCGGCGCTCTGGAAACAGATGATCACGTCAATATTGAAACCGATATCCTGGGACGCTACGTCCTCTCTTCCCGTTCTTCTCTATGAAAAAGGAAATCACTGCATCGTTCCCTTCGCATGTTGATCCAAACTGGAAAGTGGGCATTGTTGCGTCGTCGTATTACAAAGAAGAAATAGACGGACTCATTGCAGGGGCAACGCAAACTCTTATAGAGGCGGGGGTCGATGCGAAAAATATTTCCATCCATCAAGCACCGGGCTCTTTTGAAATTCCATTGATTGGTGCCGCCCTTGCAGAAGCGGAAAAAGTCGATGCACTGATGGGCTTTGGCATTATTGTGGAAGGAGCCACGCATCACGCAAGACTCCTGGCAGAAGCAACGACCTACGGCATTATGGAAACACAAATGACGTATCACATTCCGTTTGCATTCGAAGTGCTCTACGTGAATAAGCTGGAGGATGCGCAGGAACGTACCGTCGGCCCCTCCAACAAAGGCATTGAAGCGGCAGTCGCCGTTCTCCATTCGCTTGCTGCCCTCAAAGAAATAAAAGAATAATTCTATCTCGTTATTCGATTATTCCGTTATTCCATTACTCGTCGTCCCCCATAACTCATAACCCATAACTCCCCGTGTCTTTCGCCTCCATCCAAACCGCACTCGACGAACTCCGGAAGGGGAAGATGATTATCGTAGTAGACGATGAAGATCGTGAAAATGAAGGAGATCTCATTATGCCCGCAGAAACCATCACGGAAGATGCCATGACGTTCATTATCCGTCATACAAGCGGCATTGTCTTTTTAGCGGTGAGCAATGATATCGCCACGCACTTGGATTTACCGCCGATGGTGGAAGATAACACCTCTAAATTTGGCACTCCCTTTACCATAAGCATTGAAGCTGCCGAAGGAGTAACCACGGGTGTCTCTGCCAAAGACAGAACCACGACAATTCTTGCCGCCATTAAACACGATGCCAAAGCATCGGATCTGCGTCGCCCCGGACATATCTTTCCGCTCAGAGCGAAAAATGGCGGCGTACTGGTGCGCAGCGGTCACACGGAAGCATCGGTAGATCTTGCGAGGCTGGCAGGGTTTCGTGCGGCAGCAGTCGGTTGTGAGCTCATGAATGATGACGGCACCATGATGCGTCGCGATGCAATCGACCTCTTTGCCAAAGAATACAACTTGCTCGTCATCACCATTGCCGATCTTATTGCCTACCGCAGACAACACGAAGAACTGGTGCACTTGGCGTCGGAAGCAATGCTCGAAACCACCACGGGCAAGTGGCAGCTGAAAGTGTTTGTGGATACCGTGCATGGTGCGGAACATGTGGCACTTGTGAAAGGAGTCATCGATCCATCCAAACCCACGCTCGTCCGCGTGCATTCTGAGTGTTTGACCGGCGATATCTTCGGTTCTGTACATTGCGATTGCGGTGAACAGCTCCATGCCGCCATGAAACAGATCGAAAAAGAAGGAAACGGCGTTATTGTCTACATGCGCCAGGAAGGTCGCGGGATCGGGCTCACCAATAAAATCAAGGCATACGATCTCCAAGAAAAAGAAGGACTCGATACCGTCGATGCCAATATCAAACTCGGCTTTGCAGGTGATTTACGAGAGTATGGAATTGGCGCACAGATTCTGTCAGATCTTGGCGTACGGTCCATGCGACTCCTGACCAATAACCCGAAAAAGATTTCCGGACTCGAAGGATTCGGACTCGAAGTGACGGAACAATTGCCCATTGAAATAACGCCATCATCGGACAGGCAGAAAAAATATCTACACACGAAAAAAACGCGGATGGGACATCTGCTGAGTGATTCACTCTAAAAGATACACCCCTCCCAGAAACGACTGAGAAGGGTGCAATGACAGACTGGTCGGTTGTTGCCTGCTTCGAAGGTCATGTCAGCTCCGAAACATACATGCTCATCTCCGGTATGGACGCCCTGGCCGTAATCATTTGAAACGCCCAGTAATCCTGTGGGCTGATGATGAGCCGTCGCGATTCGAGCGCTTCCAAGATGGAGGCAGTTCTCATCACGATGAGTCGCGGCCTGATGGGCATGATGAGTCCCTTTGCGCGACGATCTTTTCGTCGCTGGCGAATGCGTTCTCTGACTGACGGCTCCATAGTATTTCCGCTCCATGAGAGAAGTGTTGCAGGATTCCTCCTGCGTAAAGACCAACTTTTGATATTATTAGTTATTTATTAATTTTAGTCAATTACCACGTAAGAACACCTCCAAGTCATACATACTGGCATTCTTGAACATACTCCACGTCTGTTCACCACCTTCTACAAGCACACTTGTGACACCATGAAACTCTCCGCTTGATGCGAGTAATTGTTGCCACAACTCTTCCCATATAAATCCATTATCAGTCGAAGGAACCACAAAAATAGAAACGCCGTTATCTTTCAATGCTTCGACGTTTTTTGCACACTCGGGGGTCACTATCACAATTGTCGATGTCGCACATACATCCGTCACTACTGTTGAAGTATGAGGAATTCTTCCCTGCGGATCGAGCACAATGCGCCAGGGATGATAATCCGGTTTCTCACTGAGGCGCGCATCAAGTGTCGGGTTATCGTTGATGACCGTTTGCACACCGACCAAAATTGCATCATGTCGTGCACGTAAATATCTATGCGACCATTGATCTTGTTCCGGCGATGTAATCTTGAACGGTGATCCATCGGAATTCGCAATACGACCGTCGGCACTTCTTGCCGATTTCAACGTGATCCAAGGACGTTGCTTTGTGCGCACATTCACAAATCCCCTGTTCAACCATTCGCACTCCGCACGAAGAATGGGACCCGTCACGCTCACTCCGTTTTTTTGGAGAATCGCAATCCCCTCCCCGCTCACACGCGGATCCGGATCCATCATACCAATCACCACATGTTTAATGCCCCGCTCCAAAATGATATCCGTACATGGCGGCGTTTTTCCATGATGACAACACGGTTCCAAATTCACATAGAGAATGTCGTCGGGATTGATGTCATCGGTAAAGGCTTCCAGTAATGCACGTTCAGCATGTGCCGATCCAAATGCAGCGTGATACCCTTCGGCGATAATTTTCCCATCGCGCACTAACACTGCACCGACCAACGCACCGTTGCCGACAGATTGGCGACCGAGTGAAGCAAGATCCAAACAGCGATGCATGGCATCTGCGTGATTCATATTATTTTCCCAAATACTTCTGTAATGCCGTTTTTTTAATGGGGGCAGGGCCTCTTTCTGGATCGGGCAAGACGTCCGCTCCGGACGTCTCTACGGATTTAATATTTTTCATACCTACCTTCATACGATGATGACGATGTGTCTGCAAAACTTCTCTGTATCCCCCTTCTCCATTCTCCAAAAAATGCGCGACACGCGTAACCGTTGTGGTGCTTGCACCTGTCTGTGCCGCAACTTGCCTGTAACTTAACCCTTGGCTGAGAAGTTTTGCGACTTCCAATCGCTCCCCCATTGCCTGCATTTCACTCAGTGTTGCGATATCGCGCAGAAAATTTGCGAGCTCTTCCTCGGTTTTACACGATTTGAGGGCTGAACAAAGGCTTTTGAACCACGGCTCCTTCCGCCAGCTGTCTTCGGTGAATCGTCGCTTCATGGTGTCACTGTAAGGTAGGAAGATGTATCGGAGCAATGTTTTCATTGAATGAAACAGATAAATCATAAAACTCATCAAAATCAATATTTTAAGGTGTTTATCTCCACAGGAGCCGCTCTGTCTCTTTATTGATAAATACTCAATTTTGATGTATAATAATACGAATGGTCAAAAAAACACACACACAACAGCACACTCCATACAGAGCGCTATCCACATTCGTTTTGGGTGCTTTCATGGGTTTTATACTTGGCATTGGATCGCTTCCGACAACGTACGATGCGGCACTTCTCCGCCCGAATCTTCGACTGGAACGACTCAGGATACGACAAGAAAAAAATGCCGAACAAGCCAAGCTGACAAAAGCAATGTTGCTGCGAGCGGCACGCAGACAAGGCATTCGCCTGTATACGGTTGCAGATGCGCGCCTGCACACGGCAGCACCTCTTCAATCGATTGCGGGAGAATTCCCGCCATTCGTACAAGCAATCTTTCCGGTTAGCAAGATTCCAAACTGGGGTGCCATGCGAACGGCAAAAGAGTGGAACCGCACGTACGATAACATGACCGATGCGGATTTTGTCCCTGTTCCGGACTACGACCTGAAGACATTAACAATCCCCATGACGGCGCTTACGAAGAATCTTGCAAGCGCTTCGTCCATTGCAGCAATAACGGCAAAGCTTTTCTACTCAACGCGTTTCATGGGAACGTATGATATTGATGCCGGAGAATATACGGGAAATCACCAAGGCATCGATCTGAAACTGGCTCCAGGTACGCCTGTCGGCGCAATCGGGGGCGGACGCATTGTTGCGGTAGAAACATCTGCAACTCTGGGATTACACGTCATCATCGAGCATCATCTGACAGAAGGTACGTATTATTCCGTCTATGGACATTTTGAAACGACAACCGTGCGTACCGGAGATGCCGTCACTCCGGGGCAAATTATCGGCACCGTCGGCATGACGGGGAATACGAGCGCGCCGCATTTGCACCTGCAAGTGGAAAATGCCGAAAGAACGGCGATCAACCCTATAACCTTTATTGCCACACATTAAAAAAACGGCCCCCGTAGGAGGCCGTTTGTCACTCTGACGTTTTTTACTGCGCCTGATTCTGCACCACCTTCACAGGCTTTGCCCCTGTGTATCCTTTCGGGAACACGGCAACCTTCTTCGTTCCGTCCCATGTAAAGTGAATGTTCAGATCCGGGAAGAGCCAGTTCTTTCCCGTATGATACGATCCGCAATCGCGGGGCAACACGCGGCGGTGTGCATCCTCGGGAGTTATTTCAATATTATTGCGAACATCTTCAAGGAAAATACGTTCATTGCGGATGCATTTGTTCCAAAGATCATTGTCTGAAACGGGCACTCCGGATTCATCCAGCGGTACTGCTATAGCCTGTGCAACCACTGCCTTTGCTTCTGCCGGAGCATCACACATAGGGTCGCTCAACACGCTGAAGAGGAGGCCAATCGGGCGATTCATGAGAGGCGCCAACTGTTCGGCAATCCATGTAAGCAAGCCGATTGTATAGGTGCGGGGAAGCGCTTTCTGAATACTGCACAAATAACTTTTTTCCTCCGATGAAAGCGGCGTATCGCTACTACCTCCGAATGCGGCCGGAGCAACCGATCCGTTCAATCCACGAAGGCCCGACACAAAACTTACCACTGCACCCAAGCGATTGGTGCCATTGCCTCTGCGTGCACCGTTCTGCCCGTCATTTCCTTCGTCGGGAATACCTTCATCGTTATTAAATGATTCAATAGGCTGGAAAATATCATCATTGGTCACAGTACAAACAATACTCTGACCGTTTGTAATGGTACCGGAACACGATTCACTCATGCTTTCGGTATAAAGCGTATTATCCGGCTCAGTCACGGTATACGCACCTGCATTTACAAACAGTACGGTACCGGACTCATTGCCAGAGAATGGTTCCATTTCGTTGACAGACAAGGAAAAGTTTCCGGCGGTCAACGTACCTCCGTCATCGTTAATGACATGCTTGATAACGGTCAACGTGCCCGGCTGGTCGTCATTCGTAACGGTACAAGTCTTGCTGTCACCGGGAAGCATTACGCCGCTGCAATCCTCGCCGAATGAACCGGTGTATCCGGTCACCGCTGTTTCAGATACAGAATAAGTACCTGCATTCAGCGTCACAACAGTACCGGATTGATCGCCCGGGAAAGCGCCGGGATTCGCTGCGTTACCGCTTACTTGAATACTAAAGTCCGAAGCGGCGCGTGTACCGCCGTCGTCGTTTATCACCTGTTTGTACACGATCAATGTTGCCGGTTGGTCATCGTTGGTCACCACGCATGTCTTCACGTCTCCGGGCTGAAGGACAATGGATCCCGTTGAAGAACAATCTCCGGTAAACAAGAAGTCATACCCCGCTTCATTCGTTTCGGTTACGACGTGGACACCGGCATCAAACGTATTTTCTACGCCCGTCGTCACGGAATTTCCGTCCACGAAGAGCGGCACATTTACGTTCAAGAGCGATCCGCTGTTGTCGTTAATGACCACTTTGGTCACCGTCAGTTTTGGCGCAATGTCATCGTAGGTGACGGAGCAGGACTTCACGTCGCTCAATGCAAGTGTAATCGATCCGTCGGACGCACAATTGCCGCCAATCACTTTTGTATAGCCCGTCAGTGACGTACCGGCCACCGTATGTGCACCGGCCGCATACTCCGCCTGAATACCGTCGGACACAGTCACGGCATCCACCGTGAGCGTCACGTCCGCGGATGTTTTTGTTCCTCCGTTATCATTGATGATTGTAAGATTGACGGTCAACTTCGGAGCGGGAGCAACGGTCACACTCCACGGTGTACTCCATACGCTGCTATTTCCAGCGGCATCCACTGCACGCACATGCCAGTAATACGTACCGTTCGGAGTTCCAAGCGTCGGAATTTCCGATGCGGACAGTGCTGCGGATGTATACGCAGGGCTCACAAAGGAACCGTCCGGGTTTGTGGCCGGGTTTATTGCAGACTGATAGTAGTAGGAAATCGGCATGGCCGGATCGGACGTGATATCACTCCAATCAATTTTATCAAGCTGTGCGGATGTCAACATACTTCCGTCTGCCGGGCTTACGTGTGTAGGCGCAGGGGGACACGTCTTATTCCAGACAATCACAAACTTATCGGATGTCAGACCCGTGAAAGCAGGGACGGTCATACTGACTGTTGCACCGGCGGCTTCGACGAGTGAATCACCCGTGGAATAACCGACGAAGTCAAACGGGAATGCTTCGGTACACGGAGTAATCGGATTTTCATACGTGCTGTAATCGGAACCGGACGGCATATCGGACGTCGTTGCCATATAGGCCGTCGGGTTATTGAAGCCCGTTGTGCTCAGGTTATAGTCCCCCTGTCCGCCCGGGTAGATGGCATGCATGGAAAAGGCGGCGCTGTTCGTATTGACCGCAGTCGCCAGAACGCCATTGATGTATTTCGCGATCGTTACTTTCACCGTCGGCAAAGGGGCCGAAACATTGGTGAATGTACAGGTCAATACATCGGCCGTATTCAACATGATGGTCGCTGTCGACGTACCGACATTTCCGGATGTTCCGGTATCGGTTGTACAGACAATGGAATCAAGTGCCCAACCGGCCGTTGCCGATTCAACCACGTTGTACGAAATACCGCCAACGCTCGCCAACGCCACGAATGTTTCGCTGTCTTCACCGTTTAACGAGAAAGTACCAAGACCTCCCGTGAAATCAAATGAGTCTGCGGGGGTATCGGGAGTGGTATTTTTGACGATAGTCACAATTCCCTGATTGCCCGATGCTTCGACGGTGTACATGTTGTCCGTACCGTTGTTGCCGGTATCTCCGTAATCTACGCCGCCCTCTCCGTAGAATGTGTCGTTGCCGGCTCCTCCTTTTATGACATCATTTCCATCGCCCGCATGCACATTGTTCGTACCGTTGCCAACGTTTATGACATCATTGCCGGAACCCGTTACCACGGTGTCGTTGCCGGATCCTCCCGTCACCGTATTATTTCCATTTCCTGCGGTGATGTTGTTCGTACCATTACCAACACTTATGACATCGTCTCCGTCGCCGGATGTCACGGTATCATTACCGGATCCTCCCGTAATGGAGTTCGCGCCGTTTCCGGCAGTTACGTTATTCGTACCGTCACCGACATCAATAGTATCGTTACCGTTGCCTGTTATAACAGTATCATTTCCGGAACCACCCGTAATGGTGTTCGTACCGCTTCCGGCAGTCACATCATTCGTGCCGTTGCCGACATCAATCACATCATCTCCGTCACCTGTTGTAACGGTATCGTTTCCGCTTCCTCCGAATATGGTGTTATTTCCACTGCTTGCTATTACGGTGTTCGTCCCATCTCCCGCATCAATCCAGTCATTGCCGGTACCTGTTGTAACGGTGTCATTTCCTCCAAGCGAACAGATCGTATCATTTCCACCATTACCCGTAATGGTATCAACACCGCCGGAACCAACTATGACATCATCGCCTGCAGTGCCATTAATGACGCCTGATCCGGTAATAGTCGCTGTCAGTCCGTTACACGTTATAGCGGCATATGAAACGGCCGGCACAACCGGCAATAGAGCAAGAGCCGATCCAAGAAGGATATTCATCGATAAAGCCGCCAAAGAGAAAGTTGAAAAACCCCGCTTGGCATGCTTGATAATTCTTTCCATAGGAGAAAGGAGGGAAGGATAACAATACAATTTTGCATGGTACGCAAACAAATCTTTAAACGCAAATAAAACAGCGTCTTTCTTTATTTTGACACACGTTGTGTATATTTTTCTGTACAAAATTATTGATACATTTACAATACTATTCATTCACATAATGAGCATTTTTTCTCTATGCAGAAATAACTCCTACCGGAAACGCCGGTAGGAGTGTGAGAATGGATCCAACGACATGCTCGAGGCCCGGCCTGCTACTTCACCTTGGGCTGGAAGATTGCATCCCATCCCTTGAGGTACTTTTCTGACGGCACACCCGTCTTCGCAGTTCTCCTTCCAGACTTGTCTGTACGACGCAGATATAACTGGCCGTTGTGCACGACAGTTTCTGCATTCCCTGACAAGACTTCCGCAGACTGAACGACTGCCTCGGCCGCCATAAACGGGGTTCCTTCCACGTGGGAAAAATCCGTTTCAGCGGGCTGCCCAATCTGCACCTTCAGTTTTACAACCTCTTTGCCATCTTTCACCGCACACCTCCTAGCATGAGTAAAGGATCACCATCCCCGCTTTTAGGGCGAGAGACGAGTGATCCTATACTATACATTGGCAATAAATCAATATCCCCTTTTAGCCATTTGAACGGCTGACAGCCACTCCGGAGCGTGTTGCGGCAATTTCGTCTGCCTTGCTCTTCGGCACCTTTGCGTAGTGACTCGGTTCCATGGCGTAGCTTGCACGACCCTGGGTCATGGAGCGAAGTTCCGTGGCGTATCCGAACATTTCGGAGAGCGGGACTTCGGCTGCAATCACCTTGGCCATTCCACGATCCGTCTGACTAAGGATCATACCGCGGCGGGAGTTCAGGTCACCCATCACGTCACCAAGGTAGTTTTCGGAACATGTGACTTCTACTTTCATGATTGGCTCGAGGATCACCGGATCCGCTTTCTTGGCCTGTTCCTGAAATCCAATGGAAGCGGCGAACTTATACGCCATTTCGGAGGAGTCCACGTCGTGGTACGAACCGTCGAGGAGTTCGACTTTCACGTCCACAACCGGATACCCGGCCTGAATACCGCGAGTCATACCTTCCTGGAATCCCTTGTCGCTCGGGGAGATAAATTCGCGGGGAATACGTCCTCCCACCACAGAGTTGATAAATTCGTACCCCTTGCCCGGTTCCTGTGGGGTCAACTTGAAGACCACGTGTCCGTACTGACCGCGACCACCTGTCTGCTTGATATACTTGCTTTCCCCTTCCACTTCTTTCGTGATGGTTTCGCGATACGCAACCTGCGGCGTACCGACGGTTGTTTCAACCTTAAACTCGCGGCGCATACGGTCAACCAAGATATCAAGGTGAAGTTCTCCCATTCCCGCAATGATGGTCTGGTTCGTTTCGTCGTCGGTGCGAACGCGGAATGTCGGATCTTCTTCTGCAAGTTTCTGCAGAGCAATACCCATTTTTTCCTGATCCTGCTTGGTCTTCGGTTCAATGGCAATGGAGATAACAGGCTCCGCGAAGGTGATGTTTTCCAACTGGATTGGCTTTGCTTCGTCACACAACGTGTCTCCGGTGCGTGTTTCTTTCAGTCCGATCACGGCTCCAATATCGCCGGCGCGGATTTCCTGAATTTCTTCGCGGGAGTTTGCGTGCAAGCGCACAAGACGACCGATACGTTCCTTCGCATTGCTGCGTGGGTTGAACACGGCTGTTCCTGTTTTCATCACACCTGAGTAGACGCGAACGAAGGTCAAGCGACCGACGAATGGGTCTGTCGCGATTTTGAATGCGAGTGCGGAGAACGGCTCGTCATCGGACGGCAAACGTTCGACCGGAGTTTCCGTATCCGGCAGTGTTCCCTTGATGGACGGCACATCGAGCGGAGACGGCAAATACGCAACAACACCGTTCAACACAAACTGCACACCCACGTTCTGCAGACTGGATCCGCAGAAAACCGGGTAAATCTTTCCAACGACCGTTGCTTGGCGAATGCCGCGGAACAATTGTTCGTCTGTGAGTGCTCCGTTCTCGAGGAACTGATCAATCATGTCGTCGTTATTTTCCGCCACCTTTTCCATAAGTACGGCGCGATACTCCAGCACGCGTTCGTGCATATCTTCCGGAATGGGAATTTCGACAATGTTCTGTCCGTGCTCGCCTTCAAACTTAAAAGCTTTCTTGAGCACAAGATCCACGATACCGGAGAAATCACTTTCTGCACCAATCGGGAGCTGTACGGCAACGGCTGTCTTGCTGAGGCGATCGTGAATGGAAGCCAGAGACATATAGAAATCTCCTCCTGTCTTATCCATTTTATTCACGAAGGCAATGCGCGGCACTTTGTACTTATCTGCCTGGCGCCACACGGTTTCGGACTGCGGTTCCACACCCTGTGATCCGTCGAACACCACCACTCCTCCGTCCAGCACGCGCAGAGAGCGCTCCACTTCGGCAGTAAAGTCCACGTGTCCCGGGGTATCGATCAAGTTGATGGTGATATCGACTTCTCCCTCTCCCGGAGCGACCGCCTTCCAGTGACACTGCGTTGCCGCAGCGGTAATGGTAATACCGCGCTCGCGCTCCTGTTCCATCCAGTCCATGGTCGCCTCTCCCTCGTGCACTTCGCCGATCTTATAGTTACGGCCTGTGTAGAAGAGAATACGCTCGGATGTCGTGGTCTTACCCGCGTCAATATGAGCAATAATACCGATATTACGAACGTGCTTGAGGTCCATGATGGGTAGGGGTTAGGGTTGGGGCTAGGGCTGGGAATAAAACGCCATAGCTCCTAAAAGCTAGAAGCTGAAAGCTGAAAGCTCTTTAAAGTACGGGGACTCTACAGAAATCACCGGCTCTATGCAATCGTATTCTTGCGCGCTTTTGACTAGGAAGGCATTTTTTTCTGGACGATCCGCAGAAAAAATCGATGCATGCGCTTGAGAAATGTCGGGTGCTCCGCGGACAAAATAAAGGCGCCGCATTCCTTTTCAGGCGGAAAAGCATCATCTGTGAGATTCTGGAGCATTTGCTGCAACATCGTCTGAAAATCGTGAGGCATTATCGTATGAACACCCCCCTCTTCTTCCAACATATGATTGATCATTTCCCGAATGGCGCGATTCCATGCATGTGACAGCGTATTATTCACTACCCTCCCCTCCATTTCCAACCTACGAACCGCATTATCTACTTCAACCTCAATAATCTGATCCATCAAATCCGTATTAAAATGTAAGAAGTGGCTCATGGGGACTTTGTGTTCGGTCAGAGTATGCATGTGATGGTTGTTGTGAATGTGTGTGTAAATTTGTGTGCAAACATTATACTGATTTTAGGATTCATGTCAATACTCAAGGTCGACTTTTTTGGCTACACAGTGCCAAAATGTGATGTTTGCTTTACATAGGAAAGATTGTGTATTCACAAATCAGGCTATAGCAATGTTTTGCGCCATAAAAAAACCACTCAGAGATGAGCGGCTTTTTAGAATGCAAAATGAATGAAAACTTATTTAGCAAGGTGAGCAAAGGCCTTGTTAGCCTGGGCCATCTTCATGACGTCGAGCTTCTTTTTAATGGCACCACCCTGTTCTGCAGATGCATCGAGGAGTTCCATGGCAAGTTTCTGAGCCATAGGCATTCCCTTGCGTTCGCGTGCAGCGTTCAAAATCCAACGTGTGGAGAGCGCAACCTGACGCTTTGGGGTCACTTCAACAGGAACCTGGTACACGGAACCGGCAACGCGCTTGGGACGAACCTCAATGAGCGGTGTGGCGTTCAGGACTGCCTTGGAGAACACTTCCATAGGATCTTCTTTTGTGCGGGTCTTAATGACTTCCAGCGCTCCGTGGAAGATACCACGCGCCGTCGACTTCTTTCCTCTCTTCATAATACAGTTAATGAACTTCTCAATAGAGGGGTTGGAACCTTGGACGATGTAGGGCTTGACGGGCTTGGCCATGGTGACGGGGGTTAGGGCTGGGTTGAGGGCTGGGAAATAGAGGATTATTTAGCGGCTGGAGCTCCTGGCTTCGGGCGACGTGCACCGTAGCGAGAACGTCCCTGCTTACGGTTACGAACACCTTCTGTATCGAGCACACCACGGATGATGTGGTAACGCACTCCCGGGAGATCTTTCACGCGGCCACCGCGGACAAGAACAACGGAGTGTTCCTGGAGGTTGTGACCTTCTCCCATGATATACGCCTTCACTTCGTGACCGTTTGTCAGGCGAACGCGGGCGATTTTACGCAAAGCGGAGTTCGGCTTCTTCGGGGTCATGGTTGTCACCTTCAGACAGACACCACGCTTGAAAGGTGCGCCTTTAGGCAGCGGCGAGGGACGCATTTTGAGGGCGTTCCACGTGTACTGCAGGGCGGGAGCCTTGCTTTTCACGCGCTTATTGCGACGTGGGGTGCGGATGAGCTGGTTGATGGTAGGCATGAATCTTGGATGAGAATAGGGCTGGGGGATAGTAATGACTTGAATAGACGAAGTAAAGCTTTTATATCTCGTCTGCAGGCTCTTCGAGACCCTGTTCAAGGGCAAAGCGCTTGCGGTAGACCTCACCGGTCGGGATCAAACGTCCAATAATGACGTTTTCCTTGAGTCCTGCGAGCATATCAATCTTGCGGGTTGTGGCAGCGTCTACAAGCACGCGGATGGTTTCCTGGAAGGATGCACCGGAGAGCCAGGAATCGGTTGCAAGGGCAACGCGGGTAATACCAAGGAGCAACTGTTCATAGGTGGCAATTTTTGCCTTTCCCTTCGTATCCTTGGCCAAACGCTCGTTTTCGAAGTCCACTTCACCCTTGTCGGCCACTTCGCCGGGCAAGAAGTTGGTGTCTCCTGCGTCGGAACAGCGGATTTTACTGAACATTTTGCGGACAATGATTTCCAAGTGCTTATCGTTAATGGTCTGACCCTGGGATGCGTAGATGTGCTGTACTTCCTGCACCACATAGTTCTGCACCGCGTAGACGCCCTTCTTTTCCAGGAGATCCTGGAGATTGAAGTGTCCGACGTTGAGCGGATCTCCCACAGATACCTTGGAACCGTTCTTCACAATGAGCGATTCGCGGCCACCAAACGGATAGGCTTTTTCCTGGAGATCGTAGTGCTTCACCTGAATTTCGCCGTCTGTAATAGACGTCACTTCTCCGGTAGCAACGGCGCGAATAACAGACTTGTCGTAACGAGACTTGGCAAGGATGGTGCGCTCGGCAACCTTGTCACCCTTTTCAATCACAATGTCGAATCCGGCCTGGAGGCGGTAGTTATCCTGTCCCGGCTCTTCTTCGTGCACGGTGACCGTTGTCTTTCCACCTTGGTGGCTGACTTTCACAATACCGGCAATGTCGGAGAGTTGAGCAGCGGAACGCGGGTTTCTTGCTTCAAAGAGTTCTTCCACGCGTGTGAGACCTTGTGTGATATCCGCTCCTTCGGCGACTCCTCCCATGTGGAAGGTTCTCATGGTGAGCTGCGTTCCCGGTTCTCCAATGGACTGCGCAGCGATGATACCAACCGGTGTTCCAATCTTCACCGTTTTGTTGTTACCAAGATCGCGTCCGTAACAGCGGACACAAATTCCCTGCTTGGTCTTACAGGTCATCACAGAGCGCACGAGCACGTCTTCAATCTTATGTTCATGAAGGAGATCGATGAGATCCGCGTCGATTTCCTGGTTGCGGGTCGCAATAGTCTTTCCACCGGATACAATGTCTTCACCCAGCGTGCGTCCGAAGATGCGGCTTTCAAACTTTTCTCCAATGCGCTCGGAATCTTCTGTGGTGATTTTGTGGTTGGAGATAGATCCACAGTCTTCTTCGCGAATGATGATGTCCTGCACGGCATCGACCAAACGGCGTGTGAGGTAACCGGCTTCCGCAGTCTTGAGAGCGGTGTCGGACTTTCCTTTGCGTCCTCCGTGTGTGGCGATGAAGTATTCAAGAACGGAGAATCCATGCTTGAGGTTACTCTGGATCGGAAGTTCGATGGTGCGTCCGGACGGGTTGGCAACGAGTCCTTTCATACCTCCAAGCTGTGTGACCTGACCCCAGTTACCACGAGCTCCTGAGTCAATAACGTAGGTAATGTCGTTCTCCGGCTCCTTCAAGAAGTCGCGGATCATCGCGTTCGACACTTGGTTCTTTGTTTCGGACCAAATGCGGATGGCGTGGCTGTATTTTTCATCGGCGGTAATGAATCCCTTCCAGAAGAAGTTGTTCATATCGTTAATCTTCACGTTTGCTTCAGCCACAAGCGTGCGAGCTTCGAGCGGCACCAAAATGTCGGAAGCAGCAATAGACACACCGGACATGGTGGCGAACTTGAATCCAACGTCCTTAATGCGATCGGCAAATTCCGTTGTCTGGAGTTCTCCCACAAGTTCGAGGGACTTTGCCACGAGCGTACTGAGTGACTTCTTCGTCATCGGCTTTGTGGTGCGTCCCATACCCTTTGGCATGATTTCATCAAACTTCAAACGTCCGATGGATGTATCGATAATTTCGGTCGTGTCATCGTCTTTTTTGACGCGAACTTTAATCTTCGCCTGCAAATCGACCACGCCGGAATCAAAGGCGAGGAAGGCTTCGTCTTGATTGGAGAAGATCATGCCCTCTCCCTTTTTGCCATCGTGGACCTGTGTCAGGAAGTAACAGCCGAGCACCATGTCCTGCACTGGGTTGATGATTGGTTCACCAGCTGAAGGCTTCAGCACGTTTGTAGCGGCGGACATCAGTCTGCCTGCTTCCAACTGTGCATTTTCAGAGAGTGGAACGTGGACAGCCATTTGATCTCCATCGAAGTCGGCGTTGAACGCTGTACACGCAAGCGGGTGCAGCTGGATCGCGAGACCTTCAATAAGAGTCGGCTTGAACGCCTGAATACCAAGGCGGTGCAGCGTCGGCGCGCGGTTCAGGAGCACGTACTTGTCCTTAATGACTTCTTCAAGGATATCCCATACTTCCTTTCCGCCGTCTTGAATAAGACGCTCAGCAGCTTTCACGTTGTGTGCAAGTTCGCGGCGGATGATGGTTCCAATCACAAACGGCTTGAAAAGTTTCATCGCCATTTCCTTCGGAAGACCACACTGATTCAATTTCAAATGCGGACCAACGACAATCACAGAACGTCCGGAGTAGTCCACGCGCTTTCCAAGCAAGTTCTGGCGGAAGCGTCCCTGCTTTCCCTTCAACATATCGGACAGAGAGCGCAATTTGCGGCGATCTCCAGCCGTGAAGAGGGTCTTTCCTCCGCGGGCGGAGTTATTCAGCAATGTGTCGACCGCTTCCTGCAACATACGCTTTTCGTTGCGGCAGATCACTTCCGGCGCACCAATGCTCATCAGCTTTTTGAGGCGGGAGTTACGGTTAATGACGCGGCGGTACAAATCGTTCAAATCGGATGCGGCAAAGCGTCCGCCATCAAGCTGCACCATCGGGCGCAAATCAGGAGGAAGCACAGGGAGGCGAGTCGGGATCATCCAGGATGGATCGATACCGGCCTGAAGAATCGAGTTCACGAACTTCATGCGCTTCATAACTTTCTTCAATTTCTGTCCGGAAGACTTCTCGCGTTCTGCCTGCAAATCTGTCGCAAGCTGGGAAAGTTCAATGTTGAGGATGACTTCGCGAAGAGATTCAGCTCCTGTTCCTGCGCGGAACACGTGGCCAAATTTCATGTTCATTTCGCGGAATTTGAGTTCGGACAGCACTCCTCCCGTGTGCAAGTTTTTAAGATCATCCAACGCTTCGCGGTGGTTAAGCTTCAAAGAATCGAGCTTTTCTGCATAGTCTTTATCGAGCGCATCGAGCTGGGCGCGCGTCGCGTTACTTTCGGTCAGCTGCTTCTTTGCATCTTCATACTCGCGCACAACCTGTTTGCGGCGGTTTTCCATGCTCGCGTTCAATTCTTTCTCCGCTTCCGTCTTCATGTCTTCATTGACGGTAATAACCACGTATGCGGCGAAATACACAATCTGTTCAAGAGTTTTGATAGGCAAATCGAGCAAAAGTCCAATGCGGGACGGACTGGAACGAAGGAACCAGATGTGTGCGATGGGCACTGCGAGGTTAATGTGTCCCATACGTTCGCGGCGGACGATGCTGCGCGTGACTTCCACTCCACACTTTTCACAAATAACACCCTTATAACGGATTCCCTTATACTTTCCACAGAAACACTGGAAGTTCTTGGTCGGTCCGAAAATACGCTCACAGAAGAGACCATCCGGTTCCGCGCGCTGCGTGCGGTAGTTTACGGTTTCGGCCTTCGTGACTTCGCCACGGGACCACGTAAGAATATCGTCTGGGCTTGCCACCGAGAGAGCGACAGCGTCGAAGGAATCGGTTGCGGACGTAGCAGTTGTCGGCATGTGAATAAGTGGGAAAAATGGCTTCTTTCTGCGGAAAAATTCACGCACGAAAGTCCGCTGCCCCCGTTTCTTATTCGTCTGAAATAAGCGGGAAACACCAGAAATGTAAGCCTATTATAAGAATGTGACTGTTTTGATGCAAGAAGAAAATAAAAATGACTGACGAAAGATCAGAGGTGTACGATTATACCTACCTTACTTGTAAAAGAACGGACTGCTCCTATACTCAATCTTCAATGATTCATGACGATTCTTCGGCACCGGCAACAAAAGCAGACATGCAAATGGTTCTGCACACTATTCAGAAAGTGCAAACCACACAGCTTGTAATGCAGCAAGATATGCAGGATCAGTTCGTTTTTGTGGCAGAACAAATGGGTAATTTAGCCACCAAAGACGAGTTACATACCCTCAAAGAAGAACTTCAGGAAGAAATAAAGACATCCATTCAAACATCGGAACAACATATTTTGGCAGCAGTAGAACACAGGCGATATGACGATGTTGGCATCACCAATGACCGATTCATCGGACACGACAAACGCATTCATGCATTGGAAGTACAAACGAGGCTTGTAGCATAAAAATGCCCAATAATAAGCACCTATATTCTCAATAGTTGATCAAGAAGATTTTTGCAGGAATTTACACTTTTTTCTGAATAGGAAGCAGTGTTCCTTTTTGACGAGTTGCCGTGAGAGTCTTCGTAATAGATTCAATCATCTGAGACTGCCCAAGATTCAACTGATTGTAGATAACTTTATCGCCTGTCTCTATAAGTGGGAATCCTTGAGCATCTTCATTAGGGAAAATTGCATAACTGCCGTCATTTTGAACAGACACAATCACCGTTATTTTTGGATCTTCTGCAGACGTTACTTTTATACTACCTGTCTTAAATGATTCAACTTTCATACCACTGCCTGCCAACTCTTTCATAAATAGATCCCTCTGCTCACTGCGCTGCTTATCCGTATATTTATCCGGCGCTTTTTCCTTTGCACCGCCTGCAGGTTCCTCTTTTTTATCAACATCGTTTTTTGCTGTTTCAGATGAAGATTTATTCCGTAACTCATTTACCTTATCGCGCTTTACTGCAAGTTGAGCATTCATCATTTTTAATTGCGACACAACGCTACGCGCTTCGTTATCGGCAGGTTGATACATATCCGGCGTTGTCCACTGTTCACCTTCATTGCGAATTTCCCACTGCGTTGTTGCAGGATTAAAGCTGACGCGCGTGTCGGCAGATTGCCAATAATCCGCGCCAAACTCCGCTCCTCTGGTTCCGGTTCCGGGTGCAATGAGTCCGTATTGATCAAACTGCATCACTTGTTTCGTTTGAACTTGCAACACATCATTTACTTCTTCAAGTGCATCACCAAGCTCTTTTTGCTGGGGCGTTTCTCCTGTTTTTGAATCAACAGCAGTACTCTTTTTCATTTCTTCAAGAACTTTTAAATCTTCGTCGATATTTGCCATTTCTTTTTTTGCATCAGCGAGCTGCTTTTTTGCTTCATCGAGTTCGATTTTTGTCACGCGTTTTTCCTCGACATCCTCAGCGGTCGGATCTTTTTTAGCGTCCAATTCTTTCAGTCTGGCAGTCTTATTTTTCACCATCCGGCTCCAGCCTCCCTCTTCCACGTCTGCACTGTCCTCTTTTCCGATTTTTTGTGTGAGTGCCTCTTTACGCTCTGTCTTTTTTGCAATCAACGCATCAACTTTTTTATCGGCGGGTTCCGTAGAATTTTTCAGCTCTTCATCCACTCTAGCTTTCGCCGCATTTTTCTGCTTCTCTTTTTCTTTGGCTTCTTCTTTATCCTCATCCACCTCTTTATCTTCTGCAAAGAACGCAACGAAGTAACGCAACGTTCCGAACACTTTATTCCATCCCGCTTCCTTTGCCGTCTTCGGAAGGGTAATCACAAATTTCTTATCTGCGGCATCGGTCACATTCACCCCGTGATCCATCATCAATTTAGCGGCAGCCATTTCGCGCTCTTTGCCGCTGAGTTTGGAAATGTCGGTGCCTTGGCTTTCAAGATTGGCAATATCTTTATCGACTCCGGCTTGGATACTGTCGAGGTCTCCCTGCGGAAGCAGGAATTCACCGTTCGGACCTTTTTGATCAGGAGATTTTGTACCGCCGTCTTTATTTGCTTCAATAACTGCTTCAAAGATCTCTTTCTCCTTTGGAGTCAAAGAGTCTACAAATTCTTTTGCCTTTTGCTTGGTAGGATCAGAAACATCAAAGCCAGTCGGATTTTTCATATAATCAACTGCATCATTCACCCAAACAGGATTTGCTTCTGCTTTTTCAGCAAAACTTTTAAATGCCGCTTGCGTCTCCGGATCTTTTGCCGCAAGTTTTTTTAATGTTTCAATTGCCTTCGGACTTGCACCGTTTTCTTTTAATGTATCGAGAGCTTTTTGAATCTCGGGATCAACTTCTTCGTCATCCTCCGTTCCATCGTCGATTTTTGAGTCTGCTTCATCTTCCGCAATATCCTTATCTGCTTCCTCTTTTTTGTCTCCGACTTTATTCTCCACATCTTTCTTATCTTCGACTTTATTTTTTGCTTCCCCTTTTTCTTTTGAATCATCGGGAGCTTCCGCATCTTCTGCAGCAGGCTTTGTTTCCGGACCTGCCATATACACGAATCTCTTTTCGTTGAGCGTAAATGCCGGGAACAGAAAAAGTTTTGTCATACAAAAAATCAGGAAGCAGAAGAAAGTTCGGATTCAAGATTGCCAAGAACAGATGCATCTTTGGTGCGGCTTTCCGCCTCCGCTGTTTTGAGTGCAGTCTTTTTATAATCCTTCACCACGACATGCATATCGTTTT
The DNA here is from genome assembly GCA_964554785.1 of uncultured Candidatus Peribacteria bacterium. GTDB lineage: Bacteria > Patescibacteriota > Gracilibacteria > Peribacterales > Peribacteraceae > CALREJ01. The sequence goes on along the minus strand of CAZKPW010000002.1, from coordinate 189,320 downwards.
TCCACTTATCATAAGCCGCATCGTACGCATCGAATGCACGCGAGTAGCGTTCATAGCGCGCCGCCTTTTCTTCTTCGGACTCTCCAACATATTTGTCATCGAGCACGGGAATGTTGGCACTCATGAGCTCAGGCTCAATAGTTGCCATCAACGCATCGTAGACTTCTGCGCCCGTGGGGAATGTGAGTTTGTCCATAGGAAGAAAAATGTATGTTTCTCCCTATTGTACCAAATTTTGGACTTTTACGCAATTCTCAGTGTCCCAACGCCTCTTGGATCTTCGCTTTTGCCGCCGTTATCTCCTCTATCCCCTCTTTGACTGTTTGGGCTCGTTTTTGGATGTCTGTGGCCGTTTCTACAATAGGCTCCACGACGGTATTGACCCTGTTTTTGGCTTCTGTCAAAGCTCCACTCGCAGTTTTCATCGCTTCCGATACCTGTGTCTCTATTTTTTCTCGCACCATTGCCTGCGGATTTTGGCAGGCTGCTAGAACAATCAACGAAAGAGCCATTGGCAAGAAACCATGCTTCATAGAAAGAAGAGTGGGAAATTAGATTTCTTTCTCCTGTGTTTCCTTGGATTCCACGAACAATTGTTCAAAGGAACCGGATGCTTTTTCGAGGGCATTTCTGAGTAAATCTACCTCTCCTTCACGCATACAGAGTGAGGAAGAAGCGTTCAAAATACGGTCTTTGTCCTCTTTTTCGAGCTTTACGCCTTTTACACCGGCAAGAGACGCATGAAGCACAATATACGCATCGCAAATATCGCAACGCAGCTGCATCAAGACAAAATCGTCTCCGGTCAGGCGAACACACGTAAAATCGACGGGAACTTTTTCTCCGCACTGCGGACAACGCATTTGCTGTTGAATGCGCTGGATGATCTGATGAAGTGTGTGAGGATCGAACTCCATATACGTGTATTTTAGCAGCGAAAAGCGTGTTTATCCAATGAATTCAAGCAAAATCAGTATGAAAATGTGAAATGTAAAGGTAAATAAACAAAAGAGGCATCAGTACACTCTTTGGCTTCCTTGGTTTCTTTCGTCCTTCGTCTTTCGTAGGCATACTGCAGTACTCCAATGTCTGCGCTCACCCGTACGCTCATCGGCGCATCTATCCCGTTTGTATTGATGGTTCTCTATATTGTGTCTGCAGAGCAGCCGCATACCACTCCGATAGCAGTACTCGATGTAGGCGTTGAGCATACAACATCGATGACTCTTTCAATGACCATTACCGCGAACGATACCTTGCGCGTGGTGGATATAGAGAATGATGCAACGGAAAATATTGCCATCAGCCTTCCGGACACCTGGAAACGCGGCGAGGTACGGAACGTTCCGCTCAAATCCATTACGAGCGAGGCACCGAGTTTTGGGTATGTGCGTTGGACGATTCCAAAAAATGCATCGGTCACCTTCAAAACAAAACATCCTTTTGAGCATCTAAGTATTCATAATCCCTCCGGCATACCGCTCAAAATCCGCCTCACATCCGTCGATCTCCAAAAAAATACCGGCGATCATCAAGTGTATCTTGTAAAAGAAGGATCCGTCCAAATTCCTTAAGGTAGGTTTCCGCTTTCAGTGCCCCTTACCCTCAACCCCAGCCCTAGCCCTAATGCTCATCCTCCCCATCCACACCGCAATCATCCGAGCGGGCGATGATCTCGCTTCTCTTTTGATGCGCACTGCACAAATAGAACGGGGTGATATCGTCGTTATTTCTTCAAAAGCAATTGCGACTGCAGAGGGTGCCGCTGTCGATTTATCGACGATGACCGCATCCCATGATGCACGCAGATGGGCGGAAAAAACCGGGCGCAGTGCAGAATTTTGCCAAGCGGTTCTGAATGAAACACTGCGTATGAACGGACGAATTCTCAGTGCAGTGCCGGGCGCGTTGCTCACGGATGTACAAGGAGTACTGGTGCCCAATGCCGGTTTAGATGAATCAAATATTGAAGATGGTTTTGCCGTCGGTTGGCCCGTTGATCCCGTCTCCTCCGCAAAAAAAATGTCTGATGCTTTGCATGCTCCGGTTATTATCAGTGATTCATTTATTATCCCGAAGCGATCGGGGGTCTCTGCATTTGCGCTGGCGGTCTGCGGTATGGATCCCGTCAAAAATGAAATCGGCACATTGGATCTTTTCGGTCACCCGCTCACCGTCACGACGGAAGCGGTGGCGGATCAAATGGCAGTCGGTGCCAATGCAGTCATGGGCAATGCCGGCCAAAGTAACCCTGCAGCCATTATCCGTGATTCCCATATTCCCCTTTCTTCTTTCTGTGGCGCAGTTCCCGCAATAGATCCTGAAAAAGATTTATTTCAAGACATGATCTCCTGACAGAAAACCTATAATCTCTAACCTGCAACCTTTAAACCTTTACACTTTTAAACTCGTCATGCCAGTCCCCTCTTTTATCATTACGTGTACAGGCAATAAAAAAATCGCACACGACGTGTACGAGTGCACATTTGCAAAACCCGGTGCGTTCACGTTCCGAGCCGGACAATTTATTTTGTTCGATGTGGCGCTGCCCGACAATCCTGCAGATATCCAAACACGCGCATTTTCCATTGCATCCACGCCCATGGAAGATGAACTTTTATTCGTGGCTAAATTGAAAGAAGGAGGCCGTGCGAGCAACTGGATAGAATCACAACTGAAAACCGGCGATGAAGTGCGTATACAAGGTCCGTTTGGCAATTTTGTGATTGATACAGAAAACCCGAAAGAACTTCTGTTTATTGCAACCTCCACGGGAGTTGCACCGTTTCGATCCCAAATTTTGGATGCGCTCGAAGGAGGTTACTCCAAACAAATTGACCTGGTCTTCGGCGTGCGTCACCAAGAAGATTTGTTTTGGAAAGAAGAATTTGAAAAAATTGCGCAGCAGTATGAAAATTTTTATCTGCATATAGCATTAAGTGGCGACAACGACGATTGGACCGGACACAAAGGCCGCGTGCAATCACTCGTCACGCTCATCACCAAAGATTTTTCCGCAAAAAATATGTATGTGTGCGGCAGTCCGGATATGACGAAAGAAATGAAGCGCCTCGCATTGGAAGAATGGGGCGTGCAGAAACAGGATCTGCATGTGGAGGGGTATATTTGATGGGTTGGAAAGTTGGAAAGTTGGAAAGTTGGAAAGTTTAAAGGTTTGCAAGTTTGCCTGAAGAAGCTGCTTCCTTAGAGAAAACTTTTAAACCTGCAACTTTTAAACTTTTAAACCGTTACACTACGCACGTTTCTCTTGCATGACTTTTACAAATTCATCAAACAAATAATTCGCATCTTCCGGACCCGGCGTTGCTTCGGGGTGGAATTGGACGGAGAAAAATTTGCCGGAGTCGTGGCGAATGCCTTCCACTGTGTCGTCATTCGCATTTTTCCACCACACTCTCCAACCGGAAGGGAGTTCATCGCTCACTGCAAAACCATGATTTTGCGAGGTCATAAGACAATGACGCGGTTCGCTGCCGTCTGCGGGAACTTCCACGCAGGGCTGGTTGGCTCCACGATGTCCGTACGGAAGTTTATAGGTATCGCCGCCGATAGCGAGTGCGAGCAATTGATTGCCCAGACAAATTCCAAACGTGGGAATGTTGGCATCGATCGCTTTTTTAATAGAGGCGATGGTAGGGGTACACGTTTTAGGATCACCCGGACCGTTACTAATGAATACGCCGTCCAGCTGACCGTCGTAATTCACCATGTCAAAATTCCACGGCACGCGCACCACCTTCACGCCGCGCTTCAGGAAACTGCGAATAATGTTCCTCTTCATGCCGCAGTCATATGCAAGAATTGTAAGGTCCGTTTTTGGGGCATCTGCAGGAGGATTGTAACTGATGAGTTCCGTGCAGCTTACATCGGCCACAAGATTGCGTTCGTTCGGGTCTTCAAATCGGATCGCGGCGAAGTCCGCAGACGAAGCCGGATCGTCTTGGACAATGCGTCCCAGCATCACTCCTTTTTCACGCAAATGTTTGGTGAGCGCGCGCGTATCAATTCCTGTAATGCCCGGAATGTTGTGATGCTCCATCCAATGCTGCAGTGAACTTACTGCATCGAAATGACTGTAGGTATCGCTCACTTGTGTGACGATTAATCCTTTGACGTGTATTTCTTCGCTTTCAAAATTCTTGGAAAAACCCCACTCATTTAATTCCTCGCTAGGTACACCGTAATTCCCCACAAGTGGGAATGTTGTCACGAGGATCTGACCGCGGTAGCTCGGGTCAGTCATGCTTTCCGGATAGCCCATCATGGCGGTGTTGAACACTACTTCTCCGTCGGAATCCGTTTTTGCGCCAAAAGACGCTCCTTTAAATGTCGTGCCATCCGAAAGGATTAGTGTTGCCATAGAAAGTGGGAGAAAGGTACCGCTTGGCCGTCCGTAGCTCCACAGAGCGAAGGAGGCTCTGAAAGGATGAGCGAAGCCATAGAGGTCCGGGGGAAGCTGCTTAAAAGCTATTAAATTGCGCTTGCAGGGCAATATAGCAGACTTTTGGCAGTTTCCTAGTATACTTGACAATTTTAATTAAACGTTTAATATAATATATGTTTACGCGGTCCTTTGACAGCATAGGCGCAAGGAAGAGAAAAGCTACAATAGGAGAATAAAAAAAATCCAAATTCTCCATTTTCAATTTTTCATTTTCTATTCATCCTGCGCCATCCAGAATCGCCTTCAGCAGATCGCGTGATCTGTTGAAGCCCGGTTATGGGCGACATATAGTGAAAAAGACGACGCGGAAAGTGTTTTCCGTGCGTCATATTGTGAAACCTGTTTAGAAAGAAACGATCATGACCCAGATCAACCAGCCGTCAACCAACCGCAGCACAGATGGAGAAGCAGGAGGGTGGCCTCTCCGGAATGCCATCTATCTATTAGTGTTGTGCGTGACGATCTTCGTCACAGTGCTGTGGCTCCGCAGCGGCAGCCCGAAAAAGACAGGCACCCCGGATACAACCGTTGAGGAAAAGGCGACAAAGACCGAGACCACAACGGAAGAAACGACGACGACGACGACCACGACAACCGAAGAGGAGGAGCCTTCCGCAAAGAAGAAGCCCCCTGTTCAAAACCAGGCAATTGATCTTGATGACCTCGCGTCTCTGAAAAACATCAAGAAGATTGTCGACAAGAAAGCTCTTGCTCAAAGCAAGGTCACACGGCTCAAAACGGCAATCACGATTGCACAAGCAAACGATTGCAAAAAGGCCGAAGTGATGCGACTGGAAGAACTCCAGACGAAAGCGGAAGCCGAATTGAACGCGGCGCGCACAAACGCGCTGAAGGCAATTAAAAATTTGGAAATTGCTTTCGCGGACGAGATGACCATTACAGGAAAGACGGCCGTATGCCTTTTGGATGACCGCATCGCAGAATTGGAAAAGGAGAAAAGCGATGCAGCCGGCGGACTCGAAGCAAAGGTTGAGAAGCTGACCGGTGCGATTGGCGAACTTGCCATTCAAACCAAGGCGAATGCGACTGCTTTGGGAGAACACAAGACAGCCATCGATGGAAACACTCAGGCCATTAACAACCTGAGTACAAAAATCGAAGGGCTGACAGCAGAAGTGGGCAAGTTGAAATTGGATCAAGGAACGGCAAAGCTGCTTCAAAAATCCATCGACAAGCTCACGGCCCAGGTTGCACAGGGCCAAAAAAATGAGGCGCAAGCTGCCATCGCATTGCAGCAGCTTGTGACACTCTTCGGCCAACATCAAACGACGAGACAGCAGTGTTTCACCGTTCAATGTCTGCCACCACAACCGCATTGTCAGTGGATTGGGCCCTGCGAAGTTGTCCAATGCTACAACTAGCGATCACACTATTGTCGTCACCAAATCGGATAGACCCAGGGCTGTGCACTTGTGCAGCCCCGGGTTTTTTTATTGCACAAAAAAACCGACTCTCTTCCATTATAATCGTCTTCTATTACTCGTTCTGCGCCAACTGTGCAGGTTCATTTGGCAAGGCAAATCCAACCTGCTTGAGAATGGTCTGAGAAAATGCGAGAGACTGGCCTTCGGTTGAACGAGGATTTAATTCCTGCAAATAATCCTGAATATCTTTGCGTGTTATTGCGTTTGTTTGAAGAGCCCTCAGCAGTCGTTTATCCATGTCTGTTTTTTGCGCGGATGTCGGCTTATTTTCTTCTCGCGGTTTCCAGCTGTCGTTTGCGGAATCGTACTGGCTCATCCAGAAGTGAATGGGTGTATATTTTTTAATGCGTTCCACCAATGTCCGCACATCGTCCGGCGCAAACATCGACGGCTCTTGTGCATAATTCTGCAGCGTCTGTAACTCGTTCAGGCTGAACATTTTCCCAACGGACACAAGCCCGGACGCAAATGCGTAATCAACATGGTCGCGAACGATGGTGTTTTCCAATTCAAGGCGGCTCTTGCGCTCTTCTTTTTCTTCATTTGTAAACGGAGACCCGAACACGTCACGCTCTTGCATTTCCTGTTTTCCATCCGGGCCGATGACCGGATTTCCTTCGGCATCATAGACCGGTACTTGAATGATTTTATGACCCGCAATCATTTTGTTTTCACGACCCTGACGCTCATTTTCTTGTTTCAAAACCTGTTCTTGAGTGCGCAATAAACGCTGACCGTCCGGTCCCAACTTATTCAGCACCGCATCAATTTCTGCAAGACGCGCCTGCTCTTCAGCTCGCGTTGGGGCATCGAGTGCCGGTTTTTTCCAAGATGGAATTGCCGCTCTCATTTTAATGCTTCTCTGAAGAATATTTTTATTGTCCCCGTCCAAATACATTTCATTGAAAGTCAGAACATCTCCTTCTTTTGCGAGCAATGCGCTTCTTTCCTGGGTCATGGAAACAATCATATTATTTTCCGCAAGATGATCGCCCGTTCTTTCCACAATAAATCTGCTGTTTTCCGCTCTGTCATGCATGACTTTCATGTTTTGTTTATGCAGAATCAATTCGGGACTTTCCGCCTTTGTTTCAAGTTCCTCCGGCTTTGCATCGCGACCGAGAACATTTTTATAGAAATCGCTCATGAATGTTTTCAGCTCTTCTCCATTTTTACCCTTGAACATCGCGACTTTTTTCACGTCATCGATACTCGTACGACCGTTTTGAATCGATTCTTTCAACCATGCAGGTGAAGCGCCCGGCTTCATCCACGTAAGAACCGGAAGAATGGCGTAGACTTTTTTTGCACCGCTTATCACTTCATCTTTATATTTATACGTATCCTTGTTGCTGCTTAACAAATAATACGATTCGGCACTTTCCATCGCATCCGATTCCCTGCGTGACAAGAACACGCTGTTATACAAGTTATTGTCACGTGCGTGATTCAGCATATACCAGACCGCTTGCTTGTCCGCTGTATTCAATTCTGTTTTTTCATTCTTTGTCACAACAAGATCGTTTTCGGGTGCCAGAATTTTCTCGACTTCTTTTTCAAGATTCGGATCGACCTCGCCCTCTTTTGCAGGCGGAGTTGCGGGTTGCTGCACGGAATTTTCATTGGGGGCAACCGTTGTTTTTTCAGGATTTGGATTGATCTCATTTTCTTGTGCAGGTGCAGGTGATTCTACGGTGGGTTTGGATTCCCCTTCTGCTTTTTTCTGTTCAACTGCACTCTCTTCCTGTTTTGAAGTACTCGGAGCAATAGACTGCTTTTCCGGTACTTTTTCATCCGTTTGAAGATCGGGTTTTGCAGGCGCGACATCCGATTTCGCCGCAGGTTTTTCAGCATCTGTAACCACTTCGGGGTTTTTCTGTTCCGGAACAGGGACTTCGGCAACCTGCAATGGAGGCTCCGTTTCCGTCTCTTCCTTCTCCAAGAAAATCGGCAATGCCTGTTTTGTCTCGGGATCAACAACGCAAAAATATGCATACCCGCCTTCCTTCGTATCATCTTTCCTGCGTACAATTGTTCCCTTCTCAATAGGATCCGTTGAATAATCCGAACGATCCAACGCATCTTTTGATACATGCCACGCAATATGCTTCAGGTCTTCGCGCTTCAACTCATTGCGCTTATTCATATTCAGCGCAAACGTTTTATAAAGATACACGGCACTTGTTCTCAGTAGAAAATCCGCGTTGTCCTGAATTTTTTTCAACTCTTTTATATCCTCACGAACATCATCGCCTTTTAACTCTTTCTGATACATCTCTCTTTGGAGAACGATTATTTTTTCATTCAGATCCGTGTACTCTTTTAAATTTTTTGCATCTTTTTCCGCCAAATTCCGACGAAATGCTTTCACAAATTCCCATTTCTGCGGTCGCGTTTTTGCATTGTATGCGGCAACATCCTGTGGAGTCGGAAGAGCTTCGGCCATATCCGATTGTGCAATGACAGGATCCTCATTTATTTCTTTTGCCTCTTGTTCTTTGCTCTTTATTTTGACGGGCGGCACTTTGGGAGCTGCCGGTTTTTTCGCAATTATTACCTCTTCTTCCAGAGGAACATCGGGCACATTTTCTAAGCCAAGTTTTTCAATATAACCCTTATGAAAATTTTTCTTATCCGCCTTAATCTGATTCAATATCAATGGATTTTTTACAATGTCCATCAACCACTCCGGCATTTCTGCAATGAGAGCATCGGGGAGCTCATTCAATGCAATAACCTCTTTCAGAACCGCTCTCGTGACATACAAATCATAATCTTTAACCGTAACGGGAACGTGCTTGATTGCCAAAGGATCTTTTTCCAATGCAACGGCAAGGATTGCCGCATCATTTTTCACGGCATCGGGCATGTATTGAAGCGTCATCGGATTTTTCTGGAGGATGCTCTTGATCCAATCGGTATCGTTCACAATATCCGGATACGCTTTTTGAATCTCCGTAAAGATCTTCTCATTTTTGCCCACTCCTTCCAACACGCGATTTTTCATGGCGTCTTTTGACTCTGCGGGTTCCGTCTTTTTTTCAAGCGCTTCATTCTTTGCAGGCACCGGTTGGTTCACAATGTCATCTGCTTTTTTCTCAAGAGCAGGATCAACTTTTTCTTTGTTTGCAGGAGGTATTTTCGCTTCATTATTCAGAATCTCCTCTGCACCCGCTTCAAGCTCGGGCGGAACGGGCTGTTCACCAGCGGGAACGCTGTTCTGTGCTCTGAACGATTTGAAGAATTTGTATTCATCAAACTGCATCTGACTGATGCGATATTCCCCTTTATAAAGAGCCACAAGATTGAAAGTACCGTCACCATTTTTCGTCATGCGGAATCCGACATCTTTATTCTCAATCATCTGACCATCTTTCATGGCCGGCACCTCAATAACGGCAGATTTTCCCGCGCGACCGATACTTATTTTCCGCACACCGGGCTCAAAACTGCTGAAATCAAGAATGTCGAGCATGGGCGGATCCAACGGGATATCCGCAGCTTGATTCTTCCTTTCGGCAGCCCTTCGCGGGGCGGCGGGAACATTATTTACTTTTGGAACAAAATAGCCGTCAATTTCCTGTTTAGCGAGATTTCTTACAACCTTTCCATCTGGACCGACCAGAACGCCCATGGCGGGGTTTTGCAATGCAATGATGAGATTTTTCTTGTCGTCCAGTTTTACATACGCTTCCCCTTTTTTATTTTTCCCCAGCAAATTCCATTTATTTGCGGGAAGATAATCTGCATCAAGTGCTTTCTGTTGAGCAGGACTCAAAGCATCCAACTGTTTTGCTTCGCGCTTTTCTCCCGGCTTTGCCTTCTCCCCAAAAAACTCCTTCACTTCATCCGGTTTCATGTGAACTTTTTTGCCGTCTTTATCTATACGATAGCCATTCCAGAAATTCGTCGTTGCAATAATAACTTGGGTTTTATCGACAGGGTCGAATGCGGTTTTTACCTGATTGCGGCCTTTCATACGTGACCACAGTTTCCAGTACACGTTGTACACATCGTACTGGGGGGCGGTCATTCCCGGAGGAATGACTTTCTCACGAGGACCGGCCAGATCGCGCTCCGCCCTGTTCCGGGGTCTTGCAGGCGTATTTGAAACGAATGTGTCCTCTTCGGGTTCGCGCATACCCGCAGCACTCCGTTCTGGAGACGTGATGTCCGCACGAGGGCGACGCTTCGGCAATGCGGGAAGATTGCTAATTTGCCGAATATCAGTATTCGCCCTGTCGATGCGGTCCGCCATGCGAATCTGATGCGCACTGCGCATCGCATTTGTCGCGGAATCATTCTGCATACCCGGACGCGCCAAATAGCGGCGCATTTTTTCGTTGTCGTCCGGTTCTGCGGAACGACTTTGTGCAGGGGAATGTTCAGGTTCAAAATCGTCTGCACGGAGGTATGCCTTTCCATCAATCTCCAAAATGGCAATACCTTTCCATTTTCTGCCGTCAATAATTTTGTCCATTTCCGGACGAGGAATTCTACTGATAGAATTTCCGGTTTTTGTATCATAACTCCCCAAAATTTTTCCCGTTTCTTTGTCTTTAAAAATAACAGTACCGTCTTCGGCCCTTTCTCTAATTTCCATTTGATATTTTTTACCGCCTGTCAGCTCCGAAAATTCTGATCCAAGTTTTGCAATCTCTTCGTTTACTTTTTGCAATGCCGGTCGTTTGGTACGATCGCGCCGCACCTGAAAAGAAAGCTTGTCGCGCTCTTTGCGCTTTTGCATGATATTCTGGAAAATAGTCTCTGCCTTCTGCTCCTTTGTCAGAGGAGTCTTGGGCACTCGTTCTTTTTTTACTGCGGGGGAATCAACTTTTGTTGTCACGGTTTTTTTCGTTGTTTTTTTCACGACAACCGTTTTTTTGAGCGGGGCAGCCTTCTTTACAATATTTTTTGCAGGAACGGCTGGCACTGCCGGCTTTGGAGCAGGATCAGGAGCAGGAGCCGGCGCAGGAGCCGGCACAACTTTCGGACGCAAGATTAATACATCGGATGCATTGATAAAATTCAACTTAACCGAAAAATCAATCATCTCCTCGGGGGTCTTCGGGAGCATGGCTCTCAACTTATTTTTATCGTCTCTTGAATAGACATCGTCGAGCCTTTCAATAAACACATTCGTTTGCTGTGCAAATTTATCGACGTCTTTCTGGCCGATTTCAGTCTGTTGCAAATATTTTTTCACCAACCCGCCCAGGGTTTCTTTTGCATTATCCATTTCCGCTACATCATTCTTCATCACTCGGTCTTCAAATGTCTCCTCGTGCTCATGCAGCAGTCTGCGTTCGCCAAAATGGAGATACCGTGCCGATTTTGGAAAGTGAAAATGTATCATTAGGAATTCTGCAGAGAATCTTCAATAAACGATGTATCGGTTTGACTGCCTCGCTCCTCGGCTGTTCGCGCAATGCGTGCGGCTTGTTTGCGAATATCCGTGTAATAATTCTTCCACCCTTCCATGAATTTTGTATAACGCGCATCGTAGGTTTCAAAAGCAATGTCATACCACGCCAACCGCGCTTCTTTTTCCTCTACGGTTTCATTCACATACAAAAGATCGAGCGCTGGGAGCATGTCTGACAGAAGCTCCGGCTCAATGGCGCCCATAATCATGTCATAAATTTCCTGTGCCGTCGGGGTATAAACCGCTTGCTGTGTTGGTGTGGGTGTCATAAAGATTTCCTATTATTATAGCCCAAAATGCTATTTTTAGGAATGTATATGAACCTCTAAACACCATACATTCTATTTACAAATTTATAAAAAGTTTTACTATATACATTAGATCAATAAGGCGCTTACTGATCATTGAAAACACCGTTTGTCTGTTCTAACAGTAAGGGAATAACAATGTCTACACACGATCGCAAAGAAGGTCCGATCTATCGAATGTTCGGGCAAGGGTACACCGTTTCGGAGCCCGATCCGCTTAACGGCGGAGGCAATATTGAGACCGTGATGTACCGCAATGACCCGTGGTACACATTTCTCGTGGATATGCCATTTTATACAGGATTGGCTTTGCCACTTCTGAGTATTCCGGCGTATTTCTCGGGATTGGAATACTTTTCCGCGGCACCCATTATTTTGGGTCTCCTCGGCGTCCTGTTTGCGGACTACATTTTCCGCAGGTGTCTGGAAGAAGTCCCCCCTTCGGGATTGATTATCCGTCAATTCCGCGGAAACCCTATTTACTTCACGGATTGCAAGATTGTCTACATTCCGGCATATATGAAGATTTGGAAGATTTACCCTAAGCGGGGAACTGTCACCACATCGACTAATATGGAGGGGCGCGACCGGTACACCGTGTTTGTGAACATGCCAATCGACAAGGAGAACAAATGGCTAGCCACCGAAGAAGCTGACACAGAAGCGGCTGGCACACTCGTCACACGTACAGGTGAAGATCCGCCGAAAAAGAGTATTGTCACTAGACCCAACAAAATGCTGGTTGGCGAAGTCTTTCTTGTCATTCGCCTGGTCTTCTTAATGAATTTGGCAAGGAGGCCTCGCCTTCTGGAACAAACCTATTTGGAGGAATTGAATAACAGCGGAGCAAGAGCCATTACAGGAAGGGATGCATCTGGAGGCATGGATCATCTGAGCCCCATAGAAAAAGATGTGCTCGATGCCATTCTTTCGAATGCGGATGCCATCATGCAGAGTGTGACCATTGAGCAACTGATGCACAAGCTACCTGCAGTGAATGAAGTGTTAAAAACAGGTCTAGCAACACCGTTGGCCCAATTGGGCATTTTCGGTGCGGAAGCCAGTATCGAACACAAGGATGGCCCGATTATTCGGAGCATGCTGTCCGTTGCCGATGCACAAGTTCTTGCTACTTCCAGGATGGAAAAAGCGGAATTGGAGCAGAACGCTGCTTCCGTGGAAGCCGAACAGAAGAGGCAACAAGATGAGAACGTTGCCACTTCGCAAGCTGCAGCAAAAAAAGTCGTTGAAAAAAAACGAGGCGAAGTTGCAACTGCGGAGATGGGAGCGCAGGAACAAATCCTAAAACTCAAGCAAGTGCTGGCGCAAATCAGCCAAGTCAACTTGGTTGCGAGGCTCACTGCCGTAAAAGGCAACGAAGCTCAGGTATTCTTCTCGCAACTTGCAGAACTGCCTCCGGCAGAGACACAGAAAGTCTTTAGTGATATTGCCAAAGTATTCAAGAGTGAAGTGCGAACCGTTGCAAGCGTGGGGAATATGGATATGACAAACCTCCACCCGCTGGCGGCACATTTACTCACATTCCTTGCGGATTTAACAAAAAACCCTTAACAAAAAGAAGCGGACAAACGCGTGTCGATCCCCTTACCGACCATTCGGTAGGGGGATTTATTTGTGTTCCCAATCGAGCATGAGATACAGCATGCTTTTATCTTTTCGACCTTCTGCTGGTGGAATGATTTCTTGATTTTCATCTATCAATCCCGTTGTTTTCCCAATTTCCTGCATAAGGACAAACCGTTCGACGGGGGTCATATCCAACTCCGGATGTTCGGGATCGGGCGGACACGGATGACCGGGGAATGCCTCGATCGGAATACCGCCATCCTCTTTATATTCTTCGTAGAGCTGCTGAAATTCCATGACATCCATGGTACTGATATTTGCAATACCCTTTACCGTTTTCTGATTCCCGACATTCGTCGTAATTTCCTCAACAAAGCTCTGCGGAACCCTGGCTTGCTTGAGTGCCGCGGCAACTTCCTTCAATTCGCCCTCATTTTTGTGTGCCTTCCATTCTTCCTTTGTATATGCCCCTGCTCTGTAAGGAAGACCTCCATTATGCCAATCGGTTAAAGGGACGCCCCTCACTTTTTCTACCGTTCTGTTTGTTGCCTCGTAGGCCATATAAAGAGCGGTACCGCCAACAGCTAGTCCTACTCCTGTTCCCAGAAGCCCGGTTGCGCCGGGCGCATTTTCCTTCATCTTGCTATAAATAAGCATGGCGAGGGCAACGGCGCCTGCCGTACCGGCAAGCATCAATCCTTTGTCGACAGTGCTTGCATTGTTAAATATTTCCACGGAAGAACCCGCGACGGATTTCACTTTTGAAAACACGCCATCGGTCACATACGGAAGACTCGATTTTTCGCTCAAGTCGTTCAATGCTTTTTTTGATTTATCGAGTGATACGCGACGTTTCTTTAAATATGAAAAGAGGCTCTGAATATGCTCTTCAGCATCACGCCGCACCATGCTTGTGTTTGTGATATCTTTTTTCTTTTCCAAAAAATCCTGTATTTCCTGTTCAAAGTCGGTCAAATCATCGTTCTGTGCCATACGATCATCCAAATAGGATTGGAGCGCTTCATCGGACACTTCTTCTTCATCAAAAAACTTGTCGACAAATTCCTGCGCTCCTTCGCCGTTTTTCTCGCGGAATGTCTTTTCCGTATCGTTGCCAGAAAATTCCGTCGCCTCAAATTTATGAATCAAGCGACGCTCCGATTCCGTATAACGGCCGATTCTGGGAAAATGAAAGTGGTCCATGCAGATTAATGAGCGGTAGGATCGTCACTGTGGTCATCATGGTCATCATGGTCATCACCGTGACCGTGATCATCTTTCGGAGGAGCAAACCAACTGGTGACATATCGCCACGCTCTCCAGCCAAGGAATTGTGAATTATTAAAGTTAAGCCAACCAATCCATTTGTTTGCTTCTCTATTTCTTATAACAGCACCATCATCAAGCCATCGCAACTTGCCCAGAAATCCTTTATAACGGTCTGCGTTTGCATCTACTGTATGAGGATGGTCTTGATTCTGCGTGGTTGAGTCTGTATCTGCTCTGCTCGTTGTTGTTGTATCTGTTCCTGTAACTGCAGGACGTTCAGCAAGAAGTTTTTTAAAACGCGATGTAAATGTTTTGGCTACGGCATTTATTTGATTGGCAATTTCGGGAGAAACTCCCAATTTTAATTTTTCAATATCTGCAAGCAGAGTGAGGAATTTATCTGGCTTTAGACCGCTTTTCACAGAAATAAATGTATCGGTACCATCTAAACCAATGGTCTCAAGATCAGTCATGGTCTGAGAAATATATTCATTGGAAAGCACATTATTAATCCCTGTTCTAAACTCCTGAACCAGTGCATCTAACTGCGGATCAGTCGCATTTCTCTGCAGCAATGCTTCAGAGGCGGTTTTTATTTCTTGAATATCGTCTACATCTGTGGCTGGTTTTGTTGGAGGCATCGGATAATTGTAGCATAACGAGACCATTTCGTCCATAGTATGCTATTTACTCTCTATTAATGACCTAGAGAGCATTTTTTCTGTAGAAAAACCATAAAGAGCTTAATAAGCTGATGAAGAGCATGAAAATAATAATATCTTTTGATCCTAACCCGTATCCTAAGACTGTTTTTTTATTAGTATTTGAGATCAATTGACTCTTAAGATTGATATAACTACCGGAATCGATCACTGCATCTTTTGGCAGATCTAGCTTATTATTTATTTTCGTAGTATTCGATTTTACCCCTTTATTCTTTGATTTTTTCTGCACTACTTTTTTATTCTGTATAAAACATGTATTCAATTCTAATGGCGTTGGTTTTTGTGTCAGACACCATGTTCCAGACTCTTCATTTTTGGCAGTTGCCCACCCTGTTTTAAGCGCTCCATACGTCATGGTGTCTGCAACGTCACCGGATGGTGTGAAAAGATTCACTTCATCTCCCCCGTTATTCAATGCAAGCTTTGTGAGACTTTTTGGAAGCAAAAGATAACTGTGAGGGTTGATAGTACTATCTGCAGTCAGCATTTTGGGGAGGCTACCTCCACTGGCAGTGTCGTCAATGGACCAACCTGCCATATTCACCACATCATCACTGCTATTAAAAAGCTCTATCCATTCTGTCTCCCCTTTTGAAGGAGAGGGATACACTTCACTAATTTCTATGACTCCTATGGGAGTATCTGTATCTACAATATATGTTTTCTCAATTGTGCTGCTTTGAATACTTGGGTTATCTCCCAGGGCAACTTCTGCATACGCGCGAATGGTTTGATTCGATGCCACAAGATAGCTGCCACTTAACAAAGAATAAGGGGCATTATTGACAGATATATACACTGAGGATGGTTTATTAACGGTAAAATGAACCAGCGCTCCCGACGCAATAACCCCTTCAGGAACGTCTACTTTTAGACTTAATCCATACACCTGTAGATCTTTCCACGATTCATCGGCGTCAATTTTCTCCGTGTAGTAAGCGTACGTTTCAGGATCTGCCCATAACCCAATTTTCAGATTCTTTGCCATATCCTCATACACTTCGTACTCCGCACTTCTTCCCACATCTTCCAGGCGTGAAGCATACACCAATCCTCTGGTAAGAAGCGCCTGCTGAATATCGGTATTCTCTAAAAATACATAGCGCTGCATCTGCTCGTTATTTTTTATTGTTGAATCAAATTGTAGATCAATTTTTTTGTTTAATAGTAGGGCTCTTATAAATTCTTTTCTCTGAAAATTTAATGATGAAATTGATGGAAGTGAAGATTGATCTGGAATAGAAATGCCAAGCATATTCACTGTTTGTAACTTGTCCGGCGGATCACCATCCATTTGCACAATAAGGGTTTGACCATCCGGTACCTGCCGAACAAGTGCGTGTTTGAGTGGTGCCGTAGATGCAAACTGTTTCTGCTCTACATCTTCTTTTGCACCTTTCCAGGACAAGATAGATCGCACTTTATGATCGGGATCAACCAAAGAAAGAGTTTCTTCTTCATTGCCAAGCACATACTTCAAACGAGATATATAGATGCGCTTCGTTTCAAATTTCGCAAGCACTGTTCCTCTCAAATCCAATTCTTTCCCACTTTTATTCCGTATAACCCATCCATTTAACCATATAGGCCATCCTGCACTATTGGAAAGCTCTATCCATTCATCGTACGTATCGGGTCCTTGAGGATTGGGCAATGCTGCCGTTATGGAAATAGAGGCAGGAAGAAAGGCGCGTGCAGCTTCTTGAAAGCGATTCTCTGAGCCTGGCGTAAGATAAGGGGTCCACATCCAACTTCCACTACCGCTCTTTGCAAAACTTTGATCATCCGGCGCGTGATTAAACTGCATATTCATCCATACTCCCGTTCCCCCTTCCGGAAGAGGGGCTATCAAGCGAACGAGATCGTGATCATTGTTAAGAGTAATATTGGTCTTCCTTCTTTCGAGAGCAAGATATCCCTTCGAAGGAAGTTGATAGGCGGCAAGTGAGTACGGACGACTTCCATTCAGGCCATCATCCAGTGACCAGCCGCACAGTGACTTTGAATCTTCGGTGCTGTTATGAATCTCCATCCATTCTCCATCTTTTTCTTCGCCGGTGGGATTTGGCAAAACCTCGGTCAGTTCCACTCCGGAAAATGCAGAGGGAGTACAAGCTTGTGACAGCTGTTTTGTGTGCGTGAGAGCAGTGTGTTGGATCTCATTTTTAACAAGAACCGTGCCCGTTAATGACCGTGTTACTGTAGTACCACAGTAATTTTTAAAGTTCATTTGGATAGTATAATCACCCTTTATGCGCATGGTATGACTTGCCGGATTGCAACTGTCACTCACATATCCATCACTATAATTAAAACTGCAGGTTGATGAAGCAAGTGATCCGCTTCCTACGTCCACGCTGAGGTTTAAGGTTACAGGATCCAGGCCTACAGGAGTGCCTGATTGGATAACAATGTGTGGCTCCGGATTGGTGATTGTATTCATACTACCCGGAGTAGGAATACAGAAAGGCACAACATCGTTCGCATCATTTCTGCCTGCACTCACGCCTTCGGGATACGAAGGATACGAAAAAGTATCGAGTAGGGTCGTACCGGATTCCAATCGGACACTATTTCCACCATTAGTCAGAGTAAAACCTGCAATAGATTTTGGTAGGACAAGATAGTGCTGAGGTTCTATGAAAAATCCGCCTGATCCTGCACGAATCCTATGCCCGGCCGTTCCCACTCGCACAGTCATTCCGGATAAATTAACGGGTGTATTTCCTGCATTAAATACCTCGATCCATTCACCGTCATCCGATCCTATTGAATCAGAAAGTAGTTCATTTATTTTTATTGATAATAAGGGCTGAACTTGAATAGATGATAATGAAAATATTGACGAATTTTGCGAAGAAAAAGATGTAATAGATTCTGAAGAATTGGAACTGCTTGAAGGCAGGGATTGCAAAGAAAACTGTGCAGATGACGCTTGCGATGACACGGTCTCATTCTCTATAAACGACGAAAATCCGGGTGTGCCATAGATAGGAGTTCCCGGATCAAATCCCCTACTGAGAGTTGCAGATCGCCAATTGGATACCATAGTTCCCACTTGTCGCAGATCTATTCGTTCCATACTTGCCTTTGGACCATTGGAAGAGGGATTCAATCCCGCAAATGGATCTCCCACTCCATCATCTACTTCATCTATAAGCGCCCCACTTGCATCACGCAGACGCAGAAGAAGTTTTGTATTTGCCAGACTCATTGCGGTAGACGTGAGATATGGATCGAGGGCTATGCGCGATACTTCTTTTGTATAATTAGACACAATCAAATACTGGCCGGAACCGATGCTACTTCCTGCAGGAAAACGAACGAGTATTGTTTCTGCCGCTCCTTTTAAAGCGCTGAGTGTCCATCCACTGAGCGATTGTGGAGAGGAATCTATTCCACTTGGTGCAAAGCCTGCTATTTCCACCCATTCATCCGCAGTACTCACATCGCTCCCCATCCACATCACTTCGGAAAGGACGACGGAGGCCAGTGTAGAGACGGGCGGCAAAGATATTTCAAAAGAAGGTGACGAAAGAATAGCACCAGATTCTGTCGTTATATCTTCTGCAAGCATTGTCTGTGGCCATAAAATATGAATACAAAAATAGATCAAAAAATAGATGTGCCGTCGTGATGTCATGAGAAAGCGCGGAAGAAGTGCATGCATCAATCAAAACATCTTTGACGGTTGTGTAGCGGGAATCGCGGGGATATTGCATGGAATGATTTGGAATTTTTTGCGTGTAATGGCCCTAATTGACTGTTCTCTTTACTAGAAGAACGGGTAAGGGGTTTACGAAATGCATCCCAGTCTGCCTCTCTAATGATTCGCCAATTGATTCGGGAATAGGTATAGTTCGCTAGACTCCGCGATTGATCCCGGAACGCTCAAACTTTCCATGAACCTTAGCGCTTTCCACCTTTGGACTCTTGTGATTGTTGCTGCGGCAATGAGCTTCGTTGTACGCAAAATGATTCAAGAATCCATCCTACGTTTTGATCGCCGGAGTGCCATCCTAGTCACTCCTCCCAACCCCTATGGATTACACAATCGTCTTTCTGGGCCTGCTCGCAGGTCTGTTTCTGGGCTTACTCGCCGGCTGGTTCTGGTTCAGCAAAGGTAAGGCCATTTCCCGCGGCCTGCAGGCGGAAATTGCAGGACATGAAAAGGAACTTACGCAGGTAAGAATCCAATTGAGCGATGCCAGATCGCAAATTAAAGCTGCCGAAGCGGAAGCTCGCGCATCGGCAAAAGAAATTATTTCCGAAGCGCGTTTAAGCGCCAATGAATTCCAAACAAAGCTGGAAAAAGATCAGGCTCGTTTGGAAGAAAAGGAAAAGGGACTCGATGGAAAAGTCCAAGAAGTCGAGCGTCAGCGCAATTCCCTCAAGAATGAAGAGGAGGAAATTGTCAGCTTGAAGACTGAACTGAAAGATGCCCAGAAGCAGCATCGTGAAGCATTGGAAAAAGTCGCCAAGCTCAATGAAGAAGAAGCGAAAGTAGAATTGAAGAAGGAACTGGAAGAAGAGTTCTCCGGCTTCTTTGCAGGACAAATCAAACTCAAGCGCGAACAGATGGAAGAAGAAGTGGAAGAAAAAGCAAAAGACCTTTTGGCTCAGGCAATGCAGCGTTATGCATCCGAAGTGGCAACGGAATCCACTGCAACGGTGGTCCAGCTCCCGAGCGATGACGTGAAGGGGAAGATTATTGGAAAGGAAGGTCGCAACATTAACGCCTTTGAAATGGCAACTGGAGTGGATGTTATTATTGACGATACGCCTGGTGTCATCGTCATTTCCGGTTATGACCTTGCTCGCCGCTACGTGGCCAAGCTCTCCATGGAAAAACTGGTAAAGGACGGCCGTATCCAGCCCGCACGCATTGAAGAAATTGTGCTCAAGCAAAAAGAAGAAGTAGGAAAGATGATGCTTGAATTTGGAAAGCGTGCAACGGAAGAACTGGGTATTGCCGGTTATCCGCAGGATCTATTGAAGATTATCGGACGCCTCCGCTTCCGTACGTCGTACGGACAGAACGTGCTGAAGCACTCCGTAGAAATGGCAGGCATCGGCCGCATGCTTGCGGAAGAAATCGGTGCCGATCCAAATGTGGTTGTGGAAGGATGTCTGCTGCACGATATTGGAAAAGCACTCGATCATGAAGTAACGGGCACGCACGTCGAAATTGGTGTGGAAATTTGTAAGCGCTACAAAATCCGTCCGGAAGTCATTCACTGTGTGGCGGCTCACCACGAAGATATCCCCATGGAAACGCCCGAGGCCTTTGTTGTGGCTGCTGCGGATGCTATTTCCGGCGCACGTCCCGGAGCTCGCCGCGAGTCCATTGAAGACTACTTCAAGCGTCTCCGCGAACTGGAAGAGGTGGCAAAGACATTCCCCGGAGTCCAGCGTGCCTTTGCTCTCTCTGCAGGACGTGAAATCCGCGTGTTTGTGGATACCAGCCGCATTGATGACCTGACACAGGAAAAGCTGGCAAAGGATATTGCGAAGAAAATTGAAAACGAACTGACCTATCCGGGTGTCATTAAGGTGAATGTGATCCGTGAGCGCAGAATTGAAGAAACGGCTAAATAACAAACCCTGCCCCGTAGAGACGTACGATTCGTACGTCTCTACGGGTATCTAACTAATCATATATTGTAGAAAAAGGCCTTTTAGGCTATACTGAGGAGATGTATTCCTCTTTGTTCATGGCGCATAGATTTATACTGACAGCTCTCTTTCTGGGTATTGTTGCCATTACATTTACCAAACAAACGTTCCTACGTGCAGATGTGGTGTTTACGAAAGCAGAACAAATGAATGATGATCTCAGTCTGCACGTAAAAACCTGCCCCGCCGTGCAGTGCGCATTTCCGGTTATTCCAAAAGGTTGCAGCTATGAAAAGAGTTTTTATCCGAACGGTTGCCGCACCTGCGGAAAAGTCGTGTGCTGACGAGTGCAATAAATACCTGCAACATTCATACTTTTCCTTGAGAAAAATCCCATTCATGTCCTGAATGGGATTTTTCTCTGTATGCTCGTTTAGGTTCTTCAATTGAATCAAAAGTGCTTTTCTGCTATAATAATGAGATTTCCTTCCACTTTCTCATGAGCTATACATCCCTGTCTCGGTCCGGTGCGCTTACCGCTCTTGTGCTTGGCACGGTTGTCATTGCGCTCACCGGGAATTCACTGCGTGTGAATGCAGAAGTGGTCTTTACGAAGACGGATCAAGCGGAGCAAGGCATGACACTGCAAAAAGGAAAAGACACGATTTTTTACTGTGCAAAGAAAGACGGTGCCACGCCGACATTCCCGCTGATGAATACTGTACTGAAAAACAACGCCACCGTGCACTTCAGCATCAGCGAATATACGGCGCAGGCAACAACCCAACAGACAAAGATGTATATATCGGGCGGACTTACCAATTCCTTGACTGCTTTTGAGCGCGGCAAACTCTACGTTGTCCGCACCGATACCGATTTGCGTTTCCGCTGTAATGAAGGATTGAGTACGGTTGATGCAGGCGGCATTGTTGCTCCGGAATGGAAGCCCCCCGTAAACCCGACAAGCAGCGCAGGATCGAACGGACAATCTTCGGTGGCACAATCTCAGACGAGCAACGTTTCATCAGCCAATCAATCATCCATCGGCGTCAGCCTTCCTTCGTCTTCTTCTACACAAACAAATCAAACCTCTTCCGTCTCAAATACTCAACCATCGTCCGCACCGCTTTCATCCAGCCAAGCGACATCCGTCCTGTCGTCGACGGCAAATTCTGCAATGTCTGTCAGCAATACGAATCAACCCATTCAAAACCCCTTTGTCATCACCTTCGAAAATCCCGAAAGCGAAGTAACCCGCGGGAAAGCGATTATTATGAAGTTTTCATTGCAGAACAAAAATCCCATTCTTATCGACAAAGCATCGGTTACGCTTGAAATGCCCGAAGGATACGCCATCCCCGTAGGAGTGGCATCGGGGAACTGTACGGGAAACGGCAACACGGTGCAGTGTACCAATTTGATGATTTTTGGGGACGGCACCATGAACTTCACCTTTCCATTCCTTGCCCTCCCGAATGCAGCGTGCGGACAGCAACAGGTACGTGCAGTGGGGCTGGCCCATTTGAAAGATTTGAATGATTTGCCGCAGACCTACTCCAACTATGTATCGTGGAATCTGAATTGCGATACACCGCAGGGCCCCGATCCTTTGACACTCACGCTCACCGGTCCGGAAGCACTGCAGAAAAATATGAGCGCCAGTTATACGCTCGTGATTGAAAACACATCCCAGCAAACGCAGGGAAATATTTCTTTCTCATTCCCCTTCCCAACGGGCGTTTCAACCGATGCTGTGAGTACCATGGGAAACTGCTCTATTACAACGACATCCATGTCTTGTGCGGGACTGCAGCTTCAACCGGGACTGTCCATGTCTCTTACACTCCCCATTCGCACCCTGAACACTCTTCCCTGTGAAATGATTCCTTTTGAAGCAATAGGAAATATTGGCGGCTCCACTGTTATTCATTCGAATATTCTGTCCGTAAGCGGTTGCGATGGAGTGGCAGCCAGTTCCGCCCCAGCTTCCTCCAGCTCCAGCACACAGACATCTCAGGCAAGTAGCGGCGGTTCGCAAAATGGCCCCGTCATCAGTGCCACTCTGACAGGACCGGATAAGTTGTCCAAGAATGCATTGGCAACGTATGTACTCGGTATTCATAACAACACATCCGACATGTTGGATAACGTACAGTTCCAATTTGTGTTCCCTGCCGGATTTACCGGGAATGGAAAAGTAAACTCCCCGAACTGCCAAGTGTCATCGTCGGATATCAAATGTACATACATGCAGATTCAACCGAATTTGACGCTGCCTCTTTCTTTGCAATTCGTCACGAATAATAATTTACCCTGTTCAAACATCCCCATAAAAGTAACAGTAAAATCAGGGACAACATCCGTCACTTCGAATACCATTAACGTTCAGGGATGCCCTCCGAATACACTGACGATTCTCAATTCCATCGCCACTCCCTCGGGCTACCTGCCCGTCAATACGACACAAACCTTGCAGACAAGCGTTATCGCATTCTCGACTGCATTTACAGACGGAACATTGCATGTGCAATTCCCGTCAGGCATTACCCCGGAACTGCCGATCAATTCATTGAATGTGGGCACCTGTACCACCTCTGAAAACAGCGTGGATTGTACGGGTATGAGTCGCGTCGCAAATATGGCGGCCGTCTATTCGTTCCCCTTCCGCGTCACGGCAAATGTCCCCTGCGGCAAACAGGATTATGCAGTCACGCTTACTTATAAAGACAGCAATGGCGTGGATCAGATCATGGTCAAAAACCACTCCATGCAACTCTGCACCGCAGCATCGCAAAACACGGGTCCTGTTGACGGCTTTGCAATCACTGCAGGCAATGCAACGTGTCTCACTGCAGATTGTCGCACCGTAAAAATTCCCGTCACGCTGGACAACAAGTCGATGATCATTGCCACGAATGCCACATTCACTGCATCCCTCGATAAAACATGGGGCGCAAGTGTGGATGGATGGAACTGTATGAACCTCGATTCCAATACCACGAACCAGCGCTCTATTCTGTGTCCGGGAACGTATTACTTCGCTGTTCCTTCGCAAACAAAACAAACGGTTGATGTCGTGCTCAAAAATTCTGCACCATGCCCTATTGCGAACCCGCGTACGACCGTTCTTCTGCAGGCTGCGCCCTCCACTATTTACGAACAGGAGTATTCCAATAACTCCTTCTACGCAACGTTGCCCGTGCCGTGTCAGGCTCCTGCAACATCGGACATGCCGATTGAATCCGTGAATTTTGATGCGACGTTCGATACGGCAACCGTAATACTAGGTCGTGTACCGAACGGACAAACGGCGGTGCAATACGATATTTACAAAGGAACAGAAACAATGGAGCGTCGCGACGGGGGTACGTTGCAGAGCGGAAAAGTAATACAGATTTCCGGATTCAAAGCACAATTTGATCTGGAAGGCGGACCGGGCAGTTACACGATAAAATTTGCAGCCTGTCCTCCGTCTACCATTTCAACGGGTTCGGGTATTCAAGAAGGATGCGGCCCTGTTTTCTCCAAAACAATACAATACGTCACGCAGAATAGTTCTCAGCAATCCTCTGCGACAAGTAGCGTTTCATCTCAGACTGCGTCCAGCACTGCCGCGGATTCCTTCAGGCTGGATTCTATTGATATTGCAGGAAACTGGGTCACCATTCAGTACGAGAAACATTCTTCCACCTGTGCGCATCTTTTGACTCCGCAGGGACAGCTGCTGTTGCTGCAACTCTGTAACGAGAAGGGACCCATTGTTATTCCTCGCTCACAACTGGGAACATTTGATGTGGGACAGGAATTTAAACTCTGTCATGGAAATGATGCAAATCTCTGCAGTGCCTCTGTAAAAATTACCGAAACAACCGGCGTTCCGGAAGAGGGGCTGAATGATGTCTACATGCGCTTTCCGTTTGAGGGCCAATTGGGTGGTCCGGCTTCGTGTGTGACATCCGACTGTCGCACAGTTGTGGTACCGACGTGGTTTATCAACAAAACATCCGCCGACGCCGCGGACGTTCGTATTGCCGCAGCAGTCGGGGCCATGTGGAAAACAATGAGCATTAAAGGAATGCAGTGTACATCGGTCAACTCTCTAAATGCGGATCAAAATATCTTTAAATGCCCCGGGCTCACGGTTCCGAAAAATGTGAGCAACTATACAGTCGGCATTGTCCTGACCTCCAACGTACCGTGTCCCGTTTCCAACCTGAACAGCCTTCATGCGGCTTTCACCGGTTCCTGGAAAGCACTGTCACAGTATCCCACGGATATTTCTACAACCGTACCGTTACCGTGCGCAGTATCCGCTTCCGCAACGTCCAGTGCCGCACAATCTTCCGCAGGAGTGAACTATGAAACGGCCTGCCAAATGAATCCTGCCTACTGCAGCTCATCGAGCGTGGCATCTTTCGCTCCGACATATTCACTGACCATGACCTCCGTTCCACCGCCTCCTCTCAATCCTTTGAAGGACTATACGCCGGTCAAGATTCGCATGGGCGAAACTATTATTTTTACCAAGAATGAACAGTCTGTCGTCAGTCGCGGATCGAAATGGCGATGGGATTCTTTGCGTCTAGACTGTACAGGCAATCAAAATTCCGACGGAAATACGCTGAGCTGTAAAGGCTTGTCTGCAGGCATGAGCACCGTATCCGTAGTAACGTTCCCCATCTCCAACCAAGATATAACCGGCATTATTGAATCGAATGTGATGAGCGTCTTCGTAGATGACAATACCAATTCCAGCAGTACCTCTTCTGCGCCTTACAAATCTCCCGTGTGTGGAAATGGAAAAGTGGAAGCATTTGAAATTTGCGATGATGGCAACAAAATAGACACCGACACCTGCAAAAATAACTGCACCATCAACTTCAATCCTCAGATTTGTGGCAATGGAATCCGCGAAGGACAGGAAGCGTGTGACGATGGAAATCAGAATGATCAGGATGCTTGCAGCACGAAATGTACCGTTCTTGATTACACTCCTCCCGCTGTCACCATTGAAAATGTCTCCGTTCGCACGGAGAGAAATACCTATGGTGGCGGAACGCTCTATATTTCCGGAAACATTGCAGGAACGACAAACAAGGAAACACAGCGTGTCATACTCTTCATCAATGGCGTACAGGTTGCCGCGGCAGACAGCGGGCCTTCATTCACGGTGATGACGGACATTCGCTACCGCACCGTCTATGTCCCCACTCTTCAGGTAACCGAACGACTGAGCGTCTATAAGACAGTTACTATCGGCGAAAAGAAATTAGATCCCGTTACACTGGAGGCACCCACTCCGCTTTTTTCTACAAAAGATCGTTACGGGCTCTTTGTCATCAACCAAGCAATCAGCGGTAATTTTAAGACTCCGGACCCTCTGATTCCCGGTGCATTCCTGACCGGATGGAAAGCGGCCGATCAAATCTGCAATGCATCTGCTATTGATGCGGGACTGAGTGCGCCCGGTACCAGTATCTGGCATTCCACCATCAGCAATCCGCATCGCCAGACATTCCCGCTTTATAACATGAGGAATGAGCTGTTGGCTCAGACGGAAAATGATCTCTGGAGCCTACAACGCAGCACTCTTCCTGCAAAAGTGACCAATGCTTTGGGATTTGATACCTACGGCGATGTATGGACGGGGTCGGACGGAACGGGGAAAGTTGCTCAAGTAAGCTGCAGCGGATGGTCCACAACGCAACCGCCGAACAGAGGATCTGTGGGGCAGATTAACGGCAGTGGCGGGCAGTGGTATCAGTCTGCGCTGAAAAACTGTTCCGAGTACGCATACATCTATTGCGTGAACGACATCACGCAATAAGATTTACGAGCCGAGGACAAAACGACTGCCTTCGGGCAACAGCATTCCGTCCTTCTCCAACTTCAGAAGAAGTCCTTCAAGCCATGGACGATGCTCTTCGCTCCAATCGATGCATATCTCCGTGCCGATCTCTTCAAGAGTGAGTCCCCGCGCATTCTCACGCAATGCATCGACAATACGGCCGCGAAAAATGCGATTGGGAATATATTTTGCGCCCATCATACGACCGGGCTCCGGTAAGCTTTTAGGTTTTAGCTTTTGGTTTTTAGGAAAATTCTGTGGCGTTGCTTTCATGAGCCCTTTTTCTGTGAGCGGACAGATGTCCCATTTGGGATTGGATTTTGTTTGCACCAACGATCCAAAGTCCATGAGAGCGGCGTGCCAATCGGCTGCGGGTTTTAGCTTATAGCTTTTAGCTTTTAGAACAGATCGATCGAGAACTTCTTCTGCAATTTTCAATAATTTTTTATCACTCATCTCCCATTCCCCTTCAGCATTTTCCGGTCCCACAAATGTGCGATGAAGAATGCGACGA
This sequence comes from uncultured Candidatus Peribacteria bacterium, assembly GCA_964554785.1. Taxonomy (GTDB): domain Bacteria; phylum Patescibacteriota; class Gracilibacteria; order Peribacterales; family Peribacteraceae; genus CALREJ01. The sequence continues at coordinate 162,118 of CAZKPW010000002.1, read as the reverse complement.
ATATTTGTATCGATACACGGAGTCGGACTATTGAATGCAAAATTTCGCACGGCAGCAGCCGTATAAGGACCGATTCCTTTAATAGCCAGAAGCTGATCCATTTCTTTGGGAAACACTCCACTGTGCTCACTCACAATAATTTTTGCGGCATCGCGCAATCGCAACGCGCGAGAGTTATATCCCATTCCTTTCCATGCTTGAATGACGTCTGCATTACTGGCGTTCGCCAAATCTGTAAGAGCGGGAAAACATTCCAAAAATCTTTTAAAAATAATGATCACGCGCGGCACCTGCGTTTGCTGCAGCATTATTTCCGACACCAACACCATGTATGCACGCTGCGTATCGTCTGCAACAGAAAGATCGCGCCACGGGAGAGAGCGTTTGTGACGGCTGTACCATGCCCATATTTCCTCCACGAACCCATCCATGCGCTCTTCGTTCTTCATGCAGTGATGGTAGCAAAAGAGTAAAAAATTGTCTCTGTGGCCCCCGTGGTATGCGACCAAAACGGACTTTATTCATGGGATACATAAAAGGCATCTGTAGGCCGATTCTCCTCTTTATAGGATTGTTAAACATCTCATACATTCTTGTCCTTATTTTGCCAAATAATGCCGTCAATTGCGTTAAAACCGCTTTTTTGCTATACTGATTCGATACATAAACCTACCTCCCTTCCATCCTTCTTTATGGGTACGCGTACGCACTCTATTCGTCCGTCCATTCTGGCCATGGGTCTTCTTGTCGGTGTTGTCACCAACGTGATGATCGATACGGAACTGATGGGACAGGTTGCGCCGGTCCTTCCGACTCTCAGTAACCTTACGGTCATTGACGACGGCGATGCAGGATTTGCAGATAGCAAATTACTACCGGTCAGTATCGCAACCGCCTATAAAGGAGACTTCCGTTACATCGGCGGTCTGAAGAATGACAAGTTGAAGGCACAAGCGGCCATTGCCTCTTGGACATTCTCCGTTCCGGCACCGGGTTCCTATAACGTGTACGCCACATGGGTACCGTTCAGCAATAACGGACGCGAAATCCAATACACGTTCACGTCGTTATCCAACAAAGTTCCTACGGTGGTTGGCAAATTGGAACTGGATCAAATGTCCAAACCTGCGGACGGCACCTACGACGGCGCCAACTGGAAAAAACTTGCAACAGTCGTTGTAAAAGGTGACACGTTGCAGATTTCTACAACTGCAGGAAAACCAATGACCATTTTGGATGGCATGGCTATTCAGCCTGCAGCTGTTACAGCTTCCAGCAGTTCTTCTGCACCATCTTCTTCCAGCATACATTCTGATTATCTGTGTAATGGAATATTCCAAGGTACGCCTTGCTCCTCCAGCAGTTCATCTTCCTCATCCAGTGTTGCAGCTAACACCATTATCCTTAAATCTATTATCGTGAAAGATGGAAAGGCGACCTTTCAATATGAAAAGAATTTCACGACCTGTGTGCACCTTCTGACACCCGAGAAGCAGCTCACGCATGCAAAGAATTTCTTCTGTGCAAACAAGGGGCCGATCACCCTCTCGCTTTCCGATATGAATCTGCTCTTTAAAGTGGGGAACCCCTATATATTCTGCCACGGCAATAACTACAACATCTGCAGTGGTAAGGTTGTCGTAATACAGAGTACGGCCAGTTCATCCAGCTCTTCTGCGCCGTTTGCCTGTCCTTTGGACACTTGTGCTGCCGGTGGAAAAGAGAAATGCAATTCAATGAAGAAGCCTGTCTGTACAAACCTGACAACGCTTCCGTGTTATGCGTGTAGCGATGCTCCATCAAGTTCTTCCGTGCAGTCATCCAGTTCCTCATCTGCCATCAGTGAAACGGGTGGATACTGTTGCGTCGGAAACTTCTGCGGTGGTCCGGTCTTCGGTTGTCCGATGACGCAGACGCAGTGTGCGCTTACTTGTGGACAGTCTTCTTCCGTGTCTTCGTCTACTTCTTCTACACCATCTTCTTCCAGCATACATTCTGATTATCCGTGCAGTGGAACATTCCAAGGTACGCCTTGCTCCTCCAGCAGCATGTCGTTCCCTGTGTCGTCTACAGCATCATCTACTCCTCTGGCAACTCTGAAACTATCTGTTGCCGTTCAGGCAATCGGCACATCCGATACCGCTGTGCAGAATCAAAAAAATATCACGCTGCTTCGCTTCCAGACGCAAGCAGCGGAAAGTGATGTCCTCTATACGGGTGCCATCTTCGAAGCACAGATTGGTAATCCTATCAATTTGCAAAACTATACGCTGTGGGTAGATACCGATACCGATGGCATTGTAGACAGCATTCTTCAGACAGGAGTGCCGTCTGTAAACGGACTTGTCCGCTTCAATTCCCTTATAGGCGGCGGATACATCGTCCCCATCAATCACAACGTGATATTTGAAGTGCATGCTGACGTTGTTTCGTCTACCACCACTACATTTGCCGCAATCCAGCTCGCATTTGCAACAGGAGTGAGCGACTACATTACTGCAAAGACTCCGTATGCCATTTCAAATTTTGTTGGCATTAAGACCAATACCGTTTGTGCTCTTGCGAATGGCTGTGAAATAAACGTCGTTACTGTTGCTTCCAAGTTGTGGAGCATTGATCCGCAAGGCTCACTCTTTATCACGCGCGATGAGCAGCCCCGTTCCCGCCAGCTGTTGGGAGGTGAACTCAACGAAGAAATTCTTCGTCTGCAGTTCCGTGCACAGAATGAAGATATTGATGTCACCAATTTGCAGTTTAATTCTTCCGGATCACTTGCAGAATCCATTGATCGTCTCGAGCTCTACAAGCTTGGCTCTACGACACCGTTTGCCGTTGCAACCACAGGTGGCTGCGGATCCGACAGTGTCCTTGCAACAAATAACGGTATGCCGATTGCTGCGTTTTGTACCAGCATACAGGCTCAGCAGTTGGTGGTGCTCGACGGCCAAAACCAAATCGTCACCGTTCGCCCGCGCCTCAAGTCCGATGAACAGGGCGCAGTCTCCGGACAGGCCATTCAAATTTGGGTCAGCAAGCGCGTAGAAGCCATTCGCGCACGCGGTATGCAGTCCAGCAACAATCTGGATGCAAACGACGGCAATTCCCTCAATTCCGGAGAAGTCTTTATTGGAACCGATACAGTGGAAGCAAATAAAGATATGGTCGGGCCAATGAGCCGCTCAGTCCTTTCCAAATTCACATCCGTCACCAACGCCAACCCCGACGCAGACGGTACAAATGTCCCAACGGGCGTCTCCGGATTCGGCCGCTTCCGTTTTACGGCGGCATCCAATACAAACAGTTTGAACGGTATCAATAAAGCGACACTTTCCGGCGTCATCTTTAACGTCAATGCCCTGAACGTCGTGCTTGATGGTTCCGCCTTCAAGTTCTACAACGCCGCAGATTCATCCAGCAAGCAGGCTTGTACTGCCTATGGACTGACCGGCAATAAAATTACAGGCAGAGCATCCGGCTCCCTTCTTATTGATTGTAAGGATTTGAAGAACAGCTTTGTGGACAGCCGCGTCTACTCAGGCGACAGTGTCACTTTTGTTCTGGAAGGAAACATCACCAATTCCAAAGTCGGAGTGAACATGTCGGCTCTTCAAGCAAGTTTCCAGAACTTTACAACAATCGGAAATACATCCTATGGCGCTTCCACTACCAAATCACACATCAACTGGATTGATGAAGATGTGAATAAGACGGACTTTAAGTGGATTGAACATGGTGACACATTGATCCGATCTACAAGCTATCAGAGCTAATACTCCTTTATAACGGTTTTAAAACCCCGCCGCTTCAAAGCCGGCGGGGTTTTATTTTTCGGACATCCGCAAAGACACTTTGCAGAATCGGTCCATCAATCTCTGTTGACCCGCAATCGCCTATTCCCTACACTACCCCAGCTTTCAAGGGTTAAACCCAAGAAATCTGGATCTCTATTTCTCTCTTTTTTCCCCTTACCGTATGGCTGAAGCTAAGAAATTCCTGCGCAACAAAACGCACGTAAACGTGGGAACCATCGGTCACGTTGACCATGGAAAGACCACGCTCACTGCAGCGCTCTCTATGAACTTCTCTCCCGAAGGGGAAAAGAAGGATTACTCGATGATCGACAACGCTCCAGAAGAGCGCGAGCGCGGTATCACGATCAACACCGCTCACGTCGAATACGAGTCCGCAACGCGCCACTATGCGCACGTTGACTGTCCGGGACACGCCGACTACGTCAAGAACATGATCACTGGTGCCGCTCAGATGGATGGCGCCATTCTCGTGGTCTCCGCAGCCGACGGGCCAATGCCCCAGACTCGTGAACACGTTCTTTTGGCTCGCCAAGTGAACGTTCCGTACATTGTCATCTTCCTGAACAAGTGCGACATGGTGAAGGATCCGGAATTGATCGAACTCGTTGAAGAAGAAATCCGCGAACTGCTCACAAAGAACGGTTTCCCGGGCGATAAGACTCCTATCATCCGCGGTTCTGCTCTCAAGGCGGTCGAAGGTGATGCCGAGGCTATCGGAAAGCTCAAGGAACTCCTCGATACACTCGATACCTATATCCCGGACCCACAGCGCGCTCTGGATAAGCCGTTCTTGATGTCCGTTGAAGACGTGTTCTCCATTAAGGGACGCGGAACAGTGGCTACAGGTCGTATTGAACAGGGTGTTGTGAACATCAACGATCCCCTCGAAATTGTGGGTATCCGCGAGACCAAGCAGACAGTCTGTACAGGTGTTGAAATGTTCCACAAGCTCTTGGATTCAGGAATGGCTGGAGATAACGTTGGTATCCTTATGCGCGGTATTGAGCGCGAGGACATCGAACGCGGTCAGGTTCTTGCCAAGCCGGGTTCCATTAAGCCACACACAGACTTCGAGTCTGAGGTGTATATCCTCACCAAAGAGGAAGGCGGACGCCACACACCGTTCTTCAAGGGTTATAAGCCTCAGTTCTACATCCGCACAACGGACGTAACCGGAGCTGTGACACTCGCTGAAAACGTGGAAATGGTTATGCCGGGTGATAACGTCAAATTCACGGTCTCCTTGGGCGCTCCAGTCGCTCTGGAAGAAGGTTCCCGCTTCGCTATCCGCGAAGGAGGACGCACCGTCGGAGCTGGTGTTGTAACCAAGATTGTTAAATAAGCTTGCAAACTAGGTTGAGGGGGGCTAGATTGCCCCCCTCTCCCAGAAATAACCCCTTATCCCCCGTTCTTTTCCTTCCAGGCATATGACTGCTAAGTCCACTAAAGACACCGAAAAAAAGGTTCCTACCAAGAAAGGAGCTTCAAAGGCAGCAGCCGAGCCGAAGGAAACTAAAAAGAAAGACGGTATTAGCGGTATCCGCATTCGTTTGAGCGCTTTTGACCATCGCGTTTTGGACGAAGCAGCCGCAAAGATTATCGACACTGCAGAGCGTAGCGGTGCCATTGTTCATGGCCCGATTCCCCTGCCTACAAACATCCGCAAGTTCACCCTGAACAAGTCGACCTTCGTGCACAAGAACGCGCGCGACCAGTACGAAATGCGCACGCACCGCCGCCTCATCGATTTGACGGAAACAACCTTCAAGACAGTCGAATCTCTCCAGTCTCTGTCCCTGCCAAGCGGCGTGGATATTGAGATTAAGATGAAGTAACTAGCTTCTGGGTTTTAGCTTTCAGCTTTTAGAGATTTTGTTGTTGTTTGTTTTTGCCTCACCCGATGCTGCGGAGCGACCCTCCCCCTGCCACCCGCTTGCCTCGGGAGAGGGACAATGTAGGTTGTGAAAATAAAACATTCCTTATTGAAATCGCCTAAACCCATAAAGTACAACCTAACCCTAGCATGTTCTCCCGGGTTAGCTTTGAGCTGCTCAGTACTTGAGCGCGATTTCCGCTCGGTACTGGGGGAAAGATGAAGGGGATTGTTAAGGGGAATCAAGAAAACCGCCAAAAGGTTTTCTTATTTTCCCTTAACGAAGTAGCTGAGATGAAGACGATGTGCACAAACAACCACACACTTCGAGCGTCCTCAGTGTGACAGCTTACTTCCAACCTTTTTCTTTAAGTCCTGCCTTCGCCGCAGCCTGCTCCGCCCGCTGCTTACTGTTGCCTTTTCCTTCCGCAATGCGCTCCTCGCCAATATACACAGCGCAGGTGAAATCTTTATTGTGATCCGGTCCCACGGCATCCACAGTTTCGTAGTGCGGGGTGATGCCGTATTTTTCCTGCGCCTTCTCCTGGAACACGCTTTTTTCATCGCGGTCTTTTCCGGCGGCAAGCAATCCTTCCAATCTGCGCAAAATAAATTTGTAGCAAAATTCTTTGGCGGCATCGAAACCTTTATCCAAATAAATGGCTCCAATAAGCGCTTCTAGGGCATTTGCGAGTGTGGAGGGACGATCGCGGCCGCCGCTGGCTTCTTCACCGCGAGACAGCATGAGATGATCTCCGAGCTTAATATCGCGCGCCACTGCAGCCAGGTGCTCGCGTTGCACAAGAGCGGAGCGCCAGTTGGTTAATTCTCCTTCCGGCTTCTCCGAGAGGTGATACAAATATTCTGTGGCTGCAAGTTCGAGCACTGCATCTCCTAAAAATTCCAAACGCTCATTGTGTCCAATGCGCTTACTTTCGCGTACGGAACTTCTGTGCGTCAGTGACTGCACCAAAAGCTCGCGACTGCGAAAATGGAAATCGATCGTTTTTTCGAGTGCGAGGAAATTTTGGGGCGTTTGCATGGACCGAGTATAGGGTGAGGGCTGGGTGTTGGGCTAGGGTCTATTTATTTCTGAATCATTGCATTGAGAACGCCGTTCACAAACTTCCCGGATTCATCTGTTCCGAATTCCTTGGCAATCTCGATGGCTTCGTTAATAACCACTGCAGGCGGTGCATCTTTGGCATATTGCAGTTCGTACGCACCCATACAGAGAACGCAGCGAGAAACAGGATCCATGCGCTCCAGTGTCCATTCAGGAGCATGTTCCTGAATAGTCGTGCAAAGTTCCTCAAAATGCTCCAAGACTCCTTTCAGAAGCTGAGCGGCAAAGTCTTCGTCCATATCGCCCAATTCGGCTTTGTTCAAAAGCAAAGACTTCTCGGTATCGACCTCCGGACGGGTTTCACGTTCAAACAGGGCCTGCATGACTGCAATACGAGAGAGATGTCTGCGACGGGCCATGATGTGCGGGGGTGAAGATTACGCCTTAATTCTTGTAATACTCTTCAAAGCCTTGTCTCCGGCGTTCTTTGGCTCTGCAGGTGTATTGTAGGGCGAATTCTGGCGCTCGCGCAAACGGGCTACCTCGAGAGAGATATAGTGAGAGTGCTGCATGCGGGTTGCGCGCTTGGCTCTCTTTTTCTTTGGTGTAGGACGCTTTGCCATAAGGTTCGCCTAGAGTAGAGATTGAAAAGGGCTCTGTAAAGGGCAATTCTAACGCATTGTTACCGCCTCTGACCGGAAATGGCCAACATGAAGCGAACAATGTATAAAAACATGTTAAAAATGTCGAGATAGAGGCTAAGAGCCATCATAAACGGACTTGCTCCCACTTTGCCCATTGTCTGAATACGCTGCAAATCGTAGGCGGTAAAACCGGCAAAGATCAAAATACCAACACCCGATACAAGCATTTCTGCCTGCGGCATACGGAAAGCAGGAACAAAAATCTGCAAGATTCCAAAGAAGATCAGTCCCAGAACGGCAAAAAATAACATGCGTCCCATGCCGGATAAATTCCACGATGTCGTGCGAGCAAATACTGCTGCTGCCAGACCCATCAGTGCCGTGCTTGTAAGTGCGTTAAGCAGTATGGAGGCGCCATTTGCATATCCTGCAAGAATATCGACAATATACGGCGTGAGCGTAAACCCGGACAACAGTGGAAATAGTGCAAAAAGGACGTAATTGAGGGGACGAGATTCAGCCCACAACCGAGATGTAAAAATAAGGGCAAGTTCTGCAATCACACACACCAAAAGAATAGGTGATGACAGAACGGGAAGAGCCATGATGCCGCCAATGACCCCTACGACCGTAAGGGCGATTGCGACTGCGAAAAGTGTATAGACTTGAGCTTCCGTCGACGCGCTGAGCGTAAGAGGACGGGATGAGGTGGTGGAGAATTGTTGCATAGACACAGTTTAGAGCTTTTGACGCTCAGCTTCTAGAAAATAGGTGATTATTCCTGCACAAAATCTACTTTTAGCAGTCTAAACACACTTTTAGAGATAAAAATGAGGAATTGCACCAAAACGCTGTTTCTGCTATAATTAATGGATTTATGCGCTCTCAACATCTCTTCGCGCTGGCAACCGGTCTCTTGACCCTCGCTCTCCCGGAAACGGCATGGATGGCGATTTTGCCTGTCGATACGAGCGTGGGCTCGACTCCTTGTATTATTCCTAGTCTCTATTGTCCGGGTGGAGGAGCACAGGGTGCGGCAGCCTATATTGAAACCACGCTTTTTGGCGGCGCACGTTTGGTATTTTTGGGCGCGGCCATTGTTCTCTTTGCATACTATGGCGTACGTCTTATGGCGGAGAGTGCGGAGGAGAGCACCATCAACGAAGTGAAAAGCGCATACACCTACGGCATTGCGGGAGCGGCAATCGTTACACTTGCGTCCATGATTGTGCAGGCGGTCGGTCAACCGTTTGGAACGCTCAGTGCAAATAATTCTTCGAATCTTGTGAATGCAACACTCGTAGGTTCCACACTCGGTGTCGTCGTGAGTTTTACACGCACGCTTGTGGGAACCGCACTCACCGGTGTCGTGGTGTTCCAAGGAATACGCCTTATTCTTTTGCAGGGACAAGATTCTGAAATTGAACAACAGAAGAAGCGTTTTCTCCACACGCTCATCGGCGTGGCCATCATCACGCTTGCAACAACGCTCGTGAGTGATTTTTTGCCGGGAAACGGATCGTCCGATCTGGCGATACAGATGATTGGTATTGCCAACTTCCTCATGGTACTCATTGGCGGACTCGCCGTTCTTTCCTTTATTGTTGCAGGTATTTTCTTGGTCGTTTCTACCGATGAAGGTTTGAAAGACCGTGCAAAGAAGACCCTGTTCGGTACGGTTATTTGTATGATTGTGGTTCTTTGTACGTACACCATCGTGAACTTTATTATCGGACTCAATACGCTCGGTCTTGCCTCTGTCTAATGACGCTCTTTCCACTACTCCACTGGCTCCTCCACACCGCACTCGTGCCGGAGACTGCACACGCGCAACTTGCTCCCGTTGTGAATACCGTCGGATCGGGACTTTTTACGAGCTTCAGCGGAGCAGGATGGAGTGGCGGCATTCCCGGAATTGCAGGAGGAGTCGTTGCCGCTATTTGGACTATTGTCCTCCCGACCGGCGTCTTCCTTGTAGTCCGTGCCGGTATGAGCTTGATTGTCAGCCAAGATGAAGGAAAGCTGGCCACGGCCAAGCGCACCATCACCTCAACGTTGATGGGCATTATGCTTATTTATATCAGTCAAGAATTGGTGCTCGGATTTTATGGAAACGGAACAACGGGCGGACTCACGGGAGGAGGACAGGTCACGTTGCAAACAACTATCTATGGCATTGTGGATTGGTTCCTTGTGATGATGGCCGCACTCGGTGCGCTCATTATTGTCGTCAGCGTTATTCGCGCCATTTCCAGTTTCGGAAAAGAAGACACGCTCACGGACGTACGCCAGACCATCTTCGGCGTTGCCAGCGGCATTTTGATGATTTCATTGCTGCCTGCCATTAAGGGAACACTCGGCATTATTGATCTTGTGGCGGTGGATGAAAGCGCGGGCTCACGTGCAGACCCTCTGTATATCGTGACCGTGGGAAGCCAAATCGTGGGAGAATTCCTGCTGTTCCTCGCAATTATCGCCATCGCAGTCGTCATCTATGCAGGTATTCGCATGATTGTGAATTTGGGAAGCGAAGATGAATACAAGAAATCAAAAGATCTCATTATTCGCGCACTCATAGGGCTGATTGTTATTTTCATCAGCTATACCGCCATCTTCTTCTTGGTGGATGTCATTACGGGAAACGCAGCCATCACCTGAAAGCAAAAGAAATATTGTTGGAGAGCAGAGTGCTCTGCATTACTCTGGGTTCATGCCTCTTGATCCTCGCATTTTTCGCGCCTACGACATTCGCGGACGCGCTCACACGCAATTAACGGAAGAATCTTGCCGTCTGATTGGACAGGCATTCGGAACGGAACTTCGCGAACGTACGGGCAAAGAATCCCCCGTTGTCTGTGTCGGTCGCGATGCACGCACGCACGGACCTGCGTTTGAGTTTGCCGTGGTGGAAGGATTGATGGAAAGCGGCTGCACCGTGGAACTGATTGGCCAGACTCCCAGCCCCGTGAATTATTTTACGGTCTGTACCAGAGAACTGGATGGCGGCGTGCAAATAACGGCAAGTCATAATCCGGCGGAAGATAACGGCATTAAATTGAGCCTGAAAGATGCCGATGCATTTTCCGGCGATGATTTACAACGCTTACGCATCCGCATTGAAGAAGAAAATTTTATGCACGGAGAAGGAAGGGTTGTTCCCATTGATGCCATTACTCCTTACAGAGAATTCCTCACAACAATGTTCCACGGAGCGGGCGAAGGCCTTTCCGTTGCAGTCGACAGCGGCAACGGGGTTGCGGGACCGCTCTATTGCGCAGTCCTCCGCGCGGTTGGCGCAAACCTTACAGAGCTCTATACGGAACCCGACGGCACATTTCCAAATCACCCGGCCGATCCCAGCAAATGGGATACGCTCAAAGAATTGCAGAGCACTGTTCATGAACACAGAGCATCCATAGGGCTCGCATTTGATGGTGACGGAGACAGAGTGGGCATTGTGGATGAAACGGGAACCATCCGCAGTGCTGATGATATTTTGCTCCTCCTTGCAAAGGATCATCTATCAAGATTCCCCGGCGCACCCGTCGTCTTTACCGTCAGCAATTCCGGCATTCTCCAATCGGAAATTTCTGCGTGGGGAGGAAAGCCCGTGCTCTGCAAAGTCGGGCATTCGTTTGTGGAGCATGCCATGCGTGAACACAAGGCACTGCTTGGCGGCGAACAATCCGGACATTTCTTCTGCGGCGAAGAGTATTTTGGTTTTGATGATGCGCTGGTTGCGGCACTCCGCGTCCTTATGATTCTCAAGCAGTCCGGTCAACCGCTCTCGTCGCTCTTCGCTGCATTTCCAAAAGTCTATCAATCCCCCGAACGTCGCCCGACCGTTGCCGATGAACATAAGGGCAAGGTGATTGAGCGCGTGACTACACACTTCAAACAGTCTCATGACGTGGAAACAATGGACGGCGCGCGCATTGAATTCGGCGAAGGTGCCTGGGCGGGCATTCGCCAGAGCAATACATCACCGCGCATCTCTATCTGCATTGAGGCAAGATCTCCGGAACGTCTGGAAGAGCTAGAAAAGCTCATTCTGGAACATTTGGAAAACTATGAAGAGATTGAGTGGGATGAATAGGCGGGTTATGAGTTATGAGTTATGAGTTATGAGTTATGGGGGGGGGTGGTATTCATTTTTCTTTCGGATTTCGTGCTTCGGATTTTGGATTTCTGGTATAATACCAGCATGTGGCCGTTCAAAAAGAAGAAGGCAAAGAATAATCACATCGCCAAGCGCGTGATTGCAGGTTTAATCATCGGTGGTGCGATCGGTTCTATTGTTGGGAAAAAACTGATGGAAGAGCACAAGCGCGAGGAAGAGGAGGAAGACAAAAAAGACTGAGATCTTAGAATTTCGGACTCAATTCTCCCACTAAATCTTTTTCCATAATCTCGCGAATTTTCTCGAGCTTCTTTGTGTGTGCAAGCGCCCACATCAATTTTACAATCGCGCATTCGTACGTCATATCGTTCCCGGAAATAACGCCTATTTCTTCCAAGAATAATTGCTTCTCATACAAATGCATATCAATGCGACCGCGCAGCATTTGCGATGCGATCACGACGGGAATCCCCTGCTTGGTCACTTCACGCAGCCACGGGAATAATTCTTCGGAGAGCATGCCCTGTCCGTAGGAACGAATGATAATGCCATGAGGTTTTGCAGACAGCAGTGCATCGAATTGTGCGGCGGGAATACCCGGATGCAATGTGAGCGACAGTACGTTCGTATCGAACCCGATATTCGTTTCGAGTGTGCGCTTGCGACGCACGGTACGCCACGGTTCCAAGTGCACGCTGGTTCCGAATTGTCCAAGCTCCGGGAAGTGCGGACTTTCGAATGTCTGCAAAATCGATTGCTCCACTTTCACTGCGCGACATCCGCGCAGAATAGTTGGGCCAAGGACAATACACACTTCGGCAATATCCAGCTCTGCAGCGCGAATGGCAAAAATCAAATTCATGCGTCCGTCGCTCGCAAGATCGTTGATGGGCATAAGGGCTCCCGTGAGAATGATCGGCTTGCTAAGATTTTGAAAGGCAAACGACAGTGCAGCAGCGGTATAGCTCATGGTATTTGTTCCGTGGATCACCACAAATCCTTCAAATTCGTCGTAATATTTTTTAATAAGATCGGCAATTTCAATCCACTCGGTACTGGTCACTTCCGAAGATCCGATGTTTGAGACCGAGAAAAACTGCAACGCCACTTCGCGCTGAAGTTCCGGTAAGAAACGGTGAATTTCTGCGAGTGATTCGAGCGTATCCATACGTCCTGTTTTCTGATTGCGAATCATCCCGATGGAACCGCCTACATAGAGGACTGCGATTTTTGCGCGTGGCATGCGTCTATCTTAATGTAAAATGTAAAATTTAGAATGTAAAATGAACCCCTGTTATTTTTTTCAAAAAAATAATAAAAGAAAGAATTCCATCATTCTGCATTTTTAATTTTACATTTTACATTCCGCGCTCGTTCTATTGAGAAAAAATCAAATACACAAAAAATCCCCACTCCACTCTATGCTCTCTGATGGAAAGCGCGGAGTGGAGTGGGGATAGAGCTCTTAAGCACGCGTGTGCCTAAGAAGTTTGCAGTGACCAATTGCAGACCCCCTACCACGGTAATGCGTAATGGGCGCATCGTCCCGTGTATGTTTGTGTTGGGTGTTTCCTCTGTAAAGCCGAGGAGTGCGTGTGTGTTGGTGTTTGTTGGTGAATCCCTCTAGTAGAGGGAGTCGATGTGATGGTCAGTCACAAGGCAGGGAGGAGGGAGGGGTTATCAGTTATCAGTTATCAGTTATCGGGGACGTTTTTAACCACTTTCTTCTCCCTGCGGAGGGGGCTTTGTTTTAAAAGGAACGGAACCCTTTATTGTATCAAAAAATACGTTTTTGGACAAGGGGATATCATCGGGTAGAATCCCTCTATGGAAAGCGAGAAAATGACCCAAACAGGCAAATTGGTCCTTATTATCGGACCCAGTGGAGTGGGTAAAAGCGTCATTCTGAAGCGTTTACGGGCAGAACACCCGGATTTCCATTTCCCAAAGTCTGCCACCACCCGTGCCCGAAGAGACGGTGAAAGTATGGATTTGTACCATTTTGTGACCGAAGAACAGTTCGCGGATATGGAAAAAAGGGGTCAATTTTTGGAAACGGCCGTTGTGCACGGCGTTGGTCACTACGGAACAATGGTCGAAGAGATTGTGCCGCTCATTCAGGAGGGCAAGACCGTGGTCAGAGAGGTCGATGTGCAGGGTTTCCAGTCCATAAGCAAGAATCCCCTCTTTTTAGGAGAAGATGCGCCCTATCGCCTGCAATCCATTTTCATTCTTCCGGAAAATACCGAGCAACTCGTGCGTCGCATTCAGAAGCGCGCGCCCATTTCCGACGATGAACTCAAGCGCCGCATTGCGAGTATGGATAAAGAGCTCGCATTTGCAGATGGCTGCACACACAAAGTGATTAATGTGGACGGGCAATTGGAAAAAACAATTACAGATGTAGAGCAATTGATTACTGCATAAAAATCGGCAGCTCTCTATCTATGTCTCATTTAGGCACATGCACCAGTAATCCTTTTCGCCACAAGCGCTGATACAAAGAAGGTTGTGTTTTACGGAGCGTTGTCTGATTCACGCCTGCATGGTTCTGTTGATATTCCTGGAGCGGCTCCATGTATTTTTTGGGGACAATGTCTAACATATCCATCTCTTTCAACCTCGTATAGAGTTCCCTATCTTCTATCAGTAACTGCATGCGAGACACATTTGCATAGCGCATATGATAGAACATGACAGGATCATTGATAATTCTTTCATCGGTGGGAACAATGTGGAGGAGCTCCATACTTTTCAACACATCGTAGAGGCGCTTATTTGTTATTTTTAACTCCCCCTGCCTCATCCCCAAATAATCCTTTTTATAGAGAGCGACAGGATCTTCTATGGGAACAAATTTTCGCGGCACAACATGCAGAAGATCTCTCTTATACATAGCCAGATATAAGCCGTGATTTTCCTGCGATAACCGACCGCGAGTGAGATTTTTATATTTAGTCCTGTATTCACGCATGAGTCTCTTCTCTTCTTTTGTGAATGTACGTTCGAGCTCCTCTGTTTGCTCTGCCATGGGCTGTAGCTTTTCTTGCATATGTATATAATAACATTTAAATCATTTACAGCAATATACAGCTGCTATTGCCATTTTCTGGGTCATTTATTTCTTGCCATTGAATGAAACAGCAAGGACTGGTAGCCTGCCTGAGCTTTTTTATGCACCCGTAGCTCAGCCTGGATAGAGCATCAGCTTGCGGAGCTGAGGGTCGTAGGTTCAAATCCTGCCGGGTGCACCATAAAAGAGCCTCTTTAACTTTGGGGCCATAGCTCAGTTGGTAGAGCGCTTCCATGGCATGGAAGAGGTCTGGGGTTCGAATCCCCATGGCTCCACCACCATACGCTCACAACAATGTGACCTGCGGTTTTCGCATGGTACGATATTGATCATGTCACAGACACTCGAAGATCTTCGGGAAGAATTGAAAACTTGGAAAGGAATAGAGATTGCACGCACATCACATCCTGTCATGGGCAATGGAAATCCGCATGCAGAGATCGTTTTTGTAGGTGAAGCACCGGGACAAAAGGAAGACGAACAAGGTGTTCCCTTTGTGGGCCAAGCCGGAAAAATGCTGGATAAACTTTTGGAAAGCATCGGACTGAAACGCGACGATATTTATATTACGAATATTGTGAAGTTCCGCCCGCCGGATAATAGAGATCCCACGACTGCTGAAAAAATTGCCTGTGCGCCGTTCCTCCAAAAAGAACTGGCCATCATCAAACCAAAAGTCATTGCGCCGCTCGGGCGACATGCCATGGGATACTTTCTTCCGGGAGCAACAATCGGAACGGCACATGGCAACGCACATGTGATTGAAGGAAATGTCACGGTGTTTCCGCTGTATCACCCGGCCGCAGCCCTGCATAATCCAAACCTACGACAGACGTTGCTGGATGATTTTAAGAAGCTGAGCGAATTCTTGGAAAGAGAATAATGAGAACAATCTCATAACCTGCAACTTTTAAACTTTTAAACCTCTAAGCCCGTCCATGACCACCTTGTTATATAGCATCATCGTCGCCGCATTACTTTCGGTCACATCGCTCATTGCCATTCTTCTGCGCGTGAGCCCGCTCCTTTCACCAATGGCGGCGTTGCCCGCTTTTTTCCTGAGTATTTTCCTGAGTATTGCCAGCATTGCCACGCTTCTGCTCTATGTCCTCTGGAAGTGGTTTCCGGTCCATGCATGGGACGAAGGAAAGATTCTGGGGATATCACTCAGACAAGGAACGTTCCTGGCACTCGCAACCGTTATCCTGATTCTCTTCTATTTACTGGGTATTCTGAACTGGTGGATTGGGGTACTTATTTATGTGGTGTTTTTGTTGATTGAGTTGGCGTTACAGCATTAATGGGAATAACGGAGATGGGAGTAACGGAATAACGGGACGGGATTTTTTTTCATGATTCCATTACTCGGTTATTCTGATATTCCGTTACTCGTCATCCCCCTCTATACTCCCCCCATGTCCAAAACAGCCATCAACTGGCAAACCTACATCGACCAAATTGCCGCATGCAAAGATGCAGCTGCACTCGATGCACTGGAACTCGATCTCCTTGGTCGCAAGCGCGGCGTTTTAACGGATGCTATGAAGGCGCTTGGAGAATTGAGTATTGAGGAGAAAAAGGTGAAGGGCCAAGAAATGAACCAATTGAAAAAGAAAATCGAGAACGCCATTGCCGACAAGCGCGCAACATTTACCGATGCACATTTGAGCGGCCTTGCAGAGACCGACAAATTGGATACAACCCTCAGACTTCCCAAGAAGCATCAGGGCCATCTCCACATGATTCCGGAATTCATCCGCCGCGTGGAAGATGTGTTCGGACGTATGGGGTTCGATGTAGCGCGCAACAATGAACTGGAATCCGAAAAAGAAAATTTCCATCTCTTGAATTTCGAAAAAGATCACGCAGCTATGGATATGCAGGCGACCTTCTGGATAAAAGGCGAACCGGGAAAACTGATGCGCACGCATACATCCCCCGTGCAAATTCACTACATGCGCGAACACAAGGCACCGTTCCGTATGATTTGTCCGGGCAAGGTCTACCGCAAAGACAGCGATGCCACGCACTCCCCCATGTTCCACCAATTCGAAGGACTGATGATTGGGAAAGATATTTCGGTGGCGAACATGAAAGCCGTTATGACGGAAGCCATGAAAGAATTGCTTTCACCCGATATTGAATTCCGTTTCCGCACCAGCTACTTCCCGTTCACGGAGCCGTCGCTGGAAGTGGATATTCGTTGGCTGGCAAAAGAAGGAGACAAAAATTCCGGCAGATGGCTGGAAGTAGGAGGCTGCGGTCTTGTGCATCCAAACGTGCTGAAGAACGTAGGCATTGATCCAAACCTCTGGAGCGGCTTTGCTTTCGGTTTCGGCGTCGAACGTTTAATTATGATTAAGTACGGTGTTGCAGACCTGCGTGGATTCTACGAAGGCGACGTACGGTTTTTAGAGCAATTCTAAAACTGTCATACCGAGCGTAGCCGAGGTGTGACAGTTTTGTGTATATAAACAAATCCCCCTGCACCTGTACAAGTGTACAGGCCGGGGGATTGAACATTGTCTGTAGATCTCCTTGAAGCTTAGGTTCTGAAATTAGAGGTGAAAGACATGGGTCTGACCATTCAGCGTCGTATCGCTGGCGTGAATCTGCTGAGGCTGATTGTTATCAGCCCGGATGACCGTGATCGTACCGAATTCGGCGAGATCAAGGGTTTCCGTGTTCAAGCCCACGTACCGGACTTCGAGGTGATTGTTCTTGAGAATCGTTAAGGGGTTGGGGAGTTGGAAAATAAACGCTCCGTTCGCATCGGTGGTTGTGACAGCCAACTGGCGGTTCACAGAACCATCGAGGTCGGGGTCGTCCCACAAAATCACTTGGACGTTCGCCTTGGAGTTGAACCCTGAGATGTTCAACAGGTTGACGTTTTCCGTGATGTCGATCGCGGTCAGTGTGTTAAAGGTGACAGAGTAGACACCGGGTCCACCATGATTCACGCGGTCAACAGTGACTGTTGTCGTTGCAGTCCCAGCGGTCGCTGAGGTTGCTCGGATAACTGCCGTGGCGTCGACTTGTGACTGAGTCGGAACTCCGTACACGGTCACGGGGACCGGCACGTCCCAGTTTGTCGAATCAAATTGCAATGACGATCCATTCTGCAAGCTCGCAACCGCGAGATTCAGAGATGCGACCGTCACATTGACTGTCTGTCCCACGGGGGGCGCAGCCGTCAAAGACACATACACCAATCCGGTTCCGCCTTGGTTGATCAAAGGAGTTCCCTCAATCTTGACCATGGCGTTACTGACCGAAACTCCCTTCAATGTCGCCGTTGCCGTCGCCAACCCTGTAGAGGCGCTGGCGGTTAAGGTGACACTTCCATCAGTCGTTCCCGTTACGGTGTTGCGAACCGCCACCGTTTTAGGTGACCAATCAGCAGTCGTGAACGTAAACGTATTCTGACCTTCGATGACACCGTTGGCGTTGTTCGACGTAACGGTTACAATCACAGTCCCAACGGGAGCGTGGTCTAAACCGACCGTGAACGCCCCGAGAGCGCCGTTGCCGATAAGTGCTGGGCCCATGATTGTGGGCTTTGCCGTTTCGGCTGGAGCATTCATACCTTTCAGAACCACCGTCTGCTGTGCGCTGCCAGTAACGGCGGCGGTAACAGTAATGACGAGATTTTGATCGATAGTTGAGGTGGTATTGTTCCGAACAAACAGTTGCTGAGCGCTCCAGTTGCCCGGAGTAAAGGTGAACACGCTCTGGCCTTCGATTGTTCCGGAATTGTTGTTCAACGTTGCGGTCACGGTAACAGGGCCAATGGGCGCATGATCGAGACCGACCATATACGTTGCCAGAGCTCCAGGCAGAATAGTCGACGGTCCACTAATTGTGGGCTTGGCCGTTTCTACTACAGGAGTTTTCACACCACCCGTAAACGTTGACTTAACCACGTTATTGGTGTTGAGAATGAGCGGCAACGAATTCGCAGGATGTCGAACGGATGCGGTCGTCGTTGTCCAAGTGACAGTGTCGCCCTTTGCATCGGGCTTCATTGTGACCCAGATTTCGAATGTCGCAGTTCCGTTCTTCAACATGCCAACGTTGAAAGTCCCAAGATTAATCTGGCCGGCTCCTTGCGCAGTCACAATGGCGACAGTTGTCCCATTGAACTTTGCAGCAACCGACAAAACGTCATCTGCACCTTCTCCGCCGAGGGTTCCACCAAGAGACTTGATAGTAACCTTTTTCTTACCGTTGATGAACTGAGCTTCCTGAACTTCTTCCGATGCATTCGCATTGATTTGTCCGTCTGTCGTGCTGGTCACATTGACCGTCAGACCGGACTTGTCGGGCTTCGGCTTCGGATCCTTCTTCTTCGCAACCGTTGCGTTTGCCGTGCGTTCGACGCGGCCGTCCGTGTCATACGACATGGAGGTCAAAAAGTCATGAGCAGCCTGACGAGTTTCCTTCTTGTCTTCGCGAGCTTCTTGCCGTGCTTCGCGAGGTGACTGCTCTTCCGGCTGAGACGCGATGTCGGCGTACATGTACGCATAGACATCGGTCTGATGCTGGACATCAACAATCGCTGCGGTTGGAAGAGAACGCTCTTCCAAGAGTTCGGGGGCAGTTGACGCTTTCTTCTGGCGACGAGCCAGCGGCTTCGAAAAATTGAAGCTGAAAGGACGCACTGCGGACAACAAACCGGCCAACCAATTCTTGCAGACCATAATACTAACTCCTCAGAAAAAGTGACTCACATCATTTCACATCACATCCGAAATTCTATTTCAGAACCTGTGCTGTGAATGATCTACTTTGGACAATATGTTCCTTTGTAACAACCAACATGGCTGTATGGAACTGTTTAGTTTTATACCTTTTATGGAGAAATGTCAAGTTTATTACAGTTAAATAGCCTGAATCGCTAAATGTAGCCTTTCTATGGACGCTGAAAATCACCTCTAAAATACCCATGTCTGAGTGAAGATATTTATTGAACAAATTTTTTATACAACATTTACAAAAATATTCACTCTACAGAAGTATTTTGGCATTCGGATTCACTATAAAAATCGCTCCCAAAAAACACCTTCTTGACTCTGTCTTTTAGAAAGCGTAATCCATGTCTAATGTCCATCGAGTCGGCACCACTTGTCCGGCAGACCAGACCTGAATACACAACAAGGTTCACCACCCTGCTCGCTCTCGTTTCCGGCTTTACCATGGCATACGGAGCCATGCTCCATGCGGAAGATCCTTCAAAAACATCAAAATCTCCCGCATCAAAACATAATCCCGAACCGCTGGCCGATGTCCGGAAAATAGTAGACATCACCATTCCTGAATTGAACCACACGCTGTACCCCGTCCGAGAAAAAGCGCAGTTACGCATCAAGCAAGCCATCAGAGAAGCGCTTGAACGCCAAAATCCCCTGCCGGAGACGCTCAAAAAAAGTTTTGTTGTTCCGTATGAATCCGGCGGGACCATCGAAACATTTAAACGGATGGCAAACATCAGCGAATTTACGGCGGAGCTGGAAGAGGAATTGCCGGGCAGAATTGCTGCACCGGATGCAGATACGACACTCACTATGCTGCTTGAAGATCAGTTTCATTGTCGCATGAGGGCCGAAGATCCTGTTCTTCGCGCGAAACTTGAGGACTATAAAATAGGTGCCGAAGGTGAAAAAAGTGGCAGTGCATTTGTGCGGATGTGTCGGGATTTGGACGCCATTCCCATTCCTACCACCGATGGATTTCTCTTGCGCCCCATTCAGGATGGTGAAGAGTTTCGCGCAAGTGACACAATGGGACTAGTGACAATAGGCGGACCCAAAATACAGTATCGGGAAGCGTTTCTCTTGCCGGATAAAGGGGTCATTTTGTCGCTTATCGATCCAGAAAAAAAGACCGAGGAGGAGGAACAGCAAGAAATGACCAGACTCTTTTTTGCAAAACCGGAGGATCTATTCACGGAACCTACTCCGACAAAAACCATAAACGCACCGCTTGTGTCTTGGAGCAAAGATGAAGGTCAGCAGACTCCAAAGGAGAAAATGTGGACTCCGCTTTCTCAGAAAAAATTTAATGCAATGACCGCAAGAAAGCCTGTTTCTTATGCATTACCAACCGCGCAAACGAAACTGATTCCTGCAGGATTGCAGTCATTTTGCATCCCCTCGGCACCCGAGCAGCAACCGGACGGTACGTGGGTCACCATTGTAAAAGGAATGATATGGGAATGCGTGGAATGGCCCGTTACAACGAATGAAGAGGATATGTTTAGCTACCAGCTTGTTGCAGCCAATAGGCTGCACGGCATTACAAAAGATGGAAGGCGCATAGATGCAACGGTGTCCGATTTACATTTCTGCAAAAGAGATCTTTCTTTTTCCGTACAGACAATGGAATGCCCTTCGGTCCTGCATATTCGTGCATTTACCGACATGCAAAAGGAAGAGATAACCCTCCCGTAAAATTCGATCTTTACACCGCGCTCCAGTGCTGCGGATCTTTCATGAAACGTTCAATTTCTTCCGCTTCTTCATCGATGATTCTGTCTTGATCCAGCGCTACTTGCAGAAGCGTTGTAACGGTGGAAAGCGGATGGAAATGCAAACCGGATTCAAGTGCTTTCTCGTGTGCCGTACCAAGTTCGTAGCTAAAAATAGAGACCACATCGGTCACAATCGCCTTTCCTTCCATGCGAAGTGCATCGGCGGTGGATACCGAACTGCCTCCGGTGGAAATAAGATCTTCAACCACGACGACATGCTGGTTTTCTTTCAAATCTCCTTCGATTCTTTTCTGCGCTCCGTGCTCCTTTGCTTTGGAGCGAACATACACAAACGGAAGGTCCATTTTATCTGCCACTAAAGCCCCCCAACCTATCGCGGCTGTAGCGGTTCCGGCAATCACGTCTGCGGGGATATGGAGATTTTTTACACGCTCCACAAGTGCATCCACCACAACGGTTCGTGCCACGGGGTGGCTGTAAATCATGCGGTTATCGCAATAAATAGGCGATTTGATGCCGCTCGTCCATGTAAAGGGTTGATGGACGGAGAGGCGAACAGCGCCAATATCGAGTAAAAATTCTGCGATGCGGATGGAGTGGGTCATGTCCCGAGTATAGGGCTGGGGTTAGGGCTAGGGCTAGGGTATATTTCTTGTATGCAAATCCCTTCCGAACACGACGAAAAACTCCGGCTCCTGATGCGCGTCTTTCTTGCAGAGAACGCAAACATCAATCTATCGGCACTTCGCACGGAGGAAGCGTGTTGGTACGGAAATATTTTAGATGCAATCGCTTTTCAAGATTTAAACTGCGCGGAAGGAATGCAAAAACCGGGCGCCACGCTGCTGGATATTGGAACGGGCGGAGGATTTCCGCTTTTGCCTCTGGCCATTTTGTATCCGCAGGCGCAGTGCACCGGACTCGATTCTATCGCAAAAAAAATTGCCGCCATTACGCGCATCGCAAAAGAAGCAGGCATAAAAATGACCGGCATTGCGGATAGAGCGGAAGTGCTCGGTCAAAAGAAAAAATATCGTGAGCAGTACGATTTTGTTACGTCTCGCGCAGTGGGACCGCTGAATATGCTCCTGGAATTCTGCAGTCCGTTTGCAAAAGTGGGAGGATATATTGTCCTCTGGAAAAGTTTACACATTGATGAAGAACTGAAAGCAAGCGAGCTCGCGCAGAAAACACTTTGCTGTCCGCTGGTCACATCGCACACGTATACGTTGCCGGGAGATTTTGGCTCCAGACAATTATTGGTGTTCCGAAAAAACAGACCGCTCGACAGAAAGTATCCGCGCGAAGTCGGCATGGCAAAGCGGGAGCCAATTGGAACTGTTCGAATTGAAAATTAAAAATGGATAATTGAAAATTTTTTTATTATTTGCCATTCATCTTTATTAGTACATTTCCGATAATTATCAATTCTCAATTATCAATTATCAATTCATACTGATTGTATGATTGCTCTGAAGAACGTTACGAAAACATGTGGACAGAAGGAAGTGCTTTCGAATGTATCGCTGCGCATTGATCCCGGCGTCAGTCTTTCGATTGTAGGAGACAGCGGCAGCGGCAAGAGCATGCTTATGCGTCTTCTTATTCGCGCAGACGACCCGGATACGGGAAGCGTGGAAGTGGACGGCGTAAATATTCGCACACTCCCCTCCCCGATTCTCCAGCTCTATCGCCGCAGAGTCGGCGTTGTTTTTCAGGACCCGATTCTTCTGCAGCACGCAACCATTGAAGAAAATCTCGGACTTCCACTGGAACTGTTGGGGGCTCCGGAGGCGCTCATCAAAAGAAATGTGAATGATCTCTTAAAGAGATTGAATCTTCTTTCGAAAGCAGCACTCTTCCCCGAAGATATCAGCCTGAGCGAACGTTCGCTGGTATGCATTGCGCGCGCGCTTATTACTGCGCCTATGGTCATTCTGGCCGATGAGCCGTTTCATAATTTGGATACTGCACAAATAAAAATGGTCACGGAGCTTCTGCTCAACATGAAAAAGAAAGGAACGACTGTTGTCATCTTTTCGCGCGATGCAGCGGCGGGGAAATTATTGCAGGCGGAAACCGTACATATGAAAGACGGAAAAATCGGGAAGCAGGCCGAACCGGAAAAAGAAACGCAGAAAGCGCCCATGGATACGCATAGGATTCTGGAAGAATTCAACGATGAATTGACGGCGGAATTTTCTCTGGACGATACCGATTCACCCGCTGTCCCCGTCTCGCATAAGAAAACAGGTGGAACCGGGAAGCGCATCAGGATCACATCGATTGGATCCAATTCCTGATACTATTTTTAGAACCGTCTTGACCGATCGATTGAATTGCATAAGTCGGCGCGCGTAGAGTGCAGTCCAATGTTATCCATGAGTCCGGAGGCTCGGGATGAAATTGAATCGCGTCCCGCGAGCAATCGGACATCGACGGTAAACACCACATTGCTTGTCGCCCTTATTTCATCGTTGTCTTTAGTCGCGGGCGTAAAAATCATGGCTATGCTTCATCCGCATCATAAGCAGCAAAAATCGAATATGACTGCAAGTATGCATGGCAACAACTATGATTCCGCGGCGCAGCTTGTCCCGTTCGGCCAACCGTTTCAGATTCAACTGCAACCCAAAGATACGGAACATCCCATAGATTGCGATGTGATGTTTTTGAATAACGGCTTTGAGGTCTGTATAAATGGCAAACGATTTGCCCTGAAAAATCTTTTTGTAGAAAGCAGCCCCTACACTCCGGAAACAGTTCAATCGATGTTAAGCATTGCAGATCCCGACGGACTGTCTCATATAGAGTATCAAGAAGGAACCGGCCTTATTTTTCATGCAGGTGAGGAGTGCAGAGTCTGTATTGCCGATGAAGATGCAAAGACAATGTTTTGCGATTTAATCACTTCGCCCGATACAGAAAACCCGGACGAGGAAACCACATGTACGGGCCTGCAATATGAATTCCTAAAAATGCCTCCCATGCTGTCATGGATGCTCCGGAAAAAAGGAAATTGCGGCATTGTGCTGCGGCAATTGCCGGAAATCATACAGCCGGTTGACAGACAGATAGCACAATCTTTACAGTAAAAACACTTTGCAGCAGATACTCAGTTTTAACGGCTTCTGGTTTACCCTCTTTAGTGCGGGGAAGGAGTCGCAGTGTCTGAGTAAATAAAAAAAGTAAAGACCTGACACCCTTCCCCCGCCCCTTAGGGGAAGAGTTTTTTTGTATTTTCTTTTTTTTCACCACGCCCTTATGGAAATGACCTTGAACGAAACATACGCTCCCACATATTCAAATGAAGAATATGACATTGCAGACGGCGGCGATTATCCGAAATCCCTCGCCTATCACGAATCACTCGCAATACTCGCACTCGCGGAGAAGCGCATCCAACACATCCAAAAATCATACAGATGCGGATCGGAAATGGCATACAGCGTACTTTTGGACACGATTTCCCGAAATCCTGCAGTTGCTGATTCCGTACAACATCTTTGCGACATATTTGAAGACAGACTGGGCGTCCTGCTCGAAAATGACGTCTTTGCCCCCGCTTGATTTCCAGGCGGGGCTTGTTACCATAGTCACATGCAGCGCCGGACCATCGTCCTCGGCTCTATTCTCTCCTCCATTATTATTATGGCGGAAGGGAAGCTGCGTGCGTGATACAAAATCACGAGGTCACGAGCTTTCCTTCCAAGACAGGGAAGTTTTTTTTCATGTGTCGATTTTTTACATCACTGCTTTCCAAGAGGGCGGCATGCAGATCTGCAGTCTTTATGCCGCCCTTGTTGGCAAAAACGTCTTTCACCATTTACGGAGAACACGCACATGTACGATCCACACGACGCCGCTTTCGAAGGCTGGTTTCCCGGCGCATCCTATGGCGATGAACATTCAATCGCTGCAACCTTGAAAATCATTAAGCCACGCGATGATCAAGACGCAGACGAAACGTACACGCCTTTGGATTTTAGCGATTACACGCCGCGCCCCCTGTCCAAGGCAAAGCAAGCGCACCTCTTTACATTGCATACTCAGGATATTGATACCATGAAGGTATACGATCAGGCATGGTGCACCGAAACGGAAGGCGCTCATGCAAAAATGGATGATGCCAACAAGGTGCAGTAACCGTCTATGACGGCTGCAACACCAAGGGGAGTCACACACGGTGACTCCCCTCTTTTATAAGTCTTAATTCAAATGAGCCTTGTTCTGAAATGCAGGACTGTCTATCCGCGGATCGTTGAAGCGCATTGGGGACTGCTGTGATGGATTCTTTTTCTCGGATGTGAATCTACGTTCGGTGAGCGGCTGCCTTCTTGTATCTATTTGAGCAAAGACAGGAACCAAACGCGTGCGGATAATAATGATAATCGTTTCAAAACAGTGACAAAAGTTCAGTGCTTCATTGGAAACCGGAACACTGCGGACCGTAGCGCGCTTGCGGGAGTCTGCATTGTCCATGGGAGGAAGGCGATTATTGTTGTCGAAAGAAAAATTGTTCATAGAAATGGGGGGGGGATAACGAATTGATAATTGAAAATGATCGAAGAGATTGTTTGCCCTCTTTTCTGGAGATCGTTCTTGAATGAAGTTCATCAATTCAAAAAACAAGTAACCAAAAACAGGGCAACAAGTAACAATCGTCCCTATGAAGAATCCCAGGTGAGCGGATAGGTACGTCCTCGGAAGAGGGGTTTATTAGGTGTGCGATGTGGCAGCGACGTTTTATACGTCACACTGTTGCTATTTTCCCCTCTTTTTTGCTGAGTGCAAGCGAAATCTCCGGTAATCTCGCCTACAGTAAACGTGTTCACTCCCCTCTTTCTCTATGAAAATTACTTCACGTTGGTTTCTTGCAGGCATTGTGGCCCTTTCCATTGGCGGCACCAGCTTCGCGACGGTGTATGCCGACGGAGAAGACAGTTCTGCAACATGCGATCAAATCACTTCGATTCTGAAAAAAGTGCGCCCCGGTACGCTTTCGTATCAACGCATGAAGGATCAATACAATCGCAAATGTCTGGTGATTAAATCCGGTTGTCCCAGCCAAGCAAAAATGGATACGCAAAGTAAAGACTGTACTGCTGCAGGCATGTATAGCATTCCCTATATTGACCCGAGCAGCTGCAGACAGATTAAGTGCAGCGCCACGCCTCCCGCATCATCCTCGTCATCATCGTCCGTATCCTCCGCATCTTCTGCAAGATCCAAAAACGGCCCTTGTCCGGACGGAGACACGCTCACGAACATTGCAGTCTCCTGCAAAAAGAACAATCAGAAATTTGAGTACTATAATATCAACGGATGCCGCCAAGTTCGCTGCATTGAGAATGTCACGTCGCAAGGTGCCTGTCCAAGCGTAGAAACCATGCGCAACAAAGCAAGTGCCTGCAAGAGTTTGGGGCATAAATATGAAACATTCACGGTAGGTGTTTGCAAGATGGTGCGCTGCTTGAACGAGGCACTGGGAAACGATGCCGTTATTTGTCCGGACAATGCAACAATCAATGCCGCCGGTTCACGCTGTACGGCGAAAGGACAAACTCCGGTCGTAAGCGCCGATGCAAACGGTTGCAGGAAGGTAACCTGCAAAGCTACCTTTTCGTCCGCATCGTCTTCCTGCCCGTCCGATGACCAATTGGACAGTGGTATTCGCATCTGCAAAAACTCCGGCATGACCGGAACCACCATGCAAGATGAAAACGGCTGCAGGCAGGTTATTTGCCAGACGAAGTGAGTTTAAAGGTGTAAAAGTTTGAAAGTTTAAAGGTTAAAAGTGGAAATGTCCGATTTGTGCCGTATTTCATACGTCGCAGGTCGGATTTTTGCTATAATACTGAACAATACGGCTGCAAACAAAAGCTCCGTGTGTATCCCCCTTCATCATCATGCGTCTTCCTTCCTCCCGTTCGGTCGTGCCGCTCTTCGTTCTTGCAGGTTTAAGCCTGTCCGGAGCGTTCTATCTATTGGAGCGCACGGACCTTATGAACTGGGTCTTGTTTGTCACATTAATAGTCGGATCCATTCCTTTGGTGATTGATATGACGGAATCGGTGCTTCGCAAACATTTCGGCGTCGATATTATCGCGATTGTCGCCATCGGGGCATCGCTGCTTTTGCATCAGTATCTTGCAGGAACGGTGATTGTACTCATGCTCTCCGGAGGAGAGGCGTTGGAATCGTATGCATTGCGTCGTGCACGGAGGGAGCTGACAAACCTTCTGGCCAACGCACCCACGAAAGCTCATAAGGAAAAAGATGGGAAAATAATGGATGTGCCGATTGAATCGGTCGTCGTAGGAGACATACTCATTATAAAAATGGGTGAAACTATTCCCGTGGACGGACGCGTGATAGAAGGGAGTTCCAGCGTGGATGAATCGATGCTGACCGGAGAATCTCTCCCCGTGCAAAAAAGCAAAGGTCTGACAGTGATGAGCGGAAGCGTCAGCACGGATAACGTTCTGAAGATTATGGCCACGCACGACAGCAGCCAGAGTAAATATCAACAGATCATTCGATTGGTCCGTGAAGCCGAGGAGCAGAAAGCTCCGTTTGTGCGCTTGGCCGACCGCTACAGCGTTTGGTTTACCGCCGTTACATTTATCCTCGCCATAGGGGCGTGGATCATTTCCGGCGATCCTGTTCGTTCGCTTGCAGTGCTTGTGGTGGCCACTCCGTGCCCGCTTATTCTTGCAACCCCGATTGCGTTTGCATCGGGCATTAGTCGAGCGGCGAAGCGCGGTATCATTGTAAAAAACGGCGGAGTCTTAGAAAAATTGGGGGAAGCGCGCAGCTTGGTATTCGATAAAACGGGCACGCTCACATTTGGCACCCCGAACATCGTGCGCGTTGCGTCATACGGACTTCCTGAAGACAAGGTTTTTCTCTATGCCGCGGGATTGGATCAACTTTCCACGCATATTCTTGGACGAGCGCTCCTGGAAGAAGCGTCTCAAAAGAAAATAGATCTGCCCTATCCCGAAGAATTCAATGAGCATATCGGCGAAGGAGTCGAAGGAAAAATTGACGGTAAGCATTATATATTCGGGCGCTACAGAATGCTGGAAACTATGAAGCTCGCCATTCCGAAAGAAGCGACCGACGATCATCTTGCCGCACAGGAGAACGGACAAATGGCGGTATTTTTGGCAGATTCCACAAAAATCATCGGTGCCGTTTTCTTTGCAGATACCGTCCGCCACAACGTGCAAGAGCTCTTCCAAAATATCCGCGGACTCGGCATAGAACGCGTCATGATGCTCACCGGAGACAAGCGCGCATCGGCACTCCGCATTGCCAAAGAAGTGGGTATTTCGCCGGATGACGTGGAAGCGGAATGTTTGCCGCAAGACAAAGTGAATACGGTGCTCTCGCTGCACAAAAACATGGCACCGGTCATTATGGTAGGTGACGGCGTCAACGATGCACCTGCCATTGCCGCCGCAGACGTCGGCATTGCCATGGGCGGTCATGGAAACACTGCATCCTCTGAAGCAGGTGACATTGTCATTCTGATTGATCGCGTGGAGCGCGTGGGCGAAGCGATTCAGCTGGGGCACAGAGTGCTTGGCATTGCGAAAGAAAGCATCTTCATTGGCATAGGGTTGAGCATTGCATTGATGATTGCCGCAAGTTTGGGATTCATTGTTCCGGTCTACGGCGCGCTGCTCCAGGAAATTGTAGATGTTGTCGTCATTCTAAACGCACTGCGTGTTCTGTTTGAGAAGAACCCGTTTACGAACCGCCTCGCTGCGTAATTCCCGCAGTGCATCGGATGCTATCCATCCGTCTTCGTTCCCTGTGTGCAGGGCACTACGCCGTGATTTACTGATTGTCTTTTTCAAACAAAATTATTCGGATGCCACGGCGTAGCTCAGAAGCGAAGCCGGGCAACTCGTTTTACTATAGGGTCACTTTTTAATTCTCTTACAGCATCTTTTCCAATCCATTTCCTTGCTGGGTTTTCTGATGTTTCTAATTTTTCTGCCAGCGCGATGGCGATGGGATGCAGTGTGGCATTTCTTTTCCCAATTTGCCGCAGCGCCCAGTTCACCGCCTTCTTCACAAAGTTACGATCATCACCGCTATATTTTTCGATGAGCAAAAAGAACGGAAGAAACTGCGCATCGCAGGCGGTTTTATCGTGCACGGCTAATGTCGCCATCAATGTGAATGCGGTACGCCGGACAAACTCGCGTTCGTCTTTGGCATATTGAACAATTTTTTTATACGGATATTTTGTTTTATCGAAGAGGTTCCCACACACTTGATCACACACATCCCACGAATCAAAATCCGCCGTCTAACTGTCCATTTGTTCCGATGTGACTAGTGCTGGATCATCAATCATTCCAGCAAGAATACGCGCTTCGTGTATGCCGGACTTCCACAAATCTGCAGCAAGAGCATGATCTTTCCCTATTTCTTTTGCGATGCTGCGGAGATCGGGAATGGTCACTCCGATCATCTGCGCCCCCGTCACATTCCAATGATTTTTTCCGGCAAGTTTTTCCGGATGTGCGAGGGCGTGCAGACGATCAATAATGTATACAGACGTATGCATTAGGATTTTTTCTTCATGAGCATGGCATCCAACGAATAACGACCTGCTCCGTTCAATGCGAGTACAAAGACGCTTCCGAGAATGGCAAGATCCAATTCCCATCCGTTCGCAAAGCCAAGCTTGAACATGGTGATCTTCACATAGATGGCGGAAATCATCACGAGCACCAAGCCAATGGATGCAATCTGCGTGAGGAGACCGAGGATCAAAGCGATACCTGCGAGCGGCTCAGCAATGGAAAGGAATCGCATAAGATTCAACATCATAGCCGGTGTCTGTCCGTCGGACGGTGCCCACATGGCCCATTTCTGGTATCCGTGATAAAGAAAAATACCGGCAACAATAAGACGGAGAACCAAAAATCCCCAATCTTTTTTTGCATGAAGTGCGGAAAGGTGCATAAAAATAGTGAAAGAAATATGAGAAAATTCTACGTGATAAACGCAAAAATCGCCACTGCATGAGCTATGATAGAATGGAAACATGGAAAATACTGCATCCACAACATCGGCAAAAGCAACGTTCGGCGCAGGATGTTTTTGGGGAGTGGAAGATACATTCCGGCAAATTGACGGCGTGTCCGATGTTATGGTCGGTTATACCGGCGGGACTGTTCCGAATCCTACCTACGAGCTTGTCTGCACGGGGACAACCGGGCATGCGGAAGCGGTGGAAGTGACATACGATCCCTCGAAAGTAACCTATGAATCGCTTCTGAATATTTTCTGGGAGAACCATAATCCCACGACGGTGGATCAGCAGGGACCGGATTTCGGATCGCAGTATCGCTCGGTCATTTTTTATCATGACAACACACAGAAAGAACTCGCGGAAAAATCGAAGCAAGAGCTGGAGGCATCCGGCAAATGGAAGCGGCCCGTGGTGACGCAGATTGTTCCCGCCGCACCGTTTTATGCAGCGGAGGACTATCACCAGCAATACTTAAAGAAGAATGGCCTTGCTTCATGCCACTACTGAGGTAAATACGAAGCGCGAAATACGAAATACGAAGGAAGGGTAAAATGTGAATATTTAACCTGAAGTTTTAAACTTTCATATTCACCGTTCAGTATTCAATTTTGCCTCGTATTTCGCGCTTCGTATTTCGTATTTCGCGCAAGCCTCAGCTTGCGCGTTTGCCATGCATGAGCATATCCACCGCGTGCTGCATAGAACCGGCGCGCGTAATGGTTCCTGCGTTCACGAAGAAAATTTCATCCGCGTTTTCAATGGTATTCAGGCGATGAGCGATAATGACGCGTGTGGTGGTGGAAGGAAGTTTCTGCAAAATATCTTCCAATAATTTTTCCGTCACGGTATCGATGTTTGCAGTCGCTTCATCCAGAATAAGAATATCAGGGTTGCGCAGCACTGCGCGCACGAAGGCAACTAATTGTCTCTGTCCCAAGCTGATGGATTCTCCGCCATTCTGCACCGGCGTATCGAGTCCTTTTTCGAAACGCGCGAGGAGTCCGTTCAAGTTTGCTTTTTCGAGCGCAGTATCCAGATTCTTTCCTTTATCTGCAGCCAACTCTTCATTTCCATACAAAATGTTATCGCGCACGGTTCCCGTAAAGAGAAACGGTTCCTGCAAAATAAACCCGATCTTTTTTGCGCGCTCTGCAGATGCATACGAACGAATATCGCGACCGTGTAGGAGAACTGTTCCGCGCGTGGGATCATACAGTCTGGCCATTAAAGATGCGGTCGTGGTTTTTCCTCCGCCGGTCGGACCCACGAGTGCGTAGGTTTTTCCGGGCTCCAATAGAAAGCTGATATCGTGCAATACTTCTTTGCCGTCGGGATACGCAAACGACACGTGATCGAATGCGAGCATATGTGCGTCTTCCTTTGTCTGCGACGGCAGAACTTTCATATCGGACTCCATGGAAAGAATAGCCGTAATGCGATCCCACGCGGCAAGCGCGGTCTGGAACGATGCCCAGAGGTTGGCAATGTGACGGAGGGGATCGTAAAAACGATACACATAGGTAAAGAAGCTGATGAGCAGTCCTACCGTAAAGTCTCCCGCCAAAATCAGTGAAATACCGTAGGACAGCACAATCAGCGATGCCACGTTGGAACAAAAAGCATACAGAGGAATAAAGAGGTTATTGGCCACTCCGGCTTTCACGGACGTTTGAAAATTCTCTTCATTTGCTTCCTGGAAACGATTCCGGAAATAATCGCGGCGATTAAACGCCACAATCACTTTAAAGTTATTCAAACTCTCCTGAATTTCCGCACTCATGCCGCCGGATGCTTTCAGGCTTACTGCATTTTTCTTCTTGATCCAACCGGCAGTAAGCTGCGTGACAATCAGAAGAAAGAGCGCGGGGGCAAGTGCCGCCAGACCGAGCTTTACATGAATGCTGACGATAAAAATACCGGCGCCCGCGATCATAAAAAGGCTGCCGATGAACTGCATAAGAGACTGCGAGAAGAAATCGTTCAACCTGTCCGTATCGTTATTGATGCGCGAGATAAGATCTCCCGCTTTATTCTGATTAAAAAACGCGACCGGCAATTCCTGCAATTTTTTAAAAATGGCATTGCGTACACTGAAGAGCGTCCGCTGCCCCACCCCTCCCATGCGCGTGGTCTGAATGTAGCTGGCTACAAAAGAGACTGCATAGAGAACAGTCAAATATCCGGAGAATAGGAGAACGCCCGAAAACTGTTTGTTTGCAATATATGTATCGATTGCATGACCGACTAACACGGGAGCAACTAACGTGAGAACGGAGTTGAGGAGAATGGCCACAATGGCAACGGCCAGGTTCAACTTTTCCTCCGCCAAAATAGGCAGCAGCTTTTTGAACGCCGAGAAGGAGGCATTCTTTTGTTCGGACTGCGTGCCGGTTATATGGAGGTTATAGTTCATACGAGTTGGTACTGCGCTGTGAATCGTAAATCTGCACGTATTCGGGGGATGTTTCCATCAGATGCTTATGCGTACCCTGTGCCAGCAGCTCTCCTTCCATCAAAAGAATGATGTGATCGTATGCTTCGATGGAAGAAATTTTCTGCGTAACGGACACCAACGTGATACTCGGATAATTCTTCCGCACATTGCCAAGAATTTTCTGTTCCGTGTGCGTATCTACGCGTGCGGTAAAATCGTCGAGCAACAGCACGCGCGGGTTGAGCGCCAGTGCGCGCGCAAGCATGATGCGCTGCTTCTGACCGCCGGAGAGTGTTGTGCCTCGCTCGGAGACAATGGTATCCAGACCTTCCGGAAGCGTATCGATAAAATCGCGGATTTCTGCGGTATCGATGGCTTTCTGCAAATCTGCATCTTGCACCGTCTCGCTAAAACCGATGTTATCGCGAATGCTCATGTTAAAGAGAATGCTGTCTTGGAACACAAAGCCAATCTGGCGATGCAGAGTGACGGAGTCATAATCCAACACGGGCCGCCCGTCGTATTCCACGACCCCGGCATCCGGCATGGCAAGGCCGGTCAGGAGATACAGCAACTGTGTCTTACCCGCACCCGTTGGCCCGATGATTGCCGTACGCGTTTCGGCTTTGAGTGCCAACGAAATATCTTTCAACACCTGTTTTTCGCCAAAAGTAATGGATACATTTTTCAGTGCGATATCTCCGCGAATGGGCGTAGTCACGGTTCCCGCCTCTTGCATTTCCTCTGCAATCAGAACATCGGATACGCGCTTATAAGAAACGGTTGCGCGCATAATGACGCCCGACATAAACCCAATAACAAGAATGGGGAAGATAAGAATGACAATATAACTGTTGAACGCGGCAAAATCTCCAAGCGTCATACTGCCACCAATCACAAAATATCCGCCAAGCAGCAGCACCGCGACGCTGGCCATACCGGTGACGAATGTCACAACGGGAATAAGGACGGAGAACAGTCGCAGAATTTTGAGACCAAAAGAGCGAGCTTCCGTATTTGCCGCAAGAAATTTTTCCGATTCAAATTGTTCCGCATGCAAGACACGAACAAGCGCGGACCCAAGAATGCTTTCATTAATGACTCTGTTCAACCAATCGATGACTTCGCGCGCTTTTTTAAAATACATGCGCACTTTGCTGATAATGACAAAAAACGTTCCCCCGATAATCGGAATAATAAGGAGCACGACCAACGCCAGTTGCCAATTGATGAGCATGAGCAAGACAGCGGATCCAATAATAAGAAGCGCGGAAGAAATAATGGACACAATCGCTTGCGACACGAATGATTTCACGGCGTCGATATCGGACGTTAGATTGGTAAGAAGCGTTGCCGGCGTCAGAGTCTGCACACCTCTGGCACTCTGCCGAGAAATTTTTGCCGCCAATTCCCGACGCAAATCCCGCGCCACATACTCCGATGCATACGTCTGCACCACGCTCTGTCCATACACGAAGATAAAAATAAGAACGGAAATACTTAAAAATTCCGCAATAACGGTATGCATGACCAATGTTCCATGGCTATAGGCATCGATACCTCGCGCAATAATTTGCGGCAATAGAAGGTTCAGACCGTTACTGACAAATGCCAAAAGAATAAGCAGCGCTATAAAACCTTTGTATGGCTTCAGTAACCCGAACAAATTGGGCTCTTTTGCAGGTGCCGATGTCTTTTGGGGGCTCTCGGCCATAAGGCCGACAGTATAGCGGAAAATGGCTGCCACACCTCAAAAAAGTCATCATTATTGAGTCGGATATTGTATAGTGCATGCATGGAACCGCGCATTTTCCGGTACGAATCCATGGGCACACACTGGGCGGTCACGCTCTGGGACACCATGAGCGATGCGGCGTTTGCAGATATGCAACAAACAATCGAAAAAAGATCCTACGATTTTGATCACACATTTTCGCGCTTTATTAAAAATTCGTTCATTTGGTCGCTCACGGAGAAAATGGGAATCGTAGAAGTGCCGAAGGATCTTGTGAACATGCTGCAGCTGTACGAAACGCTCTATGACGCAACAAGTGGACACTGCAATCCCCTCATCGGCTTTACCATTAGTGATCTTGGCTACGATGCCGACTATTCACTCATGCCCAAAAACACCATTCGTCCGGTTCCCCCGTTGCATGAAGCGCTCAGTATCATCGACGATACGCATATTGAATTACGCGCATCTGTGTTGATAGATCTGGGTGCGCTTGGGAAAGGATATTTTGTCGATGTGATTGCAACGTATCTCAAAGAAAAAAACATCGCCCGCTTTTTGGTGAATGGCAGCGGCGATATTTATTACCAAGGAAACGGAACGCCCATTCGCGCAGGACTGGAGCATCCGGACGATCCCACGAAAGCAATCGGCGTGCTGGAACTTATGCAGGGCGCACTCTGTGCATCGGCGGGAAATAGAAGGCGTTGGGCAATGTATCAACACACTATCAATCCATTTTCCCTCACATCCCCGGAAGAGATTATTGCGACGTGGGTTATGGCCGAGAGCACAGCGTTAGCAGATGGTCTTGCGACGTGTCTCTTCATGACTGAGCCCGAGTCTTTAGACAATGTTTTGTCCTTTGAGTATTGTCTCCTGAATAAAGAGTACAAAATAAAAAACTCCGCCAGCTTTACCGCAGAGTTCTTTTAAATTTTCGAGTAACGGAGTAACGGAATAACCGAGTAACGGATTTCGAATAACGCTGTAATGGAGTGGTGTACGATCGTACTCATTTGCAATGAGATACATAATGGAGCTGATAAGATCAGCATTATGCTTACTTATACTGATTTAGATGCCTGGAAAGTTGGATTGGATTTAGTAGAAGAAATTTATGCCCTTACCAAACGACTGCCGCCATCGGAACGCTTTGAAATGAGTGTTCAAATGCGCAAAGCCGTTACAAGCATTCTTGCCAATATTGCTGAAGGTTTTGGGAGATATACCTATGCTGATAAAGCAAATAAATATGTCATTTCCCGCGGAGAATGCTCAGAAGTGGAAGCATTTCTTCATATTGCAGTACGTGTAAAATTTCTTGAATTATCAGAAGTTGAAAAAGCATTCCAATTGGCAGAACGCGAAAAGAAGCTGCTCTCAGGTCTGATAGCAGCCTCCCGACGTAACAAATAATATTTCATCTTCCGTTATTCCAATCTCCGTTATTCCGTTATTCGAATTACGCTTTAGCCTCAACCTTAATTTTGGCCACAGCATCCATAAACCCAAGCGGTGTCAAAGAAGAACCGTTTACAACGCCCAGGGACAAACTGTCGATGGATTTGCCGACTACTTCCTGCTTGAAGCCTGCAATGAATTTACCCTGCATCATCATGCTCTTCGTATGCGTAGCGTCGCCGATGACTGTTGCATCGGTAATGACATCGTCTTTGAGCGTGAGAGAGACTTCGATGGTTTCCGGTCCTGCCGGCGAACGATAGCCACCTGTGGCGGAGAAAGTGCCGTCTGTGTAGATCTGAGTCGCTGCAGCTTCTCCGGATGAAGACTGTGTACCGTCTGTCATTGCTGAAGATGAAGAATCCATCATCATGCTGGAAGATGTATCGCCATCCATGGAGACGGAGGAATTCTGATCGGTATTTGTTGGGGTCGGCGTGCAAGCGCTCAAAAGAACCATGAGTGCTGCGGCTGCAAGACCGGGACTGAGGATGGAACTAACGGTGTGTGAACGAGTGTGTGACATGAATATAAAAAGGAAACAGATGGGAATGTGGCAGTATTGCCACGGAGGAAACAGAATACAATAAAATGATGAAGAAAAGATTGAGAATACTTATTCAGCATCGGTTTCTACATCTACATTATCCGCCTCCGGTGTTGGAGTAGTCCGCAATTCTTGGCGCGCATACAAACCGATCAATTCCGCTTCCGCGATCGTCCGTGTTTGCCATTCTTTTTTGACGTGGGCGGGAAGAGTGTCTGCAGGAAGGGGCAACATGTCATTCAGCGCATAAAGACGGAAGCGGTAACGGTGCATACCCTCGGAAGGACAAGGTCCCACATAACCCGGAAATGCAGCATCATTCAAACCTTCCGTCGCACCGGTGAGCGTATCGCCGTTTCGGATAACCGTTGTGGCAGGGTCAATATTCCACACAATCCACTGCGTCGCCATGCTCGTAAGACCGTCTGCATCTTCCATGATAAGAGCCAAACTTTTTGCATTGGCGGGAACATTCGCAATTCTCAGCACGGGACGAACGCCGTCGCCGTCGCAAGTCATAGAAGGCGGAATGGACGTATTGTGTGCAAAATCATCGCTCTGAAGTGTCATGGGCACCGACGAAGACACCTGCCCCGTACACGCGGCAAGTGCGATGCCAACGAGCATAAGCGAGAAAGTATATGTATTCCTGGAAGCCATGAAAGAAAGTGGGAAGAAATACAATCAGATACATTGATGACTGTGCAGCGGCGGCTTTCTTACACAATGCAGGAAAACCGCACGCGGGGAGCATCATAAATGTCTTTCGGTTTCTTTCCCACTTTATTTTTTCAAAAATCCGCTTCTTCTATTATGCAGCAACACTGCGAGGCGATTGCTGGGCGGGTTCTTTCTTATTGTCCTCTTCTGTAGGGCGAAGAAGAGCATCGATATTCTGTCTTGTCTCTTGGCGAATTCTATTCATGGTCTCGCGTATGACTTCCACCATTGCGACAATAATTTCTTTATCCACTATAAGCGTCACTTCATTGGACTGCATCCCGGTGACATCCGCGCCCATTATGCGGTTATACGTAGACAAGTCACTCGTCTCGAGTTGAAAATGGCCGAATTGATTTTGTTTCTTCAGTGCAGGAATGAGCTGTTCGTACGTTTGAATTCCGTACAATTCTTTCAGCAGTGCAATGAGCGGCGGCATGCCGGCCATGTCCTTTTGTTCCAAGGCTTCGGTTATGACGTCCATTTCAATTTCAGTGCCGTTGCTGTGCGGTGCGTTGGTCATCACGGTAAATATACCACTCGTATACTTTGTGTCACTGTCAAGGCATGGCTAAGAGGCAATTACATATAAAAATGGCTTTATGCAGACAAAAAGATGAAGACGACGATGTGCGATATTCACCAGAGTATCGCACGAAGAAAAGAGGGATGGCTCAAGCGAAGCGCAGAACCATGAGCGAACGAAGTGAGTCGAATGGTGCTCGCGGCAGGAATTGAACCTACGACCCCTTGGTTCGAAGCCAAGTACTCTATCCAACTGAGCTACGCGAGCAGGTGTATGGATTATAGAGGTTTTATAGGACTTGAATATCCGGTTTTCTTTATTATTTTCTGTTTGGGCAATTCTTAAATTTTTTACCGCAACCGCAGGTGCAAGCTTCATTGCGACCCATGCGTTTTTCATTCACGATTGTTTTGCCTTTCTTGATCTGATGTATTGCAGCCAATTGCTTCAATGCCGCCGCATTTCTTTCCTCTTCGGAAAGATTGCCGTCCATACCCTCTCCTATAACGCCAAGCGTATTCAGCAGATGCTCGATTTGTTCCGTCACCACTTCACTAGGCCCTTCTTCATTCGCATCTGCCAATTGTTCCAAAACAAATTCCGTCTGCTTTTTTTCTTTTTCCGGAAGTCCGCGACAAAAAAGACTGGAAAGACTCGAACGCACTCTTATAAGAATGCTCGGCTTAGGTGTCGGCTTCGGACCCTTCTTTTCATCTTCTCCTTCGGAGCCTTTTGTGGAATCGAGAGATGCCATACGTGAATAATGGCAATATTACTAGATTTGTCAATTCGACTGGCGATAACGCCCAATGATTGGTAGGATACGCGGGCTCTGATGTTTCCAGGCATCCGACACTTATTGTCATCCAAAATCTTGGGGAGTTCCACCTTCGCTCTCTGGAGCTACGGCGGACAGGCGCCAAGCCGCCCTATACACTATTATCTTTAAAACCTTGGGGAGTCGCCAAGTGGTAAGGCACTTGCCTCTGGAGCAAGCATTCGGGGGTTCGAATCCCTCCTCCCCAGCCAGCCTTCGCCAAGGCTTCGGCTGGCCTACGGCCACCACCTATACTGTTCTGGTTAAGCTTAGAACAGGTTTTAAGCTTTCTAAAAGCCAAAAACTAACAGCAGAAACGCGGGCGAGGCTGGCCCGCCGTAGCAAGAGCGAAGGCGGACAAAATCTTCATACAAAGAAAATCCCATTACTGCTACGGCCGGCCTTCGGCCTCCAGAGAAACGAGTTTCTTTTTGGCGTTCTTCATTCTGCAGAGCATCACTACACCGCCATACAAGAATGGAAATTATCCACCAAAATTCTCGCATTCTTTTTCGAGAAAGCGCATTATTCCTTGTATGAGTTTCAAAAAAATACTCATGGGCATGGGGGTTCTGGGAATACTTGGTACAAGCGTCCTCCCCTCTTTGGCAGCCACAGCTGAGCCCTCCGCCAACACCAAAAGCGCCACGGTGATGATTGCTATTTTCAATAAAGATGGAAACTTTACGGGATGGGGCACAGGATTTTATGTGGATGAAAGAATTATTGTCACCAACAAACACATTATAGAAGACGGGCTCTATTACCGCGTGTACGCAACGGGGACAGACGATACCGTGGACCTGAATTGTTTCCGCAACCTCACGCGATCCGATGTAAAACTAAACCTCGATGACGACGTCGCCTACATGCGCGCCACCCTTACCTGTGAACACGGAACCATGTACTTTGCGGATGCCGATGCAAAAACGGGAGATAGCGTGGGGATTGTAGGATTTCCCAATAAAGGAACACTGAAAGACTCCATGCGCCAATCCCGCACAACAGGAACAGTCACAGGACCCGACGACCAAAGTGACTGGATAAAAACAACAGCCTTCGTGGACTTTGGAAATTCCGGAGGACCGGTCGTCAAAGACGATAAAGTCGTGGGCGTGGTGGTAGCCAAAGCAACAGACAACGGCGGCAACTTCGCCTATGGACTCTTCATCCCCGCTTCGCAAATTGTCCGCGGTCTTACTTACGCGAATAATTCTACATTCGGGTACCTGCCGCAATCGGAGCAGAATAATCCTGCGTATCAGACTCCGGAACGAACGGGACCCATGAGCGATGCTGATTGTTCGTTGATTTTGGGTGAAGGCGGACGCGCTGCGGATAATGGTGATTGCAAATGCATTGTAGGGTTCCAGAGGTCTGCGGATGGGTTGATGTGTGTGCGGACGGGAGCTATTTCCTCGTCTTCCTCGTCTTCTTCGTCTTCCTCGTC
>CAZKPW010000002.1:0-122189 GCA_964554785.1 uncultured Candidatus Peribacteria bacterium | reverse complement strand
TCGTCTTCCTCGTCTTCTTCGTCTTCCTCGTCATCGCTTGCCCCGCGTAGCTCTCAAAAGAGCGAAGTGGGGTCTTCCGTACGAAGTTCCGTTGCTCCGCTCACGGGGTTGCAGATGCGGACGTGTGTAAGAGTAAAGAAGCAGTTTTTTGGGGAGTCGCTGCGGAGGGTGAATGAACGGCTACAGAAAAGACTTCGTTTTAGCTGTAACTAAATTCAACTTTATTATTCACTAAATAGCAGTCCATGCACCCACATAATCAATGCATCCCAATAAATCTCGAAAAAATCCATCACTCTTCCTGTCGCAGATGTAATGCTAAATAGAAAACGCTTCCAACCATTAAATGCGTGATAGTCATCATTCACTTGAATTTGCTTTATAACTGAGTCCATCAAAGCTGTTGGATCGGAAGTCATT
Source organism: uncultured Candidatus Peribacteria bacterium (assembly GCA_964554785.1). GTDB lineage: Bacteria > Patescibacteriota > Gracilibacteria > Peribacterales > Peribacteraceae > CALREJ01. The sequence goes on along the minus strand of CAZKPW010000002.1, from coordinate 121,769 downwards.
ATATCAACAAGCGTAACAGTCTGATTATGAATTACTACATAATTGGTAAGAATAGTGCCGGGATTCACCGTTGTGTGGCATACGCGTTTGGAAATATGAAAACCGTTGTCCAATTTCTGATCATACAAAAAGGGATAACAAAATTCTTTCAGGAATGATTCCGGATCTCCGGATTTTACAAACAGCGTTATGAACCGCATCCTCGTTCCCTCTTTATCCAGTTCACGGAGTGAAAGCTCTTTACCTTTCGTAGGAGTCGAAATAACCTCATACACTGAATCCAATACCACTTTTTTCAATTCATCTTTTGAAAACAAATTCTCATTCCATTCCCTGCGTGCCGCACTATTCAGACGATCGCCTTCCAACTCTTGAATCTCGGGGAGTTTGATCTGAAACGGAAGAACATCCTGCGTAAATAATTTCCAGTCCGCCGGAATTCCAGCATCGTTATTCCAGCGATCCAAATTCAACTGATCCGCTTCCTTTTCCATCTCAATATCCGTTGTAGCATGCGGAGTCAAAGACGTGACTGCCTGCCATGCAGCGGCAATGACTGTCGGCGTTGGATTATCCGGGAATAATTGGATATTGAAACTTTGGTTTTGATACAGAACTGTAAAGACATGACGTTTCTGCACATCATCAACAAGATGTTCAAAATACATACCATTCACGATATCGATGGCATTTTCTACCCTGGTTCCTTTTGATTTTAAAATAAGCTCCTTCGGCAAATAATTCCCGCATCCTGCATACATGCTGCATGCCGAATCCATAAAGAGTCCAAACGTTTCTTTGCCAACATGCATATAGACATCGAGCGTTGGATACAGCGCACCGGGTTTCATTTCGTAGGGTTTCTTTAAAGGCAAAGAGAAAGGGCGACCGGGTAACGATACCAAGCCTGTTGCCGCCGGCTTATTCAGAACATTCTGTGAGCATCCTTCCGCATTCAACAAGGAAAAATGGCGAGTTGTCTCCAGAAGATAACAGTATTCGCCATTTTCCTTTGGGATGATATGACCGTCGGACTGCAGGCCCTCTGCCGCCAGTACAGGAGAAGTGCTAAGCGCAGCGATTACGAAAGCCGAGAATATTCTTAAAAATTGGAACGTGTGGAGGTGCATATAAAAGGAATGCTATCGGTTCTTTCTTGGGGGATCAATGTGGAGGGTAAGAGGCTGGCAAAGAGGCTGGGGTTTAGCTGCTAGAAATACCATCCACATTTGCTACACTCCGCACATGACAGCAATTGGCGGTACTAAAACCATCGTTGTGCAGGAAGGACAAGAAGCAGCGTTCGAAGCGTTGTTTGCGGAATTGCGGGCAATTGTTCTGAAGGATGAAGGCAATATCTATTACGATCTCTACAAATCCCGCACGGTTCCGCGTGGGTATGTTGTGCTGGAAAGATATTCAGATGTAGCCCACTGGCAAGCACATCAAGATGCGGAATATGGGAAAGATTATTTCCCTAAAATCCGCGCGATGTTGGAATCGATTGAGGTGGAGTATTTTGATGAGGTGTGAAGAAGGGGCTGGGTCTTGGGTGTTGATGATTTGATATCATCGAATATTTCAATAATACAATATGGCTTGGCATCAAATTTTATGAATGTAGAATTATTAATATGAAAAATTTTTTCCTTAGGCCGCACTCTAAAATTCCTCAAGAAATCTTCGATATTCTCAGCGAAGAAATGAACAAATCTCGAATTTGTAAAATAGGTATGGCATATCTAACACATCAAACAATTCCAGAATTAATTCAAAAAAGAGCAAATTTAGGCCTGATGACTCAAATTTTACTTAATTCACATGATCTAATTCGCCCCTCAGAAATTGAAGGTATAAGTAATGATCTAGTATTTCCTCAAGCTATTAAAGATATATTTGGAATTATCCACTCACTAGGTGATGAGAATTTGGTTATTAAGATATTAGGATCTAATAGAAATCGTGATTGGGTTGTAATGCATCATAAGTTTATTGTTTTTGATAATTTAGTTGGATTTGGATCGTTAAATTTCACTAAAAACGGATTTTCATATAGTTATGAGAATTTTAGCTTTACTAATGAGCAGGCGATTATTATTAATTTTCAAAACGAATTTGACGCATTATGGAATATTGCTTCGGATTTAAATATTGATGATGGACACCTTAGAAATCTTGTTTGTCCATCCTGCCAAGCAGAAGAGGGTATTGATTTTGAAAGTTATGGATTATTATGCACACTTTGTGGTGCACATTTTAGATTTACTTAACATCACCATCTTCCTCCCCCTCCTCGTCTTCTTTGGCATCTTTACCTGAATTAAGTAAAGGTTGCTCACCTTCATCGTTCTTATCATCTTTATAAGTAATGTATGTTTTTACATCTATGTTAATATTTCCACTTTCTGTTGTCAGAAATTTTGGATGATTATTTGCGGGTACAATCTGTGATCCTTTTTCTAGTATCTGAATTAATTCAGGAATACCCATTCTTATACCCGCTAGCAATTCTTCATTTGTTCCATACCTGGATAATTGTTTTAGTGCTTCTGGAGTAAACAGCTTATTTATATTTTCTTCAGTAAAACTATCAATCGTAATTTTTTTAAAATCATCTTCTGTTAAATCAAAATTAGGCACTTTTTTCAATAATGCCTGGTGTTGCAATTTCGCTATTTCACCTTCATGGTACGTCTTTTTCAAATTTACTATTTTTTGAGCAATTTCTAGACAAGTCATCACTAGATAGTAAGCCGTGATGCTGTTTACAGCTAAAACAATCCAATCTGTTCCTTTATCAAAACTAATAAATTTAATTTCCTCAATCACCTTCAGGTCGTTAAAAAATCTACTCAGGTTTTTATTAAAATTAATTAATTCCTGAAAAGAATTAATTGAAGAAGGAATTAAAATATTTAATGCTTTTTCATCTTCTTCGAGCACCTGTGTTGTTATTATTGAATAATAGAAAGGATACTTTTGATTTAAATCATCTACATAAGAACTCAGCCAATTATATTCATTAGTATTTAACTTCTTTTCACTACCTTGAAATCCATATTTTTTTATAATATCCTGGATACGAGCATCGTCAAGATTATTCCACTCTTCACTAGCTAAATAATCTAATGCTTGTATTAAATCTTCATAATTTGTCACAAATACATAATTACTGTTTGGTTCCCTTTCAATAATAATTTTGCCATTGTTTGTAACCCTATTTAATAGAGATAATTTTTCGTTTATACGCATAATTGCATATTAAAGGTAAAATTTTAGTTTTAAAGTGATTTTAACTAATTTCTATTTCAAATACCTCTCCACATTCTCCAAATGCTCCTCATACGTCACCGCGCAATGAATCTGCCGGTCGTTATCGTGGATATAATATAAACACTTCGTATCCGCTGCATTCAACACCGCATCAATCGCATTCAGTCCAGGATTCGAAATAGGAGAAGGCGGCAGCCCCGGGTTCTTGTACGTATTGAACGGAGAATCAATCTGCTTATCCGCCACCTTCACCTGCGCCCAATATCCAGACCCCGTATCGCCCCGCGCATACTGAAGTGTCGCATCTATTTGCAGTGGCATCTTTATAAGAAGACGGTTCCACATCACGCCGGCAATAATAGGCATGTCGGACTTGCCGCCCGCTTCGCGCTGAATAAGGGATGCAATTTTGATGGCGGTGTCGTACTTAATGTTCGCTTCTTTAAAGAGCTCCACATATGGGGCGAAGCTATCGTTGAATCTATTCATGAACCGCTGCGAGACTTGTTCGGGGCTTTCTGCGGTGGGAATAAGATACGTATCCGGGAAGTAGAATCCTTCGGTTAAATCGTACGGCTTGGGATTATTCGTATTCAAAAACGCCTCGCGCGTTGCATCGCTCCAGCCAAGCGTGGTCTGCAACCTATCCGCAATTTGCTCTTTGCGCAGCCCCTCCGGGATCGTTATCCATTTCAACTCCGGATCCGACGTAAGCTTTGATGCAATCGCCCACGAGCCCATGCCATCGGCAATTTTGTATCCTCCGGGATCAATGCGTCCGTAGCCGCCGTGTAACAGCATCGCAATGCCGAGGAAGGGATGTCCTTTCGTATAGTCCTGCGCGAGCACCTTCTCTTTTATTTCTTCCGTGGTTGCAGTTTTACTCACAGTCAGAATATTCATCTCTTCTGCATTGCCACTGCTACAACTACGGAGCATCAAAAGAAAAAGTACGGCTGCAATGACCAGAACAATGGCGCGGCGAGGACTGAAGCGGGACATGGAGCCATGCTACTACGAACTGCCTGTTCCTCTCAAAAAGACGTACTCAAAATGTTCGGCCGAAACTGTTGTTTCTTCACTTTCGTCAATGCGGAACGCACGAACACGGTCAGATTCCCCTCTTACATCTGTCTTATAGGTATACGGATGGCATTTGCCGTCGGTATTTTTTCTCCACCTTCATTCTATGAAAAAAATTCATTCCATGGGAATGGCAGTTTTAAGTATGGCTGTCGTTATCCCCTCTGCATTTGCGGCAACAGCCGTTCCAACAACACAGCCGAATAACGGCTTCATACAAGCTGCAAATCCCGAGTGGACTGCGGCGCATCAGACCTCTGTGTCGAATGTTCCGGGACACCGCGTGTATCACCGCAATGCAGAAGTCACATTGCTGCAGTGGTACGCAAGCCATGCAGCCGAACGCGCCACCGCCACCTATAACGCAGCGCGTCGCGTCATGCTCCAGACTAGGAACATGCTGCACCGCCAGTTTCATTTGAGCATTGTGGACATGAACAATAACTCCTCACAAAGTTCCATGTCTTCACGTTCGAGTGTGCGCTCCTCCTCTGTTAGCAGCACATCATCCTCACGCTCCAGTCTTTCTTCATCTTCTTCGTCATCCTTGTCCTCTTCATCTTCCAGCACATCCTCTGTAGCAGCGCAGGGATCTGTCTCACTCGGTGCCGCATCCACCTTCGCAGTTCTTGCAGGATCCACAGTCACCAATACCGGCATGACGACTGTCACAGGAGATTTGGGTGTCAGCCCGGGAACGGCAGTCACAGGATTTGGTCCGGGTGTTGTAACCGGCGGATCTATTCATGAAACAGATGTCGCCGCTGCGAATGCAAAAAGCGCGCTCACTGTTGCGTATAACGATCTTGCGGGCCGCACACTTGCACCCGTGGATGTCTCCGGAAATGTGGGAGGCATGACGCTCAGCCCCGGTTTGTACAAAGCAACTTCTTCGGTAGAAATCAGTTCCGGCGAACTCACGCTCGATGCCAAGGGCAATGCCAACGCCATCTTCATCTTCCAGATTGCCACCACACTCGATGTATCAACCGGACGCTCAGTTATTCTCATTGGCGGAGCCAAGGCATCCAATGTCTACTGGCAGGTCGGCACATCGGCAACTATTAATGCGAATGCGACATTCAAAGGAAGCATCCTTGCGGATCAATCCATCTCCGCAAAAACGGGTGCCAACATTGAAGGTCGTCTCCTTGCACGTATTGGAGGCGTGACGCTTCAGGGAAATACGGTGACTGTTCCGGCCAACTAACAATCATCCGCAGCCACGAACCGTATTTATTCGTTTCGTGGCTGCGGTAAAAATAAAGCAGTGTCTCTGAATGCGAACGTAAAAGATGCAAAAAAAACAACGATGAAAATGGGAAATAACTTCTGTACTATGGAAATCATTCCTTCCCCCTCTTTCATGATTCATCTCATCGCCATTGCCGGCTACGTGCAATCGCATGTGCTTGGTATTTTCCTCGCACTCCTTGCCACCTATGTGATTGGCTCCGTGTGGCATGGTCCGCTCTTCGGCACACTCTGGATGAAGCTGAATAACATCCCCATGCCCAAAAAAGAAGATGTGAAATTTTCCATGATGCTGCCGGGTCTCTCTGCAAACTTGGTCATGGTCATTCTTCAGTCCGCCGTCCTTGGGCGCACATTCCAGATTGTCCGGCTCGATAACATCGGACAGGCTCTGCTGATTGCGACCATCATCTGGCTGCCATTCTCCGCATTGCTTCTTGCGAATATTTACGCCTGGAGCGGAAAATCGTACAAAGTGTGGCTCCTCGATGCCGCCCACGCATGGATTTCTATCCTTGCCGTAGCAGCAATCCTGTACGCAACCCTCTAAGACACATGCAATCATCAAACGGATGACCTTCACGGTTGTCCGTTTTTTTGTAGAGAACGTCCGTCGGATTCATTGACTCTTCCATCTTTTACCGTGATATACTATGTCCATGCAACTTCGAATCCACGGTGATAGGCCCGAAGACGATGACACAGAGGAATTAGAAATTTTATCGATGACATCGCCGCTTGTTGGTGAAAGCTATCTTTTGAGTATGGCCAGAAAAAAGAAGGAGCAACTTCTCATTACTGCCGATACCAATATCATCCCCGGCTTTTTCCGGTCCCTTGATGATGCAAAAGCGCAGATGGAAGATGAGGCCATTCTTCATATGTCGTCGGACGAACTCGGTTTTTTTCTTTTCACGTATCAAGAAAATCTACACAGTATTCTTTTAAGCATCTACGATTCTTTCGTGCGCGAAAAAAGACTCTACGACAGAGCGAAAGAAGTTATTGTTGCAGCTCTAAGAAAAGTATCTGTCATTGAAGAAAAAACAGATGCCCAAGACAGACTGCAGCGTCTTTCCATTACGCAATTTCAACAACAGTTGGATGAAGACTTGGTGCAAATCAATATCAACCACCCGGATAACGATCTCAAATATCGCGCACGCACGGCTGTCCAAAAAGCACCGAGCCGGGTGAAATCAGACTTGGAAGTCATATCCGGTGAAGACACGGAAGATTGGCTGTAGGACATATTGACTTCACATCCCGATTTTAGAATACTGGAAGCACATGCAATCCCTGCAGCACTCCACAGTGAAGATGTATCGCGTCCTTCCGGATAGCGGGGCTTTGTGTGCGCAGGAATAAACTGGAATCCTCCCAATGACACTCAAACGCCCCCGCTCATCCGGGGGCGTTTTTGATTCAACCAAAGGTGAATAGCCGCAGCATGAACCGCAGGTTGAATCACCCACCGTAGCCTCGGCGAAGGTGGGTAGCCTCCTTCACACCATCACGAATGTACAAAGCGGATTGCCGATATGGCTCCCTCGGCTGAATAGTATTCAGACGGGCGTGTCGTCAGTCCGCCCTGTTACAGCATTGCCACTGAATCATTTTCAAAAATACGAAAGGACACACGCACAATGGAACTCTCACTCTCAAGCCGCAGCAGCCCCCACGACGACGATTACGGCGAACGCAAGCCGGACACCGAAAACCAAGAACTTGGCCGCGCACGACAACATCAACTGTCACGGTGGATTCAAGAAGACCGACTGGCCGGCGACATGCTCTGCGCGCGAACTTTTCAACTCTGGCGCGCAGATGTCATCGCACGTTTGACGGCACAGTCCAAGGGACCGCTTCTGCTCCCACGCGATGTGAAGCTTCCCCGATGCCTGGTTGCAGTCCGCGGTCTGTCGTCGCAAAAGGTTCGACTAACCGCGGATGGATCGGTGAAAATTTTAGTCTACGTTCAAGGGATCGGAGACACGGAAGGCATGGAACTCGTTCCTGCCAATGACTGACATCTTGTATGGCAATGCAAGAAATAGGGTTAAAGAGGCCGACCACACTTGTCGTGTGGCCGGCCCTTTCTCTGTGGATGTTTAGTCCACTAAAAGAGTGTATACCTCTTGACCTCATGAATTATCACTCTATAATGACGAGTGATAATTTTAGAAAACCCCTGAAAGGCCTATGAATTTTCAGAACTACACAACAAAGGCAGCGGAATCCATGCAGAGCGCCTTGCAGATTGCCCAAACATCCGGGCAGCAAGCACTGTCCCCTCTTCATTTGCTTCTTGCACTCATCGAGCAGCAAGATGGCATTGTGTCGTCGCTTCTGCAGACATTGAAGCGCGATCCGGATGCACTGCGCACACACATTCAGCAAAAGATCGCGTCATTGCCGCAAGTGAGTGGTGGTGGCTCCCCGTACCTTACGCCTGAATTAAAAACCATTCTGGATACGGCCGAAGAAGAAGAGAAAAAACTTGGTGATGAATACGTGTCCACGGAACACTTGTTCTTGGCGCTCCTTACGCACAAAGAGATCCAGTCTATTATTGATTTGAAACCAGTGGATGTATTGAAGGAATTAAAAAACTTGCGGGGCAGTCAGCGCGTCACAGATCCCGACCCGGAAGGGAAATATCGAGTTCTGGAAAAATACACGCATGACTTTACGGCCATGGCGCGCGAAGGAAAGATCGATCCCGTGGTGGGTCGTGACGAAGAAATTCGTCGCATTATGCAAATTCTTTCACGCCGTACGAAAAATAATCCCGTGCTCGTAGGTGAGCCCGGCACAGGAAAGACGGCGATTGTAGAAGGATTGGCGAAGAAAATAGTGGATGGAGACGTGCCCGAAGGACTGAAAGGCAAGCGTTTGCTCTCGCTGGATTTGGGTGCTCTCATTGCAGGTACCAAATACCGCGGGGAGTTTGAAGACAGACTCAAGGCGTTACTCAAAGAAATTGAAGGATCGGACGGGCAAATCATTCTCTTTATTGATGAATTGCACACGATTGTGGGGGCGGGAGCAGTGGAGGGATCGATGGATGCGGGAAATCTTTTGAAGCCCGCACTCGCACGCGGGCAACTGCGCACCATCGGTGCAACCACCCTTCGCGAATATCGTCTATACGTCGAAAAAGATGCGGCGCTCGAACGTCGATTCCAACCGGTGCAGGTGGGTGAACCGAATGTGAAAGACGCCGTTTCAATTCTGCGCGGCATCAAAGAAAAATACGAAGTGCATCATGGCGTGCGCATTCGCGATGCTGCCGTGGTTGCGGCGGTGCATTTGAGTTCCCGCTACATCAATGATCGCTTCCTGCCGGACAAGGCCATTGACCTTATGGACGAGGCGGCCTCACAACTCCGCATTGAAATGGACAGCAAGCCGGTCGAACTCGATCAGTTGGAACGCCAGATGCGTCAACTGACGGTGGAGCGCGAAGCATTGAAAAAGGAATCTGATGACACCTCCAAGAAAAGACTGAAGGAATTGGAAAAGGAGATTGCGGAAATCGGCGAGCGTATGACGAAAATGGAACTGCAGTGGAAAAACGAAAAGAATGTCATCAATGTCATCAAAACCTCGCACAAAGAAATCGATCGACTGAAGGAAGAATCCATTCAGGCAGAACGCAAAGGAGATCTGCAGCGGGTTGCGGAAATCCGGTACGGCCTGATCCCGGATCTCGAAAAGAAAGTAAAAGAAGCAGAAAAAGACCTGCAAAAACTGCAGAAAGAAAGCTCTTTCTTAAAAGAAGAAGTAACGGAAGAAGATATTGCCAAAGTCGTCTCGCGTTGGACCGGTATTCCCGTTCAGAAAATGTTAAGCCAGGAAACTGCAAAACTTGCACACCTGGAAGAAGAATTGGGCAGACGCGTCATCGGACAGCCAGAGGCTATCAAAGCAGTTTCCAATGCCGTGCGTCGCTCGCGCGCGGGAATCCAGGAAGATACCAAGCCCATCGGATCCTTTATTTTCCTGGGTCCGACGGGAGTCGGAAAAACCGAACTCGCAAAGGCGCTGGCGGAGTTTTTGTTCAACGACGAAAAACTGATGACACGCATCGACATGTCGGAGTACATGGAGAAGCATGCAATCGCACGATTGATAGGCGCGCCTCCGGGATACGTCGGCTATGAAGAAGGCGGACAACTCACGGAAGCCGTCCGTCGACATCCGTACACGGTAATTCTTTTGGATGAAATTGAAAAAGCACATCCCGATGTCTTCAATGTCCTTCTGCAAATTCTGGACGAAGGACGACTGACGGACAGCAAAGGCCGAACCGTCGATTTTAAAAACGCGGTCATCATTATGACCAGCAACTTGGGGTCTTCGGAAATTGCGGAGCACCAAAACGAACGAGTCCTCCAGACAAAAGCGATTGATGATCTTATGAAGAAAACATTTCGGCCGGAATTTTTGAATCGCGTGGACGACATCATTGTCTTCCAACCGCTCAGCAAAGAACAGATTGCATCCATTGTAAAAATCCAAGTCGAACGACTGAAGAAGCGTCTGCTGAGTCGTGGAATCGATATTTCCCTAACCGATGCGGCCAGTGAGTTTTTGGCTTCCAGAGGCTACGATCCACTCTACGGCGCACGCCCGCTCAAACGCGTGATTCAGGAACAGATCCTCGATGAACTCTCCATGGAAATTATTGAAGGAAAAATAAAAGAAGGCGATCATGTCATGATTGATCTGAAAGACGGGGGCATTGTGATGACCTCTCGGCTCCGCTCGAGATGACACACTATCGTGGTGAGCGAACCACGACATAACAAAAACCCCTCTTACGAGGGGCTCTTGGAAGGATTGGAGAAAGACTTATTTCTTCTTGGTTGTCTTCTTCGCTGTCTTCTTCTTCGTGGTCTTCTTGGCTACAGTCTTTTTGACAGTCTTCTTAGCAGTCTTCTTTTTAGGAGCTGCCTTCTTCACTGTCTTCTTGGCTGTTGTCTTCTTCTTTTTTGCTACTGCCATGGGAAGTGTTGGGAAAGAAATAATGTATGGCCCTCATTCTATGTGAATAAAAAAATCTGTGAAGCATGTCGTAAGGCGAAAGAGAAAAATTGTGATGTGATTGTTTTTCGTTCAAAAAATTTCTACAGAAGAATTCTTCACATTCAAAAAATGCGGAGCATATTGCTCCGCATTTTTTCCTAAATAATAATGCGCTTATTTCTTGTAACGGATGCTGTAACTCTGCTTCGCAGCACGTCCGTCTTTCTGAAGCACGCCGATGTAATACGTGCCCGCGGGGAAGTCATATTGCGTGTTGCACTCGGGTGTCGCGAATCCATAAATATCTACGTCCTGCATGGGGTACACAATGCAGCGCAACTTATCCTCGTTCGTAAGTTCAATCATCATGTTCGTCTGCTCTTTCAATTTGAATGTGAAGTAGTCACCGTAATCTGCAGCATCCAATACCGTCGAAACAGGCATACTGAGAACAAGACTTTTTGCCTCCACAAAGCCATCATTTCCATCACCTGTTGTGGACTTTATGTTCACGGTGAAAGGAATATTTATTGCGCGAGGTGCAATATCCAACTGATACGAACCCGCTGCGAGCATGGATTTAATTACACAGGAGTCTGCACTCTGATACCCGAGGTAATACTCAAGTGAGAAGCTGTCGCCACTCTCGATTTTATATAGACGACACGTCACGTCATCCGCGACATTTCCATTCGACACACTTACCTGAACGGAGACGGTTGTCTTTGCGCTTACGGAGAAAGTGTATGAGCGTGCCAACTTAGTCACAAACATTCCTTCTTCACTGAACGGAACGGATATTTTTTTCAAGACAGGCTGCGCTGCGGCGGCCTCGCTTTTTGCGGAGCGTGTTGATGTCGCGCTGCTTGCCTGTGTGATTGCACTACTTGTCGTTGCTGCAGACGCTGCAGATGACGAGACGCCGTTCACAGGAAGCGGACTCGGGAAGATGGCGTTGTAAATATACGCGGCTGCCTCGGCGCGCGAGAGCGGCTGATCGGGACCGAACAATGTTGCGGATACGCCGGGCACCGGAAGGATGTGGAGTCGGAATGCCGCGGAGACATACTGCATATACCACGCACTTGCAGTCAGGTCCGGATACGCGAGCGCACTCGCAGTTGCCTCGGGCGATCCCTGCTGGCTCAGCCCGTGCACGGTGAAGAGCATTTTGAGTGCTTCCACTCTGTTCACTGCTTGCTGCGGTTTGAAACTTCCGTCTTTGTATCCTGAGACATAGGTCTTCGTTGCAGCATCACAAATGACCGGAGCAAACCATGCACTCGTCGGCACGTCCGTAAAACACGGAGCGCTCGGCGTGGATGTAGTCATCGCCTTGGCGCGGTAGAGCATCGTCAAAAATTCAGCACGGTTCACGGTGCGGTCCGGAGCGAAGGTGCCGTCGGGATTACCGTTGATAACTTTCATATCCGCCAGTGCACTGATGGCAACGGCATAGGGGCTGCCGGACGACACGTCCGGAAATGTTGCCGCATGAGCGAGCAACGGAAAAAGACCTTGCGAGAGAAGAATGGCGGAAGCGCCAAGAGTCCAGGCAGTACGCATAGAGAAAAGGGGGTGAGAATTGCTTGGACCCCAATCTACGGTGAACACTTTACTTATACAACCGTGCTTCCTTTATATGGACTGGAAGCATGAGTGGATTTGTGATGCGATGCACAATATGAAGAAAAATAAAAAATGACACAAAAAAATCGCAGGGGAGCTGCGATTTCCAATTTACCTTGCGGCAAATTTTTCATGTCAGACTACGTGTTCCTCTTAATGAATGTTAGTGCTGCTCTTCCGGTTTTGTCCGAGACGGCGATGTCTGTCCGCGGCTACTCCGAAGGATGCTGTTGTAAAGAATACTGGCCAGGTTTGGTGTATCGGGAGCCCCGACGCCCTCGCCTCGGCCCATCATGAACGAAGGCGAGCTATGTGGCCCCATATCTCCAACACTGAAAAACCCGAGGTCGATCACTCCGTGTGCAATTGGTCCCCGCGGTGAGTATGGACTTGCTCCAATGCCAATGCGAATGTCGGTGGCGCCATACTCTTGCAGCAATTGAATGATACCGATGAGCCGAGGGATAACCGCTTGTGACGCATGAATTTCATGCGTCATGTTTTTCGGAATGAAAATGTCTACATTCAAATGATGGAAACATTCACATTCTTCAATCCGCACGTTTACGGTTTGGGTGTCGTCGCTGTGTTGGTACACGCGAATTGCCTCCGGACGGAATCCGCCGGATTCAAGATGCCATTGCACCCCATCTTCTTCCAAGGTGCTCTGAATGGTTAACCCTTCCGAAATGACGTGCTCAAAGAGCACGGCAGCATTGAAGGTGCGCATCACAATATGCGATGGCAACAACATGATGCCAATATCGGGCTTCGGGCCTTCTTGCCGCCCTGCAATCTTGCGAAGAAATTCTCGCGCATCGTCCAAAGTTAACTTAGGCATTTAAAAATCCTTGTTTCTAGACATGAAATAGTGAAATCTGCTCCCCCACGAATCCTCATTCGACTATCGCTCCCCGACAGTCACAAAGATACATGGGCGAAAACGCTTCCCGAATAAGGGTATATGGGGGTCAGTGACAATGCTGTAAAAGAGCTCTTTATATACATAATATGTTATAAAATACAATTTTTGTCAATATACTGAAAAGGTGGACATTATCACAATTATACGCACCCTCAACCCTAGACAAAGCCTCTCAAAAACGTTAAGCTTGGTCGTCGCACCGACGCGCGCTTAGCGCAGCCGGGGCGCTTTTCTTGTTTCTGAATATTTTAAATTTTCAATTTCCGGGTATTTACCCCGGAAGGGCGTTGCACCGCAGCGCCCCTACCCCATTCATATTATGGACTCCATTGTTGTAAAGGGTGCAAAAATGCACAACCTCAAAAATATCGATGTCACCATTCCCCGCAATAAACTGACGGTGATTACAGGAGTCTCCGGATCCGGGAAATCCACACTCGCTTTCGATACTATTTTCGCAGAAGGGCAGCGCCGCTACGTGGAGTCTCTCTCCGCCTACGCCCGCCAGTTTATTTCACAGATGGAAAAACCGGAGGTAGATTCTATTGAAGGCCTTTCTCCAGCCATTTCTATTGATCAAAAAACTGCGCCAAGAAACCCGCGTTCCACAGTGGGAACAGTCACGGAAGTCTACGATTATATGCGTCTTCTGTGGGCAAAAATTGGAAAAGTACACTGTCCCGATTGTGGCAGACTTTTGGAGCGTCAATCGTCCAGCCAAATTGTGGAGACAATTGCGAACATGACGGACGGAAAAAAGATTTATCTTCTGGCACCGCTTATAGAAGGAAGAAAGGGGGAACATTTGAAAATTCTTGATGCCGTGCGTCGCGAAGGATTCGTGCGTATCCGCATAGATGGAACAATTGTCACCACGGATGAAGAAGTGGAGCTGGATCCGAAGAAAGCGCACACTATCGAAATAGTGGTTGATCGCTTGGTGGTACGAGACCTTGCTATTAAGGAAGGTGAGACCAACCCGCATCGTTCACGCTTGGCGGATTCGGTTGAACTCTGTTTAAAGAAGAGCGAAGGATCCATCATTGTATTGGATGCAGACACAAACGAAGAGGTCCGCTTCTCCGAATCGTTTGTCTGTCCGGACCACCCGGAGAAACAAGTGCCGGATTTGGAACCGCGCAGTTTTTCCTTTAACTCTCCGCATGGAGCGTGTGACGAATGTCACGGACTCGGTTCTATTCTGCAGGTAGATGAAAGTTCTATTGTCCCGAACGACACACTCACGCTTGCCGAAGGTGCCATCCATCCATGGACCACCTCTGCCAGCCGCATGGGTTTTATGATCAATATCCTGGAAGCGCTCGCAAAGACCGTGGGCTTCAGCATGTCGACTCCGTGGAAGTCTCTGAAAGACGAACATAAGCATATTATTCTCCACGGATACGAACATCCGTTGATGGTAAAAATGGACGGCCGTTTTGGTGCCGAATACAAAACAACCTACGAAGGCGTGATTGGAAACCTTCAGCGCCGCCACAGCGAAACAGACAGCAGCTACGTCCGCAGTCAAATTGAAGAATACATGTTGGAACTCCCCTGCCCTTCCTGCAAAGGCCAGCGCCTCAAAAAAGAAATTCTGGGCGTCACGGTGGGTAACAAGAATATAGTGCAGGCAACAGACATGAGCATTGATGAAGCCGAAATATTTTTCTCCGCGCTCATGCCGCCGGATAAAAAGAATATAAAGGAAGTGGATGACTTTCAGTTGAGCGCCTATGAATTCAGCATTGTAAAGAAGGTGCTCCAAGAAATTGTGGCACGTTTGAGTTTCCTGAAAAATGTCGGACTCACGTATCTTACGCTGTCGCGTTCTGCATCCACTCTTTCCGGAGGAGAGGCGCAGCGCATTCGCTTGGCGACACAGATCGGTTCTGCGCTCGAAGGCGTGCTCTACGTACTGGATGAACCGTCCATTGGTTTGCATCAGCGCGATAATGCCCGTCTTATTTCCACTATTGTGAAACTGCGCGATCTTGGAAATACGGTGATTGTGGTGGAGCACGATGAAGAAACAATGGAAGCAGCAGACTACTTGTTGGAAATTGGACCCGGTGCCGGCAAGTACGGAGGAAATGTGATTGCACAGGGACTTCCGTCTGAACTCATCAACAATCCCGATTCCATTACGGGTCAGTACTTAAGCGGCAAGCGCGTGATTGAAATTCCAAAAAAGCGCCGACCGGGGAATGGAAAATTCGTGGAAGTGAAAGATGCGTATCATCACAACCTCCGCCATGTGGATGTGAAACTCCCACTTGGAACATTCATTGGTATTGCCGGCGTATCCGGATCCGGAAAGTCGAGTCTGATTCACGGTATTCTAGCTCCCGAACTCTTGCATCGCCTGAACAAGGCGCACACCAAAGCGCAGAACGTCGGAAGCTTTGACGGTATTCAATATTTGGACAAAGCGATTGTGATTGATCAATCCGCCATCGGGCGCACGCCGCGCAGTAACCCCGCCACCTATACCGGTATCTTTACCGATATCCGCGATCTTTTTGCCGCCACGCCCGAAGCAAAACTCCGCGGCTACCAGCCGGGACGTTTCAGCTTTAACGTAAAAGGAGGACGCTGCGAAGAGTGTGAAGGAGACGGACTCAAACGTATTGAAATGCACTTCCTTCCGGATGTGTTCGTGACCTGCGAAATGTGTCACGGCCGACGCTATAACCGAGAAACATTGGAAGTCACCTATAAAGGAAAGAACATCAGCGAAGCGCTGAATATGAACGTGAAGGAAGCCATCGATTTCTTCGGAGCCATTTCCACGCTCAAGAAAAAGCTCCAAACACTCGAAGACGTGGGACTTGCGTACTTGCACCTTGGACAAAGCGCTACGACTCTTTCCGGAGGAGAAGCGCAACGCGTAAAGCTGGCAACGGAACTTCTGCGCCGCTCCACGGGACAAACGTTCTATATTCTGGATGAACCGACGACAGGTCTCCACTTCGAAGATATTCGCAAACTGCTCGAAGTGCTGCAGAGACTGGTGGATAAAGGAAACACCGTGCTCGTGATTGAACATAACCTCGATGTGCTGAAGACCGTCGACTATGTGGTGGATTTGGGACCGGACGGAGGATCGGGCGGAGGATACATTGTGGCGACCGGTACGCCGGAAGAGGTCGCCAAAGTAGAGAAGAGTTACACGGGGCAGTATCTGAATAAGATGCTCCTGAAGCAAAAAGCCAGAAAATAATGTAGACTGTCGGCCATGCGTCGTTTTTCGTTTCATTCGGGACTCATGGCCGCCATGTTCGACAGCGCGATCGTGTTCCTGCTGCTCGTTTCAGGTGTAACACTCACCTGGACTCTTGCCATACTGACA
This sequence comes from uncultured Candidatus Peribacteria bacterium, assembly GCA_964554785.1. GTDB lineage: Bacteria > Patescibacteriota > Gracilibacteria > Peribacterales > Peribacteraceae > CALREJ01. The sequence goes on along the minus strand of CAZKPW010000002.1, from coordinate 105,222 downwards.
AGCGGTCTCACGCTGTCTCCGCTGTATCGAGGTATTCTCACCATCATCACCATCATCATGGGAACGGGCGCATTGCTCACACTGTGGGGATCCATGATTGAACCGTACTTGATTCTGGTTGTCCGTAAAAAAACCGTCCATCTTCCTCTGCATACAACGTTGCGCATAGCAGTGGTGAGCGATTTTCATGTGGGCGTCTATAACCAAAAACGTTTTATTGCCAAAGTGGTACGAAAAATAAACGCACTCAAGCCCGATCTTATTCTTCTACCCGGCGATTTTCTGGATGATGAAAAGTCAGAGACATCTCAACTGTCTCCATTGAAAGATTTGAAGGCGCGCTACGGGGTGTTTGCAGTCACCGGCAATCACGATGCAGGTGCCTATATGAAACACTTCTCCCATGTACGATTTTATAAGGAGGACAGAAGTGCGGACGTAGAAAAAACTCTGCTCTCCTATGGCATCACCTTTCTCCGGAATGCAACGCACACTATTTCAATCAACGGAGAAAAACTGATTATTGCGGGAACGGACGATTCGTTTATGCACAGTTGCGATCCCACAAAAACTCTGCGCACCGTTCCGGCACACACTCCGGTCATTATGCTGTCGCACACGCCGGATATCATCCTCCAAAAATCCGCACTCCGCGCAAACCTCATTGTCTCCGGCCACACGCACGGCGGCCAAATCCGCCTGCCTGTTATCGGTCCGCTCTATGTTATCCCCGACGACATCGGCCGCCACTTCGATCGCGGCATTTTCCGCATTACCAAATCCTGCACCCTCGCCATTACTGAAGGAGTGGGAGTGACGGGAGTACGTGCGAGGTTGTTCTGTCCGCCGGAGATTCTGCTGATTGAAACTACCTCCCGCTTGCCGGCTGGTTATGAGTTATGAGTTATGGGTTATGAGTTATGGGTTATGGGGATCGAGTAACGGAGTAATGGAATAACCGAGTAACGGAGTAATGGAATAACCGAGTAACGGAACAATAAAAAAGAAAGTTCCGCTCTACAATTGCTTCAGCAATTGTAATCGCTCGTGGCGTGGAGTCCGACCACGGGGGGTGAGGGGGTCAGCGGGAATGCAGCTGGTCGGACCGCATTTTTTGGTTACTTTTTGGGGCATGGCCAAAAAGTGACGCCCCCACGGCAGTGGCCCCCGGAGGGGATCTTTCTTAAACCTAGAAGCCACATCCTAAAACCTATACCCTACACCCATGCAAAGACACTTCACCGCATCGGCATTCGTCATCAATTCTGAAAATAAAGTCCTCCTCCTCTGGCACAAAAAAGCACAAAAGTGGATGCCGCCCGGGGGACACATTGATGAGAATGAATTACCGGAGGATGCCGCACGCCGCGAATGCAAAGAAGAAACGGGACTCGACGTGGACATACTGGGAGATCCGCATGCAGATCTTTTCGCAGCAAATCCCCAAGAAGGGCGCATGCTGAAAAAGCCGATCGCGTTTTTACTGGAAACAATAGAAGCAAGGCCGTCGCACAATGAACCCGCTCATGAGCATATGGATTTTGTGTATTTGGCAAAACCCGTCGACGAAACGCAGACACTGACTCTGGAGGAAACGGAAGGCGAGCAGTTACGATGGTTTACAAAAGAAGAAGTCAGAAAAATTCCGAATACAGATATGTATGCAAATGTGAGAGCTGCAATTCTTTTGTCGGCTTAGTTGGGGTTATCGATGTTATTCCAATCCTCCCAGTCCTGCCGCTCAATTAAATCCGCCCACGCACGCCGAATTTTCCCCGAGGACCATCCTGCCACCCTTAACTTGCTGTCGGGTTTTTCCAAATTTGCGAGCGCATTTTGCGGCGTATCTCCTCTCGCTCTCCAGCGAATTTTGGCAACCTTCTCGAAATATCCAAACGGCTTTTTAATGGAGAGATGTTGTGACCATGTCCTATACGCATAATCGGACTCAAAAATACGCGTGTTATGTTTAAAGCTGGGACCGTTTCGTAACTTTTCCGCAGAATGGACATCGTATAAGTCGGCAATATTAAAATGAATCTGATCTTTCTTAAGCTCCAAAGCATACAGCGCCACAATTTCCTTAATAGCAGACGCAATGCCCAATCGACGCAGGTTTACTCTTTGAATTTCTTCAGGAATTGGAATGCCGCTCTGACGAAGCGTCTCGGCATCAATATCTTCGGCAATGCCTGTACGCCAGTTTACGAGAACTTTTTTCGGATCAAATTCAGACTCTCCGGACTCAGGATGCAAATAAAGCGTATGTCGACTGAGCATCATAAAATCATCATCGGTCTGAGGCATCGTGTCCAATCCGAAATTATATCCCACTTCGTGAAATTTCCCGTCGTCCCCCACAATCCCCGCCAACAGGACCCAACCTTCTCTGCGAACGCGGTACAAAATTTCCTCAGGAACAGGGTATGTATGTTTTCCCGTGGATTCAAACGAGGAATGTTCTCTTAAATACACTTTTTCATCACCGGTTGCCTCTCTTATTTTTCTGAACTCTTCTTTTAATTCGAGGGGGTTAATAACCAATTTTTTTTCGATTCTCATTACCCGAGATGCATCTCTTTGCAAAGACTCTCTCGACAGCACATCATCGTTGTCGGCATAGCCCATTAAACGAAAATCAATGCGATTAATTATATTGCTGGAAATAGGATCGATAGATTTTTTTGTATCGGAAATAACATTGCCCTGTACTGGCTGTTGATGAGCAAATATCTGATCATATAAACTAGCCGGATCATCTGGATGCTGTGGACGTGGTTTAGAGTTCATCAATCGAGATAAAGGTACTTATATTATAATAAATACCATAAAAAAGACAATACGTCACTTTCTTATTTCTCCTAATACATTGCTGTTTTTTTGCCAAATTTCTTCATCCAATCGATAAATGTCGTAATGGCACTCTTGCTGCTTGTCATCTTTAAGGTCTTTGCCTTGATTTCTTCTTCACTCAATGCAGAATTTTCAGGCTCTGTAACTACCGCTGTTCTGGATGCAACCATGAACGCAGCTTTCTGTTCTGCAGTAAGACTTGCAAAAGCAGCGGGGTCCTCCTCATCATCTTCCAAAATAGTATCCACCTCAGACGCGTTTTTGGCAGTTGTTATCACATCGGTGTCGCCAAAAAATACCGAGCCTCCCCTTTCTGTATTTTGTACCATCACTTTATCCACTAATTTCCCTGTATCTGTAGTCAATTCCGTAATGCCTTCATTAGCAGCGGAATGAGCGCTTAAGACAATGTCTGTGCGCGCCTCATACGATACGGGCGTAGTTGGGACTTCTGCCGATGTTTCTCCTGGGGTCAACATGTATGATAATGTATAACTTTATTATATAATTGTCAATTCTTGTGAAGATCAGCCGTATTCTATGCAATATAGTAGCGTATGCAAGAGATTTTGCAGAGTTTTGTGTCACAAATAATCATTTCCTGCAAAGCGAAATACCGGAGGTATTTGGCACGATTTGTGTTTCCTCTGTAAAGGATAATTGCTATACTCTCCCCTATGCAGTGGAGCGATTTCCAAGCACAGATAAGCCATTTTACGGATGGCGAACAAAAACGTATTCAAAAAGCATATGAAATAGGGGAAAAAGCGCACACCGGACAGATTCGAAAATCGGGAGAACCCTATTTTACGCATCCAATTGCCGTTGCCCTCAAGTTACTGGGGATAGGAGCGGATGCCGATACGGTTGCTGCGGCACTTTTGCATGACACGGTGGAAGATACGACTGTTACTCTTGCGGATATTGAGCGCGATTTTGGCCCGGCTGTTGCCGCGCTCGTGGACGGGGTCACAAAATTGAATCAAGAAGAAATAAGCAGCCGCCCTTTAGTGGATGAAAAAATTGAAAGTCTCCGAAAAATCTTCACGCTCATGGAAGAGGATATTCGCATTATGGTCATGAAGCTTGCGGATCGTCTGCATAATATGCAAACCCTCGGTTTTCGTGAAAAAGAGAAACAGGTGAAAGTCGCAAAAGAAACGCTAGAGGTATTTGTCCCCATTGCCGACCGTTTGTGTATGCGTGATTGGCGCGATGAATTGGAGGTACTGTGTTATGACATTCTGGAACCGGAATTGAATGTCACACTGCAAAAGCTTCAAGAGGAGAACATGAAAGACGCAGAAGTTGCCACGGCGGAGATTCAATCCATGCTCAAAGCAAATTACCCGACTTCAAAAGTACATATCCATCCCGGGCGCAAGAGCCACGCGGGTTTATCGCTCCAATTCGATCTGGACCAAAAGACGGACAAGCTTCCGCCCGATGTTGCCATGATTTTTATTTGCGACACTATTGATGATTGCTACCTGATGTTGGGGCATTTGCATTTCCTTTGGCAGCGCGAGGTTCTCACGTTTGATGATTTTATCAATCAACCTGCAATCAATGGTTATGAAGGAGTGCATACCACAATCATTCTTGAGTCGGGCATGCGTGTTCGTTGTAAAATTCGCACACAGGAAATGGACTCGTATGCACATAACGGCATTGCCACGAAATGTTTTGAAGCGAACGCCGGCGGAGTTCTCAATTTCCTTCCGTGGACGAAGCGTATTTCATCACTGTCTCATGACACTAAAAACAGAAGTCAGGAATTCTGGGAATCACTCCGCAGCGATATCCTGAGCGAATCGATTACGGTCTACGGCCCCGGTGGACGCTGGGTTTCCATTCCCAAGGGCTCCACGACACTCGATGCGGTCCTTTCCCTTTTTCAAGACAGGGCGTTTTTCCAAACATCCATTCGCGTGGACGGAAAACAGGCATCGCCCGTTCAACGCATCGATCATGCATCCACGGTAGAAATTACGACGGCAGACAGGCCCACAGTCAATCGCGAATGGCTCTATTGGGTTCATACGGGTCTTGGCATTGCCATGATTCGCGAAGAACTCAGCAAAGAGTCGGAAGTGAATATGGGGGAGGTAGGAAGAACCATTCTGCAACAAGCGCTCTCTGAACGCGGGGCCGGTTATATTGAAGAATTTGGACCGATGGTACTCCGCGATACTGCGCTTTCTCTGGGATATGAATCACTCGAAGAGGCATACATTGCCATTGCAAGCAGGCACTTGGATGCCGCGGATGTTATTGATGTTTTACTCCCCGCTTCCAAAAATATAAAAAAGCCGATGCAGGAACAAAAAGAGGAATGCACGTTCTTTTTCTCCATTGATCGCGATGTCGAAAGTTTGAGAAAACTGCTGTCCGTGTACGATAACTACAATATTACGATGCAGCATATTCGCGTACGTCTGAGTACGGGGCCGACGCTGCGACTGAAGGTAAATGTGAGCCTGACCCCAACCGCACAAGATGAATTTAAAGAAGAGTTACTGGGCGCGGGTGCACATAGCGTGAGCATGAAACAGAGTACAAAACGAGAACTGACGCTCATGCTCGTCGTGGTTTTATGCTGGAGTTTGAACCCCGTATGGGCACGCTGGCTTATTGAAAGTGGAGTTGCACCGGTTGCACTCGTTGCATTGCGTTCCATCTTTTTCTTCTGCTTCTCGCTTCTATTTTATGTCACATGGCGCTTCTTGCGCGGCAAAAAATATTCTCCGGTTCCCAACATCACGCTTTTGGCACTTGCTCCGGCACTGTCCACATTCGCACTTGCGCTTTTGACGTACCTATCCATTTCACAACTGCCACCATCCATTCACCTTACCATTCTTCGTTTTAACGTCATTCTTCTTCCGGGCATTCATTACCTGCTGCACAAAAACGGCAATCGCCACATTATGGCGCTCCTTTTGGGATTCGTCGTGGTCCTGCCGGTATTTATCTTCAGCTTTATACCGGGTGTATCGGACAAAGGTCTTACCTTCGCACTCTCCGCACTTGTGATGTACGTGGTGTACTCATTGGTAACGGAACACACGTTGCAAACAAATAAAATCGGCGTGCGATATCCGTCATTCCTTTTCCAGATGGGTCTTATTCTGGGTATCATCGGTCTGACATTCTCGCCGTGGCTCATGGTGCATATGGATATGTGGGCACATCTGCTTCCGACTATTCTTTGGTACGTTCTTGTGTGTGTGTTTATTCCGCACACCTGTTTCCATATTATTCTGCAACGCATTCGCTTCACGCATGTGACCAGCTTGTCGCTTATTGAAGTGCCTCTCGCCATGCTTTTGGAAATGCTTCTCCTCGGCCTCTTCCTGCCTCCGTTTGCCTATGCGGTCATCGGCCTTTCTCTTGCGGGCTTCGTCCTGCTGTTGCAACGCAAACTTATTAAATAAATTTACTGTTTTTTCTTGTCCTCGAGCAACTTATGCACTGCTTCTAAAATAGTCAGGGCATGATCATCGTGCCCGTCACTAACGCGCGCATAGTCCGTCAGCGTTCTTGCATCTGCCAAATGGAGATAGGGTGTCATAAGTTCCTCACGCGGATAGGGATGAATGATACCCGTATCTGCATCAAATCCTTTGATGGGTCCGTAAATTGCTTTATGAATATCCAACGGTCCGTCAATTCCCATTCCGCGATCGCCGGATGAGAGATGCCAGTTTTCGGTACGCAACAAGCGAAATCCACCCATACGACTGATGAGCGCAAACGTCATGCGATTGATGTATTCCTCCAACGTGACATACGGACAATCCAATGATCCGATAATACCGTGCTCGGTATATTTATTGCCAATGGGGAGCGGCCTTTTTGTCTGCGCATTTCGCAATGTCATATCGAGCGCGGCACCAGCTTGATGTCCCGCGAGACCCGGCATGGGAGCGGTCAAACTCGTCGCAACATTATAAACCGTTTCAGCATTCCATTCGGGAAATTGCCTGGCAAGATTCGCCACGCGCCGAAGCAGAAGACCGCTCTGCACGGCAGGGGGACGATAAAAATCTTCCAAATGCGGACGAATATCAATGCTGTTGAATGTCAAAAATAACGACACAAGTTTGGAGGCAACCTGCTGACGCACAAATTCAATGCGCTGACCGTTAGCATACGCACCGCATGCTTCATGAAATCTGGATTCCGTATAACTCACATCCACATCTTGGTTTGCAAGAACGCGACGCAAACTCACCATACGTTCTCCGCATTCTTCAACCGGAACTTTTAACAAGTTATCGCGCTCCTGCACATTTTGCGCAGCATAGGCAGGTGCCAGAAGATTATTGATGACATACCGCTGTCTATCGGTTAAATCGTGCATCAAAAATCCTTTACGCGGCAGGTGTATGGCATCGGGCACGGTTCCCAAGCGATCGGCGGCAATCTCTATGCGCCGATGTAAAATATCTAAATCACCATAATCCGCCTCCACAAACTGAATGCCTTCGTCTTGCTCGATGCTGTCTGCAAGATATGTACCCATAGAAAGAGTTTATAAAACCAGAATCTAATACAAAAAGCAATACTATGCCGTGAATGTTGCAGAAGTACTGTACCAATACAAAAGCAAAATAGCGCATAAACCATTCCCCAACCTTCAGGAACTCTGTCGGTCAAGAGTTTGATGTTGTAGAGTAGGTTTGTCTCTTGTTTTCCTCATTTTCTATGTTTGATCCCGTCGACCCTCGGCAATCCTTCCCGCAACTTGAACACGGGATTCTCTCTTACTGGAAAGATGAAGATATCTTCAAGCGCAGCATTAAAAACCGCGAAGGAGCCGAATCATTCAGCTTTTTTGACGGACCTCCGTTTGCAACGGGACTCCCCCACTACGGCCATCTGTTGGCCGGAACCATCAAAGATGTCATCCCTCGTTATCAGACGATGAAAGGAAAGAGGGTAGAACGTCGTTTTGGTTGGGATTGTCACGGGCTTCCTATCGAGTATGAAATAGAGAAAGAGCACAACATTAAAGGAAAGAAAGATATTGAGGATATGGGCGTGAGTGTCTTCAATGATTTATGTCGCGGCATTGTGCAACGCTATACGAAAGAATGGCGCACAACCGTGGAACGAGTCGGTCGTTTTGTCGATATGGATCATGATTACCGCACCATGGACCCGGATTATATGGAGTCTATTTGGTGGGTGTTTAAATCATTATACGAAAAGGGCCTTATCTATGAAGGTCACAAACCCATGCATGTCTGTCCGCGTTGCGGCACGCCCATCAGTAACTTTGAAGTCACGCAGGGGTATAAAGATATTCAAGATTATTCCCTCTACGTAAAACTGGAATTGAATGATGAACCGGGAACATTTTTAATCATCTGGACCACTACAGGCTGGACGCTTCCCGGAAACGTTTTGGCAGCGGTCAATCCTGCAATCACCTATGCAAAGGTGAAAAGTGAAGGCGGTTTTTACATTGTGGCAAAAGATTTAGTGACATCTGTGTTCAAAAATATTGATCATGAAATTATAGCCGATATTCCGGCTGCCGATCTGATTGGAAAAACTTATAAACCGCTCTTCCCCTACTATGTGGAAGAATTGAAGGAAAGAGGATTCCGCGTGGTCGCATCCGATCTGGTCACAACCGATGCAGGATCGGGCATTGTGCACGAAGCACCCGCCTTTGGTGAAGATGACTTCTATTTGGGACAACGTGAAAAAATGCCCCTTATTCAACATGTGGGATTGGATGGCATCTTTAAAAAAGAAGTCACAGACTTTGCAGGAAAACACGCCAAACCCAAAGATGATCACCAGAGCGGCGATAAAATGGTGGCAGCGTGGCTGAAAGAACACGGAAAGCTCTTCCGCACCGAAAGCTTCATGCACAGCTATCCTCATTGCTGGCGCTGCGATTCCCCGCTTCTGAACTACGCAACCAGTTCCTGGTTTGTAAGCGTGGAAAAAGTAAAACAGGACATGTTGTTGGTGAATAAAGAAACGGAATGGGTTCCTGCACATCTCCGGGACGGACGTTTCGGGAATTGGCTGGAAAATGCCCGCGATTGGGCCATTTCCCGCAATCGCTTCTGGGGCACCCCCCTTCCCATTTGGCGTACGGACAATATGCGCGACACCGAAGTCATCACCAGCCGCGATGATCTTATGGCACATACGCTCATTCGTTTCACGAAGGTCACCGTTGTACGCCACGGGCAGAGCGAAGGAAATTTGGTGCCTATGTATCAGAGTGTTATTCCGGGTACGCCGCTCACGGAACTGGGCAAAGAGCAGGCAAAAAAGGCGGGGGCATTCATCAATGAAAGTCAGCATGTTCCGACTATTATTTATTGCTCTCCTCTGCAGCGTACCCAGCAAACCGCACAAGCAATTGCCGATGCCACGGGCGCACGCATTGTCATTGATGAACGCCTGCGGGAAACGAACATGGGCGAACATGAAGGAAAAACCATTCCTGTGCATGATTTGGATGTATCCAAACAACTGCGCCAGGACAAAAAGGAAATTGCTATGCCGCAGAGTGTGTATCACCTCCCGGGTATGGAATCGTGGGACAGCGTGAAAGACCGCATTCATGATTTTTTTGATGATGTTCTTCCAAGACACAGAAGCGAACACATTGTAGTCGTCACACACGGCGATCCGCTCTATAACGTGAATCATTACTTCACCAAAGAAGATCCTTTCAAGGTGGTCGAACGCGAAATGGCCAGTTTTGCAACTCCGGTCACTTATTTCTGGGACCACAAAAAGCAGGCGCAAATGGATCTGCATAAAGATGTGATTGATGACATTACCTGGATGGGACCCCCGTCCGAGGACACCGTGCATCTGACGCTCGTGCGCCATGGCGAAACCGATTTGAACAAAGAGCGCATTGTGCAGGGCAGCGAGATTAATGCGCCGCTGAATGACGAAGGACACGCGCAGGCTGCAGCATTGGCAAAAACGCTCAAGAAAGGCCAATTTGACGTCATCATCTCCTCACATCTGACGCGCGCAGTGGAAACCGCACAGTACTTGGCGGACGCTTTGGATATTCCCCATGAAGACATGTTGGATGTTCTGCGTGAGCGTGATTTGGGTACGTGGACAGGACAGAAAATTGATCACATTACGTCGACGTATGCTCCGGCTTTTGAGGGAATTAACCCTGCCATGAACCATCACAATCCGGAAAAAGGTGAGACATTTGAGCAATTCCTTGAACGTGCAGAAGAAGCGGCGACTATGCTTCGTAAAAAATATGCAGGGAAAAAAGTATTACTGGTAGCGCATGGCGGCTTTATTCAGGCAATGCGTATTGTCCATGAAAATCGTCCGTACAGAGATGCCGTCGGTATGCTGCCAAAGAACACGGAAACTATCGAACTCCCTCTGCACCCCGTCCTGAAACGCATCCCCGATGTGCTCGATTGCTGGTTTGAAAGCGGCTCGATGCCGTACGCCCAATCGCATTTTCCCTTTGAGATGAATAGTGCAGATGAGGGATTGGGAAATACGAAGCACGAAATACGAAATACGAATAATTCTGAATTACCAATTCTGAATTACCAATTACCAAAGGGTTTTCCTGCAGATTTCATTGCAGAAGGTATCGACCAAACACGCGGATGGTTCTATACGCTCACCGTGCTTTCTGCGGCGCTCTTTAAAAAACCTGCATTCATCCATTGTATTGTGAATGGTACGGTCTTGGCGGAAGACGGTCGCAAAATGAGCAAGCGCCTGAAGAACTATCCCGATCCCGTGGAAGTCATAGAACAGCATGGGGCCGATGCACTGCGTTTTTCATTGATGAGTTCCCCTGCCGTTCGTGCCGAAGATTTGCGCTTCTCCGCCAAAGTGGTGGAAGAAACAGTGCGCAATGTTCTGCTGCCGCTCTGGAACAGTTATAGCTTCTTTGTCACCTACGCAAACGCAGCAGGGTTTGAGCCCTCCAGTAAGCCAATAGCATCCAATCACCCGCTCGATAAATGGATCCGCGCAGAGGTACAGGATCTGGTGAACCGCATGACGCACGAACTCGACCAGTATGATCTCTCTGCTACCTGCAACGAACTCGGTAGCACCATTGATGCACTCACGAACTGGTACATCCGCCTCTCTCGTCGCAGATTCGCCGGAAAATCAGCAGGCGAACAAGATGCCTATGCCGAGGACAATGATGCAGACCGCCAGGCCGCTCTGACAACATTGCACGAGGTTCTTTTAACTATCAGCCAAGTTCTCGCGCCATTCTGTCCGTTTATAACAGATGCCATCTATCTAAACCTTAGCCCGGCAAAGCATGGATCCATCCACCTGACCGACTGGCCGAAAACACAGGAGCTACGCGCAGAAGAGCTGGCACTTATTCGGAAAAACCATGTCCTTCGCCTGATTGTGCGACTCGGAAATAAAATTCGTTCGGAAAAGAAGATCAAAGTCCGCCAACCACTCGTATCTGCCACAATCGCACTGCCAGTGTCCCTTATACAAGCGAATGAACTTGCAGACGAAGATTTGCAGCTTCTCCGCCAAGAATTAAATGTGAAGAATATCAACTTTACCGAAGATGCAGGCAGCTTGGGGCAAAGTATTGCCATGGTTGATGCACGGAAAACAGGACCTCGCTTTGGAAAGCGCGTCCAAGAGCTCATTCAAGCAGGAAAGGCCGGTGAATTCAGTGTTGATGCCAACGGGACCGTTCGCATTCTGGATGCCGAACTCAGTCCGGACGAAGTAAAAATTATTTATAACGGACGCGAAGGAGCCGACATAGCTGCAGAAGGCGGCGTAGTTGTCAGCATGGAAACCACCCTCACGCCGGAACTTATTGCCGAAGGATACGCACGCGATATTATCCGCTCCGTTCAGAAACTTCGTAAAGACGCAGGTCTGGCCCATAGCGATACCATCATGTTGGACATTGTCGACATGGATGATGTCATGGCCATTCATGGCGCATTCATAGCGAGCGAAACGAAATCCACACTCGGTTCTTCAACAGAAAATAGTGCAAGTGTAAATATAGAGGAAAGGACGGCAACTATTCGCTTCCACAAACTATAATGGCAGAATCTCGCGGATTTTCCTGGCCTACAAAAATCGCCTTTCAATGGGTGCTTACCGTAGGCCTTGTCTGGTTATTGAGCACAAAACTAGATCAGTATTTTTTCCTGAATGGAGGGCTCGCTGCGTATGTGATAGTCGGATCTTTACTCACATTAATGAACCTTCTTGTGCGTCCGGTGCTTCATATTATCTTCGCACCGTTTCACCTGATCTTCGGACTCATTGCCACTATTCTGATGAACTGGCTCTTCCTCTGGCTCATTCTGAAAATAACAGACCAGATGAATCCGGATCTGGTCCAGCTTAGCTTCAATGGCGGAGTGGGTGGGTGGCTTGTTCTTGCGCTCATCTTTGGCGCAGCGCATTGGGTCATGAAGATTGTGCTGAAGGCGTAATTCCACCTGCACGCCGGCTTCGTTATGAGTTATGAGTTATGGGTTATGGGTTATGGGTTATGGGTTATGAGTTATGAGTTATGAGTTATGAGTTATGGGTTATGGGTTATGGGTTATGGGTTATGGGTTATGAGTTATGAGTTATGAGTTATGAGTTATGAGTTATGGGGACGAACCCTCTCCCCGGCCCCTCCTCCCGCTTGCCGACGAGCTTGTAGGAGTTAGGAAATAGGAGGTAGGGAAACAAAAAAGATTCCGCTTCAAAATTGCACAGCAATTTTAAATGCTCGTGGCCGGAGTCCGTTCAGGGGGGTGAGGGGGTCAGCGGTGAATGCGCTTGAACGGACCGCATTTTTTGGTTCCTTTTTGTGGCGGAGACAAAAAGGGACGCCCCCGCGGCAGTGGCCCCCGGAGGGGAACTTACTTAAAAGAAAGACTCCATACTTCGACGAGCTCAGCATGACACGGAAAACACCCAGTATAAGAACTTACAAAGACTTCGACACAAAGTCATTCAAAGCCCAAGTCATCCCCTTCACCGCCGCATTAATGGGCATTTCATGAAAGGATGACACCACCCCAAACTGCTCATTATCCTTCTGCCACCCAAACACCACAAACCCAGGCACGCCCAACTCCCGCAAAAACTGTTCACACTTTGCTTGAATGACATCGTTATCCATAGGGGAACTCATAGAATGAAAAAAGAGAAGTAAATGACAGGAGTATAGCAAAGAAATGTCTTTTTATTGTCATGTCTCGGCTACGCTCGACATGACATGATGACCAAGTGTCAGACCGATCCGCCAGAGGCGGACGAGGGCCGACACTTTTAAAAAGTCTGATCATATTTTTAGATCAGACTTTTTGTTTTCTATAAGGGCTGTACTACTTTATTTTACTTGAATAATCCAACGATAGAGATGTGCTGCAATCACTCCTCCTACAATGGGAGCCAAGAGGGAAACAGGTGAAAAGACGCCGAGTCCAATGCTCACTGCCGGGTTTAGTATCCCGAATGAGCCCATCGATCCAATCATGGCACCAATGGTCAGCGATGCTCCGATGGTAAGACCGGCTGCTGCGGGATCCACTTTTCCGTGCACGACGGAGGAAATACCCCAGACAAGGATGAATGCACCGAGCATTTCAAACAGTGCAACGACGACCATATTGATATCACCATAATCCAAATTCACTCCAAACATTTGCTTTTGAAGATTGAAAGCCAGAATGCCACCCAAGAGCTGCGCAAGAATATAACCGGCTGCTTGATTCCCTTTTATTTTACCAACAGTCCAAAGCGAGAGCGTGACCGCAGGGTTAATGTGCGCACCGCTGATACTGCCAATGGTATAGACCAGTGTTCCAAGAATAAGACCGGCAACAACCGGGGTCGGAATACCGACATCCATCATGCCGATACTTTCTGCAACACCTGCAGCCAATAAAAAAGTACCAATGAATTCTGCCAGACAGGCGCGCAGAGAAATTGCAGGAGCCTGCTTCGACGACTTTTTCATAAAAAGAAATGGGGAAGGAGGAGTAAAAGATACCAGACATGTCTGCTGCTCAAGCTTGCATCGGCGCAGTCTTGTAGTACGATTATCTACTTTCCTTCCCATTCCCATTTATGAATCCCTCTCGTCTCATTGTCCTTGCAGGACTTGTCGGTGCGCTCTACGCGCCCGTTGCATCCGCAAAATTCATAGAAGATATTATTCCAGACGATGGATATCAGAATATTTTCGTCGATCCGACTTCAACCGGAAGCACGGCAATGCCGATGTCTTTGGTGTTCGATACCAAAATGACGCGCGCTTCCTTTACCGCCATGGTGGTTGAACACCTCTATACAGATGAACAGATTGCAAACTGCTACTGGGACATTGCCACAAGTTTGCCTCCCACCTTTACGCTTCTCTATACCGATGTACACACCGATAGCCGGTACGGTAACCAGCTGTGCGTCGCACTGCGCGATGGAATCGCTCGCGGATACAAGGACGGGTCTTTCCACCCTGATGTAGAGATTACCTTCGCGGAAGCATCCAAAATTATCGCTCGCGCGTATGGTCTCACTCCGTACGCAGAAGCCACTAACCGCGGCGTCTGGTACGGCCCGTACGTCTTTGCTTTGGCTGAACGCAATGCAATCCCCACTACTGTCACATCGTTGCAAAACATTGTAACAGCAGGTGTCACCGTTGAAATAATGGATCGTTTGGACCATAACATCACCACACGTACCAGCACGAAGTATAAAGATCTTGAAACGCGCGTCGTCCCCTTAAGCGTCATCCTTCAAATGAATAAGCCGACAAAGGTGATGGTTCTCCCTCCAAAGACCACAACCCCGACCGCCGGATCTGCGTCCTCATCTTCCTCTATGGATAGGAGCTCCCAGAGTTCTTCCGCACTTCCTTGGTATAAGCTGTTCTAAAAGATTGCATTCCACTAGAAAAATACCGCGACTGGCGCGGTATTTTTGAATACATTTTTTATTCAATTATGAATGTTGCTCTCCTCTATGACAACAGGCCGCATTGTCGTTACACTGACTTTCGTTTTGTTCTTCCCCCTGCTTTCATGAAACTCACCATTCCCCTGTCCGCAGTCGTTGCGCTTTCCCTGGTCACACAAGCATCCGCCGCCGCAGTCACCATGATAACCCGCTACGGTTTTGATGAATCAAACGGGATGATAGCCATTGATGCGACGGGGAAAACCGGAGATGCCACGTTTGTAAGCGGTGCAGAACGTTCGGACGATGTTCCGGGAACAGGGATTGCGAATCACACATCGCTCAGTCTAAACGGAACGGAATACTTGAGCGCTCCGCATATTGGATTCGATAACCGCTCCTTTACTGTTGCCGCATGGTTAAAAACAACGGATATGAGCATGGATCAGGTATGGCTATCGCAAGGCGATTCCATACAGACAGATAAAGACCTGGCACTTCGTCTGACAAAAAAAGGCGCACTCCAGTTTTCTTTTAAGAATGATGATATGTCGACTGCGGACAACGTCTTTACGGCAAACACCTGGCACCACGCCACCTTCACCTTCGATTCCAAAACACGCCAACGTCGCATCTATGTAGACGGAGCCATGCAAGCGACAGGAACCGCATCCGGGGTGTACTTGGGAACGACAGGCCTAACCGATATCGGTCGCAACAACGTACAACCGTTTGGTGCAGAATTCTGGCACGGAAACATTGATGAAGTGACCGTATTCGACAGCGTCCTTGGCGGAGACGATATTGCAGCCATGGCAGTGCAATCCATGGCAAGGTCTTCTTCCTCCAGCAAGCGCCGTATGTCTTCTTCCAGCAGCTCTTCCGCAGTGCGCGCGCCGTTCCGCGAGCGCCTGACGCTTTCTCAGAGAAAACTAATGAGACTTGCCAATCGCAAAGTCCCGGTCGCCGCACCCTCTTCTTCCTCTGCAATGTCGCGCTCTGCATGGTCCGTACGCTCGGTACAGTCTTCTTCCACAGCTACAGTCTCTTCCGTATCCAGTGCATCGTCCGTGTCTTCCAAGGCTTCCGTTGCCGTACCGGTTTCTTCCGAGGGGATGCTCTACAGAGTCACAAGCTACCAGTTGCATCTCCGCAAAGATTCCCGCGCCACGGCCGTGAATATTATGACTCTTATGCCGCATGATCCTCTGTACGTTCTGGAAATGCTGAAAAATGGCTGGGCAAAAGTAAAAACTCCGAATGGAGTCTATGGATATGTAAATGCCAGTTTTATAGAAAAAGCGGAGTAAGCGCTCTGCGCATTTTTACAGTTCTCAAAAAGAGGCCGCATGTCGGCCTCTTTTTGAATCGATCTTGCAGAAACCACCGGAAAGCCTAGAATTTGGAACTTTCCTTCTTTCACTTTTTTATGAGCGACAAACCACAACACGAAAAATGTTTCCCGGAAATGACTGATGCCACAGAATTACCGGAAGGTATTCCCAGAAAAGAAGTTGAAGAAATGATCAAGACGGCCTGCAACGCAGTTGTTGAAAATATCGTGACACTTTTCCCCACAGGCGCTCGTACAAGAAAGCAGAGTGTAGACAAAGATAAAACGCGAAATCTTATGGGCAATATTCTCCAAACTCTGGAAGTCTTGAAAGGGGGTGAGTGGAAAACCTATGGGGAGTTACGCACTGCGGCAAAAAAAGCACATGCAAGAATACACGCATTAAAACCGCAAATGAGTACCACCGAATCACAGTATCTGGATGAAAGAGTGTGGAAACAGATTGTCCTGCAATTCGACGGCATTTGCGACACCATCCGTCAACGCGTACGCGACGCTCTGCCGACAGAGAACGTCAACTCAGCCACGCACATTGAATTACTCATGCCGGCACGGTATGTGGCACTGGTCATGAAACAGTTTCACACAACCAACGTCGACCGCTTGAATGTACTCATCCCCACCTCGCCAGATGGAAAATTTGTGGGTATTAAATCCCTTAAAAAAACACCGCTTGTATCCGGTTCGGAACGCGTGAGTGCCAAAGGAGCGGATTTATTTGGCAATTTTATCCTAGCATTGAGTATGGCGATTGAATCTGTTCGGGAAAATGAATATCCGGATGTTCCGACTGTGCAATTCGCCCTTATCCAAAAAATCAATGAACTGATGGTAAACGATACATCTGCTGAAAATTTGGAAGAGTGCGAAAAAATTGTACTTACATCCGAATGGATTAAACATGTGCTGCCCGGTCGTATCCAGCGAAACGATCTTCAAAATATGGCGAAAACTGCCAATCTGGATCTTTCAGAGATTCCGTATCTAGATATTGATATGGAAACCGGCAATAGCGTCATTATTGCCGAAGCCATTCTTATGCCGAAAAAGTGGAAACATTTTTCTGCGCGCAGGGAACCCGACGCAATGCCCCTATGGAGAATGACATCGGAAGAAGCAAGTGTACTGGATCAATTCTGGAAAGATATGGGTGGAAAAGACGGAACCAACTTTTATACGGATGGGACATTCCTTGCAAATGCGGCAAACAAAGTAAACGAGCGTTGCAACGGGAACATGAAGCTCGTGCGTCCGTATTTAGAAATTAAATCGTATATTGAATATATGGAAATGCCCGCAGTAAGAAGGACAGGAGCGCAACCGGAAAAAAATGGAAGTGACACTCCTGTCGACGCAGTCGTTGCATATGAGGTGCGGCCGACTGTGACGCCGGTCATTGCAGAAGAGGTCTTTGTGGCAAGAAACCACAATGCCACACTGCAAGGAAATAACGGCAGCACATCCGACACTGTCGCGACTGTGAATGACACCGCATTCTCCAGTCTTCTTCCCGCTGGCAATGCACAAAGCGCACGCATGTCTGTAGAAGTAGCGCCGATTTCCTTGCCTATTGAAGAACCGGTTACTGCCCCTGAACTGTCTGCAGATGCTGCGGTCTCCGTAGAAACACTCAATCCGTTTGCAGCAAAAGCTGCGGAAGCAGTCGCTTCCGTGAGTGATTTTGCAGAAAGAAAAATTAAATACGTCGGCGATTTTGCAACGCGCCTTCTGATTCAGAAAATATATACCTATGTAAAAGATCGCCAGAGTACTTTGCAGTCTTCACCGGAAAGTGCCACGGCATTCGATGCATTTGCCGTTGAATTCTTACGTCTTTTTAAGTTAAGAGGGACTGTAGCTCTTATGCATGTCGATAAAAGAACTGGCAACGTTGCAAGCAGCCAAGTGCCTCAACACTATGTTCGAGGTGCGAATCTTCTTTTGGAAGATCTGCGGACGTACGTGCCGGCAGGAAGCGGCGAGAAGCTGAAAGGAGATGAAGCGGAGGAATTTTTGAAAGCTATTTCTGCGTGCATGGAAATGACCGGTCCTCTTTCGCAAAAAATGCAGAGATATAATACCCACAATACGACAGGCAGCCGTTTATTTTCAGAATTCACATTGATTCAAATACATCCAATTCTTGCAGAGGCGGCACGCTCTCTGCAGCAAACCGGCCAATTCACTGCGGAAGCGCACGAAAATTATATCGAAAGTATTTTGCAAATCTGTGAAGCACTCATGAGTTGTTACCAATTGAATACGAACAACAATTCATTGGAGCAGCAGGACAAATCTGCTGATTTTGAAAAAGCAATTTCCTTGTTACTAGGAAATCTGCAAAAAATCATGACTCAAAAGGAAGGGGAATCTGTATCCACATCCACCCCTGCGGATCCGTCTGTCTCGTCTACAGCATTGCAAACGCCTCCAATAGAAGAACCTGTTCCGGCTGTGGAACATGCAGAGCAAGACGCTCCGGAACCAGCAGCGACTCCCGCTTCACTAAGCAACGAATCTTTCCAAAATGTGGAACTGGGGGCTATACCCGCACCCATTGCTCCCGCTGTTGTGACCGTGAGTATTGTCGATTCGGTAAACGTAACGGACCAGACTCTTACCATGACCGCAAAGAGAGATACCCTGGCTCCGCAAATTTCCGTGCTGGAAGAAGGAATTGCTCAACGCTTACAATCCACGTATCAGGATTTGAGTGCCATGATCCGCAAGCTGGACAGTATGAACCCGGAAAATGATGATCCTCAGCTGACAGAATGGTCCACCACACTGCTGCAACAATCCATGAGTATTCAGGGACTGACCACGCAAGAAATTGTCATTGATCATACAAAAAAAGCGACCGTGAAAATTACGGAAATTGCTCAAGCAATACATGAACTGCAGACACGTGCAGAAGCAACCGTTACAACCGTACAAGCGGACATTGCACAGAAAGACAACATGAAAGCCGAACTCGGAAACATAGAACAGCAACTCGCGATTTTGGAAGAAATCGATACAACGCAGAAGAAACTGCGCGAACAAATTGAAGCGCTGCAGGCATTGCAAACCACACTCTAAAATACCCATCTAAAAAGATCGCGACCGGTATGGGTCGCGATCTTTTGTATACAAAATGTATTCAATTAAGCTTTCACCGGACGGCCCATCAAACGTGTGAGGAGCTCAGGTTTGCGGAGCCATGCATCGATCGTCATCAGGACAAGAACGATTGTAAGCGGGGCATAGTCTGCAAATGGAAAACCATGTGTAATATTTGTAGCAAGCGCACCTCCGAAGTAACCAATAAGCAATACAAAGCCGACTGTCGACGTACGCGGGATGAGGTATAGAAGGACAAGAATCAGTTTAGTAATCCCGAGCGGCACCGCTATGTCGAGCACACCTAAACGTGTAGCGTAGTCGATCATAACAGGATCTGTCATGGGAACGAATTCCATGATGGCGCTCATCACTGTCAGGGCGGATACGAGGACGGTACAAACCCATCCAATAATGGAACCAAGGCGTATTTTCATAAAAAGAAAAGGAGGAAATAGGAAGTTTTTATACAATCAGAAATCAAAAAAATGATCACACGCAGATAGTATCAAACAACAATGATACTATGAAGAGAGATAGAAACCCGTCAAAATATCACCCGCATTCGCATAAGATGGGTTATACTTTTGGTATGCGCGCATACGATTGGTATCAGGCACTGAAAAAACCCGATTGGGCTCCTCCCGCTGCCGTCTTCGGACCGGTGTGGACCGTGCTGTATGTCGGGATTATTTTTTCGTTTGGCGCAGCACTGATGCTTGCACTGCAAGGAAGAATGTCCTGGCTTATTTTGCTGCCGTTTGTATTGAATCTTCTTTTTAATTTTCTCTTCACGCCGCTCCAGTTCGGCCTCCGCAGCAATGCACTGGCATGTCTGGATATCTTTTTGGTCCTGGTAACACTCGTCTGGGCAATGTTTGCAATATTCCCCTACGCCATGTGGATTACCTACGCGCAAATTCCCTACTTGGCATGGGTCAGTTTTGCGACGGGGTTACAGGTGACAATTACGTTATTGAACGCGAAAAAAACTTAGATGGTGGAGATGCCCGGAATTGAACCGGGGTCCAACGTGTGAACATGGTGCCAGTACGATCATGAATCTTCCGTTACTCACAGTTCCTTAGGAAGAAACAAGGATAGAGTGTGAGGATGACAGAGGGATGTCGGAGCAGTGCACTGTCAGACACTGATCCCACCTCACTGATAACGCCTTATCCTTTTAGTGAGGATAGAAGGTAAAGCGTGTTTCCGCTAAAGGGAAACTTAGGCTGCGAAAGCGAAGGAACGCATTCCGCTCAGAGACTGAGCGAAACGGAGACCCTTCTCAAGGCGAGCCGTAGCAGGTTTAGCTGCAGTTGTTTTTGCAACAAGTGGGTATCGGGAACCGTTGCCATCCCGGATCGAGGCGACACATATCCAGAATCACGCTGTCGAAGCCTGTCATCCCCATGAACCACGCGCTACGCTTGGGTTCATGGCTGGGCCATGAAGGTGCGATGCGGGTCTAAGAATAGAGAAGATATCTGGGTACAAAATTTGTACATAATATGTCGGTCGGAGAGCCGTAGATTCCAGAGATCGAGTGGCTATTGTAGCACATAGAACTGTTTTCTTTATAGAAAACTACAAAAAAACCCGCGAAGATCGCGGTTTTTTTTGAGAGATAGGCTAAGTATTACTGGATGCAAAAGCGATACGGACTACCGTAATCGTTTGGCTGCCGGAAGAACGTGGTCAAACCATCGAAGCAATTGAATGGACGATTGATTGTGACACAGACAAATAGAAGAAGATCCGGCATATCCAATAGCTCTCTAAAAAATGACGAGCTTATCCGAAATGCCCATTCACATACCGACTAGTCTGCTCATGGGACGGATGGTGAAAAATATCATTCGTTTTACCAAACTCCACAAGATCACCCATATACAAAAAACCTGTCTGATCACTTATTCTTGCTGCCTGTTGCAAGTTGTGCGTCACGATCAGAATAGTGTAATGCGGCTTGAGATCGCTGATGAGATGTTCAATTTTTTCCGTGGAAATAGGATCAAGCGATGAAGCGGGTTCATCCATCAACAAAATAGACGGCTCCACTGCAAGCGACCTGGCAATACACAGTCGTTGCTGTTGTCCGCCAGACAGGCGCAGTGCATTTTTCTTCAGGTCGTCTTTTACTTCATCCCACAGTGCTGCCTGACGCAATGAGCGCTCTGCAATGTCATCAAGAATGGATTTCTTTTTCGTTCCGCGGATACGCAAACCGTAGACAACGTTCTCGTATATGGAACTTGGAAATGGATTGGGTTTTTGGAAAACCATCCCGACAGTCTGTCGCAATTCTTCCAGTCCCTTCGATTGCTTATAAATATCTTCTCCGTTCACAAAAATTTCTCCCTGCATCCGAAACTCATCAATGTAATCATTCATGCGATTAAACAGCCGGAGGAAAGAAGACTTGCCACATCCGGAAGGGCCAATGAGCGCGGTGACCGTATGTTCGGGAATAACCATACTCACATTGTTCAACACTTTTTTCTGGTCATACCACACATGAATACCGCGCGCTTCCAACTTGGGCGTTGTGGATTTTGCAACCGGCTGGGAGTCGGGAGTGGTGACATGTTCCATAAGATTCTTGAATCGGAAGAGAAATGAAAATTACCATTTCATATGGTTCTGCGCTCTGTTTCTGAAAAAGACAGCAATGCCATTCATACAAAAAACAATCAGCAACAGCACAATGATTCCGGCAGCGGCGTTCACGGCAAACGCTTCTTGCGGACGCGACACCCAGTTGAAAATTTGAATGGGCAGTACCGTAAATTCATCCATGGGTGACACGGCTACAAAAGGGACGTACGTAAGTGCTCCGATCATGATCAGTGGCGCTGTTTCGCCGATTGCACGCGAGATTGCCAGAATAATACCTGTGATAATTCCTGCGGAAGATGCGGGCAAAAGCTGACGCCAGATTGTTTGCCAACGTGACGCACCCAGAGCCAGTGATGCCTCCTTGAGTGTTTTTGGCACTGCGCGCAATGCTTCCCTAGTGGACACAATAATAATAGGAAGAATGAGTAACGCGAGAATCAGACTGCCCGAAAGAATGCTTTGCCCCAATGCCATTACTCTGACAAAAAGCATGAGTCCCAGAATGCCGTAAATAATGGACGGAATTCCCGCAAGATTGGAGATATTGATTTCGAGTACGGCCGAGAGAAATCCTTTTTTTGTATATTCTTCCAAATAAATTCCTGCAGCCACGCCGACCGGCACTGCAAAGAGTGTCGTAAATGCAAAAATCCACAGTGTGCCTGTCCACGCAGTCAGAATGCCTGCTTTATCTGCAAAGCGAGAAGGGAGGGAGAGGAAAAACGCCACATCCAATCTGCCGAACCCTGTACCGAAAATATAAATGATGAGTGTTGCAAGTGCGATCAAACCAATGCACGTTGCAAGAATGCCTGCGTACGCGAAGGCTGTATCGACGCGCCTGTTGTAACTGGCATTATTCATAGACGTGGCGGAATTTTCTATGGAGAACGTAACTCAGATTATTTAGTAAGAAGGTAAGCACGAAGAGCATCGCTCCGGCGGCAAAAATAGTACGGAATTCCAGTGAGCCGTGGGGAACATCGCCCAAGCTGACTTGTACGATATACGTGGTGATTGTTTCCACTGCAGCAAGCGGATTGAAGGTGAGGTTCGGTTGTTGACCTGCGGCAATCGCCACGATCATCGTTTCCCCCATTCCACGCGACACTGCCAAGAGCGCCGAGGAAATTATGCCGGAGGATGCTGCAGGGACCAGTACTTTTACCGATGTCTGGAATCGTGTGGAGCCCATGGCATAGGCCGCGTCCCGGAGAGATGTCGGTACCGCATACAACGCATCCTCGCTGAGAGACGTAATAAAGGGCATGATCATTAATCCCATAACAAGCCCTGGCGAGAGCGCATTGAAGCCGGGCAGTCCGGGTATGAATGTTTGTAAAAACGGAGTGACCACAACCAGGGCGAAATATCCGTAGACCACAGTGGGAACTGCCGCCAGAATTTCCAACAGTGGTTTGACTATTTTGCGTATGCGCCTGGGTGCATATTCACTCAGATAGATTGCAATGACCAAACCCATAGGCAGTGCAACAGCAATTGCCACTGCTGACGTAAGCACCGTGCCTGCCACCAATGGAAGAATACCGAAATGTTTCTCTGTGAAGAGCGGCGTCCACTCTGTCCCCGTCAAAAATTCCAACAACGACACTTCCCTGAAAAACCCGAGGGACTGTGACAGCAAAATCCACACCACCGAGACCGTTGTGACAATAGTAATAAGTGCTGACAGAAAGAGTGCTGATTCAATACAGCGCTCTACAAAGGGCCGTTTCGCGTAGGAGACAATCATACGGATAGATTAGTCGGCATCCGATGAAAGCGATTGGATGAACTTTTCAATTAAAGATGTCTGCGTTACATATTCAGCATCTGTAAGTGGGATATAGCCCACCTCGCTTGCAAACGATCCTGCATTTTCCAAGTAGAACCTGGCAAAGGATTGTACCTCGGGCTTTTTGAGTGCGACGCTATTGAAGTAAATGAAGAGCGGGCGCGAGAGCGGTGTGTAGGTGCCGTTCTTCACTGTTTCCTCGCTCGGAAGGACAGGGCCAGCTCCTCCGTCCACGGGCACAAGTTTTAATTTTGTACTGTTTTCGCTGTAGTACGCAAGACCGAAGAATCCCAGCGAGTATTGATCGTTGCTGACTCCTTGTACAAGGACATTATCGTCTTCGCTGGCAGTGTAATCTCCGCGGCTTTTGCCAGCCTTTCCTGTAATTGCCTCAGTAAAGTAATCAAACGTTCCCGACGCCACTCCCGGCCCGTACAAATGAATCTCTTCATCCGGCCATTCGGAACGAATTTGGTTCCAACGGGTGATTGTGTTCTGTGCTTCTGGCTCCCAAATTTTCTTCAGCTCGGCAACTGTCAGATGATCCACCCATGTGTTCTTGGGACTAATGAGCACAGCAAGTCCATCGTATGCCACCGTCGTGCTTTGGTATGCAATATTGGATTCTTTACAGAGATCGATTTCGGTCTGCTTGATGGGACGGGAAGCATCGTTGATATCGGTCTCGCCACGGCAGAATTTATTAAATCCCCCACCTGTTCCCGAGACCCCCACCGTCACCTGCACGCCGGGTTCCCCGGTACGAAATTCCTCGGCTACAGCTTCGGTAATTGGGAAGACAGTACTGGACCCATCAATGTGGATAGCGCCGGAAAGAGGATTGCCTTCTTCGCTTGGTGGAGTGATATTTGCAGTGCAAGCACTAAGCAAAAGTGCACCTGCGCAGAGTGAGAGCAGGCGTGTGTAAACTTTTCTACGCATAAGTGTATGGGAGGAGAAGGTAGTCGAAGTATAGCATACTGATCGTTGCGACCAACGCATGATCCTGGCACACAGACCGGTAGCTGTTCTCAAAAACTAAAAAACCCGCGATGACCGCGGGTTTTTTATGAGAGACGAGCTGTGTATTACTGAATACAAACGCGATACGGACTGACGTAGTCGTTTGGCTGCGGGAAGAATGTTGTGAGGCCATCAAAGCAATTGCTGCCGTTTATGGCATAGCCATTGAATTCTGCGGCTTTGCCGTTTGTATCAAAATATTCAAAGAACAATTGGCTCGCAGATGGCTGAGACCATGAACCGTAATAACCGGGTTCGGATAATGTAATGGTTCCGCCTACGTTAAATGTAGCGGTGTGCGTACTGATGGAGCTTGGGAAGAGCGCGCATTCAAAATACGAAGTTAGATTGGTTCCTGTGCAGTGTGAATTTTCCATTGTTGCAGACGTGAAGCTGCGTGTGGGGTAAAGCAAATTCGGTACAACGGTTGCCGTGTTATTGCCGGTGTTGGCATCTGCTACGGAAGAAGAGCCAATGGCCTTCATTTCCAAAACCTTCGTGGAAACAGGGGCGGTGTAGCTATAGCTGATACTGACGCTTTTTCCTTTCTTCAAGCTGCCGACTACGCAAGTTATTTTATTGGACGCAATGGAGCATGCAGACTCAGATTCTGTTACGTTTCCAAGGATAGCAACGGTGGGCGATGTATTCGTGAGCGGGAACTCCACAACAATCTGTGTGTTGGTAGAAGTGGCCGGACCTAAGTTTTTCACAGTTGCGGTGTAGGTGGTGGGAGTGGAAATCTGAACAGAAGACGGTGCCTGCAAGGTGACTTGAATATCTGCACGTGGTGCAGCAGCCAAAGCCGGAGTGGCACTCAACAGCAAACTAATACCTGAAAGAGCGGATACGAGTGTCGTACGCATAAAAAAATACATAGAAAAAAATACGGGAGTAGTGTGGGGAAATGCGAAGGTAGAGTCAAATGACAATGCACTAAGCGTATTATCTCCTCGCGCTCTTCTTGGAAGAACCCAAATCCATCACCACCGCAATAACCATTACAAGAATTTGCAGCCATCCCCATTCACCACCAAACCAGTTGATAACGACGCTGTACCAAAGGAGTGAGAACGGCAGGAACAAAAATCCGAGGATGGGCCACAGGCGTGTGTCGAAGACGCCGGTGAACCAAGTGGAGGCTAACCACAGAAGGAAAATAGTGAAGCGCGGGGCAATGAGGCCGATGAAGGCGAGGATGATGGGCATGGGACAAGGGTATGGGAGGTGAGAGGTACGGGCAATCTATTTGCTGAATGTTTTTTGAATCTCTATCTATTTAAAACAATCCCACAATCCAGTCATACGCATACACCCCCAGAAATGCGATGCCAATGTTATAAATCATATTCCCGATTGCCAGCACCGGTACCACGCGCCAGAACGAGAATTTCATGAGGGACAGAGAGATGACGGCAAAGTCATTGGAGAGCGGTGCAAAGATGCCGTACAGAACCAGTGCGGGATTGAACAATGTTGGATGCCGCCCTATCCACACGGACATTTTTTGGAAAGAGCGGGAAATATTCTCCGGGAGTAATACTCTTCCCTTATGTGCAGCAAAGAAGGTCAGTGTATCGGAGGTACTGACTCCCAATGCAGAGAGTATTCCTGCAAGCAGCGGATTCAATCCACCGGCAACCAAACCAATAAGAATAAGGGGATACGGAATGCTGGCGAAGGTGCTGATGCTCCCGAGGAATGCGATGAGGTACACAAACACGTATGCGTTATTCGTGCCGATGTATTCCAGTAGCGTATCTGTGGGAATAGACACCAGCACCAAAGAAAAAACGATAGTACCCAGAAGAGTGAGCGCGCCAATGAGCTGCTTTTTGCTAAGGTGTATCATAGAAGAGTTGCCACGGGCCCGAAGCACGCATCAATCTGATGTGATCTGCCTCAATGGTCTCCGGATTGATACGTGTGCCCGTCACCTGCACGAATTGACCGACGGGAATATCCTGTAGCAGCGCGGCTTCACGCCTGTTGGTGATCTTCGTATCTGGCCGAATGAGGACCGTTGTCATTCTCTCATTCCTGTCTGCAATGGAAATGGATGCAGGCGCAAGGCTGACAACGCGACCAAAGACAAGTCCGTTGATATTTTTGTTCACGGAAATCCAGATAACAAGCGAGAGGAGACTAAGTGCCATTCCGCCGATTGCGAAGAGGAGGAATGTTTTGGAGGCTTTTTTCACGGATGCATGGTAGCAGATACACGCTTTTTTGCAGACTATTCACTCCTGCTTTTCTTTCTTCTTCCCAAGTATCCACTTTTGCGTGGAACTCAACTTCTTATCTGTCCGGTGCGTACAGCCTATCCAACAGCATGGACGGCGGTCACCTTCTTTCAGTTGCACAGGAATGCGTTCGATATGTTCTTTGCGCGTCTCCGCTTTCTTCACATACTCCACCCAACAAATCCATTCATTGCGCGCAAGCGGGGTCAGACTTTCCCAGAGTGCGAGCACCTCTTTGTCGGCGGTTAGGGCTTTCTTTACATCAGCGGGTAATGGATGGGCTGTGCCGCCGGAGATTTCTTGGGGGCTCATAGAAATAGTGTATGAGATATGTAGGGTAAAATCATCTTTTTGGGAGGGTTTTGTGGATGAGGACGGGGTTATTTATAAAAGAGGTACTGCAGAAGTAGTGCACCTAGGACATATTTGACATTATACGGAAAGTGATCAGAATAACTATGTTTCGCCCTTTTTTTCAACGGCAAGAGAAGTATCTTTTTATAAGGAGTTTTCAGAATGAGTCAGACACTAAATGAAGGTGGCACTGATATGGCACGTCACTACAAGAAAAAGGGGGTGCCATTTCAGATTATGCTTGTTTGCAGCTACTTCTATCAGATTGGTGCGGCATCGTTCATGCAGGATGCCCAGCATCCGGCAGTGTCACTAACGATAGGCGCAATCGGGATCGCGATTTTCACCTACTGCTTGTTCCGCGTGTATTACCGCAAGACGAAGACGCTGATTACGAACGACTTGTACCGGTTTACTCGACATCCTATGTATACCGGCGCACTCCTAATGGGGATGGACATCTGGTGGCCAACAAAGATGGTCCATGACTTTCAGTATCCACTGTATACAATCGGATATTGGCTTTCATTGACACTTTTTCTGGTTGGGATACTCAGAGCCGGGTATCTCCAGGAGCAAGAAACACTCGCACGCTTCGGCGAAGAAGCCGAGCGCTATTACAAACGAACGCCTCGGCTCTTCATCTTGTACCCCTTCTACTTCTTTGCTCGCTGAAATGCGAAACGAAACCGACCGATGCAACTGCATCGGTCTTCGTTATGCTCTTTTTCTTTCGGTACTCTTCTTACTTGATGACAAATCCATCACCAACGCCAAAACCCATCCCAGTACCTGCACCCATTCCCACTGTCCACCAAACCAGTTCACCACGACGCTGTACCAGAGGAGGGTGAACGGCAGGAAGAGGAATCTGAGGATGGGCCACAGGCGTGTTTCGAAGACACCGGTAAACCACGGGGAGGCTAACCACAGGATGAAGATAGTGAAGCGCGGGGCGAGGAGGACGGGTATGGGTGAGGTTAGGCGAGGCGTGAGGTGGGCGCCAATGGGAGGAATGTGGAAGTATTGTGCAGAGCTTTTCCTTCACTTCTCTTATGATGGATGATGATTATATTAATTTATATTGCTTTAGTGAACGAGTACTATGTAATTATCACATGATTAATCAACATGTAGTGTTTGCATGATAAATAAAACACAATATCTTGTGAACTCCCTTAAGCAACTATGTCCCATTGCATAGCTTGATCCGTATACTCCCTCTTCTGTATGGCCATTCGGATAGCTTCACTTCAAACAAATGCAGGCTTCCTGCAAAATGCGCCCATTAGCTTTGCACCGGGGCTGACTTGCATAATTGGTGCACGCGGAACATGTAAATCAACCGTGATAGAAACAATTCGATTTGCATTCAACTGCGATCCAAAGCGAGTGGAAGCTCTTTTGGAAACGAGTAATTCCGATTCCTCAGCACAACATGGCTTGATTAAAGCCACCCTTGGGGAAGGCATGGCACAATGCATTGTCATGGAAGAAACGCTGACTGGAAAAGAAGAGCTTTCGATCGAACGCGATTGTCTCACTCCTCCACGCATCTATCGTCAAGGTGTACAAGAAATTGCCGATGTAAGTATTTTGGACCAAGTGGAGATTTACTCACAAGGTGATCTGCAACAGATCGCAGAACATAATGAGCGACGACTCGATTTAATCGATCGACCACACAAAACGACCATTGATGAACTTAATAAGGAGCGAAATAAAAATGCATCATCACTTGCCTCACTGGGTCCAGTATTACGAGAACAGCGTGCGAATATAGAAGCACTAAAAGCCGACATACAAGGACTCCCTGAATTGCAGTCGCGGCTCACTACGCTTCAATCAACACAGCCTAAACTCCCTGAGGAACTCGAGACTGAGCGACAGGGATTCTTGGAGCGTAAGAATATTTTGGATCAGTTTCATAGGGCATTGCAAACTCGCGATTCTATTTTGTCATCATTGCAAATGGCGTCCATGGACACGATTGATTTGTCCATGCTTGATGAGCACGTCGCACAAGAGCTGGAAGCAGAACAGCTCATCAAGGGACTTCGCGAATTTCAAGCCTTCCTTTCGCAGAATAATCAAGCAATCGTGGAGCAAACTAAAAAATCATTGCAAGCACCTCTCGCCCAACTCGCATCTATATATGAGCAGAAAAACACTCGATATTACACATTACTACAAGATGCTCAGACAGTGAATGAGAGTCTGAAGCAGGAAGATGCTCTCAAGCAAGGGATTGCACAACGTTTACGACTTCAAGAACAACTGACGCTAATGGAAAAAGAAGTGCAAAACCTGTTGATTCAACGCAATGAATTCCGCGAGCGAATCGCGCAGATTAATGATGAAATTTATGGATTGCGCACAGCAGAGGCACAAAAGATTAACGATCGTTGTGGTGATCAAGTGGTATTGGCAATTGATCGCGGCAATCGCTCTGGAGCTTATGTCGAACTACTTCTACATCTCCTGAGTGGCTCTGGTCTGCGTGGGCAAGAAGAAATCGTGCATGATCTGGCAGAAAAAGTACGCGCAGCGGATCTTATCGATATTGTCGAAACTGGTGAATCTCAAAGACTCACTGATTTACTGAATCGTGATCTAGGACAAATGTCACGACTAATCACGCATTTATTCGATGTGCCCGATCTTTACCAGCTTGAAGGTGTTATACCGGAAGACCAACTTGAGATAACTCTGTATGACGGTGCCATTAGTAAGTCGATCAGCCAACTTTCGAGTGGTCAAATGGCGACTGCGCTTCTCCCACTTATTATGAGGCCTGCGGACTATCCACTTATCTTTGATCAACCTGAGGATGACTTGGATAACCGCTTTATTTATACAACTCTTGTCGACCAAATTCGTTCTCTTAAAATCCAACGTCAGTTAATCTTCGTAACACATAATGCAAATATTCCTGTATTGGGAGAGGCGGATAAGGTCGTAGTGATGGATATGGAAAATCCGATGCTTGCCGCAGTCCCGAAAACAGGTTCAATTGATGAGATGAAGGGTGACATCTTAAGCATTCTAGAAGGAGGTGCAAAAGCTTTTATGCTTCGACAAGAAAAATATCACGATCTGCTTTCCATGAGTTAGTAGTGACTTCAATTAATGACCCATTACTGGCCCCTCTACTACAGCCAGATATTCGTGCATTCGAAGCAGGCTATCACGATTTTGTTAGAGCAATAGAAAAAGCGAGAGCGCCAACCGCTCTTTCTGCAATGACCAATGCTGTTGAGGCAATCCAACAATCCCTGTTGCGACCAGTTGAAATGGCGCGACGTCTTGATCTAGTGCTTACGGCTGTAGAACTCCCATATAGTGAAATGCTGGCGCTTGCTGAGACTGGACGTAAGTGGTCTGATGAAGCACGTAATGCGCTCAATCTCATCCTCCCCCCCGATCTTAAAAGAATTCCATATGGGAAAAATATAAAAACGACAACTGTCCCTGTTACACCTCCGCTGACAACACTTATAGTAATTCCCGCAGTCGAGACAAGGGCGCAACCGGAAGAAGGCCGAATTTCTGAAGATGCACGGGTAAATACTGTGGTTCTGTTAGGAGTTACAAGCGATTATGAAGCGACAAAATTACGCCTCAGGACAAAAGGATTTTTTCCGCTTCCCGCAGTACCACCAGAGAATTATGAGGAATTACTTACAGGTCATGCAAATGAAGTATGCGGTATAATTATCGCGGCAAGTTTTTGGAGTAATTTTCCAGATGACCAGCATTTGAAAATTCTTAGAAATATTCTCTGCTTTTCGAGCTTCTGCTACGTCAAACTAGATACAAATGGGTTAGCAATTACACATGCTGAAATTTCACAAGAGATCAAAATGTGTCGTGGAAATGCAAGTGCTGCAATGTCAACAATCGCAAACGACGCAAGAATCGGAATGGTGGAACTGGTTAATCTTGCTACTGCAAGCAAGTCGCTCTCATGCACGGACAGCATTCACATGGCATCCTCTGAATTAAATTTACAACAAACGCAACTACTGCAAGCAGCCACTGCTCAGATCGTGCGAAATCGAAATATTCGCGATGTACAACTGACACGAATGGAAACAAAAAAACTGACAGGCGGAAGATCTGGTGCGCATATTATACACTTAAAGCCAGATGACATTGGAGCTCCGTTAATCGCAAAAATTGCGAATCTGGCTGAAGTAACTGATGAAATGAACCGCTTCCAAATGTATATCCGTCCTTGGGATGACACGCTCAACCCTGCTCCATTTCACCACAATGGCAATGCTCTAATACTTTTCTCTGTTGTTGAAGATATTAATCAGCGAGGAGAACCCGCGCCGACATTGGAATCTCGGATGGAAAATATTCTATACGATGAAATCAATCCCTCAGCACAAGACACTGCACGATCGCAAATGGAGCATGATATGCGTCAATTTATCGAATTTACAGTTAAAAAAATTAGCGAACTTAATTGTCTAACGCCCAGTAATAATATGGAAAGTAAGGCATGGCTTGGCATAGAATCTGTGGAAGAAGCACTCAGGAGAGGCGTTGAGCTGTCATTTGTTGATTCAGATGGTTTGCCGATTGATATATTCTGTCTTCGGACTGAAGCAATGCAAAGGGCATCCACCATGCTTAATCGTGCGAGTGTGCACGGTGATGTTCAATTGCGAAATATTTTAGTGCGCGATCGTCAGCCACATTTTATTGATTATGCCTTAAGCGGCCCGGGGCATCCATGTTTTGATCTTGTAAGATTAGAATCAGCTATGCTCTTTGGCTGCTGTCGCATGACAGGTGATGAGCAAGCATTATCAAAGCTATTCTTAGACATTCTAATGGGTGCATGCTACGACAAGGTGAAAGCAAAACATCCTGCCCTGCTCTCATCCGTAGGCATGCGACTCGCGGTATACACTAGCATCCAGTGTCGCCAGGCATGTGTAGAAATCATGGAAAAACTGAGTGGCTCAATTGATGATTATCTAGCAGTGAAATATATCGTGACTTGCCAAAATTTTTTCTACCCTGATCAGCAGGCAGGTATTGTTCGTGCATCGCTATTAAGTTTGGCTTTGCATATGCGTGAGAACAATTTTTCTGCAATTAACCAACGCTTTACTTCTCAAAATAAACAAGGGGCATATCTTGTTACTGTATGAATCTATTAATTATAATTTTTTATTTTATCTAATTTACCTTCAGTAATTCTGGTGAATAAATAGTAGTAAATTTGCTACTCAAGCAAACTCTTTTTTTCAAAAACTAGCTAAAGAAAAGGGATAAGAGCCCAAAGCCCTTACCCCTCAACCTAAACCTTGACCTAACTTTTTACTGATCAATCACCACCGGCTCCACACTCGTTTGTGGCGTATCCATAATCACCCCACCCCTCCCCATAGGCATCACCTCCGGACGCTTGCTCATTTCCTCCAGCATTTCCTTGCTAAGCGGCACCACCACCTGCTGCCTGTAATACGCATTCTCGGTTTCCCCTTCCACACGTTCCACCGGGAACACGAGTGACGGAATCAGGAGTTCGTCGTTGCGGTTCTGCGTGTAGCGGTAGTACTGCGCGTAGGAGAGAGTCGGTGCGCCAAGGATAACAGTGACTTTCTTCACATCTGCATCCTTTGCACCCCCTTCGCGGACACTCGCAGCGGGGTCGATGTAGTAGTTGTAGTTATCGATGCCGCTGAGGAATGTCTGAATGGCAGCAGCATCTGTCACACCTGCGTAATCGGAGGTGAGGTAACTGTGGTCACCAATGCCGTAGACGTTCATCACTTTCTTCTCTTTTACCTGCACAGAGATGCTGAGTCCTGTCTTCAGACCGGACTGGTCGTAGACGGGCTTGCCATCAACAAGCTGTGGGAAAATCAC
This sequence comes from uncultured Candidatus Peribacteria bacterium, assembly GCA_964554785.1. Classification (GTDB taxonomy): domain Bacteria; phylum Patescibacteriota; class Gracilibacteria; order Peribacterales; family Peribacteraceae; genus CALREJ01. The sequence goes on along the minus strand of CAZKPW010000002.1, from coordinate 72,053 downwards.
GCGCTGCTGATCCGGAACGTAGACCAAAGACTTGTCGGTTGCGCGATCGTAGTCGCGGCGCCAGTTGTTATCGACTTCTGGAGTACCGTAGATGGAAAGGTCAATTCCATGATCCTTCGCGAATGCTTGTGCGATAGAAATAGCATCGGTGTCGCTGAGGACATCTCCAATCTTCACGCGTTCCGCCTGCCAACATGCTTCTGTCTGACACTTGGACTGAGGCCACTTTTCGTAGTTGGCATCAATGCTCACACTGGAATCCAGCATGTTCACATACATCCTGTATCCGTAGGAAACAGGCTGCACGAAGGACACGCTCTCTACGTTCATGCCATTGAAGGAGCCCATGTTCAGGCCACCCATGTTCAGCTTATCCGCCAGAGCAGAAAGTGGAATCGTGAGCGGTTTGAAGTTGCGCTTATAGACGGAAACAGTGTCCTGCAGATCTGTGAGTGCTCCGCTGAAGACGTACCTGTATTGCACCTGCGGCCACGGCATAATCATGCGATCATCCATCATGCCGTAGGATTCGACGGCAGTGGTTGGCATTGCACCATTTTCCGGACCGCCGCCTCCGCTCTGCGGACGCATACTGCGCGCATCGGTACCGACCATGGTATTTCCCGCAACAATATCGCTCAGATTTCCGAATGCATTTTTACCTGTTGTCTCCACGCTGTTACTGAAGAGCGGCGCACCGGGCGTAAGAGGTTGCTGGTTTGTAAGGACGACTGCAATGGGAATAATAACCGCTGCGGTTATTCCTGCGCTGAAGAGATACCCAAAGCGCTGCCAGACTGATCCTGCAGATTGCTCTTCCAAATTTGCTACATGATCACGCAGTTGCATGCGGAGTTTTTGGACGAAGGCCGAATCCGGTGCGGACGATGGATCTTCGGCGATCAGTTTTTCGAGCAGAGGTTTTAGCTCTGCTTCGTGAGCCTTCAGGCTCGGATCAATCTCGTAGAGATCGGCCAAGAATTGTGTGATAGAAGTCTTCATAGAAGTGTTGGGAATAAAATCAGAAGAGAAAGAGCCGCAGGCCCGCCGTAGCCTTCGCGAAGGCGAAGGAGGGAGCGGGAGAAAATCACCTTCGCATTCGTTTCGGTTTTACCAGTCAAATCCGCAATTTCCTTGTAGGAAAGTCCTTCCCACATGCGCAGAAGTACAATGTTCCGCTGATCCGCGGTGAGTATGTGCAGTGCTTTGTGAAGCTTGTCTGCATCCATGTGTTGCTGGGTGCGCAGTTCCGTCATGTCATCACTGGGGAGATCCCACACGGTTTCAATATCAATCGATGGACGCGTGGTGCGGTAGTAATCAATGAGGGAGTTCCTGGCAATGCGATACAGCCACGCACGGAACTCGCCACGATCGGACTTGAAAGAACGAATGGATTCCATGGCTTTCATGAAGGTCACGCTGGTCAGGTCTTCGGCAATCTCTTTGACGAGAGTGCGCCGGTGCAAAAACCGGTAGACAGCATCGACGTGCAGCGTATAGAGCGCATCGAAGGCGGATAGATTTCCCGCTTGGCATTCATGCACAGCGGACAATTCACTAGGTTCCATGGAAGGGAGAAAGGAAAAGAAGCTGGTAGGTCCTACACAGTGTATTACGAGTTGGGAGAGAAATGGTTACAGATTACCTAGAAAGGATAGGTCATATTGTTGACGTATTAATAAAATGATTTACTATGTCATTAGTATGGACGAACAGTATCAAGAGAATCAGGAAGAATCTGCAGGCAGTATCGTGGAAAGAAGTTATCTTCATTTCTTGTATGTGCACGCAATACCTCCCTGTGGAGATAATCTGGATGCACAGTCGACCTACATAAGTACCCTGGAAGATATGGTGGATACGGCGCGGACAGCTCTTCAGAATGGTACCGCTGACGCAGACTATCTACGGACATGTCAGTCCATTGTGAATCGATGGCCAAGAGATAGAAGCTATATTGCACGAACGCGAATCCGGTTTCTCATCAACCAAAAAACATATCGTGGAGCGCGAGAAGAAATTGAGGCACTCATGAAGCATCTTCAGTATTGATCAAATAATGTATTCAAATAATTTTGCTCCCTAATCACAAATAAGCGCACCTCATACAATAATTAACATGAGAGGGTCTGCACATACCGTTCTCTTTTTTTACCTGTTCAGTGCAGCACAGACTTTTGGTTTTTCCTTCCACAAATTCCGCACCGTTATAGTTCCTGCACCAACAATCACTGTCCACTTTGCAGGATTGTTCCGGTCCTGTTTCTGCCAACGATGATGAACGGCAGCCGATGAGGAGAAGTGCAAAGGTAAGGGCGAAGAGAGTGGATTTCATAGAGACATCATACACAAAAAATATGACGTATATTGATCAAATAATGTATTCACTTCTCGGCTACGCTCGAAGTGACAATAATACTGTCATAATGAACAAATAATATACTCAATTATTATGGCTTACTGACTTTCTGAAACACGCGCACCACGCAATCAATTGTAATCGTTAACTCCCCTACTTTCGCAATATTCTCGCGCCCTTCCCGCGTCATTTTCCACCAAAACGGCGTCATCATGCACAGATGCAAAATATCCTCGGGTGATGTGAGGGTCATACTGCTTTCCACGCGCTTTTCTTCCACCAATAGAATCCCCTCTTCCGGTATAAACGTCGGCTCATCGTGTTCTGTTTCAGAAAGAAGTAATGCCGATTTCAATCCTTGCAGATGCTTGGGCCCGGGACTCACAATCAAAATCGTCCCGCCGGGTTTCAGGACTCTGGAAAATTCCGGGAAGTGACGCGGTGCAAAGATATTCATGAGGAGATCGACGCTCGTATTCATAAGCGGCAAATGCACTACAGATGCAACGGCATACTGAATATCTTTTTCCTGCTTGGCGGCGGCGCGGACGGCGTGCTTCGAAATATCGATGCCCGTGACGGACGGATGCCATCCGCTTGCGATCATTTTTCTATACATATACTGCGTGTAATAGCCCTCGCCACAGCCAATATCTGCAATCACACCCTTTTTATTGTTCACATATTGTATACACAAAGTGGCAACAGCGTCGGCAAGCGGGTGGTAGTACCCTTTCTGCAAAAACTGCGTACGCGCATGAATCATGTCCACGGAGTCACCCGGATCTTTCGATGCTTTTGCATTGGGTGGCAGCAAATTCACATACCCTTCTTTTGCAAGATCGAAATGATGATTATTGATGCACACAAATTCCCGCTCTATTGTCTGAAGCGGCTCGGTACAATGCGGACAGAGAAAAGAGACGGAAGACATAACAAGCGCATGGTACCCGAAGCAGATGGTTTTTCACTATGAATACATTTTGTATTCAGTATTTCCTGTATACTGCAGTCATGGAACGCGTACTGCCATCATCGGATTTTATGAATCGCATTCGTGCGCTGGAAGCGGAACTCTTTGGCGATGCACTGGATCCCGCGCATGCAACGCGCATGAAGAGTGACGACTATTCCTGGCTCTATCGACCAAGTCATCACATAGAAACAGGACTGATTACTGAAGATGATGTGCATGCTCTCAAAAATGGTAACAAACTTCTGAGTGTTGGCGCGTGCCCTGCGCACTTGGAACGGTTACTGGTAGCACTGGGAGTTCCTGGAGAAAATATCGTGATTGCAGATTCCAATCCCCTGCTGAAAGACATCCCCTCCTCCATGGAGTCACTCGTCTTTGATTGCACGAAAGAATGGCCAGCACTAGGGCTCTTTGACCTTATCATCTTTCCGGAAAGTTTGTGCATAGCGCTCACCGATACTCTAAAAAAGGAAAATATTCAGAGTGATGACACTGCATTTCCAACCGATGCGCGCGAAGCAGAATTGCTGACGCATATCATGAAAGAATCCTTTGATCATCTCACTTCAAATGGAGTAATCAGAGCCAACGGCCCCATGAGTCACCCCAATGTTTGGAAGAAAACCTCCGCCGCACTCAATGCCTCAGGCTACCCACATAATCTTTCGTATGATCGCTACTTTATAGCACTCACAAAATAAAATACCTGAACACAATTTTTACCCAAGAAACCTAAAAAACCTAACAATCCTATCAAGTCCAAAAAAAACCTTACCCTTCACCTCAACCTCGACCTTACATCGGCAGTGTAAATGAGACCTTCGTCCCGCTTCCCTCAATACTCTCAATCCAAATTTTTCCGCCCGCACGCTGCACAATACCGCGAGTAATGTAGAGCCCGAGTCCGTTTCCGTCCGGCTTATGAAGCGGCGCATTGGATGCGCGACGATATTTTTCGAACATATGCTCCATATCGATTTTTGGAATACCACATCCCTTATCTTCCACGGAAATGGTCACCTGCTTTCTGGACTGAACCACGCGAATGGAAATATGAGATCCATCCGGAGAATACTCGAGTGCGTTCTGCAATAACTGCCGCAGGACCAAGGAAATCATGTTGTGGTCGAGTGGAATCGTGAGATCTCCTTTCATGAGAATATCGATGGTCTGCTTTCTCTTTTCTGCGCTCGACTTCCATTCGCCGACTGCATTTTCAAGCAACGTACGCAAAGACGATGCAACAGGGATATACACAATGGTATTCAAATCAACTTTTTCCGCCTGCTGCAACGTATCGATAATACTGTTCAAGCGTCCGAGTCCTTCATCCATACACACCACATGATCTTCCACGAGTGCCTTGAGTTCGGGACTGTCGGTGTCGTCACGTAACGTTTCCAGAGACCACTTCATAATGGTGAGCGGCTCTCCGATTTGATGGAACGTGAGCTTCAGAAGTCCCGAACGTTCCGCATTCACTTTATTCAGAATGGTAATTTGCCTGCGTTCCCACAGCACGATAATAGAACCGGCAATGAGAATACCGGTCAGGATGACGAAGATGAGCGCAATGGGCGTGAACGCACTGCGAGAAAGAAGGGCATACTGATCCGCCTTCATATCGATGCCAAGCACGGCGACAACCGTTCCGTCGGACGCGCGGATGGGAGCGTAACCGGAAATGAGAGATCCCCATTGATCGTGTGTGATGGAAGAGTCACTGGTGGGCTCGAAGAATGCAGGACCCAGCAACGCAGGAATATCCGAAATATCGTACAAATCTCCGGGGTTGGATGCTTCTTCTTCCGGATCGACGATTCCATTTCCATTGATATCCAGCTCCTCTGCCGTACTGAGCGAGTCGGCGTCCGCGACGAATGCGAGCGTATTTGGATCTTCTGTTTTCCGCATAATGTACGCAAAGCGCACATCCGGCAGTTCGCGCATGGATTTTAATCTGCGGACGATTGTCACGAAAAACGTATTTGTTTTGTCGTCGGGCGTATGGATTTCATTGAGTCTGTCGCCGTTCACAAACAGTGCCGCGGCGGCGGCCGTCGTTTCCAAGCGCTGCTGCAACTGCGCTTCCATCATGTCCTGTGCACGCATATAAAACATGCTTCCCATGGCACCGAAACCAAGCGCAATCAACATGGAGAGCATAATAATGGGCCAGCGCTTCCAAAAATTTTGCATGTTTAGGCGATGGGAAGGGTAATGGTAAAGATGCTTCCTTTTCCGACGGAGCTTTCGACTCGAATGGTTCCGCCGGCACTCACAATAATTTTCTTCGCAATGGAAAGTCCCAATCCGTTTCCAATCGGCTTATGATGCATGGCATGTGACCCGCGTCTGAACTGCTCAAAAATATGCACCAGATCATGCGGCTCAATACCGTAACCGTGATCCTCCACCGCAATCTGAATTTTTCCGTGGATGCGTTTTGCACGAATGGAAATAGTGCTCTTATCCGCCGAATACCAAGACGCATTTTCCACAAGCTCCTGAAGCACGCCAAGGAAAAGCGTGGGGTCGACCATGACCGCAAGTTTCGGCTCTATCTTCATGGTGAGCGTTTGCTTGCGCACCTTCAAACGCTCGGCTGTTTTTTCACGCACGTCACGAAGAACCTTGTGAACCAATACGCGACTGAAAGGAGTTTGATTATGATCGTCGCGCAAACGAATAGCCGTACGCAGCGATGCAAGAACTTCGTCCATACGCATAATTCCTTCTTGAAGCTGTTTAAATGCATCGTCCTCTTCGCGTTTAAATGTAAGAGTATGCAGATGCTCTTTACGATGCTCCTGCAAAATTTCTATCCACCACTTGAACGTTGCAAGAGGCGCACCCAGCTGATGCGTTGTTAAATCCATCAGTACCATTCTGTCTGTATCGAGCTGCTTCAAAAGTTCCATACGACGCTGACGGACAACAAGGAGAACATATGCAGACATCATGATGCCGGCAACTGCAATCAAAAGAAGCGCGACAGGTGAAAAAATGCGCTGCGTGAGTGCGGCAAAATCGAACGCATTCATATCCATGCCCAGTACCGCAATCATCTTGTTGTCTGCATCGTAAATGGGCGCGTATGCAGACATGAATGTTCCCCACTGATCCACGGTAAAAGCATCGTCGACAACGGGCCCTGTAATATTCTGCAACGCGGGTATGCCGGAAATATCATAGGAATCTCCGGGGTGACCTATTTCTTCATCGGGATCGACAACGCCGTTTTTATTCAGATCGAGCTCTTCGGTGGTTAGAAGTCCGTCGGCATCGGCAACGAATGCAAATGTGAGCGGGTCTTCCGTAGGGCGCATGATGTACACAAAGCGGACATTCGGGAGTGCGCTGCGCATACTGTCGAGCTGGCTGACGAGTGCACGGTATTGCGGACGAGTGGTATCGGCAAAATCACGTAAAGACAGAATGAACAGGGGGTCAATCTGCGTTGCCGCCATTGCGGCAGTACTGCGCAAATGATTTTTCAATTCCTCCTTCATAATACTGCGTCCGTGCCAGAAAAAGAACATACCGAGTGTCACCACTGCACCAATAACAAGAATGGGCAAAATCGAGTAACGAAGAGTGCCTATAATCAGCTGGAAGAGCGGGCGGGAACGCATGTGGTATGTATGTGAATTTTTCTCTCTATTATACCAAAAAAACCAAAAATATGCGAGCCTCAAAACGTATCTTCTCGACGGAGCCTAAAACGTTGTACACTGCCGCTACTATGAAGAATCTCACCACAGACGAACTCCGCCAAGCATACCTCGACTTTTTCGCATCTAAGAGCCATGCAGTCATTCCCGGAGCCCCCCTTGTTCCCGAAAATGACCCGACTGTCCTCTTTACCACAGCCGGCATGCACCCCCTTGTTCCGTATTTGATGGGCGAACAGCATCCCATGGGTAAAAGGCTGGCCGATGCACAACGTTGCGTACGAACCGGCGATATTGACGAAGTGGGTGACAGTTCACACCTCACGCTCTTTGAAATGATGGGAAACTGGAGTTTAGGTGATTACTTTAAAGAAGGAGCGATACAAATGAGCTTTGAATTTCTCATCAACGTACTCGAAATCCCGATCGAAAAATTTGCGGTCACCTGTTTTGAAGGAGACGCCGATGCTCCGCGCGATGAAGAGTCCGCTGCCATTTGGGAGAAGTGCGGCGTACCGCGCGAACGTATAGGCTTTTTACCGAAAGCAAAAAACTGGTGGGGGCCGGCAGGCATGACCGGACCCTGCGGACCGGATACCGAAATGTTCTACTGGGTTGGAAAAAGTGAACTCCCGCCACCGGGAAGTAACCCCGCGACCGACGATCCAAACTGGATGGAAATTTGGAATGATGTGTTCATGCAGTACAACAAAAAAGAGGATGGGACTTTCAAACCTCTCTCACAACAAAACGTCGATACCGGGATGGGACTCGAGAGAGTTGCTGCCGTGCTGCAAGGCGTGAGCAATGTCTATGAGACGGACAGGATGATGCCGATTATGAGACGAGTTACCAGTTACCAGTTACCAGTTACCGGGACGGATGACGTAAAGCATGTGCGCATTATTGTTGATCACCTCAAGGCTGCAACATTCATCATTGCTGACGGTGTAAAACCCGGAAATGTGGATCAGGCGTATATTCTGCGTCGCATTATTCGTCGCGCGATTCGTTCCGCTCGTACGCTTGGCATTGAGCACACGGGTCAGTTCACACCAACCATTGCCGAAGAAGTTATCGCACAGTATGGCCATGTGTACGGTCACCTGAAAACCAAAGAAAAAGAGATCCGCGATACCCTCAGTCACGAAGAGCAACAGTTCGGAAAAACGCTACAGGAAGGGCTGAAACGGTTTTCGAATGTGACTGCTTCGCTCGAAGGAAAAGAGATTGATGGCATCACCGCATTCCACTTATACGACACCTACGGCTTCCCGTTTGAAGTCACCAAAGAAATGGCTGCCGAACAGGGGCTCACGGTGGATGAGGCAGGATTTACATCTGCATTCGAAGCACATCAAGCGCTTAGTAGAGCAGGGGCTGAACAGAAGTTTAAAGGAGGACTTGCCGATAACTCCGCAGAAACAACCAAGCTCCACACGGCCACACATCTTTTGAATGCAGCACTGCATCGCGTGCTTGGCAATCACATCGGACAGAAAGGAAGCAATGTGACTGCGGAACGTTTACGTTTTGATTTCAATTACGAAGACAAGATGACACCGGAACAAATTGCCGAAGTCGAACAACTGGTCAATGAAGCTATCCAAGCGGATCTTCCGATTGGGTACCACATGACCACCGTTGATGGCGCAAAGAATGAAGGTGCCATCGGCGTGTTTGATGATCGGTACGGCAGTGAGGTGAAAGTGTATGTCATGGGAAAGCAGGACAGCAAAACGGCGGGCACGGGAAAGATCGGCGATGGTGATGTCTTTTCCAAAGAGATCTGTGGAGGTCCGCATGTGTCACACACCGGAGTACTGGGCACTTTCAAAATTCAAAAAGAAGAAAGCTCGTCTGCAGGAGTACGGCGCATTAAAGCCGTGGTAAGCGGCGGACCTGCGGATATTGAAGTGGCAGGAGAAGTCTAATTCCTCGTCTACCGTGCTTTTACTGGTATTTTACTAATTTATAATTTTATGTTATAATATCTTTATGCCAACCACAAAATTTACAGAAGATACAGCGCGCAACGCCTTTATTACCGAAGAGATTGCAAACGTCATCCGCCAGCAAAATCCCACCTTTCAAGAAAATTTAAATGTGTCGAGCGCTCTAAGTGAAGGCAAATGGAAAATCCGTTTCAGTTTGGGACCCATTTTGGACGGCACCGGTAAATTTGATGAGAGACAAGATTATCAACTGGAGCAACTGGAATTCCCCCTGGATACCCCCATTGATGCAACGGAAGAAATTATTGCTGCAATGAAAAAGAGGCTCCATCAATATGTGACAGACGATATTCTCTAAGAGTAGAGAACATACTTGCGACGAAAAAATGGTGTACACTCCGCAAGTGCGCCGCCTTCTTCCATTTGCCGCTCTTTTCTTTCTGACACTCGTGCCTTTGGCGCATGCAGAAGAAACAGATGTGTGGGATTTTCGGAGCGGCACCAACATGCCGAAGGGCGCCCAAAGTTTAACAAGAGTGGAAGTAACTGCGGAGGGCATAGAGATTGAAACCGCGACGGACGGATATCTTTATTGGGACACTCCTTTCCTGCGCCCTGTCGATGTTCTCTCGCTGCGCGTATCGAACCCAAAAGACATAGATGCCGTCCTCCTTTGGCATTCGGATAAATACCCGGGCCAACAAGTGCAACGCGCCATCCATATTCCGGGTAAGCCAGGCATACAAGTGGTGAATATGGTGCCCGGCGAAGACAATGCATGGATGTGGAATACCGATCAACTGGGCCTCGGATTCCCTGCACAGACAGACATTGTTCTGGAATCCATGGTCTGGAGGCGCTATTCGTTTACGGAAAAAATGCAGACAGCGTGGCGGAGTTTCTGGACACCGGATGAATTTCGCGCATACTCCATTAATTTCTTATGGGGGCCGCTCCTTGCCACAAACCCCGTATCTTTAGACACTCTTTTCCAAACCCTGCCTCCGCCGTCGTGGTCTGTTGATAGAATTTTTTATGCGGTCATGGGTATTGCCATATTGATTGGTCTTCTCTTTTACGCATTCGATCGATCAACGGGAAAACGTATTGCATGGATCATAGTCGGGAGTACGTTCCTGTTCTGTTGGCTGCTCTTCGATGCACGTATGGGTTATGAAATTATGCAGTACGGCATGGATGATTACCGCACATTCATTGCTCCGCCGATTGCCGAAAAAACATTCCGCACGCATGAACATCTCTACAGTCTTGCCGAAGAGATGCTGCCCACGCTGCAGTCGTACGATTCCTATGTGCTCTTTGCCCCCGAAGGATCTCCCGCCTATAGCGTGCTTCGTTACCAATCGTATCCGAGTATTCCCCTGCGCCCGGACCAAGAGAGACGTGATACAAAATTATGGGTCATTCTGGAACGACCGGATATCCGCATGGAAAAGAATCATCTCGTGAACCAAAAAGGCGAGATTCTCTCTACAACAGGTTCTGTCATTCGCACATTCGATACCGACACATTCCTTTTTGCAACACCATGATGATCGTTGCTTTTCTTCTCGGCATTCTCTGGCCCACTCTCAACGGTGTTCTTCTTCTCCGTATCCTGGAAGGAAAGACAGTAGTGCTTGCGCGCACGGAACGTATTGCATTGGGATGCGTGATGGGTCTGACCCTTATGATGTTTGGAACCTTCGTTCTACACATAGGAACCGGACTAAAACTCTCACTCCCTGCCTTTCTTATTGTTCATAGTATTTGTTCAGTTATTTTGTTTTACCTATGCGCTCGGTTTAAATTATTACCTTTTATTTTTACGGGAATTTCCTTCAAAAAAGACCCTCTGAAAGATCTGGTAACCGGATGCTTCTTGGTATTGGGACTCTGGATGGCTGCAAAGATTCTGGTAGCCTCCACCTTCTTCCTTCTCCTTGCGCCAACCTATTTAGATGACTCTTTGGATGCGTGGAACATGCGCGGGAAACTCTACTATACGGATCAAGCCATGACGCTCGTTCTCCCCGGAGAAGATCCGCTTACCTCTCCCCGCGGCGTGAGTTCGTATCCGCCGACTGTTCCACTCGTCAAAGTGTGGGTGGCAAACTTAGCCGGTGAATGGACGGATCCGCTCATCAACAGCGTGCAGGTTGTGTGGTACGCGGCCGCACTCATTCTTGTGTACTTTGCCATCCGCAGACACGCAGGGCGCTTCTGGGGACTGACGGGGCTCTACATACTGGGCAGTATGCCTCTCTACCTTATGCATGGAACGAATGCCTATGCCGATGCATTTTTATCCGTTCATGTCTTTGCAGCCATCAGCATGCTCTTCCATGCGGTCCATGCGGTATCAAAAGAATCACGGATGTCTTTCTTTAGAATCGGTGCAGTAGCCGCTGCCCTTCTTCCTTTTACCAAAAACGAAGGCATGTTGGTGTATTTGCCGCCGCTGCTTCTTCTTCTCTGTATCTCCCTTTTTGTTCTCTATAGAAAAAATGAGATGACACGCAAAGAAATTCTGAACGTCCTTCTCTGGTACGGCATCAGCCTGCTGTGTATTGCCATTCCTTGGCTGCTCTTTAAGTGGTCGCATGGTCTTAGTTTTGGCAATGGGAAGCCCTTTACAAGCCTTAGTCTTGGATGGCAGAAATACGTCTTGCTCTCTATTAGTATCAATACATTTTTTGAAGGAAACTGGCTTCTTCTTTTCCCGCTGCTCTTTGGACTGCTTCTCTGGAAGTGGAAAACAGCAGGTACGACTCTTTCTATTCTTACGGCATTCTTTCTGATTATTTATATTGGACAGGGATTTCTCTATCTCTTTACCAGTCTCTCCACAGAAGCACTTCGGCAAACAGGCTACGCGCGCGGCCTTCTTCATCTTCTACCGACAGTTGTCCTCCTTACAACACTGCTCCTCTCGAAAGCATTCCCTCGATTATCCATTGCCCTTGCGGAAAAACGAGAAATGCGGAGTAACTAACTTCGCAGTTTTCCGTATCCGCTATTCTATCCTCGAACTTTTCCCGTGACCTCCTCTTTATGACGCAGTACGCAGCCTTCCTCGGAAACCATATCAGCATCAGTCAGGCAGAACTGAGTGCAAGCATCGGCAACTTTAAAGCAGTGCGGATGATTGGCACCTCCATTCTTATTTTTGAAACAGACGATGAACTCGGACAGAAGCAGCTCAATAAATGGGGCGGGATTTTTCTGCTCGTGAAACAAGTTGCAGATGCTCCCACGCTCGCCGATGTACCGCGTCTTCTGGGCGAAGCAACAAAACACGTAAAAGGAAAAGTGACATTTAGTCTGCGTGCATACGGCGTCCAAAAATCCACCGTGCACGATTTGTATCGCGACGGGAAAAAATTCCTGAAAAAAACAGACAGAGCGGTGCGTTACATCGGCAACGAAAATAAACCCGCCGTGTCTGCACTTCTGAAAGACAGCGGGGTCGTAGACGGAAAGCACGGATGTGAACTCGTGCTGCTTGGTGATGACAAGTTCTTATGGATTGGAAAGACGGTCGCAGTACAAGATCCGGACGACTACACGAAGCGTGACATGGAAAAGCCCGTGCGCGATACGCGCGTGGGACTCCTGCCGCCAAAACTTGCGCAAATTCTCCTCAACTTTGGCGAGTGGTCCGTACGCATGACCAATCCTAAAGCCAAAAAGACGCTCTCTATTTTTGATCCCTTCTGCGGCACGGGTGTCATTCCCATGGAATCCCTGCTCCGCGGATGGCCTATTCTTGCCTCCGATAATTCTTTGAAGGCGGTGAACGGTTGCGAAAAAAATCTGGAGTGGCTGCGCAAGGAATATAAAATTCTGAAGAAAGATACTGCGTCGGTCGTGTGGAAACACGATGCGACCAAAGATTTTGAAATGAAAGAATTGCCGAACGTGATTGTGACGGAAACGACGCTTGGCCCCGGACTGACGGACAGACCAACTGCAAAAGATGCGGCAAAGATGAAAACGGAATGCGAAGCCATTGAAATCGGCTTCCTGGAAAACGTTGCGAAAAATCTGCCGGGGGTCTCTGTTGTGGCTACGTTCCCCGTCTGGTTCCTGAAAACCGGCCCGCTCTATTTGGAAAAGACCTGGAAGAAACTTGCGGATATCGGCTTTGAGCCCATGCTGCCACCGGGCATTCCTTCGGACAATCCTGAACGTCTTTCGCTTCTCTACCGCAGGCCGGATCAGGTGGTGGGACGCGAAATCGTGATTCTGCGACCGCTGAAAAAATAAGCATGCAGACTCCTGCACTCAGCAAAGGGCAGATTCTGGCGCGTGTACTTATTGTCCTCTTCTGCGTGTGGCACATGTTTGCCGTGTTTATTTTCACTATTCCGCGCGATGCCAAAGATTCTTTTGCAGTGGCATCGCGAGCGGTGCTCATACCCTATACGATTCCCTATATTCAAAGCACCAGCCAGTGGCAACTGTGGGATGTATTTGCTCCGGAACCTCTGCGTGAAATTTTCGTCTATCAAATACAAAAAGAAGTGGACGGCGAGTGGGAAGAAATCGATGTACTCAAACCGGGAACATATCCCTTCTGGCAACATGCGAATCATTTTAAATACCTCACGAATGTCATCAATAATGCGACCGAAAATATGGAAATTGCGCGTGATCGTTTTTTGGAAACTGAATGCAAACGACTGCATGTACCCGAAGGCACGCATGTGCGCGTTGCCATCCGCGTGAGCACACTGCCGTACATTACGACTCCTATGAATGCCGCTTTCTGGAATACCTGGGCACCCGAATGGGAGCGCAGAGTTGCAGACGATACTTTCTGCCCCGCCTCCTGATGTTTCTTATCCGTTCCATCAACGCATTTTTCTTCACTCGCCAAACGGCACGAGGCTTTGGACTCATGCGTGCGGCGTGGGCGGGTGTTGCTCTGTTTTTCTTCTTATACCAGTGGACTGATATTTCTCTATTTTACAGCGAAACCGGACTGATGCGCAGCGACGTTGCCGCTGCAATTTTGCGCCAGCACTATCGTTTTACCATCTTTACATGGATTACTTCGCCTGCTGCGGTCTTTAGTATGTATCTCATACTGCTGGCATCTCTCACCAGCATGATGCTCGGTATTTTCCCGCGCATCAGCACCATCCTCAGCGTACTGCTCGTGTTCTCCTTCCACGAAAAAAATCCCATGATTCTGGGAGGTGGAGACACGCTGCTTCGGAACATCGGATTCATTCTGATGATTTCCCCGGGTATTGGAAGTATCTCACTCTTCCCCCGATCTCCGATCTCCAATCACCGATCTCCGGCAACCATGCCCGTCTGGCCCTACCGCCTCCTGCTTTGGCAGATGCTTATTCTGTACGGCACGTCATTCTGGTACAAGGTGCTCGGCTCGCTCTGGATAAAAGGAACGGCTGTTGATATTGCCCTGCATCACCCCATGTTCGCACGGTGGCCCATGTGGTTTATCAGCTACCTTACACCTGTCACTCCCCTTGTGGACTGGCTAACTCTTGCGTGGGAAGGGCTCTGGTTGTTGCTCCTTGTCCCGTATTTCATTATCGATCTTCTCCCGCCCCAACTCCCTCGCATTCCCCTTCGTCGCATCCTGATGATCTGCGGCCTAGCCTTTCATGGAGCCATTTTTATACTGATGGACGCAGGGTCATTCTCTCTGTTTGCCTTTGTGGCATATTGCGGACTTCTCCGCGGTGAAGATTTTATCTGGCTGGAAAAAGTATGGGACGGAATAAAAGCCCGTTTCTCTAGAAAATAAGCCAAAACAATGGATTGCGCTCGTGCGCAGGATTGGTAGAATTCTTTGGCTTCCTTACCGAAGGAGCACAGTTCATTGTTTGTCATCTGCGCATTCCCTGATAGCTCAATGGTAGAGCATCTCGCTGTTAACGAGAGGGTTCTTGGTTCGAATCCAAGTCAGGGAGCCATAAACCAGTCAGCCATAGGCGCACTTGAGGTGCGCTTTTTGCTATGGCAAAAATGTATGGCTTCCGGTTTATGGCTTCGCCGAAGGGGGATGACTGGTTTATGGAGCGGTGTACCTGAGCCCGCAGGCGAATGGTTCATCGCCATAAAAACATACACAAAAAACAAAAACCGTTCTGCGTTTCACTAGAACGGAAAATTGCTCTGCTTAAAGCTATAATTCCGTATTTTACTTTATTCATTTCATTGAGATGGTGCGTCTAGGTTTCCAAAAAATCTATGCTCATTCCATGTTCTACACCTACGTCCTTCTCAGTCTTAAAGATCATAAATTCTACATTGGCTACACGAATAATTTAAAGCGTCGCCTGGAAGAGCATCAACTGGGAAAATCTTTATCAACAGCATGCAGACGGCCTTTTCAACTTATCTTCTATGAAGCATTTCTAAAAGCTGGCGATGCAAAGCGAAGAGAATCGTATTTTAAGACAACAAAAGGAAAAGTGACATTAAGGCAAATGCTAAGCGAGTCGTTGCTGTCATAGGAAGAGAGGACTCTAAATCAGGAATTTATGAACAAATAATGTATACAAAAAACCAATCACAGAATTTTCTGCGTAGTTATTGAACAATTTACAATCCAAATGAAGCGCAGAAATTGTGCAGCCGCATCTCAATACTGATAGTCTTTTACTCATGTCTCCACAATCTCCTAAGTGCTCTCAGACCATCCGCATCGGTGGCATGACCTGCGCCAGCTGTGAACTCTTGCTAGAGAGAAAGATTAAAAAAATTGCCGGTGTGAAAACGGTAAATGTGAATCACAAGAAAGGAATAGCGAGTATTACCACAGAGAAAGGCACGACGCTTGATAGTGCCGATCTTTCTGCGGTCATTGAAGATGCAGGCTATAGCGTTCTTGTCGATGGCACCGCACCGTCCGCTCTGTCCCCGGACAAACGGAAATGGCTGGAAATAGGTGCATCGCTGATTCTCATCTTTGCACTCTACAAAATCCTGCAAACATTCGATCTGGTATCCCTTGCTCCGTCCACATCCGGCGTCCTCTCTATCGGAGGTATTTTTGTGATCGGGCTTGTGGCGGGAACCAGCAGCTGTCTGGCGGTAACAGGCGGGTTGCTTCTTGCACTTGCAGCCAAACACAATGCCATTCACCGCGCGGAAACCGCTGCGCAGAAATTCAAACCGCTACTGCAGTTTAATCTTGGACGTTTAGCCTCCTACTTTGTCCTCGGCGGGCTGGTTGGCGTTATTGGGCAATCCATTACGCTCAGTACGCGGATGACCGGTTATATGAATATTGTCGTTGCTTTGGTGATGCTCTCTCTTGCATTGAGTATTCTGGGTATTGTCCCCAAAGGAATCTTTCACATCAAACCGCCGAAAAAAATATCGCATTGGATTGCAGGACTGTCCGAAAGTGAACATCCCGCTGCACCCTTTGTCCTTGGCGCGCTCACTTTTTTCCTTCCTTGCGGATTCACCCAATCGCTGCAACTGGCGGCACTCGCATCCGGCACGTTCGCGACGGGCGCGGTCATTATGGGGGTCTTTGCACTGGGTACGCTTCCCGCACTCCTTGGCATCAGCGCCATTTCGTCGAATGCCAAAGGTACATCCCTCAATCTCTTTCTCCGGTTTTCGGGCACGCTCGTACTTGTACTTGCCCTTTTCAATCTGCAGAGCGGCCTTGCGCTTACGGGGCTCAATCTGACAGGCGGACCCACAATGCAAGAGCAGAAAAATGCGGGATTGCCGACAATGATTGACGAAGTACAAGAAGTATCCATGACCGTCACCGCCTACGGCACCTATGAACCGAATGTCATTACCATTAAAGCAGGAATTCCGGTTCGCTGGAAAATAGACGGAACGGCTGCGTTTGGATGTACAAACACTATGACGATTCCTTCTTTGAATATCTCGCAACCGCTGCATACAGGCGAAAACATCATGACGTTCACGGCACCCGCAAAGCCGGGACCCTTGGCTTTCATGTGTTCTATGGGGATGGTCCGGGGCAGCTTTAATGTGATATAGCCTGCGGGAAGCTCGAAATACGAAATCCGAAATACGAAGGAAAGTTCAAATTTGAAACGTTAAAACTAAATGTACAAGTGTTTTAGATTTTTTTCTTTCAACATTCAGCCTTCAATTTTGCCTCGGATTTCGTATTTCGTGCTTCGTATTTCCGTCTCATTTTCATAAACTGATTTCAACAAAAACATTGTTGTTGACAAAAAAATTTCAAAGCCTAATCTAGTAGTACCCCCTACCCCTACCCCCTAATACTATGAGGGATGATGCAAAAAAGAAAACTATTGCAGCCATCAAACGACTGGAAGGATTGACTGCCAAATTGCGGAAAGACGTGGAAGACGATACCTACTGTGTTGATGTACTGGAGCTTGCGTTGGCCATGCAGGGGCACATTAAACACATCCAATCAGCAGTCCTGGAAAGCCATCTGCAAACATGCGCTGTGAAGAAAATGTCTTCGCCTGCGGAGAAGGATCATTTCATTGAAGAAATTATCAAAGTCGTCGGACTGTCTAAGCGCTGATTATGCGTTGTCATTTATCGTATATCCCCTTCCTCCTATTTTTATGACCACAACAGTCTCTATCCCCGGTATTCACTGTGAAGGATGTGCAATGCTCATTAAAGATGTCAGCAAAGATGATGCATCCATCGAGCAGGTTGATGTCGATTTGGCTACAAAAACTGTCGTCATTGATCACGATGACGAATTTGATCTGGATACCTGGACCAAGGAAATTGAAAGTCTGAATCCTGCCTATACCGTTCACACAATCGCATGAGCACCCAGCAATGCAACCTGACTATTACCGGCATGCATTGCGCCAGTTGCGCGGCACTCATCACCCGGAAACTGAAAAAGACACCGGGTGTGGAAGATGCCAGCGTGAATTACGGCGCGGAAAAAGCGCGTATTCAATACGATCCTGCCAAAGTATCGGAGCATGATCTTATGCATGTCGTACAGGCAACCGGCTACGGAGCCGAGCCCCAGCAGCACGGACATCATGGCGTGGAATTGGATAGGAACCGCAGAGAAAAAGAAACCAAGGACTACCGGAATAAATTTCTGGCCGGACTTGTCCTGAGTGCGCCGATGTTTGTCTTCATGGTCCTCGCATTTTTCCCTGCATCGGTTACGTCTCAGAACCTGATGCCGTACATGGGCATTGCATCCTTTATTCTTGCGACACCGGTTCAGTTCTGGTTGGGTTCCGGATTCTTCAAGGGATTTTGGTCGAGCCTGAAAATGGGAACATTCAGCATGGATAGCTTGATAGCAATCGGGACGTACACGGCCTATCTTTACAGTTTGTATAATTTTATTGTTCATATTTTTACTGAACGCACAGCCTTTGGCAATGTTCATGATCTCTATTTTGAAGTTGCTGCTTTTCTCATTACCTTCGTCCTCCTTGGAAAATGGATGGAGTCTCGCGCAAAGGGCAAAACATCGGAAGCTATTCAAAAATTGATGAACCTGCAAGCGAAAACCGCACGCGTCATTCGCGATGGAAAAACGATGGATATTCCCATAGAGCAGGTGGTTGCGGGTGACATTGTGGTTGTGCGCCCAGGTGAAAAAATTCCCGTTGATGGCATTGTCATTAATGGACTCACGTCGATTGATGAATCGATGCTGACCGGTGAAAGCATTCCGGTCGAAAAGAAAGAAGGCGACAGAGTCTTCGGTGCCACCATGAACGGCAACGGCAGCATTGAATTCCGCGCGGAGAAAGTCGGGAGCGAGACCGCGCTCGCGCAAATTATTCGCTTTGTGGAAGAAGCACAGGGATCCAAAGCACCCATTCAAGATTTTGCCGACAAAGTATCTTCTTGGTTTGTGCCGGTTGTCATCATCATTGCAATTATGACGTTAATAGGCTGGATGCTTGCGGGCGCAACAATATCCTTCTCGATTCTGTCCGCCGTCTCGGTCCTTGTCATCGCCTGCCCCTGCGCCCTAGGCCTTGCAACGCCGACCGCTATTATGGTCGCAACCGGAAAAGGCGCAGAGAACGGCATTCTCATTCGCGGCGGTGAACCTCTGGAGGCAGCCAAAAGTATTGATACCATTGTGTTTGATAAAACAGGCACGCTGACAAAAGGGAAGCCCGAAGTAACCGATGTTATAGCCATCAATGGCAATCAGAATGATGTCCTCAGCATTGCCGCATCGCTGGAACAAGGGTCCGAACATCCGCTGGCAGAAAGCATTGTCGCATTCGCGCTTTCGAAAGAACTCACTCTTCGCAAAGCAGAGGGATTCGCGGCAATCCCCGGCCATGGCATCGAAGGTTCCATAGATGGAGAAAAATATTTTCTTGGCAATCGCGCACTCATGCAGAAAGAACATATCGACATTGCCGAACAGGAAAATGCGTTGCAGATGCTTGAAGATGCAGGGAAGACCGCCATGCTTTTTGCAACACACACAGGAGTGATCGGCATTATTGCCGTTGCAGATACTATCAAAGAAACATCGAAAGAGGCGATCGAGCAATTGCAGAAAATGGGTATAGAGGTCTATATGATTACCGGTGACAATATGCGAACTGCACAAGCAATTGCATCGCGTCTGGGCATTATTCATGTTCTTGCGGACGTACTCCCCACGGAGAAAGCGCATGAAATTAAAAAGCTGCAAGCCGCAGGAAGGAAAGTGGTGATGGTCGGCGACGGCATTAATGACAGCCCCGCCCTTGCACAAGCCGATCTTGGAATCGCAATGGGAAGCGGCACGGATATTGCGATGGAAACAGGTGGAATAGTGCTGGTAAAAAATGATCTCCGCGATGTTGTGAGCGCCATCAAGCTCAGTCGTGCGACTGTCACCAAAATCCGCCAGAACATGTTCTTCGCGCTCTTCTATAACATTGTCGGCATTCCAATAGCCGCACGTCTGTTTATGGGATTCGGCATCGTGCTGCGTCCGGAGCTTGCAGGCCTGGCAATGGCATTCAGCTCCGTGTCTGTCGTCTCGAACTCCCTGCTCTTGAAAGGATTCAGTCCGCAGAAGAGGAATCTTTTATCGGATAGTGCGCCTATTATTATGACTGTCGGCTTTGCTGCACTCTTCTTCTTTTTTGCAAGAGTCAGCTCCTAATCTTGGCTTTTTTATCTCCCTCTTTCTTTTCTTCCTATGATGGACAATATTCCCTACACCACCGGCCCGGATCTCGGTCTTCTTCTTCTGTGGATTCTCCACTCCGTCGGCATGTTTGCCGCCACTATCGGCGTTTTACTTCTTCTTTTGTGGGCTGCAAAAACTCTCACGGTTGCGCAAATGAAGCTGTGGGGCCTGCGTCTTTTTGTTGCGGGCATCGCGGTTTGTTTGGTAACGCTCTTGTTGCTGCCGACACAGCGCTTTGCACGCGGCGGCATGATGCTTGAAAGAGCCGAGTACACCAATAACGGCATAACGCACATGATGGGCGGAATGAACGGCATGCGCGACATGATGGATGACGAAGATATGATGGACGGTGATGCTATGAGCATGTCGATGAATGACATGTCCACAATGCTGAAAGGCAAAACCGGCGACGCATTCGACGCCGCATTTATAGAAGGCATGATTCCGCATCACCAAGGTGCCATCGACATGGCCATTGCCGCAAAGTCGGCTGCCAAGCACGATGAAATTAAAAATATGGCCGATGCCATTATCTCTGCTCAGCAAAGTGAAATTGATATGATGAAAAGCTGGCAGCAGGCATGGGGCTACAATCAATAATCAAATACAGGAAGGCGACACGTTCAACGTGCCGCCTTCCTGTTCAGATGTATGCCAATAGCGGCACAGAATCGACTGTACCTGCGCGGAATATTTCCCGAACTATGAAAAATACCCGGGCGGCGGCCAGATATGAATGAGCATGGCCAGGACGATATAAAAACAGAGGTGGAGCATGTAGGTAAACACAAAACCTCCGCGCACACGCAGAATCAGATACGGGAACACCGCGGCGGATAACAGTGCTGCAGCGGTCACGGTCATCCAATACGGCGTGGGCGTGCCGGTAAACGCATATAAAAAATGAGCGCCGCCGAAAAATAGCAGGTACCCGACAATAACTTTTTTGAAAGAGCGGTACTTCAAATGGAAGACAAGAACGAACGCCGTCAGCAAAATTTGCTGGACGAGAATTTCCATGGATTTCGGAAGAAAGTACCACGGCGTGGAAAGAACGATGTCCGTGTATGGGGCGAATGTCGGACCTCTGAGCGCCGGAAACAACGAAAACATGACCAGTAAAAGACAGAGCAAAATGGCACCCGCAACGCTTTGCATCACTATAATCCGTATATTCGGCTTCTTGGGTTTTATCCAGCGGAATATCCGTATCGACTTCCCTTCATTCCTCCATGCATCGAACACATCCCGAAAACACAGAATGCATAGAAAAGCCCACACCAGAAACAAGAGTGCAATAATCACCGGGTTTGCGTTATAGCTCGCATCAAACCCGAACAGTGGAAGCACGACATAGCAGCCGACATTCACAAAAGCCCAGAGCGCAAATACTTTTGCCAGAAGAATCCAGACAGGCATGCCGAGGTTTTTGCAGAGCATCTGAATCCGGAACATACGACTAGTATACTCTTCCTTACAACTTCTCCACCGAGTCCGTCACGGAAAAAATACCTTCAATCGCATATGTTTTCCAGTGATCAGCACTCAGCATTTCAATGGGTGTGATCAAGCCATTCGCTTTGATGCGCTCCCCTGTTTCCAGCGGCGGCTGTTCCTGTGACAGAACCGAGAGATCCAGCGCGTAGTATTCACCGACATCGGTTTTAAGTCCGTATGCGCATTCCATCGTCTGCGGCCCGCTTGTATCTGCATGCGGTAAACACACCACTTCCCCGCTAAGCGTTCCGCGGTAGGACGTGATGTCGTTTCCATCGCCCTGTTTTTCGTTGTAGATATACGCATTGAATGCATAGAAACCGGCAACAAGAACAACGACGATGCCAACGGTTATAACGAGTGCTTTCTTCATACTCTATATGACGTACTGGATACAAAAACGTTACACAACTGTTTCATCACTTTCCCTCCGCCGCCTCTGTCAGTGCGGCAATATCCACCTTCTTCATAGGCATGAATGCCTGCATGACGCGGTCGATCTTCTCCTGATTGCCGCTCCCCAGTATGTCCATCATCGCCACCGGGGAAATTTGCCACGACAGCCCGTACTTGTCTTTCATCCAACCGCATTGTTCCGCTTCAGGCACAGCAGACAGCTTGTCCCAATAATAATCAATCTCCTCCTGATCCTTGCAGCTCACGAGCAGCGAGACTGCTTCGTTGAAACCAAACTTGTGCATATGTCCGCTATCCATAGCCGTAAACCACTGACCCTCCAGCATGAACTCCGCAAACATAATCTTGGCGGCAGGCTCCGGCGATGCTCCCGGTGGATAGGGTGCTGTGAGTCCGCGCTTAGAATCTTTGAAAATTGATACATAGAAGTCGATGGCCTCATCTGCCTTACCCGTCATATCCCCTGTGAACATGATGGATGGAATGATAAATGGACGCGGTTCGCCTTCGGGCTTCGTAAGTATTAACTGCCAGTTCACGCCGTACTTATCCTGAATCCATCCGTAGTGATCACTAAAGGGATACGTATCGAGTGGCATCAGTGCAGTTCCACCATCGGACAATTTCTCCCAAAGTGCATCGAGATTTTTTCGAGCATCCGGATCTTTCGACGGATCGAAGTTCAACATGAACGATATGCATGGATTGATCTTGAAAGCCGGCCCGGCGCTGATGCCCATAAAGGAATAGCCGCAGAGATCGAACGACACAATGTCGCAGTCTCCGGAGGGAGTGTTTGTGATTTTTGATTGATGGGTGATGTTTGAACCGTTGCCGAAAGCGGAAACGTAAAATTCTGCTGCTTCTACAGCTTGGGTGTCGAACCAGAGGTGGGGGATGATTTTTTGCATGGGAAAATTCTAACATGAAACGGGCGACGCAAACATATCTGTCACATGGTCAGATTTTTTCTCCAGACATCCCTCTTGCATACATAGGGTAGGGGGTATACTATGTCCGTACTTTCTACCCAACCACTCATGACCACCTCTCCCAACTGCCAAAAAATTATCCATCACCTCAGCCGCATCCAAGGGCAAATCGACAGCCTGAAGCGCGCGGTGGAAGCCGGCAACTCCTGTGACGATGTTGCCATGCTCACGAACTCCATCCTCCGTTCATTCGACTCCGCCCGCGCAAGTATTGTGGAGACGTACATTCTGGAAGACATTCTGGGCGGCAAAAAAGTGTCGGCAGACAAAGCAGCCAAACTCTCCCGTGTTGTATCCCTTTACAAATCCTAATAATGAAAACCATCTCTCCACAAGACGTTTATCACACCATCGGCACACTGACTACAGGCTCCTACGCCATCATTGATGTCCGTTCGCCGGATGAATTCAAACATGAACACATTGAAGGCAGCATCAACATGCCGCTCGATACCGTGCTCGAACATGCAGAGACACTGCGCTCGTACCAGCATATTTATCTCTACTGCAGAAGCGGCAACCGCAGCGGACAGGCCTGCGTACGTCTGCACGATGCGCAGCTTGCACATGCAACAAGTATTGAAGGCGGCATTGATGACATGAAGCGCGCCGGATTTCGGACTGTTAAAACATCGAACACTCTCCCCCTGCAACAGCAAGTGTTACTGGGTGCAGGAAGTATTGTCGCCACGGGCATCGTGCTCTCTGCACTTGTGTCCCCCTGGTTTCAGCTGCTCTCGCTCTTTGCATCTCTGGGCCTGATCTACGCCGGACTGTCGGGAAACTGCATGCTGGCACTTTTCCTTATGCGCATGCCCTGGAATCGCAAATCATAAAGAATCCCTACAACCTACAAGCTACTCCCTACCCCCTCACCCATGAACCACACCATTCATCAATTCACCGACCGAAATCTTGCGCAGTACGGATACCTGATACAAAGCGGTACCGATGCCGCCGTGATTGATCCCGCGCGTGATATCCGTCCTATCCTATCCATGCTGGAGGAAAAAGGCCTCACTCTGAAAGCGATTATCGAGACGCATCCGCATGCGGACTTCGTGAGCGGACATCTGGAACTGCATACACTCACCGGTGCACCCATTTACATCAGCACATTACTTGGCGCTGCATACGACCATATTGGTTTTGATAACGGCGACTCTCTCACTCTGGGAACTGTCACACTGGAATCACTGAACACGCCCGGTCATTCACCGGACAGCATCAGCATTTTAGTGCGCGATGCGGACGGAACGGAGCAGGCGCTCTTCTCCGGCGATACGCTCTTCGTGGGCGATGTCGGCAGACCGGACTTGCGC
This sequence comes from uncultured Candidatus Peribacteria bacterium, assembly GCA_964554785.1. Taxonomy (GTDB): domain Bacteria; phylum Patescibacteriota; class Gracilibacteria; order Peribacterales; family Peribacteraceae; genus CALREJ01. The sequence goes on along the minus strand of CAZKPW010000002.1, from coordinate 47,712 downwards.
GAGAACGCGGGCAACATTCAGGCAAAGCGCGAGGAACTGGCCGGCATGATGTACGACACGGTCCAACACATGCTCAAGCCGTTGCCGGACTCTGTGATTGTGTATCCCGCGCACGGTGCCGGCACTCTCTGCGGCAAAGCATTGCGCGATGCGCCATCGACAACCATTGGCGATGAACGCGCGACCAACCCTGCATTTCAGAACATGTCGAAAGAAGAGTTTGTGACCATGCTGACCGACGGCCAGCCGATGATCCCGCAGTACTTCGGCTACGATGTTGCGCTCAACAGAAATGGTGCACCGGATATGGCACAGAGCCTGTCACGCATTCAAACGGTGACAGACAGTTCGGGAAGTACGCTGGTCATTGATACGCGCGATGCAGCGCAGTACAACGCCGGACATCTGCACGGAGCCCTGCACATAGCGGAAAACGGCCTGAAGTTTGAAACGTGGCTGGGTACGATTGTCCATCCCGATGAACGGTTCACGCTTGTCGTACACGATGAGGCAGCCCGCCTGCGCGTGCTCGAACGCGTTGCAAAAATCGGGTATGAATTGAATGTAGATGGCGTCATTGTTGGCAATGCAGGAAACGAAACCTCGCACACTGTCGATATGAAGACATTTTTGGAGCATGCGACCGACTACACGATTGTGGATGTCCGTCAGTCCTACGAAAATGAACAGAATCCCATTTTCAGCCATGCACTGAACATTCCGCTCAATGAACTGCGCGATCGTGCTCGGGAGATTCCCGTCGATAAACCGATTGCGGTGCATTGCGCAGGCGGATACAGAAGCATGGTTGCCGAGAGTATTCTTACGGCGGCACTGGATGTTCCCGTGTTTGATATCGGCGAAGATATACGCAGACTTTCCTGATCTTTGATTCAGGGAATAGCCGTGTCGACGTGCACTCACCTATTCCCTGAATTCGTCTGGCGGAACTGCTGCCGCAAGGTTCTAATTATTTTGCTGTGAGTGAAAGTAAGAGCACAATCATCTCCATGAAATCTTCACGCTCTCTTTCATGGGCTTTGCTTGCCTTGCTCTTCATTCCGTTTTTTGCGGAAGCTGCCACGCTTACCTTGGGGACTGCCGTCAGTTTTGGCTCCTCCATTGGTTTTCAGGGAGCGGCAAAATTGGATAGCACGCACGTGCTTGTGGCGTATGGAGCATCGTCGACCGGACTTGCTGCCATTGCAACAGTAGACGGGACCGACGTGACATTCGGATCGACCTATCAGTTTAATGGAGCAAATACATACAGTATTAATGCCGCAACACTGGATTCCACACATGCGGTCATCGTGTATGAGACAGGCGGTACCAGCTATGCAGTGGTTGCCACTGTATCGGGATCCACCATTTCGTATGGATCGCCTGCGACTATTTCAACATCCATGAGAACAGGCAGCCAGGTGATGTCTGTCGCGGCTTTGGACTCCACACACATTGCAGTCGTCTATGTAACACAGGCCGGCACTTTTTCAACTAAAGTCGTTGTAGCGAGTATAAGCGGAACAACCATTACGTTTGGTAGTGCAACAACACTCTCCGCCAATAGCGGGCAGTACGTCAGTATTGCTGCAATGGACAGCACGCACTTTGTTGCGGGTTACAATCTCGCTGCCGGCACTCCCTACATTGTGGCAGGATCGGTGAGTGATACAACCATAACCCTCGGATCGGCCGTCACTTTCTCGGGATACAGTAGCGATCCCTCCATCAGTAAATTGGATGCGACACATGCGCTTGTGGGCTATCGTTCCACCACCGGAGATAACAGCTACGCCTTTGTCGCCACCCTCTCCGATGTCACGCTTTCTGCCGGCACCAGCCAGGCTATTAATGCCGTATCTGCATACTATCCATTGGTCATTGCCACAGATGCATCGCATGGCGTCGTGTTGTATCGCAATAATGCCGATGGAGGATTTCTGACCTATGCAGCGCAGCTTACCATTGCTTCCGGTACCGTTACCGCGGATACCGCATCCGCAGTCCTTCCCAATATTAGCAACTTGAGTCGTGCGGGTGCTGCTTTGGACAGTTCATCTGCTCTGCTCATTGCATCAAATCAGGCAATTGTCGTGACCACCGATACCACCGCTCCATCCGCACCATCTTCTTTCGCGGCATCGGCAACATCCAGCACCATAAATCTCAGCTGGACCAATCCCGTGGACAGCGATTTCCTTTCAACTACCATTCGCCGCAGCGCAAGCGCCTATCCCACAAGCCATACAAACGGTACCGCAGTGTCATCGGGAGTAACCGGTACAAGCACCAGTCAGACGAGTCTTGTCGACGGGGTATACTACTACAGCATTTTCGCCCGCGATCTGCGCGGCAATTATTCCACGGTTGCACAAGCAACGGCGACGGTTGATACGACCCCTCCTGCAGCTCCCTCCTCTTTTGCCGTCAGTGTCGCCGGTTCTACCGCCGCGTTGACTTGGACGAATCCCGTCGATTCTGACTTTTCCTCCGTCACCATACGGCGCAGCACATCAACATATCCAACAAGCGTGAGCGAAGGAACATTAGTGGTGCAAAATGAAACCGGCACCAGTTATAACAACACCTCACTGTCCGACGGCACGTACTACTACAGTATTTTTGCAAAAGATACATCGACCAATTATTCGGGTGCCGCAAATGCCACTGCGACCGTGAGCACGGCGGCTTCCAGCTCCAGCGCAGCGCCGCAACAGAGTACGGGCGGCGGACGTGGAGGAGGCGGCGGAACTGCGGCAATTGTGCGTGCCTTGCAACAGCGCACGACAGGAACATCTGCAGCTCACCCCGCGGCTCCCGCAACCGCTGCCATTGGATCTCCCGCCGCTCCTTCCGCCTCTGCGGCAACGGCACCTACGGCACAGCCGGTTCTTGCAAGCGTCCGCATGCGATTGGAAGAACGCGTGCGACAGCAAATTGCGGCAAATCCCCGTGTTGCTCCCATACTCAAAAAGATGCTCGCACGGATGGAAGCTCGCATGGCAAAATTCTCGGCACGGGTCAGTCGGAAATAAGCAGTGTTCTGCAACGATTCAATTTAATGCACGCATCCAAACGGCCTTTTTCTTAACGCTTCATTTTCATGAGCTCAAGCAACGCTTCCTTAATTTCGCTCTTACCGTCTCTGGTTAACGCAATTTTTGCATCCAAGTCCTCATGCGCTCCTTCGGGAGTGTCCAGTTGTTCGGATGCGAACGTCGTACCGTCTATTTTTTGAATTCTTACGCCAGAATCTTCTTTCATAATATCTGCATAATTCATGGCGTCCATCACCTGCTTCATTTGTTCCGGAAGAAGTCCGAGGGCCGGGTTTGTGAGGAGCTCTTTCCAGGTAACTTCTTTGACATCGCCTTTTCCTGTGCCGGTTGCCGCAATAACTCTTTTAATGACCGCAAGAGGGGTTGTTTTTGCAGCTGCCGTTTTCTGCAATGTAACGCTCACAAGAGGGTTGGCATTGGACATATCGCTATAAATTTGGAGCGGCCGGCGTTTTCCATCACCTTTATCAATTTTTTGCTGCCAATTCGCACTCTGTGTCGGATAAAAATCGATGGCACTAATGGCAATGGCCACTTTATTTCTGCTATCTAACACACATCCGTCTATTTCCTTGGCTACATTCGCCTCTATTTGGAGTCCATTGAATTGAATTTCACGACCAAGTAATCCCTTGGCAGAGCGGTACAACTTACCAAGTTCTTGTTCTGTGTATCCTGCGACTTCTTTTCCCATAGAGATGAGGGGTAGTGATAATAAATGTATGACTTTATTGTCATTTTGTCAATAAACGACTTACTGATCGCCATTCGGCTTCTTCTTGCCGTTCTTGCGAAGAACATAATATTTTTCTCCCGAAGGATTTCCATCGGGGCCGGCGAACACGAAGTATCTGCCTTTCGCTTCGTGACAATCCACAATCATCGCTTTTGTTTGCCCGTTATTAACTCCCGACAAGTACTCCGCGGCATGCGACATGTCCGGACACTCTGCAATGATGGCATGCATGTAGATGTCGCGTACTGCCTTCGGCGTATCGCTTACTGCATCGGTCAAAAATATTTGATCCGGCGTTAACGTGTGCCATACCTCCGCGGGAACGGATTCCAACGTCGCGTGTCTCTGCAATAAGAGACGAACGGCCGGCGTGCTGCGGCGCAAAAGTTCGCGGCGAATTTTAAGTTGCTGCTTTCTTTCGTCGGCAGCGGTATCTCCCGCATACGACACATTATGCACGGGCCCGTCGACCGATTCCAAAACGAAGCTGTCGTAGTAGACGGGATTTTCTTCCGCGGACGATGTCTTCTTCTTTTTCTTTTCCTCCCCCTTGGTGCGTGCCCTGCGGAAATCGAGTCCTTCACGGATATCTCTGGGGAGCGTTTCCCACGGCGTGTTGTGACGGATGGCGGGATCGCCGATGCGTCGAGCCGTAAACACATTCACTTCAAAGGAATCGCCGTCGGGATCTTTTTCGCTGCAGCGTACTTTGCCGCTGGCTGCGGGGATAATTTCGAATCCAAAATATTTAAAGCACGCCAAGAATTGTTCCAGCTTTCTCTTCTGAGCCTTAAAGACTCCCGTAGGAAGCGTGATGGTCCATTCGCCGCCCGGCTGCTCTGCAGTTTCGCGTGCAAGAATGCGATTACTTTCCAAGAATGTTTTAATCATCTCTTTTCCACCGCGGCGTTGTGAGTGCGCCAAACAATCAAGCACCAGCGACGTGACACGCATATCCATGGATCCCGTTTCGTATTCGGTGGCATCCACGGCCCAGCCAAGATGAACGTTTTCGGGCTTATACTGCGGTCCAAGAATGGTTTCGCCAAATGATGCGGCAAGCATTTTCGGTTCAAGATCGCTGCTGTGAATATCCAGATTCGGCACATGCGTCATGGTTCGATGAAAACCGAATGTTCCGGCACCGTCGTCCGCTATGCGCATAGTTTTCTCTTGTCCGTTGTGGGTCACGCTGCGCATATGACGCAGACGCGCTTGCGCTATGCCCGCAACGGAGCGCAACACGTTTCCATTGTAACTTTCTTCCCAGTTGGCGTTATAGAGTTCCACGAAGCGATCCGCATTCTGTCCGTTTGCAATAAATTTGCGCCCGTTCCCCGCCATCAAACGCGTGAGTTCCGTAAATTCCTGACGCGGCGTTTTTACCAGGGAGGAAATGGGCTGCATGCTGGGCTTATCGTGATACATGCGCAGCTGCTCGGGTGTTGGAATGCGTCCTGTGAGGAATATTTCATTGCATCCGTTTTTAATAACAGCTTGGTCGTGCATTTTTGCAACAAATCCTTCCGCCAAGAGAACGTTTATGTCGACCTCGCTCGTTTGTCCGGGACGCGGGAAGCGACCGAAGAGCTGATCCATTTCAGACGTGGTCCAGCTGTAACCCATAGACACCACATGCCCGATTCCTGCGCGTGCAAACTCATTGAGCCCGACGGCAATAGTATCTTTCTGCACCACGAGGATTCCTTTTGGAGACAGTGCAAATCGTTCGATAATCTGCTGCGTTTTTGTAAGTGATCGACCGCTTAAGGAAGACGGCGTTTTCATCACACGGTGCGAAGACTCACGTCCATCAAGCGCAAACACGGTCACTCCTTGCTCTGCATACATTTGTTCCAAAAAAGAAAACACGCTGGCAGACGGATGATGCTCTCCCGGACGCGTCATTCCTTGTGCAAAGAGCGGCGATACCACAACCGCATGATTCACATCATTCTGAAACCACTCATTTAAAATGTTCGTAGCATGACGCAACATGGTCGATCCGGTTTCCGGGTGACCAGAAACGGCATATGGGTGCGATGCGATGCGAATAAGCGCCTGCATTTTTTCAAACACCGATCGATCCTCTCCGCGCACGTCGTCATTCAATCCTTGCTCTGCAACGGAAAGAGGAAACCTGATGATTTTTGGGGGCGGGTAATCGGGGGTGGGAACGCACGCTTCGCGCGGCGGACGATAAAAATGCGGCAAAAAACGGCGCGGACATTCGCGTCCACCCAAAGCAATATCTCTGCGAAGCGACGGAATATCTTCCCAGGTCAGGGCAAAATTACGTTCAACGGGAACGGTAGATGTCACTGTCCGTAAAATATCCCGATCCTGCGGAAGACCGCTCTCTTCCAAGAAACGCTCAAAACAAATTAAGCGATGCGGCAAAGGTTTTGCGGACGAGTGATACTCATCGGGCTCGGCATTTAAACAGAGCGTGGGTGCAACAAGATCATCGGTCGTATTCGATACAACCGTTGCACTCGCAAACACTCTGTACGGCGAGCGCCTGCTTACTTCATAAATATTCGACATATCGGTAGTCGTGCGGCGCGGAATGGCAGCTTCGCCGTTGTGCTCAATAACCATGCCGTTTTCAAAGAGTTCATCTTCTGTAAATGGAGAATGGCGTACGGAAGTATCTCCGTTGATAATTGCTTTTTTCTTCGTATTTTTTGCACGATGCGCTTCGTCTATTGCATAAAAATCCGCATTCAAATCTTGCAACAAATCTTTATGAGGAATATCGAGCGTGCTTCCGCGCGTCAGCTCAATGCCTATGACCACAATTTTTGCATTGGCCGCATTGTCCCATTGTTCGGGGCGCTCGTCCGGCGGACCGTCTATAAACACAACATCGCCCGCTTCCAATGCTCCGGACTGAAAATATCCGTGCTCGGGATCGTCACTCAATGCCAAACGCCATTCGGACAAAATACAGGCGGGGCATTGGATAAGAGATTTTTTAAACGTCCCTTCTTCCATTCCCTGTGCAATGGTGTAAATGATGGAACCGGTTTTTCCGCTTCCCGTTTTTCCACCGTTGAAGAGTCTGCCGCCCATGCGCAGCGTTTCATACGCCGCGACTTTCTGCTGACGATCCGGATATTGTCTGCCGCGAATGGTCGTGCGCAACATGTGCGGAACCGGCAATTCTTCAACCTCTCGGAAGTATCGTAAAAGAGCATGGGCGAACTGGCGTTTTAGCGCATATTCCTGCCGAACGATCTGTCGCTCTTCCGTCGTTCCGGCTTGAATAAATTCTTGTTTTTCTCGTGCAGTGATTTCTTTAATCTCTTCTTCAATAGGTTCTTGAACCGCATGAAATCCTTCTTTTACAAAGAGCGAAAGGAGTTGATCGCGACGTGCATTGAAAAGAATTTCTCGGAACCAACTGATGTCCGGTCGCGTGAGGAATTCGGGAGGAAGATCCGGAATAGCAAAAGATTTTCCAAGGTTGGAACATTTCCCAAGTTCATCGCTCAAGAGTCCCACATGTTCGTCGTCCGCGGTGCGGAAACGTCCCGGGTGCAAATCCGCAAGCAACTGGTAAATAAGACCGGCATCCAGTTGCCACTCTTCCACCAAATGACGTAACGCTCTTTTAGTGCTGTCCGGAATGGCATGCAAAATTTCTTCTTCGGTTTGAGTGGACGGATCGACCCCGATTTCTTTTCCGGATCTCTGCGCCGCAAGCTGACGAATGCGATTCATGCGTTCCATTTCCCATCCGCTGACACGCTGAATAATTTTTTCAATCTGTCCGCGAATGCGATCAACCTGTTTACGAATGTGCTGCGCGTCATTGTAGGATAAATCCACTCCTCCAACCCAAAACGTATCGGTCGATTTTCTGGATTGTCTTGCGGGCAGTATGCGATTTAATTCTTCATCCATCTCCAAACAGAGATCGGCGCAATCATCCGGGGATTCCAACACGCGCTCTCCAATGACGCGACGAAGCCGCACTTGAATCTCTGCAATCACGGAAGAATGCTCCGTATATTCTACGGAGAGCAACGCCGCCTGTTCATCGAGATGCCGGAGAAGAGTCTCGGCCTCTATAGTTGACATAAGGCCATATTATTACATATGTATATTTAAGTGTCCATGCGTTCTAACTGCGTTTTGGCTCGTTCTGCTCAATATAACGAAGAGCAGACCGTAATTCAGCGCAGTGTTCAAACAGTCTCGAGTGCTCCACACGCAGCAGTTCTTCCAGCGACATTCCGAACTCTTCGCAGTGTCTATACACGGAGTCCCACGCCTGTTCTATATGTACGATTACACGAGAAAGGTTGCGCATAATGTCCGGATACGTTTGACCTTCGTGTGCATTGAAAAGCGAAAGGCGCGGGTGATTTTGAAGTGCATGTACGAAGCTGCTCAAATCATTTCCTGTTTCTTCTGACGATCGCGTCAGCATCCACGCCTCCCCTTTCCATGCATCGCCCTGTACCCCCAATTCCTGTGCCAAAGCACGGAGATCTTCACCCGAACGACACCTGCGCACTTTTTGACGCAATGCAGAATCAAAAGAGGCGCTGCATTTCATCCACTGCACAAATTCCGCATGCGATCCGAAACGAAATTGCACTGCAAGAAAAAGATCCGGATCCCTCTCGCGGAGCTGCTCTGCATGTTCCCATTGCTCGGAAGACAGTCCAAGAATGCGGAATAAACTGCGAAACTGCTCCGGCGTGTCACACCAATCAATCATCTCGCAAGAAACCGGACCGGCTTCTCGGCACGCAGTCACACCATGTGCAACAAGCAACACTGCTTCATTCGATGTAGCAATTCCACGCAGACCGCTCTCTGCATAGAGGTCTGCATATGCACTCATACTCTTCCAAGGATTGCCTCCTTCCGCTTCATCATCAAACGGTAAAAATAATTCGCGATCTTCCGCAGAGAGTGGCGAGTCTCCTTGCTCCACATATTCCATAAAATGATCTCGAGCTTTTGGTGTTACAGAATTTGATGCTGTGGAAAGTTGAGAAAATATATTTTTCCAATCTCCTGTTTTCAGAAATGTGTCGGCATCATTTCTCTGCAGAATTGCGCGGCGGAAAAAATCCAAGTGCCTGCGCACCGTAGGACGATCCGCATTCCAGAGTGTCTCTATCCATGTTTGATTGCGCAGAGCATCTGCAGGTAATCCCGTTCCGCGTAAAAACATACTCATATCCTCCGGCTTGCACTGAAGAACCTGAGAAGCAATGACATTGAATTCTTGTTCGGATTGTTCTTCCAACTTTTTTTCTTCATCTTCCTGTCGTTCCTCCCACCACGCTTTAAAATGTCCGTTGGCTCCGAATCTATTCCGCACGCTGCGCACTGCATCTACACCGTAGGCATTGTGAAGAACATGCGGCGCTTCTGCATGTGCCTCATTTACACCTACTGCTTTCAGTGTATGAAATGCTTCCGACTCTTCCGACTGCAAAAGATTTTTCCAATCTATGGAACCGCGTCTGCCCAGTGCATGGGAAACCGCAGTCAGTACGCGATGTCTCAATTGCTCAATATCCCCTCCAACACCCGCATCTTCCCGCAACATATCGCGCGCCGTCACCAGTACCTGATGCACGCGACCCTTTGCATCTTTCAAAAGCCACGACACATCGCCACGCACAGACTCCGGAATCCAGTGGAGATCCAATTCAGCCAATACTTCGTGTGGTTTGAGGTGCATTTCGTTGTATTTATAAACTAATAATAATTATTTGTCTAATATCATATTTACCGAAAATTAACGCCTAATGTGAAAAATATTGCATTAAATAGTCAATTTGAACCATTATTGACCTTTGACAAGATCATGTTTTTAAATCATAATATAACCCATTTTTAAATTATGTCTACTAATCGCGTTCACAACGGCGAATCTACCAATCCAGATGCGCCAACGCGTAGTACATTGCTGGAAACGATAGATCGAAGTTTTTCGAATGTTATACATAGACAGCAAACTGATACGTCAAAAATAATACACGGCATTGATGCAGTGCGTTCTTCCATAAAAGATGTCATCGTACAAAAATATCCTGACGGTGTCTTACAGTCGGCTATCGGCGGCAGCCTTCAAGCTGCAATACAAGAAGCGGCTACAGGCTCTCTGCCGCCGGAAGGCGCAGGACGCGGAGAGCCATTATATATGGAGTTAAGAAGAGTGTGTTCAGAAATTTTTTCTGAAATGACGCAAAATGTTTCCGGTCTTTTTCATACCATTGACCGGAGCAGAAACGGACAGGAGTCCGATCATTCCTTTGGCATCTCTAAAGATGCATTGATGCAAATAATGAAAGACTTACTTGCAGAAGAAGGTAATATGGCAGTCGCCCCCTGTGATGACACAAATGCTCTTCGCATTCATGAAAGGGCGCGAGCAAAAATGCTGGATAAAGCACATGATTTATTTAATGCACTGCCGGACACTATAGATGTTGCAAAGTTTGGAGAATTTCAGAGAGAACATGAAAAGTTATTTACCACTATCGTTGCTCCTACACTCCCTGCATGCGGTATTAGGGCGGAACAACAAATCCGTGCCCAATTTTATTTGTTACATACGAAATGCGGAGAAAAAGTAACCAAGCATTTTTTGGCGCAGCAACAAAGTAAGGAGGTAAAAAAAAGACCGGAGATAACCATTCCCTTACCTGTTCTTACGGAAATTTTTACATGGTACGGGACTATAGTTGGGCAATCTGATGAATTCCGTGAACAAGTTGGTCAAGCGGTAAAAGAAGACGCGGGTATAAGAAATTTGCTTGAGAAAATTACGAAGGATAGAAAGCAGATATGGCTGAAGGCCTCAAAAAATTTACCATCGAAAAATCCTACTGAAGCAGCTTGTTTGAAATTTATAGCAGAAATAGAAGGGGCTATGGTAAAAGATTCCCAAGAGATTGTTCTACTTAACCGCGGATTTGGTGGCACTTGCGTACAAAACAGTATAAGACAATGTAAATTGTGGAGAGAAGAAGTGCAGGAATGGTTTGCCAATCAACGAAAGCGCCCCGACGTACAACCAAATGAAGTGCGCATGCCTTTCGATGTTTTTGATTCATTCTGGTCAGAACTTCGCGATGAATTAGGCAAGATAAAAGGAGATATTCAAGATACGGTACGTACCTTAGGGGCTAAACAATTACGTAAAGTTCAAAAAGAATCTGACAGACATAAGGCATCCGTCGAAAGAAAAAGAAGAAGTATTATGGGTACGGAGTTAACGGAACAGGAGTGCATTGTTTATATTGAATCTGTCAATGCAGAATCTGATACTTTTCTAACGGGAAGTGACAGACAATTTAAACAAATGAAAGAGGTTTCAAGCAAGGCGCAGAAAATAGGTGCGGAGAAATGGATGAAAAAAGTGAAGGAGTGGTTTGCACTACACAATAAGAAAGAAGCGCGAGAGCAAGCGCCTGCACGCATGACAGAGTCCGTGCTTCGGGGCATTTCTGAAAATGCAATCGCCATGCATCAAATAAAAGGCCCTATGAAAGATGCGATCATGGATAAAGCAAAGACTATGCCGGACCATATAAAAATTAAAATAGGCGACAGATTACGTGATGTAAGCTCTACGCAGACAGAAATAATCCCCTCTGAATTTACAAAAGATGAATTTTTGGAATTTTGGCCAAGATTAAGCAAATTGGGAGAATATACCGAAGAGCCGTGGAAATTATCTTACCCGGAAATTTACGAGGTAATGCATGCAACTACCATTGCAAGTAATGAGCAAGTCCAGCGCGATGTCCTTGCTTGGTTTGCGGCACAGAACGGAGATAAAGAAACGGAAGAAGTGACCGTTACGCGCAATGAGATTGATCGTATTCTTCAAAGTCATCCTCGACCGTCGCTTACACTAACAACCATTGGCGGAAAATCCGAGCAAGCGGAAAAAGTAATGGAAGAATTAATAGAAGTGAATAACGCTATTTTTTTGGCATTGCCGGAAGTAATGGACAAACAGCGCCTGGAAGTATATCTGCAACAGAAACGCGTCAACCTTATTGTATATCTCACAAAAATGGAGCTGCTCTTGCAAAAAGAAAGCTTCCAAGAGCTCCAAGTGGCAATGATTGAATTCTCCGATAATACAGATGCGGAGATGCTGGCCTTATTTTCAATAAAACAAAAAACGGTATCACTGCAGGAAATCGACAATGTCTATTATTACAATATCATACCGGAATTTGAATTGATTGCCCTTGCAGGCAAAGGTCCGGATGTCACAAGAGTCATCAGGTTAATGGAGGACGGTTTTCAATCACTTTTTAACGCACTTCCTGAAAACGTTACCGAAGAAGAATTGATACGGTTTCAGAAACAGAGGCGTGAGTATTTGGTAACCTATCTGATTGCCCTCAAAGGGTTACTGAACGAAGAGAGTTATCATACATTCGAACAGACGTATCTGGCTTATACTGATAAAACGGAGAAAGAAGGCCGGGCATTGTATAGAGAAAATAATGAAGCTGATGCACGCACTCTTTCTAAAAGCAGACTAAAATCAATTTTGACTAAACATGACCGATCTGAACCCACTCTGCCGGTTATGACGCTTACGGGGAAAGTAGGAGAGATGGAACGCGTAAAAAAGGAACTGATTGTGATGAATACAAATCTCATGCAGCAGTTGCCTGAAGAATTTACAAGAAAAAGGTGGATTCAGTACGAGCAGGAACAACGAGCAGAGGTATTGAAATGCTTTGGCGAAATGAAGAAATTACTGGAACCCGAAAGCTATAACCGCATGACGAAAATTATGCTGGAGTATCATCAGAATGTGCATATGGAAATCCGCGCATATTTTGATGCAAATTCAACAAGCAACACAGAAACGACACTGGTCACCGTCAATCACGCAGAAATTGATGCCATTCTAACTGCAGAACCGAAGCCAAAGTTACAGATTAGAGTCAATGCGGCAGACAGAAGAGCAAATAACTTACTGAAAGAAATGACGGAGAAACATCAGGCATTCATAGAGGCACTGCCAGAACAAGTAACCGAAGAGGCATGGAGCCAGTGTTATGAAAATAGAATTAAGAATTTAGATCATTATTTCAGTCTTCTTGAACCACATCTTGAGAAAAAAATGTTTGATGAAATGGTGCAGGCAATGTTGGTTCATACGAATGAACGAGCAACGCGCGTGCGCATGCTTTTTGAGGAGCGAAAAAATGCGGCATTGGAAGCCGGTCCCGTTTGTATCGATAAACAAACATTGCGGAGCATCATTGATCCTATTGTCGCTCAAGGAATGCAATTATATGGGGCAAATGTTCCGGTTCTTGCCGGAACCGTCACTCAGGTTCAGGAGTTGTTTGCACAATTGGCAAAACAAAATGGTCTCTTATTCAATGCATTGCCAGATCCAATTACAGAGCAAGTATTTGCAAAATATTACGACGATACGTACTTCAACGTTCTACAATGCCTGGTTCGCATAAAACAATACTTTGATCCGGCGATTTTCGATGCATTTAAAATAGATTTAGTTGATGTACACGCGCAGCAAAAAGACGCAGTCCAAGCATGGTTCAATGCACATAGGTCTCCCGTATCTGCAGAAAGACAGTACACAGGATTAATCCCGAAAGTGATCATGCAGCAAATTTGGAGCAATACAAAAGACGATCTCGCAAAAAATGATCCGGGTGCAGAATCGGCTCTGCGCAAATTACAAACAATAATGGATGAGAAATTACGCAGAGATATTATAACCAGCGAAGATGAAATCGATAGACATTTTAACCAAATGCCGGCATTGGTTTCGTGGGAAGCCTTCTTGCGATATACGGAAGAATCGAAGCGTTTGCAGGCCGTAGGATTTCAGCGCGTAAAAACTAAAAATCCGAAACTTTGGGGAGAAGTAGAAAATCAGATTGAGCGAGAATTTGTGGCAAATATTGAAAATATTCGCAAATGGTTTGAACAAAATGAAATAGACAGGCGGAATGCAGGTGTAGGGAGGGGAGTGGAACATGGGTTCAATATTGGATCTCCGGATGGAGAGCCTCTTACTGTTATCAGTCGTAATGAATTTAGCTCTATTAGCAGTCAATTTAGGACGATTTTTAGAACAGAAATACCCGAAGTACCCGGTCTGGATATTAAATCAATGATCAGAGAACAGAATCTGCGAGAAAGAGAAATCTTTGCAGAGCTTCCCGATGTTATTGATGATTACATGATTCTGGTTGAATACTATAGAAAATGTATCGATTTATTTACAAGTTTCCTTAGACAAATATCCGAAGCGGGACATCCTGACTTGTGTCAGGGTCCACGCGATATGTTTTTTACCGGACAAATGGAAATACAACGTGCCATTCGCAGAAGTTGTGCTCTTCCCAATACTCCGGTGGATCCAGACGGAAAAGCGACTGCCATGTCCAGCTGGGAATTGACCGCATTGCGCATCATGACATTCAAAGAACATGAAAGGAAGACGTATAAAATGACGCAAGCACATGCAAATGAATTCGCTCGGGAAAAATCCAAAGTAGAAACAGACGGGAAAATAGAATTCCAGTGTCCGGATTATTTTGATGAATTTTGGGTTGTAGAAAAATATATTGAAATGATGAACAAAGGACACGTGCGATTGCTGCCTATCATCCAAAAGGCATGTACTTCCGAAGAGGCAACGCGCTACAGCAAAGAATTTGAAGAGGGAAAGCAAAGATTTATGGATGAATTCTATAAAAATTATGCACTCAAAAAAACTCTTGATTTGTCGTCATTGAAGACAAATCTTAGAAAAGATGATTTTCATGGACTCTTACTGCTTATTCAAAAAAATAATCCAACCGGCATTGAGCCGCTGGGAGAAGACGATGATGCTCTAAGAGACGCAGTAGAATTATTCTCCAAAGAAGATGCCGAACTGTGGAAGACGCTTCCTGCTGTTATTGACGACTATAATGTCATTATACCTTTTCACATTAAATCGATAGGAATTTTCGACAGACTGTATCAGGAAATTTTGCACAGCAAGGGTGCGCAATATGCAAAAAGAGTGCGCCGTACATTTTTGAACAATATTCTTACGACGGAAAGAGCACTGCGATCCGGCTACAATTTGCAAAACTCGGGCGTGGTAGAAGGAAGATACACGGCACTGCCGACCTGGGAAATGAATCAAATCATCAATGAAAACATGACCGTGCATCGCGTACGGTTTACTGCAAGCACCAATGACCAGAACGCTGAAATTGAAGCAGCTATGCTAGAATGGGAACGGCAACTGACGGAGAAATTACGTACTCTGCCATCGGTTATTAGACATTATTCCGATGTGCAGACAGTAATGAATGAATTGATAGGCCTGCAGAATCGTATGGTCGATTTTGCGCACCGATATTGCGATGCTCAAAAACTGGCAACTGTGGAAAATAATTTGTCGAAAGTACTCTCACTTATCCATGCAGAAATACATCGCTTCTATCTTCTGCCCGGCATGACGGAATCCGGCGACAAGAAAAAAAGTATCACCCGTGACAGATTGCATGAAATTGCAAGAGAAGTATGGGATAAATCGCCCCTGCAGCTTACAATGTCGGAACAACAAAAAGAGTTTTTCGATAGGTTTAGAACGGAATACTCCAAACTTCAAAAAGAGCGATTTGCAGCGTTGCCCGAGGTCATTACAGATTGGTCTACCATTATTCAGTTCCACAAAGATACAATCGAATTGGCACGCGATCGAATGGTCCCGAAAATAAAGACATTTATAGGAGTGCAACAAGCACTGAACTGGGAGCATCATTTTAGAACAGGTCTTAGGCAAACAGAAATTGGCATCCATGAACTCTATGCTCTTTCAGGGAAATCTCCGTACGGCAACGTGTCGACGAATGAGGCAGATTCTTTGCCGGATATCCTGACCAAAGAATGGATTATTCAAGAAATTGTGGATGCAAGCCTTCGTGCAGACAGAGAAATTAACGCACCGGGCGATGCCGGCCTTCGAAGGCTTCTCGAAAATGTCACAAGTAATTTGGACGACACCTTGAAGGATGCCGATGCTCGTGACATTGCAGGATTGGTGTATTGGCTGACGGGAAAGGTGGAGGGAATTGACAGTCTAATTCCCACGGGATATGCCCCTCAAATTCCTGCGCAAAGAGGTGTAAATCTTACATCGTTCAACAAAGCAATTGGACGCATTGTTGGAGTGCTACGTAAAAATCCGAATACCATCATCCCCGAAGCTCCATATTTACCGGGCATAAAAAATTGGCCAGCATACGAAATGGACGGATTTATCCTTGCAACGCGGGACCAAATCGCTGTTGAAATTATTCACGCCGTCAATGATGGCATTCGCCGATTCATAGCAAAAAATAGAGCGAGACTTTTGACTGAGTACAAAATAAAAACAGATGTGTGGCCGAATCTTATGCGAGATTTTGAATCAAGTTTAATGGATTTCTTGCAACGCTGCTGTCCGGAAGACATCCGCTCGGAGTCGACAGTACAAGGCATAGGCGGATTCTTGAATGAATGTACGGCAGGAATAAGCCAATATCTTGCGGCAATGGGACTGCCCAGAGGAGAAGCGCTTGCAGTCACGCTGGATCAGAATATTAAACGCAGATGTTCGGATGTCTGTGAAAAATACGTAGAAATATTCCGCAAAGAACATGAAAAAAGAGTCAAGGAATTCACAAAGAAACGGAGCAATACATCTTCAGATGCTGCGCATACAGTCTATCCACCACCGGCAATTGTGCGCGGTCCGCTTCCGCAAAAAGAATCGCGCACGGCGGGCGTGGAAACATTCTGGAATGCAGTTATTTCACGCACCATTACACGTCTAACTTCTTCCTTTGTTCAGCATTGCAATGAACAAGGAGTTATTTTCCCCAGTCAGAAAAAAGCGGACATAGCACAGGCAATGCTTCGCCACATGTTCCGCACACTGGAGCAACAATGCAGTGCGGCAGTTGCAAAGATTATCCGCACAAGCAACATTGCTCCCACCGCCAGTGAATTGAACGATGCAATCATGGACACGGTAATGAACTTTTCGGTACCGAGTGATTGTCCGAAGGAATTGCAGACGGCATTCGATGCCACTATTCGCGATGGACTCTTTGAGATGATTGCAGACAACGCACTCCTGAGTAATGACCTTCGTATTCTGCATAATCCACATGCAACGTGGGACAGGGAACTGGCCCCGCTCTTTAAAGCAAAAGAATCACTGCCGGCAAAAGACAGAACGGAGATGCACACAATGTTGAATCCCCTCAAGCAAAAATTTGCTACGCGCATGATTCGCAATATGATTGGTGCGGTTGAAAGAAAAGAAACGGGGGCAGGGTCATACGTTGTGCATGAAAAAGGATTCTCTTCGCGCTGGATTCCTATTATCCAGTCCGCAATTGCGACCCAAGTAGATTTATATGCGGATCAGCAACCGTCGGGCAGTGCGACTATTGCGGATTTCCTGGACAAACATTTTTCCAGTATTCGCCAACGCACGCTCTTTACACGCATCGGTTCCGCGGCAGCAGGAAAATTGAGCGCGCTCGGATCTGCGGCACCGACAGAAAGATTGGTCGCTGCCATGCGCTCCCCTATCGACACGATTGCCGCGGATGATTTCCACGATGAAGACGATGTTCCATTGGAAACATTTGTACAAAGCGAACTTCTTGGCATGCGCGATGCAACACTTCTTCCGGAAGAACGTTCGACACTGCAGCAATTCTGTAAAAATATTGCGAGCTCCGGAAATGAAATACTGACAGATGCAACAATAAGAAGATCTGCATTGCAAGGGCTTGCAGATCAGTGCAATAAAAACTATCACGCTGGATTTACTTTCAGAACTGCTGCACACTTTGAAGAAATTTTCCAAGAAATGATTGGAGATATTTTGAAAGAGGGTGAAAAAGCGTCTGAACCTGCGGTTGCCGAAGCGGACAAGCACTTGCCTCCGCAAGCATTGGAATTGCTGCGCGCATGTGAATTGAATGCAGAATGGATTGCCGAATGGAGAGCGCAAGGTCCGAAGAAAGAGGCGGAGCTTGCAGGATTTTTGCAGCAGGTATTGCACTGGCACGAAATTGCCACAACATTTATTGCACGTTGCCGTATTACGGGAAAAATGAACGGACACTTCGAGGAAGCACGGTTGGCAGCAGAAACTGTCACCATGGTACGCACGAAGAATATTTTGAAAGTCAGTGCGCCAAAACTAACCAACACGGGTAAGCAAACAAAGGGCGGCGTGACGATTGCGAAACGTAAAATACATTCCCTCCTGGAATGGAAGCGCACGCGCGATCAATTGTTGCAAAGTGGCTCAAGTGCGCCTACTGAAATGGGTCTACATGTGAATGTAGTTTCGAGCTTGACTGTCATCACGCAAATCGGAGCTGAAATGCAGCTCTTGGCTGCAGAGCTTCTGCATGAAACGGATCACAGTGCAACGATTGCAGCTCTGTCCGTAAAATTAAAAGATCACGAAAGAAGTCTTGAATCCTCCCTGCAAGAACAACAGGAACTCTCCGGCGCTCTAAGCGAACTCGCGGAGTGGCGCAACGGGGCGGAAGAAATGGGCCGAGAACTTCTTTCCGGCATTCGCTTCTTCTTGAGCAATGTGGAAAGACACTGCTCGTCCAATGAAGCGCAAATGTCTGCATTGCAAGCAAATATGAAAGCAGCGCAGGAAAAAATCACCAAGTATACGATTGCCGGCGGAGCAGATGGAAATATTCTGTCGAATCTTAGCGATGCGTTTAATGAAGCAGAACGTGCATTGCATACCATAGAAGAAGAAATGATGGCGACTGCGTATCCAAACAGAGATACGCTCAATGCTCTCTCAAAAGAGATAGCATCATTCCTTGCAGAAATTGGTGGCAATACCGGAACAGAATCAACAGAAACGTCTGCCGATTTTGAATCCATCTGCAGAGATGCATCCGCATTTATCAATCAAGCAAAAGAATGGCAATTCTATAATGCGGAACAAATAAAAGCTGCTCAAAAAATACAGACAGTGCAACACAACATGGGTAAAGACCGCGAAGAACATGAAAAACTGGGCGCAGAACATACGGGCTCTTCGGAAAACCGCAGCCGCTACGAGCAACTGGAAAAGATTCTGCAACAGGTGAATGCGGCCATGCGCACCTACCTTCCTCCTAAAAAATAATGTTGTACCGATCTGTCATTGAAGGCGCACTGGACGATGCATCACGCGCTCTTACGGAAGAGCGTCTGGATCTGGCCGGACATATTGCTGTTATTGGAAGTTCTATTCGACTGTATTTGGAGCAGACGGTATTTGCGAACGGTCGCGATGCAATTGAGTCACCCTCTGAATTATTTGAACAATGTCTTGCAATAGAAAACGTACAGGATCTGCAGCAATACCCCACTATCTTAGAAAATATTCTGGAGTTACGACAAAAGGCCATGCGACAATTGCTGAGTGCACATTACCGCGATGAATGTAGGCGCAATACGGATAATATTGCGGCAATTCTACGCGAAGAAGAAATTGCTCTTATTCTGGCGGATTCATTGTCACGCTTACGGACAAACCTTCCTCCGGGGCGATTCGGACCTGCGACAGTGCAGGAAATTTTAGATGATGCAGCGATGGAAAAAATTCGCGAATATGTGTACGTACTGGACACAGATACCGAAGACTGGTCACTGTTTGCGCGTTTGCTACCGGCAGACATACGCGAACGTTTTGATGCTACCGATAACGGTATAGAAGTACCGGAAAAAATTGAAACAACCGAAGATGCATTGGCATTGATGCAAAGACTCTCGGAATACAAAGGAATTCCACTGAAAGTTCTGGCGGATCCTGCTCATTTTGCAGAACACTGCAAACAATTCCCCGCGTTTGGAAAAATCATTCATTTCTTCATGCAGCAAGCGGTCCGCGCAAAAAATGAAGCGGCTCCGGAACATATTTCTCCGCAAGAATCATGAAGCCCATTTCCTCCGCACAACTCCTCGGCGAACTTGCGATTGACCACCTGCGTCTAACGGAACTCATGCCCGAGGCCACGGTACAGTCGGAAATCAGAGCATACATAGATGTTCTCAATGAGCGTTTTGAGGAAATCATCGCCAATCACGGCGATGCGGAATCATCCAAAGAAATGGATGCTCTTTGTGTAAAACTCGATACGGCGGCAACACTGATTACGGCAAGTAACAACATGTCCGAACATCCGCTTGCGAAACGCCTTACGCTGCAACGGCAGAAAATCCGCAGACGATTGGAAATTGCGGCAGGGTGGAGAATGGAGCCGCCTGTCAGCAACGGTAAGCCGACATCGACAGGACTGGAGGGATTAAACCTTCTTCGTACTGCAATCGGGGAGTCGCCTTTGCATCTGCATAACACCGAATATCTTACTGCGGAAGAACTGCGTGCGTCGCTTGCCATTGCGAAAATGCTCGGGGACGTAGCCGTTGCGGATTTCTGGAGCGCCGTTGCCCCCGATCGTTTTGATTTCAACAACCACACAATCAAAAATCTACGCACGTGGCTGGGCGATGTGCAGATGTATGCGGGCAACGTGTTTGAAGATATTCCCGTACAACTTCTTACACTCCCCTCTTTGCAGGATTTGCGCGATTTACTCTTTGCATCTCTGCGTGATGAATATTATTCCAAGTACTATAAAGATTCTCTCTCGGGGGTAGATCCTGTGATCGAAAAACTGACGGACGCACTCGGCACCGTGCAGAGTACGGAGCATATGACGTTTATCAATGAACTGATCGATTACTTTATCCAAGTCGATAATCTGCCGTGTCCAAGTCGCTTAAAACCCGGACTGGGCCTGGGAGATGAATTCCCGGGTAAACATCAGAAAATTGCCATGCAAGAAATAAAAAAGCAGAGACAACTTTTGCTTGCCGATCCGACGGGCGGCGGTAAAACAGGATCCTGTATTGCAACCTTCGAGCACCTGCGCGACGAAGGACTGGCTAAACGCATGCTGGTTATTTGTCCCAGCGGTATTGTAACGGAATGGCAGAAGCGTTTGACCGATAAAAAGGGCGGGTATTTCGTACAAGGACAGAAGCCGAAAGTCGTCGTTATCCGCAGTAAAGATGAACATCGCGAACAAACATGGGAAGAAGCAAAGACTGCCGACTATGTGATTATGAGCATTGAAATGAGTCGCAGGGAAACGGCGGGGGAAAATCACGTCGATCGCGCGCGAGAAATAGGTGCAGATTTTTATGTAGTGGATGAAGCGCATAACGTTCGCAATCCCAAAGGCAATGACGTGGAAAATATTTTCCAAATCGGACAATCCGAGAGTATTCAAAACGGATTCACCGTCGCCGCCTCTGCAACGCCTGTCTATAACACTATTAAAGATATAGCTGCACAGATTCGTCTCCTGAATGCGGGTCAAGAAAGATTAAATAACGCGGAAGGTTTGCCGCAGGGAATTGATTTCTCCGATATTAAAGAAATTACGCGCGCAATTTCCCAGAATCATACGCGCTTGGTCAGAAATCTCCTCAAACGCAGAATGCTCCGCAGAAGCGTGAACGATTGTCTGCCGACGGGAACGGAACTCATCAAATTGGAACCGGTCGAAACGCCGCTCTCGCCGTTGGAACAAGCAATCTACGATGCCATTCTGGAAGATCCGTTCTACAGTCCAACGGAAAAAATACACGCGTTACAGTGCGCATGTACGCATGCAAAAGAAGGATTCAATTCAAGCGGCGTCATTGGTGCCACAAAGTACAAGCAAATTTTGAATGCCATTCTTGAACGTGCCGAAGCGTGTCGCGCGGAACCGGGGAAATTCAGCGGAAAAATTATTCTCGTACTCCCCAGACTCATTGATGCGCGCGGTATTTCACGCGATTATTCTCCGGGACTTGGAAACAATGATCCCCTGACGAGCGATACCAATTCCTACATGCTGGGTGTTTTGCGGAAAGAATTGGAACTGCATGATATTTCCTTAGACATTCTTGACGGATCCAATAGCAATGCAGACATACAATATGATTCTACCAACACCATGCTCTTTGATGGAGACGGCGCGCCGCTCACCGGGACTCGCGCGATTATTAAAAAATTCCGCGAAGATGATCGTATATCCGTTCTGGGAGTACGCACGGACGTGGGAGGAGAAGGAATTGATCTCTCATTTGCAGACGAAACAATCTTCGCCTGTCCTACATCGGTAAAGTCGGAAGAAGATCAGCAAGACGGGCGCAATTATCGCAAAGGACAAAAACGCAACGTACGTTCGCAAAATCTGATAATTCAAAACAGTATCGAGCGCGGGAAATGGGAATATGCAATCCGCAAACAGAAAGTTATTGAAGATCTTTTGAACGGCCGACCGCTCACTGCCGAAGAAATGGAAATGCTGCACGACGAAACAAAAGTCATTCGTCGCGGAGGATTCCTTGCCTATGAAGCCCAGACTCCGCGCCAAAAAGTAACGGCACTCTTTAATCGCATGTTTGGAATGGGGAAAGCCCGTATCCGCGATATGCTCGCAGCCGATGACGGTGCGCGTGCACGCGAACTTGCGATGCTCTACCGCCAAGTGGAAGAACACGGCATGCAGGGAAACAATAAACGTTTGCTCTTAGGACTTTTGCATAAACACATGCCGGATTTGCAGGGTCGCTTTGGCGATACCATGAATATTGCCGATATTGCGGCAGGAACACTCGGTATTACCCGCGCGCTTTCGCATCTTTCAGACTGCACCGTCCACAGCACGGATATTTCAAAGAATATGATGGAAGCGGGAGCGGCAGCTCTGGAAGCAGAGGGTATGAATGCTCCGCAAACAACCGTGTGTTCTATGGATGAACTTCCGTATAAGAATGAATCCAAGCAGATTGCATTCCACTCATTGGCACTCGACTGCACGCTTCATAACTCGCACAAGATAGATAAAGGAGGAGGCGAACGTATTCATGCACTCCGCGAATTGAACCGCGTGCTTGCACCCGGCGGAATCGGATTTATCGCATTGCAATCGTCTCTCTTTGAAGGCATGGAACAATTCAATGCATTCACTGCCGTGCTTCAAAAATATTTCGGCTTTGAGGTCATTGCAGAAGATACCGGTCTTGCACAATCCAATGATCTTCAAGATGAAGAGCCGTTTGAAGGATATGTCATAACCGTCAGGAAAGTCAGTAAAACAAATTATCTACCCGCCACTCTTCCTGCAGACGCTTGGCTTGCATTGCAGTTCTATAGAAAAGCTCCGCGCATTTCCACATACAAGGAACGTAGTCATCAAACGCCGGAAGTGCGCACACCTCCTCCCGGTGCGTATCACGAAGAGTTTATTATTGGAGATCAAACGGTGGTACATGCAGCGGTTCCTGCGGAAAACATCGAAAAAGTGCAGCATCAGAAGCGCAAAGCGCGCTATTTGAAAGTTGCGGAAAATATCGATCGCTTGCTGTTGCAGTATCGTTCATTCAAAGATATTCCCACGGAAGAACTTCTTTCCATCTCGCTAGTTGATATTCAGGGGTCATCACAGGATTTGCGCAATGACTATTTCAGAAGATTACTCCTCCACTATGACGGCCGCATTGCCAATATTCCTATCGAAGATATTTCCAGACAAAGCCCCGTTGTGCTCTTAAAGATGCACGACACCAAAAAAGGTTGGTACTTGGTGCTTGCAAACTTGGACGAGCATTCGCGTTCAGGCGGATATGGAAAAAAATATTTTGAAGAAGAAGAATTTTCTGCAAAATCGGACGCTGTCTAAAGAAACGTCTTACTTATCCTGCATATCCAACTTCACCGCCGCTTCCGGTGTAGACACCGGTTTTCCAATGACAAGTAATTTGATGATTCCCCATGCAACCAACCAATACACGAGCATGGCAAGAATGGTCGTCCACTCAACAACGCTTCCTTCAACGCGAGAAACGCGAAATACATTCAAAAATGGAGCGGCGAAAATTGCAGTCACACCGTAAATAAATTGTGTAAATCCGGCCTGCGCATTGGCAGCAAGCAATTTCAGAACAAACCGTATGGCAAGCAATGCCTCAAGAAGTCCGAGAATATACCAAACGGCTTGCGTGCCTCTATACAGAGGTTTTGTGCGTGAAGAGGTTGTTGCGTCCATACAGACACCGTACAGGTCTTTTCCGAGATGCGATATTAAAATGTCCCGAAAATTGCCTTCATTGACTACTCCGGAAACATGCGTAGCATCGGAGATTCTAAATCCCCACTCTCTTCATGTATCTCTCACTCCATACATTGTCTCTCCAAATCCAGAAAACAATCCGCCGCTTCCCGGTTGCGAGCGCATTAGCGGGGTTATGGACGACACTGTGTATCTATAAAATGGAACTTGAAAATGATATAGGTTCTATACAAACGTCTCCTCAATTGGCTAATCTTATTTTTGTGACCATGCTTGGTTTTGCCGTGCTGGTTGGTGTCACACTGATAGGAGAACGATGGAATTGGGGGAAAACGCAACGTATTGCAGCGGCATTTATAAGCGTCGCTTTGCTGGGAGTATATTTTTACCTTGTGCCACAATTTATTGCCGAGCCCGAATATCATTTTATACGCTATGCACTCTTCTTTATTTGTGCGTGTTTGGCCATAAGCGTGGGGCCGTTTGCAGGAAAAGGTCTGGAGAATGATTTCTGGTCCTTTAATCGAAAACTTTTCCAAGGATTTGCCGTCAGTATGATTTTTGCGGGTACGCTCTGCGTCGGGGTATTCATCGCCATGGCATCCATTGCCTATCTCTTTGAGCGCACGATTGATGAACGATTTTATGTTGAGGTATGGTTTTTTATGGCGGGCATTGTGGCAACCCATATTTTCTTATCACGTATTCCCGCTACCTTCACCGTACAAAAAAACGAACAATGGTATCCGACTATCGTCCGCGTATTCGCACAGTACATTCTTCTGCCGCTTGTGGGTCTTTATACCTTTATTCTTTCCGTCTATTCGGTAAAAATTCTCCTTACGAACGTGTGGCCAAAGGGACAAGTGTGTTACATGGTGCTGGGATATGCAGCCATCGGCATGATTACCGATGCACTTTTATCCCCGTCTCGTGCAGAGAAAAATTATCGATGGGTGACTGTAATCGGCAACGTCTATTATGCGCTACTCGCACTCTTTACTTTTCTGCTCTATGGAGCCATTTGGCAGCGCATTGCTCAATATGGATTTACGGAAAATCGCTATTTCGTTGTCGTGTTGGGGGCATGGACACTCTGTATGTCTGTGTATTTCCTCATCAAAAAAACACATAGCATTAAACTCATTCCCATTACACTCTTTTGTTTGCTGCTCCTGACATCCTTCGGACCATGGAGCGCATTTTCGGTCAGCAAAGAATCTCAATACCGGCGAATGGAAACGATACTGAACGCACACAATCTTTTGCAAAATGGCGTGATTGTTCCCGTTCTGGAAACTGATCCCCTTACACTGGATGAAAGAAAAACCGTCAGTAACGTAGTGGATTACCTCTACCAAACACATGGCATCCAAAGCTTGCAACCGTATTTTTCTTTTGATCTTGCAGCATTCCATGTTTCATCGA
The DNA here is from genome assembly GCA_964554785.1 of uncultured Candidatus Peribacteria bacterium. Classification (GTDB taxonomy): domain Bacteria; phylum Patescibacteriota; class Gracilibacteria; order Peribacterales; family Peribacteraceae; genus CALREJ01. The sequence continues at coordinate 22,294 of CAZKPW010000002.1, read as the reverse complement.
CATCATATAAATATCTCTATGATTATCAATTCCCGGAAACACTCCTAAAAAAAGTTGGCATCGAATATGCATCGGGCTGGAATCGAGACGAGTCAGACTCCTCTCTAACGGAAGAAATGTATCAGTCATTTTCTTTTGATCTTTCTACTGTAGAAGCGGCAAGCATAAGCGGATACTCATTTATGATTCCCGTATCAGCTTCGTCCTATAGCGGAAATACAGACGGATTTTCCATAGAGAAAACGCATTATTATGTTGTTGGAAATACTCTTTTAGCAGGAGGAAACGTAGTGGTGCAGACCAATGGAACAACGATTGCGACATTCCCTTTGCGTGAGCATTTTATAAAAACTCTGAAGCCGCTATACACACAAAATGCTTCCAATATTCCCTCGTCCGACATGCTCTTGAAAGACGGCGAGTGGGCGCTGCTTCTCAATGAAATCACCTACGACCTGCGTAATGATAACATTGAAAATATTACGATGTCGGGATGGTTATTCAGGAAATGAAAATACTGATTTGCAGAAAGCAGAGGGCCAAGATTATTCTATCCATATGAACATCAAACACCTTCTCCAAAGTATCGGTGCCCTCGTTGCAGGAATGCTCACCGGCGCCATTCTTTCTATTGCAACGGATGCCGTTCTGGAAGGAACGGGTGTATTCCCTAGCTTTGCAGAACAACAGGCAAGTGGATCCCCTACGTGGTTACTGTTATGGGCAACACTCTATCGAACCCTCTACACCATTCTTGGCTGCAATCTTGCTGCGCGACTTGCCCCAAGTAAGCCCATGCGCCATGCGATGATGTTGGGTGTCCTTGGATTTATAGCGAATATTGCAGGCGGAATAGCCATGTGGAATGTGGGGCAGCATTGGTACCCGATTGCTCTGGCAGTACTTTCTGTCGCGGCAGGATACGTAGGTGGGAAAATACATCAAAATACTTTGAAACGCTGATTCTATTTATTTTAAGAGTGATTTGATAATTGACATATTTTAAATATATGTGTTTAATATCACTATGAATGGCACAAAAATCGAAGGCAATATCGTCGTTCACGAATGGCAAGAAACATTTATACGAAAAACAGTTGTCGGCATGGGCATTACCAGCAGATGGGCGCGTGAAATGATCCAAAAAACGCTCAATTTTTGTGAAGTAAACTGCAAATTGGTCAATGGCACGGCAACGGACGTACATATTAAAGCTCCAATGGATTTAAAAGAGCCCGTGAGACATTTTCTCCAAAAAGAAATGAGGCGCATCCCCAAAGACAAAATAGAGGAAGTCATGAAAATTATTCGCACCAACATGTATGCAGATGTCATTCTGCAAATTCTGTCGGACAGCGGAGCAACCGTGCTCGACGACGTGGTCATCAGTAAAGAAAAGAATCTTCCTCTTTTTATGAAAGATCTGGTGCAAGATCCCGAAGTTCCCTCTTATATAAGAGACGGCATACAATGTCTGGCTGAATCCGATGCATGTCTGTTTGTGCAAAACGGCAATGCATCCATCTGCCGGTTCCCGTCATTCTTCCCGCGAGAGGTGTTGGAGCGCGCGTCGATGCATTTTCAAAAGGCATCGGGGCCCGACGAGATATATTATTTGGAGAAACACGGATTTAATTGGAAGAATATCCGACTTTTTTTGTGTTTATATGAAGGCAATATCAACGGCTGCGCATCGACGGAAGAATATGTGGACGGCGAATTGGCGGCACAATCGGGAACGCCTCTTCTTTCCAATGTGTACGTGCAAAAAAAACTCCTGCGAGAATCCGCATCCATGTTTAACGTATCGTCCGACGATGCCGAAGCGGTAGCCGTTCCATTGGCAACTGCAGAAAGTTTTATGTCCGATCCTGAATTTATTGAAAAATTCCGCGAATTTATCGATTCCTGCGCATTTTTTGAAGTCTTCACCGACGATAAAAATTCGGCGGCCGCAGAAATGGCTATGGCAAAGAGCGCTCGCGAAAATGAAGATGCTCATGATGCCGTATATGAACATAAGAAAAAATTGGAAGAACTGTCCGTCTATCTTTTTAAAAAAATAGACGCAATTGCACTTCCTGCATTTTCAGAAGCTCATCCGGACGACACTCTGCAATCGGATGCGACAAAAAATGATATGCGTCGCTTTCTGCAATACGTTTTTCATCTGGACAACGTTTTCCAAAATTTCTTGGAAGATCTGCAAAGAGAAAGTCGCGGCATGCAAAATTCGGCGCTGGCGCAATGCATTACCTCCATCATCTCAGCGAATCTTCTTTCCTATATACAAAAAAGATTTCCAGCCGTCGTATGTAACCTGCCGAATTTGATGGAAGACGAAAAGAAAAACGAGTACAAAGTTGCAAAACGCGGACTCCATAACAGTCTGAACAGCTTGGAGTGGCTCATTCTGGAGTTGCGAGATCTGCAGAAAAAAACGACTGCTTTAAAAAGTGACATATCCGTCCCGGGTCGCTGGATTGCAAAACAGTCCGTCGATTATCATGCAACCGTTCTACAGGGATCGCTGATCAGTTTCTACAATCTCCACAATGCCGGGCAAGCATTGAATATATCTTTGGAAAGAGAAAGAGCGCCGGTAGATATACGAACACCCTTCCCGCGTTTCACCCTGAACCGAGCGTATTATGACGAAGAGAAAATCGTACAAATGAATCATCTGCAACACGATGGATACACAGAATGTATTCATGATCTCTTCAGCTCCATGCACTGCATGCTCGCATTGCAACGATTTGATTCCGATCCCTGTCTGCATCCGCAAATCGTCATTCCGCTTTCGAATATTCTCCAGCCAAATCTTCGTTCGGTGCAACTGGCTCATTATTTGGCATGCCACGCGGATAAAGATAAACAGATGTTCCTGGATTGCGTGGAAGACACGGGCTTATTGCCGTATGCCGGTCACATGTCACATGAAGAAATGAACCTTCATATGCTTGGAAGCAAGAAACACGGCAAGTGGAAAGCGGGTCTTTTTGTAGACGGCAAAATATCCGATGAACACTCGGGAGATCCTCTTCCGGATAACCTCTTCGATGTCACATTTTTCTTGAAAGGGAATCAAGTCCATTTTGAGATGAAGAATCCGACCTATTTCAGTTGGGACGACATGCAGTCAAGCCAAACGAACGATACGCTCGAAACGAATCACATTATGGATCCTGCAAAACGAAAAGCCGTAAAAGCATTTCTGCACAGCAAAAAAATATGGACTATCAAAGAAGCGGTGGAAATATTGGGATGGGCGGGAATTGCCATAGATAAAAAAAGAGGAGGAAGTCACTGGAAAATGCGCGGCGTGGACGATGCAACGCTTGCCACACATTCCGCTCCTTTAAAAGACGGCGAGATTTATGGACATACGTTGGAAGAATATATTATGGAAATTGGTGATGAGGACAGTTTGTACGATCTTCTTCCGGATAAATTTAAAGAAAGCTGATACAAAAAAGGAACGGCGAGAGTCTCGCCGTCCCGGGTGTCGCTTCAAACAACTTGAGTCAGGCCGAGATCGTCGCCATCGATACAAGTTCGATGACAAGAATGATGATCGGCACAATGTGTACGGTCACGTAATGCAGAACGCGCAAGACTCGTGTGTACCATTTCATAGTGTTTGAGCTCCTCTCTAGACACCGATGTGTCTAGTAAACTATACAATTTTTGTTTTATTTTGCAAGTATCTGTCGCAATGAGCGGAAATGCAGGTAAATGATCACGCTCAGGATGGCTCCGAAGAAACACCAGACAGATACGAAGTTCTGCTGAAAGAAATTAAAGGCAACCACTGCGGATAGAAATGCAACGATTCCAAAGACCTGCACCATACGGTGACTCGAAAAGAGACAGCTGGCACACGTTGCAGCCGTGTACGGAGACAGTACGAACGTGCGGAAAAAATGCGGCGCGATATACGCAATACAGTCATTCACCACCACCGCTTGCACATGCTCTTGGGTCAGATAATACAAAAAATAGGCACTCACGATGCCACCAATCCCGATAAAAAAAGAGAGGACGACACGCCGCCAACGCCGCGTCTCCAGCATGAACACGCTGAAAGGAAGTAGTGTCGGCCAAATGACGTGCGAAAAAAGGAGGAAGACAATAGTCATTGCAGACAGCAGCACCTGATTCTCCAACGAGAGCCAAATGACACCCTCTGCCAATTGCTGAATACCGAACAAGAGCGGGATGGCTGCAAAGGGAATATCCGATTTTTGTTTCACGCTCGCGAGCGTCACTCCGCCAATCATGCTGAGACCTACGCCTGCGGTAAAACTGGCTGTTGCAGAAAAACACATGCGCGGACACTAACAGTTGCGCGAAGAGAAAGATATGGACAAAAAAAACGAGTTATTTAGGAGAATCTACATTGCGGTCATAAGGAGAACGCCTAAAATGAATGTCTCCTTCCATATCATACAAATGATCACCCTCCATCCATTTTTTCATCAAAACCGCAAAGCGACCATGATTGGTTCTGCTGCAGTGATTGCAGTCCTTGCAGCCGTCTCTCTGTGGTTCTTTGTGGCAAGGTCCGGCGCAGAGCAATTTGCATCCAGACAAAACGTGTCGCAGACATCGAATTTGTACTTCAGTTTTCCGGAGTTGATGGATCATGCGAATGTAGAAACGGAATTATCGAAATCAAACACAGTGAAAGGAGAATGGACATGGGACAGCGACACGCTCGTACTGGATCCTTCCGAACCGCTGAAAGCAGGAGCCACCTACGCATTCCACTTGCCGCGCACCGTTTTGACGCAGCAAAAACAGCCGCTCGGTCGCGATCTCGATTTCCTCTTTATTGTTGCAGGTCCGCCAAAGCTCGCGGTTCGCCTTCCGGCACCGGATTCCGTGGAAGTCGATATGCGCTCAAAAATCACACTCGTGTTTGACCGCCCCATGATTCCGCTCACGCAAGTACAAGGAGATGCCGCAGCGGAACTGATGAAAAATTGGCCTGTCACTATTTCCCCCGCAGTCGCGGGACGATGGAGATGGATGAGCACGGTTGCCATAGAATATATTCCGACAAAACCCCTTATAGCCAATACGCGCTATACCGTGTCCGTTCCCAAAGGAATTCCGACCGTGACGGGCGACAAAACGGAAAAGGATGAAAGCTGGAGCTTCCAAACAATCCGCCCGTCTGTTTCAGACACATTCCCCAGCAATAATTTTTCGTACGCCGGTCCTTCCACTACCCTTTCGGTCACCTTCAATGAAGATATTGACCGCGCAAGCGCACAGGAACACATCGGTCTCTATATGGTGAGCGGCACGGGTTCATCGGACAATACGGGCCTCGTGAAAAGCGACTACAAAGTACAGGGAAAAAAAGTGGAATTACGCGATGCAAAATACGGCACCACTACCAATGAAGACGGAAAAATCGTGACCGATAAAACGACCGTCATCATTGCACCAAAAAATCCTCTCGGATTTAAAGAGTCCTATAAATTATTTATTGCTGCAGGCGTGCGCGGCACGGAAGGAGATATTGGAACGGAGAGCGGGACCGTCGTGGCATTCACGACCGTCGGCGATCCTCAGGTTATTTCCGGAAAGTATGAATACGGAGGTATTCATATTGCATTCACCAATCCCATCGATTCCGGATCGGTCCTGAAGGGAATGACAATTGATCCTCCCGTGACGCGTGAAAAAGATGAAGACGGCGTGGAGAAAGATTTTTGGGTGGTACAGTCCTATTCATCCACAAACATTGATACCTACAGCTATTTGCAGCCAAGCACGAAATACACGGTTACTATCAACAAAGAAATCAAAGACACATTCGGACAGCACCTCAAAGAGCCCTATACCTTCAGCTTCACCACTCCTGCCGTTCCCTCGAAAGTGTATATTCATAGCAAAGGAGAGTTCGGCATTTTCGAAAAAGACAAACCTCCGGTGTATTACATCAATGATGTGAACGTCAAAAGCATCAACGTACATCTTGCAAAAATCACAATGGAACAATTTCTGTCGATGCATCAACAAGATAATGGAAATCAGTACGGCATGCCCGTGCAAACAAACTTTTCTCCGGCAGGCATACAAGGATTGCCCGATGCACAAACGTTTACACTCAAGCCAAAAGCGAAGAAAAATGAATGGGAAGCCATTCCATTTGATGTAGAAGCCAGGCACGGAAAAAAACTGGAACCGGGCATATACGCCATGGAAGTAAACTCTCCCGAATATATTGATGAGGCCACGAAGAAACCCATTACCGGCAAACAGTTCTTCTCGCTTACAAACATGTCCGTCACGCTGAAATATTCCGGCGATAAAACGTTGGTATGGGTGACCGATATGCAAACCGGTGAACCTGTGAAAGGCGCCGCTATCAGCTTCATTGCACTCGACGGAAAAACACACCTGACGGGAGCAACGGACAAAGAAGGATTCTTTGAATCGGCTCTGAATTTAAAAGAATACGAAACACTATGGAACACCGGCGAACCGACGTTCTATGTCACCGCGCAAAAAGACGATGACTTTGCGTTCCTTGCGAGTTCGTGGAACCAGGGCATTCAATCCAATATGTTCGATTACTACAAAGAATTCCACACGACGGAACTGCCGAAGTATCGGGTCGATTCCTTCATGTACACGGAACGTCCGCTCTATAAAACAGGTGACACCGTCTACTTCAAAGGCATTGTGCGTCTGCGTGACTGGGACGGCGTCTTCACCATTCCGGGCAAAGACCGCACGGTCAGCGTGATTGTCCGAGATGGAAATCAAAATGAGATTCTTAAAAAAACGTTCACCATCAACGAATACGGCAGTTTCACCGGATCCTTCCCCTTGGATAAAAATGCATCGCTCGGTTACTACTACATGAGCGCACAAATTACTCCGGAAACGGAAATCTGGGGAAATTATCTGGGCACGGGATTCCAAGTTCTTGCCTACAGAAAGCCGGAATACTTCGTGGATATGACCCCTGCAAAACTGGAATATTTCAACCACGATACTGCGGAAGCAGATGTATCCGGCAGTTATTATTTCGGTGCGGCCATGGCGGGCGCAACCGTAAACTGGCGCGCATATCTGACGGATTACTACTTCAATAAATATGATTACAAGGACGGATGGTATTCCTTCAATGACTACGAACCCTGCTACAACAATTGCGAAGTGGATTCCAGTGCTGTCATGGACGGAAAAGGCGTACTGGACAGCTCGGGGCATTTCCCCATAAAAGTACCGGTTTCCATCGACGGCAAATCAACCAGCCAAGTGCTGAGTATTGAAGCCGATCTGACGGATGAGAATAACCAAGTCGTGAGCAATAGAACGGAAATGACGATCCATAAATCCAATGTGTATGTAGGTATCCGTAACGAGGACTATGTAGTCACGCCGGGTAAGGATGCAAAAATGAACATTCTTACATTGAAAACCGACGGCACTCCCGAGCCGAATCACAGTGTTACCGTAGAGCTGTATTCCAGAGTCTGGAACACCATTCGCAAGAAAGGAGTAGACGGTGAGTATTATTACGATAACCAAGTCAAAGATACGTTCATCAGCGATACATCCATAACTACCAATGAAAAAGGAAAGGGTATCGCATCCATCAATATACCCAAGGGCGGCGAGTATCACATTGTGGCAAAAACAACGGATGACGGTGGCAGACCGGCAAAAACGGGGACAGATGTGTATGCGTGGTCCAGCACCTATGTGAACTGGCCGCATGCGAATAACGATCGCTTGGATATTGTGACCGACAAGCCGAATTATACGGTCGGCGATACCGCCAAGCTTTTGGTGAAGTCCCCCTTCCAAGGCAAGGGTGTCAAAGCACTGGTGACGGTGGAAATGCAGAACATCATCACAAAAAAAGTAATGGATGTCACAAGCAATGCACTGCCGATTGAAATCCCCATCACCAAGGACCTCATTCCAAATGCCTACGTCTCGGTGCTGATTATTAAAAACAGAATCGGTGAGACATTTGATGAAAACGGTTTGGATACGGGAGCCCCTGCATTCCGTTTGGGATACACCAAACTCAGCGTCGATACGTCATCGAAACAAATCGATGTATCCGTCACAACCGATAAACCAAAATACGCGCCGGGAGAAAAAGTAACCGTACAGATAAAAACGCTTGGCGCGGATGGTAAACCTGTCTCTGCAGAAGTGTCCGTAGGAACGGTGGATATGAGTCTTCTTGCACTCAGCGGTTACTGGACACCGGATCTTGTCTCTATGTTCTATTCGGAGCGCGGGCTGGGCGTCTCGACTGCACAGCTTCTTACGTACCTTGTTGAGCGTTACAAGCCGGGTTCCAAAGGAGGCGGAGGAGACGGAGAAGACCGCAAGCGTGGAATATTCAAAGATACTGCGTACTGGAAACCGGATGTCATTACCGATAAAAACGGTCTCGCAACGGTGAGCTTTACTCTGCCGGATAACCTCACGACGTGGCAGATTCTAGCTATCGCACAAACAAAGCAGCATACGTTTGGATCGGTGGCGAAAACATTCGTGGAAACAAAGCATGTTATTCTGCGCCCCGTTCGTCCGCGCTTTGCCGTCGTAGGAGATTCCATGACACTTGGCGCCATCGTCCATAACTTCTTGGAAGGAAGTCACACTTTTACAGTCACGCTAAAAGGAACGGGCTTTACGGCTAAGGGAAATATGACGCAGGAAATTACACTGAAAGAAGGTGAGCAGAAAAAAGTACTCTTCCCTGTGTCCATTAATCCGGGAAAGAAAGCCACCTTCAATTTCAAGGCACAGAGCGGTGCAGACAGCGACGATATTGAAGAAAGTATTCCGGTGTATTCATTCGGCGTTCCTCAATCCGTAGCCACAACGGGTATTGTCGAAACAGATGCCGCGCTGGAAAAAGTGCATGCACCGTCTATTGCCGATGCATCGGAGGGCACGCTCTCTCTTACTGTCTCTCCCAGCCTTGCAACGTATCTGCCGATGGGACTCGATTACCTCGTGAAATATCCCTACGGTTGTGCAGAACAAATTGTGTCCAGCTTCCTCCCCAGCATTGCACTCATGCGCCTGCAAGGGTTTGATGCATTCCATGTGGTCGATAAAAAAACGTTGACCGATAACGTGACCAAAGGATTCCAAAAACTGTATTCACTCCAAAGATCCGACGGAGGATTTGGATACTGGCAGGAAAGCACGGAAAGCTATCCCTATTTGAGCGCGTATATTCTGTACGCCATGGATCTGTCCAAAAAAGGAGGATTCTCCGTGGATAACGATGTCATGAAGCGAACCCAGAATTATTTGGATACCGTTCTCCACAGCAAGAAGCCGAAAGATCAGTTGGATTTGGCTACACGCGCATACATTTTGTTCGTACTGTCCGAAGCGGGATCGGTAGACCAGAGTTTGCTGAGCAATATGTATGATGAACGTAAAAATCTGCCGCTCTTTGCGCAGGCGCAACTCGCCATGTCGTATCAGAATATCAATAACACCGGAAAGGCACAGGGCGTTTTGAAAGAAGTCGTGAACCACGCCAAAGTGAATTCACGCGGCACGCATTTTGAAGAAGAGAATGGCGGCATGTACGGCGCGCTTATGAATACAAATGACAGAACGACCGCCACCATTTTGCAGGCGATGGTGCGTGTCGATGCTGGCAATGCTCTCATTCCCGCCGTCATTCGTTCCATGCTCGCTTCTCGCAAAGACGGTCACTGGGACACCACGCAGTCCACCGTGCAGTCACTCATTACGCTCGTGGAATTCTTGAAGAGTACCGACGAACTCGCCGCCGATTTTACGGCGAACGTGAAAGTGAACGGCACCGAAAAACTGACGTGGAAAGTAACGGAGAAAAATATTCTGGAACGCAAAGACTTGGCCCTGAATATCAATACGCTTCTGCGTGGCAAAGATAACGACGTGGTGATTCAAAAAGAAGGAAAAGGCAGACTCTACTACGATCTCCTGCTTTCCTATTTCTATACTCCGGGAAACGATATTCTTCCCATTGAAGAAGGCATGAGTATCTCGCGCGATATGCAGCCTCTGGCCGGTCAAAAGAAGATTGTGACGGTCGGCAATATCTACCAAGTCACGGTAACGGTGACCGTACCGGAAGACAGAAACTTCGTGGCGGTTTCCAGTCCGCTTCCCGCCGGTATGGAAATTATCGATACGCAATTCCAAACATCGCAACAACATCTCCTGAGTGCGGATAACAATTACTGGAGCGATGCATACTGGAAGAGCGGATCGTGGGCGTTCTCGCACCATGAATTCCGCGACGACGAACTCTTCCTCTTCGCAGACAGATTGCCTGCAGGCGTGTATCAATACAGCTACTACGTCCGCGCAACGACTCCGGGACGTTTCCGCGAGCGTCCGGCAAAAGTCTGGGAAATGTATTTCCCGGAAGTATTCGGACAATCCAAAGGAGGGTGGTTTGATGTAAAGGAATAAACGTCTATGCACCTCCCTCCTCGTCCTTATCTTTGGCTTCTTCCCGTCGTGATTGTCGGGATTGCACTGCTCTGGCCTCTCCCCCGTTCATTCGTGTATCCGGAGGCCAGAAAAGCAGTGCAGGTATTGGATAGGCACGGGGAATTGCTCTACGAAGTACGACCGGAAGATTTTGGCTCCCACAAATTCCTGACGTTGGAAGATATGCCGCAATCTTTTCTGCACGCGGTTATTTCCATTGAAGATCGTGATTTTTATACGCATGGCGGCGTAAGCGTGAAAGCCATCAGCAGAGCAGCATTGCAAAATGTGAGTACGGGAAAAATAATTTCCGGCGGCAGTACCATCACGCAGCAATTAATTCGCAACCGTCTGCAACCGAAGAGCCGCACGTTTCTCTATAAAATGTGGGAAGGATTTTTAGCGTGGAAACTGGACAGCGCACTTTCAAAGGATGAAATCCTCGAATCCTATTTAAATACAGCCTACTTCGGCCACCAAGCCTACGGCATTGACGCAGCGTCATCTACATTTTTTGGAAAAGCGCCGTTTGAATTATCCATTGCGGAGTCCGCATTACTCGCAGGAATGCTGCAATCCCCCACTGCGTTGGATCCGTTTAATCATCCACAAGCCGCAAAAGAACGCAGAAAGCGCGTGCTCACTGCAATGCTGGAAACAAAAACGATAACAGAAGAACAATATAACGATGCCATAACAGAGCCCGTATCTTTGAAGCCCGATACCGTCACCATTCACGCGCCGCATTTTGTCTTCTGGTTACAAAATCAAAAGCCGGAACTGTTTGAAACAGCATCTGTTATTCATACGACACTCGATCTTTCGTTGCAAAGACAAATTGAAAGAATTATTGATGCGAAGTTGGCGGATCTGAAAGAAAAAAATGTGACATCGAGCGCGGTCGTTGTATTGGATGCGCACAACGGAGATATTCTCTCGATGGTCGGATCTGCCGATTACTTTAATACGCAGAACCAAGGCGCAGTGAATGCGGCAGTCTCTCTTCGCCAACCGGGTTCGGCCATCAAACCCTTTACCTACGCACTCGCTCTCTCGAAAGGCGATACGGCGGCCACGACCGTGGCCGATACGGAAACACAGTTTTCCACGCAAAGCGGCAATCCCTATACGCCGCGCAACTATGATTTTGGCTACCACGGACTGGTGCGTTACCGCGAAGCACTGGCGAATTCCTACAACATTGCGGCGGTAAAAGTATTGCAGAAAGTCGGAGTGGGGCCGCTGCTCGGATTCCTGCACGCGGCAGGCATTACCAGCATGCAGGAACCTGCAGAACATTATGGACTGGCACTCACATTGGGCGATGCAGAAGTCACGCTGCTGGATCTGGCGACTGCCTACGGCCTCTTTCCGCGCGGCGGAAAAACACTGTCCGTTCGAAGCGTCGCTTCCGATCCTATACAGAGCGGGAAAGAAATTCTCGATCCAAAAGTAGCATGGATACTTTCTGATATTCTGAGCGATAACAGCGCACGCATGCCGGAATTCGGCGACGACAGTCCTCTCGCGTTTCCTTTTCCCGTCGCAGCAAAAACAGGAACAACGCGGAACTCGCGCGATAACTGGACCATGGGCTACACATCCGATGTGATTGTAGGCGTGTGGGTGGGAAACAACGATAACAGTCCCATGAAAGGAACGAGCGGCGTTACGGGCGCAGGCCCAATTTTCCACGATGTCGTACTGGCGGCAGTCACACAATTCCCCGCAAAAGCATTTACGGAACCTGCAGGAATCACACGCGTGGATATTTGCATGCTCTCCGGAAAATTGCCGACGCAAGAATGTAAAAACACCATGCAGGAAAAATTTATTGCAGGCACGGAACCTACGGCAAAAGATGATATTTTTCAGGCTCTTTCCATAGACACACGAAATGGTCTCCTTGCTTCTTCTTCCTGCCCTCCGAATATCGTTCAGAAAAAAACTTTCGCATTCTTCCCGGATGACACTGCAAAATGGGCTAGAGAAAACGGCTGGCCGCAACCGCCGACTGTCTATTCTCCTCTCTGTAAACCCGATGCTCTGGGACAAACTTCGATAACAGAAACGTATTTGGAGATTACAGGCCTCCATAACGGCGACTCCTTTGCGCTCGATCCTCTCATTCCGGACAGCAATGAATCTATTTTTATGGAAGCACAAGCAAGTCGAGATATTACGTCGATCAGTTGGTATGTAGACGGCAAAAAAATAGGCGATGCGAACGCACCCGATTTTCGCGCATCATTTACTCCCACGCCCGGCATACATACGGTTGAAGCGCGCGCAGGAAATCTTTTAAAGAAAGTATCCATTGAAGTTGTTGCTTCGCCGTATGGCCAGACTCATTGAAAACTAAAAAAATCCCCGACTCGCACTATCGCGAGCCGGGAATAGATCCATCAATAGAACGTCACTATTAACGCAGAGCGCTAAAGCTTGCAGAGGCCTTATCCTCTCTGTCTGCTTTCAAGCGGTAGACGATTTCCGCCATTTCGCCGCGCGTCAGGATTTGATCAAAACGCTTGATGCTTGTCGGGATTGCGTGAAGATCGGACAAACGCTGCACATACGGGCGATACCAGAATTCTCCGGTGTCCTTCTTTTCAATCTGCAACGAAAACACGTTAGAAATAATCTTGGCAGCTTCGGCAAAGTTGATATTTGCCGCAGGCTTGTAGGTGCCGTCCGGGTAACCGTCAATCAATGTATTGATTTTTGCGAAACAGACTTCGGTTGCGTACCAACTGTCTCTGGCAACGTCACGGAAGAACACGGTCGTGCCGCTTTTTGTGAGATTGTTATTTAAACAATCACTCATCTTATTCGTATCCAAAATCAACGGATTAATAACGAACTTTATAAACTCTGCACGGTTAATGCGAGTCAACGGCTTAAATGTTCCGTCAAGATATCCTTTCAGCACATTGTGCGTACGAAGATATTCGATGCCTTCGTAATACGTATTGCCCTGCGGCACATCCGTAAACGGTTTCTGAGAAAATGCCGCGTCTTCGGCAAATGCCGTGCCGCTAAGAAGGAGCGAGCCGATGATGGTAAGGGGGATAAAGTGTTTTATAAAAATGGGGGGAAGATAAAAAAATGGACGAACAGCTATTAAGACAGGTGAACTATAAAAATCTTACAAAAATACGTAAGAGTGCGACTGTCGGGGGTTCTTACCACTGTTCTTATTTCATTTCCTCCTTTTTCTATGAAGAAACTTCTTGCCGCTACAACGGCTTGCTTAACGCTTCTAAGCGTCTTTCCCGTTATGGCCATGTCATCGGCAGATAAAGACTATAAAGAATACAGGCATGATTCGAAGAGTGATCTCCGTCTGGACACAAACGTAAAAGTAGACGTTCTGTGCATGCAGACTGCCGTCAAAAAGCGCGACGCTGCACTGGTTGATGCATTTAATGCCTATAACCAATCCATCACGAGCGCACTCCGCACTCGTACGGATGCCCAAGTATCGGCATGGGCAAAAGTGAGCGTGAACGAGCGCGCGATTGCATTGGCTGTTTCGGAAAAAGCATTCACCACTTCTTATAACAATGCATCATTACAATTGGTGAAAGCAAAAAATGCAGTACGTAAGCAATTTGCAGACACTGAAAAATCTTGCAAGAAAGGAACATGGTCTTCCTCTTCTTCCACCAGCTCTACATCGTCTACTTCCTCTGCATCTTCGGTTGCATGCACCGATCTCTCGGCATCATTGAAGGGTGCGTATACAATTACAGCCGGCATGCCTGATGTCGGACGTACCTATTCCATTACGGGTACCGGAAGCATGTCCACCATCGGCTCCGTCAGTGCAACCGGTTCCATTCGTGCCCTTGGATTTATTGCAATGGGACGCTCCGCTGGCGATATCACCGTCACACAAGGTTCCAGCACCATGGTCTTGCACGTTGAAGGCCGCATGCAGACGGGATTCTCCACGCTGCCGACGTCCTTTACCTACACGGTACAGAGCGCAAACGGCGTCTTTACAACCATGAAAACATCTACGGGTAAAATGGAATTGCGCTTGAAAGGCGACACAAACGGTTCCATGTCACTCGAAATCAAAAGTCGCTGCGATCGTTAATACGCAGTCACAAAAAATACCCCGAAGACTATCTTCGGGGTATTTTTCTTATAAATCCAAAGGATCCGGTTTTTCTTTAACGCCCGTTGTCTGTTTCATATCAATGCGATAGACCACGCTTTTTTTCACCATATCCACACCTTGTCGGTGAAGATCTTCCAAGACAGGCGATACGGGAACTTCCCCTTGTTGGAGAGAAAGTGCCGCATACTGGTCCGCCAACATCAATTCAATATCGTGCTTTTCTTCACTCTCCGTCACTTCCTGAAAGAGCCCGTGACACATTACGCTTTCCCAGGAATAACCGTTCTTCACATGCTCTACCTGCACACACACATGCGGATTTTTACGGAGAATACTCGCCTTTGTGCCTTCATGAGTATGGCTGTATATGTACCCGTTTTTATAAACATACGTAACGGGAAAGACAAAAGGCCGATCATCTTCCGAGCAACCGAGGTGTCCGTAATGTTGTGAAAGAAGAATTGCTTCGCATTCTTCAAAGGTGAGAGGGGTGCGCATGGACAAAGTATACAAGAAAAGGCCGCTCACGCGACCTTTCTTTGCGGATGAACCGCCCTTCCATTTTCATGCCTATTTTGTTGTGACTACTTCCAGCGATCGGTGGCCGGACTGGTAGAAAGAGAGAAATGCTTCATAGAATGTGAGGGAGAAAAAGATAAAAGCGATGGTTAACCAATGCACTGAGTATACGAAACAAACATCGCAAAATTGTGAAATATGCGTCGCGATATCGGGGAAATATATTCATTCCGGACTTCAATGAAACTTCTCGCCCTTTTTCATCATCTCCAGAAAGTGCTTCAGTCGTTTTTCGCGCGTCTGCGGCTTTTTAGCATCATGCAATCGCCAGGCAATGGCATAGAGATTGGCTTTATTCAGCGTATCAAAAAACGCTTTTGTCTTCGTATCTTTCTTCAATTCTTTCAAAAAATCCTCGGGGACTTTCATATCCGACGGTGCATCGTACGCACGTTCCCAGCGTCCGTCCTTTTTTGCCCTGTCAATTTCCGCCTGTCCGCTTGCTTGCATACGCCCCTCTTTTATAAGCCGCTCGGTATGTGCAATGTTCCGCTTAGACCACGGACTTCGCGCACGACGTTGCGTAAAATTCTGCAACCAAGAATCGGCGTCATCCGGATGCGCTTGGCCGTCTATCCATCCAAAACACAGTGCACTATCGAGCGCCTCGGCATACGTAAATGTTTGCTTACCGCTCGCTTTCTTGAAAAAACGCAAACGTACGCCTGTTGTATCGGTCCAATTTTTCTTCAGCCATTTCTCCCATTCTTTTTGGGATTCACAAGTAAGAATGGGTTTCTCCGGTGTCTTTGGCATGGCAACAGTTTATACTGATTGCATGAAAACTTTGAGCATTCTTTTTTTCTGTTCCATGCGCCTATTCGGCAGATTATTTTTTCTACCGATATCGGTCATCACTCTGTTCTGGATAGCGCCGGTTGCACAGATGCAATCCATAGAGCCTTTTCAGCCGCGAGAAGAATTTTCCACCGCGCGTGTTATCGGCATACTCGGCGAGGAACAAAATAATGAATTCGGCACGGAACAAACCACGCAATATTTGCAGATACGCATTCTAAGCGGGCCGGACAAAGGAAAAGAATTGCCCATTCAGAACGGCATCATCAATAACCGCAAGGATATGCGGCTTTCTGCGGGGGATACGATCGTCTTGAACAAGACGTATAAATCGGACGGCGAGGTGCTCTATCTTATTAAAGAAGCGTATCGACTTCCCGCCATTATTTGGCTTACGCTTCTCTTTGCGGCACTGACCATTCTCCTCGGGCGACTGACGGGCGTCACATCTATCGTGGGACTGGCGGCCAGTATTCTTATCCTGATGTTTTTTGTGATTCCGCGGATTGTGGCCGGAGATAATCCGCTTTCCATTTGTCTGACGGGTGCGGCGGCCATTGCGTGTTCGTCGCTGTATTTGGCACACGGATTTAACAAGCGCACATCGGTGGCACTGCTCAGTACCGTCGTCACTCTTCTTTTTGCGGCGTTGATGGCAATTTTCTACGTGTATGCGGCAAAACTTTTTGGAACGGGTTCCGAAGAAGCGGTGTTCCTACAAACCGGACTCCTGCAGTCGGTCGATCTGCGCGGATTGCTGTTGGGCGGCATGATTATCGGTTGTCTCGGGGTACTGGACGACGTGACTACTGCGCAATGCGCAACCATCGATGAAATAAGCAAAGCAAATCCGAATCTCTCGTCAAAAGAACTGCGCAAGGCCGGATTTTCCGTGGGACGAGAGCACATTGCCTCGCTCATCAATACGCTTGCGCTGGCTTATGCGGGAGCGTCACTACCGCTTCTTCTGCTTTTTACGACACAGGGAACATATCCTCTGTGGGTCACTCTGAACGGAGAATTTTTGGCGGAAGAGATTATTCGCACGTTAGTCGGCAGTATTACGCTGGTTGCGGCGGTACCGGTTGCAACCTTCTTTGCATCGCGCATGCTCAAGGCAAAACCGGGCTTAAAAGCGTCTTTAAACCAGAATACCGCACACCACCACCGTCATTTCTAGGCTATACTCTGTGGCCATGCATTACGACGTTGCAGTCATCGGCGGAGGGCCTGCGGGCATGATGGCGGCGGGAAGAGCGGCCGAGCTCGGCGCAAAAGTCGTGCTGCTCGAAAAAAATCCGGGAACGGGAAAGAAGCTGCTCATAACGGGCGGGGGACGGTGCAATATTTTGAATGCAGAATATGACACGCATCGCTTGGTGGATAAATACGGCAAGAAAGGGAAAACTCTTTTTTCCGTTTTCTCGCAATTCGATGCACAAGCAACGCTGGATTTTTTTGAATCGCGCGGACTCAAAATAAAAGTCGAAGCGGAACAGCGTGCATTTCCCGTCTCCGAACGCGCGAGTGACGTGCGGCTGACGCTGCTTAAATATATGCAAGAAGGAAAAGTGGACATTCGAACGGATGCACTCGTAAAAAATCTGGAAGGTGCCGATGGAAAAATAAAGCAGATTATTCTCGAAAACGGATCCGTTATCGCAGACTCCTACATTCTGGCAACGGGAGGAACGTCTCATCCGGAAACAGGTTCCACGGGCGACGGTTTCACGTGGCTTAGCAATCTGGGCCATACGGTCATCCATCCAGATCCCGCACTGGTCCCTATTACACTCAGCGACAGTTGGATAAAAAAAGCGGCGGGTATCAGTCTAAAAAACGTAAAACTCACCGTTCTGCAGCATGAAAAAAAACAGGCCGATGCAACAGGCAAAATGTTGTTCACGCACACCGGACTCAGCGGGCCTCTCGTATTGAATATGAGCAAACAGATTGGCGCGCTTTTAAAAGAAGGACCTGTCACGCTTGAACTGGATCTTTTCCCGACGCTCGATGCGGGTGCGGTAGACAGAATGCTTCTGGAAATATTTGAGAAAGGAAAAAACAAACTCATTCGCAATAATATCGGCGATATCGTGCAGCCGCGCTTGGGGGAAATTCTTCTCGCGCTTGCAAAGATCAATACCGATACGCCTCTGTATCAACTGACCAAAGAAGATCGCTCCGCCTTCGGCTCTATTCTGAAGCATATTCCGCTGACTGTTTCCGGATTACTGGGTGCCGATAAAGCGGTCGTGACCGGCGGAGGTGTGCTGCTCAAAGAAGTGGAATTTAAAACAATGCGCTCAAAACTCTACGACAACTTATATCTGGCGGGAGACATTCTTGATTTTGACAGACCGTCGGGCGGATTCAGTCTGCAGATTTGTTGGACGACCGGATATGTTGCAGGAACAAGCGCGACGCAAAAATAGAGGAGCACACCGCGGCATGCCCCTCCGTTATCACCGATTATTGCGCAGATGAATCCGTTTGATCGTCATCCATTCCGCGCATCATGCGCATGCCGTCTCTGTCGCCCTTCCCGTGGTGACCGCGCCCCATCATGCCCTTCATAAACATACCGCGTCCGCCCATGGCGTCGCCGCATGCAGTCTTGATGGCATCCATCTGATCCTTAGCACCTGTCTTTCGACTGTCCATAGTGTCTTTCATCGATGTATGGAATGCCTCGTTTGCAGCCCTGACCGCAGCATCGCGCTGCGTGTCATCGGTTATGGACGCGGCTGCATTTAAGGCATTGCGATGCGTCTGAGTCGCCTGTTTATGTGCAGCCATCATCGTATCAACCGTCGAAAGAAATGCATCGTCTTTTGCAACAAGCGCCTGAATGCACTCTTGTGAAGGAGCGGGTCTTGCAGACTTGCCGACTGCCGATAATGACGTACCGTCGCCCGATGCCGCACCTGCGACCTGTGCAAAAAGGGGAATTGCGAGTGCGACGGCAGATATTCCTGCCACTGCTCCAAGAGTGAAATTTTTCTTCATAGAATAAATAAGAAAGATATAAAATAAACCTGCGCTCAGCATACGCGGCACATGTGAAGAAAATGTCAAAACCACATCAATATTTCGTCTCGGCAAGGTACGACGTGTGATACGATGCACGGGCATGCACGTTCTTGCTCTGATCCTCATTTTATTCGCGATTGCACACAGCGGTCTGCCTTTTGAAACGCGCACGATTCTGCAAGCAATTGTGCTGCTTTTCTGGATTCCGGATATCATTCTTATTCTCAGAAAAAGCCCGCCTTTCGTTCCCACCTTCGGGAAAGATCTGCGTATCATGCTGCAAATGGCCGACATTAAAAAAGGGGATTTGGTGATTGACGCAGGATGCGGCGACGGGCGACTGGTCTTTAGAGCAAGTAAAAAGGGAGCAACTGCCATTGGATATGAAATGGCGCTGCCGGCCTATATGTATGCAAAAGTACGATCGTGGTTTTTTCCCGGAAGTGCGATTCACTACGGCGATTTGTGGAAACAAGATTATGCAAAAGCAGATGTCGTCTTCTGTTATTTGTTGCCGGAATTAATGCAGCAGTTCCATAAAAAAATCTGGCCCGGTCTGAAACCGGGATGCAAGGTCGTATCAAATTCTTTTACCATCAAAAATCTCACACCTGAAAAAAGTGAACACGGGGTTCATCTCTATATCAAACAATAAAAACTCTTACGGCTTCTTTTTAGGCTTGGGCTGAATATAGGGACCCAACGGACGCGCTTGCGGTGGCGGCGGTCCGGGCGGCTTTCCGTATGGAAGTGGTTTAGCGGCAACAGGAGCACTCGGTTTCTGAGGCGCTTTTGGAAAAGGTATCTGCTTGGCAGGAACTATGTTCATCATGCGCAATACAGCCATCACTTCTTCGTGCACCGATCCTTGAGCCGCATATAAAATATCCTGCGGTTGTAAGCCGACATTGATACAGTGACGAGTAAGGGCCGTAATGACTTGCGTGGCATTGTCATTGGATTGCACATCCAAACCTTTAAACACTCTATTCAATGATGCAATGGTCAGTGATGCATTTTTTGCAGAATCTTCCGTACGTGACTGCAATCCAAGTCCAAGCTGCTTCACAAACGCAGTTGCTTTGGACGGACCGAATTTTGCAAGTGTTAAAAAGCGCCGCACGCCATGATCGCTTGGCAGTGCATGATTATTCGCCAATTGCTCAATCTCATAAAGAGGATTTCGCATACGCTGATTATACGCCCCGTTTTCTTATTGTGTAGAGCGTACTTTTTTCATCTCCAAAAACCAATGACTCAATTGTGCGGATTCTTTCGCGGTCCACGCAATCACCGCATTCGCCGCACCTTGAATGCCCGATGCATCGTACGATGTTTGTGCGCTTTTACACGCAGGCGGCGCACAACGAATTTCTCCGGCTCCGTGATCCACGCACACGGTCCCGACTCCGCAATCGCTGTCCACTCTGCAACTTTGTACCGATGTTCTGCACACGACGTTCACAATAAAAAAGACGACATAGAGCGCGCCCAGTGCCAGAAATACAATAAGGAGAATGCGACTGATGATCGAATGTTCCATGCAATTCTATGATAGCATGCATTCCATGCCCACGCTTCTGCCTCCGCCGAACCTGAATCGTTCTCCCTCAAAAGAGAAATACGATGTTATTGTTATTGGAAGCGGACCGAACGGACTCGCGGCTGCAATTACAGTGGCGCAAGCGGGAAAGAGCGTCCTTGTGGTGGAAGCAAATGATCTTCCCGGTGGCGGTGCGCGTTCTTTGGAACTCACATTGCCGGGATTCACGCACGATCTCTGCTCCGCCATTCATCCGCTCGGTATTGCGTCGCCGTTTTTTAGATCATTGCCGCTTCAAGAATTCGGACTCGAATGGATTCATGCTCCGCACGCACTCGCACATCCGTTCGATGATGGTACGGCGATTGCTGTAGAGCGAGATCTGGATGTCATGTGCAAAACGCTCGGGAAAGACGGCAAGAAGTACAAACGATTTATGAAGCCGTTCCTTTACCCCTCGAAGTCCAGCAGACGAAATGGGGTCCCCTACTTGAACACAATTTTTGAACAGACTTTAGGTCCACTGAGAGCCCCACGCAGTCCCCTGCTCCTTTTAAAATTAGGGCTTAGACTTCTGCATTCCGCAGATACGCTTAGAAAACGTTTTGAAACCCACGAAGTACAAGCGCTCATTGGCGGACTGGCGGCGCATTCCGTTCTGCCACTCGAAAAAACATTCAGCGCAGGGATCGCGACAATGCTGGGACTCACATTGCACGATAAAGGTTGGCCGCTCCCGCGCGGCGGATCACAACACATTACGTGGGCACTCATTCGCTATTTGCACTCTCTGGGCGGCGAAGTGGTGACGGGACTGCGCGTGACATCGCTCAATGATTTGCCTGCTGCCACAAAATTTCTCTTCGATACCTCACCGGCTTCCCTTGCGCACATTGCCGGAGATCGCTTACCGGAAGCGTATAAGAAAAAATTGCGCGGCGTGCGGTACGGGCCGTCTGTCTACAAACTCGATTGGGCGCTCGATGCCCCCATTCCGTGGACTGCACAAGGCTGCAAGACTGCATCGACAATACATATAGGAGGAACCTATCCGGAAATTGCACAGAGCGAACGCGACGCATGGAACGGACGTGTGTCCGATTACCCCTTTATGATTCTGACGCAGCCGAGCTTGTTTGACGATACGCGCGCACCAAAAGGAAAGCACACTGCTTGGGCATATTGTCATGTCCCGCATGGATCAACGGAAGATATGACCGATGCCATGGAAGAACAGATAGAACGCTTTGCGCCGGGATTCCGAAAACTCATTTTGAAGCGATCTGTTATGAAACCATCCGATGTAGAAAAGCATAATGCCAATAATATCGGCGGAGATATTACGGGAGGCGTGATGGATCTGCGCCAACTCTTCAAGCGACCGACATCGATCATCAATCCCTATAGCACTCCGGATCCACAGCTCTTCCTCTGCTCATCATCCACTCCTCCGGGGGGCGGGGTACATGGCATGTGCGGGTTTCATGCGGCAAGAGCGGCTTTGCGGTAACTTCCTCCCGCACCTCTGCTTTGTTATGGGTTATGGGTTATGGGGACGAGCCCTCTCTTCCACTTGCCGCCTAGCTAGGGGTTACGAGCTACGAGCTTCCAGCTTTTTTGACGACAATAAAAAAGAGAGTTCCGCTTCAAAATTGCTTTAGCAATTTTAAACGCTCGTGGCGTGGAGTCCGACCACGGGGGGTGAGGGGGTCAGCGGG
>CAZKPW010000001.1:0-392240 GCA_964554785.1 uncultured Candidatus Peribacteria bacterium | reverse complement strand
CCTTGAGGTGTACTGTTAAGTCAGCGAACGAGCGCAACCCTCATCCTATGTTGTTATTTCATGGGAGACTGCCGCCTCCAAGGCGGAGGAAGGTGAGGATGACGTCAGATCAGCGTGGCCCTTATGCCTGGGGCAACACCCGTGCTACAATGGCCGGTACAAACAGCAGCAAACTCGCGAGAGTAAGCAAATCTGAGAAAACCGGTCTCAGTTCGGATTGAAGTCTGCAACTCGACTTCATGAAGTTGGAATCGCTAGTAACCGTGAATCAGCTACGTCACGGTGAATATGTTCCTGGGTCTTGTACTCACCGCCCGTCAACTCATGGAAGGTAGGAGCACCCGAAGGACCGTTACCAGTAATGGGCGGTACCACGGTGAAACTACTGACTGGGAGTAAGTCGTAACAAGGTATCCGTAGGAGAACCTGCGGATGGAACATCTCCTTACCAGGGAGTTATCTCTCTTACATATGCTCTGGCTGGTTATTCAATTGCCAACATATGATCGATTGCCCGGGGAATAACCACCAATGCCCTGTTTCTTGCCATTGCAAGGAACCAGAGTATTGGTCCCGGAAGGTCTCTCTACTACACGATGCGGTGAACCGCAAAACACAATCAACACCTCGAAAGGGGTGTTTTTTGTATGCCAAAAAATCCTGCGCTACAGTGCAGCCATGACTCCCCGCTTCTCGGACTCCATCGATGCCATGCTTAACGAACTGCCGGAAAATCATCCGGATAGGAATGCGCTTATAAAAAGACTGGCTGCAAACGAAGATGTCGAAAGCATTGTAAGCGGACTGGAAAATCACATGCACACGCTTATGGGCACGCCGCACAAAGAATCCCACGCCCTGGCCGACTGGATGGAAAGAGCGGTGAACGCACTCCGTCAAAAATCACCCAAAGAACAGACGCTGCCCTTTAAGAAGCCGGAAGCCGCATAAGCGAATCAGCGCCTTGTCTTCGTTTTTGTTTTCGGCTTCACCGTCGCTTTCTGTCTGCTGCGCTGATGATCACGCGCCTTTTCCGCCATAGCTTCATACTTTAAACGCAATGCATTCAGCTCTTTTTCCGTCAGCTCCTCCACATCAATAACGGCATTGCGACAGGTAACGCCCGCACGAATGAGTTCATCCAATTTAATCTGCATCGCAATGCTGTCGCGGTTCTGAGTGTTTTGAATGAGGAACACCATCAGGAAGGTGACAATTGTAGTCGTAGTATTGATAACCAACTGCCAGGTATTGCTATAGTTGAAAAATCTGCCCGTTACCGCCCAGATAACAATGATTGTAATGGCAATAAGGAAAGCACCAGGATGACCGGTAGCCGTTGCAATCCACTTGGCAAATTTTGCAAACAGGCTCTTGGAGTGAGGAGACCTATATTCCATGAGGGATGAACGCGGCATAGTCGCAAGCGTAACGCAAAAGAATAAATATCACCATCCCGCTGCTCTTGCAGAAGCACCTGTAGAGTTGTGTATACATGGTTCGATGATATTTACTTATTTAAAATATATTTTATAATATAATGGTCTGCACAATGCAGACACGCTGTTCTTTGACTGCATCGTTGCCTATTGATGGGAATGACGGTCGAAGAAGCACATACACACTGCTGAAAGGAAATCTGACAATGTGGACGTACAAAAATGCACCATGGGGAGTTTTTTGGGGAGTGTCACTCGCACTGATGTGCATATTTTTCTGGAAGGTGAAGAACCCTCAACCGATTGAAGAGACTGCAGAGAAGAAGGTCCTGCCGCCGGGCGCACATTCATTTTGCATCTCGGAAAACGGGAAAGTGATGGCCTATGCCCTGGAGGCAAAAACCGTCGTGGTTGCAGAAACCGGCACCCAAAAGGAAATCGCAACATTCACCATCGAACCGCCCATGGAAAAGACCAAGTTGTACCTGGGTAGATACGGACGCTACATCCTTGTCCATGACCCGGTTGAGGAAAAAGTGACACTCTGGAATATTGCAGAACAGAAAAAAGTTCCGCTCTCACTCCAGTCACATGACATTGAATTCTTCACGTTCGAGCTGGGCGATACCGAAGTAAGCGCCCACACCAGCGAAGGAATGATGGAGATATTCGACGCGCAACACGGATACTACCGTCTCCGTTTTAATCGGAAAGGATTCTTAGAAAAAGCAAAAGGAGAGTGAGGACCAAAAAGGCAACCAGGCAGATCAAAACAGCAGACCCCTAGTGTCCATCACTGGGGGTTTGTCTATTGTGTACCATTTACCTATTAACGTCCTTTTATAAATACTTTACTTAAATATTAATATATTTTATAATATTAATATCTGGATTATCCAGACGCGCTGTTCTTTGACTGCATCGTTGCCTATTGATGGGAATGACGGTCGAAGAAGCGCATACATCAAAGGAGATGAGAAATGACAGGACGACAGTCAGTGGATCGAGAGGTGAACCGATCGATCATTGTATGCATTTTTTTAGCCATTGTGGCCGTATCCTTGTACGTCTTCAATAAAGGCGACCACGACAAGTGGCTCGCGCAGCAAGCCGCTGCCGAACGGCAACGAACAAGTCATTAAGAAGCGGCTACCCTGCACCAGAGACGGTGCAGGGTTATTTATGCTGCATATTTTTCCGCAATCTTTTCCAAAATCTCCTCTTTGATTTTTTCATCCACAATGCGATCCGTAATCGCCCCCAAAAAACCCTGAATATACATCGCTCGCGCTTCGGCTTTGGGTACTCCACGCGATGCAAAGTAAAAGAGGTCTTCGGGTGTTAAACGCGTCACCGTTGCACTATGACTGGCTTTCACATCATTGGTTTTGATTTCGAGTCCCGGCACTGCATCCACCTTTGCGGTGGAATCCAGCATAAGAACTTCTTGTGTGAGGTATGTATTCGTGCCTCCACCTTGCAGCCCGATTTCGATCATCCCCTTCGCAACGGCATGACCTTTTTCTTCGGCAACGCCGCGCATGAGAATTTCTCCCGCGCCATTGCGACCGTCAAAAATATTTCTGCAGGTGAGCTGCTGTTTCTCAGTGGCCTTCGCATAAAACATCCAATCAATGGCACTCTCCCCGTTTGCACCCGTCACACGCGAGACTAAATTGTGTGTAAGTACGGCGGTGCTCAAACTCATATTCTGCCACAGCAATATTCCTCCGTCTTGAACTGTTCCTTTTTGCACAATATTGATGCCGGCTCCCGATGCAATATTAATGGTAATAATGGTACAGCGCGCCTCGGCCCCAACCAGAACATCTATGCAATGCTCAGCAATAGCATCCCCCGATAATTTCAACACCAACAGTGCCACGCCCCCCTTCCCAACAGATACGTCGATTAATCCGGATTCAGTAATAGTGAGCACCTCCGTCCTCTCGGCACCATCTGCCACTGCCCATGAAAAAGCTGCATTGCTCATACAGGCATCATAACGGGCAAAAGGGGCTGCGTCTGTAGAATGTGCCCTAAAGACGAATGTTGATTGTTTATTATTTATATTTTATAATACTATTATGACTGAAAGCGGGCATCTGGAGGCAATGCATATGGAAAAGAAAGGTTTGGTTTTTGCGTACTTCTTGGCTGCCAAACAAGAAGACCCGCACATTGAATCCAAAACGTTGCAAGCCTGCCAAGAGTACGGCATGGACGAAGCGGAAATTGCGACATTCCTCCTGCAGATTGATGCAGAAGAAAGTTTTCAAAACATCAATGTGCAACCGGCAACGCTGCGCGCACTCAGTCCCCTCTGTCATAAAATAGGCATCGATATCAATACCCTCTTTCGTGACGAACAATAATCAAATTGCTTCGACAGCACGCTCATCGGATGCATGAGAACCGTCGAATTCATGATGATGCTCCGGATGAAGAATGGATTCAGGCAAGATCCGCAAAGGCATCGGATCTTCAACATCCATTGTTTGAAATGCAATAAAATGACGGACACGTCTCGCAAGATCCGCCGGAGCTTCTGCATTGCGAGACTGGCGAATCATGAGAGCTTGCACCTTTTCGCGACAGGCGTGCACTTCATCCAAAAGAGCCTGCACATCCACCCCGTTTTTCTTCAGAGCTTTTTTGGCACTATCAATCTCCTTTTCCAAACAACCCCAGGTTGTGACACCTGCAAAATTTTCAGCCTCATAGGAACGGACGTTAAAACCCATACAATCAAAAAGAGACCGGGAGTATGCCTGTCTTTCCAGTGAAATCAAGCAAAAGGAATGCCACTAAAACCGCAACAGAAAGCGTAAATATTGAATATCTTCCCACGCCTCCAATCAAACCGTTTTACGCAAACAAACACCGTCTATTTATGATCATCTTGAATACCCAAAAGCCCGGCCTTCGCCAGTAAGTCCTGACTATACAGATCCTGTTCGTGCCACATAGGAAGACCTGCAGCATACCGAGCAGATAACATCAGTACTTTTTTCTCCGAACCCGGCGCTGCTCTGGTGGGTTTATATGGATCGATCCCCAATGCCGCAAAATCCTCCGGCTCATATTCCACCAATTCTCCAAGATCAATTTCCTCGACAGAATCTCCCGCTCCTTCAAATTCATCTGCCAAAGCATCGTCATCAAAATATGTACTCTTTGTAGATTTTTTTTGCGGTGCAGGGTTTTGCGGCACATTTCCATTTCGGCTATGACTTTCAATGCCGGATATATCTATGGTTGGCAATGAAAGATGTGCGGCCTGGAGCGAAGCACGTTGATCAAATGTAGAAGGAACTACCCTGGGTTGAGGATGCAAATATTCCGCCGCAATAGCTTCATCAAACCTGGATGATGGCGCTGCAACATGCTTGCGATTTGTCGGCTCTGCGGGCTTCGTTAAGATTTCCTCAAAATTCGGCTTCTCGTCTTCTATATGAAAATGTGCATGGAGCAATGCAATAGCCGCATCGCGCACTTGAGTGGCTCGTTGTTCGGCCGCAACTGCTTTTTCAAAATCGGCAGTCGCCATATATCTCCATTCTTCTTTTGCCTTCGGAACAATACACACCGTTCTGCACGCAATATGAAAAGCGCGTGATCCCCATTTTCCGGCAACCTTTGCATCAAAAAGCATACGACCTATTACTCTTCTTTCTTCGGATGTAAGAGCCAATTCCCTCGGTAAATCCTCCAATGTGTCGAACTCCGGTAAGGGCGGCAGTTCCGCAATCACCTCATCCACAAGAAGGGCATCGGTAGGATCGGCGCGAAGCGTATGTTCCCTCGATTGTTCTGCCGGCGACGAATAAGAACCGGCAAAAGGATCAAGCCGAGTAAATTGATGCGGCCCCTGACGCACAACAATGGTCTCTGTTACATCGTCGGGTTCAAGAAGGGAAAAATCGATATGCTCTTTTTCCACTGTCTCTAAACTTTTCGCGTCGGGCCCGGCTTCCTCCAGTGCATCCGATGAAGCACTTGTCGTCTCTGGAAATAAAGCGGCAGCCACCACCGTATTTCCATTTAGTGGTCTTAAAAGAGCAATCAATCTCAATTGATTTTTAAGTTGCTTCATTTTTCCTAGTATTTTTCTAAGCTCAGACACAGTCGGCGCACGCTCATGTTGTATTTCAAATGCTTCTGCAATCACGAGTATTTGATCGGGAAGCGGAGCAGTCTGATCCAAATCAAACGATAACGTCGGCGTTTCTCCGGTTAAAGCAGCATCTTGTTCGGTATCTTCCGTTTCTAACACCGCACCGGCTTCATCTCCGGAAGTCTCCGTATCCTCTGCAACTGGTGCCGCTGCCTTACAATATTCCGGTGCCGGCACAATAGCCGTCCAAAAATCTTTCCCTTCCAGTAACGATTGCACCGTACTATTAAGAGGTAATGCATCTTTGAGTGAAGCCAGCACAGACCGTACATCACCCACGACCGATCTTCTGCCTTTGGGTAAAATAGAAGTGACACCTGCAGCAATACGCGCGAGTATCATTCGCGGTGTATCCGCTTCCTGCAATCCGAGATTTTCTTTGATGATTTTCAATTGCCTCGGCGTTAAATAATCGTGTCGCTTCTCCACCTGCACAATCCTTCCAAATGTAAAACAAGAATCGGGTAACGATACTTCCACTTGAGCAGGTTCCTCAACTTTTTGCAGAGGGTCGACAAGCTTTGGAGTAGGAGCAGGTACAGCTGTTGCTTCTTGAGAAGTGGCAACTTCAATGAATGCTTCCACTCTTGGCATCGGCTCAACCACGCGTGGAGATTGAAGAGTACGCGACGGCTTTTCATCTAAAGGCGGAGGAGTTGCCTCCGCAGAAACAACCTGCACAACAAGAGGCGTATCGACAACAGGTGAATGGCCATGCCCGTTAAGGGGTACCGCCGATGAATGCGCCGACCCATTGACAGAGTGATCATCCGCTCCGGCCAATGCTACAAATTTACTGATGGTGGTTGCACACGGTTGTTGTCCGGCTTTCTGAAATAATTGCACCATCATGGCTCTCTGCTGGGACGCTACCAGACGGACAAACTTTTCTGCCCACTCAATTCTTTTGAGAGTATTTTCAAAATAAAACCCGCTTTCTCGTACTTCTGCCTCCACTAATTTAAAACCCATACGTATATTGTAGGATATTTTTCAATAGTTGCAATGTGCCGATTCACCCCACACTTCCTTCCATCCGGCTTCGCTTGCGAGCTTCGCCGGGATTCTCCTACCCAACCGATCCTTCCATCTCCAACTCAATAAGCCTATTCATTTCGACCGCATACTCTAACGGCAACTGACGTACAATTGGCTCTATAAAACCATTCACAATCATCGCACGCGCTTCCTCTTCGGCAATCCCGCGAGAGGTTAAGTAAAAAATATCTTCTTCACTTAGCCGGCCAACCGTCGCTTCATGCGCAATAGTCACGTCGTTATTCCGCACTTGAATATCCGGCACGGTATCGGTCCTGCTGATGTCATCCAAAAGCAGGGCATCGCACTCCACATTCGCCGTGCAGTCATGGGCATGAGGCGCGATTTTTAATTGTCCGCGGTACACCGCAACTCCCCCGTCTTTGCTGATACTTTTCGATGTTACTTTTGATGTGGTGTGCGGTGCCATGTGAAACACCTTCGCGCCCGTGTCCTGCCACTGCCCCTTGTTCGCAAATGCAATCGCCATGTGATCGCACCGTGCACCTTCCCCCACCAAGACTGAACAAGGATAGAGCATCGTGACTCCGCTTCCCATATTCCCACCAATCCATTCCATGGTCGCATCTTTCTGAACGATGGCGCGCTTCGTATTTAAGTTATAGGTATCGCGACTCCAGTTTTCGACCGATGAGTATCGACACTTGGCGCCGTCCTTCACAAAGATTTCGACGAGTCCTGCATGGAGACCCTGGCTTCCGTACTTCGGTGCAGAGCAGCCTTCTATGTAATGCGCATCGGCGCCTTCTTCGACAACAATGAGTGTGTGCTCAAACTGCCCCATGTTCTTTGCGTTCATCCGAAAGTACGCCTGCAGCGGCTCGCGAATCTTTACATCCTTCGGCACATACAGAAACGTTCCCCCACTCCACACCGCTCCATGGAGGGCTGCAAATTTATGGTCCGTGGCAGGGACGCACTTCATAAAATATTCTTTCACGAGTGCTTCATGATTCTGGAGGGCATCATCCATGTCGAGGAAGATGACTCCAAGATCCTCCCACTCTTTTTTTAAATTGTGATACACCATCTCGCTTTCGTATTGAGCACCAACACCGGCAAGCATTTTTCTTTCGGCCTCGGGAATCCCGAGACGATC
The DNA here is from genome assembly GCA_964554785.1 of uncultured Candidatus Peribacteria bacterium. Taxonomy (GTDB): domain Bacteria; phylum Patescibacteriota; class Gracilibacteria; order Peribacterales; family Peribacteraceae; genus CALREJ01. Next base: position 384,466 of record CAZKPW010000001.1, on the reverse strand, counting down.
GTACACGCGGCGAATATCCTCCGGCACTTCGCCCCAGTCATTCGTTTCGGTTGTTCCGGCGGAGGCGTAGTAGATGATATTATCGAGATCGAGCGTGGAGAGATCCGCTCCCCATGTGGGCATCGGTTTTTCTTTGAAAATTTTGAGCGATGTAAGACGGTGTTCGAGCATCCACTCCGGCTCTTTTTTGTCCGCACTAATTTTCCGCACAAGCGTTTCGTCCACCCCCTTCTGGAGGCCGTCTGCATACGCAGACTCATTCGGCGTATCAAAAATATCACGCGAGAGTTCGCCGAAGATCGTGGGGTCTTCGGATGTTTGTGCAGCCGTCGAAAGAGGCGGTTTGACGCGAGTCATTGAAGTAAAAGTATACCCATATCCTGAGTATTTTGCCCCATCAATTTAACCGAAAATCCTGCGTGTTCTGTTTCATGTATTCCGCCATCCCCCACTTCAACGAATATTCAATGAGGAGTCGCGTATCCAAAGATGTACAGCGAATAGTGCGACTGAGATGCTTCCCGTCGGCGCGATTCAAAATGGTCGGACGTTTGGGATTAAAATCAGAATCGCGCATGTGCAAAAAGCGACGCACTAAATCTTTCTTCCTGTCTTTCAACAAATCATATCCCTGAGCCGCAAATTCAGACTCCATTTCCCGAATGACATCGACGCGCTTTCTCCCCTTCTCGGCAGCATTAAATTGGTCATCCAAAAACGCCTGCACATCGGGTGGAAAAACGTGATCCAAGATAACGGGAAGTACATCGCCGGCATCAGAGTGTATGGCTGCAATTGAATCATCCGACTGCGGTATAGACATAACCAAGCCCGGCAGTTGAGCTTCACCAGGTTCTACCCATTCAATATAGTGAAAGATTTCGGGCATTGTGACGGCGCGTAGAAGACGAATCCGACAAAGAATGTATCCGGATTGAGCGGCATTCTAGGATTCTTTCTACCGCCGTCAATCACTTCCGTTACTTTGTCAATTGTATGCTTTTCACGATGTTTTCCAGGTACGCAATCGCCTCTTCTTCGCCGGCTCCGCAGTTCGTTGTGAAGCTGTAATTGTATTCCGTACCCAGAACTTCCAGCGTCGGGAAGCTGCAGAGTCCTGCATCCACATACTGCACCACCGTAAGCCCATTGATGGTCCGTACCGTCGTGTTTGGCACCACTTCCATTCCGCGTTCCTCAATCGTGCGAACAATCGTCTGCGGACTGCGGGAGGGCAAGAAAGACAGGCTGTAGCTTTGCGTCACGTCACAGTCTGTTACTAACCCCTCCAATCCAGCGGGCATAGGCGGACCAAAGAGGACGTATCCCTGACTCTCACTATCGGTTGCAGCATGTTCCACAAAGGCCGGAAGTACCGCTTCTGCCGTTCCCCACTTGGGATTATAAGGGATGGTAAAAGTAATCTTCTTCGCATTATTGATATACGTCACAGACGTATTCGCCGGTTCAGTGTTTAAAAGCGGGCAAGCGTTATGTGCAGGAACCACACTATCGTCCGTGTCTGTTTCGCGTGGAATCTCCGGAGTCATAGGGAGCTGATCGCCATACGGCACGCGAGTGCACGCACTCAAAAGAAAAACCAGGCCGATAGTTGCAGATGCGCGAGCGGAAAACATAGGACCAAGTGTAGCAGAGCTCTGTTCTGCCGTGATGAGATGTGAAACGTCTATTTTACTATACAGAATGTTAAAAATACTGACAGGAAGAGCTGATAGAAGCCAAAATAAGACCGTTCGTTCACCGGGAAAAATGCAAGACAATCCACGCGACAGTTCCTCAAAAACCCTGAACGACAACTGGTAGTTCTTCGTGCACCCTGAAAAACAATAAGTGTGGAAAACCATCGTATACGCCTCATAGATGCAAAGGACCGATCGTCCACCTACCGATTTACCCCTTGTCAAAAGCGGCTCTTAGAGCCTTGATATCTAAATACACATCTGATAAAGCATGCCTAATCCAAGACCGCAAGGCCGTGGAGCAATTTGACGTTCTTTCACACTCAACGTGATATCTGCAGTAGCAATTTCTTTTTAAAGTTAGGAGTGTGCATATGTATTTTGCAGAGGAGAGGACACCTGAACATGAGACAACTATGCGATATTTATGGGGATTACTCCTCATCATCCTAGTTGGGATTCTCGTAGTTGTTGGCCTAAAGGAGGGGGGATTTTTCGCAACAGAACACAACTCATCTTTTTCTGGAGGACTTGAAAATGTGGGACAAGCTAAGTGAGTGGAACAACTGGTTTATTGCAGCTGGGATCTTGCTCGCAATTGCTGGTTGCTTCGCTTTTAGGGAATATACTGTCGAGACATACCCCGACGGATATGTCCGAGTGGGAATGTTTGTCACGGAAGATGTGGGTCCAATGAACAATGAAAACATGGAAAAGGAGAAGAGCGATAAATAGTCACAAACTGCCCAGCGAAGTAAAAGCAGATCGTCAGAGACTCCTTTGGTCTTTGACGATCATGTTCGCCACTATTTTAATGGCTCTCACAGGCTGCTAATGCATGCGAATCACGTAAAACCACGACCGACCCGACCGGCACCTGTGTGCTGAAACAGTCGGGTTCGAACACCTTTCAGATTTTCTGATGAAAGATGCAATCATGTCAGGGGACAAGAAGATAGCTGATTGGTCGACACTATGGTTTATTGCAGAACTTCTCGCTTTTGGGCTGTTCGTATGGGGAGCATGGACGTTTGAATCAAGAATGAACGCGTCACACACTCCTGTCCGACAAACAAAGTGAGATATCGCAGTGAAAGATACGCCATCCGACCCGTTCTCCCCCATTGGGGAGAACGGGTTTTCTTTTGTTGCTTTTACATTTCAAGCCAACCAAGCTCAAAGCAAAAGCCTCTCTTAGAGCCTTGATTTCCAGACGCAGTTCTGGTAAAGCATGCCCAATCCAAGGCCGAAAGGCCGTGGAGCAATTTGACGTAAATGAACGTTCATTTACACCATCGGATCCTCAACTAATCAATTACGGAGAGCAAACATGCAAGACCCCGTCCCCGTCACTCCGGAAAAAGAATGGAGCCTGACTACCAGCATCTGTGTCATTATCGGTTTTGCCTCATTTGTTATTGGGGCTGTCGCATTGATGGAAATGTTTACGGTGCGCGGCCCTTCCCTCCAAGAACCTCACTACGCGTCGTCCGCTCAAAAGGAATCAAAATGAACACACCTCCTAAAGATCCCGTTTTATTAGGGCCGCTCATGTCCGTCGAGGAACTGCCCGACGACGGTTACTGGAAACACAAATTGGCAATGATCAGTTTTTTTCTAGCCATTGCCTACGTTGGGTACGTCGCAATCACGACCCCGCGCCACTACATCACCCCCGAAACTACACAGAGCGCAAAGGAGTAAGAGATGCGTCAGTATGAAGCTCCGGTGGAAACACCCTGGAAAACAATGTGCGTGGTTGGGTTGATTTGCTGCCTATTGGCAGGACTTGAATTGCAAAACATCCTCCAGAAAGAGGCACAAAAAAATCAGACCACACAAGCGACAAAGCCTGATCACAAGATGTCGCTCACGACACGCTAGCTCCCCCGAGGATCCGACCCGTCTGCCGGCCCCCGCCAGACACCCCTATCGACCCGCTCTCCACTTTGAGAGAAGCGGGTCATTTTTACATATTCTCTTCTGTTTACTGCGTTGCCGTACAAAGAAAAACCGGCTCTTAGAGCCTTGATTTCTAGATAAATATCTGGTAAAGCATGCCTAATCCGAAGGCCTGACAAGGCCGGCGGAGGGTTTAGCGTTCTTTCAAAATATGTGTGTACGTACATTCCACCCCTTTGCTAGGAAAGACTGTATGAAAAAATTGGTCACAGTTACCTGGGAAAAATTGGACAAGTTAGAATTAGAGGAGTGGCAATGGATTGCCCTCTTCGGAATCGCAACCGCAATATTTTTTGTGGTAGCGATCAACATCATCATTGGCGTCTCCGACTGGAGATACGCCAACGCACATGTTGAACCGCCCGAGAAGTTACACTCTCGATACCAGACGACTGATACCTTGGCGATACGCTAAACCATTGTTCTGACGAAAAATCGCCAGAACAGCACCCACCCAGACCTGTCACCTCTATGCTCCGCATAGACGACAGGTCTTTTTTTACTATAAAAAATGGCAGCCTCCGCGCGGGAAACCGCCATTCTTCTTCCATACATATTTACCGAATTTCATACGTCACGCTCACGGTCACGGCAACCGTCTGCTCTCCTGCTGGGAGCGGCAAACTTTCTTCTTTCGTACCGCCACCAACACCCATCATGTCACGAGAGAGCATAGGATACGGAGGTGTGTAGCCGTTCGATCCTTCGCTAAAACTCTTCACATCGCCCAATTGGACATGCAGTTGAGTTGCGAGCACTTCGGCTTTTTGCTGTGCCTGCTCAATGGCAATCTTACGTGCCTCGGCGCGCTTTGCCTCGGGATCATCCACCGTGAAGTTCACACTCCCCGCCTGATTTGCACCTGCTGCGGTTGCCTGTCCCACGACATCGCTCACTTTATCCAAGTCGCGCACCTTCACGCGCAAACTCTGACTGGCTTCGTATCCCTGCACAATCTGTGTGCCGGTCCGGTAGTCATACACGGGACTCAAATAAAAATTTTCGGTATTGATATCCTTTTTCTCGATGCCCGCATTCTGCAAAGCCTCGTAAATACTATTCATATTCGTCGTAAGCTTCGCCATAGCTGCAGCGGCAGTTTTCTGCTGACCGGTCTGCATGCCAAAACTAATTTCCGCAATATCGGGCGTCACAAACGCTTTGCCTTCGCCACTGACGGTAATCATGCCATTGGGCGATTCGATGGGCTGCTTTTCCAAGTTTTTACCGGCAATATAAAACATGCCGCCAATAATGACTGCCGCAATGGGGAGCCACACGGGCGGACGAATGGTAATGGTTTGATCGTTGGCCATAAGAAGGTTGGGGGAAAGAAACAATCTATACACTACTACGAAAAAGTACGAAGAAAGATACAAAAGTCATTGTTATTTCTTCATCTTGTTTTTTACAACGTTACAGATCGAGCGGAATAGCGCCGGGTGCATTGCCCCCAAACTGCGCATATCCGTCTTTCTCCAGCTCGTGGGCGAACTCCGCGCCTCCGCTCTTCACAATTTTCCCCTTCACCATCACATGCACTTTGTCCGGCGTGATGTAATTCAAAATGCGTGCATAGTGCGTGACAATAAGAGCGCTAAACAATCCCTGCTGACTGATAACTGGTGACTGATCCCCAATCGCCCGCAGGCGATTCACCCCCTCACACACAATCTTGAGCGCATCCACATCCAACCCCGAATCCGTCTCATCCATAAGAGCAAGTGCGGGCTTGAGCATAGCCATCTGCAAAATTTCCGCCTTCTTTTTTTCTCCGCCGGAAAACCCTTGATTGATGGACCTATCCGCAAACGCAGGATTCATGTGCAACTTTTCCATTTCCGCAGCAAGCACTTTCTGAAACTGCAACGGCGAAAGGCGCGTCATCTCCGGGTGCGCGGCAACTTGTGCGCGATGTGCAGCAAGCAAAAAACTACGAAGAGAAACGCCGCTGATTTCCTTCGGATATTGGAATGCCAAAAAAAGTCCGGCCTGCGCACGCTCATGCGGCTCCAACGCAAGAATATCTTCGCCACGGAAAGTCACAGATCCGCCGGTAATGGTATACGCAGGATGTCCCATCAATGCATTTACCAATGTCGACTTCCCGGAACCGTTGGGACCCATGATGGCATGGACTTCCCCTTCATTCATTTCTACATTCAGCCCGCGCACAATCTCCGTGTTTGCGACGGAGACGTGGAGATCGGTGATAGTAAGAAGTGGTGCCATGAGAGCAAAGAGAATACAGGAAATATATCCAAAAAAATGCTGATTTAAATGGTCATCTCTCAATAAGAGATGACCATTTTGCTGCACGACAACCGTAGATGATTGCGCATTACATCTTTTCCGCATGCTGCCGCAATGGATAGGCTGGAGGCTTATCCAGGTTACATGCATAGGCGGCTAGACCAATAACACAAAGTACAATCAGCCCTAGAAACGCCATATTCTGACCAAAATCACTCGAATCAATCAAGTCCGTCTTCATGGTCATCTCCAAAATAATGAACGCTCTTTGCATCACCACGCGATGTTGTCAAAAGTAGCTGCTCAGATCATAGAACGCTCTCGCATTCCGTCAAGCACCTTTCCGCAAATCAACAAAAAACCCGTCCCCCAAGAAGAGGGACAGGTCTTGAATATTGCAACTGCAATATCGGTAGTTTGCTACTCATAGGAGAGGATGGCGTGCCCGTCCTCACGGTCGATCCTGAAAATCTGGCCCTTATGCAATCGAAGCGACGTACCGGAAAGATCCAGCAACTGCCGCCAATCTGCATGTACGCCAACCACGCGCACGAGACAGTACCGTTCACCCACCACTTCATCGACCTGATATTTGACACCTGATTTCAAGTAATGCAGGGAAACTGCATATCCCTTCTGATCACTCAGGACAAATACCAACAACACCAATAAAGTGGCCATTGCAATCAATGCGTGTTGGTAGAAGCGATTCTGCCTCACCAGACGATCCTTGGCCTCAATGCTCTCACGCGCCAAAGAAGCTGTCTGCGCAATGTGTGACGACTGTGTCACAATACTCTCCTTACTAGAAAAAGTGGAAGATACAGGAAACAACACTGCGCTCTCCTCCCAATGGAAGGAAGGCGGTCAACTCTCTGTCTGTCATTGTGCTTGCTGTTCTGCAGATAGCGGAACGAAGGCAATCCATTCTCCCGTTTCAAGATGCTGATAATCAGTATTCACCTCGAACTTCAAGGAAAGAGCGCTGTTGTCCACGAGAACGTGCTCTTTATTGTTGCGTCCCATGATCACATAAGACTTCATAACATCCTTCACTTGCCACTTGCCAACGGGGAGTTTGGCAATGGGAATGGGTTGTCCATCTGGCATCTTATGCAAAGAACCGAGACGGAAAAGGGAAATGAAGGCTGCCACTGCAAAGAGCTTAGCGAGCACGCAGTAGCTGATCTCATCCCGCCCGATCTCGTTCATCCGACTGCTGTCCGCTTGCCGTTTGTATTTTTTGTCCAAATACCGGACAAAAAGCCATGCACTAAGGATCACAAGCCCCACAATAGCAAGCAGGCAACCTGCAAACCAAGACTCATTCCATTCCATTTGAGGTCCTTTCTAAGAAAATCGCCGCTCACTCCGAAAAACTCGAAGATGTGAAAGAGCAGCAAACTATTAGTACAATAATGAAATACTAAATTTTTGTCAAAAATCGCCAAAAACGCCAAAAAACACAAATTTTATTATCCCGGCCTTTCCGAACGATCGTCAAGATTCCTTGGCAGGACACACAACGAAAGACCCGTTCCTCTAGTGCAGGAACGAGTCTTCTGTATTCAAATGAATACAGCAACCACTAGGGTCGTCTCACTTCACAATCAACACAATCTTCCAGTCGTGCTTCCTCACCATAAACTGATCGCCCTCTTCCAGCGTTCCCTCGTTTCCTGCCAGAACTAGAAACTGGACAGGAACCATATCATCGGTGGGATTCTCGATTAGATAATACGGCGCCGAAGCATTTTTGACCGTATACACGACTCCCGGCCGTAGATTAGCCTTCAGGGCAGGGGCGCCACGCGCAGGCATGATGGAGAGCAGCCACACTAAAAAGAGCGTGAGTGCCACTGCCACAAAAAACAGAAACATCCATCGATTCGCCAGTGTCATCCACTCCCTAGCTGATTCCTCAGCTTTGGCTATCCGCAAATCCATTCCCCGCTCCACTTCATCTCTTCGTGCCTCTTCTGTAAGAGGCTCACTCACTACAGACATGATCGTACTCCTTCAAAATGTGACACTGTAAAGCCGAACGTCGGCCCACACAGATACACAGAAATAGTTCTAATCTTCGTGTTGAAAGGTGATATGAAAGACCACCAGTAGACCACTAAAATAAGTAGAAAGCGTTTTCCTGTCAATAATCGCCAAAAATCCCCATTCTCTCTATACTCCTACCCTAGTGACCGATACCCGGTGACCGATACCCCCGTCATGCCCAAAGTCACGTTCGTCCAAGCAAACGGCCAAATAACAGTCGCAGAAGCACAAAACGGCGACCGTATTTTGCAGATCGCGCTGGATAACGGCATTCCTATGGAGCATGCCTGCGGCGGAAACGGCTTCTGCACCACTTGTATGTGCAAAGTGCAGGCCGGCATGGAAAACCTCAGCCCCCGAAACGATCGCGAGGAAAATATGGGGATTGTGAATGACCCCGACAGACTCAGCTGCCAGAGCGAGGTACTGGGGGATGTGACGGTCGAAGTAATTGAGTACTAAAAGTTTCTAGTTTCTAGTTTCTAGTTTTTGGTTATTGGTTTGTTTTAAAAAAACTAGTAACTAGAAACTAGTAACTAGAAACCAGAAACCAATCACACCGCCGCCGCCTCTGTAGTAACTTCTTCTGCTATAGATTTCATCTTTGCCTTCACATCCTCATTATACGGCTCGAGCTTATTAATACGGCGATACGCCTCTTCCGCCTGTTCGCGCATATTCAGCTGCAAATAACACTCGGCAAGAAGGTGCAACAGTTCTATATCGCGCGACAGAAATGCGACTGCTTTTTCGAGCAGTGGTGCTGCTTCCTCAAAACGCTGTGCGGCAATACAGGCACGTCCAAGTGCTGCGGAACGTTCCGGGTTCTTTGCATCACGATTGAGTGCCTCTTGGTACGCATAACACGCATCCGTGTATTTGCCCTGTCTGTAATACGCGAGTCCAAGGTTTGCATGGAATGACACATCGTCGTAGCGCTGCAGTAATTCGCGATACATAGCTTCCGCTTTGGATTCACGGTTCGTTGTAAGGTAGAGCTTCGCAAGTTGTGCGCTCACGTCTTGATCGAACGGGTGAACAGTGAGTGCCTGAATAAGGATGCGCTCCACTTCTTCAAAATGATCCTGCTTCCATTCCTTCTCTGCATTGCGAAGAAGGGAACGAACCTGCTGGAGCTCGATGGCGGACGTACGCGGGTTTTTGCGAGGTTTTACAATCACCGTTTCATCCACCAAAACGGCACCGCGCTGTTCTGCCGATTCAAAACGTGATCGCACGGAACGCACAAAACGACGAATAGTGCGCTGACGAAGAAGCACCCGAAGTCCGACAATCACAACAATGCCGAGGAGAGAGCCGACAAAGACAATGGCGTAGATCACAGCAGAGAGAAAGAGTCGAAATCAGCAAGAAAGCCTAACACGCATAGGGTGCAAGGACAAGCCAGGTTAACAAAATTCTCAGAGACCGCAAGGAGCAGTGAGTCGCAACTTACTTGTTACGAACTATTCCCAAAACCTCCGCAAGCAAAAACACAACGCCGATGCTAATACAGCTGTCCGCCACGTTAAAAATTGCAAACGATCCAACCTGGAAAAAATCAGTGACGAGTCCATCGAGCAGTCTGTCGAGCACGTTCCCCAATGCTCCACCCACAATCAATCCATAGCCAATGGATGACGCAAGAGTGCGCTGACTTTTCCATGCCAAAAAACAAACGAAGATCAAAGCGGAAACAATCAGTAGCTCCTGAAACCCTGCAGGCAACCGCACCCCGAATGCAACACCTGCATTGTGCGTAGGAGTGAGCCCTGCAAAAGAACCAATAATTGCAACGCGAGAGACCAGAAAGGCATCGGCCAGGAATTTGGCAATCAAACTAATGGTTAAGGCTGCTGCTGCCGTTATAAAAAATAGAGACATAGAATGAGTATAGGTTTGAAGCACGAAGCACGAAATCCGAAATCCGAGGGAAAGCTGAATTTTGAAAATCAAAATATGAATAGTGAAACACATTAATTTTCGCTTTCAGACATTGCACATTGTCATTTTTAAAATTCCCTCGGATTTCGTGCTTCGGATTTCTGATTTCCCACCTATACTGGCCTCCATGTTCCGCCGCATGGACCTCCTCTTACTCGGCATTGCAATCGGACTCACGCTGTTTGGGCTGGCGATGATTGCGAGTGTGAGCGTGTTTAAAAGTTATCAGCTCACGCAGAGTTTGGTAAACCAAGGATTATTGGATGCGCCGCATAACGCGTTCTATTTAAAGCGCAGCGCGCTCCACGTCATGTTCAGCATGGGAGTCATGATGACCATGGCCATCATTCCCTATCGTTTGTGGGAGCGGTACGCACGGTGGCTCTTTCTGGCAACAATCATATCCCTCATGCTCGTGTTCATCCCGGGCATCCGCAACGACTACGGAACTGCAACAAGCTGGCTCATCCTTGGACCCGTTTCTTTCCAGCCGTCTGAATTTCTCAAAATCACCCTCGTCTTTTACCTTGCCGTGTGGCTGCAGAAACGCGAGCAGTTGATTGGTACATTTAAAGAAGGATTTTTACCGTTCGCCATTCTCCTTCTTCTTTCTACATTCCTTGTAGCCATTCAGCCGGACCTTGGTTCTTTCTTGGTGCTCTCCGCCATTGCAACCACCATGTTCTTTATTGCAGGCGGCAATATTTTCCATCTAGCAGCCGGGGGCATTCTTGCGGCTGTTGCGGGACTACCTGTCATTCTCAGTAAACAATATGTGCGCGACAGATTCGAAGCATGGCTCTCCCCCAGCGATCCACGCATTAGCGAAACAATCGGTTTCCAAATTAAGCAGGCGCTCATTGCCATTGGAAGCGGCGGCGCGTTTGGCGTGGGGTATGGAAAATCCATTCAGAAATTCGGCTATTTGCCGGAAGTGGAGTCCGACATGATTTTTGCGGCCATGGGAGAAGAGCTCGGATTTTTCCGGCTGCTCATTATTGTCTCCATGTACGCAATCCTCATTATCCGCGGTTACAAAATTGCCCGCGAAGCCCCGGATCGTTTCGGCTTCCTTGTGGCAACAGGAATTACCACGTGGCTCGCATTCCAAAGCATCATCAATATTTCCATCAGCCTGGCACTCTTCCCTCTTACCGGACTCACTCTGCCGTTCATCAGTTACGGAGGATCATCACTCGCAGCAACACTTGCAGGTGTAGGCATCCTTTTGAATATTTCCATGTATTCCACTGAGGGGAAACTTGCGGAGAGGAGACCGAAGAGGACGTTGAAGATGGCTTAACCAGTTATCAGTTACCAGTTATCTGTTATCAGAATTAAAAAAGAAAGTTCCGCCTCAAAATTGCTTCAGCAATTTTGAATCGCTCGTGGCGAGGAGTCCGACCACGGAGGGTGTGAGGGGCAAGTGGGGTGGAAAGTTGGTCGGACCGCATTTTTTGGTTACTTTTTGGGGCAGGGCCAAAAAGTAACGCCCGCCTGGCAAGGCTCCCCGAAGAAAAAGAGAATCAATTCAAAAAAAGACAATTCATGCTTCGAGCGTCCTCAGCATGACACTGCTACACTTATCCCCGATGCGCATCTTATTTGTCAGTGGCGGCTCGGGCGGACATCTCACGCCACTCATTGCTGTAGAACGTGCCGCAAAAGAAATCGATCCAAAAACAAAGTCGCATTTTCTGTGTTCGGTAAAAGCATCCGACGCATCGTATTTGAAGCATGAAAAAGTGAGCTTCACGCAAGCGCCGCTGCCGCGAAAAAACATCATGCTGCCCATTACCTATTTGAAAAACAGACGCGTCGCAAAACGCGTGCTCGAAACGTTTAAACCCGACGTCATTTTTAGCAAAGGAGGCGCAGTAAGCGTGCCACTTTGTAAGCTGGCGCATAAAAAAGGAATCCCCATTGTCATCCACGAATCCGACAGCGTGATGGGGAAAGCGAATAAGATGATTGCCGACTTTGCAACCGCCATCTGCCTTGGATTTCCCCCAAGTGATGAACAGCGAAGCAGCGGACCCGCACCCATTGTGACCGGCAATCCCATCCGAAAAACCATGACCAAAGGAAGTCGCAAGCGCGGACTGGATCTTGCACATTTAACGGGAAAGCATCCCGTACTTTTGGTGCTGGGCGGAAGCCAAGGGGCGGAATCATTGAACGATGCCATCAAGCTGCATGCGAAAGAACTTCTGCCGCTCTGCGATATCGTCCATATAACAGGTCCCGGAAAAACCGGTGCAAAAAGACAGGCGGGGTATTGGTCCAAAGAATTTGTGTATAACGAACTTGCAGATTTGTACGCCATTGCCGACCTGGCTCTGTGTCGCGCGGGAGCAGGAACAATCAGTGAATGTGCGGCCAATGAAATCCCTATGATTTTGGTTCCCATTCGCGGACTCGCAAATGATCATCAGTACGAAAATGCAGTGCGCGCAAAAACACGCGGAGCCGCGGTCATCTTGGAACAAATTCATCTGGAGCACGATCTCCCCGCTGTTATTCGCACACTATTGGAGAATCCAAAGGGATCTCTCGCGTCCATGAAGACCGCGACCGCTGCATTACGCCAACCGGAAGCCGCTAGACGCATAGCAAAGATTCTTTTCCAATGTATTGCGAAGCCGCCCAGAAGGCATTAACGTCTACACCTATGTACAAATTCCTCATCCCCCTCTTTGCTTTGGCGTTGCTCATTGGATGCACACCAAAGGACAACACCGTTACATCACCGACAGATCAGAATTCATCATCCACCACAGCCACTTCTTCCATTCCCGCCATGCAGAACACCAGCGTCTCCCCCACAGGTTTTAACGGACAGATGCTGACAGGCATGCACACTGTTGTGCTCAAGACTTCCATGGGCGATGTCACTGTCGAGCTCAACGCAGATAAGGCTCCCATGACAGTCACGAACTTCGTGATGCTTTCCAAAATGGGTTACTACAATGGTCTCACTTTCCACCGCGTCATCCCTGACTTCATGATCCAAGGTGGCGATCCCGACGGAAACGGCACAGGAGGACAAAGCATTTACGGCGAATCTTTTGCAGACGAACAGAACGATATGCAAATGAAGCGCGGCGTTATTGCCATGGCCAACTCCGGCCCCAATACAAACGGCAGCCAGTTCTTTGTCACTGTTGCAGATACTCCATGGCTCCAGGGTCGTCACACGATCTTCGGAACCGTCACAAACGGCATGGATATTGTTGATGCCATCGCTAAAGCAAACCGCGACGCAGGCGACAAGCCTCTGACGCCTATTACGTTTACACCGGAAGTACAGGAATAAGGTTAAGATTAAGGTTAAGTGTAAGGGGGCCTTCGGGCCCCTTTTTGTTTCTAGTGCAAACTGGCAATCTCTCGTAATTCTCAATTCTCAATTCTCAATTCTCAATTCTTCATTCATACTCGCTACAATCCTATTCTGCTATTATAGAAAACCATGCGTACCAGATTCGCCCCCTCTCCCACCGGCTCTCTCCACATAGGTGGGCTCCGCACGGCGCTCTATAGCTATCTGATTGCAAAGCAAACGGGGGGTGAATTCTTTCTCAGAATAGAAGACACCGATCAAGCGCGCGAAGTGGAAGGAGCAGTCGATATCATTTTAAAAGGATTGGAGTGGGCAGGTATTCCCCCGGATGAAGGAGTGGTAATAATCGAAGGAATCCCGGGCGAATCCGGAAATCACGGACCGTACTTCCAATCGAAGCGCCTCCCGCTCTACAGAAAACATGTCGACGAATTACTCGCAAGCGGCCACGCATACCCCTGCTTCTGTACGTCCGAACGCCTGGAGCAGATGCGTAATGCTCAAGCCGAGAAGCATCAGGCTCCCATGTATGACAGAACCTGTCTGCGCCTCTCCAAAGAAGAAATTAGTACACGCATTGCAGCGAACGAACCGCACGTGATCCGCCTGAAAGTTCCACACCACGAAACAATCACCTTCAACGACGATGTCCGCGGCAACATCAGTTTCCAAGGACACACGATTGATGATCAGGTGCTCCTCAAGAGCGATGGATTCCCCACGTATCACTTGGCACACGTGGTGGATGATCACTACATGCAAACAGACCTCGTCCTCCGCGGCGAGGAGTGGCTCTCAAGCCTCCCAAAGCATCTCCTGCTTTTCAAAGCATTCGGCTGGACGGCCCCACGTTATGCGCATGTTTCACTCCTGCTGAATAAAGATAAATCAAAACTCAGTAAGCGCCAGAATTCTGTGTCTGTTGAGGAATATATCGATAAAGGATATCTGCCCGAAGCCATCATCAACTTTATTGCAATGCTTGGATGGAACCCGGGAACAACCCAGGAAATGTTCACGCTGCAGGAACTGGTAGAAGCATTCAGCCTGGAACGCATTCAGAAAGCAGGTGCTATTTTCGACACCGAAAAACTGGATTGGTTGCAGGGACAATGGATGCGAAAACTCACGGTTGATGAATTTGTGAGGCGTATCTCCCCCATTGTCGAAGCCATCTATCCCGAAGCCGCCGACGACAATCAATTCGAGAAAAAAGCAGCACTCATCCAGGAACGCATCACCTTCTTCCATGAGGCTCCGGACATGCTTGGCTACTTCTACAAAGCACCGAGCGTGAACATGGAATTAATTGCCAATTCTAAACAAAAAATAACGACCGAGGATGTCCCCCGATTTGTACAAATCCTCATTAATACATTGGAAACGATCAATGAAAATGAATGGAATGAAACGACGTTGGAAGCGACAATCCGTAAAATTGCGGATGGAACTGATGGGCATCCCCGCCTCGGACAAATATTATGGCCGTTACGCGCCATTTTGACCGGACGGGAATATTCACCCGGTGCGTTTGAGGTAGCGACAATCCTCGGCAAAGACGAAACCATGCGACGATTGCGTTCATTTGCATGACACCATCCGATACATTCCGAGGGAAATACCGAACGGAATCGACACGAAAACCGATGTTCGATTACGGATGGAATGCGATGTATTTTGTGACAATGTGCACGAAAAACCGGACGCCGTTTTTTGGAACCATCGACGGTGATTGTCGGAATATTGCGCATGCGGAATCTATGCGCGTACCCGTAGAGACGCAAAATCTTGCGTCTCTACCCGATCCGGGAAATATCGTCGATCCTCGGAACAAACCTGATTCCAAGGATAATGGCCCATACGTTTTCATCGATCATACCCGTATGAACACAACATCCATCGGTGAAATGGCCCGCCAATGTTGGGCCGCAATCCCCAACCATTTCCCATTCGTCCGCCTCGATGCATTTGTGGTGATGCCCAATCATATCCATGGCATTATCATCATCGATAAAAATACCGAAGACGACGATCATTACATCGACATGGATTTGCCCGGAAATAAACCCGGTCCCCAATCCCAAAACATTGGTTCCATCATCCGCGGATTTAAAATCGGTGTGACAAAATTCACCAATGACAACAATCTCGATTTTGCCTGGCAGCCGCGATTTCACGACAGCATCATTGCAGATGCAAAAAGCCTGGATACAGTGCGTCGATATATTGCGAGTAATCCAATGCGATGATTGGAGGGAAAAAGGGATCTTAAAAAAGCCGTACCAATGAAGGTACGGCTCTTTGTGTTTTGATTACCAGAATGACTAGCAATCAAAGCTGATCACATCGGCGGGAACGAGGGCTAGCTCATGGAGACCATCTTGATCCGGATCAATGTCAAAAATTTTTCCATCCCAAGGATTGGTTCCACCATATTCAAACCAGATACATCCAACAACACATTGTACACCCTGATGCTCGAGAAACAGCGGACCCTGTATCTTCTGCCCTCGCAAAGCGACGAGTTGTGTGACAATGCTCTTGGGCACCTTTGTTTTATTGCCCCACCACATTGTTCCCCAATGAGCCAGCACCGGAATGCCTGCAAGATCCTGATCTTCAGGACTCAGTGCCGCATCATGCAATAAATATTCAAGCCACATATAAGGAGTGTCTGAATGGGGCGGCCGCGATTCGGACTGCATAGAATGATACGCATTCGCAGCATCCAGAATACGTTTCCACGAAAATCGATCCGTCTCACCTTTCCACCCTTCTCGAAAACAGTGAGGAAATGCGATCACAAGACGCTGCAGAACATCCATATCCCGACACACGGCCAATGCGTATTTCGTCTCTGGACAAGTAATGGCTGCCACGGCTTCCCAGTTTCGGAGTAACTTCTTCATCAATATTTTCCTTTTAAAACAAGTGATATATATCTTCGCGCTTACCGAGTGATATCAATGTACCTAGCCGGAGCCAACCACATGCATTCACCCTCCGCAACTTCAACCACAACCCATTCTTCCCCTCCCATAGCAACAATGACGCCAACAGGAGCTGTAACGGGCACCTCTTCCGGAAGAATCATGGGCTCCAATTCAAGGTGCAAATTCTGATTGGTCGACAAGAAAAACTTTGTACCGGGAATACCTAGCTTCTCCAATGTCCCAACAGACGCCATCAGGAAAAGTCCATCAGTTCCATCCTCTACATGAGGATCTGCAGTGGCCAATTCAATTGCGGTCTCTCGTAATACGGAAAACGGCATCTTACCCCGCTCAATCGTTCTGTGCGACGTACACATTTTCAATCTCCCTCGTTCCAGTGATGTAAATGATCTGTACCAATGGATTCCCACTGGCCGTTCAACCAAACATTGATTGAACAACTACTATTATCCCACATATCCATATTTTGTATATTAATACAGAACATCAAAAAACATTGTAAATAAGCCTTCTATTTACAAATAAACTCATTTTGTCTATAATTATTAACAACATATGAGCACTACTTCCCTGTCCGGTTTCGGCGCCATTCGTCCGCTTTTGAAGCGCATCGGACTCGATGAAAAAGAGATCGAGGTGTATCTCGCGGTACTCTCGCTGAAGACAGGACGTGCAAGTGCCATCGCAAAAGCCGCGAAGCAGGCGCGCAGCAATACGTATCTGCTCCTGCGGAGCCTGGAAGAGAAAGGATTAGTCTCGGAAATTGTCCGTGGCAAAGTCATTCACTTCATGGCAGAGCCGCCACAGCGTCTCAAACAATATGTCGAAGAACGCGAACGGGAATTGCAGTCATTGGCACCACTCATCGATGGCATTTTGCCGATTCTTTCAGGCCTTACAAAACCCCTAACCGGTACACCGCGCGTGACCATGCTCAAGGGGAAAGAAGGTATGCGACAAATTTACCGCGATGCATTCAAGCAAGAAATTCTGGGCATCTTCAATACGGAAAATATGTACGCGGCATTTGGCGGGAATATCGTCACACAGATTCTTGGGAAGAAACCAAATATGCGAGGCCGGGATTTGCTGGTGAATAATGCATCGGCAAAGAAATACCTGACAGAAATTCCGCAGGACGACGATTACGTTATTCGATTGCTGCCAAAAGGAACCCATTTTGAAACCGACACGATGGTCTTTGGCGATATCATGGTGGTCCTGGCGTACGACGAAGAACAAACAATTATCCGCATCGAAAACCAGCACATTGCCGATGCCTTCCGCGCGTGGTTTGAAATACTCTGGGCAGCAAGTGCCACTCCTCAATGATTCTGTTACACTCCAACCCATGAACAACCTCGACTCCAACGAATTAGAAGTCCAATTCCGACCGGAAACCGGGAAGGCGGTCATTGAAGGAAAAACGGTGATCCCCTTTCAAGCATTTGTGACGTTGGTCCTGCAAAAGAAAGTTCTGCAGCTTGCTAAAGTATGGGGCAAACATCCCATTGTGATTGATAGCGAACTCCTCACCAGTCTTGCGAGTGCACCGGGTGACAGTCAGGAGAATAGGTCGAATATGATTTTAGTAAGTTTGGTGGCAGGTGTTCTTCTGGGTGTAACGGGGCTGGCTGTCGTGCAAATTGTACTGCTGCTTTTGAAGTTCCCATTCGGTTACAAAGAGCTGGGTATTATTGCCGGAAGCATTGTGGCTGTACTGCTCCTCTTTGTAATGATGATGAAAATGCGGAAGATGCCGAAGGGCGATAAGTTAGTGGAAACTATTGAGGGAGTAGCCTCGTTTTTGAAGTAGACGGCCGCCCGCTTGCCCGCTTAGTTATGGGTTATGGGTTATGAGTTATGGGGAAACCCTCTCCCCGGCCCCTCTCCCGTGCGCGGGCGAAGGAGTTCTGGTTTTTTAAAAAAGAAAGTTCCACTTCAACATTGCGCAGCAATGTTAAACGCCCATGGAGAGGAGTCCGACCACGGAGGGTGAAGGGGCAAGCGGGGTGGAAAGTTGGTCGGACCGCATTTTTTGGTTACTTTTTGGGGCAAGGCCAAAAAGTGACGCCCGTCTGGCAAGACTCCCCAAAGGGCAGCATGATTAAAAAGAAAGACACACTTCGAGCGTCCTCAGTGTGACACTGCTATACTCATTTCCTATGTTCCAAGAAATGGTCTCCGTCGGCGGCAAAACCACCATGCGCATTGGCGGACGAGCGCATTACTACGCAGAACTCGCAACCAAAGACGACGTAGAAGCAGCGCGCGATTTTGCACAAGCACACGAAGTTCCGCTTATGGTCCTTGGAGGCGGCAGCAACACCGTCTTTGCAGATGGCATCATTGAAGCACTTATTGTGCGTCTTAAAAATGAACATGTCACGGTGGATGGCAATATGGTACGCGTGGGATGCGGAAAAAATCTGCCAATGCTCATTAACGAACTCGCAAAACAAAACCTGGATCTTTCGCCTCTCACGGGAATTTTAGGAACGGTCGGCGGTGCGGTATTTGGGAATGCCGGACAAGGTCCGAACGGCATTTGGATGAATACCTATGTGCGTGAAGTACTTGTTTTTGAGGAAGGCGAATGGCGCGTTTTCAAAAACGAAGACTGTGATTTTGGCTACCGCGAAAGTACGTTTAAGCACGGCCCGGAAGCAGGATCGGTTATTTGGGAAGTGTTACTGGAAGTACCATCTAGGCCGGCAGCAGAGATTGAAGATACCATTCAGACACTCCTGATGAAGCGCATTGAAACACAGCCCCATGTCAAAACTGCAGGCTCGTGCTTTAAAGCAGTGGGCGAAACACCCGCATGGAAACTGATCGATACCGCAGGACTCCGAGGCTACAGCGTAGGCGATGTGCAAATTGCAGAGAAGCACGCGAACTTTCTTTTGAATACCGGTAAGGCAACATTTGAGGATGCGGCAACGCTCGTCAAAAATGTGAAAGGTGCAGTCTCCGAACCGCTCGATGTAGAGATGCGATTTATAGGGAATGATGGATCACTCCTCTTCTAAAGGAAAATCCGTTTCGCCTGTTTTTTCCGCTTTTTCTTGTTCCCATAAATCCCCCGCTCTTTGCGATAGCACCGCAGCGTCATACTCCGTAAATGACAGCTCTCTGTCCGCGGCAAAACGAACGAGTGTCCTCAGCAAAAGCTGACGCGATGCGGCACAACTGTCATAAAGGAAAACATAGCGTTCATCATTTTTTACCATGGCAAGAACATTCCGCGCCCCGGATTCGTCGGGCGCATTACCTACGTCTGTTCCAACTGTATTGTGAGAAGTCATAAAGAACACGCTACCCCTTGCGCCCCTGAATTCAAGAGATTCCAAATGAGCTTGTATTACAAAAAATCAAGGGGACAATGACCCTTAATGCCCACACTGGAATTACCCATTATAGAGGACGTTCCCATAAAGACCGATACTGATGTGGGAGAAGAAAACGCGACTGAAACAGCTGTTCGAGAAGAAAAAACAGTGGAGAGCGCCGACGAAATGATTACCATATTTGGCGTAGAATATCTGCTGTCATATGTAAGAGGTTATTTGCGCATTCGTTTTTGTATTCCAAGAACCTTCAACGCTATTGATGTGTTACCGCAAGGAATTGTGGTGACCATTCCGGACAAAGGTCATGAAAAAAACAGCTGCGAAATTGGGTTACGCGCATCGTATGAAGACAGCGGAGGCGTGCAAGTGCAAAAAATGACACGCAGCAAACCACAGGAACCCTGGAACGCGCATGGCAAAATTACCCGATTACGCGACCCCGAAAACATCCCGGTCATCCTTGCGCGCATGATGCAAGAAGTAAATTGGAATGTTCTCGAAAAAATGGATATGGGCAAACGAGTGATCGTTGATTAAAACGGCAAATCTTCCACCTTGATATCGGAAGCATAATTAATGTCCGGCACAGCTGCGAGGGTTGGTGAGGGATCGGAACCGAAGGATGATCCGCGGCTCTGGTCCATATCCTGAGATTCACTGCTTTTACGAGGCATGGAATCGGACTGAAACGCTTCTTGCGCCATGGCGTTACTGACTCCAAGGAGCGAAATATTTTCCGCAATGACTTCCGTTGTATAACGCTTGGCACCGGCCTGCGTTTCCCAACTTCTGGTCTGCACGCGTCCGGATACAAACACGCGGTTTCCTTTTTTGACAGACTGAGCCACCTCTTCCGCCAAATCACCCCACACCACAACGTTATGGAATTCGGATTTCTCTTTCATTTCTCCACTCGCTTTATCCTTCCAGCGATCATTCGTCGCAACACCGATCGACAGAACTTTCTGTCCGCTCGTCGTGGTACGCATTTCGGGGTCTTTGGTCACATTCCCGATAATATCGGCGCGGTTACATGCTCCCAAAATATGCTTGGCACCTGCGGGTGGTGACATTTGGCCGGACTTTGGATCAAGAAGAATCATTTCCGCAGCGACGATTTTTGTCTTGCTGCGCTTTTCGCCGGTCTGCTCATCGTCCCAAGAATCGGTCTGGAGACGGCCTCCAATGAACATTTGTGCGCCTGGTTTTACGAACTGTCCGCACACATCTGCAAGGGCACCCCATACGGTCACCGTATGAAAGCTTTTGCCACTCAACATTTCACCGGCATCGGAACGAAAAGAAACGGGTACGACAAGATTCAAATCGGTCACGCTGGTGCCGCCGGGTGTCTGGCGTACGGTCACGGGCTGCGTCTGGTAACCAATGAGGGAAATGCGATTCAAGGAAAACATGGGAGTGGAGGAAAATAGTAATGGAAATTGAGACTAACTCTCTCCAGAAGATGTGACAAGTATAGAATAATTGTTACTGGTTTATTCGTTTATTGTTACTCGTTATTTTTTTTGCAGAAGGCATATGGTAATAAGATTTTTTATAATCAAAACAAGCAACCAGTAACAAGTCAACCAGTAACCAAAAAAATGGGCCTAGTACTACAGTATTCCAATCCCTAGTACTCTCATTTTGTTCTATACTAACCGCCACGATGCACCGTGGTTTCTCCGTTCTTACCTTGAGCACTCTGATGTGCCTGTCCGCAGGCGCTGTTCTTGCGAAGGACCCGCTGAAGATTGATGACCAACAACCGAAAGATTTTGCAGCGGTAGAGGCGGATATAAAAAAGGTGGAAGATTATCTAAAAGACGTGCAGTGTGGCGGCTATAATTTGGCAGAACCAGTAGCAGGAAAAATCGCAACAGTGACCAATGTCCCGGGACGCGAAGGAGTGTGGGACGGCGCAAAACTATCGGGCATGGGAACGCGCAAAGATCTGAATGGCGATGCAAATCCGGATAACGATTATACATTCCCGGACAGCACCGTGGGCCTTTCGACCACGTGTATGCCGGGAAAAACATCCATTGGAAAAAAGATCTGGAAAGAAACAAATAATCCCGACTTTCCCGGGCAAATTGCCGAACAGAACGTCACCTATCCGCATCCAAAATTTGAAGATCCCCTGTGCCGATGGCGCATCAAAAACCCGAACGGTACCTTTGCACAAGCGGCACCGGACAGACCTCTCAAAGAAATTGGCGACTACGCCCCGCCCATCGACTACGCGGAAATGGACAAAGAACCGGAGGATCGCCAGAGTCCGGAAACCTGCAGCGGATTCTGTCCGTATGTAAACAGCTTCCAATATAGAACCTGTAAAACAACCGGCGCTGCCGTGAATGCGCTTCTTATTCCCTACACCATTTGTACCGAGTGGGAACTGCGCTATGTGTGCACCGATCAAAAAGTCACAGACCCCGCAACGGGCTGCATGCCAAATTCCACCGAACCGAGCAATGCCCGCGTATGTATTGGGAAACAATGTCGCTGCGAAATAGACGGCGGCCCCAACCCCGGCAATGCCTGCGTGCCAAACATCAGCGCCACACCTGCGGAAGAGGCGCCCGTGTACTACTCCTACTTCCGCAACTACAAAGGCACATTCACGCGTGCAGCAGTCCCCAGCGACAAAGCAGCCGATAGTACCACGCGCGCTGACGTGCCGGTCGCCTGTTACGGATTTTATGATGAGTTCGACCCAAAGACTCATCAGACGGAAGACAAAGATCGCCGTTGCGTGATTAACGTCGATGTGTCCACCATGCGCGATACGCAGCTGGGAAAAGGGACCTACGGACAAAACGCGAACATGGAAAACGTCGACCCCATTAAGCCTCCGAACCAGCGCCAAAAAATTCCGACCGCAACGGATATTTGGTACATGAAATTAGGATGGGGATTTTCTCTGTTGGATGAAACAACGTTCAAAGACAAATATGATCGCAATCTTTCGAGTGTGTATTTGGATGGAAGCAGCGTGGACAATGCAAAAATGACAGGAAGCTGGCCCGTTGATTTACCCGGGAAACCGCCCGCGCTTGCCGCGTCCGATATTCTGCGTTCGTTTGATGACGCAGGAAATACGCGCCTGATTGTGAGCTGGTGGCAGAAACAACAAACCGATGCCTCTGTGTTCATGCATCCACCTGTCGTGCGTCTCTTGATGCCGCCGGGATACGCATTTGGCGCAGACCCAGCTGACCCTGTTTTTGGTGCAGCGAGCAATGCATCTTCGTCGGCAGGAGCAATGGACTTACATACCAAGCGCAGCAAGAGCATAGAAATCCAACTCGATGCCACGGAAGACACATTGGGCGATGTACTGGGCGCTATTGAGAGATCGTTCATGTTGCATGTAGAAGAAGAGCCTGTGCCAGTTCTTGTGCCCATGGGATCCCCCACGGAATTCCGCGCTCAAGCGTTGCAATGGTGTTCGTGGTATATGCGCCGCAACAATGTGGCATCGTGTAACGGCGCTCCGACCGAATTCAAAAATCTGATCGATACGCTCAACGGATACGCGGACGATATTGAAAATGTGCGCGCCATCCGCGCAGAGCTGGCCAGCTACGCGGGAGAAGTCATGAAAATTCAACAAGCACTCACCAAGCCCATCAGTGATTGGATGAAAACAAATCTCACGACGTATCAAAATTATTTGGCAACGCAAAAAAATATCACCACGGAAATCAATAAAAACTGGCGCAAGGCACAAGAAGCCATGACCACATTCCAGGACAAAACAAATCTGCCGTGGTGCATGAACCAACGTTTTGAGACTCCTATTTATTCTCTGCTGGATAACGAAAAATGGCTTCCTTCCCGCGCAGATAACGGAAAAATTACCGCCGATAATCTGCCGAACCTCACCGCCAAAAGACAGCAAGATTTACTCATCGATTTTTCAGGAATCAGTTACATGAAAGACGCCATTGTTCTACCCGTTCTCAAGCCAGTTCAAATTCGTCTCAGTATTCCAAAGCCGCCGTCCCCCGGTGTGAATGTCGTGCTGACCGATGCCCTCCCCAAACTTCCGCCCGTCGCAGATATTCGCAAAGCCATAGATGATGTCGTAAAGAAACTGCCAAAAGTACAAACCTCCCCCACCTACCCCGCACTCGACCTGCCGACGGTAAACATCATGGAAATGCTAACGGTGAATCAGACGATTCTTCGCATAAAAGACACCATTACAAAAATGGATACGGGCTACGACAAGTTCTGGAAAAGCATCGGCCCTCTTTCCACGCAAAATATCGATACGGACAGGAACGGCATCCCCGTGATGAAATCCAAACAAGAGTGTGCTTCGTGGAGCGATAAAACCTGCCAACATGTGGAGATGGATTTAATGGAACGCTTCCAAAGAATCGGCTCGCGAAAATTAGTTATGCTCAAGGAAGATTATGAATCTATGGGAAAAAAACGCATGTCTCCTGATGCATGTCTCCCAAGCGATGACACATGTCTTCTCCTGCATGGTGAACGCCTGGAGCCGGGGTATCGCTGGGAAATCAACGCGCCTGTGACCATGCCGGATATTGGAACGGAAGCACGCAGCGGCGTGCGCAACGCCACACTCCCCGATCCCATCGGAGGGATAGATACCGACAAGTTCCCCTACTACGATGTCGATATCAATAATCTACTCCCCTTCCACGATGTTCCACGCCCCATTGAACTGATTCCCTCTTCTCTCTGATGCACCTTCGTCTCCGCATCGGCTTTGCACAACTCGGTATTGTTGCAGTACTGGGGTCTGCACTCTCTCCCGTTGCCTTTGCGCAAAATGTAAACACGCAAAGCTGCCTGACAGAAACCTACAACGCGCTCTCGCATGAAAAACGCGTGTATAGAAGCGTGCTCTTCGGACAAAAAAAGGCGGAAGATTTGCCCCTTGGCAGCGTGCAATTTGATACACGAGGTTTCACGTGGATTAAGAAAGCAACGAACCAATGGCGCACGCTCACGCCAAGTTCTATAGGAGTGGGGTGGGGCGATTTTAATATGAATAAATTTAACGACGTGCCTCCGCGCAGAGGACTCATGGAAACAAAGAAAGCACCGACGTCCGATCTCATCCCAGCCATTACGCAAGCATTCCGCGCATACCAGTGTCGCCTCTATGCCGTGTGCGGATCCGCGTTACAATCGCAAAATTCTGCAACCGGAACAACCGTCCTTCCCATAGAAGTGCCGGGGTGTATTTCCCTAGATGTACCCGTCTTGTCTTCATGTAGAAATAATACGCAGTTCACCGTGGGAACCAATACGTGTTTGGATGTGGTGAACGGCATGCTGAATCAAGAAGAGCAGTCGCTCATTCTTCTTGTGACATACGATGCTGCCTACAGGTCACTCCTGCAATTCACGGGTGTGTTTGAAGGATTCCTGGATGACTTCCGCTTCCCGCTTTTAGAACCGCTTTGGCAAACCGTACGCGCCATAGGTGGACTCGCCCATATTCCCTGCTTCATCGGTCAGTGTGATGAATAAATTCCCCGTTCTCATTGGCGCGGCACTGCTTCTGTACGGATGCAATAGTCTCATCACGACTCCGCCTGAAAATATTGATACGGAGCGCCTGGCTGCATGCACCATAGTGGGATCTGTTTTTGAAACGCTGCCTTTTGCCGAGTGGCCCAAAAAATATCACGAGACGGTGGCGAAGGTAATAGAGGCGCATATGAAGAGCATTGAAGATACAAAAACCACGGAGCTTCAGTGCACTGCATCGGATTATGCATCGCTCGTAAAACCCATTCCCGAACTCACGGAACTTGCGAAAACGCTGCCACCTTGGAAAGACCCTTTAAAACTAAGCAAACTATCCGAAACAGAACTGGGCCCGGTCTTGCTGGAATATTTGCGCGTGTACGAATGTAGCCTGAGCGAGCGCCGCAATTTCCTCAGCACGATTGTTGCAAAAGAATTTGCCACTGCACCTACAACCGCCCCGAACACGCTCCAACAACGTATTGATTATAACGAAACCACGGACGAGCAGCGCCGTATTATTGATTACGAAACGGCAATTGCTCGCACAACACTGAACAAAACGCTGATTATCGTCGGCGGACAAGATCGCTTGCGTCCGCTCGGACTGGATATTGAATGTCTGAAGCGCGTGTCTTTGGATATCCGAAATATTATGGGGCTCCTGTCGCAAGCGAGCGCCTGTATGCCCCGCATTCGCGATGCACGCGGCAGCTTGCGTGACCTCCCTGAACTCCCTCCGCCACCGCCCAGCACATGAGAATGCCCCTGTTTTCCATCGGCATTTTTCTGCTCTTGCCGTTACAGGCAATGGCCGCGTCGAGCAGTTCGTCGTCCGCACCCGGCACGCTGTACGATCGCATGAAGACGAGTGTGGAACAGGAAATTGGAAAAGAAAAAGTAGAACCGGACATTGCGGCCTATGTAAAAGCCGTCATGGAAACAAAAGGAGAAACTATCACCATTGAAAATGTCACCAACGCCGTGAAGAGCGAAACATCCACGCTCTGCGGATCGAAAAGCACGACCGACCCGTCCAAATATTTCTTAGGCTGCGATGATCTTTCGAGCAAAATCCGCACCCTGGTCACCAACGAAAAACGCATACGCAGCCTGGGAAGAAACCTACAATTAAGCGCCGCCAGTTACGAACTCCCGCTCTCCAATTTACCCGGCCGATCCCAACAAATGACGAGCGATCTTCATGGCATTATAAATCTGTGGCGCGCGGGAACAGGCAGTATCAAAATAACGAACAGCGGCGCTTCTATTCGCACGCAAACAATTGCAGAAGCAAAGGTAATGGCACTCGTGCAACAACTGGGTACGGCGCTCAATGCACTCAGTACCGAGGAACGCACTGCGGCCGTTTGGCGTTATCAGTATGGCGTACGTTTGGTTCTAAACGAAAGAGCTCCGCGCTTCCCGTCACCATATGAAGACGCCATGAGCGGCCCCGGAACAGAACGACAATATATTTTTAAACAATGGACGCAGGTGGAAACGATTCTCAAGCGATTGTGGGATGTCATCCGCGCCGAACCCGTGAATCCACCCATGAACGGAAAGGAGGTGATCCAATTTATTTTCCCGAAAGATCTAATCAAAAATCAGCTGCCAGACAATGTCATCCTATGGGGCAGAACCGGAAGCGGGAGCACGCAACCGTTTGGCGACGTAGGCCTACAGTGGAATATTCCACTCGAACCCGTCCTTCCGTCGCTCATTGCTCCGGACAATTCACCTATTTTGGGAGGAGCCTATCCGCCCGCTCCGGAAGCCGAATATGATGATGTAATGGAGCCCGTTGATGGACGCGGACTTTGTTCGGACCCCGTGCAAGATCGCGGTTATTTGTGCAAGCCGCTCGAACCCGCTGCAGGAACAAAGTGCCCTATTGATCCTGCAAACCCCATCGATCCCATGAAGATAAGTTTGGTAACATGCCTGGATAAAACAACGGTGAAAAATACACTATCGGGTCCTGATGTATGCCAAGATATACGTTACAAAAACACAGCTGCATTTAACCCGGCCACGCAATGTAAAATAGAAGTACAATGCACTCCTGACTGCGATGCATCGGGATTCGAAGCGGTCACAAAGTTAAAAAGGGCAGATGGAGTAATAGTAATCTGCATGGGAAGAGGCTCCACAAATATTCTTTACCATGAGCTTCATCACGTCCTGCAGGCTTGTCACCTTCCTGTGGGATACAATCTCTATAAAGATTATATAACGCCGGGACTTCCACCGGCACAAATACAGGACCAATATTCTGAAAACTGTTGCACTGTAGAAGGGGAAGCGGCGCGCGCCCAATGCGATTTGATAGAAGAAAAAGGACTGTTTAAAGGAAAACCGGACATTGATGGTATTCCCTTCAATGCGGAAACCTGTGCAGAAGCGGCACCTGCAATCGAGTGCCAGAACATGTTCCCTGCAAGGAAATGTTTCACCAGCAGAAATTATACGCAAAAATTCACGACAGAAATGATTGAATTTGCAAATCACTTAGGCCCTCTGGATGGAGGAGGGGCAACGTGCAAAGAGCTATTCACAACAGTGGGCACAAAACAGGTGTTTAAAAACAAAGTCATTCAAAATTTTATCGACAATCTGAATAGTCACACCACAGTCTGTGCACCTGGCCAAACCGACATTTTCAAAAACACCATCGGAAACAACATGTGTTATATCGGACAGTGCATTGAAGAATCCACCGAACTCCACCGCGTCACGGGCGCACAAAGTCCTGCAACCGTCGGCGATCAGTCCTTCCCCTGGAACGATCCGCAAAGCGGCTCACCTCTGGCCAACGCCCTTGTAAACCCGCCGCTCGCGTCCACGCAACTCCCGCTCTATCGCCCGCAACTTGTGGTGCAGCAACTGGAAACGGAAGTGTGTCAGCTGCAAGGGTTGCCGCCACTTACGCCAAACATTTTGTGTACCTACAATCCCTCCCGCAATCTTCTCGCTCCTGTCGCGGATTACATCGGACAAGCGCAGAGCTTCCTGGAAGGACAGGCGACCGAAGCTGCTACAACCGAAAACGTGCTCGCGCTGTCGTTGGGCCTCGGGTCGCGCATGGGAACCACTATGTACGAAAATCAATTGGCCATTTCCAGCCGCTCGCTGTCCGATGTCCTCAGTATGGCCGTTCGCCTCTTCAAGCAAATGGGCAGCGTCGACTTCCCCACCGAGATGTGCCCGACCGATAATTCGCTCCCTACTCCTGCCTCTTCATCTGCATCCAGTACATGAAAAAAATACTGCTCTCACTGGCGGCACTTGTGTCCTTCGGCACAATTTCAACAAGCGCAGAGGCAGCAGGGGCATCGTGGGATACCAGTCCTCAGTGTAAAATTATTCTTAGTCTGCCGCCCGTGTCGTACTACGTACGCGATGTTCTCAAGCGCGCAGATGACGGGATTGATTTAGCAATTGCAGCTCCGGTCGATCCTGCATTTAAATTAATGGAATGGACGAATACCGTGCGCTCTGCTTTTGCCGGACTCATCGATTCCAACTTACGCCTGAGCGTACAAGCGGATGACCTTATCCATAACACTGCCTGTCTGCGATTCGATACCGCCGCCATTGAATGCAAAATGGATCAGATCCGACTCCAGATGAACGCGCAATTGCAACGCGGATCATTCGAGGCTATTCAACGATTGGAATCCATTCTCCTCTTCTTGAACGACCGGCTGGCACACTTGCATGCGGGTGCATTGGACCCGAGCTACAGCGATCCGACTTGGAAAAAGCTCACGCCGTTTGATCCACCGGGCACCACGCCGGCATTGGAAATGTGCCCCTACGATTCCGACTACGCCCCTCCGCAACAAAACGGTTTCGGGTGCGATATAGAAACGCTAGAAACGCGCACAGCATTTTTGCCACTCAAAGAAGAACACGACGCATTGAAAATTATTACCACTCAACTGGACGACTACAGGAGAGCCGCGCAACAATTTTTGACCGTACAACAAAGCATCGATGAACTGTTCCAAACTCCCTCCACCTTGCCCCCTCCCCCTGCACCCCGCACGCATCTCCTTGCAAACGGATGCGGATGGACGGGCGGACTGTGTGAATTCGATTCCGACATCCGCTGCAATAATGACAACGAATGTGACGTCGGGGATCGCTGTGTGTTTCCCACAAAAATTTGCGAGAACAACAGAACCATGAGCTGTTTGGATGATCTCTCCTGCATGAAGCCGGACGGCACATCGGTGGGACCGTGCATAGAACAAGACGGGAAAAAACCGGCTGCCACGGAATTGCGCGGGCCGTTCTCGCTTCAAAAAAAACACATGGAATTACTGATCGATTTTTTGGCGCAACGCATGCAAGAAGGAAATTCCCGCGTCTTCAAAGACAGCCTGAAAACACCCGAGGAATTCAGTGACAGCCAATCCTCTCTGCGCGACGAGCGCAGGAACGACATCTTCGTTTCCGTGATGATCCGCAGCTCTACGCGCCTCCTCTTCCGCGCATGGAGCCTTATCCAAGGAAGGGAAGAAGCGACCATTTTCCCGTCTGTCACCGACCCGCAATTACAAGTGGCAAAAGCGCTCACGCCGCTGCGCACGTCTGTAAAAGATCTCGCGAATCTGACAAAACTAGAGTCGGGACAAAAGGACAGTTTGCGCGGTTTCGTCGTAAAATTCGCATCATTCTTGCGTCGGAGCTGTATCTATCGCCCCTGCACAAACAGCTTGGATGAAGTGCTGAAAATTGTCTTCACGGATGATTGTTTCCCCTACACAAACGGTGACTTCCTGAGCGATACCGCAAGTAATCCGCGCTCAAAAAAATGTGCGGATAAGGCCAAGATCACTATTCCTTAAACTCGAAGCACGAAATCCGAAATCCGAAGTAAAAGTGAATATCAAAATATGAAACAGTAGAAATCTGAAACAAGCGTGTTTTAGCATTCGAATTTGATCTTTCAATATTCAGGTTTACTTCGGATTTCGTGCTTCGGATTTCAGATTTAACCTTTATACTGGCAGCATGAAAGCCGAGGACTTTGTCCATCTCCACTGCCACAGCACGTATTCGTTGCTGGAAGCGCTCCCTAGTCCGGAGGAAATAGTGCTGCGGGCGAAAGAATTGGGGCAAACCGCAGTGGGACTTGCAGACAAAGGATATCTGTATGGCCAAATTGAATTTTATCAGTATGCAGAAAAACATGGCCTGAAGCCGATTTTGGGACTTGAAGCCTATATGGCGGCACGCACGCGGAACGATCGTGAAAGCGGGGTCGATACAAAAAGTTTTCCGTTTACGCTGCTCTGCGAAACGCAGGAAGGGTACGAGAACATGCTCCAACTCGCGACCATTGCCGCCATGGAAGGCATGTACTACAAGCCGCGAGTCGATGCCGAGCTCATGCAGAAATACGGAAAGGGTCTCATTATTCTCACGGGTCCCATTACGGGTGCCATGGGTATTGCGGCCATGAACGAAGACGGCGAACGCATTAAGGAATTAACGGCGCAATATCAATCGTATGTCGGAAAAGACAATGTGTACTTTGAGCTCATGGATCTCCCGAATGTAAGCGGGCAGGCGGAAGCAAATCAGCAACTAATTAAATACAGCAAGGAACTCGGCGTGCCGCTCGTAGCCACCTGTAACAGCCACTACTGCCGCACGGAAGACAACGAAGCACATGACATTCTTTTGTGTATCCAGAAAAATGCGAATGTCTCGGACCCCGGCAGGTTCTCCATGCGCGATACCGATTTTTCCATGCGCCCGTTTGAGGAAATGGAAAAAGCATTCGCACATGTGCCGGAAGCACTCGAAAACACGCGCGTCATTGCAGACCGATGCAACGTCTCGTTTCAATTCGGCGTGAACCGCATCCCCCGTTTTCCGGTACCGACGGATCAAAGTGAAGACGACTATGTCACGAGTCTCTGCGAAGTGGGATTTAAGCGTCGGTATCCCATAGAAACTCCGGAACTGCGCAAGCGTCTCGAGTACGAACTGCAGGTTATTAAACAGGTCGGATTCTCCGGTTATTTCCTTATTGTCCAAGACTTCGTGAACGAAGCCAAGCGTCGCGGTATTACGGTGGGTCCGGGTCGCGGCTCTGCGGCGGGATCCATGGTCAGTTACGTACTGGGTATTACCGGAGTGGACCCCATTCCTCACAACCTCCTCTTCGAACGCTTCCTAAATCCGGAACGCATCTCCATGCCCGATATCGATCTCGACTTTGCCGATAACCGGCGCGACGAAGTGCTGGAATACGTGCGCGAAAAATACGGCAACAATCGCGTGGCGCAAATTTGTACATTCGGAACCCTGGCCGCCAGAGCTGCGGTAAAAGACGTGGGCCGTGCATACGGTCTGCCATTTTTGGAAATGAACACGCTCGTCAAACTCATTCCCGAACGCCCGGGAACCAAACTCAAAGAAGCATTGGAAGTGCCCGAGTTTAAATCGATGTATGAAAGCAATGAGATCTACCGGAAGGTGGTGGAGAACGCGCTCAAGCTGGAAGGCAAAGCGCGCCACGTCTCCGTACACGCATGCGGCGTTATTATCTCCCCCGATGACTCCACGCAATTCACCGCGCTCCAGCGTGCCCCTAAAGATGAAAACACCATCATCACGCAGTACTCTGCCAAGCCTCTTGAGTCTCTGGGTCTCCTGAAGATGGACTTCCTGGGGCTCATGAACTTAACCGTCATTCAAACGGCGCTCGAAATTATTAAACGCACGCGCAATGAAACGGTCGAGATTGAAAAAATTCCCATGGATAACAAACCAACCTTCGCCCTTCTCCAACATGGCGATACCACGGGCGTGTTTCAATTGGAATCCGCAGGCATGCGCCGCTATCTGCGCCAATTAAAACCGACGGAATTTGATGACATTACGGCGATGGTGTCCTTGTACCGTCCGGGTCCCATGGAATGGATTTCCAGTTTCATCAAACGTAAACACGGCAAAGAAAAGGTGAAGTATGTGCACGATGACCTTCGTCCTATTTTGGAGCCAACCTTTGGTATTGGTGTGTATCAAGAACAAATCCTGCTGATTGCCCAGGCGTTTGCGGGATTCACACTCGGAGAAGCGGACATTTTGCGTAAAGCAATCGGTAAAAAAATCATGAAAGAACTGTCGGCACAGCGCGATAAATTTATTAAAGGCGCGGTTGCAAAGGGCTATAAAGATAAAATGGCGATCGAAATTTTCGATGATGTCATTACCCCATTCGCCGGCTACGGATTCAATAAATCCCATGCAGTGGGCTATGCACGCATTGCGTATGAAACCGCGTACCTGAAAGCAAATTATCCCGCCGAATTCATGGCGGCGCTCCTCAGTAGCGACGCGCAAGACACCGAACGCGTCACCATCGAAATTGAAGAATGTCGCACGATGGGAATTTTAGTACTCCCTCCCGACATTAATGAGTCACTGAATCACTTCACGGTTATCCCACCCAGCGAAGACGCAGAAGATGATACAAAAAAGGCGTGGGCCATTCGTTTTGGATTGAGCGCCGTGAAAGGCATAGGCGAAAGTTCGGTGCTGCAAGTTATTGAAGAGCGTGAAGCCAATGGTAAATTTACGTCGATTGAAGATTTTGCAAAACGCGTTCCTACCAAAATCCTCAATAAAAAACTGTTGGAATCTTTGGCAAAAGCAGGGGCGCTCGATTGCTTCGGAGAACGCCGAAAAATCCTCGATAACTACACGCTTATTACCGATTACCGCAAAGGTGCGGGCGATGCAGACAGTGCACAGGGTGATTTGTTCGGCAGTCTGGCCGTAGAAGGAGAAGAGGCGCTGATTGAATTTCCGGACACGCCTCCTGCAACACCCATGCAAAAGTTACAGTGGGAAAAAGAGACATTGGGACTCTATGTGTCCAGTCACCCGCTTGCAGGCATGCGCGAATACATCAGTCGCAAAGCCAAATTGATTGGAGACCTGACTATGAAAGACGTGGGAAAGAAGCTCACCGTGGCGGGAATTCAGGAAGGCATCAAAAAAATCCGCACGAAAAAAGGTGACACCATGGCCATTGTACTTTTGGAAGATCCCACCGGAAAAATGGAAATCACGCTCTTCCCAAAAACATATGCTGAAATGGCTCCTACCATCGAACAACCGGACACGGTGCTAGTGGTGGCAGGAACAGTCGACTATCGCATGGGCCAATTGCAAATGCGCGCCGAGGCGCTCAAGCGAGCATCACTCTCCACCATGATCAAACGCGCAAAAGAAGAAAATATTTTTGACGAAGAAGAAGCAAAACGCGGCATTTCCGTCTCGCGCCGTATGATTGAAGAAGAGGAAGAAGCCATTGAAGCAGTGGACGAAGAAGGAAATGTGATCGCAGGGGAAAAAGTCGCCATTACAACAGAGGCAGTATCGTTAACAGATACGCCACCACCTCCCCTATCTCAAAGCGATTCCGATACCGATTTACCTCCCGTGACCGCAGAGACGGACGCGCACGCATCGCCTGCAACGGACATTCATATTTATACCGTTGAACTTCCCGCACGCGCACCCAAACAACTCCTCTTGGATTTGAAAGAAGTATTCCAGGCATTCCCCGGTTCCGAAAAAATCCAACTGATGATCGGCCAGCAAATTATCCCGCTGCCCCTTACCGTAAACAGCGGCCCGCTTTTAGAAGAGAGAATTGCGGTTGTGCTCAAAAATTACGAATCTACTGAGAATAATTGACACTCTCACGCTTCGGAGGAGAATAAAAGTTTGCCATGGAATCACTCCTTATCGTCATCGCAGCCGGCATTGGGGTGACTGTTTTATGTGAAGGAATATTGTGGATGATTTTTCGACAAAAGCTCTCGCCGCTCGTATTCCCGCATGAATTGGACACATCGTATTTCCGGTTTTTCAGCCTGCGAAGACTCCGCATCACCGCACTTGCTCACGCCATAGGAACCGCCGTTTGCATCGTCATTTTGTGCCTCTATTTATGGTGAATACTCCCGCTATCAATCGGCAAATTGATTTCCCCGGAAAAGATCAGGGAGAAGAATTTCAATTTTATTTCCGTCAACACTGGATCCGACTGTGGTGGCCGTTTTGTAAAATGATAGGGTGGATGATTGCGTTAATACTCGGGGCATATTTGGCACAAACAACATTCGGCGACGACACAGAGGTCAACATGCGCCATGTCGTTCTATTGATTATTTGTCTCTGTTTTCTTTACTCACAAATTTCATTCCTCGCCGCGTTCTATAAATACTTCCTGTACGTCATTATCGTCACCGATAAAAAAGTGCACCGCATCAAAAAAACGCTGCTCATTGTGGACGACCACCAAAGCATTGATTTGTGGACACTCGAAGACATTACAAAAAATCAGCATGGGATCATCCAAAATATTTTCGGATTCGGCACACTGGTTCTGGTTATGCAAACCCAAGATGCGCTGCGCATTCACTTCACGCCGTTTATAAATACAAAGCATGAAATGATCATGCGTCTCCGAGAAAATGCGCGCGTACGCCTAGCCCCGCAACAAGCGGCCGCCATCGTGAATCCGCCGCCATCTCCGGAATCTTCCCCCAAAAATACCGACACAAAACCAGCGGAACCCGAAAAAGAGCTGTAGAATACAAACATGAAGATTGTGCCTTTTTCCGATGCCGGCCTCAAAGAAGCTCTACACGTTCTCAGCGCAGGAGGTGTTATAGCCCATGCAACCGAAACCTGTTACGGCTTCGCGTGCGATCTCCGGAGCCCTT
This sequence comes from uncultured Candidatus Peribacteria bacterium, assembly GCA_964554785.1. Taxonomy (GTDB): domain Bacteria; phylum Patescibacteriota; class Gracilibacteria; order Peribacterales; family Peribacteraceae; genus CALREJ01. The sequence continues at coordinate 349,627 of CAZKPW010000001.1, read as the reverse complement.
TGGCAGTGAAGAAGTTATTTCACATAAAACAACGCCCGGAAGTACAACCTGTTAGCGGATTATTCGGATCGATCGAGAAAGCAAAAAAGTGGGTCGTCTGGGATGAAAAAGCCGATGTGCTCGCCAAGCAGTACTTGCCCGGCCCCCTCACACTCATTCTGCATGTGCGCCCCGATGCCCCCGCCGCCATTTTCCCCAGCCTCATTAACTATAAAACACTCGGCATTCGCGTCTCCTCGCACCCGCACGCGGAAGCGCTCGCCAATGCAGCGAACTACCCGCTCAGCACCACCTCCGCAAACGTCCACGGAAAACCAAATCCCTATTCCGCAGAAGATATCGTTGCGCAATTTGCACATGAAAAAGTGCAACCGGATCTTATCCTGGATAGCGGCACGCTGCCCCACGTTCCACCCTCCACCGTCATCAACCTTACAACAGATGATGACCAAACACTCCGCGCCGGAACCATCAAAATTTAAGACCACACACATTCCAAAGTTGACTCTTAGGGCCTTGCAATTTTTCGTACATGGTGGTACATCGTGCTAAATCTTATTTTTTACCCCCATCATTCTATGGTTGCCCTCAATAACAACCACACACCATCGGCAGACACGGCGGAAAATCGTCCGCTGGATTTTACAAGCCCCGAGGTTCAAAAAGCTTGGCTCCAAACAAAATTAGCCATCGCAAATGAACGAGGAATTGAATCCCATCGATTCGATCTGCAAATACAAATGCACGATGCCCTGGAAGGCCAGGTTCAATAAAAAAATAACATTCCGCCGTGAACCACGTTGGGTTCACGGCATTGCCCGGAGCGGGGGCTTTCAAAAAACCTCATAACTCATAGACGTGCATGAGGATTTTGCCTGTACGGGCACGGCATGCCGTGCCCCTAACACACATCGTCTTCGATGATGTCAATTACCCAATAATCCGCTAACCTCCCATCATGCACTGCCCGCGCTGCAAATCCCAGGATACGGCCGTCATTGATTCCCGCTTGAGCGAGGAAGGAAAGTCCGTGCGCCGTCGCCGCGAGTGCCCCAAGTGCGATCATCGCTTTACCACATTCGAGCGCCAGGAATTAAGCTCATTCATCGTGGTCAAACGCGAAGGCATCCGCGAACCCTACATGCGCGCCAAAATCGAACGCGGCATTTGGCTCGCTTGTTCAAAAAGGCCTGTGACGCAAGAACAGGTAGATTTGCTTTTAAGCACGCTTGAAGAAAAATGGGGCGCCAGCCATCAGGAAGTAAAATCAAGTGACATTGGAAACGACGTGATGCGCGAGCTTAAGAAGCTAGACCAAGTTGCCTATATTCGCTTTGCGTCTGTTCACCGCGAATTTAAAGATGTGGAGGAGTTTAAAGAGGAGCTAGGGAAGTTGTTTGAGAAGACGGTGAAGAAGACAAAATAAGTACCAAAAACGTCCATAAACCCATTTCAAACAATTTCGTCAACATCGGCGTTTTCTCTAGCTCTAAGCCCAGTATCAACCCTATACTCTCCCTATGCTTAGAACCCACACCTGCGGCGAACTCCGCGCCACCCATTCCGGAACAAACGTGACCATCTGCGGATGGGTCCACCGCCGCCGCGACCACGGAGGCCTTATCTTCCTGGATGTGCGCGATCACTATGGAATCACACAAGTGGTTATCAATCCCGAACAAAAAGATATTTTCGCATCCGCAGAAAAGGTACGCAGCGAATGGGTATTATCCGTCAAGGGCAGCGTCGCTGCCCGTAGATCCGGTGCGGAGCGCACGGATAACCCCACAGGGGAAATCGAGGTGGTTGCAGCAAGCATTGAAATCCTCGCGGAATCCAAAACACCTCCATTTGAAATTGCCGATCCTCAAGTGCAAGTAAACGAGGATCTTCGCTTGAAATATAGGTACCTCGATTTGCGCCGCCCAAAAATGCAGAAAATTCTGCACGATCGCGATCAGCTTATTACGCACGTTCGCCAGTACATGCATGGACTGAATTTTACCGAAGTGCAGACTCCCATTCTTGCAAACTCCTCTCCGGAAGGCGCGCGCGATTACCTGGTCCCCAGCCGCATTCATCCGGGTACGTTCTATGCACTGCCTCAGGCCCCGCAGCAGTTCAAGCAACTCTTGATGGTGGCCAACCTCGACCGCTACTTCCAAATTGCACCGTGCTTCCGCGACGAAGATCCTCGTGCCGACCGCCATCCGGGAGAATTTTATCAGCTCGACCTGGAAATGAGCTTTGTGGAACAAGACGATGTCTTTGGTGTGATTGAACCGCTGATGGTGGAACTCACGCACAAATTTAGCGATAAAAAAGTCATCACCACGCCGTTCCCACGCATTACATGGAAAGATTCTCTCAACCGTTTTGGGTCCGATAAACCGGATTTGCGTTACAAAATTGAACTGCAAGATGTGAGCGACATGGTAAAAGGATGCGGATTCTCTGTGTTTGCCGATGTCGTTGCAAAGAACGGAGTCGTCAAAGCAATTACCGTTCCGGGAGGAGCCGAATTCAGCCGCAAAGATATTGATGAACTCACCGAAACCGCAAAGACGTACGGCGCAAAAGGCCTTGCATACATCTTGGTAAAAGATGGCGAAATGCAGTCTCCCATCGTCAAATTCTTGGGTGATGATCTTGCAAAAAAGATTGTGGATCACATGGGCGCTAAACCCGGCGATGCCATTTTCTTCGCAGCCGATGTCTGGCTAAAGGCTTGCACCGTATTGGGGCAGGTGCGCATCGCCGTCGCAAAGAAGCAACAACTGACAGACAGCAAGCTTGCGGCATGGGCATGGATTATTGACTTCCCCATGTACGAATGGAACGAGGCAGATAAGAAGATCGACTTCTCCCACAACCCCTTCTCTATGCCACAGGGAGGCATGGAGGCGCTGCTGACGAAGGACCCGACGGAGATTCTGGCCTACCAGTATGACATCTGCTGTAACGGCTTTGAATTGAGTAGTGGTGCCATCCGCAATCACCGTCCGGACATTATGTATAAAGCATTCGAAATTGCGGGTTACACAAAAGACGAAGTCGACGCAAAATTCGGCGGCATGATTCGCGCGTTTGAATTCGGCGCTCCTCCACACGGAGGCTGTGCTCCAGGACTGGATAGATTGATGATGGTGCTCTGGGAATGTGAGAGTATTCGCGATATCTATGCCTTCCCAAAGAACGGCAAGGCACAGGATGCCATGATGAATGCGCCATCCGCTGTGAGCGACAAGCAACTGAAAGAGCTGCACATTAAATTGGTAGACTAAAAATTCCCCTGTCACCATCCGTGGTGCAGGGGAGAGTCCTTAAACAGGAATTGCGCGAAGATTACGCTGCAGCAAAGTGATGAGTGCCGCTTTCCATTGGACGACATCACCATGCACATTCGCAAACAATACGTTCTCTTCCGTGGCTAGGGCAATTTGCCTTGTAAAACCATCCGTGAGTTCGCCGTCGCGCAAACAAAACACAGGGCACCCAAACATGCTATGCACCACGCCGATCTGTATCGATGTGGTGCTATCCATGCAGTCGATGTAAAACACGGCGACATCATATCCGGAGTGACCGGCTGTGATGGCCTGAACAACGGTTCGCTGCTCAATAGCCACGCCGGGGAGCGCCTCACGGACAACGACAAGAATGTCCTGATGCTGTGCCAACGCATTGCAAACAAATAGAACTCTCACGCTTTTCCCTTCATGTAAGGATCAACTCACGTACCAAAACATAAACTGCTTAAAAGGCACGCGAGGCGCATATTGTGCATAATTAAGCCATTTTTTCAAGGGCTCTCTCATCATTTTCCTTACCACTTTCTTTTAAGAATGCCCGACACAAGAGCCATACTGATACATGTACAATGCACTGTGGATTCACCCTGTACTGTAATATCACAACGGTTCACGTGTCTTACATATATGTACTACAAAATTTTCTCCCTTATCGGCGGGGTACTTGCCGTTGCCATTACGGTCATTGCTACGCAATCCATGGGCGGCGTGTGGCCCATTGAAGGCGGTGCGCACAGGGCAACTCCTCTCCACTTCGGCTTATTTGTAACGCCCGATCCCAAAACCAATCCCATCGATCCTCCGGAGCGTTTCACAGGCTACCATGTCGCCACCGATTTTGAAGTGACGGCGAAAGAAGCCGATGAAGAAATCAGTGTGTACGCAGTCTGCACCGGCACCGGCACCTATAGCGGGTTTGCAGGCGGATACGGAGGGCTCATTGTGCAAGAGTGCATGCTCAACAACGAAAAAGTGAGCATGATCTACGGCCACCTGGCCGTTGCCTCACTTCCGAAAAAAGGAACACTCCTTACAAAGGGTGACAAGATTGCAGTTCTCGGCGCTGCGCGCAGTACCGATACCGACGGCAATCGCAAGCACCTGCACTTCGGCATTCACAAAGGCTGGGGCAGTAACTATCACGGATACGCGGAAAACAAAGCGGAGATTGCGGAATTTATAGATCCACTGACAGTCTTGCCACTCTAAGATATTTACAGCCTTCCCATGGCTTGCTCAATATCGCGCACAACACGATTGGGGTGCGGGATGCGCTTCAGGATAAAGCTCCTTTCGAATACAAGGCTGCCATAACGAAGCACGTTTTGAATAAGTCCCTGCTTGCGAGCTTCCACGGTTTTCATTTTATCGAATGCAACTTCGTTCATATCTTCAAAGAAAAACAACGTCGAACGAACGTGAATCACGCGATGGGTCGTTACAATAACGTGCTCCGTTGCTTTGCTGAGGAGCATGGCAAAAAACCAATGATGCGTCAGAAGAATAAGTGCGAGGGCAAGAAGATAGGTTCCGCCGGAAAGCAATGTGTAGTGATACGCCCAATAGCCTGCCAAATAAAACATGAACACACTGATGCCCACCATCAATACATAGACAATCACGGGAACAATGTACTTCACCCAGTGTTCGTGGATGAGTGCCAAGACCTCCTCGGTTGGGGTGGATTGCGGCGACATCAGAGCCAGTGGGGTTGGAAAATAAAAAGAAGAAGCGTTGCAATTGCCAACCCGACGCTCAGGACAATGTATGTCCACAGCAAGAAAGGGAAATCGATATGATCTACAAGGCGCTTCACCGATTCGGGATAAGTCGCACTATCGGCATCGGTTTTCACTCCATGCAATAATAGAAAGAAATCACGCTGGCGTGTCCGCGCACGACGAAACATAAGAATGATCAGCCACATGGCCAAAAGTGACAGCACCTCAATAATGACCACCGCAACAAGCATGGAAGATAACCCGGTCACAGTGGAAAAAAGGATGCTCACAGCAACAGTGTACTCCTCTGAAAAATGGCTGCGCCACGTGATTGTGCGCAGGGACGTAAAGTGACTGCGTCACCACGTCCCACGTAAAATATGTTGCTCGCTTTTGCTGCGCACAATTTTACGTGGTGCCCGGGAGAGGACTTGAACCTCCATGGGATTGCTCCCGTCAGCTCCTAAGGCTGATGCGTCTGCCATTTCGCCACCCGGGCATACTTTTATTATACCTGACAATAAGTGCTTTTCCTCCTGATAACTGATAACCGGTAACAGATAACTGTCAGACATCTTTCAACCATTTTTCAAAATTATCTTTCCGGCGCTCCGCTTCCTGCTTTTTCCTGTCTTCCTGCTTTTCAATCAACAATTTCTTCGTTGAGGCATTTTTAAGCACTTCGTCTTTTAAGTGCTTCGTCTCTTGATCAATGTTCAAAAGCTTCGTACGCGTCTCTTCATCCAACGCGGAGAGTCCCCGGCGGCGCTCGCTTTCGATGCGCATTTTTGTTTGGCTTTCCTCCAAGTGCGCCGCGCTAATGGCTTTTCCTGCTTCCAAATAATTCTTGAGGTGACGCGCCGCGCTGTCAGCTTCCTTCCATGCTGCATGACAATCCATAGCGGCAAAACGCGCCTTCTCTTCAATCTCTTTTTTGCGTCGGCCTTCCTCCACATGTATTTGTGCAATCTTCCGCTGCTTTTCCGCATCCAAATGATTCAATGCACGCGCCGTGTCTTCGTCTGTTTGATGCTCCGCGCGCTCTGCAACATCGCCCGCGCTTTTTACTTCGCGAGCAGCTTCGTCTTCAATAGCCAAACGCTTATCGCGAATATGATGCGCCACCGCCACCTTGTGTAAATTTTTCATATATTCCATGCGCTCCGCTTGAGCCGCATCGCGCTTTTTTTGCTCTTCTGCCAGAAGCAATGCAGCCGCTTCTTTTTCCTTGCGCCATTTTTCTTCCTCGGCGTGTTTTGCATGCAATTCCTGCCGCCACTCTTCGCGCCCCTCGGCGCGCGCCTGTTCAGCCTGCACCTCCTCCTGATACGCTTTTTGATCCCGCTGCAATCTGGCTGCATCGCCGGCGGCACGCTCTCCCGTCTTCGCCTTCTCCGCCGCAATCTGCTCTTCGCGCTTATGGGTAATGGCATCCCACTGCGCACGTTTTTCCTCCATCAACTTGCGTTGATCGGGAGGGGTGTTGGATGGTGGATTTGTGTCATCGGACATCAAATCATTATAGCAGAAAAGGTGACATTTTACGATCGGAAGCAAGGTAAGGCTTTTTGGTCGAATACGCCGCCCCGGCGGGGCGACTCTACGGGATGCATTCATCAATCCTTCACCTCAACCTTATTCTTAACCTTCGATTTAGGCGGGCGGATAAGCGATTTCACCTGGTGCGTGAGCTCTGCCAAATAATCTCTGCTGCCTGCAATTTTAATCATCTGCTCCTCGCCAATACGCAGGGTGTTACTGCTGATTTTCCACTGTGAGTTCACCTGGAGAATGCGCATAATATCCATTGCCTCCACGCGGGCGCTGAGTGTCAAAAGAATATCGCGCTCCGTGCGCGTGCGGTCTTCCACCTTTATACGAATAACGCCCGCTCTGCGACACGCAAGCTTCAAGCGAAGCACGGCAAACAAATTGAGTACCTGCTTTGGAGGCTCTCCATATTCATCGCGCAGATCCGCTTCAAATTCTGCAAGAGTCGATTCCTCTTCGCTGGATGCAAGCTTCTGGTACACGGAGATTTTTTCGCCGCTGTCCGGAATATAAAATGTGGGAAGCAACGCTTCGACCGGCAACAAAATTTCCGTATTTTCCAATTCTTCTTCCACCACCGTTCCGCCGGATTTCATTTCTTCCACCGCGTTTTTCAGCATGCGCAAATAGTGGCTCACACCGACCGTATTCATAGTTCCCGCTTGGCTTGCTCCCAGGATTTCTCCCGCTCCGCGAATTTCCAAATCACGCATGGCCACTTGGAACCCGGACCCCAGTTCACACGCTTCCACGATGGCACGAAGCCTCTTCTTTGCGTCGTCTTTCAGTCTCTGGCTGTGGTAGAGCAAATACGCAAACGCCTGAATTTTTGAACGACCGACGCGACCGCGGAGCTGATACAACTGTGCAAGTCCAAACTTCTCCGCCTCATTCACCACCAGCGTATTCGCACGCGGAAGGTCGATCCCGTTTTCAATAATCGTGGAGCTGACAAGCACCTGATACTTTCCCTGTTTAAAACCAAGAATGCGTTCCTCCAAATCTTCAGGCTTCAGCTGTCCGTGCGCCACCACAAAGGTTGCTTCGGGAATCATCACTTTCAATTTATGTGCAAAGGCATCAATAGTTTCCACGCGATTATGCAGCACGAAACACTGACCGCCGCGCTCAATTTCATGCACGATGGCCTGGCGAATCAGTTGATCGGAATATTTGCGCACTTCGGTAATAATGGGCAAACGTCCGGGTGGCGGCGTGGTGATGGTGGTGATATCGCGCAGCTTATGCAGTCCAAGGTTCAACGTACGAGGTATTGGCGTTGCCGTAAGAGTGAGGATATCGACCGAGGCGCGCATTTCTTTGAACTTCTCTTTTTGCTTCACGCCGAATCTCTGCTCTTCATCCACAATCACCAGTCCGAGGTTTAAAAACTTCACATCATCCTGCAGAAGTCTGTGCGTTCCAATGACGATGTCCGCCTTGCCCTTCCGTAGCCTCTCCAGCGATTCTTCTTGTTGCTTTGGGGTACGGAACCGCGAGAGCATTTCAATCGTCACCGAGAAGCCTTTCATGCGTTCCTGGAAATTGTGGAAATGCTGATCGGCAAGAATGGTAATAGGGGCAATGACCGCAACCTGCTTTCCGTCCTGCACCGCTTTGAATGCGGCGCGCATGGCGACTTCTGTTTTTCCAAATCCTACATCTCCACAAATCAAACGATCCATAGGATGCTCGTCTTCCATGTCGCGCTTAATATCGTCGATGGCTTTCATCTGCCCCGGCGTTTCCGTGTACTGGAATGCCTCTTCAAACTTTCTATACACATCATTGTCTTTGCCATACGCAAATCCCTTCGCCGCAGCGCGCTTTGCGTAAAGTGCGAGCAAGTCCTTCGCAATCTCCTTGGTTTCATTGCGAATGCGTTCCGATACCTTCTTCCATGCCGATTCACCCAAGCGTGTCAGCACCGGCTCCTGTCCTTCTTCATGCACGAACTTGCTCAACTTATCAGCCTGATCCACAGGAATGAATAATTTATCGCCCTCCGCGTACGTCAGCTCCAAATATTCACGCACCGTATCATCAATGGTCTTCTGCGTCATTCCCTCAAACCGTCCGATCCCGTGTTCCATGTGCACTACGTAATCGCCGGGCGAAAGTGAGGTGAGGAAATCGAGCGCAAGCTTTTGAACAGACCGCTCTTTGCCGGATTTTCTAAGGGTGAAAATTTCACGGTCCGTGAGGAGCGCGCACTGAGAATCCGGGTTCTGAATACTGTGTGGCAAAAGATCTTCCTCGCCGGCGCCTACAATCGTCACCGCGCCGGGTTCACGATCGGTGGTAGAAAACCGAATACGTTCTTCTTTAAAAATTCCCTGCAATTCCTCGCTTCTGCGGCTCACAATCAAAATACTCCAATCCTGCAGCAGCTTATCCTTTAAATCATTCAGGAAATCCGTGAGCGTGTAAAACTTGAGCACGGATAAGTAGCGCAAGTGCACATGGTGCTCCTGCGATTCCGGGAATGACGTGAATCGTACAGATGATCCGAGTGTGGGCTTTTCCAGATCATCAATATCATCGATGATAAGCAACGCCTCCGCCGGAAACTGCGCACCGATGGTTGCCGTTTTTTCAAATGTGACAGGCACCAGTACCACATCTTTTTCTTCACGATGAATATCTGCATCGATGCATTCTATTTTTTCAATCGTATCGAACTTGAATTGAATTCTATAGGGCAGTGCGGATTGAATGGGGAAAATATCCAATGTATCGCCAATTCTTCGGTACTGACCGGGTGCCAGAATGTTATCGAGTCCATGCTGATATCCGCGTGAAAGCAAATCTTCTACAAACCCGGTAAAGGGCAATTCATCTCCTTTTTTCAGCTTCATGCTGCGCTTCTGCAAATCGCTATAAAGTGGAAATGCAGATTCATACACCTTCTTCGATGTAAGAAATACTTTAGAGTCTCCACGCATAAACAGTAAAAATCTTTGGAGTGTATCTGTTGTAAGTATCACATCACCCTCCCCTTCGTGAATATCCACAAACGTCACCGGCTCCTGATCAAAAAATTCCAACCAATGCCGCAGTACATCCACCTGCGCTTCATCGTCCGCCACTACCAAAGTCGGCTGCATTTGGAATTGCAACAAGTGACTGATGAGCATTGCCTTCGCTGTTTCATTACCTGCACCGGAGATAACCAAAGATCCCTCTGCGCGCAGAAGGTTTGATAATTCCCGATGGGTGTCCTTTCCAATAAGGAGGGAAGGTTTCATATATAAACCGATGATGACAGGGCCCCATCTGTCAAAATGACAAATGGGCTATTGATACTAAAAACGTCGCCACTGGGCGATTAACTATGATTCATGTCGGATTCATCCGTGCACTGAATTCTGTTCAAATTATACTCTTTCAGGCCTTTGAAACAAGAAGAAAAGATCAGCTTTCCTGCATGCGAAGCGGCATAATAAGGTGTAAGAATTTGTCATTTGCAGGGATATGAAACACCGCAGGGTGCATACTGTCCGTAATACACAACTCCAATGTATCCACATCGATGTGTGACAAGAAATCCAACAAATAACTACTACTTAAGGCGATTTTCCCATCAACCCCTGTAATTTCTGCGGCAATAGTTGTTTCATCTTTTCCAAGTTGCGTTTGAGGGGTGTTAATATGCGCCTCCGCTCCACTTAAAGAAAATGTGAGGTTATTATTCACTTCTTTTGCGAAGTAATGCATACGCTTCACAGCTGTGGTGAGATCACGCGTACTAATAAACGCCTTTGTTGTATTTTCCTTGGGGATAATTTGGCGATAATCCGGAAACTTTCCTTCAATCAACCGAGAGACCAATCGATTATTGCCAATATGAATTTCAATTTGCTGTGCACTTAAACTGATAGTCACCGGAATAGCCTCTTTCCGTTCCCCCTGCTTTTCTCCCTCCTCGGTCGGTGATGCTTTTGGCGGTTTCTTAGATGCCAACATCGCTTTCAATTCATCTAAAACTTTTACCGGGATAATACAGGTAAATTCCTCGGTAATATCAACAGGGATCATCACCTCTGAAAGGCGATAACTATCTGTTGCCACCACCACCAACTTTCCATTTTCTGTTCGCAAATACACACCGGAAAGTACCGGCCTAAGGCTTGTACGTGCAGATGCAAAAGTCACTAAATTTAACGCTTCTAAAAGCGGGGCTGCATCTAATTTAAATGTTGTTTTTTGTTCTACCATTGGAATGGCAGGATAATCTTTTGCAGATTCACCAGAGAGCGATGTCTTACTCTGTTTAGATGTTACTTTTAATTGAGTCCCATCCACTGTCTCCAATGTAATTTCAGGATCGGTATTGTATTGAGCAAAGTTTAAAATCGCTTTTGCAGGAATGGTAATTGATCCTTCACTTTCAATTGTTGCCGGAAAACTGGTGATAATACTCAACTCCAAATCCGTCGCACTCACAGTGCATGTTTGTCCTTCTACTTTGAAAAGAATATTTCCTAAGATTGGTAATGCTTGTTGTCCGCTTATTGCACGACTTACCATTTGTATCGCCTGTAAGAAGTCCGAGGTAGAGCAAGCAAATTTCATACGCTATGAATAAAGTAATAAGAAAAGAACTATATTGAATTCATCATCATCATACCACTATCAATTTGAAGAATATTCGGGGCTTGTCTGTGGATATGTAGGGGGAAAGGAGATGTAGAAGATAGAGAATGAGCGTTTTATGGATTGTGTACAAAGAAAATGTGTGGGACTCCGGTGGATAACCCGTGGAGAAGTGATATTTTTTGGCCTAAGAAAGCCAAGTGGGAAATATAAATGGCTTATAGAAGCCAAGAAGTAAACTATTGAACCGGGAAAAGAATGACGGGTGTGGGTAACTCCAGTCGACATGTGGAGAGGAGCTTCCCCGAGTTATCCACACTACCTGTGGATAAGTTTTGTGCGCATTATGCCGACTTTTTCGCATCCAGATGAGAACATTTATTGGTAAAACTGCCCATTCCCCAAAAGCGAGATATCCACATAGTTCCCACCGTACCAAGTTATCCCCAAAAATGTGGAAAAGTCCCCCAATACACATCTACTCTGGAGTCCTTTTGCTTATAGCGTCTTTTTATACTTCTCCCGACCTGCCGGCTCCGGTGCTTCTGCCGTGTTGTCGCGGATGTTCAAAACCCCCTCTTTCATCTTCACAAAACTACGTTCAGGCACATCGTGATCCACCAATGTCCCGCTGCTTACAAACGTTCCTTGTCCGATTTTTACCCCCGGATTGATTCCCACATGAATACCAATGCGGCTATTGCGCCCAATGACCGTTCCAAACTTCGTAAGGCCCGTCGCCAGCTTATTCTCGCGGTGATCCGACAAAATCTCGCCTTCATCAAGTCTTAGGTTTCCTGTGACTGATCCCGCTCCAAAGCTCACATTCTCCCCAATCACACTGTCGCCAATGTAGGTGCTGTGGGTCCAGACATGGTTACAGAGCACACTGCTTTTCACTTCTGAGTTGTAGCCGACCACACACTGCTCTCCCACTGAACTTCCACGGACAAGTGCGTTATTTCCCACAATCGATCCTTTGCCAATGGTGACAGGTCCCACAATGCAGGCGTTTGGAAGAATGCGGACATCTTCTTCAATTACCACAGGGCCATCAATCACTGCAGACGGATGAATTTTTGCAGACGGATGAATGGTCTGACCTTCAATATTCTTGAGTAGAAGTGGCAACAAATGCAACATGTGCCACGGAAACTTCACCGCTTGCCAGATCCCATCGTAGGGAACGGCCTTGTAGGTATGCGATTGGAAAAGCTTTGCGAGCGCTTGTTCATAACCATCATCTGTTGATTCATCGACTGTTTGGAGCGCCTCTAAAAGAGCTGCAGGGTTTTTGTGGTAATGGCAGACGATTGTTACAAGGTCACTCGGTTCATGTCCTTCGCCCGGTTTTTCTACAATGCTTGTGATGCGTTCGCCTTCCACGGAGAGATAACCGCCCGGGAAATACTGCGCGACTTGTTTTGCAAGAATCGCTCCACCATCCACACTTCCCCCCGCCTTGATGGTCATTGCATAGGCAGATGCATCAATCATATCGTTTGTGCTCACGACCAAAATTGGCTCATTGCCAACTGTCGGAAGGGCGCTCAAAAGTGCCCCACGCATCCCCAGTTCCAATTGTTCCTGCTCCACCATAGTGCCATGTGGAAAGAGGCTCTTTGCTTCATCCAAATTATGTGCGCCTCCTATGAATACAATATCCCCGCATCCTGCATCATTCAGGCGATCGACGATATGTTCCAAAAGCGTTTTCCCGGCAATGGGGAAAAGAGGCTTTTCTGTAAGCGGCCAGAAGCGCTTACTTTGGCCGGCAAGGAGGAGGAGGGTCTTCATTGCGGACATTATACGGCAGGTTGCAGGTGAGGATAAGGGGTAGGGAGGTCACTATTTGCCATCCATTTGCCAAAATATCGCCCCCGACATCGTCATTTTGTACGGAACCCCAAAATGTGTGAGGCGCGCCAGTACGTCTTCATCCGGAAGTCCGTAGCTGTTTTTTGCGGCAACCGAGACAATTGCCAAAGATGGATGCACGGCCAGAATAAATCCGCTCGAGGTGGATGTTCTGCTTCCATGGTGTCCCACTTTTAAAACATCAGCACTCAGATCGATTTTTTCTTCCAACAATTTCTTCTCCATCGCAATTTCCAAGTCCCCCACAAATAGCACAGAGTCTTCGCCATATCGAAGTTTTGTGACGACATTCGTATCGTGAATTTTCTTCACTGTTTTTCCAAAGTAATTCGGTGGCGGCCAAAGAAGATCGAGATGCAGATTATCGCCAAGATCCAAAGTTTGCGGAGGTGCGGGTTGAATGACGGGAATGTTTTGATCATGAAGAAGAGTGAGAAATTCTTGATATGCACCATTGTCGTACCCAGCGCCGCTCATAATGACCTGCCCTATTTTGTAGCGCCGCAAGATCTGCGGGAACGATGCGACGTGATCAAAATGCGGATGGGACAGAACAAGGATATCAATCGTCCGATCAAAAAACGGCATTACTTTTCCAAGTTCTTCGAGTGCGGTCATATCCGGTCCGCCATCAATGAGAATTTGTTGGCCGCTCGGACCGGTCACAAAAGCGCTATCCCCTTGCCCGACGTTGAAAAATCGCACGGTCACATTCTTCCCGTCGGGCTGCAATAAAAATTCATGCAAAAACAGTCCGGTCATGGCAAAAAGAATAGCCAGAACAAAACCAATAAGTCGAACGCGCGAAGAGACCATGAACAGAGCTTACGCTACTGTCTTCTGATAGCGCTTCATGAGTGCGTAACCCGCGGCACTTCCAAGCATAAGGAGCACAGATAGTTCACCCGTGCCGGAATTCGGCAGGTGTCCGGATGTACTCGGCTTGCCGCCTACATTTCCTTGAAGAGGGTTTGCAGGAGCAGCACCGGGAAGATCCACCATTTTCTGGACGCCGGAGGACAAGGATCCGTCGGTATACACCGCGCGCACCATCAGGCCGAAATTACCTGCAGGAACGTGCGGAATACTGACGCCGCCCGTTGTCTTTTCGAGCGTGCGTGTGTTACTAAATGTTCTGCCGCGATCCGTCGTCTGAGAAATCTGGAATCCGGCGAGTGTATTGTCTGCAGGAATCTGCCACGTTGCCTGAATGGTGTAGAGGCCCTTTTTGCTTTCGGCTTGAGCGCGGACAACCAGCGCACTGACATCGTTGTGTGTAACAGGCGCAGTCGGTACTGCAGAACTTGCAGCACTGCTTACGGAAGGAATCATGGTTTCAATACCCATGGGATCACCGGAGAAGAGCATGGGCGCTTGTGCGGGGTCGAGCGGGACTGTGGCATTTGTCTTCGGGTCTACACCGCTAATGCCCGGGCCCACGATTAGCGCGTAGACGACGTTGCGTTCCTGCGGGAACGTATCGAGCTGGACGGTATTTCCCAAAACGGAGAGGCGTGTAATAGTCAGGAGTGATCCGCTCGCATTCTGAATGGTGAATGTATTAAGTGCGAGAGCAGGATCAATTGTTACGTTCTGGGAGAACGTAAGAACTACGCCCGTTGCACTGAGTGTGTTTACGGAAAGTAAGCGAACATTGGAATCGGAAACAGCGGGAGTCGGAGTCGTATCAATAGCCGCAGCGCTGCTGGCAGGAAGAGTGTCCACGCTCATAGCAGACGATGCTGCATTGCCGGACAACTGGACGCTCGCCTCTTCTGCAAAGTATGGGCTTTCTTCGCCTTGTTCATTCACTGCAAGCACAGACACATACACTCTGTCGCTCTGCGGTGTGTTTACAATGCTGTAACTGTTCACACTTCCTTCCACCGTATCGTAATCATCGTAGAGACCGCTGCTGCTTAAAATAGATGCGTGGCTAAAGAACACGCGGTACGCGCTGATTGTTTGATCGGTAATGGGAGTCCAAGTCACCAGAACTTTTCCGCTCTGGAGTGTTGCGGTAATACCGGTCACACTTGCGGGCGCTGCGGCTGCAACCATAACAGGCAGACAGAGGCTTGCGCATGCGAGCGAGAGACGAGTGAGAGTGTTCATAGTGTTTGTGTGAATGTTTCTGATTATTATAGCAAAAATACTGTTTTGGGGCAAGAAGCCTTGGGCGCCCGGGGCTCTCATGTATGATGCGGCGCGATGGCTTGCGATCTTATTATTCCGACGTTCAACCACCCGGATCTTCTTCGGGATCTGCTTAAAAACCTGGAAAAGAACACAAATAAGGCTTTGCTTGGGAAAATCTGGATTGGAGATGACGCCAGCGATGCTTTTAGTAAAGAAGCCTTTCGGGAGCTTGTTCAGGGGTCATCTTTACCTATTGAGCTTATTCATCGCCCGCAAAACAGAGGATTTGGGGCAAATTGTAACGATTTGTTTGCACGCAGCACGGCAACGCACTGCATCATCCTGAATACCGACATTCTTTTGCCACCAAAGTGGTTGGAACGCATGCTTGCGCCTTTTCTACAGGACAGCAGTATTGCGCTCGCGACTCCTCTTTCAACGAATGCCGCAGAACATACGGTGGAGCTTAAGCCCGGTCAGGATTGGATGTCAGTGGATGGTGAGTATGAAAAGCGACAGCCGCATTTTCCCGACAGCTGTACCGCGATAGGGTTTTGTTTGGGCGTGGACAGAAAGAAGTTAGCGGATGGAGGAATAGAGCTCTTCGATAGGACGTTCGGTCGAGGGTACGGCGAAGATACGGATTTACACTATCGAGTGACGGAGAAAAATTTTCGATCGGTTGTGGTCGACAATCTTGTGGTGCATCACATAGGAGGATCGTCTTTTTCCTTTCTGCCAGAGTACCAAGATCTTCGTGCGCATGCGCAAACGGTGTTTTTTGAAAAGTGGAGCAAGCAATATGTGAAGATGCAAAAAAGAGAACTGCGCCGACGTTGGATGCAGAAAGTACGGCGAAAATTTTCCGCAAGACCGTCCGCAGCTTCGCGCGATCTAGACGTGTTGATTGTGCTTCCGAATACATTACAGCGATACGGCGGTGTCCGGCTTGCGTGCGCGTTGATGGCCTCCATGATTGCATCGGGGAAAAGGGTGGGAATGCTCGTCACAGAGGAGCACACGGCCCCACATACGCGGGCGTTTGGGTTTGAGCCGTTTCAATCCAAACAGGAAGTACTGCAGGCGGTGTCGTCGGTCGGGTGCGTATTGGCAACGGGCAATACGACTATGGAAATGGCGCATGAATTGGCGCAGGCATTTACCTGCTCGGACGCACTCTTATTGCAAGGCATGGAAATTTCGTTTCGAGCCGGTCGCAACGTGCGCACGTTTCGTGCATATCAACAGGCAAAGCATGTCATTGCAGTATCGGAAGCGCTCGAGGAATACATGGCACTCATCAATCCGAAAGCAGATATAGCACAGATATCCGCCGGCCCCGATCCTCTCCTCTTTTATCCTCGTCACGTTCCGCGCGCAGCGCGCAGTATTGCAATCGCCCTGAATGCGACGCCGGAAAAAGGGGCGACACAGGCGTTGGAAATAGGGTTACTTTTAAAAGAGCGCGGATTTACCCTCTCGTTTTTTGGATATGATGCCGCATCGTTCGATATCCCCGCGGACTTGGGAATAACAGTGGAAAGAACAGACCCCGACGCGCTGGCCGAATTATTCAGTCGAACGGAATTTCTTATTGATCAATCGTTTGCAGAAGGCCTGGGACTCATCCCATTGGAGGCGGCGTTTTGCGGTTGTATTCCGGTGCGTCGTCCGCGCGGAGGAGGTGAGTATATTTTTACGGATGGAGAAACCTGTATTGAACTCCGCGGATATAAATATCTGCGCGAGGACATTGATATTCTTACGGGCATGACACAAGAAGATTGCGAACGCATGCGAAAAAATATGCTGCAACTTCGCATGAAATATCGATTGCAAGAGTCGCTCAAAAAAGCGGAGAACGCGCTTATGCAGATTACAACACAGCACTGATTACGACCGTAGGCTTTTCGCAATGCCCGTTGCCCACATCATAAAAAGAATCGCTCCGCCGGCAACCACGATACCCGCTGCGGTCAGAATGCTCGACGTTAGATACGGAGCTGCAAACCACAGACCGCCGCCCAGGAGTGCCGTATAGAGAATCCATTGGAGCACATACCTGCCGGAATAGGAAAAAGGCATACTGCGATAGCTTTGCGGAAGGAGAAGAATCGCAAGAACAACATGTGTGAGAATGGATGTCATGCACGCGCCCACGAATCCGTACGTCGGAATCAGGAGAATGTTGGAGGTAATAGATACAATCGAGCCGAAAAAGAGCGTCATTACCAACGGTTTCCAGTGATGTTTGGTAAGAAGGCTGTAAAAAGCGAAGAGCAGAATGCCGTTGAAGAACATCGAAAATGCGAGCAGATGAAGCGCGGTATCGGCACCGGCATGAGCGGCGGTGCTCAGATACCGTTCGTTTGTCAGGAGCTCCATGAGCGGCCGCGACCACAAGAATGCAAACAGGAAGAGCGTGGTGCCAAGCAATAAAATAATATGAAATGTTTTCCCCAAGAAATCTCGCGTGTCTTCGCCTTTATCGGAACGTTCGCTTAGAATCGGCAGCGTGGAATTCAGGAGAAATGTCGGGAAGAGATACGCCATATCCATCGCGCGTTGGACGAACCCGTAGTACGCATTTTGCACGGCGAAGTCCGGACGCAACATGGCAATGAGCGTCACGTCGGATTGTCGGTACAGAGCCGTGCAGAGGAACGCGAGGCCGTAGGGCAGTGCTTGCAGGAACGAACGTTTCATCAATTCTTTGTCCCAACGCGGACGGATATTCAGGAAGCGGCTGCCGAAAATCACCGAGAACAAAAAGAGCAGAATGGAGCCTATTCCGCCGAATGCCAAAAAGAGATAGTAGTAAAAAGGATCGCTGCTTTCGCGCAGTCCCCACACAATAAACACGCCAGTCAGTGCGACCGTGAGAATGCGTTGCGATACTTCTGCAATAAACACGTAGTGCATGCGGTAATTCACCTGGAACACCGTACGGATCACGCCCGCAAGAAGTGTGAAGAACGGAACAAAAGCGGCAATCGTAATACCGAGCGGTAGCGGTGTTCCTGTCCACGCAGGAATCATCCATGCGACAATAAGTGCCGTGCCCAGAGAGAGACACAGAATGATAATGCGCAGTGTGAGCAATACCCCAAAAATCTTCTCTCTATCGGGTTCACCGTGCATCCGAGCCGAAGCGAGTGGTGCACGGCTTACCTCTCGGACCGCAACGGCATAAAGTCCGAAATCTGCGAGGATTCCAAAAATCTGCAGAAACCCGTACGCCGTGTTATACGCACCCGCCAATTCTTTCGTGAGCCCAAGCGCAATGAACTTTACCGTCACAATAGACAGTGCGGCCATGGTCACCTGGCTGGCAATCTGCCAGAGCGTAGAAGAAGCGATTTGTTTCGTGGACATGGGGTGATTGTAGGGCTAGGGCTAGGGGTGGGGCTAGGACGAATACATTCGATCCCAGCCCTTTCCCCAGCCCCAGCCTGTATCAATCCATAGACAAGCATTCATTATACTTTTATCATCCACCAGACATGCCACTTCCATTTAAGCACCTCACGTCCACGAAACAGCTCACACGAGCCGATACGGACTTGATTTTGGCAAAAGCGGCGGAAATGGAAGAGGTGCTCAAAAAAGGTGGAGACGAACGATTGAAGGGGAAAATCCTCGCGGCGCTCTTTTATGAGCCTTCTACGCGCACGCGTCTTAGCTTTGAATCCGCGATGATACGCTTGGGAGGATCCGTCATTACCGCCGACGGATTCCAATTCAGCTCCCTCTACAAAGGGGAAACAATTGAAGACACCATGATTATGGTGGGTGGATACGCAGACATTATTGCCATGCGCCACGCGGAGGTGGGATCCGCAGACAGAGCGGTTACCACCAGTCCGGTTCCTTTCATCAATGCCGGAGACGGAACGGGACAGCATCCCACGCAAGCGTTGCTGGATCTCTACACCATTCAGAAAGAGCGCGGCACCATCGACGGACTCCATATTGCCATGGTGGGAGATTTAAAATTTGGCCGCACCGCCAGCTCGCTTTGTTATCTCCTTGGGCTGTACGACAACATCCGCTTCACGTTCATTGCGCCGCCGCAGCTTCCCATGCAGGAAAAGGTAACCAGCTACTTGAAAGAGAAAAATATTCCGTTTGAGGAAGTCACGGACATTGCAGCCGGACTCGATGCCGACATTATCTACATGACGCGCGTGCAGAAAGAGCGCTTTGAAGATCCTGCCGAATATGAAAAATTAAAACTCGAGTATGTGTTGAATGCGAATCACCTCAAGGGAAAAACTGTGACGGTAATGCACCCGCTCCCCCGCGTGGGAGAAATTGCGACCGATGTCGACGCATTGCCCACCGCCGCCTATTTCCGCCAAGCAAAAAACGGCGTGCCTATTCGCATGGCGCTTCTGGATTTGCTGCTCCAAGGAAAGTAAGAGTGTAGCGACTCTTTTATTCCTGCTAGAGTCTTTTGCGTGCCCGGTTTGTTCCATCGCCTCCGGCTTGCGTGTGCGTCTCCCGCTTTTTCCGTTGCACTGATCCTGCCGCTTGCCGCGCTTTATTTCGGGTCTTTTCATATGGTTACGCAGTATAAAGACTTTGCGTATTTGGGGATTGATACTATTCAGTATCAAGCGATGGCGGTGAATGTGTTGCATGGGCATGGTATCAATAGAATAGGAGGAGCCGAGCCTTTTGAGGTCTATGCATTTGGATCAGTGCCGGAAGAAATGGACATGAGTTCGCTTGTCTATAAAGCTCGGCAAAAAGAATTTATGGATGTCGGGAAAAATGGAGGAACGTTTACCGCATTTCGCATGCCGCTGTATCCGCTCTTCATGGCGACGGTCTATAAAATATTTGGTATACACCCACTGGCTCTTAGGAATATTCAACTCCTTCTTCTTGCACTGGTCTCGGCAGGATTGCCTCTTCTCGGATGGCTTTGGTGGAAGGAAAAGGGGTGTGTGGCGGGTTTGATGGCGGGCATACCGGCTCTCGCCCTTACCATGCGTTTTGCCAATGAAATTTTAATCGAAGCATTCGCGGTATTTATTTTATTTTTGTGCGTGCTGTCTGCAGCGTGGTATCAAAAAAATCCCAGTGCAAAAAAAGCCGTCTTGCTGGGTGCTCTTTTGGGAATATGTCTGCTGACAAAGCTGTCTCTTATTTTGCTGCCGTTTATTTTTCTCTTCCTGCTATGCGTTCAGAATTTTTGGCATCACAAGCCTTTTTTGCGGGATGTTCTTTTGATTGCATGCACCTGCTTTTCGGTCCTTCTGCCGTGGTCTCTGTATGCAAGTATGACCTCTCGATCGGTGATTATTTTTTCGACGGAATCGTTGAACAACGGCCTCTTCGATGCGCACAATGAATTCACGGCAAGCAATGGCTCCTGGCATCCGGAATGGAGGGAAAATCCTCAGAGTATTTATTTCCGAGACGGCATGGAGGGATATCCGGACAGTATGCGTATCGCGAATTTTTATTGGGAGCATCCGAATCGCATTGCGCGGTTGCCGCTCAGTAAATTGGTTGCAGGTTTTACAACCGTGCCGTCGGTCGTCCTTTTAACCATGCTTCTCTTTTTGGAAGGATATTTGGGAATTATACTCGTGCGGCACAAAATGTTGCGCGCCCTCGCCCTTGTTCTTGTGGTGTGGGGGTGGTGGAGATTGATCGAAGACGACGGGTTGCATTTGGTGCTGCAGCCGGCCGTCAATAGCGACGGTATTTGGGCAGTGATATGCGGATTTGCAGCAATCTGTATTTTTCTTCTGCGGCGCTTCTTACTGCCGATTTTTCCGCGCTTCCCTCTGATGGCAACGGCGGTGATTGCGAATTTTCTTTTCATAACCGTTCTGGTGATGACCGATGCCGCGGTGTATCCGAGTCGTCATGTGAAAGTGGCGGATTTTTTGTTTATACTGCTTCTTAGCTACGTTCTTCTTGATTGGATCGCGGCGCTTTTCATTCGAAAAAAATGAACGACACGTATCATCCGTCGCACGTATCCATCGTCATTCTTCATTGGAATGGATATGACGACACCTACGCAACCATCCAATCGCTTCTGCGTCATACATCCGCAGATGTAGAAGTCGTTGTATGTGACAACGGGTCCGACCAAGACAACGCCGCTCGTTTTCAAAAAGAATTTGGCGACCGTATTCGGTGTGTGCGTTTCGCCACTAATTTGGGAGTTACGGGAGGATTCAATGCGGCGGTCGCTCAAACAAATCGCCAGCTTATTGTCATATTGGACGACGATACGGAGGTGACGGAGGGGTGGCTCGAAGCGTTGCTGGCTGGCATGAATGATCCGACCGTTGCAGCGTGCCAGCCGAAATTTCGCTCCATACAGAACCCCGGATTTTTTGATTATAACGGCGGTTGCGGCGGATATTTGGATCGGTATGGGTACCCTTTCACGCGTGGGCGCATTATCGATGAAATCGAAAAAGATACCGGCCAATACGACAACGAGTGCGATATCCATTGGGCCAGCGGCGCGTGTATGCTTTTCCGGCGGGATTTATGGGAAAAGCATGGGCCCTTTGTGCATTTTCACGAGGTTGATCTTTGTTGGCGTTGGCGTAACGACGGGTATCGCATTCGCTCCATTCCTTCTGCCCTTGTGCGTCACAAAGGAGGGCAGCTCCATTCTTATTCTTCTTTGCGACGACGCGTGTATCACCGCAATAATTTGCTTACCATTCTGTCATTGGCTTCGGGACGGCAACTTGTGACCGTCCTCCTTCCCCGTCTTTTTTTGGAGTGTGTGACCGTTTTGTATTATGTGTGTATCGGGCGGCCTTCGGAAGCATTGGCGGTTTGCCGCGCATTCTTCTCGTTTTGTTTGTATGCGCCGCTCACGTTTGCGCATCGGCCCGTTGCAAAGTCCCGTGCGTCGCTTTTTCCTCGCAGCATTGTTTGGGCATATTTTATCCGTCGCCGTCGGACGTTTGGGGAGCTGATGGCACCGTGAAGGATTGCCGAATGTGCTTGGGAATTGTACGGTGACATCCATATTTCTTCAGCGCTGCATGACACACGAATCCTTGAAATCGGACATCCTTCAACTGGTTGAGCGGTACAGTGCGGAGAGATGGGTGACGCATGCATTTCGCCCGGGCATTGATTCCATACGTATTGCGGAAACCATTTTTGATGCCGAGGAAATTGCCGCACTGGTGAATGTGGCGCTCGATTTTGCATTGGTGACAGGCGAACAGACGGATGCTTTGGAAAAAGCGCTCGCGGATTACATTGGAGTGAATTATGCCATGATGACAAATTCAGGCTCCTCCGCGAACTTGCTTGCAGTCACCGCGCTCACATCTCCGCTGCTCAGAGAACGCCAATTGAAACCCGGCGATGAAGTCATTACCGCAGCGGCTTGCTTCCCCACCACCGTGAATCCCATTGTGCAGAACGGACTGATCCCCGTTTTTGTGGATAGCACATTTCCCAGTTGCAATATCGATGTTGCCGCCGTGGAGCGTGCCATTACACCTCGGACGAAAGCGATTATGTTTGCCCACGCACTCGGGAACCCCGCAGATCTCGATGCCTTGCAGACGCTCGTGAAAAAACATCACCTCTGGCTTGTGGAAGATAATTGCGATGCTCTCGGCAGTACATATAAGGGAAAGAAAACGGGATCATTCAGCCACCTTTCCACCGTCAGTTTTTATCCTGCGCACCACATGACAACCGGAGAAGGCGGCGTGGTTCTGACAGATGATCCGCTCCTGAAAAAAATCGTAGAGTCGCTCCGCGATTGGGGGCGTGATTGTTGGTGTCAGCCGGGCAAGGAAAATACCTGCGGCATGCGTTTCGGGTGGCAATGGAAAAATTTGCCGGAAGGATACGATCATAAATATACGTATAGCCACATTGGGTACAACATGCGCATGACAGATCTGCAAGCTGCGATTGGTGTGGCACAAATGCAAAAGCTACCGTCGTTTGTGGAAAAACGTATGCAGAACGCCAAGGTGTTACGAGGAACGATTGCCGATCTGGAGGAATTTTTCATTCTGCCGACTTCTCTGGAAGGCGCAGAACCCAGTTGGTTCGGATTTCCGCTCACCGTGCGGAACCCCGCGCGCCTGGATCGTATTCGTGTCACGGCCGCACTCGAAAAAGCGCTTATAGCAACACGCCCGCTCTTTGCGGGGAATATCATCAAGCAACCCGCATACCAGCATGTAACCTATCGTATTGCAGGATCGCTGGAGACTGCCGATCGCATTATGCGCGATACCTTTTGGGTGGGCATTCACCCGGGGCTCACGGAGGCACATTTGTCATATATGGCGGAGCATTTACATGCAATTTGCAAGGAATCACGATCAAAAATTCCATTGGTATAAACGTCTGCGCCTGCCTCTTTCTGGAAAATTACATTATCAATTTTTCTAAACGGGCGCTTATACCACACTTAACTGCTGGCCAAGCTGCTCAAACGAGTGTTCCAATTCGTTACTACTTTGATGTATGTGAGGGTGATAATCATCAATGACATACATATCGGGAAGCAGTGGAATGTCATATCGCCGAAGGGCCCTGCGGAAGGCTTTTTGTTCGCGTGCAAAAATGATGAATGTTTTATGTTCGCTGAACTGAACTTCTAGGGGAATATGAGGCGCGGTCACTGCAACAGTCGCACATCCATCGTTAAGAAGAACATTCTCATACAGAGGATCGCGTAAAATACTGCGCAGCACACAGAGATCAATTTCTTCCCGGCACTGCGTAGTTATTCTCTCTGTTTCATGAGATCCATCCAGGTGCACATCCACGGTATCCGGAAGCGCAAGAAGGAGTTCGTGGAATAGATCGCACAACTTGTCGCGGGTTGCCGCTACCGTAAGTATTGGCATGAAATATCCATTGGAATCGCGATGGACACCTTCTCTGTATCCTTCACAAAGAACGGCTCCTGGCGGCGGTCGCACGGCATCTGTCAGTGTTAGATTCCCGTATTGCGAAATTGCAATATGTCTACTGAGCTCTTCATCACTCATTTCGGAAAACACAGATGTATTTCTCTGGGGTGTGTTCGATTTCATAAGTATATTAAACCACTGAAAATAATTTTTTCAATAGTCTATCTCTCTGCTACTATCCACTCGATGACACGCATTCTTCTGCACGGCGGCACGCTCCTAAGCGACGGAATCGAATCAAAGGATGACGTGCTTACGGAGAACGGGAACATTCTGGAGATCGATCGCTACATAGAAGATTCCGACGAAACCATCGACGTAACCGGAAAAATCCTCACACCCGGATTCATTGATTGCCACGTTCATTTCCGCGAGCCGGGACTGGAACACAAAGCGACCATGAAGACGGAAGCGGAGGCTGCAGTTGCAGGAGGAGTTACAACGGTGTGTGAAATGCCAAACACTATTCCTCCGACCAATACCGC
The DNA here is from genome assembly GCA_964554785.1 of uncultured Candidatus Peribacteria bacterium. GTDB lineage: Bacteria > Patescibacteriota > Gracilibacteria > Peribacterales > Peribacteraceae > CALREJ01. The sequence continues at coordinate 325,007 of CAZKPW010000001.1, read as the reverse complement.
CGCGGCTCTTGCAGACAAAATCCGGAGAGCCGATGAGTTATCAGTTACCGGTTATCAGTTATCAGGGCAATTGGATATGAGGTTTTTCTTTGGGATTACAGAAGATGTGCATCTTGCAACATTGCTCGAATTACTCGACTCGGCATCCGAAGAAGCAAAGCGTCTCCGTAGCAGAATTGCCGGTGTCAAAATCTACCTCGACCATTCCACGGGTGACCAAAAAATTGCCGATGCGCTTTTAGATGATGTGTTTTCAGCATGCGCCGCGCACGATCTGACGCTCGTGGCCCATTGCGAAGATCCGGAAACGAATGCGCAGGCAGCCGCTCAGAACACCCGCACAAACATCGCAGCACATTCTCTTATTCGTCCCGCACAAAGCGAAGTGATTGCCATTGAACGCGCCATCGAACTCGCGCAGGATCACGATACGCGTTTACATATTGCACATCTTTCCACCGAAGGCGGCATTGCCGCCGTGCGCGATGCAAAGTTGGAAGGAATCAATGTCACCTGTGAGGTGGCACCGCATCACCTCTTCCTCACCACGGATGATTACGAGCGCCTTGGGACGCTGGGGAAAATGAATCCGCCTCTTCGTTCGCAGAAACATCGCTTCGCGCTGTGGGCGGGTATTATGGATGGAATTGTCGATTGTATTTCGACCGATCACGCGCCGCATACGCTGGAAGAAAAACAAGCAGGCGAACCGCTGAAGGCGCCGTCGGGAGTTCCGGGAGTGGAAACCATGATCCCCCTTCTTCTCTCTGTGGCAGCCAAGCATTGGCCAAATCCCGCAGAACAGAATGCCGCCTGTCCAAAGCTCGACATGAAAGACATTGTGCGACTGTGTTTTGAAAATCCGAATCGCATTTTCAAATTGGGGAAGCAGAGTATCGCAAAAGGCAATATCGCCGACATTGTCATCATCGATCCCGAAACAGAATGGACCATCGATGCAAAAAAGCTGCATAGCCTTTGCGGCTGGAGTCCATTCGATGGATGGACCGTGAAAGGAAAAGTGGAGCGAGTTCTTTCTTCGAAGTGCTCTTCATGAAAAAGATCTTTGCGTCTCCCGATTTTTGGCGCTCCGCATTCGGGCTGCTTGTCGGCATACTTTTTACAGCCATAGGGTCGTTGGCTATTTTTTCACCTGCAGGAAGTACACCGTCATTTTTTGAATTCCTGGCGTATCCTATCGTCGGCTTTATTGCGCTGACGGACGAGCTGCATCTGCCTTTTTTTGAAGCGATTGTTCCATTCATGATTGCGCTGTTTTATCCGGTGTTACTGACACTCCTTTTTTATATGGCCGGTAAAAAACAGGCGTGGAAAGTACTGCTTTTAGAGATCGTGATTGCGGGTTTGATTCTGTATTTCGGGATGGTGGGCATGGCGATTGCGGGATTGGGAAGCATAGATTGAGCATAGTAAAGCGGGGGCAGGATCAATTGGATTGATCCGGCCCCTTTCGGCTTTGTCGGCGACTAGGGAGTCACGACCTTCGTAGCTTTTTTGTCGGGAAACCGCACACGAATGTACGGACTCTCGACCTTTTCTACCATCTGTTGAATCATGATCTCGCCCTTATTCTCTTGGACGAAGGGCTCATGCTCACAGATCGTGGAGCGAACCTTCTCGAAGTCTGTCCGGTTCATGTGAACCGTGAAGCTGTTCCGCTTCCGGATTTCGTCTGTGAACGAAATTTCCGTCAGGTCCATCAACTGCGTAGACTCTTCGCCTGCGCGGTCAATGAGGACGCGACCCTTGTGTACTGTCTCCACGGATTCGTCGCTGCGAACGTCCGAGACCGCTGCTGCCGGGGGGTTCTGTTGAACCTCTTCCACGCAACCCGTTGCAATCATCGTCATCGCGGCAATCAAAAAAATGTTCTTCATGCTTCTGTCTCCCCAAAGTTTCTACCGGCAAAGTTAAGGATCAAATCGATCCACCTATACACTATTATACAATGTATAGTAAATTTGTAAATAACAGAGAAAAAGCCCCGTTAACCCTCTAATGAAGCTAACGAAGCTAATTCCTGTAATGTCGCCCTCGGCCCCTAAGGGGACCCGTTGGGTCTACGCTCGGTCTGACAGTTTAGACTTCTACAAACAGTGGAATCACCATTGGCTCACGATCAAGCTTCCTATCGAAGTAGCGGTAGAGAGCACCCGTTACCGCGCGTTTAAATTCTTTGCGGTCGGTTGTTCCTCTGCCCAGTTCTTCTTCGTACGTTTTCTTCGAGAGTGCAATGACCTCGCTCGTAATTTCCGTCTGTTCCGATCCGTAGATCAGTCCGCGCGTAATCACATCGGGGTCACCGACAAGACGTTTGCTTTCGGCATAGACCTTGAAGAGCACAACAATGGCGCCGGCGCCGCTCATGATCTTTCGATCTGTAAGAACGGTTTGGCCTTCGCCTGCAGCACCGCGTCCGTCAATAATGACATCGCGGAACGGGGCTTTCTGTTTGCTCTTACGCAGACTTCCATCGCCTTCGAACTCGAGGATTTCTCCGTTGGTCAGAAGGTGAATTTGGTTATCCGGGTACCCGATCTGACGTGCAAGGTCGGCGTGTGCAGCGCGCATGTGCGGCTCTCCGTGTTCCGGAATCACGTGGCGGGCGCGGACCAAGCGGTGCATCAAAAGGATGTCGTTCTGGTAACCGTGTCCGGTGGTGTGCAGTGCGAATTCGCTGTTGGTTTTTACAACTGCTCCTTTCAGATACAAGTTGTTAATAACCTTGGAGACGGCGCGTTCGTTTCCGACAATCGGATTGGAACTCAGAATCACGGTGTCGCCTTTCTTCACGTTGACCGCTCTGTGTGTGCCAAGTCCCATGCGTGCGAGTCCGGCCATTTCTTCACCCTGGCTTCCCGTGGTGATGATAATGACTTCGTCGTCGCGCAGTTTTTCCATACCCGGGCTCGCTTTGCGGACAAGGCCGCGTGGAGCTTTCAGGTATCCGAGGTTCATCGCGATTTCGACGTTGGTTTCCATGCTGCGTCCGGATAAATAAATCTTTCGATTTGTATCCTTGGCAACATCAATTACCTGCTGCACACGATTGAGAAGGCTGGAGAACGTGGAAATGATCACGCGCCCTTCGGCTCCTACAATAAGGCTTTTAATGGTTGCACTGATTTCCCGTTCACTCTTCGAGTTGCCGGGTTTCGTGGCATTCGTCGAGTCCGCAATGATGGCGAGCACTCCTTTTTGGCCGAGCTCGGAAAGGCGCTGGAAATCCGCAGGCGGTTCGTTCATGGGAGTAAGATCGAACTTGAAGTCACCTGTATGAAGAATGGTTCCGTAGGGAGTATGGACTGCAATGGCGGCAGAATCTGGAATGGAATGTGTCACACGGAGAAATTCCACAGACACTTTGCCGAAGAGGACCTGCTGGCCGTACGCAACCACGTTGGATTGCGCCTTGCTGGTAATCTGCTCTTCATCCAAGCGCTTTTTTACAAACGCCATGGTGAGCTTTGTTCCATACATGGGCGGGTAGTGCAGCTGCGGAAGCAGGTGTTGCACGGCGCCGATGTGGTCCAAGTGACCGTGTGTAAAGAGGACGGCCTTAATCCGATTTTCGCGTCCCTTCAGACACGTCATGTCCGGAATAAGGTAGTCGATACCCAGCATATCTTCTTCCGGGAACTGAAGTCCCAAGTCGATAATGAAGATATCGCCGTCTACTTCCAGGACGAAACAGTTGCGACCGACCTGTTCAAATCCTCCAAGAGGATAGAGCTTCAGGCCGCCGCGTTTGCCGTCGACCGCAATCTGCGGACGAGGAGCATTCTGAGGTCGAGCACCTTGCTGTGGGGGTCTTGGCTGCTGCTGACGTTGACCGTTTTGCGGTCGCTGTTGCTGCGGTCTTTGACCCTGTTGAGGAGGTCTCTGTCCTGCGGGACGTTCTGCAGGGGCATTGGGTTTCTGTTGAGGTGCCGCCCCTGCAGGTGGCTTCTCATGTGTCGGACGATCGTTGTTGTTGGTCGCGCCCGAAGCGGCAGCACTGTAGCGCTGCAACCAATCTTTCACCGTTTTCATGAACGTTGATATTGGAAAATAGAAATAACTATCATTCACAGTACGCTTACAGTGATGTAAAAGCAAGTAGTCTTCTGTTGCACATACGAGTTTTTGGCTTGTACTCAATGTATTTTTATCGAGAAAATTTGTTTTGAGTCTTTTTCCAGAGAAAACAAGCTGTCACCCGCTGCCTGTGTTGCTGTAGAAAAGATGTAGAAAATTTCCTTCTACAAAATTATGAAACGCACACCAAAAAGGTGACCACCCGACTTCGTTTGCGAACTACGCCGGGTAAAAATCAACGTGACGTTATCACGCGTCCCCGCTACTCTGTCTTCCTGTATGGACGTCTCTGTCCGAACCGGTCAAACACGGGCCCTTCCAGACATGACACTTGTGTCTCTTCCTTTCGAGTCTCTGCAAAAAGAGCCGGTCTGTTTGCTAATGGAAGTCATGGGGAAAGACGATAACGCGCGCAATGTGGTGCGCGAATGCGAGATGATTGTGAAGCATGCAGTATTGGAGGCGGAAGGCGGAGCGGCGGAAAGGCTCGACAGTGCACTCAAAGAAATGAACGGTCTCCTGAAAGGAATGCTCGTGTCCGGAGCGGTGCAGGATGTACACATGATCATTGCCATTCTCGACCACGACGATGTGTTGCATGTATCGCACGCAGGACGTGCAGAGGGATATCTTATTCGTAAAGGAATCGCCAGCCAGATTACCGAATACAGCGGAGGCAAGCCCGTGCCGGCTTTTGTGCATATTGCAAGCGGCGTGACGGAACCGAACGATATCCTCGTTTTTTCCACGCAGCGATTACTGCGCTCCCTCACTCCTGCACAACTTGCGAAGCTCGCAGCCAACCGCGATACCGTTTTGGAAATGTTGGAACGCGCGCTCGAAACGGATGCGGAACATGCAGCCCTCGCGACCGTGGATTTCGCTCCTCCGGCGGGCAAGTTGTTTGTTGATGAAGTCATTGGAGGCAGAGATCGTGTCGAAGAGTCGCGCGGCATTCCTCGTTCACGCAGAGGGCAACCGGTATCCGTTTTCTCTCGCATTACATCGTATTTGCCGTCGCTTGATACCGTTCGGTCTTTTATTCCGTCTAGAGCGGAAGTGCGATCGCATCTGCCATCCAAAGAAGCGATGACAAAGGTGAAGAAAACTATGACCAAAGGCGGATCGTCTTCTTTGTCTGTTATTTCCTCTATCGGCTCCATGAAGTGGGCCGGTGCTACGCGCGATTTTTTTACGGGACTCGTGGCGGATTTGCAGCATCCCAAGCGCAAGAAGCGTGCGCATCTCCTTCTCCTTGCCAGCTCCCTCGCATTACTCGTCATTATTTGGGCGGTGGTACATCTCTTCACCAGCAGCCAGCGCAGTAAAACGCGTGCGGATTTGGAAGCGCTCGTCACGCAAATCAATACGGAAATTCAAACGGCGGATAATCGCCATATTATTGGCGATGCCGATGCAGCGAATGCCATTTTGGATAATGCTGCCGAACACGCAAAGCAAGTCATGGACAGCCAGTCCGGACTCTTCCGCCAGGAGGCGTTCAATTTGCTCGAACGTATTCGCAGCAAGAAAGAAGAAATCAATAACATTGTGCGCGTGTCTCCTCGCTTGGTTGCAAACTTGGCAGGAAACACCCCGAGCATCCAGGCAACGGGGATGATAGGCCTTGGTGATGGAGAATTTATGGCATTCGATAAAGACAGCGCGTATCACGTTCTTCTGAATTCCGTGGAGGACCCGCATCGTATTTCCGAAGACGCATCCGTTATTGACGGTGCATCGTTTGATCGTTTCCAGGCGGACGTGTTCCTTGTAAGTGGTAACTCCGTCGTGGAGTGGCAGAACGGTCAGGCAATCAGCATGAAGACTGACGATCCTAAGGGCTGGGTTACGGGGCGTGCGGTTGCGGCGTATCTCCGCTTCCTCTACGTCCTCTCTCCGGAGAATAAGCAGATTTATAAATATGAGCGTTTGAACAACCGCTACAGCGTGCCGGTTGAATATAATGTGAATGGAGATTTGCAAAATGCACTCGATATGACCATCGATGGAAGCGTGTTTGTCTTGAAAGACGGCGGAACAATTCTGAAACTCTTCCGCGGAGAAACGCAGCCATTTGTTATTCGCCAAGCTCCTGCCGACCTCCTGAAGAGTGCAACGAAGCTCTACAAAGTCACCGATCGCAATTTTTATCTGCTCGATCCCTCACATGCACGCGTGATTGTGTTGAGTGACGGCGGTCCGACCGGTGAATCATCGTACTTAAAGCAGTACGTCATTGAAGGCCAGCAGATTGGTACGTTGCAGGATTTGTATGTCGATCCCGACGAAGCGCATCTCTATGTGATGGATGAGAAGCGTATTTATGTGCTGGATCTGACGACAACGAAGTAATCTGTTATCGGTTACCAGTTATCAGTATGTGGAATATTTTTTATTGTTCCTTTGACGCACGTCGAAGGCTGCTTTTGTGAATGTGCGGTTCGAAGGCGGGGAGGCGTTCTGTTTTCCAGGGGAAGTTTTCCGGTTGAACAGTCGGGGGAAGTTTTTGATCGTATCCAAGAAGAATGAGGTCGGGTGCAATTGCGCGGACGGGTTTTAAAAAATCATCGCTGTCACCCAGAATGACATGAACATCGGGGAATGCATCTTCAATCATTTTCTTTCTTTCCTCTTCATTCTGGAGCGGCGCTCGCCCTTTTATTGTAAGCACATTGCTGTCGCGCCCGACAATGACCCAGAGCTCCCCCCGCTTCGAAGCCTCGCTCAAAAGAAATCGGTGGCCGGGGTGGAGATCGTCGAAGGTGCCGCTTACAAGAATGCGCATGTGGACAGTATAAAGTACTAGAGCAAGAGAGTAACGACAGGAAGAGAGAAGTTATGAGTTATGAGAATATGAGTATTTGCAGCGTTTTATAGATTCCAGTGCTCATAACTCATTACTCATATTCCCATAACTCGTATTTTATGCTATACTGATACGAAATATGCACATCCTCCTACGCCTCTACCGTTTGCCGCTTGTGCGGAATCTCTCCGGTGCAGCAGTCGGCGCGGTTATCGCATTGTTGCTCTATGGCGTGTATGGAGTTGGCCTGCGTGTTGCCGCAATGGTTTTGCCCGAGCATGAAAAAGTAATGATGTCTGGCAGTGATGAAGAAAAAGCGCGCGCAGAAAAATTAATTCAGACGGCTTTGCGTGCAAAGAAGATTGCAGAAGAGCTACACTGAGCGGCGTATGATTCCCGCGTTCACGGACCCCTTCATCACCGTTCCGCTTCTTGCAATCCTCGGTCTTGTGTTCGGGAGTTTTGGAAATGTGATTGTGATGCGTATGCCGGCAGATAAAAGTATTAACGGTCGCTCGCATTGTCCGCATTGCAATCGTGCACTCACGCCCATTGAATTAATCCCTCTTCTCAGTTTTGCAATGCAGCTTCGTCGCTGTAAAGGATGTGGAGCCGTTATTTCGTGGCAGTACCCTCTCGTGGAACTTGCAGGCATGGCGCTGTTTCTGGCGGCCGGCGTGCTCGCATCATTTTCCCTCTTCCCATCCCTAGCCCTAGCCCTTGCCCTCTGGGCCATGCTCGTCATCGGCATGATCGACGCACGCACACAGCTTATCCCCGACGTCCTTACGGCAGTACTCGCCATCAGTGCCCTTGTTTATCATTTCTTCCTTGGACATTTTTTGTGGAGCGGGGCGCTGCTTGCATTGGTGTTTTTTGGCGCTCAATGGCTTCTTAGCCGCGGCAAATGGGTTGGCAGCGGCGACATTCTCCTTGGCATTGCTCTCGGGCTCCTGCTTGGTTCCTGGCAGCAAGTGGTTGTGATGATGATGGCCGCTTATATTTTTGGTGCGCTTTTGGTATCGGTCTTACTGGGACTTGGAAAAATTTCCCGTACGCAAAATATCGCCTTCGGTCCGTTCCTGGTGATTGGTACATTGATCGCGCTGCTTTTTGGGCAGCAGATTGTGGCAGTAGTGTGGCCGATGTATTCATAATAGTTAGTGTCATGCTGAGGACGCTCGAAGCATGGAGCCTTTCTTTTAAGTCAGCTTCCCTCCGGGGGGGGGCACTGCCGTGGAGGCGTCCCTTTTTGGCCTTGCCCCAAAAAGGAACCAAAAATGCGGTCCGACCAACTTTCCACCCCACTTGCCCCTTCACCCTCCGTGGTCGGACTCCACGCCACGAGCGATTACAATTGCTGAAGCAATTGTGAGGCGGAACCTTTTTGTTTCCCTACTTCCTATTTCCTAACTCCTACAACCTAAGGAGGCGTGTGGGCCGGAACTCATATAAAAATCGGGCTAGGCCGTATGTACGGTTAGCCCGAGATATTGTGTCAGCCCGATGGACTGGATTACCAGCTCTCGCTGGCGGTAGGCTTCTATGCTCGTTTTTGAGGACAGGAGCCTACTGCCAAGAGAAACAGTACTGACAAACATAATTCTATGGTTTTTTATTGATTTGTCAACTATTTTTGTCACTGTATAACCCAGAGGAACTGCCCTACACTGCCGTTCTGCAATAATACTCATGAAAACAGTCGCTTCTAACCGCCGGGCACGCTTTGACTACGAAATTCTTGAGACAATCGAGGCAGGGCTGGTCCTGACCGGTCCGGAGGTAAAATCGTGCCGCTTGGGACATATTGATTTGAGCGGAGCGTATCTCTCGTTTTTGCATAACACGCCCGCACTCAAGCAGTGCAAAATCTCTGCCTACCCTTTTGCATCTGTGTTGGATCAAACCGCGCCGGGGCGCGATAAACTGCTGCTTCTGAAGCAAGCGGAGGCGGAAAAATTAAAAACAATGTCCGACCAAAAAGGAATCAGCATTATTCCGCTCGAAATTCGTGCGGGGAAATACATTAAAGTGCTTTTGGGAATTGGAAAAGGACGGAAGACGATTGATAAGAGAAAGGTGATTAAAGAAAGAGACATTAAAAAAAGACTGCAGAAGGGCGAGGAAATCTGAGCAAATGTAAAATGTAGAATGTAGAATGAAGGAGTTATTTTTTGATTCATTTTTCATTTTACATTTTACACTCTACATTGTTCCGCATGTCCCTCCTCCCCTCCCAAATCACCCGCACCATCGAGGAGTTTCAGAAGCTTCCGGGTATTGGGGCGAAGTCTGCGGAACGGCTTGTGTTTCATCTTCTTCGAAGTTCACGTGCAAATCCGGAATCACTCGGACGCGCGCTTATTGAACTGAAACAGCAGTTACGATTTTGTACGAACTGTCAGATGGTCACAACAAATGAACGCTGTGTTATTTGCGAAGACCAAAGTCGCGACAAAGAAATGATTCTGGTGGTGGAAGAGCCGCTTGAAGTAGTGGCGTTTGAAAAAACGTCGTACAAAGGCGTGTACCATGTACTTCACGGAGTGCTCTCGCCCATCGATGGCATGGGCCCTGAACAATTGAAAATTCGTGAATTAATTGAACGTGCAAAGGCCGGCGGCATCAAAGAAATTATTATCGCGACCGACCCGGATATTGAAGGCGAAGCGACTGCAACGTACCTTCGCGAACAGCTCAAAAATATCATTCCAAGCATCACGCGTTTGGCACACGGACTCCCGATGGGGGCGGACATTGAATTTGTGGATCAGGTGACTTTAAAGCAGGCATTGGCCGGAAGGAGGAGTTTGTAGCCTGTATTCGGCCTTGAATCCCCGGTTCTTGCTCAAAATGCCGTTTTTTGCTATACTTATGAGAAATATTTCACACATCCATGCCAAAAGAAAAAGACACACAGACTGCAGGCGGCAAAGGAAAAAAGCGATTGCTGATTGTTGAAGATGAGCGCCCGCTTGCCCACGCGCTTGAGCTCAAAATGATGCACGAAGGATTCGACACGCACGTTGCATCTACCGGAGAGGAGGGACTCAAGGAAGCACTCAGTGGGAAATATGATCTCATTTTGCTCGATCTCATTTTGCCGGGCATTGATGGATTTACGATTTTGAAAAATCTCAAAGAGAAAAAATCAAAAACACTCGTGATCGTCTTGAGTAATTTGGGACAGGATGAGGATCGTAAAAAGGCGGAGGAATTCGGAGCAAAGCAGTATCTGGTGAAATCCAACGTTCCTCTCGCCGACATTGTGAAAGTCGTAAAATCTATCTTATAAAAAACTTTTAAACCTGAAACTTTTAAACTTTCCAACTCGTCGAAATGGCTCTCTCCGATTCCGAACTAGGCAAACTCCTTCTGGACTTGAACTACTTGTCCGCGGAAGACGTGAAGCGCGCAGAGACGCATGCAAAGGCGCACAGCATGACGCTGAAAGATGCGCTCACGGAACTGGATCTCCTGAGCCAGAATATTTACGAAAGCGCCATCGCGGAATATTACCACTTGTCGTACTACGATCTTTCCACGAATCCGCCGGTTGCGGAATTGGTGGATCTTTTGCCGGAAGATATCGGCCGTAACTACAACGCTATCGTGGTAAAGCAGGAAAAGGGAACCATTATGGTGGCAACATCCGATCCGACCAATAAGTTTTTGGAAGAAGCGGTGCGTATGAACTTTGGACAGAGCATTGCGATTTTCCCGGACAAAGAAAGCGCCGATAAAAAGCAAACGTCCCGCAAGGCAGCCGCACACTTTTCGTTCTCGAAAACAAAAGCGGAAGAGCGTAAAAAGTTCACAGGAAAAATCGAGTTTGCGTATACGTCACGCAAATCTCTCGAAGCGTTTTTCGTGCAGTACCGCAAACCGCTTGCCACACGTTTCCAGCAGATTATCGATGCCAACAAAAAAGTGGCGCCGGAAATTCTGGAAGAAATTTTCAACGATGCCATCGGCCTCCGCGCTTCCGATATTCACTTTGAACCTCAAGATAAAATTGTGGTCGTCCGCTTCCGCGTGGACGGCGTGCTGCATGAAGCGGGACGCATTCCGAAGGAGTACTACGAAGGAGTCGTGAACCGTATGAAAATTGCGGCAAACATGCATATTGACGAACACTTCATGGCTCAAGACGGCGCCATTCGTTATGACACCGGAAACGGAAACACCATGGACATTCGTGTGTCCATTGTGCCGATTGTGGACGGAGAAAAAATCGTGCTGCGTCTTCTGTCTGAATACGTGCGCTCACTCACGCTTGCGGATCTGGGATTTTCCGAAGAGCACCGCGCGGTTTTGGAGCGAGCCAGTCACAAGCCGTTCGGTATGATTCTGACCACCGGTCCGACGGGATCCGGAAAGTCCACCACGCTGTATGCACTTTTGAAACTGCGCAATCATCCGGATGTCAACATTTCTACCATTGAAGATCCCGTGGAATATAAGGTGCCGGGCATCAATCACATTCAGGTAAATACAGAAACCAACCTCACATTCGCAAACGGTCTCCGCGCTCTGATGCGTCAGGACCCGAACATTATCCTTGTGGGAGAAATTCGTGACGGTGAAACGGCGAGCATTGCGGTGAACGCTGCACTTACCGGTCACCTGCTCTTTAGTACACTCCACGCAAACGATGCCGTTACCTCCGTCCCTCGTCTCTTGGAAATGGGAGTCGAGCCGTTCCTTCTGGCATCCACACTCGAAGTGGTGATTGCGCAGCGTCTTGTGCGTCGTATTTGCCCCAACTGCCGCTATAGCTACACCGTCACTGCCGCGGAAATCCCCAAGCTCTTCCCGAATTCCTCCAAGTTCTTCGAAAAGAAGAAGTCCATCCTTCTTTATAAGGGAAAGGGATGTGAGGCGTGCGGAGGCATCGGGTACTCCGGGCGTATCGGTATTTACGAACTCCTTATTATTACCGATGAAATCGAAGAATTAATTGTGAAGCGTTCTTCCAGTGCAGAAATTGAAAAGATCGCCCGCAGCAAGGGTATGCGCTCCCTCTTCGAAGATGGATTCGACAAAATGCTCGCCGGCGCCACCACGTTGGAAGAACTTCTTCGCGTTGCCAGCCCGCCTCCCGCACCCGCTCCTCATGTTAAAGAAAAAGCCGATTAAACAGGCTCCTTACGACGGCTCACACCCGGGCGCGGTCGATCTGGTCGACATGCTCCGCGCAGTTGCGCCGTTTTTGTTTGGCAAAAAGAAGGTGGTGCGCAAGCAACGCATCACTATGATCAGCGAAACTCCTTCCAAGAAAAAGCCTGCAAAGAAAGCAAAAACCAAAACGGCAAAGGCCCCGGTTGCAGCTCCCGTTGCAGCAGTTGATACAAAACCAAAGGGCAAATTGGTGCTTGCAGAAAAAGAAGAAAAGCCCGACGCCGCGCAGATTACCGCGCAAAAAAATGAGCTGCTTGCAGAAGATGGATTCATGCAGAAGGTTGTGCAAAGTACGCCTGCCGGATCCGCTCCGGTGCAGAAGCGCAGCATGTGGTCCATGTTTGCAGCATCTCGCAAAGTTGTATCGTCCGATGTTCCGGCCAAGGCAGATATGACTGCGGAAGATTTGCGAGACGATACTTTCTTGCAACACGTGGAGCAGAAGCGATCTGATTCCGTGGTCGGTACTGCGACAGACGATCCGAACGCAGCGCCTCCGTCAGATTTGGGTATCCGTCCGAAGACCGCATTGGAATCATTCGCAGACGGACAAGATGTGTCTCAGAAAGTGCTTCCAAAAACAGAGCAGAAAGGCAAAATTATTACCGCGGCACAGCTGAAAAAAGAGGCAGAGGATGCCAAAGAAGCATCGCGCAGAGTGGCGGAAGACGTGAAGAAAGAAATAAAAGAGGAGCAAAGACCTACTGCCGGGAAGCAGAATGAAATTACAAAAGACGCTCCCGCTCCGGCGCCCAAAGCAAAGCACGTGGGCCTGAAAAAGACGAACGGACTGCAGAAGTTTATTGCGTCTTTGAACCATTTCGGCATGGGCAAAGAGCGCATGCAGTTCATTGAGAACCTTGCGACCATGTTGGATGCCGGACTGCCGCTCATTGATGGTTTGCAGACGCTGGGCGTAGAAACACGTCACAAAGGATTCAAAAAAATCGTGGCGCGCATTGTGGAAACGGTGGAAAACGGAACGCCGCTGTGGCGTGCGATGGATGCGGAAGATCTGTTCTCCCTCCACGCGATCGCACTTGTGCGCATTGGAGAAGAGGCCGGAAATCTTGCGAAAAACATGCAGTATTTGGCCGCGCAAGAAACAAAAGATCGTGAACTTGTGCAAAAAGTGAAGATGGCCATGATCTATCCGTCCATCGTGATGTCCATCATGTTTATTATCGTGATGGGACTCGGACTCTTTGTGCTCCCGAACCTGATCGGGGTGCTGACGTCGTTGAATGTGCCGCTGCCGTTCGTGACGCGTATGGTGATTGCATTCAGCAATGCATTTTCGACGTATGGAATGATTATTGTGCCGTCGTCCATTGGTGGCATTGTGCTCTTCATCATTCTGACAAAATACACGGCGCTGAAGGTGCCTGTTCAGTGGGTCACGTTCCGTATTCCGGGTATTGGAACACTGCTCCGCTCCGCGACAATCGCACGTTTTGGCGTGATTGTGGGAGGTCTCCTAAAAGCGGGAGTGCCTGTGGTGGATTCCATACAGTCACTCGTGGAGGTGACGCCTATTCTTGTTTATAAACATCTGTACGAAAAATTGCGCGACCATATTATTATCGGTGATTCTTTTGCAAAAAGCTTTGCGTCCATCAAAGGTAGTTCAAAATTGCTGCCGGTCTCCGTTCAGCAGTTGGTGGTGACCGGAGAAAAGTCCGGTGCGTTGGCGGATATTATGTTGAAAGTGGCGGATATCTACGACAAAAAAGCAACGGAGACCGCGCAAAAACTGCCGGTTATTTTGGAGCCTATTCTTCTGCTTATTATTGGATCACTCGTGGGAACGATTGCGTTTGCAATTATTGTTCCTATTTATTCGATCGTGGGAAGCGTGGGACGCTGATGTGTTGAAAGGTTTAAAAGGCCCGAGGGGCGGCCGTTGGTCTAGAAAGTTTAAAGGTTTTTCGGTGTGCGTGTTTTTGAGATAACTTTTAAACCAAGAACAAAGTAGGTCAAGACGTTTTGACGTTTCGGAAGCGTCGAGAGGGCGAAGATGGAATAGAATAAGCAGTGAACCTTTCTCTTACCCCGTATTTTCTATGAAGCGCGCAGGATTTACTCTCGTGGAAATGATGATGGTGCTTGGCATCATTGGTGTTATTAGCGGCGTGACCGTTCCCCTCTATCGTGATTACCAAGTCAGAAATGATTTGAACGTTGCGACGGAGCAAATTACGCAGGGGCTTGCTCGTGCACGTTTACTGTCGCAATCTGCGCAGAACGATACGGGATGGGGATTTTATATTCCGTCCGGCACTTTGTATAAGGGTGAGTCTTATGAATTGCGCAATACGACATTTGATGAAAATTATCCCATGCCGTCCACAATTGCAGTCACCGGATTGTTTGAAGTTGCCTACTCAAAAATCAAAGGACAGCCGAGCGCAACAGGATCCATTACCCTCACTGCCATCGACAAAGAACAGCGCACAATTCTGATTGAAGTGCAGCAGCAGAACGTGGCCGTTACGCAGGGGGACAACCTTACCGTGTGTCATCAGCCGGGTTCACCCGCACAGAACACGATGGTTATTCCGGATAATGCTTGGCCCGGACATCAGAACCATGGCGATACCTTGGGCGCTTGTCCTGCCGGAGCAAGTTCCGCTGCGAGTTCAGCCGCAAGTTCCGTGGCATCATCTGCTGCAAGCAGTGCCGCATCGTCTGCCGGAGGCTTGGCAAGCGGAGGGGCAACGTGTGCGGATCGCTTCTCCGTTGCAAGTGACGGCACTATTACCACAAACGGCCCGCTCAGCGTTATTTTCCAATCTTTGGGTGCGCAATTCGGTTATGGAAACGGCGGTCCCAATGTTCCTGTTACCGTGAAATATTCCAAGAAGGCAAATGGTGCCAGCGCAAAGAATCTGTTTAGCGGAAATGCGATAAACGGAACGGGCGGAGCACAGCAGACCGTAACGGGATTTGTGAGTGGCGACAAAGTAGTCCTTAAATTCCGTGCGTATTACAATGATCACGGATGGTTAACGTACGACAACACGCTGACCAGCAACGTAAACGACGGTTCCATTAAATTCCTGCGCAATGGCGATCTTGCCCCCACCATCCCCGGTGCAAGCGGACAGCAAAGCGTATCGTCGCTTTTGGCTCCCATTACTGTAAACGGACGCATCAGCATCGGTCAGTATGACGTGGTGATGGTTGCGGACTTTAACTATAGCAGTTGCCACACATGTGCGGCGGCAGATTTCCAAGATGGCATTGTGCATGTGAAGTTCCAGGCACCGAGCTGCTGAGGCAGAAATTCGAAATACGAAATACGAAATCCGAAGGAAAGTTGAAAAGTGAAAAATGAATAGTGAATGTTGAAAATGGAACGCACAATACATGCGTTCCGTTTTTGTATGCTTGATAGTGTATCGGATTTTCTTGCCGCATCGTGTATTCTTTTCTTCTGTATGAGTCCTTCCGTCCTGCGGCCATTACAGCGTCCGGGGTTTCTACTCCTTGAAGTGCTTCTGGGTATGGCGGTTTTCTCGATCTTTTTATCGGGACTCGGCATGACGCTTATTTATGGACAGGAAAACACCGTCAATGCCGGAAACCGCACGCGCGGTGCGTATATTACAGAGCGCACAATGGAAGGTTTGCGCGCCATTCGCGACGGCAGTTTTTCTTCCGTGACGACGGGAACAAAAGGTGTATGGGTGAGTCGCTCCACAAAAATGTGGGCCTTCAGCGGAACACAGGTAACGCTCTCGGGCGGTTACACCATCAGCGTTTCCGTGTCTTCCAGGGCAAGTGATTGGATGGCATTTACCGGAACGACAACGTGGAAACACGGATACAATCGTGCGGGAGTTGTTCAGCTTGCCGGCGAGATAACAGACTGGAAATCCGCGAAAACGGTTGGCAACTGGGCGGCACCTACGGTGGATGCAACACTCTCCCCCGGCGGAACGCCGCTTTTCAATCAAGTGGCCGTTGCCGGAAACGTTGCGTATGTAACCTGCAATGCAACGACTGGTTTATACATGGTAGATATTACAAACACCGCAGCCCCCGCGCGTATTAATTCCGGTTTTTCGATTGGGTACGGTGCAACCGCCGTTGCCGTTCGCGGAAAGCGTCTGTACGTTCTTACATCCGATTCCAATGCGGAATTGAAGGTGTATAGCATTACCGATCCCGCAACATCACCCGTTCTCATTACATCGTATAATTTATTGGGAAGCGGAGTCGGGACATCGCTCGCATTGGGGTACAATAATCTGTACGTCACGGCGACAGTAAGCGGCGTAGTGGGTCAGGCAGAACTCTATACGTTTGATGTTAGCAACAGTGGGAGCTTGGTATTGAAGGACTCTCTGAACGATAGCGATTCGCTAAATGCAATTGCGCTTTCCGGTACGTCTGCGTATATCGCAACATCCATCGATACGGGGGAATTGCGCATGGTGAAAGTGGTGTCGACGGGAGGGTTGGCGCTTGGCAGTGTCTATAACTTGACCGACAGAACGCTGGATGCAACCGCAATTGCCGTCTCCGGCACATCGGCCATTGTAGGAACGCAGAAAGGGACAAGTATTCAGGAAATGGTGATGTTCGACGTAGGGGGCGGCGGACCACCCATCGCATCGCTCGGTCCGTGGTATCACGATACAAGCGGCAGCGTGATGAATTTGGCCATGGACCCCTACAGGTGTTACACCTTTGTGGCCGCAGATACGGGGCGCAAAGCATTTCAAGTCGTGAACATGCGCAACAAAGCGTCGTTACCCGAACTCTATTCATTCAACTCATCCACGGGTCTTGGTCGCGGCCTTGCGTACGATCTTGTGCGCGATCGCATTTTCCTCACAACAGATAGTGCTCTTGTTATTTTTAAACCCGGTACGTCCGGCGGCACCTGCCCATGATGCATACTCGTTCACGCCCCGGCTATATTTTCCTGGTCACCGTTCTGATGATCGGGGCCATTGCATCGACGACGCTTCTCTCGCTTTTACTCTTGGGATGGGCGGCGGAACAGAATGGATTTTTGGCGGTCAGGTCACAACAAGCATTGGAATATATGCTTACCTGTAGCGAGCGGTCTCTTCGCAGCCTGCGTTTGGATCCCGTCTATGTGGGAGACGAGCGGTTTACGTTTGAGAACGGCAGTTGTTATGTGCATTTGATTGGAGGAGCGGGAAATTTGAATCGTACGATATGCGTGGAAGGACTGAGCGGAAACATTACGCGCAGAATGGAATTGCAGATCGGGCGGTTGTTTCCGCTGGTAACAGTCAACTCTTGGCAGGAAGTATCAAGCTTTACCCAATGCCCCTAATGCCTATTCGTTTTGTAAAAAGACCCGGCACGACATTGGTGGAGTTGATGATTTTCGTGGTGCTCATTGCCATCATCATCGGGGCCGTTTTGCCTCTGCTTTTTATGGCGGCGGAAGATCGTCTGTTGCAACAAACAATTTCCGTCGTCGAACAAAACGGCGCACAGATTCTGCAGAACGTAACGCAGCGAGTGCGTAACGCAGAGCGCATTCTCAGTCCTGCTATGGGGGAAACGGGTTCTGTTCTTGCATTGCAGAGCGCATCGGGCGCCACGAATCCCATCATCATAGGTTTCAATAGCGGCGCCGTTCTCGTCATTGAAAAAACGACGCAGCTGACCGTTACATCGTCGCAGGTTGCGGTTTCAAATTTTATGATCCGCAATACGTCCACTTCCACTTCTCGCCAGAGCGTCGAAATTTCTTTCCGCGTGTCACGCGTGACGCGTTTGCAGCAACCGCATTATTACATTCAAGATTTTCAAACAAACATATCGCTTTTTGCGGATGATCTGTTGCAGGGCTCCAATGCGCAATGCGCGGTTCCATTTTGCTATCCGGATAATACGTTTAACTGGCAAATTTATAACACGGCACTCGGACAGTGTCTGGAAGGATCGGTGCCGATGAAATGTCCATGATGTTTATCGATCCTGTTTCAGAAGAGCGTCAAGACAAAAAAAATTTGCAACGCTCAAGAGTTGTTACAATAAGGCCCACTTCCAGAGTGAATCGGTATTCACTCACTTCATTTCTCTCCCTCTTATTTGTATGAGTTTTTCTGCTCTCCGAGCACGAAAAGGGTTCACGCTCATTGAACTCCTTCTCGTTATCGGCATCATCGCCATCTTGGCATCCATTGTCATCGTGGCTATTAACCCAACCAAGCAATTGGGCGATGCACGCAATGCTCAGCGCCGTGCGGATGTGAACACCATCCTCAACGCTGTGTATCAGTATGCAATCGACAAGAACGGTACCTTGCCGTCCAGCATTACCACGACACGCAAAGAAATTTGTACGTCCGGTAACACTGCATGTAAGGCACTTTCCACCTATGCATCACTCGATGTGTTGACAGGTTCCTACATTGTGAAGTTGCCACGCGATCCTCAGGCTCCTCCTGCATCCACAGCTGATACAACAGGAAGCGGAACGCAGTACTTCATCCAGCTCGACAGCAGCAACCGCGTAACGGTTGACGCACCGAAGGCTGAACAGCAGGTTTCCATCAGCGTACAGCGCTAATTTTCATCGTTAGAAACTATGAGCAAGCAATGCCTCCGCAAGGGGGCATTGCTTTATCTAAAGAAAAATTCTTGATAGAGTGGATGGCAATGGCCTCCTGCCCTCGCCGACATCTGCACCGCGGATTTACGCTGATAGAACTGATGCTGGTTATCGGCATCATCGCGGTGCTCACATCTATTGTGATCGCCGCACTTAGCCCGACGCGCCAACTTGCATCCAGTCGCGATGCAAAACGTCAGAGCGATGCCAATACCATTTTGAACGCCGTGTATCAGTATGCGATTGATCATCAGGGTACGCTTCCATCCGGCATCCCCAATAATTCGACTGCACGAGGAATCTGTACGGTTACTGCGGCAAGTTGCAATAATGGCGTGAGTTTGCGCGCGCTTTCCGGTTCCTATCTTGTCAAAATACCTTCGGATCCAAAAGCCGCGGTCAGCGGAACGGGGACGGAATATTTCATCGTACAGGACGCAAACAGCCGCTTGACGGTCACCGCACCGCTTGCTGAAAATGCACCCATCTCTATAACGCGTTAAAAGGGTTTTATAAGGCAATTCAATGCCCAGTAGAGACGTCCGAATCGGACGTCTCTACTGGTGAAAATCGGTGTTTTTTGCTATAATAAGAAGAAAACAAAACATTTCATGAAAGACCAAAACCCTCTTCATACACCGGGTACGCAGCGCTCATCCATTCTGCGGCGCATGATTATGCAGGCCGTTATTTTGACTACGTTCATCATTGTGCTTTTTTCAACAGTGTCTTTCATTATTGCACAGTCTCTTTTGCAGCAGTCGGTTCTTACGCAGCTTTCGTCGCTCGCCACTGCATCGGAAGAAAGCATGGAACAGTCGCTCTCGCTCGCTCGCGAACGTGCATCGCTCCTTGGGTCTAATAGCGATATCAAACGCGTCTTCGCACGTACTGCGGGATCAACGGATATTGCACGCCTGCTTGCAGTCTTGCAGCGTGATGAGCCGGCGCTTGTTGGTATTGAAGTATACGGATCATCCACGGAAGAACTTGGGAAGGCCGGAGAAACCATTGGCTTGCCCGGAGAAGCGTTGCGAACAGCGCATCAGCGCACAGTGATTGGAAAACAATCGTGGCAGTGGTACGACGTATTTACGCCGGTGTGGGATGATCGTGCAAATAGAATCGGAACGATTGCACTTCGTTACAATGCAGAAGCGTTTGTTGAACCTCTTTTGCGTTTAGCTCCTGCGCTCGGTGGGAATGCGCGCATTAGTTTTGGCTTGGTGGAGCGAGATAAGATTGTTCTCATTCATCCGGATAAAAGCGATCGCCAGTCTTATATTCTCTACCTCAAAGATTCCGACGAGGCAGTTCATGCAATGCCGCTTGTGCGCGCAACCCGTGGAGAGCAAGGAATCGGGCGCTTCCACGATCAAGAAGGTGCAGATGTATTATCCGCTTATCGTATGTTGCCGTCGCTCGGCTGGGGAATGGCGGTACAGATGGATCGTGCGTTTGCATTGCGTCAGGTGCAGTCGCTTGCCTTTTCGCAAGCCATGCTCGGAATCCTTATTATTCTGCTCGCAATCGCACTCGCCTATTTACTCTCATCCGAACTTACCGCTCCTCTTCGCGGACTTGCGCGTAGCGTGATTCATCTTGGTCCGGGTCATTGGCAAATGCGGCGCAGTGTTCATACCGGAGATGAAGTGGAAATGTTGGATCAAACAATCGTAGATATGAGCGTGCGTTTGCAGCGCGTGTACAGGGATCAAGAAAAAGAAATCAGCAAGCGTACCGACGCACTGCGCAAACAGTACACGCTCGACCGCACGATTCTTGATGGCATTGATCAGGGTGTCATTACGGTGGATCGCAAAGGAATGGTGACCGGAGTAAACCCGGCAGCGCTCCGTCTCCTTGAACAAAAGCGCGAAGTCATTCTTGGGAAATCCGCCATTGCCGCTTTGGATCTGCGCGGACACCGCGGCACTATGCTCAGCACCAAGCACCCTCTTCTGCAGTGTTTGGAAAAGCGCCGCCAGGTGCGCTCCCCTGCCAATGCGCACTGGAGCATTATGCGCAGCGACGGGACCATGTTGCCGGTACTTCTTGCCATCAGTCCGCTGTCCGAAGGAAAGAATTTCTTCGGTGCCATCATCGTGCTTCAAGACATTACGGAAGAGCGCCGTTTGGATTATTTGAAATCAGAATTCATTACGCTCGCCAGCCATCAGTTGCGCACGCCGCTCTCGGCCATTCGTTGGTACGTGGAACTCTTTCAGGAAGAGAAAAAATCATTGAGCGATAATCAGCGTTTGTACCTGAAGGAAATTGATCACGGACTGGAGCGCATGGTCACATTGCTTACGGCCCTTCTCCATGCCGCGCATTTGGAAGGGGAAGGATTGAAGCCGGAAATTGAGTCTGTCGACGTCAATCAATTGGTTCATGAAATGGAAAAAGATTGCGAGACCATGGCGGGTGAAGTGGGCGTAAGCTGCACGCTGTCTGCGCCGCATCGCAAAGTAGTGATGAAAACAGACCCGACGCTTTTGCGCATTGTATTGCAGAACTTGGTGAGTAACGCCGTAAAATATTCCCGCAAAGGGAAGCGCATTAGGATTGGTTTTGTGTCGGTGAAATCCCATGTTGTCTTTACGGTGGAAGATGAAGGCGTGGGTATTCCAAAGTCCGAACAGAAGAGAGTGTTCCAACGTTTCTTCCGTGCAAAAAATGTCCGCAAAATGGATACCGATGGAAACGGACTCGGGTTGTACATCACCAAATCCATCGTCGAGCGATTGGGTGGAACCATTACATTCAAGAGTCGCGAAAACGAAGGGACTGTCTTTACGGTAAACTTTCCGGTGAATGGGAAGAAAAAGAAGGGTACGTAAAAGAGCCTTCGTAATCGTACGAAGGCTGGGCTTGAGAAAAGGGTTAATAAACGAGCCTCCGATTTTTTGTAATGTTTTTGCAGACGATTAGACGATGGCAGTTGAACCCGTGAGGATTTCTTCCGCCTGTTCCACGGAGCAGACTGTTTGTTCATCAATGTGAATCGTGAAACCGGGATGTGCAGAGCGCAGTGCGGCGATTGTATTGATCAGTGCCTGTTGATCTTTTGCAACAACATGCACCGTGAATCGATCGTCGCTTCGCGGTCCGATGCAGACACGACAAGAGCCATCGCCTTTCTTGAAGCGGTAATAACCGGTTGTTGTGTCGGCAATTGTTTCAGGGCTGCATGTGTTGGCCAGTTGAATAGCCATTTGCATGGAGGAGCCAGTGTCTTTCTCCGCACGAATTGTCCGGAGAAATGTCCCTAGGAAAATTGCATCAACTCCGCCAAAAATGGCGCAGAGAGCGGTTTCAATGGGTTCGACTTCTCCTGTTTTAAAGTGAAAATGTGTCAGTGTCGTCATGCTAAAACTCCTTTACTGGGGACTCGCTGTCCCAAAAATTGAGAGGTTCGTACCTCTTCCCAGCACTGCGCTCTTTTCTAAAAAGCACGATGCAGGAACGAGATATGCTATAAGGATTTCAAAGATCGCGGGACACTATGGTTTTTGGCGGGCGGTTTGTCAATAAAAGGTGTCATTTAGCTTTTAAAGACAGTAAAAAGACTCCAACGGCAAAAGCGTCGCTGGAGTACAGGGGGAAGAATCACTTGATGGGCGATGGTCAGGTTTTTAGAGAGGGTTTCTTTAAAATAGTATTTCTAAACAGGGATGTTCGATTGCATCGACGTATGGTTTTGTAGAGCAAAAAACAGGTAGGGACGATGGTGGAAATGTGGCCAAAAATGGAAATGCGCAGCACAAGACTGAACATCGATGTATCGGACCGGCTGATTGTCACAAATAATCCGTCAAACGGAATAAAATAGTAATAACCAGACGTGTAGTGAAAATCAGCCTTACCGGAGGCCAATAATGCACCTTTCTCTTGAGCGGTATCTTCTTTCCTGAGCCGCACGTCCTTTAAAAATGCGGTGATCTCGTGGTGGTTATCGAACTTCAATAACATGCTCAAACAAAGCGCCAGCAAACAGCTGTCGTCGCTTTCGGCTTCAAATACGACGTAACTCAATTAGGCTCTCCTTTGTCGGATCCATCGGGGTAAAGTGAGGGTATCCTCCCAGCGCCACCCTCAATCGTGAGCACAGCGCAGGAAGCAGACAGGCAGTGATGCAAAAACGAACGGGGCCACATAGTAGAAAACGAGAGATTTTTGTCAACAAAAATATGCCGCCAGCCTCGGAGTGAGGCTGGGCGGCGGGCCGTGGTTGACGATTAACGCAGGTACGTACCTGCGTAGTAGATGGGCTTCTTTCCGCCCGGCAGTGTAGTCGCTTCGGAGATGAATACTTTGCCGCTGCGGAACTTTTGAATAAGGATGTATCCGCGTTCTTGGATAAGGACAATGTGTCCTTGATCCATCATGCGGTTTGCCTG
Organism: uncultured Candidatus Peribacteria bacterium; assembly: GCA_964554785.1. GTDB lineage: Bacteria > Patescibacteriota > Gracilibacteria > Peribacterales > Peribacteraceae > CALREJ01. Next base: position 301,912 of record CAZKPW010000001.1, on the reverse strand, counting down.
CGCTGCATTGGAGCCTGCAAAGCAGAGCCATTCATACAGTGTGGCCGCTTTCAGTTGCTCCTGTACAAACCCCTTACGGGGTTCATGGGGATCTGTCCGGTTATGCCACCGGACTAATTCGATGCATGCATCATGCAAAATCAGACGGCGGTCAGAGGACCATCCGAACTGATGTTCGAGAACAGACTTGATCAATGCTGCATTTCTGACGAGTGCCGCGCGGCCAATTAATTGGCTGATCGTACGGTGAACTCCCAGGTTAATGCGTCCGGTCATCATGCCCGGTGCATGCCTGCGACGTCCTTGAACGCGATTCCTCACTAACACCATTGCGTGCAATCCTTTTTCCAAAGAACAGAAAACCCAAAAATATCGGCTAGAAGCCACGGGGACCGGAGTATAAGGATTGAAGAAGGCTTGTCAAATTAAAAGTATATTTTCTAATAATAATTGACGTTTAGCAAGTTGAGGCACAAAAAAGCCACGCTGGGCGTGGCTGCTTTGTCCTGTCCTTGTACGCCGGATTCTGTTCCCGCTTGCGCAGGAGATGATCATCTCTCTGGGGTAGCAGTTGCCTGCAAACCTCAACCCAACTTCGTCCCGCAATCGCGGGACTACGCTGGGCATTGTGCGGAGGGGTAAATGGAGCGACGAAACCATCGCTGATCCCAAAGACCCAAATCCTCCTTGCTCCACCATGAGTTTACCGCCATGCACCCAAGCGAAAGCGCGTGGTGCATGGCCCCGGTCAATTCCAGGGCGTTTCAATCCCCACTAAAGGGGCTCGTCTCTGTGGCACTGGTCCTACCCTGATTTTAAGGATCAGAGCGACGGCCGTTAGCCGCATGGCGTTTCTATGGAGTCCGGACGTTCCTCCCACAATCTCACCCGAAGGCGGATTGGGGCGATCATCAAAGAACAGGACATCTATTATGCCGGAAATGCCTGAATTTGCCAATAAAGGGATAGACTTTTTACCTAGTAAAAAGCTAGGATACAGACCCAAAGTTTGGAATTGGTCCTTAGCCTTTTCCTTAACCTTGACCTTCAATAAGCCGCTTTAGCTCAGTGGTAGAGCAACTCACTTGTAATGAGTAGGTCGTCGGTTCAAATCCGACAAGCGGCTCCATTAAAACCAAATTGCTGTACAATGCCCCTCGTATGAAGAAGTCCGAAGCCCTCTTTGGCTTGGCACGTATTCCATTGGACGCACTCGCTGTTTCTGCGGCGCTGCTCCTGACGTATCGTTTGCGTGAAGCGAATATCGATCTCGTGCCGTACAGACAGTTATTGGATACGGCGGCAACGCTGCCGCGTTTTGCGGTCTACGTGCATTATTTTATTGCACCGAGTCTCTTGGTTTTCATTACGGTGGCCGCGTGTATGGGGATGTACGCATTGCAGTCCACGCGGAGTGCATGGAACGAAGTGGGACGGATTATTGTCACAACTCTTCTCTGGCTGGTTGCGGTGATGACGTGGTTTTTCCTCATTGAGCGTCAGCTGTTTTTCTCGCGCATTCTTCTGCTGCATTCTGTTTTTTTCATGACATTTTTTGTGGTGCTCGGTCGCGCGAGCGTCACCATTCTCCAGCGCTCACTTCTTCTCTCCGGCATTGGTGTGCGGTATGTCGTGTCGGTTGGAAAACAGCGACTTACCGATATTGCAAAGCGCACCCTCGCGCGCGATGCGCGCTATGCATACTTGGGGCATGTCACAAATTTAGATGCGATTGCGAAACTCAGTTCCAAACAGAATTTGGATCTTGTTCTTCAGACAGATCCTAATCCTGAAAGCGATAGCACGCTGCTCCTCATCGATTTCTGCCGCAGTCATCACATTGGCTACGCATTTTTGCCGCCGGTATTGGCCGATGTGCCGCATCTTCTGCGCGTGGAGCGTTTGGGACTGCTTCCCATGATTCGACTGCGCCCGACGCCGCTCGACGGATGGGGACGTATTTTTAAACGACTCTTCGATATTGTGGTGAGCCTCTTTCTCATCGCTATTCTCTCTCCTCTGCTTCTGATTATTGTCATCTCCATTCTGATTGATTCCGGCCGTCCGATTTTCTATGTATCGAAACGCATTGGAGAAGAAGGGAAGAAAAAAATAGGTGTGCTTAAATTCCGATCAATGGTGCCCGATGCCGACAAGCTCAAGAGTGCATTAATGGAAAAGAATCACCGTAAAGACGGTCCGCTCTTCAAAATGAAAAATGACCCGCGCGTGACCCGTGTGGGACGTGTTCTCCGCCGTTGGTCACTCGATGAGCTTCCGCAGCTTCTAAACGTTCTGGGAGGCAGTGTGTCTCTTGTAGGGCCGCGTCCGCATCTGCCCGAGGAGGTAAAGCTCTATAATTCGTATCAGCGTCGCGTCTTCGCGGTGCGCCCGGGGGCAACGGGGTTGGCGCAAATTTCCGGTCGGTCGGATTTGAAGTTTGATGAAGAGGTGGCATTGGATTTGAAATACGTGGAAGAGTGGTCGCTTGGGTTGGATGTGTGGATTTTGTGGAGGACGGCGGTGGTTGTGTGTTCAAGGAAGGGGGCGGATTAGTGTCATGCTGAGGACGCTCGAAGCATGGAGTCTTTCTTTTAAGTCAGCTTCCCTTCGGGGAGCCTTGCCAGGCGGGCGTCCCTTTTTGGCCATGCCCCAAAAAGGAACCAAAAAATGCGGTCCGACCAACTTTCCACCCCGCTTGCCCCTTCACCCTCCGTGGTCGGACTCCACGCCACGAGTGTTTAACATTGCTGAAGCAATGTTGAAGCGGAACTTCTTTTTTTAATTGTCCCATTATTCGGTTATTCCATTATTCCGTTACTCGATCCCCATAACCCATAACGAGCCGACAAGAGGGAGGAAGTCTTGCAAAGAATAGACGCTCTGTTAGATTGATTCACGAACCATTCCCCCTTCTGCAATGTCTTTAGATACTCACGGAGCCGATGAGCAGTTGTCCGCCGATAGGCAATCTTTGGTTATTTCATTGAATGTAAAAAAAGTGCCAGAGGTGGAGGATGGGTCTGAGCAGAGGAAATTGAATATAGTAGCTGCCTCAGCAACGCGTCACGAACTTGAGGCATGGCTGCAGACTGTAGATTCGCAGTATGAACTTTTGCCGCCGGAAGGGATGAAAGATGGGGTTGTACAAACATCGTCCCCCGTTCTTCAGTTGACGGCTAATGCGGCAACCATTGCGGCAATTGAAAATCAGGAGACACGGCCGCCTTCTATCAAACGTTTTGAGCCACTATTTGAAGCATCTGCCGGTACCGCAGAAAATCCTCTTTAAAGAATGAAACCTCTCGACCGTGCCATTGTCGGCCTGTGCACCCTCATTCTCCTGACTGTCGCTATTCAGGCATTTTTCCCGGCGCAGTACGTGTCGGTTCCTCAAGTTCCCAAGACGCCGGTTATTGCCTGCGCGGGCGCGCCGATTGTGGTCGACTTTCCGTTTACGGGTGGCGTGAATGAGCCGTGGACATGCAAAGTACAGTGCGACGACGATGAACCTCGTTATATTCTGTATACCAACGGCAAAGCCACACAGTGCGAAATTCCGCCCGGATGTAATGACACGGGAGAGGACAGCAATATCACCTGTACGCCGCCGGCGAATTCGACGAAGTAAGATTAGAACAGCTTCAACTGATCCTCCTCCTTTTTCATCGTCCCCTTTTCCTCAACCTTACGCTCGACCTCAAGACCAAACTGCCCCAAATATCTCATGATGCGCTTGCCGTACGCTTTCTCGTGCACGCGCCTATCGAGCACCACCATATCGCCGCCGTCTTTGCGCTGTCTGCAGAAGGTGCGGAGCAAGCGGAAGAGTCTCGTTTCTACGCGTGGCATCGCGTAATCCTCAAAGCCATTCCGGTGATGGTCTTTGCGCTTACTAAAGACCGGCTGTCCCGGATGATCGAACGGAACGGACTCCAAAAATAAGCGATCCACGGAGCCCTTCGGGAGTTCAGTGCCTTCATACATCCACGGAGTCAAAATCCAAATGACGGTTCCATCAGCTGCCAAAAATTCGGACTCCATTCTTCCCTGTCCGCCGGCAAGCCCTTGGCAAATGAGCGTGATATTTTTCTCTTCGAGCGGCTGCGTGAAATCAATATACATCTGTTCAATCATGCGTTTGCTTCCGGCCAGCACCACACTTTTTCCGGCGGGTGGATCTTTCAGGATGGATGCCAGAGATGTGTCTTGCGGGAATGTGACTGTGACCGGGCAATCCTGTCTCCTATCATCAATGGTACTCATGACCGGATAGCGCGGCGGAATAACTTCTACCAATGTGTTCGTGCATTCGCGCGGAACCAGCAGAGTCGTTGCAAATTTACTGTAGAGACAGGCCTCCAAGACGCGATCCACATTCTCCGGTGCGCTGTTCAAAAAGAGGCTGCCATTAATACGGCACTCCACCCAGATCATCTGTGTCTTCAGAAGAACGGGTTCCAAGAGTGCTGCCAATTCCAGAAGTTGGACGCGCGTTTTTTCGGGTAGTGATTCGCGTGCGAGGATATCGCCGATTTGCGTTTGGAGTCCGCGGGTTTCCGGGAGTTCCAATTCTGCCTGCGTGATGAAATGGTTGTCTTCGCCTTTGCGGATTTTTTCGACCCAGATGGAGAGCAGATCCGTCAGCGATGTGAGCGTGTCGTTGCCGCTGGAGGCCGCACGTAAATCATCCACGCTGGAGAAGTGACCGAAGGCCTTCGTGGCGGTGTCCTCCAACATGGAGGCGTCATCAATCACAATGTGTGCATCCGGTGTAAGAGCCGAATGAGCGGCGTGCGCGGAGTCATCCAAAAATGCCAGAAGCTGACGGTGGTCCAACAAGTATGCGTTGGATTTTTTGGAGAATTGCGCCGTGTACGTATCCGATGTTTCAGTGCAGGAAAGTTTGCCGCCCCAAATATCTTTTTCCAATCCGTGCAGCGAGACATCGTTCCGTGTGCGCGGAGTGAACCACGCAAGCTTCAGACAAAGCAGGCCTTCATCGCTCGTCAGATTTTCTTGTGACTGGAGTGCCTTGGCAGCCTCCGGATTCAAAAGCAGATACGCAGGATGTACGACGGTCATGCCCTCGGGAATATGGAGTCTGCGCAAATGTGCTTCCAGATTTTTCACCGCAATCCATGTCGGATTTTTTTCATTCTGCGCAGCACTATTCACGATGGTCTGGAGGCCATCAGGGTGGAGCCCTTCTTCGTACAGTTGTACGGTTCCGACTGCGGGCTTTTCTAACTCCAAATGTGCATCACTCGAGACAATATCGCCGCGCGTCTCTGCTTTAATCCACGTAGCCCCTCCGCTTGTAGATGCAGGAAGCGCATCGAACAATTGTGCGTATCCGGAATGCGTTCGGCCCATAATGTCTTTTGCAAATGCGAGTTCAGCCGGACTTAATTCCAGCAAACGTTCCCAAATTTTTCCAAGAAGTTCCAGCGTGGCACGCACGTCGCCCAATGCTCTGTGTGCAGGCTCATGATTCAGTGTGAGCGTGGTGCTCATGTACTGCAGCGAGTAGCTGCGGAATTCCGGAAACACGACGGAGGCCAACATCGATGTATCAATCCACGGACGCTCGGACAAATCGATTCCTTCGCCGCGAATCATGCCAATATCGAATCCCAAATTTTGTCCGACCAGCAATGTGTCCTCACCAATGTGCGTTTTAATCTCTTCCAGTTTCTCTGCAAAACTCGGCTTGCCTGCAATTGCGTCGGGGAAGATACGTGTGAGGATTTGAACGTGTGGCGGAATCTCTTCTTTTACGCTCAGAAGTTGTTCGTAACTATCGACAATTTCCCCATTCCTGGCAGTCATCGATGCAAATTCAATGACGTGATGCACTTTCGGCACAAAACCGGTTGTTTCGGTATCGAGGACGGTGAAGGGAAATGGTGGGAGTTTCATAGAGGGAGGATAGCAGAAATTGGTTATGGGACATGAGTTATGAGTTATGAGAACTTTTGAGGATCCTCATAACTCATATTCCCATAACTCATAACTTTTTTAAGCCGCAACAGCCCCTTCCCCTGCCATCGGCTGATCCCCGTCCGGCGTGAGTGAGCTTTCGGAATCGGTCGCATCAGGAGTGGACACAACTTCCACTTTTTCCTGCAGCTCCTCGATTGCTTCTGCATTAGCCTCTTCCGTTGTTGCTTCCGGCTGCATCATTTCCGTGCCGTCGCGCAGAGAAGAAAGTTTCGCCTTGAATGCAGGGAGTTCCTCGTAGTTATACATGTCGAGTTCGAAGCCTGTTAAGTCTGTAGCCAGGCGGATATTTTGCCCTTTCTTTCCGATGGCCATCGGGCGCTGTGCCTCTTCGACGAACACTGCTGCGCGCTTCTTAATACGGCGGCCCTGGTCATCGACTTGTTCGGTACCGTTCACAATAATAACAGCGGAAATGGAAGCTGGCTGGAGAGCGGTGGAAATCAATTTGATGGCATCCTCGCTCCACTCAAGCATGTCTACGCGTTCGCCGTTGATCTCTTCCATCACAGCCTGAATACGCACGCCTTTCTGTCCCACACACGCTCCAATCGGATCGATGCGCGGGTCTTTGCTGGAAACTGCAACCTTGCTGCGGAATCCTGCATCGCGTGCAATGCCGCGAATTTCTACGTCGCCGTTCCGTACTTCCGGAATTTCGAGTTCGAGCAATTTCTTCACGAGCTGTGCGTGTGTGCGGGAAATTTTGAGCTGCGGACCCTTGCCTGTGAGTTCTACTTTTTCAAGGAATACGCGGATGCGCTTTCCCGTGTAGTAGTGCTCACCGGGGATTTGTTCACGCCAAGGAAGGGAGACAGTCATGCCTTCAATTTCGAGTGTGACCCAGTTTGGATCCACCTTCGTAACGGTTGCAGTCAGAAGTTCGTTTTCGCGGTCCTTGAATTTCTCGTACAGACTCATGCGTTCTGCTTCCTGGAGTTTCTGCAGAATCACCTGCTTGGCAGCCTGAGCGGCAATGCGTCCGTATTCGGCGGGAGTCACGTCAATTTCCACTTCGTCACCCACTTCTACGTCACGCTTAATGCGCTTTGCGTCGTCGAACTTCATTTCGAAGTTCTCGTTCTCCACTTCTTCAACAACTTCTTTAATAAGCAAAATCCGAGGCATGTCTGCGCCTTCTTCCAACTCGACGCGGATTTCCATTTCTTTGTTACCGTAATCTTTGCGGTACGCGGTAGCGATAGCCTGCTTTACGGCTTCGATGACCTGCTCCGGAGAGACGTTCTTTTCGGAACAAATTTGGTTGATAGCGGCTATGAATGATGCGCGCATGATCTAAGGGGTAAGGATAAGGTTAAGATTGAGGGAACGGGTTTAAAAGTTTTACTATTCATTTTTCAGTATTCACATTTCCTTCGTATTTCGGATTTCGTGCTTCGTATTTCCCCATCGGAAGACCACCATTCCGATGCTACGGAATAGTGAAATACTTAAATCGTAAACAAAGTATACGGATGTAAGGGTAAGTTTGCAAGTTTTTATGGATTTTTGGGTGTGTTCTGCCGCCCTTCATAATTGTGAATTTGTGTGACCATAGTGCGTCCAAGTAGGATTTGGAGCGTTTCAAGTACAATTTCCTGCACTCGGGTAATGCTAAGCGGCATATTGCTTGGCTGCATTCTTTCCAAAATGGGCTGCATGGCATCAGGATCGATGTACGCACCTTCCAGAAGAAGTTCGACAAGGGGTACTTGCACTCTAAATATCGGATGTGTCGGCTCTCTTTCGAGGCATGCTTTATAGCCTTCCAACAAACGAGCAAGTTGCGTTTTTGTGGCGTAATTGATGCGCCAGGTGATCTGATGTTTACGAGTATTCGGCGATAGCAAACGCTTTCGTACATCATTCCAACTGTCCCCGTCCCACATTGGCGGTCTTCCATCCATCATATGAAAAGCATAGCACCGGGATGAAGGATGCAATTAATATGCGGCGATAGTGGCAGAATAGTTAGCGGCTACTCTCAATCCCCTCCAAGAATGCTTTGTAATGTTTGCCGCGCAGCGCGGGCGTGAGTGCAATCAATCTGTAGGCAAGCATCTTCAGCCCCGTCGGCATGCGTCCGAGTGTCGGATCTATGCGTGTGATGTGCACGAGAGATTGGCCGAGTGTTTTCATTCTTGCGAGTGAATCGCTCAGTTCAATGTGATGATGGTGCAATGCCTTTGCATCGGGTGCGTAGAAGAGCGGGATATTGGCTTCTTGCAGTTGCTTGCCCCAGAGCATGTCTTCCCATCCGTAGAGTGTGAGGTCTTCGCGGAACGGATATTTTTTTGCAATGTGCGTCGGGATACTGATATTGATGGTATACGTGAAACGCGGCTGCAGTTCTTCGGGAATCAACATGTCTGCATATTTCGTAATCATCGAGTATCCAAATTGCCATCCCGTTTTTTCGAGCCAAACCATTGTTGGGGTGATGTCCGCCTGAGGATCCCACGTTGTGAAGCCGAGCACTGCAATAGGCCGCGGGTTGAGTGCTGCGGATTGTGTTTGAATGCGCAAATGTTTCTCACACGCATCGGGCGCGAGGAATGCATCATCACCAATAAAGAGCACATACGGAGCGGTTGCTTTCTCCACTCCGCGATTTCTTGCAATTCCCTGCTGGGATTTCGCTATGGCGAAATAGGTTACTGGTTTTTGGTTACTGGTTTTTGGTTTATGAAAGATAGCTGCGGTTTCGGCATCATCTTCTCCATCATGGACGACAATCACTTCTATGTGGTCAGCGATAGTTTGCTTGGAAAGATGTTCCAGGCATTTTTTGAGGATTGCAGGCCGTTTATGGGTAGGAATGATGATAGAAAGACGTGGCTGCATAATTGCCAGTATGAGGTATAAAGTAGGAACTATGAAGGCCCTTTTCCTGAATCTGGCGAGCAATAACTCTTCTGTAGATGCAGAAGCCTGTTTTGCGCTTGTGTCTGACGATAAAACGATTGTCTGCACTCCCGTGGATCATCGTATTGGCGACAGCGGGATCATCCCCCTGCTGGAGGCATCGCTGGCAAAAGCCGGGTGGACCTACAAAGATCTCACGCACATTGCTTGTATTGTAGGGCCGGGAGGATTTACGAGTTTGCGTATGGCGGTGTCGCTCGCAAATGTGCTTGCCGATCAATTGCAGATTACTGCTGCGGGTATTCATTTGTCGGATCTGTATCAGGCACGCGTACCTGTAAAGACGTCCGCATCGGACGTCTTTACGAGGATGCCGTTGATTTGGTTTCACTCAACGAAAAAAACAGAGGTCTTTGTGCGGACGTTTGGCATCGAAAATTCGCCATGGACGGAACCCACGCTTGTTCCTATCGATTCATTGAAAGATGAACATCCTCTGCTCAAAAATGCAGTGTGGTCCGGAGAATTGATTCCTGAACATCAGACAATACTTACCCTTCAGAATCTTATGCCTGCATCACTCACGTCGCTTGCAGACATATTGCCATCTTTTCTTTCATCCCAAACCTACGGAACAGCATTGCTGCAGCCGTGGTACGGGAGAGGGTGGTGAGGGTTAGGCAGCTGTAATGTTGTTCAGCCATTCCACATAGAGCTCGTGTGTTTTATTTGCCTGTTTTGTTACATCGATGGCAGGCCATGATCCAAGTTTATAGCCGGCTGCTTCCAGTTTTGCCACATTCTCCGGCGTATTAGGGGAGAGCAAGACTCCGCTCGTCCAACCGTTACCTTCTGGCAGATGTGTGCAAAACCAACTGATTGTCTGTCCATCGGGGGCAATCGTAAATTCGCCGGGAATTTGTCGACTACCACCGAACCGACCGAAATGTGGAATGTCGGGCACAGATAATGTCTGTGAGCGATCATAGCCATCGTCATACAATTCGGTATAACGATTGCGTTCATACCACTCATTGAATGCAGGACTTTCATCTCCTGTACCGGGAACTTTCCAGCCCATCTGTCGGTATCCTGCGCGTTCCAATGCGCCCCGGTTTCTGTTCGAGAGAATGGAGAGATGCAGGAATCCGTCTTCATCAACAAAGGCCAGTCGGCCATTGCTTTGTGAAAATGTCATTGTAGGACGATATATTTTTTCTACATAAAATTCGCTTTGTTCTTGATTGAAATCAAAATCAGAACGAAAATGCTCGGGATATTGTGTCATATCTCTGACCGCCAATACCTTTGTTTCAGGACTATTTTCTGGTTTCAGAGTTTCTCCCATATGTTTGTGTGAAGAATTATTAAATACATTATAACATATTTACTATAATAAATCAATTATACCCAGAATAACTTCGTAGAAAACGTGATTCTCTGGAGCTAGATGCTATACTCTCCACTCCGCTCTCTGGAGCGACGCGGGGCAGGCCCGCATTTCCATTTTGATACTCAACCTTACATGTCATTCCTCGATACTCTCAATAAGCTCCTTGGCGATCCCAACGAAAAAGAATTAAAGAAACTCTGGCCGAAGGTGGCGGAGGTGCGTGCGTACGAAAAACGCCCGGAGATTCAAGCACTGACCCTTGCAGATTTGCCTGCTAAAAGCGAAGAGCTCAAAAAGAAAATTGCAGACGGAGCCACGTTGGATCACATCCTCCCCGAAGCATTCGCCGTCGCTATTCGTGCATGTGAATTGCTCGTCGGTCACAAAGAAATGATCGGGCGCCAAGAATTTGAATGGAACATGGTGCCGTTCGATGTGCAGATTTTGGGAGGCATTGCGCTCCACAAAGGCATGATTGCGGAAATGAAAACGGGAGAAGGAAAAACGCTCGTGTCGACTCTTCCCGTGTATTTGAATGCGCTCGGTGGAAAGGGTGTGCATGTGGTGACCGTGAACGATTATCTCGCTCGTCGCGACAGTCATTGGATGGGCGTGCTCTATAAAGCGCTTGGCCTGACGGTCGGTACGGTGGTGCACGGCATCAATAACGAAGAGCGTCGTGCTGCGTATGCATCGGACATTACCTACGGAACTAACAACGAATACGGGTTCGATTATCTGCGCGACAACATGGTGAGCAGTATCAAGCAGCAGGTGCAGCGCGGACTGAACTACGCGATCGTGGATGAAGTCGACTCTATTCTCATCGACGAAGCACGCACGCCGCTCATCATCAGTCAGCCTGCGGAAGAATCAACAACCAAGTACATGCAGTACGCAATGCTCGTGAAAAATTTGCAGGAAAACACGCACTTCACCAAAGACGAAAAGCAGCGCGCGGCAGCCCTTACCGACGAAGGAATTAAAAAGATGGAGCAATTGCTGAACCTTGAAAATATTTATACCGAGAAAGGATTTGAAGAAGTGCATCACATTGAGCAAGCGCTTCGCGCCCACGCTATTTATCAGCGCGATGTGGATTACGTGGTCTCGAATAATGGCGAGATTGTCATTGTGGATGAGTTTACAGGCCGTTTGATGCCGGGTCGTCGCTACAGTCATGGACTCCACCAAGCCATTGAAGCCAAAGAAAATGTGGAAGTGCAGCGCGAAAGCAAAACACTCGCCACTATCACCTTCCAGAACTATTTCCGTCTGTATAAAAAACTCGGGGGTATGACCGGTACGGCAAAAACGGAAGAGGAAGAATTTGAATCCATTTATAAACTGCGCGTCCTCGTTATCCCCACGCATCGCCCGATGGTACGCGATGATCAATCGGATGCCATTTACCGTACGGTCTCTGCAAAATTTAAAGCAGTCGCCAAGCTCGCAAAAGAAAAAAATGCACTCGGGCAGCCGGTGCTTATTGGAACAACGTCCATCGAAAAATCCGAAGTGCTTTCGCTTCTCTTGAAGCAGGAAAACGTGCCGCACCAAGTGCTCAACGCAAAACAGCATGAACAGGAAGCGGAAATTGTGGCCAACGCGGGCCAGAAAGGAAGTGTGACCATTGCCACCAACATGGCCGGTCGTGGAACGGATATCAAGCTCGGAGACGGCGTACAGGGGCTTGGAGGTCTTGCGATTCTTGGAACGGAACGTCACGAATCTCGCCGTATTGATAACCAGCTCCGCGGTCGCTCCGGTCGTCAGGGAGATCCGGGAGAGTCGCAGTTCTTTGTGTCCATGGAAGACGATCTTATGCGTCTTTTCGGCGGCGATCGCTTGAAGTCCATGATGGAGCGCCTCAATGTGCCGGAAGATGTGCCGCTGCAAAACGGCATGGTGAGTCGCAGCATTGAAGGGGCGCAGAAGCGCGTGGAAGGGCACCACTTTGACATGCGTAAACACGTTCTCCAGTACGACGACGTGATGAACAAACACCGCGAAATTATTTACAAGCGCCGCCAGAAGATCCTCGAAAAAATCGATGAGACCAACAGCACGGAACAGAAAACAGACGGTTCACTCCATGCCGATATTTTGGCATCTCTCCGCAAAGAAGGTCGATCCGTCGTCCTTGCAAATGCAACGGGACACGATCCGGAAAATTGGAACATTGCAAAGATTGTCGACGAACTGAGCGGACTCCATCCGCAGTTCCGCGAGATTATTTCTGAGGAAAAATTGAAGAGTTTTGTCGATGCAGAAAAAATGGCGACATTTGTGGAAGAGACGCTTGCGTCATTTTACGACGTGAAGTGCAAAGAGAGCGGCGAAGAAATTGTGGCGCAAGCAGAACGCGTGGTCACGCTTCGTTCCATCGACACGCATTGGATGGATCACATCGATGACATGTCGCACCTCCGTGAACAAGTGGCATTCGCCGGCTACGCGCAGCGCGATCCCGTGATTGAATATCAGGACCAAGGATTCCGCCGTTTCCAGCTTCTGCTTTCAAACATTGAAACCACTATTATCCGCACCATATTGCAGATTAACTTCACGCAGTTCGCTCCACGCCAAATTCTTGAGCAGGCGGAGCAGGATCTTGCAGGACTTTCCACAAACGAAGCGCAGATTGAAGGCGAATTGGAGCAGACCGGCGTTGGCGCATTGAATGTTCTGAATGAGAATAATCAGAACACGATGATTGGTCAGGCTATACGACGGGAGATCGGAGACGGGAGACGGGAGGCCGGGGCGCAGCAGTCAAATTCTGCGAACAAGGTTGGACGCAACGATCCCTGTCCGTGTGGAAGCGGGAAAAAGTATAAGAAGTGTCATGGCCAAGATGTACAATGAAAGAAGTATGCCCTGAATCCGAACCGCAGTGAGTGGTTCAGGGTGTCATGGGCAGGAATCATAAATGAAGGATAAAAATCCGTTGATATATACTCATCTTTCATGCCGCATCAGAAAATAATCGGCCACACCCGTCAGCTTGCGGAACTTGCAGCGGATATCGACAGTAACAATGTCGCGCATGCGTATTTGTTTGCAGGAACGCCGAATTTGGGAAAGACAGCGGTTGCTCAGTGGTTTGCGCGCGAACTGTTAACGCAGGGAAAAACGACGGAAGAAAAAGAGGAGATCGATCATCAAATCGCACACATGATTCATCCGGATTTGATGGTTCTGGATCAGCTGTGGATTGAAGATAAATGTGAGAATTGGGATACCATCGCGCAGTCCAGCAACGTACCGCAGCAACATCGTGCAAAGGCTCCTCCTATGCGTACGGACACAATCGGGATAGATGATGTGCGCGAGATTCAAAGCCGTCTCCAAGAGACGGGGAACGGTCAGTATCGCTTTTGTATTATCCGCGGCATTGAACGCATGCAGGACAGCGCGACGAATGCGCTTTTGAAAACATTGGAAGAGCCGCCACCCGGTCGCATCTTTTTGCTCACGACAGATTCGTTGCAGACAGTATTGCCCACTATCCTCTCTCGCTCCAGAGTGCTCCGTTTTCAGCGCGTGGCGGATAAGGACATTGCGTCGGCACTTCCGGAGACGGATGACGAAGAGCGGCAATTTATTTTGCATCTGGCACAAGGTGCGCCCGGTCGTGCACTGCGTTTGGCGGACGACCCCGATGCGCTCCGCGAAGAAAAACAGATGCATCAACAGGCGATGTCGTTTTGGAATACGCGCTCGTCCATTGACCGTATGATGGCGCTGGTACCGCTTCACGAACGCGGACCGGATGCTGAGCGATTCTTGTTTCATTTGTCGCTCACACTTCGTGAACAAGGCGATTACACCCACAAGCAGCAAAAGGCTCTTATTGAACTGGCGGAGGGGCTTCGGACTAATGCATCCAGGCCACTGATGACAGAGTATTTCGCGATGCAGACGGTGTAACCCCTCGGCTACGCTCGGGGTGACACCTGCCAAACTGCCCAATAATCCCTTATTTTTGAGTATCTTTGAAGAATTTTCCACTATAATCAGCCCCCATGGATATTCGTTACCACATCACAGGCGGCGTCCCGCTCCAAGGAGAGGTGACAATTAGCGGCTCCAAGAATGCGGCACTCCCTCTCATTGCAGGATCGGTCCTGGTGAGCGGCGTGACTGTGTTGCATAACGTTCCGCGCTTGCGCGATACGGAAACACTTTTGAAGATTCTTGAATTCTTGGGTGCCACCACGCACTTTGAAAACGGAGTCGCCACTATTGATACAACGAAACTTGAAAGCAAACCTATTCCCGCTGAGCTTGTGTCTAAACTCCGCGGCGCAATTGTATTACTCGGTCCGCTCCTCGCGCGCTTTGGCGTAGTCGAGATGTCGTATCCGGGTGGATGTGTACTTGGGAAGCGTCCGGTGGAGGCGCACGTTCTTGCATTGGAGCAAATGGGTGCGAAAAATTTGAGCACGCAGGAAGTCATTCATCTCCAAGGAAAATTAACCGCGAGTCGCATTATCATGCCCGCGTTTTCTGTGACAGCCACGGAAATTGCCATTTGGGCCGCGGCCGGAACAGTCGGCGAAACGCGCATCGATATCGCAACCGCAGAACCCCACGTACAGGCCGTTGCGCGCATGGCGCAGGAAATGGGCGCGAAGGTGGATGGAATTGGAACGAACACGCTCATCATTCACGGAGTCGGACATTTGCGTCCGGTTGAATTCCGCGTTCCATTCGATTATTTGGAAGCGGGATGTTTTGTCATTGCCGCACTTGTGACCAAAGGAAAACTCAGACTGCGCGATGTAGATATTGATGACCTCATTGTCTTCTTGGATGTCATTCGCCGTGCGGGCGGCCTGTGGAAATATGACAGTGCGGAACGCGTGCTTTTTGTGGATGGTGAATTATCCATTTTGCAAAACATGAAAGTGCAAACCGGTATTCACCCCGGCTTCCCAACGGATCTGCAAGCCCCCATTGGAGTACTTATGACGCAGGCAAAAGGAGTCAGTCGTATCTTCGAATGTATTTTTGAAGGACGCTTGGCTTATCTCTATGAGCTTGAAAAAATGGGTATCCACATGGAAATTCTCAATGCACATCAGGCATTGATCATAGGACCTACGCCACTCAAGGGCCGCACCGTTGCCAGTAACGACATTCGTGCAGGCGCCGCCATGGTTCTTGCGGGGCTCTGTGCGGAAGGCCGCACCATTGTGACGGATGTGCAATACATCGAGCGTGGCTACGACAGGCTGGACGAAAAATTGCGCAGCGTCGGTGCTAAAATCGAACGCGTTGTCATCGAGACAGCGAAGATAGAATCATCTGCTTCGTAAACACCCCGCAGACATTTCCCCTAGCCCTAACCCTAGCCCTAACCCTACAATCCTCCCATATGGCTCAACTGACATTCACCTCTCTCGGCGGCTCCTCCCTAAAATGCACGGGCGGCCCCATGCCTCTTGTTGTATTTCCGGAAAAGATCCAAGCCGGCATGCTCAACTTTATGCCGTCTCCGCAGGAAAACCCCAGTCGCGAAGTCATTTCCTGGCCGGGTGAATATGATGTTGCGGGCATTACCGTTCGCGGTATCGGGCAGAAAGAAGGTCAGAAAGTATCTTACGTGATTGATATTGATGACGTGCGTTTTGCCTTTCCGGCATCGCCTCTGGAAGATTGGAGTGACGAAGATATTGAGCGCCTGGGTGAAATACACGTTCTTGTTCTCCCGGCAGAAGATGTAAAAAGGTGTCAGACGCTCCTCGACGAAATCGATCCTCGCATGCTCTTCATTGTCCCCGCAGCCGACGGAAGCCTGCACCCCGACGTTCTGAAGGCCTGTGGTGCCGCTGGCAAAGAGCAGGTGAAGGAATTCAAGCTGAAGGGTTCATTCGGAGCAGAAGGACGAGAAGTCGTGGTATTTGGAGCCTAAGAGCCTAAGTCAGAATTGAGAATTGATAATTGAGAATGGAGAATGAATACTGTAAATAGTTCATTTTTTGATCTAAGACTTCTTGGTACCGATCCGCCCCCGTAGTTCAACGGATAGAACAATCCCGTCCTAAGGGATAAATGTTGGTTCAATTCCAACCAGGGGTACCATTATTGTACGAGTATTTATTAATAATGGATTTATAAAGGTATTTTTTGCATACCTTGATCCATTAAAGGTATGGGCAGAATACCTTTAAAAATTTGATATTTTTAAAGGTATATGATAGCATTCATACATGGCATTTGATCCTCTACTCCCGTATAACGATCTTCCGATACTTCCTCCTTCCCGGGAGATTTTGGAATCTCCTAGAATTTTAAAAAAAGCAATTTCTGCGAGCAGAGCATTAGCCACTCTTACTGCTGGTAAAGCCTTGCCGAATCAAACGGTTTTACTTAATAGTATTTTTCTTAAAGAGGCGAAGGAAAGCTCGGAAATTGAAAATATTGTTACTACTGATGATGAACTATATGAAGCTTTGGCAAATATAGAAAAAGCTATTAATCCGACCACAAAAGAAGTTCTTCGGTATGTAGAAGCATTATGGATTGGAGTTAGTGATATAAAGCAAAGACCACTCACTACCAATGTATTTATCACGATAATGCAAATTATTAAAGAAAACTCCTCGAGTGTTAGAAAGAACTCTGGAACAAATTTGAAAAATAAAAGGACCGGAGAAATTGTATACACTCCCCCAATTGGGACTGAGAGATTAAATGCACTTCTGAATAATTTAGAGGTTTTTCTAAATACCGAAAATGGAATCGATCCTCTAATAAAAATGGCAATTGCACATTACCAATTTGAGGCAATTCACCCATTTTCAGATGGAAATGGTCGTACAGGGAGAATTATAAATATTTTGTATTTGATGCAGGCCGGATTACTAGAAACGCCAATTTTATATTTAAGTAAATATATAATTGAGCACCGTGACAGTTATTATCGTCGTTTATTAGAAGTCACAACACAAAATAAATGGGAAGAATGGATTATGTATATGCTAGATGCGGTAGAGGAAACGGCAAAATTTACCGAGGAAAAAATTTGCGAAATTATTCACCTGATGGAGACTACGTCAGGGCGATTAAAATCAGAAGTCAGTTTCTACAGTAAGGAGTTATTGGAAGTACTTTTCCAATTGCCTTATTGCAAGGCGAAATTTATTGTTGAAAATGGCTTAGCAAAAGAACAAACAGCTAGGAAATATTTAGAAAAATTAGCATCTATTGGTTTATTGAAACCTGTGAAAATTGGGCGTGAAAATTTATATATCTTTGAAGATTTTCTTACTGTTCTTAAAAAATAAAAAAGTCCATTTTTATGCCCGACATCTACGCCTTCCTCGCCGCGCACGCTATCCCCTACGAAAAGCACGAACATCCTGCCGTGTTTACGTGTGAAGAATCCGAAGCGCTTGGTCTGAATATTGGCGGCGTTTCCACCAAAAATCTCTTTCTGAAAGACGACAAGAAAAAGCGCTTTTTCCTGGTAGTTGTGGGGCACGAGAAAAGTGTGGATCTGAAAGCGCTGGGCATATTGCTCGGCGTGAAAGGCCTTTCGTTCGTCGGACCCGAACTGCTGAAAAAGTATTTGGGAGTCGAGCCGGGGTCGGTCACCATGCTCGGCCTCATCCACGATGTCGATCATTGCGTCGAAGTGATTGTGGATCGGCATGTGTGGGATGCGGAGCGTATCAATTGTCATCCGCTGGTGAATACGGCATCGTTAGTAATAACGCATGAGGGCGTTGAAGCGTTTTTAAAAGCAACCAATCACACGGCACGTTCCATCGACCTTCCTGCACGATGACATTCATTCCTTCATTACTGCCTCCAGATATGCAGCGCATTGCGGAAGCTCTGCGTTTGGAAAAGACGCAGGAGGATTGTTTGCGTTATGCCTATGCGATTCTTGTAAAGAAATATCACGGTAACCGTTTGAAAACCATTACGCATTTCTTTGAGCTTTTTCCGCGTTCCATGGATGAACTCTGGGCGCGTAGCGGGTTTTTGCATTGTACGAATCTGAACTGGCTTCTGGGGGCGCTTCTTGTTCATAGCGGTCATTTTACCGAGAGCGATCTCAGAACACGTTGGACGCTTCTGCATGGGATATCCCCGCATCAGTATCTTCTGGTACGCATGAATGATGGCACATGGGTTGATGCGGATGTATGGGCGCACGTTTTTGGGATCCCCTTTGGCGATCATGCGCATGGGTTTCATGTCCACGGAGCGCGGAAACGGGATCGATAAAAAAACGAGCATGAAACGCAAGAATGCGAGATTCTTTTTGGGTATGCTACTTTCGCAATGCGTTCCAAGTCCACGCGTGCCCAGCAGCCACCATAAGGACAAGGCTGACTATAACCGGGAAAGACCAATGCAGAACGACTTCCAGAGGTTCCGGAATATAGTAGATGCCGCGTGCCATAAACACAGGCAGGCCTATCACAAATGCAAGAATGGAGAGCAGTTGAAATGCTGCAAGGAATCGGCGCATGTTTTTTCCCATAAGAGAATCTTTGTACTGCGCATCGTCCACAAAGAACGAGAGCAGAATGAGCGTCGACATGGCGGTGGACATCAGGCAAAACGGACAAACGCCTCCCAACTGGAAAATGCTCGCAAAATACAAGCGATAACTGAAGAGGAGTCCGGATAGCAGGATTGCCAGGACGACAGCACGTGCTTTCTTGCTGAATTCCGAACCGAGCAGCCGAGTGAAGCCATAGGTCAGACAGCCTGCATACCACAACATGCCAAGCATGGGATTTGGGATGCCGGGGAAATAATGCCCCCACACACCTTGCACCGTGAGCGTGCAGCTGACCAAACTGTTGACCGTGCACGGCGTAACCACGCCGGGATTTGCCAATACATCCAAATATTCCATCACCAGATAGAATGAATCTATTACTCCAATGAGGCCCGCGATGGTGATGATGAGCGGAGCAAGAATGTTCCGTTCTTTGTGCTTCCAGAAAAACATGCAGGCAGTATAGCACGAGTGCTTTATACTCAAGACATGAAGTATGTTGCCCTCTTGCGTGGCATCAACGTCGGCGGCAATAAAAAAGTGCCGATGGCGGATTTGAAAAAGATGCTGGAGACAATGGGATACACGAATGTGAAGACGTTGCTCAACAGCGGGAACGCACTGTTTGATGCGACTTCGCTCTCTGGAGCTACGCCGGACAAGTGCACATTGAGGGATAGTATTGAGAAAGAGATAGAAAAAACATTTGGCTTTGGGGCGCATACGATTATTCGCAGCATCGATGAGATCAAAAAACTGATTGAAAATGATCCATTCAAAGGAATTACAGTGACACCTGCCACACGCCTCTACGTCACGTTCCTCACGGATAAGCCAAAAAGTACGCTCAAAATTCCATACGAATCCGACGATAAGCTGTATCGCATTCTTACCGTCGATGATGCTCATATCTGCAGTGTGCTCACGGTCGCCGATACCAAAAATACGACCGATGCCATGAAGATTTTGGAGAAGGAATATGGCAAAAACCTTACAACCAGAAACTGGAATACGGTGGAGAAAATGTTGAAGTGATCAGTTGTTCGGTCATAACTATTTCCCAACCGACAACGTCGAAAGCACGGTCCTTTCCAGTGTGCTGTCTGAGCTTTGAATTAGAAAACGCTTATGAGCATCCGGAAAAAAGACATGGTACGCAAAGAAGAATGTCTGTGAAGGGATGCCGGGGTTCGCGGCAATGACTGTTGCGCCGGGGATCATGGAATCAATAATGATGGGCTGGAGACCAGCATTTTGTAATTGATCAAATGTTGCATCGGGGCCGATGCCGAATTTCTTGGAATCGTCTTGTACGGTAAACGTGCTGCAACTTGACGGATGGTCTCTGCAATCCGGTGAGGAAAATTGCGGCACTGCATCCGTGGCAGACGGCAGAGTCCAATTCCCCGGCAGTTGTATGGAAAAACCGGCAGTCGGATTCGTATAAAGCTGCGGAGCGGTGGAGGCAGTCGAACAGGCGGCGAAAAACACCGACAGAAGGCCGACGGCAAGGAATCGAGAAAAGTGCAGCATAGAGCCCTATTCTATGAAATTTTATCTCAAAATGCCAATTATCAGAACGGGGTGTCTGGTATACTGCTTGTCCTATGTCTCTCAACCAAATCCCGTCCGGCCCGAACGTTCCCGATGTCATTAATGTGTTCGTGGAAATTCCGAAAGGATCGCAGAACAAGTATGAATACGATAAAGAGCTGAATGTTCTTCGTTTAGACCGCGTTCTTTTTTCCTCGACCGTGTATCCGGGTGATTACGGATTTGTGCCGCAGACTCTGGGACTCGATGGCGATCCTTTGGATGCGCTCGTGTTTGTCACAAATCCTACCTATCCGGGAACTCTCATAGAGGCACGCCCCATCGGCGTGATGGAAATGGTGGATGAAGGAGAAGTGGACGACAAAATTCTTTGTGTGCCGGTGAGCGATATCCGTTTTGCAAACATGAAAGATATTGGCGATGTGGATCAGCCGTTCCTAAATGAAATTGCACACTTCTTTGCGGTGTACAAAGAATTGGAAGGGAAGAAAGTAGAAGTGCGCGGATGGAAAGACGCCGCCGCCGCAAAAGCGATCATCAACAGATCCGTGGAAGCGTATCGCACACAAGGAGCGTAAAAACGTCGAGCATTTTTTCGCCATTACGCGTGCATTCTGCTAGAATTTTTTTCTAATGAAACGATTCACACTCTTTCTTGGGCTGCTTGTTGTTCCCGCGACATCCTTCGCACTGGATTTTACCGATGTGAGTCAGACCTATACAGATGCTCCTTTTTCGTTGTCAGAAGCTGCGGGAATAAGCGTGCTGACAAATTTAACAGCAGTCTCCGGCAATCCCGACGGAACGTTTGCCGCAGAGAGACCGGTGAATCGCGCCGAGTTTTTGAAAATTCTCTTCAAGAGTCATCCGGACATTGCGGTCTCCGATTCCGATGCCGCCGATTGTTTTCCCGACGTGAAAAAAACAGATTGGTTTAGCAGCTATGTGTGTTTGGCAAAAATTCGCAAAGCAGTAGGAGGCTATCCGGACGGTTTGTTCCGCCCCGCCAATACCGTGAATTATGCGGAAGCACTTAAAATGTTGTCCGAACTCTATTCATCGAATCCGGTCCTGTGTTTGGACGATAACCCGCATGGCGGATGTACGCAGTTGAAGACGTATGAAGACGGCGCTCCATGGTATCAGCAGTATGTGGATTGGGCAGCGCACGAAGGTTTATTGATGCCGGGGAATCCCGCTTTTGCTATGCCTTTGACGCGCGGTCAGGTCGCACGTCTTGCGGCATCGTACCGGGCATGGAATGACGGAGAGTTGGCTGCATATAGAGATTTTGAACGCGGGAGGACATCGTCATCCAGCAGCTCCATGATGAGTGCATCGGTATCATCATCAGAATCCTCTTTCTCTTCCAGCGTGGTATCGCTCTCATCGGCATCTTCTTCATCTTCTGTTACATCCTCTTCGGCGTTATTTCCCGCCGTTTCACATTTTTTGCTGACAGGTACGCGTACACCCGTGGTGTTTGACGGTACGTTCACGAGCACGGATGAAGACGGAGCATTGCGTTTTGTGGACGTTACTTTGCGCAAGGAAGTGAAATCTATCGCGAATATGACGCTCGTAGATGCATCCGGAAAAGACATTGCCACGCTCATTTTGGCAACCGATAACAATACCGATCGTCGCAAGTGGCGTGCAGCCGTTCCGGAAAGCAGTACATTTCGTTTGGCGCGCGGTGTGCCGACGGTGCTCGGTATACAATATAATTTATTTGATAGAAGCAGTGGAGGCATCTCAAATGAATTTGTGGATGGTATTGAATCAATGAGCATGACTATCAGCGGCGTTGTGAGCAATGCATCACGCCAAATTGTTCCCGCGGATTTTCATTACCCTCAGCACCAAACAACCGACGGGCGCATAAAGTCCTTACTGAACGCAGGGTCCGGCAGTGCGGCGTTGTCTGTTGGGAATAACCATTTACTGGGGCGTTTTGCCATCGCCGGTGAGGTCATGACCGGCGGTCAGTTACGTATGACAGGTTTAGAATTCACGATCGCTTCTACCAATGCGACGGTGTCCAATATTCGTATTGGCAGCGAATTCCCGGTGCAGCAGAAAGACTGCGGCATTGATACCGTGCAGGCCAGTCATATTACCTGCTCCATTATTCCCGAAGAATTTGCCGGCATAGGAAATACAGGGCCGACCATGCTCTCCGTGTATGGAGATGTGACGTTGGGCGCAGGGGCAACTAGCGGGACACTCCAAATGATTTTCAGTTTGGGTCGTGGCAAAATTGGACAGAACGGCGCACTGCGTTGGGAGGACAGTTCCGGTCACTATAACTGGGTCGAAGCATCCGTGCCGTTTGAGAATGGAACGGTGTGGACGGTGAAGCCGTGATGAGTTATCGGTTACCAGTTATCTGTGTGGAATTCTTTTTTGGATTTTTTATTCCACAACTCTCAACCTAGACCTTCAATTCACGCGCCATTGCCTGAGCAGCTTTCCTCGCAGCTTCCTGCCAGTCGTTTTTGTCGGATGCGTAAATAATGCTCCGTCCTGCGTTTACAATTGCGCCGGTGCCGTCGGGCAAGAATCCATGCAGAACGTCGTCCACCGTGCCTCCTTGCGCGCCGTAGCCCGGTATAAGAAACGGGATGTGCGGCATGATGGTACGCAGGTAGCGCATTTCTTCCGGATACGTTGCTCCTACGACTGCACCCACAAAGCTCAAGTTCGTCTGCGGTCCAATGTGATGCATCCCCCATCCTTCCGTCAGTTGTGCGACATATTCGTGTACGACTTCATCGCCAATGGGTAAATCTTGTAAATCGCCCGAGCTTGGATTGCTTGTTTTTACCAGCACGAAAATTCCTTTCTCATTCTGTGCACAGCGCTCAATAAAAGGCGTAATGCCATCAGATCCAAGATAAGGAGTGACCGTCAGTGCATCGATGGGGCTGCCTTTAAATAAATACGCATCGGCATAGGCTTCGCAGGTGGAACCGATGTCGTTTCGTTTTCCATCGGCAATCACCAGAAGATTTTTAGATTTCGCATACTCACACGTTTCCCAAAACACTTTCATCCCCTCCCATCCAAGCAGTTCATAGTAGGCAAGTTGCGGCTTTACGCAGGCGGCTACATCGAACACGGCATCAATAATTCCTTTGTTGAACGCAAGTACTCCTGCGGCATCGGTGCTGATTCCTTCGGGGAGTTTATCCAAAGACGGATCCAGTCCCACGCAGACGGGTGAGGTCTGTTTAATGGCGGCAGTGAGGGCGTCGGCGAAGTGCATTACTGTACAGTCTATTCGAATCCAAGATTTTGTCGATACTGAAGCGCTTCAGCCACATGCTCTGTCTGTATGGCATCCGAGTCGGCTAAATCCGCAATCGTTCGCGCTACTTTAATAGTCCGATGATACGTGCGCGCAGAAAGCTTCATGCGTTCAGCCGCTTGTTTGAGGAGCACTTCTGCTTCGGTATTCATGACGCAAAAATTGCGCATATCGCGGATTCCCATTTCTTTATTGGTCGATATCGGAAGATCCGCAAAACGTTTTGTTTGTCTGTTTCTTGCACGAATGACGCGCTCCAAAATCACTGCAGACGTTTGGCCTGTGGTACGCGGTTTTTGTTGCAAGTCTTCAATGGGAACGGGTTGTACATCAATGGTGAGATCCATGCGATCCAAAAACGGTGCGCTGATTCTGCGCTGCGTGCGCATTTTATTGCCCGTCGAAAACTGCGGTGGGTTCATGGCGGCAACAAGCAGAACATCTGCAGGAAATGTGACCGATCCTTGCGCACGGGTAATGGTAATGCGTCTGTCTTCCAGCGGTTGCCGTAACACCTCTAAAACCTGCGCGGGAAATTCCGCGAGCTCATCCAGAAAGAGCACGCCTTTATGCGCCAGACTGATTTCTCCGGGTCCGGGAATGGTGCCGCCTCCCACAATCGACACGCCGCTCGCGGTATGGTGAATAAGTCGGAACGGGCGGCTGGTGATCATCGGTTGATTGTACGGCAGCAGGTTCGCAACCGAATACACCTGTGTGACTTCCAGCGCTTCTTCCTGCGAAAGTGGTGGGAGAATGCCGCGGAGCGCTTGGGCCAGCAGCGTTTTCCCCGATCCCGGTGCGCCGCTCAAAAGCACATTGTGTCCGCCCGCCGCCGCAATTTCGAGCGCGCGCTTTGCAAGGTCCTGTCCGCGGATATCGGCAAAATCTATAAGGATGGTTTGTGCAGCGCTCATTGTGGGAGCATTGACCGGTTTCGCTTTTTTCTCGCCGCGGAGAATGGCAATCAACTCATTCAGATTTTGCGGTGCAATAACAGTGACACCCGGAACGAGCGCCGCTTCGGGGCCGTTCATTTCCGGGACGACCAATGTTTTTATGCCTCTGTCTCTGCAGGCAATGGCTGCAGGGAGTACGCCTGTTACATGTCGCAGGCGTCCATCGAGCGCAAGTTCACCAAGGAACGCGGTCTCTTGTAATACTGCCTCCGGAATCTGCACCAGATCGTTTACAACAAGGAGTCCGAGTGCGATGGGTAAATCGTACCGCGGGCCGACTTTACGCACGTCTGCGGGCGCCAGATTGATGACCACGCTTTTTCCGGTCGGCAGTCTGTACCCGCTCGCTCGCAATGCCAGCCGCACACGTGATTTACTTTCCTGTACCGCGGTATCGCCCAGTCCCACGATGGTGATCATCCCCTCACCGGGCGTTGCGCCAATTTCCACGGTAATGCGTTCGCTGCTAAGGCCGATGTTTGCGAACGAGGTAAGTTGTGTGAGCATGATGAGTTATCGGTTACCAGTTATCAGGGTGAGCATAGAGATAGTGATGCGCTGCAAAGTGATTTAGTGTACTTTCGTACACCTTTCCCTTTTTGATGTGTGTCGATTTGATAGAGTTACTGCATGAAAAATCAGAAAGCAGAACATGGGCAATTGGCTCCGCATATGGTTGCAGGGAAGGATGGGGAAGCAGTCGCGGCTCAGTATTTGGCGTTCATTGGGTATCGCATTATTGGCAGGAATATTCGTATCAATAAAGACGAAATCGATATTGTTGCGTTCGATCCCGGAGACAACGTGTATGTGTTTGCAGAAGTCAAAACGCGTTCAGCGTTCAGCGATGATTTTCATCCGAATATCAATGTGACGTGGAAAAAACACAACTTCATGAGGCGTGCTGCTCGCAGATATATGACGCAATTTGAAGATGAGATCGGGTACCGATTAGACGTCATCTGCATTATGCACGGCAAAGTAGTCGATCACTTTATTGAAATTACCAGAGCGTAATAGCCGCCACATCTTCTTGCCCCAAAATGCGCTTCGCCGGCCAACGACTTTCCGTTTCTTCGCTTGTGAAGAGTTCATCCCATGTTTTCTTTTTATCTGCACCGGTCAGCAGGAAAATGTGCGATCCACAGGCGGCAATGGGATTCAGCGTAAGCGTAATACGATCATGAATGACGAAACGGTCGGTAGTGGTATGCGCAGTCAGGCGTGTGTCATCCATCAAATGTTCCGGAACAGGCGGGAAGAGCGAAGCAATGTGGCCGTCGTCCCCCATTCCAAGGACGCAGATATCGGTCAGATGTTCTTGGCTTTTCCAGAGCTCATGCACACGTGCGCTGTAATCCTGTACACACTCATCCAATGGCAGTGAGGTATTTGGGAAAAGAAGATTCTCTTCCGGGATGCGCGCGTTATAGAGCAGCGTGTCGCGGACCAATCGTTGGTTACTGTCCTGATGATGCGCCGGCACATAGCGCTCATCCACCAAATGCACATACACATTCGACCACTCAATATTCTCGCGTCCCAGTGCGTCGTACACAGGGCGTGGTGTCGATCCTCCGCTGAGTGCAATAATGCAGTGGCCGCGGTCCGCAATCGCGCGTTTCATACGGTGACTGATCCACTCCACGGCTTTTTGTGTGAAGTCGGTGTCGGAAGTCGCGGGGAGGAGTTGGTAGTGGTGCATGTGCGGAGTATAGCGTATCGCAGATTTTTTCGTTGTACGTGAAAAGCCGACCATCCCCCGAAGGGAATGGCCGGCTGATCGGTTACGTGAACATCACAGACCCCGGAGGGGTCCGTCGTACTTATTTTCCTGCGCGTAGCGCTGGAAGGGTAAGTACAGCCATAACTTTAAAAGTCATGGGACGGCCTCCGGTTAGGAGGTCCGTCTAGTTGGTTGCTTCTTTTGCGATCAATTCGAGCATGTAGTTGCACGCTGTGGCGTTCAACCCCAAATCGTAGTCCTTCGTTCCCTGATCAAGCAGGGCATACTCAGCGACCAGATTCTTGTGCGTCGGCTCGATTGGACGAGTGTGCTCCGCCCAGACTTTCCAGGTGCGTTCCCCGAGCTTGAGTGATGGGACCTTTTTCCGGTCGTCATCCATCAGGCCGAGAACGAACGCGCGGATCTCTGCGGTCGTGGTGAATCCATTCGCCTTGATTTGTTCGGCCACGTACCCAAAGACCGACTCCATCGGCCCGGTGTTTGAAGCCTGAACGGCAGGCGACAATTCAGCAAATGGGCAGATGTTGGGCTTCGTTTTCTTCTCGTCGTTCCGCGGACCCCGACTCCAACCGCTGGCTTCCGCCTGCTTCACGTAATCGGCATGAATGCCGCTTGCGCGCGCGACGAAAATCGCGTGTTGGTTGACCTTGTTGATGAACACTTCGGCTTGATTGAACTGAGTCATGTTTTTTCTCCTGTGGCTTTGTTGGGCCAGCAAAAAAGTTTTGTGCTCCGCGCACGATTACTCCCCGACTCAAGGGGACATCAGTCACCATGCCAACAAGGCACAGTACGGACGGACTGATATGCAAAACAACTAGACGTCGTTTGCAGTGTGCAAAAAGCCGGAGATTTCTCCACACTGCAAACGAACAGTAACCGATGCTTCGAATGAGCTCCCTCCTATTTCTGTGAGGGACAAAAGTAATTATAAACAATTAGTAGATATTGTCAATATTTATCCATGTTTCAACATGGTTGTATTTGTCTCTAAACGACCTTTTAATAGCCTCAATAGGAAAAAGGCTCATTTTATGGTATACTGACTCGATGGTTGAACCTAAACATCCAGACGCCCCGGCAACCCCACATTCCGCAGTAGAAACATCTGTTCTGCAGGCTTTATTGGTAAAAAATACACTCCCCGACACTGCGCAGAGTCTGGTGACGGCATCGTTACAGCAGGGCATTGGAGGAAACCGTGAACAAATCAATACTCTATTAGCATCTGCTTCTACTGCATTGCTACAGGAGTCGATGGCCAATAACAGAGTACGTATTAGTGGAGGCATGCAGGTTCCATCCGGAAACGAGCTGGATCAATTGTTTGCCGTGGGATTGAATTTTCTGTCAGAGGTTGAACGACGGAATCTGTTGCAGCGTCAATTATGCTATGCGCTTTTCGACGGTGTGCGTGGCACGGATATGCGAAGCACAATTACCTCGACGACTATGTATATTGAAGAATTTTATACAACAAGTCGTGATGAAACAGAGATAGAAAGACGCTTTACATCAAATCCAGAATGGGCGGTTCTGCAAGGAATGCTCTCTCCGGAATTGTCTAGAGAACTCCGCGCTTTTAAGGATATTCTATCGGCTGTGGAGGAAAGAAATCTGGGAGATATACGCGTGAAAGCAGGACAATTGGGCTCTAGACCACTCAGTCCCCTCATCGCCGATCTCCTGGCACAACCCGAAACGTTCTACGAACGGCTTCTTCTGGAAGAACAAGTGGCGATCCGTCAAACAGTTGAGAATAGAGAGTGGGCGATCTGTACACGCACGCAGACAGCAACGGAAAACGTCGCTGCTTTTATCAAGCAGAATACAGCAACATTTGTGCATGACTTGGTTACAAAAAGAAAGAGTACTGCTGGTACTACTCAAGATATCACTTGGACCGCAGCGACCCCGGCAACACGTGATTGTGTTCCGGTTGGTAGGCCGGAATTTGATCTGCCGATTGCGTTACTGGATGCGATGGATGCAGATACGCGCGCTGCACTTCGTATAGCATTGGAACAAGAGACTCCTGAAGGGCCTGCAGAAGAAATGCATGTGCGTTGTTTGCTCCAAAGCCTTGCAGCATATGAACAATCACGGCAGGCGGAAGGACGCTATGTTTTTGATGGCTCGAAAGATGCCATGTCCCAGATAGCTGGTTGCCTGAATGCAGAACCCGGTGGAAAGCAGGAAACAAAATGTACGCGTTTGTGGAAAGAAGTATTTCCCATCCATCGTGGGCAGACACTTGCCCGCAAGCTGATAGACACAATAGGGTGTATCCCGGATGGTTTTTATGAATTGAAAATATGGAAAAAACCGGAAAAAAGTGAAAAACCAGAACTTAGTTTTTCCGATGTAGCGGGATTGCACGCACTCCTGGTTGAAGAGCAAGAGCGGAGTAAAGAAATGAACCGACCGCAATCGGAACGGCGCCAAGAAAAAAGAGTGCTGCATGCACGCTGGAAATTGCTGGAACAGTTTTTTATGAGTGGCATTGCAGGACGTACATTACTCTCACAAAACGCCAGACGCAGTGCGGTGTGTTTGGATGTGCGTGGGATTCGCATGGATATTATTCCGCCCAGAGATTCAAAATTGAGCGGCCAACTCCATGCACATATTCCCTACATTATGGCGTCAGATGCCGTGCTTGATGCCTTGGTAAGTGAACAATGGATATCCCCCGGTGAACGCGAAGAAGTGCAGTTGCAGCGTGCAGTCATACAGAATGACAGAGGAACACAGCAGCGTTTGGAAGCATCGAAATTGCAATCATTTACAGCTCTTGCAGAAGAAAATGATATCAATGTATCAAAAATATTTACGGATCCCGATCAGCGCGAAACACTGGTGACGATCATCAATCGTGCACGGCGTTTCCCTGCATCACTCACAGAACAGCATCTGATTGATACAGAAAAGATGCCCGACACCCTTATACATATCATGCAGGCAATGCGCGTGATGCAGGATGTACAAGTGCGCGTATTCCGGAAGTATGCCAGGCAAAATGATGTGCTGAGAGACCCCGCACATGCTGCCATGCTGACAGGCGTCTTGTTCCCATTGCTTAACATTTTGTCGACCTACAAGCATGATGAGATACAGGCGTTGCAACCTGTACGATGGCTGCCCATTAAAAAAACCGATGGATCGAATACCGGACATTTGAGTATTGGAACAGGAAAGCAGGGTGCGATTGTTATTCTTGATCTAGAAGCCCTCCCCGCTAAATATGGCGCTATCATTCAATCAATCTGTGCTTGATACTGTGCCTTCCAGAGTTCATGCACGCGTGCGCCGTAATCCTGCACACATTCATCAAGTGGCAAAGAGGTATCCGGGAAGACGAGATTGCTCTCCGGAATCCGCGCATTGTAGAGCAGCGTGTCGCGGACCAATCGTTGGTTACTGTCCTGATGATGCGCCGGCACATAGCGCTCATCCACCAAATGCACATACACATTCGACCACTCAATATTCTCGCGTCCCAGTGCGTCGTACACAGGGCGTGGTGTCGATCCTCCGCTGAGTGCAATAATGCAGTGGCCGCGGTCCGCAATCGCGCGTTTCATACGGTGACTGATCCACTCCACGGCTTTTTGTGTGAAGTCGGTGTCGGAAGTCGCGGGGAGGAGTTGGTAGTGGTGCATAAGGGACATGATACGGCAAAAGAGCACGAAAGGCACGCTTAAAGGAGTGTAGAAGCTACTGCTTTCCCGCCCAGAATGCCTTTGCCTCTTCTTCCAGCTTGTCCAGTCGCGTGTAGTAATCCGGAAATTCCTTCAAATGCGCCCATGAGATTTTTCCGGTAACGACGGGGTCGTCGTTAGTCACGTTGGTTTGCGGATCGCGAAGCCCGTGTTCAAATTCCACTTCCATTCCCCTGCGGAATTGGTCGAGGTCAAATTTTGCAGTCGTCCAGTCGATGCCGATGGTCGAAGCAATATCCTCTGCCTCAGCTATGGTAACGGTTTTTTTCATGAAGTGATGGTACTCGGGGTGGATGGATGGAGCGAGGAAATAGTGAGTTTAATCCAAAGACCAACCGAGCAGTATTTTTGCTGACCCTGTCATTTCTCTCTATTTTATGCTATAATGGTTGCCCGTTCTTTTGTGATTTTAGGCAGGCATTTTGCCAGGTGCAGACAGCGGTAAGTGCGAATCTTACCTTTCATACTGAAATGAGTATTACAATTTTAATTTCGATACTTATTTACAAATTTCTTGCTATGAACTTTTTTAAAAAAGCTGCTTCAAATGTCGCAAAGCCCATCCTTAAGCTTCTAATCCTAGCTGGGCTGTCTGCCTAAAATCATAATTTTCTACTTAATCAATTTATACTTGTAGGTATGTCTATTTCTATAAGTTCAATTCAAGCAGCAAAAGAACAACTTAATGAAGCGATAATTATCTTTTTTAATGAAGGAAGTGATGTTGCAGTGCATAGCCTGGTAGCAAACTCGCATGAAATCTTAAAAAAAGAACTCCATTTAAAAGAGCCAAAATCTTTAGTTCTTTTAGAGGAAATACTTAGAAGAGTTGAAGGAGAGACGAAAGAAAAACTTGCAGGCTTTATGGTTAAAGCAAAAAACGTATTTAAGCATGCAAATCCAGGTCAAAAAGTGAAATTTGCGTCCGAAATAAATCAAATTTGGATTTGGGACGCATGTCTAATGTATCAAAAAATTACAGGGAAAATTAGTAGAGAAATGATGTGTTTTACTATTTGGTTATATACAAATGAGCCAGAGTATCTTAATGAACCATATAAATCCCTATTTAAGCCTTATCAAATGCGGAAAGATATGACTAAAAAGGAATATATCGAATTGATGTACGAAATAGATCTTCCATCAGACATCATAGAATCATAATTAAGCTTACAAATACAAGATGTAAGAGGAATGATCTTAAAACCACGCCGTCCCCTGTTTCAAAATCCACTCCTCCATCTCCTTCGGACCCTTCGACCCCATAATAAAAGAAAACCCAGTGTGCAGAACACACCGGGCTTCCATCGTTCGTCGCTTTCAATCGACTCTCAAATTGCGCCTCGGGCGAATTGTGGCATTTCTGCCCCATGAGTCTTTGGACCGAAGTACCGCAGACTCACCAACGGACACGGCCCCTTGTTCACGATCGTCGTGCTCTTCGCCGCCTTCGCGGTGATGAAGAACTCGTCTTGCAGAACATCGTCGTGGCGCCACAGAACCGGAGCCTCACAATCGTGTGGCCCGATTTTTCCGCGACCCGACACGAACAGAATGCAAGACGCACCTGCATCACTGAGTGTCACCTTCTGGCCGGGCTGAATTGTCAGCTCCTTCGCGCTGAACTGCTCGTAGCCATTCACATCGCCATAGACGACCCAACGATCTTCGAAGCCCGTACTGCTACGGGCATTGTCGATAATGGGGTACAACTTGCGCGACGTCACGAACGCATCGGCATTGATGTTCTTCTCCCAATCGAGGATTTCGATCATGTAATCGTAATCGCCGATCTTGCCTGCAGGAATATCCTTGAAGAAGAGAATCCCCTTCACCAACCAACCATCCGCCGTCAGTGCTTGGAACATCTGGAACGTATCCGATCGCCGTTGTGGCTCGTAAGTACAGAGCCCCGCCGGCGCATGGAGAACTCCCGTATCCATCATGAAGCCCGTTCCGATTTGCATCGGGTACGCTTGTGACAGATGCCGGATGTCCATGCTTCCGCCACTCCACGCCTCCAGACACCGTCGCAATTGATCCTTCGTGACATTCGATCGGAGACCGATCAGCGTATCGGGAGCAAAGGAGTGATGCTGATTGTAATGAGGTGAGAAATAGTAGCTTTCCGGCTTTGCTTTCAGACCTGCTGCCTTCGCATGTTTCTCATCCTGATGGACGTGATGTGGAAGAGCATTCTTGTTGTCGAAGAATTTGGAATAGGCTTCCCATTCTCCGAATTCATCCCATGCCGCCAGCCCGATGACATCACCTTTGCCCTCCTGAACAGCATCTGCCAGGAGGAACTTTTTGCCATTCGGTGAACGGCAGAAACTTAAACCCTCGAATTCCACCTTGAATTCGTTCCCAGCGCCGATCGTGCTGCCAAACCAGCGTTCATCCCACCCCAGCCCCGGGCCGAGGTGATAATAATCGTCCGGATGGAGCCGCAAATTTTTGCCCGGGTGACAGAATCCCCGATGCACCAGTGACGGAAGGAGTGGCAGAATACCCTCCCCCTTTTCCATGGTGGCATCAAATGCCGTTTTCACGTTGTCGCTGACATGTGTCAGCTGTTGCCTCTTGCGAATAATCATTGAAAATCCTCGCTGTGAAAGAAATGGAAAAACAAAATGCAAATCTTCGTGCTTGCCGATTCACCTCCTTTTCATTGTTGAGAGCCGTTGAATTGAAAAAACGATGGGTCCATTTCCGAAGAAATGGATAGTATAATCCGTTAAATCATGGAAAATGTCAAAAATAACTGAATAATCAGTGCATGTGATTACATTGGTCTAAATGTCGATTTATTTCCTCAAAACCACCCCGTCCCCTGCTTCAAAATCCACTCCTCCATTTCCTTTGGGCCCTTCGATCCTGCAGCATAACCCGCGAGCGGAGTTCCGGGCTTCTCTACATGTGTCTGCAGCGGATCAATAAGCCTCCATGCAGTTTGTACTTCGTCGAAACTAAGGAACCACTGCTTCTGTCCGTGAATGGTTTCGAGCAGCAGTAACGCGTGTTCCGGGAGGCAATCGCCAAAGCACACCAGCGGATCTTCCATAATGAGCGGGCGGAATTCGGGTTCTATTCCTCCCACTTTTGTTTGCAGATACAGCTTCATTCCCGCTTCACCCTGCACAATAATATCGATACGGTTGGGCGCACTTCCCTTCCCCACCAAATGCGGTTCCTGGAATTGGATACTGATGCGCGTTTCTTTTTTATCGAGCCTCTTGCCGGATTTTAAGTAGAACGGAACGCCTTCCCAGCGTGACATACGCGTAAGAAGTTTGAGCGCGATGAAGGTATTCGTGCGGGATTTGGGATCAATTTCTTCCTCTTCCGTATACGCAACCACATGCTCGCGTCCGATTTTTCCCGCGGTGTATTGGCCCTGCAAAATAATGTCGTTCAGGTTGGATGCAGGTGGAAGATAGAGTTGCTCCAACGCATTCAGGCGGCTGTTTCGGAAGCTGTCGTCGTTCTCGCGCAGGCGCATGGTGAGGAGCGAAATCATCAGCACCAAATGGCTCTGGAACATATCGCGAAGCGTGCCCGTGTTTTCAAAATATCCGGCACGCCCTTCCAACCCCAAACTTTCCGACGCGCTTATTTCCACATGATGAATGATGGTGTTTTTGAGGAGCCTTTCGAGGACCGGGTTTGCAAAGCGCAAATAATAAATATTGCGGAACGCGTCTTTTCCCAAGTAGTGATCCAGCAAGAAAATTTGATCCTCCGTCATGTTTTTCATCAGCGCGCTGCGGATTCCTTCAAATGTTTCCAAGTTGTGCCCAATCGGTTTTTCCACGATGCAACGGAATGCAGTGTTGGGATGCTTGGTAATACCGCTGGTATTGAGCGACTCTACAATGCTGCTGAAGGCGGTTGGCGGAACGGACAGATAGGCAATGCGAGAATGCTCTCCCCATCCTTCTTCCAGGGTATTCAAACGGTCGGACAGGTTGTTGAAATCCTCGGCGTGATCATAATTTCCGCGTTGATAGTGCACATGTTCCAGGAAGTTTTTCAGAATGTCTTCGTTCACCTCAATCATATCCGTGCGAATGGATTCGTCGACCAGTGCGCGGAAACTTTCTTCCGTCATGTCGCTGCGCGCGTATCCCACGACCGCAAAAGTATCCGGCAGGCGCTTTTTGAGCGCGAGCGTATAGAGCGCAGGATAAATTTTCAGCTTCGCGAGGTTGCCGGAGGCACCGAAGAGAATAAAGCTGAAGGGATGTGGGGCGGAGAGCGTCATGTGAAGCTTTAGTGTAGACCACACTCCTCCCTATCTGCCAGAGAACTCTTAAGCAGAAACATAGGTATTCAAAGGATCCGCAACCAATGCCGGGCAGGAATCAGTGTGAGAGCACGCGTAGCAGGCGGCCAATTCTACGGTGCGTTCGTGGCTAAATGAGCCGTCTCGCTGCGCTGCCTCGTAGAGGTTTTCCCAGTGGAACGCTTCACCCGCTTTGTGACGCGGGTTATCGCGCTGACGTGGCCAGGCGACGAGTGCTTTTTCGAGTGCCTGTTTTGAGGAACGAATGGGGAGGTGTGCGAGCCACACAGAATCGAGCGGAGTGGAATCAACGCCAATACCATCGATACTGATGGTATGCGCTCCCTGATGAATAATCAGCGAGGGCAGAAGAAATGCTTTCGGAATCATCACCTTTGCATACGCAGGGGTTTCGGTGCGACGACGGTGCGTCATGCGTTCAATCAATGATGCATGTTCGGTCTTTGGCACGTACGTGCGCCACAGCGCTGCACTCACGCGATCGGTCGGCAGATGTTCGAGAAGAGTACGGACATTCTGGCCGGGCTTTGCACAGAGAAACTCATCGCAATCAATCGGAAGCAATAGGTCCGGCTGATGCATCTGAATTGCGCGTGCTGCTGCCTCACTCAAAATCGGCGATTGTGCAAAGGTCGGGATATCGCAATATTCCAGCGTGATCGGCAGGCCTTCCTGTTGCAGGGACAGTGCTATTTCTTCCGTGAAATCGGTACTTTTCCCGTGCACAATCAGCACCATATGATCTACGAATTGCATGTGATGACGGACGAAGAGCTCGAGGACATCTTCCAGATTGTAGATCATAGTGAGCGACACGATCTTCATAGGCCGCGGAAGAAACGGGTGAAGAGAGATTTTTTGGGGAACAGTGTTCCCTGTGGCAGGCGGAGCTCTGCGGGAATGGGTTCGCCGTGACTTTTATTGCAGTCGATAATATCGATACCCTGTCTGCGCATATCTGCAAAAGAATCCCACATAAGGCGGCGGCTTTTTTCGGACAGGAAAACGGCATCTTCCGAGTTTTCATACTCTGATGTTTCATAGAAATAGCCGTGCGGTCCGCGGTACGGGCACCCTGCAATGCGTACGGGTTCATGCGGATTCTGAATAGCCATAATGTTGATGGCATCGCTCAGGGTGGATCCTGCATGCACCATTGCCTGTTCAAAAGTGGCGGCCACCGGCTGATGCATGTCTTCCCAGTGTCCGCGATGATAGAAACGGATGGTGACCCCCGGGAGCATAGCGGGCAAATCTGCCATCAGTGTGCGGAATTCGGCATCGCCTCCATCCAATGTTTGAGGGCAAATAAACAGAGTCTTTAAGCGTTCAAAGAGAGAGGTGTCGTGGCTGATTGCTCCTGCGCGGCTGCGTAAAAGTGAACGGCAAATTGTATTAAAACAATCACCTACAATCCACACGGTGGGGCGGAACCCCAAGATGCGCCAGTGCGGAGGAAAATCGTTCAGCACGGCGACGTATGGACTTTCATCCAGCAAGGATCGTTCGCGCTGCGTCAGCTCCAAGAGCTGCGGTGCATTGCCAAATACGTACGAAGACGACATGAAAAAGACAATGAAAGTATTGCAACAGAAGATGCAAAAAGAATCATACGCCTCTTCCTATTGTACGGAAGCGGGCATTGTGGAACGATGCACGGGACGTATGAATACGCTTATAACTATTTGCGCTCGCGGAGGATCGTCCGGTCTTCCGGGGAAAAATATACGACCTCTTCTGGGGCAACCGCTTTTGGTGTACAGCATTCGGCAGGCACAAGATTTTGCACGCAGCACCGGTGCGGATATTGCACTTTCAACGGACAGTCCTCTTATTCTGGCAATTGCAGAAGAAGCCGGCCTGAAGACAGAGTACAAACGCCCCGCAGAACTTGCGACGGATAGCAGTGGGAAAATAGATGTTATGCGACATGTGCTTTCTTACGAAGAAGGCAGACGCGGTCATACGTATGATTTTCTCTTGGATTTGGATGTCACCTGTCCGCTTCGTACAAAAGCAGATCTGGATGCAGGATATGAGGCGCTCATAAGAACGCCGGATGCGCTGAATATTTTTTCGGTAAGTAGCGCGCGCAGAAATCCGTATTTCAATATGCTGGAGACGATGCCGTCCGGTTTTGCCGCCGTATGCAAGAAACCGAATACGGCCGTTTTTGCCCGTCAGGATGCTCCGCAGACGTATGAGATGAATGCCGCATACTACTTGTTCCGTCGTGCGTTTTTTGAGGAAGGTTGCAGAAGTTCCATTACGGAAAAATCACTGATGCAGCAAATTCCGCATATGTGTTTTGATGTTGATACGCAGATAGATTTTTCCTTCTTGGAATATTTGATTGAAAGCAAGCAGGTGGATTTTCCCCTCTGGATGTTCCCTGAACATACGTGGCCTGTTTCGGCTATGAAAGAATATGTATCGCACATGACTCCCAATAGGGTGTCTTATGAAACCTTGTAACGCTGCTTCCATTCGCCGTTTTCTTGTATCCACAAATGCGGATCGCGGAAGGAATCAATAGTGCGAATAAATTCTTCTTCGGTGAGCGAAATATACTGTAAAAAATCTTTGAAGTATCGCTCCGGGAATTCGCCGTCAAAACGACGGACAAGCGACACTCCTTCCTCGCGCGTAATGTCGTGATGTCGAATTTCTTGGGAGGCATCGTGCGTGGCTCTGCCGTAGCCGAATTTAATGTAAGACGTGTAGTAGAAAAAATCATCTGTTTTATCATCCAAGCTGTTGTAGCGACTGTAGGTTCCCGGCGTGCGTGCGGGGGCCGGTTCGAAATCGCAGTGTTCCGATGCATAGTAATACGCTCCTTGCGGGTGCCATTGCAGATACGCACCCAGGTAATGGAATTCAACGCCGAGTTTTTCAATCGCCTCGGGGTCTGCCGGGAAATAGGGCTCCAGTTGTCCAAGTGCGATGCCCTGCTCCTGGTATTCAGCCACCGACGTGCCACCCAGAAAAATCTGATCCAGACTTTCGCCGTGCAAATACTGCAGCCGGTACCCTTCATTCTGGCGCGGATCGGACGTAAATGTTTTTTGGTCGATGGAAATATTTGCGCCGTATTCACCGGGATTTTCGCCCATGAAAATAAGCGGAATGTCGTACTGCAGAGCGGTCTTCACTGCCTGTATTTTTTGCCCGATAATAAACGGCTGGAACGGGTGCAGGAGATGTAAAAACGCATTGCGTGTGAGTAGCCGGTGAATGCCGGGGTTCGGCGTGAAGAGCACATTGTCCGCGCCGCAGGTTCTGTTCCAGCTCTGAAAATTCTTCCAGCCGATATCGGTATAAAGATGCGGAGCCCAGGTCACCGTGAGCGGATGCATGCCGTACTTGTATTTAAGTACATGCGCCGCGTAACAGCTGTCTTTACCGCCGCTTCCGGGAACTAAAACATCGTATCTTCCGTCTGTGCGGCGGTGTCTATTCAATAATTCCTGCAGCTCTTTTTCGCGCTCGGTCCAATTGATGCAGCCGTCAAATTTCGCTTCGCAAAAACGGCAGGCCGCACACACGCCTTCGCTGTCAAAGTGGATATAAGTATGCGCGTGGCGCGTGTGGTGTTTGTATTCGTTCGTTGAAGAGGGCCTCGTATTCGGCATGACGCACTTGCGGCAAAACGTCACCGTATTCGGAAGGCCGTAGAGCGGAAGAGTGTCCGGCATATAGAAAAAGAGTGT
Source organism: uncultured Candidatus Peribacteria bacterium (assembly GCA_964554785.1). Taxonomy (GTDB): domain Bacteria; phylum Patescibacteriota; class Gracilibacteria; order Peribacterales; family Peribacteraceae; genus CALREJ01. The sequence continues at coordinate 263,816 of CAZKPW010000001.1, read as the reverse complement.
GCCATCCATTTTCCTCTTTCGCTAGCAAAGCGTCATTATAAGAGCGCGTCTTTCAGCATGCCGACGGTGCAGGTGTCGTTGTGCAAAATAGATGCAACGGCAACGGCATTCGCGCCGGCAAGTGCAGCTTCTTGTACGGATTCCGCAGAACTCGCTCCTCCGCAAAAAATAACAGGAACCGTGGCAATATCGGAAACAAGATGCAGTAACCGCATGTCGAAGCCTTTTTTCGTACCGTCTCTGTCTATGGCTGTCAGAAGAATTTCTCCAATACCCAGCGATTGAGCTTCCTGTATCCATGTGCGTACATCCAGCCCCGACGGCTCGCGGCCGCCGTCCGTGTACACTTCGTAGGTGTCTTCGTATCGATGCTTTGCATCAATGCACAATACGATGCACTGACTTCCGAACCGGTCCGATGCTTCTTTCAGGAAATGAGGAACATGCACGGCATGCGTATTGATGCCCACTTTGTCCGCCCCCTCACGGAGGAGGTTTTCAATGTCGCGGAGCGATCGAATTCCTCCCGCAACAGTCAGCGGAACGGACAGTTCCCGTGCGACGGACCGCACCGTTTCCACGTCCGGATCGCGTTGGTACAAGCTCGCGACAATATCGACTATCAACAGTTCGTCGGCTCCCTGCTCTTCATATTTTTTGGCGAGCGCAGCGGGTTCGCCTACCCGACGGAACCCTATCATGCGCACCCCCTTAATGACGTTCGGGCTTTTGATATCCAGCCGTGGAATGATACGTACTTTCTGCATAGTGGAGAGCTTACTGTATGATAGTATGACTTACTGCACTACTGATTCATGGTTTTTACACTTGAACCTCATCGTGCGTACATTATCGCGGAAGCGGGAGTGAATCATGACGGGAAAAAGGAACAGGCAATGAGACTGATTGACGTGGCGGCGGAGGCCGGTGCCGATGCGGTGAAATTTCAGTTATTCGATGCCGATGAATTGACTGCGAAGGATGCGCCGCTCGCCTCGTATCAGGAACGGAGCGGAGAAAAGTCTCAGCAAGACATGCTCCGTCGTTTGATGCTCCCGCGGGAGGCATATCGGACGTTGAAAGAACACGCCGATACAAAAGGCATCGATTTTATTGTGACACCATTCGATGCGGACGGTGCGCACTTTCTGAAAAGTCTGGGTGTGGAGGCCGTCAAAATCGGTTCCGGAGAGCTCACGAATCTGCCGTTACTGCGAGAGGTTGCCGCTCTCCATATTTTTACCATCCTCTCCACGGGGATGGCCGCCATGGAGGACATCGCGGAGGCGACGAAGCCCTTCATGGAGGCAAAAACACCCTTTGCGCTTTTGCAGTGCGTGAGTGCGTATCCCGCTCCGAAACATGAAATCAATCTGCATGCTATGCACACGCTGCGCGATACGTTCTCCGTTCCCGTCGGATATTCCGACCATACGATGGGAATAGATATTGCCATTGCCGCCGCCGCATTGGGTGCGGAAATCATTGAAAAACATCTTACGCTCGGAAGCACTCTTCTCGGTCCCGATCACGCCGTGTCTCTGGAGCCCGCCGCATTTGCGGAGATGGTTCAAAGCATTCGCGCCGTGGAGTCCGCCCTCGGATCGGGAGAAAAAAAGTGTCAGCCTTCCGAAGAAGAAACGCGGTCCGTGGTACGACGGAGCATTGTGCTAAGGACGGATGTCGTTGCGGGAACGCGGATAACCGAAGACCTCCTCACGCTCAAGCGTCCGGGTACGGGAATGCCGCCATCAGTGCTATCGCAGATTATTGGCAAACGTCTGACAGTCGATGTTACTGCAGGAACACTGCTTCTTCCGGATATGCTCGCATGAAGTCGCGCCGCATTTTTGCCATGACCGGTACGCGTGCGGACTACGGGATTTATCGTCCGGTTTTCCGTGCCCTTTGCGAAACGGAGACGATGTCACTCGGGCTCATGGTCACGGGCATGCATTTGTCTCCTGCATTCGGACATACAGTCGATTCCATTCGCAAGGATGGATTTCCCATTGTGTGTGAAATCGATTCTTTGGGGAATGACGATTCCCCTCCGGGGCAGGCGGCCTTTATTGCACGCACTCTCGTGGCGTGTGCGGATCTTTTTCAGAATGATCGCCCGGATATTCTTCTGGTGCTCGGGGATCGCGGCGAACAATTGGCAGCAGCAATTGCAGCGGTCGAAGCAGGGATACCGGTCGCACATCTTCACGGAGGCGAGGAGAGTGGAGGGATCGACAATGCCGTTCGACATGCCATTACTCAGCTATCGTCTCTGCATTTGGCTTCTACAGAAGAATATGCAGCAAGAATTCGACAGATGATTGGAACGGATAAAAATGTGCACGCAGTCGGGGCTCCCGCGCTGGATGTCATTCGTTCATTGCCGCCCGTTTCCAGGGAGGAGTTGTGTGCAAGCGAAGGATTCGATACCTCTCTTCCTCTCGTTGTTCTCGTGCAGCATCCGGACACATTGTGCGGTCACGCTCGGGAAGAGTTGCAGCCAACACTCGATGCGCTTGCATCGTATTCGGGCAACATGCTCATCCTCGGTGCCAATGCCGATACGGGCGGTCGGCATTTCAATGTACTCCTCCAACATTTTGCAGCGAGCGACGCACGTCGTCATTTTCATATCAGCATTCCTCATGAACAATATCTACAATGGTTGTCGCATGCAGATGTGCTTGTAGGGAATAGCAGCAGCGGCATTATTGAAGCGGCATCGTTCCATACGCCGGTTATCAACATTGGGAATCGTCAACGGGACCGAGCGCAATCTGGCAATGTGATTAACGTGTCTGCGGACAGAGATGCCATCGGTATCGCATTGCAGACGGCATTGCATGATGCATCATTTCAAAAGCAGGTTCGGACATGTGTGAATATATACGGAGACGGACAAAGTGCGGCGCGCATTACGCGACTTCTTTCCGAGTTTCCTCTTGGCTAAAAGTGGGGGTATCCTCGTTCTTCTATGCAGTCCATTGTCCTCTACGGCGCAGGCGGTCATGGCAAAGTTATTGCCGACATCATTGAAAAAGGCGGGCTGTATACCATTGCCGGTTTTTTAGACGACGAAAAAACGGGAGAGTGTGCCGGCTATTCCATTCTGGGAGGATTTGATGCGGTGCCACGCTTGTTGGATGCAGACATTCGCTTGGTTATCGTCGGTATCGGGCATAATGAGACGCGTCTTGCATTGCAGGATCGATTGACTGCCGCCGGCATGGAATTGGCAACCATGATGCATCCATCGGTACAGATTGCCCGCGGAGCGGAAGTGGGTGCGGGAACGGTGATCATGCCCGGGGCGATTTTGGGTCCGGATGTACGAATAGGGAGCGGGTGCATTATCAATACCGGCGCAACCGTCGATCACGATTGCTTCCTTGGGAACGGCGTTCATCTTTCTCCGGGCGTACATGTGGCCGGAGGGGTACAGATTGGAGATGCATCCCATATGGGGATAGGGAGCGTGGCAAAAGAAAATGTCATAATCGGGGCACGCGTCACGGTAGGCGCGGGATCGGTCGTGCTTGCATCATTGCCCGATGACTGCGTTGCGTACGGAGTCCCCGCAAAAATCAGGCCCGAGAAAATAACCCCGTCCGGCATCCCGCTCTCTCGTCCGGATATTTCGGAAGAGGATATTGCATCGGTTGTCGAGGTCCTTCGCGGATCGCAGTTGTCGCTTGGTCCGCGTCTTCCCGCTTTTGAAAAGCAAATGGCGGAGTATGTGGGCGTGAAGCATGCCGTCGGCGTGAACAGCGGTACCTCCGCGTTGCATTTGTGCATGCGCGCGCTGAATATTGCCGATGGTGATGAAGTCATTACGACTCCGTTCAGTTTCGTTGCATCGGCAAATTGCATGTTGTTCGAGCGTGCCGTTCCCGTCTTCGTGGACGTGCTGCCGGATACGCTTTGCATCAATCCGGCCTTGGTGGAAGCTGCAATTACGCCGCGTACCAAAGCAATTCTTGCAGTCGATATTTTCGGATATTTGTGTGAGTGGGAGGCGTTGCGCGCCATTGCGGATCGTCACGGACTCGCGTTGATTGAAGACAGTTGCGAGGCCTTGGGGTCTGCAAAAAATGGACGGAAGGCAGGATCATTCGCAGATTGTGCCGTCTTTGGGTTTTATCCAAACAAGCAAATTACGACGGGCGAAGGAGGAATGTTGGTTACAAACAGCGACCACATTGCGCACGTTGCTCGTTCCCTGTGCAACCAAGGAAGAACACCGGGAGATACGGCACTGCTTCACGAAACGCTCGGTTACAATTATCGATTGAGCGACATGCAATGCGCACTCGGGATGAGTCAACTTGTTCGTCTTCCGTCGTTTATGGAAAAACGTGATCGGGTTGCGCTCTGGTATGAAGAACATCTCTCTCCTCTGCGACATCTTTTACATCTTCCCTCGGTGCAGACAGGCGTAGATATGAGCCGTTTTGTGTATGTGGTGCGTTTGGCGGACAGGTATTCTGCTGCAGACAGGGATCGCGTCCTTGCTTCATTGCGACAGGCGGGAATCGGCTGCGGCAATTATTTCCCGTGTATCCATGTGCAGCCGCTCTATCGCGAACGTTTCGGGTATGGAGGAGGAGAATTTCCGACAGCCGAAGCGGCATCCATGCGGACTCTGGCATTGCCCTTTTTTCCTGGTCTTTCAAAGGAGGACGTTGCTAGAGTGTGTAAAGCGTTGGAAGAAACCGTCCATTCCTTGCGCCTCTGATTTATGCACCCATCCATCACGCAGAAAACCGTTCTTATTACGGGCGGTACGGGATCCATCGGCTCAGAGATTTTGCGGAGTATCGTCCCTCTTCATCCGCGCGAGATCCGTATTTTTTCACGCGATGAATACAAGCAACTGCAGCTGAAACAGGAAATGGCCGGACGCACGGAGATTGAGTATATTTTGGGAGACGTGCGCGACATCGACAGTGTGCATCGCGCCATGGAGGGCGTAGACACGGTCTTTCACTGCGCGGCATACAAACACATCTCTTTTTGTGAAAAAAACGTTCTGGAGGCCGTTAAAGCGAATATTTTGGGCACGCAAAACGTCATTGATGCCGCGAATGCTGCGGGAGTGCGAAAAATATTATTTATAAGTACGGATAAAGCCGCCGGTCCGCAAAGTGCCATGGGTGCCACGAAATTTCTTGCAGAGCGTCTGATTGGAAATGCCGCGGAGAATACATCGCAAAAAACGATCTGCGCTTCCATTCGCTTCGGGAACATGTTTCGGTCGCGCGGGTCCGTGGTGCCGCTTTTGATTGATCAATTAAAACGAGGCGTCCCGTTGAGTATTTCCGATCCCGCCATGACGCGATTCACTCTTCCCATTCCGGACGCAGTGGAACAGGTGCTCAGCGCCGCGAAGGAAATGCAGGGCGGGGAAATTTTCATTTTAAAGATGCCGGTAATGATTCTTGGGGATTTGGTCGATACGCTCATCGAAGAATATGCGCCGCATTTTGGGAAACGGCCGGAAGATATTGAAAAACACATTCTCGGTCCGTCGTGGGGAGAGCGTTTGCATGAGACGCTCATGACCGAAGAAGAGGCGCGTTTTGCATCCGAAACAGACACTATGTTTATTGTGCGTACGCCGTCCGTGCGCAGGCTCCCCTCTGCGTTCGGCACCCCCATTCGACCGGATGCCATTCGCAATTATTCTTCATCGGAGGGGCCGTTTCTTTCTGTAGACGACATTCGGGCGCTTCTCCAAGATTGCAACGCCGCTTCTTATGCAGGGGCGGAAGTATCCGGTACGCATATGCATCACGCATTGCCGTTATGATGGTGATTGTAGATTATGGGATGGGCAATATAGGTTCCATTGGCAACGCATTGGAGCGCATGGGGGTGCCTTTTCTTTTTTCTGCAGATCCTGCCGCCATTGAAGCGGCGGATCATCTGATTCTTGCCGGCGTGGGGGCGTTTGATCACGGGATGGCGCAGCTGCGGGAGCGCGGACTTATTCCGCTTTTGGAAGAAAAAGTTTTGGAGAAGAAAACGCCCATTTTAGGGCTTTGTTTAGGGCTCCAACTTTTTACGCGCGGGAGTGAAGAGGGAACCGCGTCCGGACTCGGGTGGATTCCCGCCGATACCGTTCGTTTTCAGGCTGATGAATCGGCGAAAGGGCATATGTTCAAAATTCCGCATATGGGGTGGAACACGGTATTTCCCCAGTATCGTCATCCTTTGTTGGACGGCATACCTTCGGATGATTCGTTTTATTTCATGCATTCGTATCATCTGACGGCTGTTCCCGAAGAGATGGTGCTTGCAACGACGGAATACGGTGCAAGCTTCCCCTCGATTGTTGTGTCGGGAAATATTGCGGGAGTGCAGTTTCATCCGGAGAAAAGCCGCAATGCCGGACTATGCTTACTCGCAAATTTTACGCGTTGGTCATCGTGCTGAATTCCGCCTCGGCGCCTATTTGGTCGCGTGCGTAGTCTTCTTTTGTGCCGATTATTTTTGCAGGCGTGCCGCCTACGATGGTATTCGGAGGAACATCTTTGGTTACCACGCTATTTGCACCGACAATACTGTTAGATCCGATCGTGATGCCCGGACCGATGTACACATGATTCCCGATCCACACGAAATCCCCGATCAAAATGCTTTTCGATTCCGGCGGCAGTTTGCGGGCTTCTTCAAAGCTGGGGATGCGCGGGAATGTCGTCGTGCGCAGATGGACGTTATGTGCAATGGCACAACCTTTTCCTATGCGAATGCTGGTCCCTTCGGGATGCGCGGATAAAAAACAGTCTTTCCCTATGTATGTATTTTCTCCTATATGAAAACTCCCGTCGCCCAAAAACCATGTTTGATCATTCCAGTGGACGCTCTCGTGTATGTCATATTTTTTGAGGATTCTTTCACGCTCCGCTTGCTTGTGTGCATTGTGCAAAAACACATAAAGACGCGAGGCCATTTTGCGGATTATTGCCGTTAGGGACGCACTCGGATGCACGGGTGGAACATACAAGAAAGAGCGGATTATCGACAAGTTCCGGTTCCAATCTGCGGTTTTGCACAAAAAGTCTCTTATTTTCCGGAAAAACCGTAACTAAATGCTTGGCTTTACGTTACAAGGGTAGTACATGTAGTCCCTTTCGCATGAAGCACTCCGTTTTCTCCATCGGCACCCCCGTTCTGCTCGCGCTGATGATCATCAGTCTCGTGAGCCTGGGAGCACGCGTGTATCGCGATCATGGCTTAAGCCGGTCTGTTCAGGCGGAGGCGACGCGGTAAAAGTTATGAGAGTATGGGAATATGAGATATGAGGATTTTTTAACATGCGTCCATAACTCATAACTCATAACTCATAACTAATCACCGTCCCTGGATAGTAATACTGCAGAATTTCCTCCCCTGTCTTGCCATCTTTCGCCTGCCCCTTGGCGCCGCATCCAGACATGCCCACGCCGTGACCGGCGAGCGGAAGGCCTTTGCACCACGGGTCGTCTTTGGCGGTGAAGATTTCTATGAAAGGGAAGTTTTTCCAGCCGGCTTCTGCAGGTGTACGCGTCACTCCCGTATCGGAACTGAAGTACGGCGGCTTAATCAGATTGCCGTTTTTTTTGAGCAGCGCGGCGGCGGTTGAGGTGACGGCTTGCACCCAACGCGGATTTTTTAATTCGAATGTTTTCCCGACGTACTTCTGAAAATTTGCCGGATTGTCGGAGCCGTCGTACGGGGCACCCGGGAATTTGCGGTTTTCCGGCAACATATACCATGCGGCATACGTGCGAGCGGCAATGGCAAACGCACGCTGCTTCTCGTAGGGCTCGGTATCGGGTTCTTCCGCAAGTCCCATCATATAGTCCTCAAGTCCCACCGTATTAATGATGACCGCTTTACCGTTATACATTGCGCAGGTAACCGTGCCGCGGTACAGCTCTGCAAGAGTCGAAAGAGGAGCGTTGTCGCATGAGGCAAGATTTTGGTCACGTGATTCCAGATGAATGCGGATGGGAGATCGGATATCGGATATCGGAGATCGGGAGGATGGGGACCGAGGGGTGAGAGATGAGCGGCTGCTGCTCGAAGACGACGATGTACGATTAATAATCGCTGGGCGACCGGGGAGGACTTTTACGCTTTGGACAGGGCTGGACGTGCGACGCACCTCGGCCAATTTACTCGCCCGCCCGCCGACTTTGCCGGATAAGCGCGTGGCCGTTCGTATTTTTCTTTGTAAACGCGCAATGCGATCCGGAACCTGCCCCGTGGAATCTTCCGATGCTTCTTCAATGGGCACGCTTGGCGATACGGAGGCAGGGCGCGCAGTCGGAAGAGGGCTCCGCAGCGGCAGGAGTGTCGGGACAACATTGATGGTACCGGCTCGGACGTTGGAGCGGATTTGATCCAGCAGTCCGTATACGTAATACCCGGGACAATCCGTTTGCAGCAAATCGCGGTGACCGACAATCGCCGGCATGCTTTTGCCGTGATAGGTTATGTTTTTTGTGACATCGATATCGTAGGTGGAGGCAAGATCCTGCAACAGCCATTGCAGACTTTTTATCTGTTCTTCTCCGGGTTGTTCCACTTCAAAATTTCCAAGAAGCGCAATGCCGACGGTGCCTACGTTATTGCAGTATGCATGACCTGCAACCACGTACGGTCCGCCGGATTTTCCTTCGAAAATATGACCGTTTTCATCAATGACATAATGATATCCGATATCTCCCCATCCTCGGTTTGCACTGTGGTATTGGTAGAGCGCACGCATGCGTTCTTCGCCGCTGCGTGCGTCGCCGGTAACCTGAATGGCGGTATGGTGTATGACAAGCGCTTTGATTTTTTTGCTGTATGTACGTGTCCAGCTGAGCGTTTTGCCGTTTTCTTTGGTGACGGAGTTGGCGGTTTTAAATTCATCGGGCCAGTTGGTCTGCGCTTCTTTGCAGTCCGTTTCCCGTTGTGTCGGCGCTCCTGCAGACGCAAGTACTTCCTGAACGTCTCCGCCTGTCGTAATAGGCGGTTTATTTCCTGCGTAGAGAAGAGTGTCGTCGGCACCCCAGTCGCGCCTTGTAAGGATGTGCGGAGCCCCGATTGATGCTGTGGAAGCGACTTTGTAGCCGATGGGGGCATTGGAAATGCGGATGGGATGCACTGCGGGTGCGGGTACATCGCCTTTGAATTCAATGCGCGAGACGGATTCGTCAAACAGGACAAGATTGCTCTCTCGGAGAGTCGGGTCTTGCTCATTTTCAACGCTCAGCGATTGCCAGTCCGTCCATTTCCCTTTTTGGAATGCGCGTACATAGGCGGGATCGTCGCTCTGCATTTCTATACTGATGGCATCAACGGGTTCCTGAAAGCGAATGGCATGCGATTCGTCGGCGGTTTGGCCAATAAAAGGGATGAGCGCAACCGCGACACAGGTAAGACAGAGCATGTGTGGAGACTAACAGGAACTGCATCGGCCGCCAGCAGAAAGTCTCAATTTTTGAAAACGTTTTCGTAGGCATCGATCATGCGCTGCAGAGTGAAAGTTTTTTCCGCAGTCCTTTTTCCGGCTTCCGATAATGCGGAACGGTTTGCCGGAGTTTGCATCCATTGAATGGCTTTCTGCAGGGCTGAAACCGAATTGGCTTCCACCACGATGCCGTCTTTTCCATGTGTCAGATAACTCGCGATGCCACACTGGTTTGTCACAATGACCGGAACGCCCAGCATCATTGCTTCCGCCGCAACCAATCCAAACGGGTCATGATCGCGCGACGGCAGGACAAGGACATCAATGCGATTATACACCGCGGCTACGGATTCTTCGTGGTTCGTAAACGTCACCATGTCCGAAATATTCGACGCAGCGACCATCGCTTTCAGTTTAAGGTCTTCTCGTCCCGTTCCCACTATTTCCAGATGTACATAGGCAAGCGGTGCAATGGCTTCAATTAAAAGATCCACGCCTTTTTCCGGGGAAAGACGGGAGATGCACCCGATGCGCATCGTGGATGTGTGCGGGGGCGGGTTGAGCGGCGTAGAAAGTTTTAAGCGTTCGGTGTCGACACCGTTTGGGATGGTAACAATATCTTTTTCATGCCAACCGAGTTCTCGATAAATTCTGTGGCTCAGCTCGGAGACGACGATTGTCGTTGCTTTGCGACTTTGACGGACAAGCATGGGGAGCCACGGGTTTTTGCGCAGCCAATTTCCCACTCTGTCGTGTTCAATCCAGAAAACTTTCGCGCCCGCTTTTGCGGCAATATCGGTCAAAAGCAATTTGCCGGTCATGCTGAGCATAATGACGGCATCGATTTTTCCGTCTTGAAAAGCGGTATCGATCAGTTCTTGCAAGGAGTGCTGCATATGGCGCTTGCGCCAGAAAAAACTGATGGAATGCCATTTGGTGACCGGAGGCGGACCGATATCCCATTCGGTTGTTGCAATGCCGTGCTCACGACACAGCGCAAGCAGAGCCTGACAACTTCCGGCAAAAGCCACCTCGTGTCCGCGTTCAATCAGTCCTTTCATCAGACTTAATGTTTGCAATTCCGCGCCTCCTTTCAGGGCGCTTTCGAGCGGGAAACGGGTGAAGAGAATTTTCATTGATTCTGATAAACGGAAGGATGGGCAGAGAGCATAGCAGCTCTCTTCGCATCTCGTCTTTTAAAAAGAGATCATAAAATGCATTTATGGATTTTTCCATTCTTCCAACAGTTCCATCATTGTTCTTTCCACATGGTCTGAGGGGTAACTGGTGCACACGCAACTTTCTGCGCCTGCGGCGCGTGCTTCATTGAAATTGCTTTGTGTGTCGCTGGAACTGACAAGGGCTATATGCGCAGACGGATTGGCAGACGCAAGACGGTGGATGACAGCGGGGCCGTTGTCGCTCGGCATGTAGTAATCAATAAATGCAAAACCGATATCCGGATGTTCATCAATGAGCGCCAGGGCATCTTCCGTAGATTCTGCGGTAAGAATAGGTCCGTCCCATTTCGCTTTCTTCAAGAAATATTGAAGCATCATTATTTTTTGCGGGCTGTCATCGGCAATCAAAAAAAGAGGTGTCATACGTTTTCCGGTAACCGCTCGATAAGGTGTTGCAAGAATGTGACGATGTCTTTAACGGAGCTGACCGATGAGTCAAAAATAAAATCGTATCCTTCTTCATCCCCTTCTCCCATGTGTACGGCGATGCAGCGCGGGGTCAGTGCGGTGCGCATAAGGGCCAAATGTTCTTGCGATTCCGGCATGGACAGAAGCAGATGCATGTCGTCCTTCTCCAGCTCTTCGGCGCAGCGTCGCACTATTTCCATATGTTGTTCGCGATACTCTTCGCTTTCGCCCGGAAGACCGTTTTGAATGATTTCCAATGATAAATGCTTCCACGCAGGCATGAGCGCGGTTATCTGTTCCGCAATTGCAGTGCGTCCCATTGCCGATGCTCCGTCAAGTAAAATGACCATTAAGGATCACTCTACGCTATAAAACGCCTCAGTCAATAACGTGTAAACGAAACAGAATCCTCAGAAGCGAGGTTTCGGGCGCTCTTTTTAAGGACGGCTGATAACTTCCTTACCGCCCATATACGGTCGGAGGACTTCTGGAACCGTCACAGATCCATCCGCATTCTGATACATTTCCAGAATAGGGATAAGGATACGAGGCGATGCAATGCAGGTGTTATTCAGTGTGTGCACAAATTTCTTCGTTCCGTCGCTGTCTTCGTACTTTATGTTCAAGCGACGTGACTGGAATTCGTGGAAGGTGGAACAACTGTGAGTCTCTCCGTAACTGTTGCGGCTGGGCATCCAGGTTTCAATATCGTTTTTGTAAATTTGTCCGCGGCCCATATCCCCCGTGCACACATCGACGACACGATAGGGCAGCTTGAGCGCCTGCAAAATATCTTCGGCGTTTTGCAGAATTTCCTTGTGCATTTTTTCGCTTTCTGCGGGATCGTTTTTACACAGGATCACCTGCTCAACTTTCTGGAACTGATGAATGCGATACAGCCCATGTGTGTCCTTTCCGTATGTTCCCGCCTCGCGACGGAAGCAGTTGGAAATACCGCAATAACGCTTGGGAAGTTCGGATTCTTTCAATGTTTCTCCGCTGTGATAACTCGTGACCGCCACTTCGGATGTTCCAATGAGCCATGCACCGTCACTTTCAATCTGGCCGTCTTTTGTGGGCACCACACCGATGGCATACGCCTGTTCTTCTCCACCCGGGAAATAACTTGTTCCCATCATGGCTTCATAGTTCACCATGAGCGGCGGCAAGAATGCGGTGTAGCCTTTCTTCGCCAGGCTATCGAGCGTGAACATGAGGACTGCAAGTTCCAAACGTGCGCCGTCTCCTTTCAGGAAATAGCTGCGGCTGCCCGCCATTTTAACTGCGCGAGGGATATCCAGAATATCCAAGTCTGTTGCAAGCGTGACGTGATCCTTCATGGGGAAATCGAATGTGCGAATGTCTCCGTGCTTTCGGACTTCCACGTTTTCGGAATCGTCTTTTCCAACGGGAACTTGCGGCAACGGAATGCCCGGCATTAGCAAGCAAATGGCGGTCCATTCTTTTTCAATGACAGCGAGTTTTTCTTCGGACTCTTTCATGCGGTCCCCTACTTCTTTCATCTCCGCAATGGCCGTTGCTTTTGCATCGCCCTGCATCTGCGGGATGTCTTTGCTCACCGTATTTTTCTTTGCGCGCATCTCGTCAATCTGCGTAATCAAATTGCGGCGCTCTTCGTCGAGTTTCAGAAAAGCCGGCATATCAATGGTAATGCGCTTTTTCTGAGCGGCATCGGCGTAGGCTTCGGGGCGGGTGCGGAGGTCTTGGAGGTCGATCATGGGGGATTGGGTTATTAGTTACTAGTTACTGGTTTTTGGTTACTTGTTACCAGGGAAGTGGAGTGTTTAGAACGGTGATCAGCATAGCGGATAAAGAGAATGGGCTCTACGCTTCTTGCAGTAATGCCTGTATTTGGCGGTCAAATATGTTGTGCAGATTGGAGATAGACATCGAAAGGCGGGAAATTTCGTCGATATTCCCGGGTTTTTCCAAGTATTCGTACAATTGATGGCAACGGACGGCAAAGGCGTATTGGAGGATGATAATTTTTTGGGCGATATTTAATCTTTGAATGAATTCCCTACTCCTATCTACCCCTATCCGCATTTCCAGAAGATCTCTCCCGGGTCCTTCCCCGGATACAATCACCGCAAATTCATGGGAAAAATGGGCACGCAGTACAATATCAATGTCATCCGATTGCTTGTCGCATGTGCTGAACTCCAGTTCCGGAAAAACATGCTGTGGCTCCGCTTCATCATACAGAAATTCATGCATGGAATCTGTCCAATGTCTCCGGTCACCGGGGATTGCCTGGATGTGTTCAAGAAGCGCCGCCTGCGCCGCCTGAAAATCAGGATTCGTGAGAATGCTTTCGGGATACTCCGGTATAGCGGGCAATGGATGCATGGAGGCATTTTCCCTGTTTCTTGCATACTATCAAGACAGAATATATGAAATTCTGCAAATAGCGTTTCAGGCAGCCTAACAGCAGCTTTTCCTTGTCGCTTCTGGTAAAAGTGGCATTCATAATAGCGTCATGTATGTCTTGGATACACCATTCTAAAAGCGGACCGAGCGTGAACTCGCCGCGCTCTTCCAGGCCGGTCATATATTCCTCGCGCACTTCTTCCGTCATAAAATTGGCAAATACCAAACGTTCCTCCTCTTTCATGCGGCTGAGGGCATTGAGCACCACTTGTTCTTTCAGACGAATTAAACGGCGTTCGTTTTTTGTGTCTTCTCCATAGTCTCTTGTGCGGACAGTTTTTGAGTCGCGTATGAATATCTGCGCTTCTAAGGCATAAGACATTTTTTCGAGAGGCTCCTCCGTTTGCAACACATCATCCAGTTCCTGATTAACTATCCGACTGACAATTTGAATGCGCTGATCAATGTCCTCGACCGGCTGGCTGTTCAGTATTTTCCATTCAAGAATCGGATTTTGTACCAAAATGTGGGCAAAGATTTTCCTTTTCAGGCTATCCGTATTCTCGTTCTCAAACGAAGAATGGCCGTCGTTTAGTTCTTCTAAAGGCATATCAGTTTGTTGCAAGAAGTTCGCTCATTCGGCGTTCATAGGTTCCGTACAATTGCACGATTCTATCCGCCAGTTTTGCGATGGGTTTTATCCTTTTTCTGTGGGCATCCATTTTTGCGCGTAGGAAAGAATAGCGCTCTGCAAACGCAAATTGGACCAGTGCAATGCGCTCCTCTTTCGCGAGTGCGTTTATCATGGCATCGCTTCGTCCTCGTCCCACATTCACATCGAGCACCGTAAACGTATCCGATTCTTGGTTGGGAAGAATGATCATTGTTTCTTCACAATAGGGAGCGCGAATATGAATATCGATAGCGCCGCTTTTTTCTTCGCAGACACTTTCGCCCAGTTCCGGGAAAATATGCTCCGGTCCCGTTTCCTGAAACATCATGAATTCCGTGTCATCAATAATTTCTTCATCATCAACACTTTTTATATATTGATTGAGAGTAAGACGTGCTTGCTTGAATATGGGATCGACATAAATAGCTACGGGATCGTCGGGGATGTCCAAGGGAAAGTTGATCATAGAGAGCGGTTACTGATAGGTGCCGTCACAAATAGACCTGTATAATTTTTCGAGTTCCGGATCCGTGAAAGGGTCATAGGTATAAATGCCCACGCTTTCCACTTCACCTTCTTGCAATGGAGGAAGGCAGTCTGCAGGAAGCAGGTCGTCCACCGGTGCGGCAGGTCGATTTGCATAGTCCCACACCACCAAAGAGCCCAATTTTTGTCTGCAGGTTGTTTCAAGTGCTTTCAGTGTGCGAGTAATTGCTCTACGGCTCAGAACCATTTGTCGTTCCCTGCTTTCTGTCTGTACTAAAATGGCGGCGCTGAGAATGAAACCGTTTGCAGTGTCATCCGTTTCGTCAATTTTCACATCGGATCCAATGAGCGTACCCGGCAAAGGAGTCGTGGTAATTTTTGCAAAGTGCGCGCCGAAACATGCAAGTACGTCTTGTGCCTCGCCATTCACGGGAGCGGGCGGCCACGGAAGTTCCAATGATGGAGAAGCAGAAGGGGTCATAGAAGGGGGTTACTATTTTCTCTTTTTACGAGGCGGTTTGGCGTTCGGGAATTCGCGCGGAGGAAGAATCGTGTCTACTAAATCGGTTTCATCAAAGAGAGGAATATCCGGAGTCTTCCAAATATCGCCGGTGATAATTGCCGTGCGCAATTCCTGGAGCGCGTCCAATTTCAGCAGTGTGTCTTCCCGCTCAATGTCGTCGGACAGCTCCAACATATCCGCCGTTTCATCCAGGCCGTTTATTCCATCATTGATGGTCTCAGCTAAATATTCATTGAGAATAATGTGCTGGGATACAAGGAGGTCCGCCGCCGTTAGTCGTAAATCTTCCGGTAGTTGCGCAAGAGCTTCTTGGACGGTTGAAGGATCGATGCGTAGCGTCTCTGTCATGACTGCACGATCGGATCGTTGCGTAGCGCTTGGAATTCCGTACGACGCTCGTATCTCGAATGTCGGTTTTCCGTACCGAGGTTCTTCTCGGTAGCTGTCCATCCATGCGTCATTTGGCGGCGATGCTTTTTCAAAGTCGGGATAATCTTCCAGCAAATCCACGCGCATGTTGCCGGGGCGCACTATCTTCAATGCGGCCTTCATTAAAGGCGATCCGGTGGGATAGACAAGTCGAACAATGGCATCATGCAGCCAGAGTTTCATTTCAAAGATGTGATCATTCTTGGGTTTTCTGGGAGTCCACAGAGGAGACTTTTCATCGTCCGATGATTCATTGTTCAGTGCATTCATAGAGATAGATCTATTGGAACATATTTATTATAAATACGCAAAATACATCTTTGCCTGTATACGGGCCTAAACGGCAAAAATAAGACCCATTTTGGATACTTCTCCATTGGACCGAGCGTGCTCCTCCTGTACACTACCCAGTCTGCCTTTGTTTCATTTATCACATTTTTTATGTCTAAGGATAAGCCGTTTCGCCTGGTTGCACCCTTTACGCCGAAGGGAGATCAGCCTGCCGCCATCGAGAAATTATTGAAAGGCATTGCCAACGGCGAAAAGCATCAGACGCTGCTTGGGGCTACGGGTACGGGAAAGACGTTTACCATGGCGAATATCATCCAGGAAATTCAGCGTCCGACACTTGTTCTTGCGCACAATAAAACGCTCGCGGCGCAGCTGTGTTCGGAGTTCCAAGGATTTTTTCCGGATAACGCCGTCTCCTACTTCGTCTCCTACTACGATTACTATCAACCGGAAGCGTATGTACCTCATACGGATACGTACATCGAGAAAGATGCATCCATCAACGAAGAAATCGACAAGTATCGTCACGCAGCCACCTATAATCTCCTCACTCGTCGAGACGTGCTCATTGTTGCGTCGGTGTCGTGTATCTACGGTCTTGGAAACGTGAGCGATTACGAAGCACTCGCCATCAAATTGGAACGAGGCATGCCTATGCAACGCGATAAACTGCTCCGGAAACTGACGGACATTCAGTACCGCCGGTCCAACATGGAGTTTAAGCAGCGCATGTTCCATGCCCTTGGCGATACCGTCGAAATCTTTCCGCCCAACGGCGACACGGTCATTCGTTTGGAAATGCCGTTCGATGAAATTGATGTCATTCAGGAGGTGGATAGTTTTACCGGAGAAGTCATTCAAGAATTGCAGGACGTGACCATCTTTCCCGCAGCCCACAACGTAACGTCCAAAGAAAAAATCGATCGCGCCATTGAAGGCATTCTTGCGGAAATGAAAGATCAGGAGGCGTATTTCTTGAAGCGCGGCGAACTTGTGAAAGCCGAACGTATTCGCACGCGTACCGAGTACGACATCGAAATGCTCCGCGAAACCGGATACTGCACGGGCATTGAAAACTACGTGCGTTACTTGGAAGGAACGCCGCCGGGCATTCCCCCGTCCACGCTGCTCGATTACTTCCCGGACGATTACCTGGTGATTGCGGATGAGTCGCACATCACCATTCCGCAGATTGGCGGTATGTACGAAGGAAACCACTCTCGCAAAAATACGTTGATTGATTACGGCTTCCGCCTGCCTTCGTCATTCGATAACCGTCCGCTTAAATTCAGCGAGTGGGAAGAGCGCGTGCATCAGCGCATTTACGTGTCTGCCACTCCCAGCAAATACGAATTTGCAAACACGCCGAAGGATAATTTTGCAGAACAGATCATTCGCCCCACGGGACTTCTGGATCCGGTCGTGACCGTCAAACCTACAAAGAATCAGATTGATGACATTACGAAAGAAGTCCAAGAAACCATCAAACGCGGCGAACGTATTCTTATTACAACCCTCACCAAGCGCAGCGCGGAAGACCTTACGAAGTATTTGAAAGACGGCGGTTACAACGTGCAGTACATCCACTCCGACGTGGAAACATTGGACCGTATCGAAATCTTGCGGCAATTGCGCATAGGCGACATCGATATCCTTGTGGGTATCAACCTGCTCCGCGAAGGATTGGACCTTCCAGAGGTCAGTTATATTGCGATTTTAGATGCCGATAAACAGGGATTCCTCCGTTCCCGCGACGCTCTTATCCAAACCATCGGTCGCGCCGCTCGTAACGTGAACGGTCACGTGACGCTCTACGCCGATAAAGAAACCGATGCCATGCGCGGAGCCATTGGGGAAACAAACCGTCGCAGAGCCATTCAGGAAGAGCATAACGAGAAGCACGGCATTACGCCAAAGACCATCAACAAAGCGATCCACGATATTGCCGAAGACGAACGCAAGCTCGAGCTCCGTCGTCCGCGTCACGATCCTCAGAAAATTCCGAAGGACGAACGCAAGCGCCTTATTGAAGAACTGGAAGCGCAGATGGAACTGGCGTCGCAAAATCTTCAGTTCGAACAGGCTGCGGATCTTCGCGACGAGATTGAGATGTTGCGACGGGAGAAATAAGACCCGCTTCAACAAGCTCACGCTTTTCATCCAAGAGTGCATCCAGTTGCATGGCATTAAACATTTTTAACTGATCGATATTTTTTGCCGCAAAGGTATGTGTTATTTCAATGCCGCGCCACCCCTTTGCTTCTATGGTGGCCGCTTCTTTTTGCAGTGCGGCATCAACGCCAAGATCCCATGTTCCGCCATGGGTTCGGCTGTTCATTCCGTAGGTCACTTGAATGGTATTCTGATGTATTTTCATGACTCCCGCCCAAATTTTATCCCGGTTTTTACGGACAATTTCCCGTAAATGCTCAATCACATTTTCCCAAAAACAATTGACCGTTTCCTGCGGATCTCGAAAAAGATCGGTATTTCTATTGTTCATAAATCCCTCCAAATCGTGAGGGCAGAAGTCGAAGGTGACTTCAGGAAAATTATTCATTAAGGGTTATTGTCCCCTTTGTTCCCCAAGAATCAAGCGCTCTTCTGCGGCCCCATGACATAACACCTCCACAGGAAATATCCGATGATCGTGAGCGTGGTTACCGGCGTGACCCACGCAGGAATATGGACATGGAATGCTTCTGCAATCATCACGACTGACAGCACGCCAATGGCATACATGGCGCCGTTTTTGAGGAGCGGATATTCTTTAATGCGCTCTACGTTGGAAATAGTGAGCTGGCGTACGACCATGGCGCCAAGCCCGTTTCCAAGAAGAATCAAGGGTACGCTCAACGTGAATCCGAACGCGCCGATCACACCATCAATGGAAAAACAGAGGTCGATAACTTCCAGGAAAAGAATTTTCGAAATATCCGAGCGAACGCTTCCCGCCAAGCTCTGTTCCGCTTCTTCGGCAAATTCTTTAAACCCGTGGCTGATGAAAAAAGCGGTGGAACCTACGGTGGCGCTGAACGCGAGCATGGGATCAATCTTAAGTGCAATCCATGTAATAGCCATGAGCGATGCAGAGGCGATGGTGTAGTACCACGCTCCTTGCCCGGACAGAAACTTTTCACCCGGCAGACCGAAGTGTTTGTCTTCCCGGAACAGCCAATGGAGAAAGAGGAACAACAAGAACACGCCGCCTCCGCAGAGAAGAAGAGGTGCCGCTTTCTCGATGGCTTCTGCCGCAGTGCCGTCACTACTGAGTGTTGCGGTGAAGGAATCTAAAAATCCAAGCCCCGGAGAGGCCGCCCACACAATAATCCACGGCAGTAAACCGCGAACCAAAAAGACGGACGTTAAAATGCCCCAGAGCAAAAACCATCTGCGCGCTTTCGGGCTCATGGTCCCCAGCACCTCCGCATTCACCACCGCATTATCTAAGCTCGACACAATTTCGAAAATACACAGGCCAAGAATGGTCAAAAGCATCATCATGCGGGGAGTCTACAGGATTGCAGAGAGTCTGCTTGGATTATTAAGCAAGAACATTCTGTGGCTCTGTGCCTGCAGATTTTCTTCTCTCTACCATCCCTGCAATAACATCCATTGCTGCCATATGTGTTTCCGATGAAATTGCTTCATTACCCATGGTATGATGACCAGTAATCTGTAATTCAGCCATACGTGCTGTGACAGCTTCTTCCGTTGCCTTTGTGCCGTTGGTGGAAGGTGAATTCTGCATAAGAATCACTGTACCCTTCTTTTTTTCTTATCCAAGTAATTGTACTGCCTCCTTATATCCCTCCGGTGTGCCTGTATCGATTCTCTTCCCTTCTACTTCATATCCATACACATCAATATCGGAAAGCTGCGCAATGAGTGCATCAATCAAACGGATTTCTCCTCCATGAGATGCACCAACTTGAGGAAGTACATCAAATGTAGAACGCGGGATCAGATATTTCCCGACGATACCCAGTGTTGAAGGAGCGTCTTCCGGTTTTGGTTTTTCGACCAGTGTTTTTACTTTCTTGAGCCGCTCTCGGGACATACTTTCGTCAATATCGACAATGCCGTATTTACTCACGCGTTCGCGCGCAACATTTTCCAGGCACAGTACGGCGGCATCGCGATTGTGAATGAAGGAGTCATACGCTTTCGTGAGCTGTTGCAGTCCGTTCTCTGCACCCGCAATCAAGTCATCGCCAAAGAGGACGGCAACCGTATCGCTTTTGACCCAATCCTTCGCTTGCAAAATAGCGTGACCGTCTCCCAGTTGCTGTTCTTGGTAGACCACATGGAAATTAACATCGTCGTATTTCTCCAGCTGTGCGAGCGCATCGAGTTTTCCGCGTGCCTTCAACTCCGCTTCCAGCGCGGGATTTGCATAAAAATACTGCGGAATGAGCTCTTTTCCGCGGCTGATAACGAAGCAAATATCGCGAATCCCCACGCTCAGGCATTCGTCCACAAGCAATGAAATCACGGGCTGATTGCCTATTGGCAGGAGTTCCTTGGGAACGACTTTTGTCCAAGGCAGGAAACGCGTTCCAAGGCCCGCAACCGGTAGAATGGCTTGAGAAATCTGCATCGGCCATAGAGTACCCTAAACAGGTCCCTTTTGACAAAATATTCAAAGTGGCCTACAATGGGGAACGCACACACATTTCCTCACACTTTTATGCGAGCTGCCGTAACAGACGACAAGGTTCTTAAAATGACGAAGAAAGATTGGGAGACACTGCAAGAAGTGTCGAGGCTCGAACAGACATTCTTAAAAATGCGTGGCATGAAATTGGAAAAGGAACAGAAGCGCAAAGCAAAAGAAGATGCGAAGTTATTTGGAAAACTTCTGCGCGACCCAAAAGCAGCAAAAACAATTGAACATTGCTTCGGCGATGCAGCGGTTCTGAAAAGCATGCGTGCCTTCCACGCGGAGGTCTTGAAGAAGTTGGTGGGTTAATTATACCTCATTAATCCTCACAATCTTCACCTTTTCCTCTTTCGGAATAAGGATTTTAAGAATGCACTCTTTATTGAACGTTGCTTTAATTTTCTTTGGATCAATTGCAAATGGAAGCGTCACACTACGACTGAACTCTCCCCAGAAACATTCCTGCAAATAATATTGATCCGATGGAATGCTGTCCCCCTGTGCGCGATTGCCACGAATCGTAATGACGTTATCCGTCACTTCAATATCCAGATCCGACAATTTCACGCCGGCAATGGGGGCTTTAATGATGTAGTAGTTATCGAACTCATAAATATCGACCGCAACGTGTCCGCTGGATTGTGCACTCTTGTGTGCTGTCGCAGGTTTTTGTTCCGTAAAAGAAGGTGCTTCTTGCATGGCACCCGCAAAGGTTAAGTCATCGGTCGGCAGAGCGTCCTGCTCGGAGCCGAGCGAGGAAAAAATGCCGTGGAATGGAAATGGTGAGGACATTCGCTCACATTATCCTAATGCATACGGCATAAAACAGGCAAAAAGCTGATGTGGCGAAGACGAAAAGGTATGTGCTGATGCATCTCTGAACACAATTTTGTTTCGAGAAAAAAATGCCAGTTGTGTGCGCCGCAAAATCTTCGGGAAATAGTCTTGCACGGAGCGGAGTCGCCAGTAGAATTGCGCTCTCCATTTGTGAAGAGTACTATTCATTACTTCCTCAACACTTCTTATGTCTACCGTCCAACTCCGCAACCACATCCGCACGCTGCGCTTTGAGCATGGCATGACGCAAGAAGAGTTGGCTCTCCGCACAGGAGTAAGCCGTCAAACTATTATGTCTATTGAACGCGGACAGACAAATCCGTCTGTGCTGCTTGCCTATAAAATTGCCGCTGCATTCGAAGTGCCCATCACGAGCGTGTTCGATATGGAGGGACGATTGGCACCGGTGTAAATCACACGGTGTTTTTGAAAGAAAAATCTCTTCCCCCGCGAGGAGATTTTTTTTGTTACTCTGACAATTTTGCGTCGACTAAAAACAACTGAGCGCTCACACGATCATTCCACGTATCAATCCCAAGTCTACATACGAGATCGAGCGGCTCCGCTGCATGTGTATCCCAATCCCCCATGCCAAATCCTATGAGCTTACTGGTGCCCACCATCGCCTGCAGATGCTTCCCCTCTCCGCCCACGCGTCGCATATTGTTGAGTCGTACATTGCGCACCAGAAAGAGCGGCTCGGGGTTTCCCTGTCCATATGGCTCAAGAGCGTACAGTCCGACAACTGTTTCAACGCTGATATCGGCGGCATGCAAAATGGCATCGATTTTTACATGCGGAATGAGTTGATGGGACTCGGTGTGCGTGCGGATATCTTCTTCCATCGCCATTGTGACTGCATCCAATTTTTCAATCGGGAATGAGCATCCTGCAGCCTGTGCGTGTCCGCCAAATGACGTGAAGAGTTCTGCATGGCGCTCGAGTCCTTCTACAATGTTGTAGCATTCCGGACTGCGGAGAGATGCTGTACACACATTGCCATTCATATGAACCGCCATACTCGGTCGCCCGAATCGCTCCGTGAGTTTTCCTGCAATGAGCCCCACGATCCCCGGGGAATATGATGTATCTGCAATGGCAAGGAATGCAGGGAGTGAATTGAGCGACGGGTCACCACCGGGAGCAAGCTGTTTGAGCGCATGATCGATGCAGCGGGCCGTTTCTTCTTGTCGAAGAACATTGAGCTGTTCCAGTTGCCGAAGCGGCTCACCGCCTTCCATGAGTGCCGTGAGTGCAAGAAATGGATCTGCCATACGTCCTGCTGCATTGATGCGCGGGGCAATGCGGAATGCAATATCGACGGAGTTGAGCGGCTTTCCATTTCCAATAGAGTCCACAAAATGTTTGATGGGTCCGTCCGGCAATCTGCGGAGGGCGATCAATCCGTCTTGGACAAGTTTGCGATTGAACCCGCCGAGCGGAACAAGATCGGCAACGGTTCCGAATAATGCCAAACTCAAATCGATGTCGCGCTCTTCCCATGCTCCCCCTTCCATTGCAGTCACAAATAAAAATGCGACACCTGCCGCCGAAGGATGCGGTTCCGGGAAATGCGGTGCAAGTCCCGGATGCAACACGGCGAAGGCATCGGGACGAACAGTCCAGTGATGATGATCCAAAATAATGACGTCCACACCTCGTTCCTTTGCGCGTGCCAATGCATCATGCGCGCTAATACCGGTATCGACCGTGATCAGCAACGTGACACCTGCGTCTGCAAAAGCATCAATATGTCGTTCTTTCATGCCGTAGCCGTCGTCCACGCGGTGTGGGAGCTTGAGGATAGGTTCTGTGCCGTGGCGCCGCAGGCAGCGTAAAATTTGAGAGGCGGCCGTCACTCCATCACAATCATAATCTCCAAAGATCGCCATTTTTTCTCCACGCGCAATGGCATCCTTCACGCGGCGTACCGCTTTTTCCGTATCTGGAAAAACCGACGGATCATCCCATGAATCCTGCGCCGCAAATCCAATGGTGTTCAGACGGGATTGTCTGAAGGTATCGAGATTCATACTCTCGTGCGGGAGCTGCCAATGTTTTCCGCCGAGTGACGTGTCCATAAGGCAGCTATGCTAGCGGAATCGCAATGTAGACGCGACAAAAGAGGAATGAATGTACACCTGTGTTAAGGTCGAGGTTTAGGGTGAGGTTAAGGACACGTACG
The DNA here is from genome assembly GCA_964554785.1 of uncultured Candidatus Peribacteria bacterium. Classification (GTDB taxonomy): domain Bacteria; phylum Patescibacteriota; class Gracilibacteria; order Peribacterales; family Peribacteraceae; genus CALREJ01. The sequence continues at coordinate 240,244 of CAZKPW010000001.1, read as the reverse complement.
ACAAATACCGATCTCTCTTTCCAGCTTCCCTTTCCCTTCACCTTTACCTTGACCTCATCTCCAGCCTCTTCGCTTTCCAAAGTGTCCAGATGCCCGCACCTGCTAGCAAAAAGCCAATCAAGATACTGCCGGGTCCCGTATCTGAGAGTGGTGCGCCGCTATGTAAGCTTTGCTGTGAAGCAAGGACTGCATTCACACGCGTCTGAATATCTGCTTCTGCCTGCTGCGCTTTTACGCGATCCAAAATACGCTGCTCTTCTGTGGTGAGTCCGGATTGTACGACAACGGGTGCGGCAGATGATGCAGCGGCTCCGTGGAGTGAGTCATCTTCAACAGGTGCTTCAGATGATGCTCCTTCCGCCAACAGTTTCTGTTGCTCCGCATCGCGACGTGCATTTGCTTCTGCTTGCTGGCGTGCCTGAATGGCTTCTGCATCGCGCGGCTTTGGCGGAGGATTGTAAAATCCGATGTTCTGATCGCTACTGAGCACTTCTTCGGGCGATGTATAGGCACCTGCCATTGTCGGAATAAGGAGGGCAGTCAGTGCAAGGCCGCGAATGAGTTGTGTGTGTGACATCAGATTATTATACATGATTTAAGAGAAATGGGCAATATCAACAATCCGATCCTCCGTCCAGTAAACACCTCAGGAAACGCTGATAATCGCCATAACCGTCGCCTTCGGAATCTACTTTCAGCGGGTCTGTTTCTTTATCGTCCAAAACACCGTTGAGATTTTTATCTTCTCCTGCGTACAGTTGCTGTCCGTTACTTAGACGGATGCGGCACATACCGTCGCAGAGGTCGTCGCGATCGGTATCTTTATTCCGCGGATCTGTTTCGTCGGGTCCAATGCGACCGTTCCAATCTCTATCTTCAATGCCATCGATAATGCCATCTGCATCGGTGTCGCGCAGAGTGGGATCGGTTCCGTGCAGCATTTCAATGCCATCGGAGAGTCCGTCGCCATCCGTATCGGGATTGGAAACGTCCGTTCCTTTTTCTGCTTCCAATTTATTGTTGATGGTATCGCCGTCTTCATCCAGTCCAATCGCCATCTCTCGCTCCGTCATAATGTAACAAAGCATGCCTGCCTTAAAGACTTCAATTTGATGACGAATAGTCCCGTTTACCGGATTCTGAAGTCGTTCAAGTTGTGATTTCGTCGGCAGGTTCTGCAGCGAGAATTGCGGTTCTGCTGCAGCAGATTGCATGTTGCGGGCGGCACGTTCTTTTTCAGATAAGAACATTTTTCCGGGGAAACCCGTACGGCCGCTCGTGAGTTTTGGATCGTAGTTTTCCGGGAAGCAGTATCCCCAGTAGCGAATATTTTTTCCTTGCTGACCCAAAAGTATCTGTCTATCAATCGTTCCAAATTCGAGCGGAAGATGGAAGACGACGTTGGTATCTGCGGGAATAGTGGCGCCGCTAAAAATTTCTTGTTCGGTAATAACAAACCACGGCGTAATAACCGGTTTGCGGAGCAGTATCGCACTTACATCTTTGCCCACCAGAAAATGTCCGGCTGTGACAATAGCCATGGAAAGACCGCCAATGAATACCATGAAGCGGAGAAAGGCGTGTGGTGAGTGTGGTGTGGGGCGCAGTAAAGACATCGAATAAGTATAGCAGAAATGGGGGGTTAGGGCTAGGGCCCGGGAAAGGGTTTGGTGTGGAGGTCAGGGTTGAGGTATGGGTTCAGGGAACGGTTAATTGAGTTATTTTGCTAAGAAACCGTGAATTCGCCCTAGCCCCAACCCCAACCCTAGCCCTATAATCCAGACATGGCCAAAGATCTCTATGCCGTTTTAGGTTTGTCGAAGGATGCAAGTCCGGAGGAGCTGAAAGCTGCCTACCGCAAAATGAGCAAAGAATGGCACCCGGATAAACATAAGGGCGATAAAGGCGCAGAGGATAAATTTAAGGAAATTAACGAAGCCTACGAAGTACTGAGCGACAGCACCAAGAAACAGCAATACGATCAATTCGGAACAACCGGCAATAATCCGGGCGGATCCGGCGGATTTGATTTTTCCGGATTTGGCGGAGGACAAGGGGCGGGTTTTTCAGACTTCGGAGATTTATTCGGCAGTTTTTTCGGAGGAGGCCAAGGAGGGGGTGGCGATCCAAACCGCGGGGATGATCAACAAATTGAACTCACGATTACATTGCAAGACGTGGTGACCGGCATACAGCACCCCGTCGATATTCGTCGCTTGAGCGTGTGTGATATTTGTACAGGAAACGGTGCCGAGCCCGGTGCAAAAGTGATCAAATGTTCGACCTGTAACGGAACCGGACAGGTGGTGCGATCCGTGAATTCTTTCTTCGGACAAATTCAGCAGCGCGCGCTCTGTTCCACATGTCATGGTTCCGGAAAAATTCCGGAAAAGAAGTGTCACAAGTGTAACGGCGAAGGACGTGTGCACGACCGCGTTCGTGTGACCATCGATGTGCCTGCAGGTATCGATAACGGCCAAGCGCTGCGGATTCGTGAACAAGGCGATGCCGGCCGCAGGGGCGGACCGAAGGGTGATTTGTTCGTGCGCATTCGTGTTCGTGTCGATGCCCGGTTTGAGCGTCAGGGAATGGATATAAGAAACACCGTTGCCATCCCCGCAGTCGATGCGATTTTGGGTGGAGAGGTCGATGTCGATACGGTGCATGGAGTATCAACACTTTCGGTTCCCGAAGGCACGCAGCCCGGACAGATTTTCCGCATTAAAGGGAAAGGTCTTCCGGAGCTTGGACGTACATCACACATCGGCGATCATTACGTAGTGGTGAATGTGGAAATTCCGAAGAAATTGAGTAAGGCGGAGAGGAAGATTTTGGAAGAGTGGAAGGAGGCATCATCGAAATGATGCCGACCCGGTAGGGACGTGCGGAGCGCACGTCCATTTCAAAATATCTTGATTCCTTCTTCTTCCCGTTCTACGGTGGGTCTCATGTCTTCTCCAGATGTCTTTGTGGGTCGCATTGCACTAACAGCAGTAGATGTAGGTGCTTTTTTGGAAGATATTCCAAAGCAGTTATCGGCTGCAGAGATACAGAAAGTCCATCTTTTGCAGAATGGTACTCATTTCATTCTTCTCTTTGAGGAAGTAAAAGAGGGCGCGCTATTCAGATTAAAAAATTTGCTACGGGCAAAATGTGCGAACCGCGTAGTAGATGCAACCACTTTTGGAGCAGGAACGTCTCTTACGGCAATTGAGAGGAATGCATATGCAGCAGAGGTGATTGCGGCGTCAGCAGTGGAAGAGGCAACGCCCGCGGATATAGAAGCCTGGTTCACTGATGACTCGCAAAAGACAAAAAACCAGTAACCAATAACCAGAAACTAGTAACTGAAAATCAAATATCCAAATTCTCCAACCCGTCATCCGCAGCAATAATCGGTGACAGCTCTTCTCCTCTCTCAGCTGCAGGAGCGGTGTTTTTTCTTTCTTCTTTCAGACGCAAAACAATTTGGCGATAGTCGCCTTCCCCCACGCTTTCTGTGGTGAGGTCGCTCAAGGTCGGCGTGTTTGCAACGTACAGGTGCACAATGCGGCGGAAGTACGGAGACATGGGACTGAGTGCAATGCGGCTTCCGGTGCGACGGACAAAGTCTGCTTTCTGTTCGGCAATTTTGATGACTTTCTCTTCCTGCATTTTGCGGTACCCATCCACATCTACAATCACGAGCGGCGTGCGTTCGAGTTTTTCTTCGGAGCGGATCATCGACTTTAAAATGTGCTGCACGGAGTTCAGTGTCTCTCCATGCCAACCGATAATGCGGCTCGCTTCGTCGGAATCGATATCGACACGCGTCATGTCGCCTTCCATGGTCACGCGGATATCTCTGTGCTGCAGGTTCAGAAGATCCAGCAGTTGTCCGAGGGCCGTTTGGATGTACGTCGCGTTCATGGGAGGGCTGCACTATAGCACGGAGAATTAAGAATGGAGAATTGAAAATTGAGAATTGAGAATGACAACCATTTTCCAGACCCAGGTTCGACAAATGATCGTAGAGACGTGCGGAGCGCACGTCTTTCTTTTTCAAGAAGCCAGTCTTTGTAGAAAAATACCAAGTCAAATCCGCTTTATAATAAAAAAGCCCCTATTCATCAGGGGCTTTTTCTAAACGGATAGTTCGATATTAACGAACAGCGTCCTTGAGAGTCTTTCCGGCCTTGAAGGACGGAACCTTCATAGCAGGGATAGAAATCTTCTGGCTCGGATTGCGTGGGTTCACGCCTGTGCGAGCTGCGCGCTTGGACACGCGGAATGTTCCGAAACCGGTGATGGTCACAGAGTTACCCTTCTTGAGTTCCTTCGTGATCATCGTCGTGATTGCCTCAAGAGCGCTGCCTGCAGCACGCTTGGTGATGCCAGACGCGTTGGCAATGTTGGTGATAAGGTCCTGCTTGGACATAGAAGTGGGAGAAGAAGATAAGAAGGTTGTTTATTTCCCAGTCTAGACCTGTTTATCGCTCTGACAAGCCATTTGTGATATATAAATGGCTTTCCCAAGCCAAAAAATCGGGACGATGGCTTACGTCTGCCAAAATCTCTGAGTACAAACAATGATCAAAAGTGCCGTATTTTGCTGTAAAAATAGGGGTTTAAAGCAGAATAATTAAGGTGTCACACTGAGCTCGTCGAAGTGTGGTGAAGTTATTATCAGCCTTTTATCTTAGCTGCTTTCGTTAAGGGGAAATAAGAAAGCCGTCAGCTCTGTCACATTCCTTTCCTCGGAATCCTCGGATTCTTCGGTATCGTCGGAATCTTTTGAGTGGATAAAAGCGAGGCAAAACGGCTCACAAATTTGACAACCTCCCCCGCCTCTCCCTAGTCTCCAGCCACAATTTCATTACACCATTAAAGAAGTGCCTATACATTTAGTTATTGTCGAGTCACCTGCAAAAGCAAAAACGATCAAACGTTTTTTAGGAAAAGATTACATCGTGGAAGCGAGCATGGGACACGTGCGTGATCTGCCAAAAAGCGGACTCGGTATTGATGTCGATAAAAATTTTGAACCCACTTACGAAATTTCCGACGGCAAAGAAGCGGTGATCAAAAAACTCCGCGCCGCCATGAAAGAAGCCGATGATGTGTGGATCGCGACTGATGAAGATCGCGAAGGAGAGGCAATTGGTTGGCACCTCACGCAGGCGCTCAAAGTAAAAGATGCAGAGAAAGTGAACCGCATCGTGTTTCATGAAATCACCGAAACTGCTATTAAAGCCGCCATCGCGAACCCGCGCACGCTCGATATGAAGCTGGTGGATTCACAAGCCGCACGCCGTATTCTGGACCGTTTGGTGGGGTATACGCTCTCGCCGTTTCTTTGGAAGAAAGTGTATTCCGGACTCTCCGCAGGACGTGTGCAATCCGTCGCAGTGCGTATCATCGTCGATCGCGAGCGTTTGATTCAGGCGTTTATTGCCGAAGAATATTGGTCCGTGGAAGCGCAGTTGGAGAATGAAAAGAAGCAAAGTTTTTCTGCGTTCCTCGATAAGAAAAATGGTGAGAAAATCGGGCTCACAAACAAAGCCGATACCGATGCAGTCTTGAAAGATATTGACGGAAAACCATTTACGGTTTCGACTGTCGAAGAAAAAGAAGTCTCCCGTAACCCAGCTCCTCCGTTCACGACATCAACCCTCCAGCAAGAAGCTGCACGCAAACTTGGATTTTCCGTAAAGCAAACAATGGTCGTGGCGCAGCAGCTCTACGAAGGTGTAAGTCTTGGAAAAGGAGAAGGGTCGGTCGGTCTTATTACCTACATGCGTACGGACTCCGTGAACTTGAGCGAGAAGGCACTGGCCGATGCAAAGCTCACCATTGAACATCAGTTTGGCCGCGAGTATGTGCTTGCAAGTCCGCGCTTATTTAAAACAAAATCCAAAGGTGCACAGGAAGCGCACGAAGCTATTCGCCCTACTGAAATGGAGCGCACTCCTGCGTCGCTCGCATCGGTCTTGGATCACCAGCAACTCAAGCTCTATACACTCATTTGGAACCGTACGATGGCAACGCAAATGCCGCCCGCGGAATTCAAGCGCATTGCGTCGGATATTAAAGTGGATGCATATAGTTTCCGTGCTACGGGACAGAGCGTGATCTTCGATGGATTTTTGCGCGCGTACTCTGCCGGAAAAGATGACGAGCCCGATGATGAAAAGAAAGAGGAAGGCGATGAAGAAGGAGAAAAATTCTTGCCGCCACTCAGTGTGGGAGAGTCTCTCGATTGCAATGAGATCAAACCTGAACAGCACTTCACAAAGCCACCCGCACGTTATACAGAAGCGAGCTTGGTGAAAAAAATGGAAGAAGAAGGCATCGGGCGTCCGTCCACATACGCTCCAACTATCTCGACCATTCAGCAGCGCGGATACATCCGCAAAGAAGGACGCAATTTGCTGCCGGAAGATATCGCATTTACCGTGACGGATCTCCTTGCCGAGCACTTCCCGGATATCGTCGATTTGAAATTCACGGCCGGCATGGAACAGTCGCTCGATGATATTGCCGAAGGTTCGAATGAGAGCACGAAGTTTCTGAAGAATTTTTATAATCCCTTCAAGGCGTTGGTGGATAGCAAGACGAAGGAAATTAAAAAAGAAGACGTGCTGAAGGAACGTATTTTGGGTATTGATCCGGAAACCAAACTCGAAGTCATTGTGCGCACCGGACGCTTCGGAGCATACGTGCAGCTCGGTCGTTTAGAACCGGTGGAGAAGGGCAAGAAAAAAGTAAAAGGCGAAGGTCCGAAAACTGCATCCCTCCCAAAAAATATCAGCATCGATGCGGCCACCATGGAACAGGCCATGAGTTTGCTCGCGTTCCCCAGAAATTTAGGCAAGCACGACGGCAACGATATGTTCGTGGTGCTGGGTCGATTTGGTCCGTACATGAAGTGCGGCGAAGTGACCTCTGCTTTGCCCTCCGATGTCGATCCAGGACTCGTGCAACTCGCACAAGCGGTGGAACTCCTCACAAGTGCTGCAGAGCGTAAGAAGAAGGCTGCAGAGCCTTTAAAGACGCTGGGAGCTGATCCAGAAACGGGTAGCACCATTTACGTGAAAGACGGTCGCTTCGGTCCGTATGTCACAGACGGAACAACAAATGCATCGCTCACGAAAAAATTCACCGTTGAAAGTATTACACTTGCGGATGCTGCAGAGTTGCTCATTAAAAAGCGGAGTAGTCCGAAGAAAGTCTGGAGAGGAAAGAAAAAATAAATGCATACTGAAACGCACCGAGTCTCTCTTCATACGAAGAAGAAAAACTCGGTGCTGATTCACTGACTGCTACTGGGCTGTGGCCAGAGCGCGACTCCACCGGAGTGATCCGATGTTGTACGTATTCTGTGCCTGAATTTCGACTGCGCTACGGACTTCGTTTTTGTCGTCGAACTTGAAGACGACTTTTGCCGCCACTTTCGTACGAGTGTTCGTCGCGATGACGATACTGGGGTTGCGAACGTGGAACGTAAATCCTTCGGTTGCGGCGCAGACGTCGATTTTCTGCTGTGGTGCAACGTTGGATGGATGGATTTCAGCCATTCCTTCCGACCTCAGCAATAAATGGATGTCGATGTGTTCGGTTCCGATATTTTGCAATACCAGGCGACCATCTTCAACTAGCAAAGAGACAGACATGCGAGCCCTTTTCTGAGTCAGTGATTCGATCTTCAAGTCACCCCAATAGTGACATATGTTATTATAAAATATTAAACGTAATAAGCAACTCTCAAGATGCTTATAAAATGGTCTTATTGGCACTTCTGGAGCTTTTACTGCAAATTCTTCCGCGCTTCATCGGCCATTGTCTTTGCAACGGTCTGCATCTGCGTAGCCAAAGAATCGAGGCTGGGGCTGAATTCGCGCGCTTTATTGGCAAGCTGCCAAGCTGCTCCCGCCAAATCCACTGCCTGCTGATACTGGTTCATGGATCCGGCTATGAACGCACTCACGAGTGAGCGGAAACCTTCGGCGGTTTTCATGGCACCTTTCACAATGGGTTCGTCCGGACGGCTGGCAAGTGCACCACGTGCGGCAAGGAGGGCGCGAGTGGATGCTAAATCCGCCTGTACAATGTCTTTCGTATCCAGAAGTTGGAGCACGTTTACAATCTCCCCTTCTGCCTCGGACAGAAGTGCCTGTGTTCTGCGACCTTGCTTGTACATCATGTAGCGATAGAGAAGATTGGCGACATCGCTGCGCGTGAGAGTTTTTCCCGGCATAAGAGTGCCGTCTGCATTCACAATGACCATCGAGGCAGTGATGGCATAGCGCAAGGGTCCGTAGAACCAGTCGGTGCTGTTCACAACATCGGTGGAAAGCGGGAACGTGATTTCGCTGTAAGCAGCCTGCGGATCGATGCCGTTTGCCTTTTCCATAATCTTCAAAAATTCTGCGAGTGTGACGCCGTTGCTTCCTTTGAAGGATGGCTTTGCGGGCGGACCGTCAATCGCTTTTAGTTTTTGCACGGCGGCTTGCGTGTAAGGCAGGTACCAGGTTCCTTCTGGAATATCATTGAATGATGTTTTTTTATACGTTGCGAGTTCGTCTGCAGAGACGAGCGGAGCCACGATTAATTTTACCGCTTCTGCACGTGTGACTGTTTGATTCGGGCGGAACGTTCCATCGCTGTAGCCGCTCAGAATCCCCTGGCTTTTCAAATACTCCACCGCGGGTGACAACGGATCGGTCAGTTTTACATCGGGAAAAGAAGATGTTGTTTGTGCAAAGGCGGACACAGGGAGTGCGATTGCCGAGATAAAAAGTGCAAGACGATGAGAGAAGTACATAGAAAATGAGGGAATATCAAAAGCTTATCAGCGCCCCGCCAAAAGCCCAATGGCCCTTTTGACAAAACGACGTGTTGTAGTGCATCAGATAGATTATAGACTTTTATATTTAAATATGTTACAATAATATGAAAATCAAATAAAAAATGAATACGTCAAAAAACAACACAGGCATCCTCCTTGCGGCTATTGTCGCAGGTTTTGTGTGTGTATTTGGTGGATCAACAGCGTACGCAGCACAGAGTACGTCGTTTGCTGTAGACGGTGAACCGTCAACGTACGGCGAACATGCCGCGGGAACATCGGGAAGTTTTCAGTTGAGCGGAGGAATGACCTGGAAGCAGAACTCGCCGCTTGCAAGCAACTCATTTCAGATTGTCACAAATCCCGCAGCGCAGACGTCATCGGTTGCATCGCAGGCGCAGACGTCATCGGTTGCATCGACCACAACTGTCCCCGTTGGCGGACATCGTGGAAGTTCGGCTTCCAGTGTGGCCAGCCTGCATCCCGCCGCATCATCCGTGCACAGTACTCCCCGCTCACGCGCATCGCGTGCGTCGGCAGTATCATTGGCATCGGCTGTCTCGGATATGTCCGTTTCGGATGCGTCAGCCTCTTCTGTTATTGGAGAAGAGACTGTCATTATCGATACCATGCATCCTGCAGCCGGTTGCCCCGCGGAAGACCGCACACCTGCGACGCAGATGTGCCGTATTTTTCTGACCGGCTTCTTCACGGGGTCAACGTTTGGCATGTTTGATATCTGGCTGTTCTTTGCGCTTGGCTTCGTGCTGGGTCTCCTAACAGGCATTCTTGGATATCGTGCGATGGCATTGCGCAGCAGAAAAATAGTTCCGACAAAGAGAAAGACGCAGACAGTAAAGAAGAAAAGCAAAATGGCCGCACATGTCGTCATGCTGCTGACCCTTGCAACAATGTCGGGTGCGCTGGCCGTGACGTATAGCGTGAATGCTGCCGGTACCACGCCGCAACGTTATGTGTATAACGGACATCTGCTGAACAGCAGCGGTCAGCCCATTACTACTGCGCACAGTATCCGCTTCAGCTTCTGGAAGAGTGCGGATTTGGGTGCAACGGATATCGCGGCAGGAGTGCTGAATACGGCCGCAACGACGTATGCCGGCTGGCAGGAAGTCGCAACGGTGACCCCGGATGCAAACGGTTACTTCTCGGTGCAATTGGGTGCAGTGACTGCCTTGCCGGCATTGACCGGCTATACCGCGGCAGAATTGCAGAGTCTATTCTTGCAGGTGGAAGTGAAAGCGCAGGCTGCCGCCGATACTTCGTATGAAGTGCTCGATGTTGATACTGCAGATGCTGCCGTCGACCGTTCCCCTATACAATCCGTGCCTTTTGCGGGGAATGCAGACACTATCGACCAACGTGAGATCGGTACCGGCAGCGGATCCATTCCTCTTCTGGGGCCAAACGGTAAATTGCCGTCTGCGGCGATTCCTTCGGAGCTCAACGGTATTAACCTAACGCTCGACAACACGAACTCTGCAACGGGTTCAATTAGTTTGCAGTTTGGTGCAACGCTCGCAAAGAAGCTTAGCTACGATACGGTGAACAATCGCTTCAACTTCAATGATGCAGTTCGGATACAAGGAAATTTGACCGTACTTGGCTTGATTAACGGCGTGGATGTGACAAATCTAGGAAGCTCGACCGGCGCATTACGCGTATTCTCCGGTGGCGGATTGAATATAAGAGTATCCGGCGGCAGCTATCGTCTGGCCGGGACGGCGGTGAATTATATAGGCGGAACCAGTGCATTGACGGCAAATACCACGAACTACGTCTTCTTCGGGTCCGGAGGTCTGACCGTCCGCACCATGCCGTTTCCGACGGATGAAAGTTACATCGCGCTTGCAGAAGTGGTGACGGGGGGCGGCGCGGTCAACTATATACTCGACCGTCGTGCGCTGATGAGCGACGACCGTCAGCAGTTGGTGGAAACGACGCTGCATCCGCAGTATCCCGATGCCGCCTATAGCGCGGATGGGTCGGATAACGTCGGCCAGTTATCCGTTGTGAACGATGCTGTCACATTGAAAAACAGCTATCTCTGGACCTCTACACGTCCGACACTGCAGGATTACGATGTCGTTCTGCGACTCACTCTCCCTACGCAGTTTACGTCCTGGAAGGCATCTCCCCTTACCTTCCTGTACAAGTCGAGCTCTGCAGATTCTGCAATTACCAAAATGGATGTGGCAGTCTTTGACACTGCCGGCAACGCGGTTACGCTTACGGGTACATCGACCAACCTCGCAAATACAGCTTGGACAAGCCAGACGATTGACTTCTCCGGTGCGCCGACATGGACACCGGGAGGAGCTGTAGTGATTCGTTTCAGACTTTCTTCAAAAGACAGCGAACAGATGCAGTTGGGTGATTTGACTCTGAAGTACCAGAAGTTGGCCGGGCAATGAGAGAAAGATTAAAAGTGAATTGACCATATATTATAGTAGAGTCAATTCTATAGATGAGCATAAAAAGTGTTTTTGTGTTATAGTATTTGGAATTATTCACACAAACACCTATGACATTCTCTATTCGTCTGAAGCGCATTGCGGCAACTGCATCTATTGCAGGGCTACTTGTAGCTGAAACCGCACTCGCTGCATCCAGCTGGAAGCCGACGTTGCTGGTGAACACAGAATCCTTCCAAACGATTGATGAAGGAGACAGCACCACGAATATTGTCATCCGCTTCGGACAGACTCTTCTGGAAACCATTACATTCGACCGCACGCTTAGCCGATTCCAGTTCAGTAAAGGAATCAGTGTCCTTGGTACCATCTCCGGTTCTTCTTTGCGTATTGATCGCAATGCAGATGTCTGGGGAAATATCAGTGCGTCGGGATCCATTAAAGCAGAAGGAGGATTCACGGGTACTACGCTCCGTTTGAGCGGTCCCGCGGATATTCAGGGAACCAACGGAACACTCACGGCATCCGGTGCCATCCGTACTGCATCCGGCGTATACATTAATTCGAAGAACCCCGCAGCCGATGCTATTTTGTCTTTTGGGAATAGCACCGCAGCACAAACATTGAAATATCTGAATGGTACACAGCGCTTCCAGTTTACGAAGGGTGTGAGCATTCTCGGACATATGTCGGGTTCCAGCTTGAACGTGGACCGCAATGCAACCGTTGGAGGTACGTTAACCGCAACCGGTTCTATTCGCACCAAAGGAAACTTGTCCGGTTCCACGCTCACCGTGGATGGAAACATGACACTGCATGGCGTGACCTACAGTGCTCCATCAACGCAGGGTGCATTGAATACATTCCTGAGAAATGATGGCGCAGGTGCTCTGACATGGCAGGCCATTAGCGTTGGAAATGGAAGCGGAAACCTCATCTCTTTGCAGCCGGAATATAATGGAGCTATTTACTTCTCTTCCGGTGCGACCTACGTGGGTCAATTGACCGCTTCCGGTGGTACGTCCGCTTTGGATAACTCCTATGTCTGGACCTCCAGCAAGGCGGCTCTGAATGACTATTGGATTTCCACTCGCGTGCGTCTTCCGGATAACTTCTCCAGCTGGGATATCGTGAAGCCCCTTGAATTCCGCTATAAGACAGGTCTCGCATCCGCAGCCAGCAACCACCTGACTGTGCGTATAAAAGATACGGCCGGTACGGAAGTCACACTGACAAACGGTGGAGCACTTTCAAACGTCGCCTGGACCACTGCCAATATTACCGGTCCGGAATCGAGCGGTACGTGGACACCCAGAGGATACATTACCGTGTACGTGAAGCTCGCGGCCAATAGTACTGCAGGATCAAATGCAGCTGCAGGCTTCCTGAATCTAAACTTCGAAACGACCACTCCGTGATGACATAATCTTGATGCAATGACAAAGAGCGCCCTGAAAGGGGCGCTTTTTGTGTACATTCATGGTGAAATCCGAAGCACCCTTCGGCTTGGATCAGGACAGGCTCTATCCGAAATCCGAAGGAATAGTAAATTGTGAAATATCAAACATCTGAAAATTAAAACGGGTTTGTTTTAACATTCAAATTTTTATTTTTAATATTCGCGTTTCCTTCGGATTTCGTGCTTCGGATTTCGTATTTCCGTAGTACACTACGGCCCGATGACTACGCGTGCAGAACGTTTTCGACAATCGGTTTTCTCTGCGAGCATGCTGCGCATTCTTGTGTTGCTTTTGGGAGTGTTTTCCATCTTCTGGGTGTGCACGTTTAAAATCATGGACCGCGATTTCTGGTGGCATATTAAAGCCGGGGAAATTTTGCTGAACACACAGCAGATGATTGTGACCGATCCTTTCGCCTATGCACGCGCGGGTATGGCGTATCTGGCAACGCATGAATGGCTGGCGCAGATCATTTTGTATTGTGTGTATAACACGGGTGGGTTTGTGGGGATTATTTTGTTTCGCGGCGTTATTGCAACCGCCTCAATCGGACTGTTGTATCTGCTCGCAAAGAAGCCACGCATTGCCTATACCCTGCTGGCAGTCTGGGCTGTTGTCATCACCAAAGGCAGCTACTTGGAACGCCCACAGCTATTTACGTTTATACTGTTTGCCGCATTTATACTGCTTGCATTCCGTTTTTTGGATGCCGGGTCTGAACGTGTCCGTCGATGGATCTGTGCTGCCTTTATTGGCCTCGAAATTCTGTGGGTGAATATGCACGGAGGTGCGGCACTGCTGGGCTGTGCGCTGGTCACTTTCCTGTTTTTACAGACGGGATGGACCTATATTTTTGCATCAACCAAAGAACATCTGCGGACGGTACTGTTGCTCTTCGGGACGCTGGTCCTGATGGCGATCGCACTCATTCTGCCGCCAAACGGTATCGGGACAATCCATTACATAGTGCAATTATTGAGTGACCAGACCATCGCGTTTATTGCCGAGTGGCAGCCGCGCACGTTGGGGCTCTACGTTCGCGAGCTCTGGCCGTTTTTCGTGCTTGGTGTTGCAGCTCTTTGGATAGGTCGAAGACACTGGGCATTCAACACGTTGCTTCTCCTGGCGACTGCGTATTTGTCGCGTCAGGCATTCCGTCACGAAATTCTGTTTGTGTTTGCATCGATTGCCACCTGCTTCTATCAGCTCGACCGGAGCGAACGCATGGAACGGGTATGGGCGTGGATGGATGCACGTCGCCGGCTTGTTACCATTGTCACGCTGATTGGCATTCTCCTGCTCTCGCATATTGCAGTCGTACGGTCATACGGCTTTGAGCGGCAAGATAATCTGTTTGGCTTCGGACAGTTCGATCTCGCGCGTGGTGCGTATGACTTTATCGAACGCGAAAAGATTACCGGCAACATGTTCAACACGTACGGCATCGGCGGGTATCTCATCTATAGAGGCTATCCGGACCGCAAAGTCTTCATCGACGGACGCAACGTCGATTACGGTTTTGACTACATGGCACATGCGTATGCAGCCGGCGTGAATCCGGAGCGGTGGAAGGAACTGACGGACAAATACAACATTACCCATGCCATCGTCGACTACGATGCCATTAAACAGCCGGATCGTTTGCCCTACAGTTTTCATCTGGATACAAACCCCGATTGGGTGCCGGTGTACGTGGATGACTGGACGACGGTGTATCTCAAAAGAACGGCAGACAATCAGCCATTGATTGATCGTCTGGCTTACACATACGTGGATGCAACCACTCTGCAGTTTCATAGTGATTTCCCCGATGCCAAAGGCATGGCGCGCGAACAACTGGCAACCGAACTGCGCCGTGTACAGACGGACAATCCGCAGGGCATAAAAGCGACAATGGCTCTGGCGAAAATCGCCTTAACCGATGGCCGTTTGGACGAGGCGAAAATGCTGGTCAACACTGCACGAAAGGTCCAGCCGCATAATCCCGAACCGCTCGCGATTCTTGCAGTCATCTATACCAGGCAGGAACAATGGGAAGAGGCCGCAGATACCTACGCGGAGATTCTCCGCCTTGCCGGTGACAATTATCCGAACATTAATTATGCGTATATCGCTTCTATTTTCCAGAAGGCAGGACATCCATGGAAAGCCTGGTACTACCGGTTGGGTATGAAGGAGTTACCCGCCGTATCCGAACCGGTCACCATGACAGGAGCGTCTATTCCCGCCGGAAAAACCCCGGGACTCATGGTGAATCCCGTTGCAGACGCAATGGAAATGAATGATTTGGGGGTGACGCAAGCCGGATCCGGACAGCTGGTACAGGCAGAAGATTCATTCCGGAATTCACTGAAGATTAACCCAAGTAATCCTGCCACATGGAATAATCTGTGCGCACTGCTTGTCAGCCTGAAGCGCAATGACGAAGCGATAGAAGCCTGCAAGCGCGCCATTGATCTTGATGCCAAATTCGGCGATGCGCATTACAATCTTGCGCTGGCGTATTACTTTGGCGGATCGCAGAAGGATGCAGAGAAAGAGGCGCTGCTGGCGAAGAAGTACGGACGGAAAGATGAAAGTGACGCACTTCTTATCCTTATCCGAAAGATGAAACCATAATCATTTTTCATGTCTACTGCGACCCCTCCACCTACAGTGGCATGCTACAGACAGTGTCTTTCGGTGTGTATGGCGGTTGCTCTTTGTATTACATCTATTCCGGATGTGTACGCAATTGAAAACACCCTGCCGGCAACAAGTGTCCTTGGTCAGGATGACGGAACTGTGAGCGACCCTCAGCCGATCTTTCTCAAGGGAACGGCGAATAACGGAGCGCATAAATTGGGGCTGAGCTTGGGATCCCTGACTGTCGGCGGTCTTGCGATGGATACAACGGATCATCGGCTGTTTGTAACAGATACGAACAATAACCGCGTTCTTGTATACAATCTCGATGTCAGTAATGTGCTTATTGATAGTATTCCGGACAGTGTCATCGGCCAGCCGAATTTCTGGAGCAATGCCGCCGGCCAGACGCAGGCGGGGCTCAGCGTGCCTCTCGACCTTGCATTCGATGATGCCGGCAACCGCCTCTTTGTCGTTGGCAATGCGGCCAACCGTGTCACCGTCTTCGACGTCACTGCCATCACCGATGGCGAAAACGCCATCAGTGTGCTGGGGCAAACGCTCTTCACCAACTCCACTGCCGCCACGACGCAAGAAGGGTTGAATGCGCCGTCGGGTATCGCATTCGACAGTACCAACAACCGTCTTTTCGTTGCACAAACAACAGGGAATCGCGTCTCTGTTTTCGATACCGCAACCATCGCAGACGGGGAACCTGCGGTTTCCGTGTTGGGCCAGGCGAATTTTACGACTGCCACCGCCGCTACCACCCAGGTGGGTATGAACGTGCCGTATGGTGTTGCACTGAGCGGATCTACGCTCCAGACGCTTTTTGTTGCGCAGGGAACCGGCAACCGCGTGACAACGTATGAAGTGACAGCCATTACAGACGGAGAGAATGCCGTGAATGTTCTGGGCCAGGCCAATTTCACTGCTACCACAGCAGCTACTAGCCAAGCCGGTATCAATGCGCCACGCGGCATTGCCTATGACGCTGCCGCAAAGAAGCTGTACGTTGCCCAGGCAACCGGTAACCGTGTGACAGTCTATAACCTTGCAGATGGTATCAGTAATGGAGAGAATGCTGCGAGCGTGCTGGGGCAGGCCAACTTCTCTGCTAGCACAGCAGCCACCACCCAAGTCGGCCTCAACCTTGCCGTCGGTGTGTATGCCGATAGTGCGAACTCAAAACTCTACGTCGCACAATCTACGGGCAATCGCGTCTCCCTCTTCGATGTTACCTCCATTACCAATGGAGAAAACGCTGTCGATGTGCTGGCACAATCCGATGACAATCTTTTGTCGCCCACCCCCATCTATACCAAAGGGACGGCGAATAATGCTGCGCTCAAAATTGGTATGAACGCGCCCTGGGGCGTTGCCCTGGATAGCGTCAATCACCGCTTGTTTGTGACTGACGGTACCAATAACAGAGTGCTGGTGTATAACCTTACAGCGGAGAATCTCCTGGCAGACCGCACGCCGGACAATATTCTTGGCCAGGTGAATTATTACAGCAACACTGCTGCTACCACGCAGGCAGGTATGAGCTTCCCCATTGCCCTCAGTTTTGATGCAGTCGGTAATCGTCTTTTCGTCGTGGATAACACCAATAACCGTGTCGTTGTCTACGACACCGCAAGCATTACCGATGGGGAAAATGCAACAGGAGTGATTGGACAACTTAGTTTTACACTGAGCACTGCTGCTGTGACCCAGGATAGTATCCGCCTCCCGAGAGCCGCTGCGTACGACAGTACGTCCGGTCTCTTGTACGTGACAGACTTCACTGACAGTAGAGTCATGGTCTTCACCGGTTCTACGATTGTCGATGGCGAGCTTGCCATCACTGTCCTCGGCCAGGATGACGGAACCGTCAGTGCTCCGCAACCTATCTATACAAAATCAGCCGCCAACAACGCCGCACATAAACTCGGACTCAGCGCCCCCATCATCGGCATTGTGATGGATACGGTGGATCACCGGCTGTTCGTGTCGGACACGACGAATAACCGTGTGCTGGTCTACAACCTAGACAACAGCAATGTGCTCCTTGATCGTACTCCGGACAATGTGCTGGGGCAGCTGAATTTTTATGGCAACACTGCTGCCACCACACGGGGAGGAGTCAGTGCTCCGAACGGTCTTGCGTACGATCCCACTGGGAAACGCCTGTTTGTCGCAACGACATCGCTGAACCGTGTGACCATCTACGACGTCACCACCATCACAGATGGCGAGGATGCGATCAATGTGCTGGGTCAAACCAGTTACCTCTTAGCTACAGCTGCCACCACACAGATAGGTCTGAACGTCCCGACAGGAGTAACGTACGACGATGCTACCGATCGTCTGTATGTTGCCCAGAACACAGGCAACCGGGTGACGGTCTATAATCTTGCAGCCGGCTACGCCGATTACATGAATGCGGATAACCTGTTGGGCCAGTATGACGAAACCAGCCTGACTGCTCCGGTGCCGATGTACACGAGAGGCGCCACGAATAACGGGCCGAATAAGCTTGGACTGAGCGCGCCCATTATCGGCATCACCATGGATACGACGGATCACCGGCTGTTTGTATCGGATACGAGTAATAACCGCGTTCTCATTTACAATCTTGATGCAAGTAACGCTCTTCTGGATCGCATTCCAGATAATGTCCTCGGGCAGGCGAATTTCTGGGGCAGCACTGGGTCAAACACACAAATAGGGTTAAGCGCCCCCAACGGACTTGCCTACGACAGTGCCAGGAAACGTCTGTTCGTTGCAGTCACATCCAGCAACTGCGTGAAGACGTATGATGTGACAGCTATCACCGATGGCGAAAACGCCATCAATGTGCTGGGCCAAACAGCATTTACTACCTCAACTGCAGCCACGACACAGGCCGGCATGAACGTTCCGACCGGGCTTGTGTACGATAGCACAGGTCAACGTCTCTTTGTCGCACAGAATACGGGCAACCGCGTGACGGTCTACGACGTTGCGGCAATCACCAATGGCGAGAATGCAACCGGCGTCCTCGGACAGGCGACTTTTACGGCAACAACTGCAGCCACTACCCAAGTTGGTATGAACGTGCCGTATGATGTGACTCTTAGCGGCACCACGCTTCCTACCCTCTTTGTTTCCCAGGGAACAGGCAACCGCGTGACGACCTATTATCTCGGTGATGGTATTACGGATGGTGAAAATGCCGTTGCAGTTCTGGGCCAGGCGAACTTTACTGCAACAACAGCCGCGACCACCCAGGCGGGTATGAATGCGCCCCGCGGTATTGCGTACGATGCTGCGACTAAAAAGCTGTATGTTGCTCAAACAACGGGCAACCGTGTAACGGTCTACGATACTGCTGCCATTACCGACGGAGAAAATGCCATAAGCGTCCTGGGGCAGGCAAACTTCACCGCTACCGCAGTAGGCCAAACACAACTCGGCTTCAGTGCCCCCACCGGTGTCTACATCGACAGTGCCAACAGCAAACTCTATGTTCCGCAATCCGGCTACAACCGCGTCTCCATCTTCGATGTCGCCTCCATCACCGACGGTGAAAATGCCGTCGATCTTCTTGGTCAGTACGATGACAACGTTGTCACCCCCGGTCCCATTTACACAAAATCCACTGTGAATAACGCGCCCAATATTTATGGTCTCGCCACGGGCGTCATCGGCCTCACACTCGACCCAACGGATCATCGTCTGTTTGTATCGGATACCAGCAACAACCGTGTCCTCATCTACAACTTGGATAGCAACGATCTTCTCATTGATCGCATTCCGGATCACGTTCTTGGGCAGGTGGACTTTCACAGCAATACCGCGGCAACCACCCAGGCCGGTCTGAACGTGCCGAACGGCCTTGCGTATGACGATACGAATAACCGTCTCTTCGTAGCGCAAACAACCGGCAACCGCGTGACGGTCTACGACGTTGCCGCCATCACCGATGGCGAAAATGCCATCAACGTTCTCGGACAGGCGACTTTTACGGCAACAACTGCAGCCACGACACAGGCCGGTATGAACGTTCCGACCGGGCTTGTGTACGATAGCACAGGTCAACGTCTCTTTGTCGCACAGAATACGGGCAACCGCGTGACGGTCTACGACGTTGCGGCCATCACCGATGGCGAAAATGCAACCGGTGTGCTGGGGCAGGCGAACTTCACCACCACCACCGCAGCCACCACGCAGGCCGGTATGAACATTCCCTACGACGTCACGCTGAGCGGCTCCACACTTACAACGCTGTTCGTCTCACAGGACGCCGGTCACCGCGTGACGACGTATGAAGTCAGCACGGTCACAGATGGAGAAAATGCTGTGAATGTGCTTGGGCAAGCTACCTTTACCGCAACAACTGCCGCCACCACACAGGTGGGAATGAACGCTCCGCGTGGCATCAGCTACGATGCAACAAACAAGCGACTCTACGTTGCACAGACAACCGGTAACCGTGTCACAAGTTATGACGTCGCAGCTATCACTGACGGAGAAAATGCCGTGAATGTGATCGGTCAGTCATCTTTTACGCTTGGCACCGGAGCTTGCTCACAGGAAGGACTCTTCAATCCCAGTGGCGTTCTCTCTGATGCCGCACACAACAGGGTCTATGTCATGGACGTATGTAGCCGCGTCCTCTCCTACAACACCCAAGTCGGCATCGGCAACGGCGAGAATGCCGTGAGTGTCCTCGGACAAGCAACCTTTACCGCAACAACTGCCGCCACCACGCAGGCGGGTATGAATATTCCGTACGACGTGGCGCTCAGCGGCAGCACGGTGCTCTTTGTATCACAGGGAACAGGCAACCGCGTCACCGCTTACAATATCGGCGACGGCATCACCGATGGAGAAAACGCCATCAACGTCCTCGGACAATCCACCTTCACGGCCACCACTGCGGCCACCACGCAGGTTGGCATGAATGCCCCGCGCGGCATCGCATATGACCCCACCACCAAAACACTCTACGTTTCCCAGACCACCGGCAACCGCGTTACGACCTACGACGTTGCTGCCATTACCGACGGCGAGAATGCGGTGAAGGTGCTGGGGCAGACCAGTTTTACGGTGACGACCGCAACCGTCTCGCAGTCGGGCTTAAGCGCACCGAACGGGGTGTACATCGACAGTGCCAACAGCAAACTCTATGTGCCGCAGTCCGGCGCGAACCGCGTGTCGGTTTTCGACGTTGCGTCGATTGCTGATGGGGAATATGCCGTGGACGTCCTCGGACAAACTGATAATGACCTGAACCCGCCGGGCCCCGTCTATATCAATGGAACGGCCAACAATGCTCCATATAAAATGGGTATGAGTTCGCCGCAGGGACTTGCGGTCGACGCGGTAAATCACCGGCTCTTTGTTGCCGATACATTGTATAACCGTATTCTTGTGTACAACATGACCACTGGCAACATCCTGATAGACACTATTCCCGATAACGTTCTGGGCCAGCCGAATTTCTACAGCAGTACCGCGGCTACCACTCAAGCGGGCGTCAGTGCTCCTGTCGGACTTGCTGTCGATACCACCGATAATCTTTTGTACGTAGCGGACAGCACGAATAACCGTATCTTGGTTTACGACATTGCGAGTATTACAAACGGTGAAAATGCCGTCGCCCTAGAGGGACAGTCAAGCTATACGGTTTCTACCGCAGGAACGACGCAGTTTGGGTTATCCGCCCCCAAACAGCTTGCGTATGACAGCACGTCCGGCCAGCTGTTTGTAGCGGACAGTACTAACAACCGCGTCATCAGTTATCTGATCAACCCGCCGACGACGTCATCATCGGGAGGAGGAGATATTTTCCATTTCTTCGGATGGTAGACCACGTTGTTCGCAAACGACGTGGAAAGACGAAATATGAAGTGCCCTTCGGCGTGGCTCAGGACAGGCTGCATCCAAGGGAAGAACGAAATATGAAATCTGAAAACCGACTGGTGTGATATTTTGCTTTGCAACATTTATCCTTCAATTTTCCTTCGGATTTCGGATTTCGTGCTTCGAGTTTATGCAGTCCCCGTAGTACTATACTCACATTCGAATACTGTTTTCCAAAGCGGCTCTTCATTTCTGCCTGGCCCTTCTTCTCTGGTCGGCAGTTGCTCCCAGTGTCTTTGCAATGTCTGCGACGTATGTACTGGGACAAGATGATGGCTTAATTAGCGACCCCCAGCCTATCTTTACCAAAGGAGGAGCGAACAACAGTGCGAATAAGTTCGGCCTGGACTTCTGGCCGTTCGGCTTGTCCGGCATCACGGTAGACCCGACGGATCATCGGTTGTTTGTGACAGATACCCAGAACCAGCGCGTCTTGGTTTATAATCTGGACGCCAGTAACGTGCTGCTCGACCGCTTTCCTGACAACGTCCTCGGGCAGGCGAATTTCTGGGGTAATACGGCTGTTGTCACGCAGGCGGGCATGAACACACCCCACGGCCTTGCGTTCGACGATGCGAATAACAGATTGTTTGTGGCGCAGGGCCTGAACAGTAATCGCATCACCATCTACGATGTCACGTCCATTACCGACGGAGAGAATGCTGTCAATGTTCTGGGGCAGACGACTTTTACGGGTGCGGGCAGCAATACCACCCAGGCAGGGTTTTTCGGCGTGGGAGACGTTGCGTATGACAGTACGAACAACCGCCTGTTTGTTTCAGAGTTCCAAAACAATCGTGTGATGGTTTTTGACACGGCAATTATTGTGGATGGAGAACCTGCGACCAGCATTCTGGGGCAGGCAAATTTCACCTCCAGCACAGCGGCCACCACGCAGGCCGGCATGAACGTTCCGTACGGTCTGGCCCTCAGCGGCACGACGCTTTTTGTTGCGCAGGCTACGGGAAATCGTGTCACTGCCTATAATGTGGCAACCGTCACCGATGGCGAAAATGCCGTCGCGGTTCTGGGGCAGACAACCTTCACCGGAACAGCAGCAGGCAATACGCAGGGAGGTATGAATAGTCCGCGTGGCATTGTGTACGACAGCGTGAACAAGAGACTCTTCGTCGCACAGGCAAATAACCGTGTGACAACCTACGATGTTGCCGCCATCACCGACGGTGAGAATGCGGTGAACGTTCTCGGACAGGCGAACTTTACCGGCACAAGCACAGCCACCACGCAGGCCGGCATGAATAACCCCCTCGGCCTTGCCTACGATAGCGCAAGTACAACCCTCTATGTTGCGCACGAGGGTACAAATCGCGTCACTCTCTTCAATGTCGCATCCATCACTGACGGCGAAAATGCCGTGGATGTCCTCGGTCAATTCGACGACAGTTCGACAGCCATCTATACGAAGGGCGGGGCAAATAACGGTCCGCATAAATTGGGCCTGAGCGCCCCGGCCGGTGTGGCGCTGGATGCCACCAACCATCGGCTGTTCGTGTCCGATACCACAAATAACCGCGTCCTCGTCTACAACCTGTCTGCCGACAATCTCATTGTGGACCGGACACCTGATAACGTGATCGGCCAGACAAACTACTATACCAGCACTGCCGCTACCACGCAGGCGGGATTAAGCGCCCCCAACAGACTTGTGTACGATGCGACCGGTAATAGATTGTTTGTGTCGGAAACGACCAACAACCGGATTGTGGTCTATGACACCGCAAGCATCACCGATGGTGAGAACGCAGTGAATGTGCTCGGACAGTCGAACTACACAACGCTCACAGGTGTCACGACCCAAAACGGCCTCGCCGGTCCCGGGCAGATGGCGTACGACAGCGTTTCCGGCCAGCTCTTTGTGACGGATGCGAGTAACAACCGGGTGCTTGTTTTCACTGGTTCCACGATTGTCGACGGATCGCATGCCTTTATGAACCTGGGCCAGGATGATGGAACAGTAAGCAGCCCACAGCCTATTTACACGAAGGGAACCGCGAATAACGCGGCGCATAAACTGGGTCTGAGCGCTCCCATCATCGGCATTGTGATAGATACGGTGGATCATCGGCTGTTTGTCTCGGATACGACGAATAACCGCGTGCTTGTGTACAACCTTGATAACAGCAATGTGCTCCTGGACCGCACGCCGGATAATGTACTCGGGCAGCTGAATTTTTATGCCAACTCTGCTGGCACTACACGCGGTGGAGTGAACGTCCCAAATGGCCTTGCGTATGATCCTACCGGGAAACGTCTTTTTGTTGCGCAGACAACAGGGAATCGTGTGACGATCTACGACGTCACGACCATCACCGACGGCGAGGATGCGGTGAATGTGCTCGGTCAAAGCAGTTATACGGTAGCTACGGCCGCCACGACACAAGCCGGTGTGAACGTGCCGACGGGAGTGGCCTATGACGATGCCACTGACCGTCTGTATGTTGCACAAAATACCGGCAACCGTGTGACGGTATACGATCTCGCCGCGGGGTACGCCAACAACATGAACGCAGACAATTTGTTAGGCCAGTACGACGAAACCAGTCTGACGGCTCCGGTACCGATGTATTCGAAATCCGCTGCGGATAACGGGCCGAATAAACTGGGATTGAGTGCTCCTATTGTCGGTATCACGATGGATACAACGGATCATCGCCTTTTTGTGTCTGATGGCTCGAATGCCCGTGTGCTTGTGTATAATCTCGACAGTAACAACGCCCTTCTCGACCGCATTCCCGACAATGTCCTGGGGCAGACTACTTTCTACACCAGTACTGCAAGCGCTGTGCAGGCAGGAATGCAATCGCCCAGAGGGCTCACCTATGATGATACCCGTAACCGCCTCTTTGTGGCGGATGCAAACTACAGCCGGGTGACTGTTTACGATGCCGCATCTATCACCGACGGCGAAAATGCCATCAATGTCCTGGGGCAGGTTTCTTTCACGGCGGTTACTGCTGCTACCACACAGGCCGGAGTGAACGTTCCGACGGGAGTAGTATACGACAGTACCAATCAGCGCTTATTTGTGGCACAGAACAACGGCAACCGCGTCACGGTTTACAACCTGGCCGATGGCATTACCAATGGAGAGAATGCCGTGAACGTCCTTGGACAAACGACCTTTACCGCCACAACAGCAGCCACCACCCAAGCCGGTATGAACGTGGCCTACGATGTCACTCTGAGCGGCACAACTCTTCAGACACTTTTTGTGTCACAAAGTACGGGAAATCGAGTCACCACCTATTATCTTGGAGACGGCATCACCAACGGAGAAAATGCCGTGAATGTTCTTGGGCAGGCAAACTTCACGGGTACCAGTGCGGCCAGTACGCAGGCCGGAATGAACATGCCAAACGGCATTGCGTATGACAGTACGAATCAAAAACTCTACGTTGCCCAGACAAACGGAAACCGTGTGACAGCCTACAATCTTGGAGACGGTATCACCAACGGAGAAAATGCCGTGAATGTCTTGGGACAATCGCTCTTTACCACTGCAACTGCGGCCAGCACGCAAGCGGGGCTGAACATCCCAACCGGTGTGTATATCGACACTGCAAACGCAAAGCTTTATGTACCACAGTCGACTGGAAATCGTGTCTCCATCTTCGATGTCGCATCTATTAGCGATGGCGAAAACGCCGCCGATGTCCTCGGCCAATACGATGACAACCTTGTGACTCCCGGTCCCGTCTATACCAAATCCGCGGTGAATAACGGCCCGAATATCTTCGGCCTCAGCCCTTCTACCAACCTCGGTCTCGCTCTCGACCCCACAGATCATCGTCTGTTTGTGTCAGATGGCAACAATAATCGCGTCCTTGTGTACAACCTGGACAGCAATGACCTGCTCATCGACCGTATTCCGGACAAGGTACTCGGACAGGCATTTTTCTATACGAATGCTGCGGCAAACACACAGGCGGGGATGAACTTTCCCACCGGTCTCACCTACGATGACGCGAATAACCGCCTTTTTGTCGCACAGAACACAGGCAACCGCGTGACGGTCTACGATGTCACCGCCATTACCAATGGTGAGGACGCTATTAATGTACTGGGTCAGGCGACCTTCACTGCCGGTACCGCAGCAACGACACAGGCAGGTATGAACGTTCCGCAAGGCGTGGTCTACGACAGCACCGGTCAACGATTATTTGTCGCACAGAGTACAGGCAACCGCGTGACGATGTATGACCTGAGTGACGGTATCACGGACGGAGAGAATGCAACGGGTGTGCTGGGGCAGGCAATTTTCACAGCAAACACAGCAGCAACGACGCAGGCCGGCATGAACGTACCGTACGATCTGGCTTTGAGCGGCAGTACTCTCACGAGCCTTTTTGTCTCCCAGGTCACCGGCAACCGTGTCACAGTCTACGATGTCACAACGGTGACTGATGGTGAGAATGCGGTCAACGTCATCGGCCAGGCGAATTTTACCGACACCACTGCAGCCACCACTCAATCCGTCCTGAACGGACCATACGGCACTTCCTATGATGCAGTGAACAAGCGTCTTTACGTCGTAAATAGGCTCGCCAACCGCGTCACGGTCTACAACCTTGCCGATGGCATCACCAATGGAGAAAACGCGGTGAATGTGATCGGTTCATTATCTTTTACTGTGGCAGGTGGTGGTACTGCTTCCCAAGAAGCTTTGGGTAATCCTTCTGCTGTACTTGCCGACGGCGCACACAACAGGGTGTACGTGACAGATCCCAACAACAACCGTGTCCTCTCTTACAACACCCAGGTCGGTATCGGCAATGGCGAAAATGCCGTGAATGTCCTCGGGCAGGCGACCTTCACCGCAACAACGGCAGCTACCACACAGGCTGGTATGAACGTGCCGTACGCTGTGACACTCAGCGGCAGTTCAGTGCTCTTCGTGTCGCAGGGAACGGGGAACCGCGTCACCGCTTACAACATTGGTGACGGTATTACCGACGGTGAAAACGCCATCAATGTCCTCGGGCAATCCACCTTCACGGCCACCACCGCGGCCACCACTCAGGTCGGTATGAATGCGCCGCGCGGCATCGCATATGACGCAACGAATAAAACACTGTACGTCTCACAAACAACCGGCAACCGCGTCACCACCTACAACCTCGGAAACGGTATCACCGACGGCGAGAATGCCGTGAATGTGCTGGGGCAGGCCAGCTTCACTGTCACCACCGCAACCACCAGACAGGCGGGTCTCAACGCACCGAACGGTCTTGCGTACGACAGCGCGAACACCATGCTCTACGTGTTGCAGTCGGGAGCGAGCCGCGTTTCCTTGTTCAATCTGGCAAGCATCACGAACGGGGAGGACGCCGTGAATGCACTGGGGCAGTCCGACAATGATTTGAATCCGCCCGGTGTTATCTATACCAAAACGACCGCGAATAACGCCGCGTACAAAATGGGCCTGAGTGCTCCGACAGGCATAGCCGTCGACGGGACAAATCACCGGCTGTTCGTGGCAGACACATCCAATAACCGCGTGCTGGTTTACAATCTGACGGCGGGCAATGTTCTTATCGATCGCACACCCGATAACGTACTTGGACAGCTGAACTACTGGCAAAATGCCACGGGACTGACGCAGGCAGGATTGAGCGCCCCGGGAGGACTGGCGTTCGATGCAACCAATAATGAATTGTATGTGTCAGAGTTTGGTAATAACCGCATTTCTGTCTACGACACCACGAGCATCACCGACGGGGAGAATGCCGTGGATGTCATCGGTCAGCCAAACTTCACTACGTCGACTGCTGCCACGACACAGTTCGGTTTCTCCGGGCCACGACAGATCGAGTACGACAGTACCTCCGGTCAGCTCTTTGTGGTAGAAAGTGCCAACAACCGCGTCGTCATCTACGACCTGGTAACAGACACTGCGACCACGGGGGCGGGAGATGAGTTCCATTTCTTCGGATTTTAATTTTTCTTTCGGAGAACGAAGAAGAACGTTGACCGGAAAAAACCTTTCTTCAGCAGCACAATCTCGAAATCCCCGAAGAGTTTGCGCAGTTCCTTCTCTGTAAATTCATTATGAAACGGCTCGTTGTGAAAATGTGTGGATGAGAGCCATCTAAAGCGCCAGAGTAAGGATCGTCTGGGTGTGGAACCGATAATAAGTCCATTGGGCGTAAGAAGCGCAGTCATCGATTGCAGTGCCAGCAGAGGATGGACCAGATGCTCAATGACTTCTGTACAGACAATCAATCCAAAAGGACCAATATCATGCGGCAGATGTTCGGCATCGGCCTCCATCAGCTTTGCTTGCGGCGCATAGCGCGCAGCGCGGGCCAGGTGCCGCGGGTTTAAATCTATGCCTACAGATCCCGCAGGAAGATGCCGAAGAATGAGCCCCGTGCCGCAACCGACATCGAGGGCGGGAATATTCTCTGCATACCGGTTGACGAGAGACGCAATCCGCCTTTCACGATAGCGATGCAGAATGGCCTCCGGTCCGCGCAGATGATCGGTCACCTCATTCCAGTCATAATCCTCAATCGTCTTATAGAAATCTTTCACATAGGAGGTGTAGTCGGCATCGGTGCGGGGCGGGCGGCGGGGAGGCATGTCATCAATGGGAATAGGGGGCAGCTTTCCACGGAACGCCGGCCATTGTATAGAATTCCGCGATCGCCTGTCTGTTGATGCGTGGAGGGACCTGTTCCAGTCGTGAAAGCGTCAGAACATGTTCCAGTGTCTGTGCTGCATACAGCCACTCTTCGTTATTTGCATAGGCTTCCCCAAGTAATTCCTGCGTCTGAATTCTATAGGGATCGCGCACTGTTGCCTGCTTCAAAACCTCAATCGCTTCCGCAGGTTGTTTTTGTGAAAGCAGCAGTTGTGCCAAGAGAATATGGCCGGTCACGCCGGTAGACTCCTCTATCTGTCTGCGCAATTCTGCCTCAAGCAGACTCATGTCTGTCGTCGCGACCGTATCCAGCACTGATCCATACGCAAAACCGTCGACGCTCAGGATATGATATTTTTTGCGCGCAATCAGATTGCGATTTGCCGGAATATCGCGCACATACACTGCGGCCCGGTCATCAAGATACACGAGGATCCATGATGGATCGGCAGTCAGGTGAGAGATGTATGGGAACGGCAGTTGTAACGGTGATGCGCGGAAGTCGATCACGG
Organism: uncultured Candidatus Peribacteria bacterium; assembly: GCA_964554785.1. Classification (GTDB taxonomy): domain Bacteria; phylum Patescibacteriota; class Gracilibacteria; order Peribacterales; family Peribacteraceae; genus CALREJ01. Next base: position 211,832 of record CAZKPW010000001.1, on the reverse strand, counting down.
CATAGGCAATGTCATAGTCGTCCGTTATTTTTTTCCAGAGTGCGGGGTCTTCCCCTGCTTTGATAGTCTGTTCCATAAACGACAGACCGTAATCCACGTATCGTCCGTCGACAAATACCTTTCGGTTCGGATACCCGCGATAGAGCAGATAGGATCCGATATTATAAGAGTTGAACATATTGCCAGTGATTTTTTCGCGCTCCAGAAAATCCGCCGCACCTTTTGCAGGTGCGGATACGCCGTAGCCGAGAACATTTTCCCTGCGCAGCTCGGCATTGAATCCTCTGTCGAGCCCAAGCCACAATCCCGCAAAACTTACAACAATCAGTGATCCGATTATTCCAGCAGAAAGTCTTTTATCCAGCCATCTATCTACCAGTTCCCATCCCGCAAGCTGATCCGCAATGACTGCGAACGCTGCAAGACAAAATAAAAAACCATGCCGGTATCCGAAGAAGGAAAGGCCGCCAAAACCGAGGAGTAAGAGTGCGCAGAAAATAGAATGTTTGCGACGCAGAAAAAGAAGAGACACAGACGCTATCCACAGCGGCCCCAAATCTCTGATGTGTGAAAGGGCGGAACGCGGTTGCCATTCGCGGATAAACTCCGTCGGTTTCTGCCCCAGGAAATCTACCAGCAGTGTGATATTTTCAAATCCGTTTGGCGAAAGCAGAGAGACAAGAATCAGTACCGCAATACATCCTGCAAGCGGCTTCCAGTGATGTCCCGCCATCCATTCATGCACTGTCAGCGCACCGATAATCGCCAATCCGAAAATGCTCACTGCTCCATGCATGTTCACCCATAAAAATTGCAGCACAACAAATACTCCCGCGCACCACAACTGCGTGCGAGTCATTCCCCATCGGACGCGTGTATCCCCTGCATCATCGGAGTGCAGATAGTGCAGACAGGTCAGAAGAAACCCCGCCATAATCACAAACGTGAAGAGCTGCGGTCGCATCATCAGGAGAGATCTGTTCGCAAGAATGATCCACGCCGCCAGCGGGACCGCCAGAAATGTGCGTGATGGACGAATGAGAAGCGGCAATCCGACTGCGATGAGCGCAAGTATCGTTCGTAATAAAATGAGCCCCGTCGCGCCGCCAGAACGATTTACAAGATAAAAAATAATCTGCGCCAGCCACTCATGTCTGGCGACATACGGCAATCCTTCGCGCGTGTAGGCAAAGGGATCGATGCTGATAATGCTCTTCGTGTTCCATAGAATCTCCCCCGCTTTCAGGTGCCACCAGATGTCTAAATCCATGACCTTGAACGCACACGCGATGATGGCAAAAAGAATCAGTAACCCGAAAGTCACTATCATCAGGACGAAGCCGGAGGAAGAAGTGGATCGGCTTATCCGCCTATCTTACAGGCGGAAATCCGAAGCACGAAATCCGAAATCCGAAGGAATATCGAAAGCTAAAGGTAAAAACTAAAATCTGAAAGTTTTTGATCTTCTGAATTTTGATATTTAACATTCAGTTTTCCCTCGGATTTCGTGCTTCGAATTTCGAGTTTCCCGCAGGTTCAGTATCGTCTAATTCCTTTAAGAATGATAGTTACTCCACTTCCCGCAAACGTACTTCCTACTTGATCAATATCAATAGTCAAAAGTGAATTTGCCGGAAGAACGGTAGTAGAAAAAACGGCATTGGTTCCTCCTGTTGTGGCTGCGGCATCTATTTGCGGGCGCGTGCTGAAAATACTCACGCCGTCTTTGTTGATGTCGTAAATCAGCGCCGCCCCCGTCGGTGCCCCTTTGGCTTTCAGGCTGATGCCGCTGAGTGTGAGCGCAATCGGCATGGTAATCTGGGGGCCTTTGCTTGTTGCAACCGCCTGCGTGCTATCGAAGTACCAGATCATGCCGCCACCCGGATCTTTCCACTGCGGCGCATTGGTTCCCTGTGCAATAAGCAATTGTCCGGACTGCCCCTTTGCATTTTGCATGAGCGTATTGCCGCTGCTGTAGACGATGGCACCGGATACCGTCATGTTGCTGGCGCGGATGAGCGAACCGGAAATGGTTCCGACCACTTCCAGGCGCGTTTTCGGTGCGGTGGTATTGATACCGATGCGGTTGTTTTCCGCATCGACGGAGAATGTATCTGTATCAAACGACAGTCCGTTTACGCCGCCGCTCAATGCGAAATTTGTATCGTTTGCAAATGTCCACGCCGCCGCATTCACGGTAATGGCATCGCTGATGGCATCGCCGAAGGTTAGATTGCCGTCAACTTCCAGCGCATCGTTGGTTTTGAGCGTATTGGAGGCGGAACGGAAGAGATTTGTGTCGAACGTGCCTTGGTATCCAAAGAGCAAATGCGGAGCAACGGATGTTCCCGCTGCATCAATGGCTACGGCTGCTTCACGGTCGGTATCGGAATCAATAAATGCACCTGTGGAGTGCGTTCTTTGAAGAATGGTCAACGCGCCACTTGTCGATTGCGTTGTGGTAATGTTGAGAGTCAGCGCACCCGTCATGGTATCGCCCTGTATTTGTACATACCGTTCATCGGCAGCAGTCTGCGTCATTCCCCCTCCCGGGCCCGCTCCTGTTTGGTCCGAGCCGCAGCTGAAACGCCCGGTTGCGGAGTTATACAGAAGTTTATCATTGGTCGTGTTGCTGCAGCTGCTGAGCCCCGCACCGGCCAGCGACGTACCCAGGTACAAGGACGATCCCGATGCCGCACCTTCAAAGACAAGCGTGCCGGATGAGCTGAGCGTTTTTTCCGCATGCACATACGCCCCCGACAGTGTGCCCGTTGTCGTCAAATTTCCGTTCACATAGACGTGATCGTTAAATTCAAAACGGGTGGACGTGCGATTATACGTTAACGTTTTTGCGAGCGTATCTCCAAATTTTAACACGACGTTTGCCGTTGTATCCGCATCATCAATGGACTGGAAGGCTTCGGTGTTCACCAACGCAGTTGGCTTCCATGTGGATGCTTCCGCTGGACCTATGATCATCACTGCAATCAGCGCAACAAGAATGAACCTCGCAGCAGAGCGTCGGTGAGCGGAAAAGGTGCCTTTTGTATGTTTGTTTTTTTGGTTCATTGGTATCCGATGATTATACCACAAAAGAGGGCTTTGGACCCGTCGGGAGGGCTTGTGTAATATAGAAAATAGTTTATGGTTTTATTTAAATTCCAATGGGCGTGGCGCAGCCATGAACCCGAACAATGTGAGTGGTTTATGGCAGGCGCGGTAGGGATCGAACCTACGACCCCAGGTTTTGGAGACCTGTGCTCTACCAACTGAGCTACGCGCCTACGTACGGGGCAGCTTAACGGACAAAGAGACTCTATTCCAGCCAAAAAACCTCTTTAGCTTCACCGGAATCAAGCTTTCTGCTATACTGATTCGATGCCTGAAATAGAAATCCATATCGACCGACCGTATCTCACCCTTGCACTCATTGGTGTGATTGCTGCCGGTATTGTGTATGGCAACAGCGGCACGCAGGCACATGCGCCCATGGGTGGCGATACCGATTCTGAAAGCGGAAACCCCGTGGTAATTGCCACGAATGCAGAAGCAGACATGACACACATGCGCGACCAGCAGCAGGTTCTTTCCAAGCGCGAACACATTCTGCGGAATCAACTCGCACTGCTCGACTCGTCCATGCAGCAAGGAGCTCCCGTCGATGACGACACGTACATGGACACGCGGGATGCGCTGGTGGAATTATTGAAAGACAAAGCGGCAGCCGAACAAAAAATTGTGGAAGCACTGCATGAATTCTGGGCCGCGGAAGGATACGCATACGATGCATCTCGCAGAACGGCCGACAACACAGCAGTTCCGCAATTCTATTGGCCCGTAGAGCCGTCGCAGGGAATTTCCGCACACTTCGATGACAGCGGGTACATCGCGCGCTTTGGCATGGCACATCATGCGATTGATATCCCGACCATGCAGGGCACGGTTATTGCCGCAGCAGCCAATGGTATTGTGACAAAAGTATCGGACCAAGGAATGGGATTCAGTTCTATTGTCATTAGTCATAGCGGTGGCATGTCGACCATGTACGGACATGTGTCTGCGTTCTTGGTACAAGAAGGTCAGCGTGTTGAAGCAGGAGACCCCATCGCACTCAGCGGAGGAACTCCGGGTACAAAGGGTGCAGGGCTTATGACTACAGGAGCGCATCTGCATATCGCATTTTACAAAGATGGCGAGGCAGTGGATCCGGAAGTGTATTTGCCGTAATGACTTCTTATATTTCTGCGATGACAGGCGGCTGTTCTTGTTCGTGCGGCGGTCGGTGCGCTTGTCCCGGAGCACTATTCCCCGCTCCATGCTGACTTTGCGCCGTAAAGCATTTTTGCATAATAAGATGCGCTGCTTTTTCATGCGATCGGACCATGGTAATTTTAATTTCGCCCGGCGTATCCGCAGCCGTCTCAATATCCAGTGATCCGAAACGGAAAATAAAACTCATGATACTGTTGTACTCGGGTTTTACATTTGTAATCGAAAAATAATTGACCTGATTGATACTTCTTCCGAAGAGATGTTGGTTATGAAAAACCAAACGGTAGTTGGTAAGGTAAATGACATCGTAGTTAAAATCGAGCCAGCCTTTCAGGAGGAAAATCAGCGCGAAGAAGAGCAAAGAGAAACCGATACCCATTCCAATCGGATTGCCATTGGAGAACAGGAACACTCCCAAGCTGAATACAAGAGAAACCAATGGCGGAATACAATGTAAAAAGAGGAAGAGCGGATGTTTGGTCACGACGTATTCCACGGTTTCCCCATCCACAAGTCCGATGGCTTTCTCCATATCTTCTTCATCGTCGCCCGCAGCCCCTGCATGCATCTCGCCGATTTTAAGAAGTCGGATCACGCGTAAAATGCGAATATATTCCGTGCCGAATATTCCTGCATAGAACGGGACAATAGAAAGCAGGTCCACTATGCCGAAGAAGGAAAAAATGTAATGCAGGCGTTTTGGCGCGCTATAGATCCGCAGGAAATATTCCACTGTAAAAATACCGATGACGACCGCTTCAATTCCATCAATCATGCGTTCAAATCCGGGGAATACAGGGACAAATTTGAGCGGAAGAATCGCAACGGAAATCAGGATCAAAAGCACCAAAATAAAATTGAAAATCTGTCCCCATTTTCCATGGCCGTCGTGCAACATCGCCCACAATTCTTTGCGGGTTTCGAGCCGTTTTTTAGCAGGCGTAATCTCCATATTGCAGAGTATACGGGAGGAAAAGGTTCAGGATAAGGGCTCGATTATGCCGCCATTGCGCGGGCATAGGTGTCCGTCATCCCCGCCACATAGTCTTTTACCGCCTCCAAAAGGGTCGATCCCGTCCGTTCCTGCAGTTCCATAATTTTATCGGTCGGATGTTCAAACAACATTCTGCAGAGGTGATCCACAACCTTCTGCCCGCTTTCTGCCTGTTGCCGAATCTGCGGATGCATATACAGATGATCCCAGAGGAACAGGCGAATATCGTTTATTCCGTCGCGCATCTCTTTTGAAAATGAAATCGGCTCTGCATCGGAGGGCTTCATGGAGGAGTTCTGGAGCAGATCATGCACCATCAAATGCTGGAGGGCACCGCGGATGTATGTCCCTCGCTCAAGAGTGCGTTCATAGGCTTCTTTTGCGAGTGGCACTTCCAACAATGCAGCGCGACTAAAGAGTCCCGCATTCAATCCGTCGTCACAATCGTGTGCAATGTACGCAATCTCGTCTGCCAAATTTGTAAGCTGCGCTTCCAGGGAATGCTGAATACCCGGCGTGTGCTTCAGAAGTCCGTTTACTACTTCCAAATTCAGGTTTAGCCCTGTGTAGAGCGACGAATGCTTCTCGAGTACTGTCACAATTCTATGGCTTTGAAGGTTATGTTCAAACTGCCCTCCATGCTCCTTCATCCAGGCATCTATGGCGGCCTCCCCGGCGTGTCCAAATGGAGGGTGGCCAATGTCGTGTGCCAGCGCAATACACTCGGCCAAGTCTTCATTGAGCTGCATCATTCGCGCCACATCTCTGCTGATTTGCGCCACCACCATGGTATGCGTGAGGCGTGTGCGGACATGATCCCCCATTTCCCCGGCTGCAAAGACTTGTGTCTTCGCTTGGAGTCGAAGAAACGCGTAACTGTGAATAATACGATCGCGGTCACGCTGAAACGGGAAACGCGTTTCATCTGCCGCTTCCGGGAAAGCTCTGCCAAGCCTGCCTTCATGCGGGACTGCATAAGGGGAAAGTAGCTTGTTTGCTTCGGTGATGCGGTTTCTAAGGTCAAACATTGATACGCAATTGTACAGCGGAAATCCGAAATACGAAGCACGAAATCCGAGGGAATATCGAATGCTAAAACAGAAATATTTAAAAGCCGAAACAAACGTGTTTCAAAATTTAATTTTTTTTATTCATGATTCTATTTTCCTTCGTATTTCGGATTTCGTGCTTCGTACTTATTTTTTCACAAAAAAATCCCCGCAACCGTTGTGTCAGAGACGTCGCATCCCGGAAGCTCCAGGTGGGTGACCGCATCCCAAGGCCACAGCCGAGGGAGATTAAGCTACCCAATAATGCGATTAGAGAAGAAACGTCAATGCACTGACGCGTTGCCGAGACTGGAGATGACACTATCATGATCGTTTGTCGGTTGCCATAAAAATGGGCGGATTGTTTGTGGTTTCTGGTTTTTAGTTTCTGGTTTTCCTAAACAGTGCTTTTTCATTCAGAATAACGCCACTTCCCGAAACCAATAACCAATAACCATCAACCAAAAATTCGTCTACAATCCCCTCATGTCCCGATTATTTCTCACAAAAACGTGGGCGCCCTGGCTTGGGGGAATCATCCTCTTAACGCTCATTGGGTACGGTGCTGCTCTCAATAATTTATTTGTGCCTTTTGACGATAACACGCTCATTTACATGAACCCTGCGGTGGCGCATCTGTCTTTGCGCAATTTGTGGTTTATCTTCACGTCGTACGATCCGGAACTCTATATTCCGCTCACATTTTTATCGTACATTGCCATTCATGCCCTCGCAGGATTCAATCCCGGTGCGTATCACGCAGCCAGTCTGCTGCTGCACTGCACCAATGTGGTATTGGTGGCGTGGATTGTGTGGCAAATGACGGGGAAGCGGCCTGTCGCCCTTATTGCGGCCGCATTGTTTGCGTTGCATCCTTTGCATTCCGAAGCGGTACTGTGGGCCGCAGCTATGAAAGATATGCTGTCGAGTACGCTCGGTCTTTTGGCTGTCGGGTGGTACCTGCGCTGGAAAGAGACGGAGGAGCGTCGTGCATGGATAGCGTGCATGATTTTTTTCTTCTTGGGACTCTTAGCCAAGGTATCGATTGTCCTTCTGCCGGCCCTCTTCATTTTGATTGATTGGAGTACCGGGAAAGTGGTGAATCGACGGACGATTCTCGAGAAGTGGCCTCTCTACATTTTGTCGATTGTCTTTGCGGTCATCGCCCTTGCAGGAAAGAGCGAAGCCATTGGCGGTGCGGGACTTATGGTGAACCTGCTCCTTCCATTCAAGGCAACGGCATTTTATGTGCAGAAACTCGCGTGGCCGACTCATCTTTCCATTCTCTACCCGCAAGTATCCTCTCCGACAGTGTCTCAGGTTGATATTGTCATTCCTATGATCATTGTTGCAGCTTTGGTGTGTGCAGCTGTTTTGCTGTATCGCAGGCAGCGCATTATTGCGGCGGGCATTGTGTGGTATTTGCTGATGCTTCTTCCCAGCTTCAGTACGTTTCAGAAAGGCGGGCATTTATATTTTGCATCGGATCGTTATGCGTATTTGCCGTCCATTGGACTCTTTCTTATTGTGGCAGTCTGTGCGCATGCGCTGTGGCAACGCTATCGTATCAGTCGGATACCACTGACAGTTGTTGCAGGTGCTGCAGTCGTCGCTTCATTGTTTGGTATGCACAGACAGGTGCTTATTTGGAAAGATTCCAAGGCGCTGTTTGGTAATGTACTTCGGTTACAGCCTGCTGCGGTCATTGCATACAATAACTACGCGACGGAATTGACTGACCCCAAAGAGGCACTTCCCTACTTCCAAAAAGCGGTAGAAATGGAGCCCACTTTCATTCTCCCGTATCGCAACATGGCGGGTTTATTTCGAAAGACCGGAGACAGGGTTGAGGAAAAGAAAATCTACGAAATGGCCATTCCGCTTCTCATGAAAAAGAATCGTCCAAGTGATGACGATGCATCGTTACTGTTTGAGTATGCGGAATTCAAAGAAGAAGACGGAGATCGCGCCGGTATGTTTGAAACCTTGGAACAGGCTATCACGCTCAAGCCCGATCTTGCGGAGGCGCACTATAACATTGGCGTGAAGTACGAAAAATACGGCATGATGGACCGAGCGGGACCAGCGCTTGAACAAGCGATTGCTCTGGGAGGCAATAAGCCCGATTTCCTCTATCACATAGCATCGGTGTATGCGCAGACCGGCAGATTGGAAGATGCCGCTCTGCAACTGGAGCTCTTGGTCGATATTAATCCCGGGTATGAGAAAGCGGCCGAGCATTTGGCAAATATACGCAAAATGCTCAATAGGTAGTGTAAAAGTGCAGAGAGCGGGGCAATTTTTGGCATATTATAAAAATATTGTATAATGTTCGTATATTCTCTACTTTTTCTATGAATACTATCGATACTGATATTCAGGATGTGCAAGCATTAAACGTAGAATGCAGCAAAGCCGTTCGTGTATTTGCGAAGAATGCTTATAGTGCATTCAAGCAATGCAAGGGCGTGATACGTGTGCCGGATGAGGATAATCCGCAGTACAAAGAAGAGGCAATAACAGTGGACTTAGGCTCACTTGGCACCTGTACGCTCATTACCGCCAATCAGCCCAAGAGCCGGGATGATTTCCAGTTGAGCAGGATTATTCTTGATACAGCAATCGATGAAACGCACTTCAGTATCACCGTTCCCATCGGAGGAAGTCCGTCTACTGTGAACGTCGATACGGCTGAAGAAATCAAAGATGAAGACGGTTTCCCGGAGTATGCAAAAATGCGGTTGATTCAGTGTGCCGCCGCATTGAAGGAGGTGCTCAACCCGCAAGCGGTGAGGAATCTTGTCACGGAATACCATGACGATGCGACGAGAGTCCTGGATGCGGAGTGATCAGTCATTTGTTTGACGCAACCTGCACGCCAGAATATTCTCCGCACCTCGAAGCACGGCATCTTTATCTCCCCCGCGATAGGTCCAATAGATGTCACTTTTGCATTTGGTGCAGTCCGGAGATCGCTCCATATGATCGCTCTGTATTCCTGCATCTCGTAATTGCTTATCTGCAATGCCGCGAAGATCCACGCAGCGTCCGTCAAAAAATTGCGCATCAATGCCGGGTAATTCTTTCATGGGATCCGTAAACTCCGCACAACGTGTACACAGCGACGGACCTGCATAGACAAACACGTCGGCAGGATTACTTCCTTGCTCCTTCATCACTGCAAAAAATGCCGGAATTGCACCCGTCACAATGCCCTTCCAACCCGCGTGTAACGCGCCGACCATGTTTTTGGTTGGATCATAGACCGCGAAGCACTGACAATCCGCTACGCGCATCAGGAGCGTAAGATTGGGTGTTCTGGTAATGATCCCGTCCGCTCCGGCCACTCTTTTTACGGGTTGATCCACAACGATTGTTGTATTGCCATGCACCTGTTGTGCCGATGCAACATTCGTGACACTCAAAAACCGCGCAGCATCTTCATCACTGTGAATGTTTGTATGACGCGCGCAAAAATCGATGCGTATGCGATCGGAAAAAGGGGCGAACAAGGAGAAAGGTTGATGCATCACGTTCGTACTATACGGCACTCCCCTCAAACTCATGCAACAGATACGGAATCTGTTCAATAACATCCATGGTTGTGTACCGAAATCCCAGCTCTTCGTAGAGTCTGTCACCCGCAGTTTTAATCACCTTGCTTGCAAGCATGGCGGCATCGAACGGCTGCATTTTTTGTGCGACGAGTCCTGCAATCAGTCCCGCCAGTGCATCGCCTGTTCCACCGACTGTCAGTCCTGCATTTCCCCCTTTGCTTTCATGCATCTCGCCGTCCGGTCCGGTTATGAAATCGGTCGGGCCTTTTAGAAGGAATGTCGTATTCGAAACGCGTGCGCGCTGCGAGAGATCTTCTTGTGTTAATCCCATGCGTTCCAGTTCCCCAAGATGTGGCGTGAGCACGGAGCCTCTGCCGGCAACGGATGCGAGTGTCGAAGGTTGCAGCGCAGTTGCATCAATGACAAGCGGACACGGAGTGCCGCCCATGACTTGTTCAATGGCATTCAGCGTTTCTGCATTGCGAGAAAGACCCGGACCAATGACTGCACAGTCCATAATTGCAAGGATTTGCAGCATGGGACCGACATCTTTTTTCAACAGCTCAGCACCCTCAAATGTAAAGACTTGAAAATTGGGAGAGGCGTTTTTTGTGACATCCTCGTGACAGAGCGGTACGGCAACATACACCAGATCCACGCCGCTCGCTTCCGCCGCCAACGCAGAAAATAGCGGGGCGCCATGCATCCTGCGCGATCCGCCTATGACCGCAACTTTGCCATTTTCGCCTTTGTGAGAATTCGGGGAGCGCATTAGGATTTACAGTGAACAAAAAGATTCGGACCGAGTGTTCGGGTTTCAAACACAAATACTAACGGCCATTCTACCGCATTCCAAAGAAAGGGGCTTCTATTTTCTGCAAACAAGAAAGCATAGCGCGATGATACGAAGGTGGCGCATATGGGAAAGTTCCGCACGCTTTCTTCTTGATCGGTTACAATGAAAGATGCCTCCGGTAATTCTTCCTGTTTTTGGATAAATCGTTCCGGCGGGATCGTGAGAAAATAGCTCGGTACGGCCGTGGCGATTGTTCCCGGCTTGTCCCGCATGAAGGCGCTTGCCTGCTCAAACGTATCTGGACGGAAGCCCAAAAACGCAAGCTTGACGTAGAGCAGAATCAGAAAAACGGTCAGCACCGGACGCGTGAAACGAGGGAACACGGAAAATGCATGCACCCCCAGGAGAGCCAGCAGCGGAAACAGCGGCAAAAAGAAGCGCGTTGCGGTAATGGAGTGGCCGGCAAACACCGCCAGGAAGAGGATGCAATAACAGATTGCAGGAAGGAGTGGATTTTTGAGAATGTCGCGTTTTTTGAAAAGTTGCACGATGCCGATGATGCCAAAAATCCACAGGATCAGTTCTGAGTTAAAGAGCATCCATAGTTTGATCGGAACAAGCTGCAGCCGGAAATCGAAACCGATGTCATGCCCCATGCTGACATCGACTGCGCCGGTTTGCGTATGTTGGATGCCCTGCAAAAGAAACGGATACCCGATCAGTGCTCCGGCAATTCCAAAAAAAATGGCGTATGTCAGGCCTATGCTTTTATTTTTTACACTGCGGCTTTGGGTACAAACTGCCCACAGCGGAAAGAAAAATGCAAAAATGCCGCTTTGAAGCGTTGCAAGCGCACATGCTGCAGATGCAAAGGATAGTACTGTCCATCGTGCAGAGGGCTTATCCTGCACATGCAGCGAACTGTAGTACGTCACCAGTGTCCAAAACATGACGGCACCATGCGGGCGTACTGCCGTGGTAAAGAGAAAAAAGAGGACGCTGGAAAAAAGAAGCAGTAGTGCATCTGTTTGCGACAGGCGCAATCGCCGCGCCGTCAGCACCAGAAAAAGAATCGTCCCGATGCTATAGAGAAGTGTCACAATGCGCGCCGTCAGATGGATGTGCGGCAGAGTGACATGGTCAAGTCCGCCGCGCAGGAACGCCAGTACCTCATAGCCCAGAGAAAAAGGAATGATATAGAGCAGCGGATATTTGCGTGCAGGCAGTTGAGTGAGCCACTCCCATGCTTTGTTTTTTTCGATTGCATCAATAAGTTCTCCTCCGTATCGAATGCCCTGCGTATCAAACTGCGGATTTTTTTCGAGCGCGTGTGTGAAAAAGGCAATCGTTGCAATGCCGAAAGCAATGCAGAGAATGAAAAAGAGAACGCGGGTTTGCAGGCCTTTTTTTGTACCTTGAATACTCTCCAGGAACATGCAAACGATGCTACAGATCCTGCTTCTTTGCCGCAATGTACTTACGTTCTGCGGAATGATCCCGCTTTGAAGCGTGCGTACTGTGTGTCGATTGCATTCTGCATGTCGCGCCTAAATCGTTCTTGGGAAAATGCGGCGGCGTGTGTGCGGATGGACTCTCTGTCCCATGTATGCGTTTGAAAAGCAGTGAGCGCATCACGCACGCTGGGAAGTGTTTGTGCGTCAAAAAAGACACCGGTCTTTCCCGCAATGACCATATCTTTCGCGCCTCCCGCATTGTACGCAATGACGGGCGTTCCCGTTGCCTGTGCTTCCAGGAGCACAATGCCCGCGTCTTCGTACTGCGGAAAAAAGAGTGCGTCTGCATTTTTGTAGAGTCCGGGTAAATCCGCTTCCGGCACAAATCCTAAAAATTCCACGGTGGGGCCAGCCATTTTCTTGAGTCGCATTTCGTCTTGTCCTCTGCCGGCAATTTTCAGGGGGATTTTCAATTCATTGGCTAACGCAATAAGCAAATCAAATCTCTTGTAAGGAACCAATCTTCCAACCGCTAAAAAGTATGATTCCCGATCTCCGATCTCCGATCTCCGATCTCCCGCAAAGAATCGTTCATCGACAGGAGGTGCAATCACCTGACTTTCTCTCGCATATGTTCGACTGATGCGCTCCTGAGTCGTTGAAGAGTTTGCGATGTACGCATCTACACGCTTTGCACTCGTCAGATCCCAACGGCGGATTTTTTGGAGTTCTTTACGAATGCGTTTTTGCAAAAAGTGCGGCACGCGAAAATCGCGGAGGTATTCATCTTCCATTTCCCATGCGTAGCGTACAGGCGTGTGGCAGTAACAAATGTGCAGTGTCGATGGATCGACAATCACGCCTTTCCCCACCGCGTGCGATGAGCTGAGGACAATATCGAATCCTCGTACATCCAAACTCTCAATCGCCTTCGGCATCCACGGCAATAAAATTTGATGTTGGTGTGTAAGGTTGTACGCGCGCTGTAAATAACTGGTGCGAATATCGGCGCCATTCAATGCACCGAGCGATCCCTTGCGTGCGACAGTCGTAAAAATCGGTGCATCCGGGAACATGATGCGGAACTCCGCAATCACATGTTCCGCTCCGCCGAAGGTTGTGAGCCAGTCTGCAACAAGTGCTATGTTCATAGAGGTCTAGAGTATAAGGGAGAAGCATCAATGTGCCATGTGAGTTATCGGTTATCAGTTACCAGTTATCAGTGATGGAATTCTTTTTGTTTCTTGCTTCGCAGTTGCCAGAAACCTTTTTCCGGTATCCCGATAACTGATAACAGGTAACTGGTAAGCCGTGAGTCAAATTCTTCGTACCGCGCAGCAATTCCTCTATGATGCTCCCCGATGCTTCGCAAACCGCGACCACTGCCGCAACGGTTTAACCGGACCATAACGCCACAAACACGGCGTTTAGTTGAACGCAGACACACGGAACAGCGTCGGTACAAATGGCAGCGATGGAAGCGACTGACGCAGCAGTGGCAGCGGAAACTTGTTGCGCTCCGGCCGTTTTTCTTCCGTATTACAGTTGGTGTTGTCATTGCACTCTTCCTACTACTCCTGGGGATCGGGATTTTTTCTTCGGTACTCAATGTGCAAGAAATTCACGTCTCGCGTTCCGATTCGCGCTTGGACACCGTTCTCATTCAACAAGCGCTCAAGCCGCTTTTCGGTCGTCGTATGCCTCTTCTGTCGGTGGATGAAATTCCGGCCATGCTCACAACCGATTTGCAGGGATTGCATAGGAGCGCCGTGCCCGATCTTTTGAGTGTGACCATTCGCAAAGATTATCCGTCATCGTTGCAGATTCGCCTTATGTTAAAGCCGCTTGCGTATCGTCTCTCCATTGAAACGTTGGGGCAGAAACAAGCGACGACCGTTCCCGCCGGCAGCGGTGCAGATTTCCTTACAAAGGACGGACTCTATGTGTCCTACACCGCCGCACAGGCGGGCAGCGGAGTCCTTCTTCCAAAGCTCCGCATTGTGGACTGGGGCGTCAAGCCCGATGCATGGAAACCGCTTATCCCTACGGATTTTCTTCTTGCCATGCAGAAGACGGAAGAAGTTTTGAAAACGCAATTCGGTCAAACCGTTCGCAGTCGTACGATTTTCTTGCGTGCACGAGAGTATCATTTGCAAATGCCGAACATTGAATTGTGGCTGGATTTCAAAGCTCCTTTGGAAGACCAATTGGAGCGCTATCAGCTCTTTTTGAAGACAGTGCCGCCCGGAACGGCCAAGCAGTATGTGGATCTGCGCATTACCGGGAAAATTATCTACAAGTAAGAACAAAATCCTTCATAGAAAGCGCTTGATCATGTGATTTTTTTATGAATTCTTTTTTCTTGCCGCGGTTTCTTTGCGCCGTGTTTATTGGTAGAATTTTCGCAATGTACGGACCACTCCTTTCAGTCCTGCTGATGGGGATGATTCCGGTATGGGGACTCTCGGACCAAACACAGTCTCTCTCCCGCGAACTCTCTGTTGCACCGCCGGCGCTTTCTGCCAGCGGACGGACCACATTACAGTCGCTCGCATCCTCACTCTCGGCATCGGGAGTTATCATTGCAGATCTGGAGAGCGGACAAATAGTGTTTGAGCGAAATGCAACGGTATCGCGCCCAATGGCGAGTCTGACAAAATTGATGACGGCGCTCATCATCGTGGAAAATCATTCCATGAAAGAAATTGTCACCGTTCCACAAGATATTTTAAATACCATCGGCAATGACCGTGAGCATTTGCCACCCGGCGATCAATTCACCGTGGGCGATCTCCTCTCCGCCATGCTCATTATTTCTTCGAATGATGCGGCGGTCACTCTCGCGCGCTTTCACAGCGGCACCGTCTCAAAATTTGCTGAAGAAATGAACAGTCGCGCCACATCACTCGGGCTCAAAAATACATCGTACAATAACCCGATCGGCTTGGATGCGCCGCAGCAAAATTCCACGCCGCAGGATCTCGCGTGGCTATCCATGTATGTCTATCGTTACCCGGAAATTAGTAAACGCATGGCCACGCCCGACGCACAAATCAAAAGCGTGAACGGCCGCGTCATGCTCCTAACGCATACCAACGAACTCTTGCACGAAGATAGTTTTGTCATTGCCGGAAAAACCGGTACCACCGATGGCGCGGGACAATGTTTGCTTTCCATCGTGAAAGAAGGCGGGCATCGGTACGTTGTCGTCCTTCTTCGTTCTCGTGATCGTTACGCAGACATGCGCCGGATTCTGAGCAGTCTCCATACCGTCATCGCAGCACGTTAAAATCCATGTTGCATCCGTCCATTCGTCATTGGCTGTCTCTGCGAGTTCGTTTGGCGTGCATTGCAACGTTTGTGTTAAGTACGTTGCTGCCGCCGTATATTCCCAAGGAAGCCATTGCACAGAGCGGCGTGGGACTGCCGGTAGAGGGATCGCAGTATCTTTTGGTGGAAGACGGATTCCTTATGAAATCGAGCTCCCTTACGGAACAAGGTTCGCGTCGTGCATATGCACAGGGCTTGCTCTATTCCGTACAGAATAATGACAGTCTCGAAAAAATCGCAGCCAAATATCAGGTCACTGCAGATACCATTCGTTGGGCCAATAATTTGGGTGATAACGCCCAACTGAAACCCGGACAACAACTCGTCATCCTTCCCGTTGATGGAGTCCTCCACACCGTCACGCGCGGTCAAACACTCAACCGTATTGCGGAACTCTACAGTGTGCCCGCCGCCGATATTGCAAGTCAGAACAATGTGGATGGCGGTTTTATTTTGGCAGGCCAGGAGTTGATTGTTCCCGGTGCCAAACCCATTGTGGCAAAGCCCGTTGCTATTTCACCCGATCCCTCCAAGCCCGGCGTCCCCGCCCCCGCCCGCCCCACGCCCGCATCTCCCGGGAAGCCGGTCGCCATTGCCGCAGATACCATTGGCATTCTTCATATGCCGTGTGAAAAATGTACGTTTACGCAGTACTTCCACCCCGGTCACTACGCGGTCGACATACAACAAAAAGGCGGCGGCCCCATTTATGCAGCGGAAGCAGGCACCATTATTCGCGCGGATTACGGTTGGAACGGAGGGTACGGAAACGTGATTGAAATTGATCACGGGAACGGACTTGTGACGCTCTACGGTCATAGCAAAGAATTGTACGTGAAAAAGGGCGATAAAGTCGTACGCGGTCAGAATATTGCGGCCATGGGAAACAGCGGACGCGTGTATGGTGCCACCGGTATCCACGTTCACTTCGAAGTGCAGATGAAAGGAGAAAAGAAGAACCCCATTCTCTATCTGAAGTAACGCATCACCGGAAAACTAATGCCATAAATATACTTATTTGATATGTATTTGCTAATATATCAATAATATGGTATTATATCTATGAAAGTTTATGCAAACACCAAACACTCACAAACTGGTTTCTCTCCACACTCTTGAGCATGAAATGCTCATAGCAGGCATTGTCTGGGTAATGCTCGGCGCTTTCTGCGTGATTGCAGCAAATGCGTGGGCAGCAACTATCTAATAGTTTCAGTGTATTTGATATTGCGGCAGGAGGACGCTCCTGTTACTGTTTCCGGGCTCTGACACAGCAGGTGACGCGCTTTTTGTAGTCCGAATATCACCTTCACACGTTTGACATCATGGTTCCGTAGCTCAATTGGTTAGAGCGCTTCCCTGTCACGGAAGAGGTCGCGGGTTCGAGTCCCGTCGGGACCGCCATTCGATTCGCCCCGCAGGTGCGGGACTCACTCATGGTTCTTCGCTTCGCTCGAGCCACTCCTTTGTTTATATTGCGAATCGAATGACGCAGTCACTTCCCCCTTGTTGTTTTACCATAGAAAAAATACGCAAATAAGAGTATACTAAACACAACATCTACATCCACACCCTTCCATGAAATCCTTCTCTACTCTTGCCAAGAAACACGAATCCGGTTTGCTCGTTGCCGTTGCGCTTCTCCTAGTGGGAACGCTTTTTACTATTGAGCGTTTCGATCTCTTGCCGCTCCAAGGCGCAGCCGTACCTATGTATGGTTCTTTGCCGTCACCTGCATTGCATAGAGCTGCCAGGAGTTCCGTTGCCAGGAAACCAAGTCTGACTGCACAGAGGAAATTGCGTCGCATGTCCCAGAGCTCCTCACACGTTTCGCGTGCGTCATCGTCCAGTGCTCGCACTCGATAAGTCTTCGCGCATTCAGACTATTTCGTCATCGCTCTCATCTGTCGTGTCCGTAATATATTCGCATATACAGCCGTCATCCGCGCGGTCCGGACATCCTGTCGAGCATATGAATCCGCCACATTCGGGACAGGTTTCTATGGCCATACCGCAGGCTCCGCAGATTTTTGGAGAGTTCATAGAGAAATGGAGGGAAAAGCACCCACTAGTATCGTAAAAGATTTTCTTGGAGGCAAATAAGAAAATAGTTTTTTATACGTATTTTCTCATCGACCGCTCCGCAATGAGTCGTGCCCATTCTTGAACGGCCTCAAGAATGCTCTTTGCCGTTTCCGGATTCCTTGGAGTATCGCCACCGGTTCCAACCAGCGCTTCAATTCCCGGCGATTTAAATTCAGTTTTTACCACAATTTCCCCATTGTTTTTTGAAGTGATGACTATGCCACCGCCAATCACATTTTTTTTCAGAGAATCAGGCAGGTTATCAAATGAATGTACCGTTAACTGTGCTCCGAATAACTCATTTAATTTTTGACGGACAAGCGGTGCATGTAGAACAGGGGTTGTTGGTGGGGCAATGCTAATAACGCAATGTAGCCTATCCGCGTTATCGGCTATAACAGCAAACTTTCCTTTTACATCGTCATTGCACCAATCAAAAGAATCAAGCATGTCGTCGGAATATTCCGTATGGCTGATGCAAATAGGAGGCATAAAAGCGGAAGAAAGGATGCATCTTATCCCCTTTTAATCCATAAGCACAAACGATACCTGCAGGCGCTTCACGTCATCCAAGCGGTCATCCAGCATTTTGGAGTTTTCATAGGGTAAAAAGTGAATAAAGATAACGTATAGTATGGAGAAACCCATTCTTGAAGGCAAACGCAATGTCTCGATTTTCTTCAAAACCCTCCCCTTAGAGCCTTGATTTTTATGTGAAAGATAGGTACTAACGCGCCTAACAAGTTTACTTTCACTTACTTTTCACCACTTTCCATGTCTACACAGACCCATTCCACAGAGGAAGAGAGTGTCTCCGGCCTTGTTGCCCATGAAGATGCAGAGCAGACTCGCGTCGAAAAAGCTCGGGCAAAAAATGCCCAGGAGATGACAAAACTACATGATGCGTTCCACGAGGAAAAAGAACAGACAGAACAGGAAGAGCGTGCAAAAGCCCAGGCTGAATTGCAGACATTCAGCAGCGATGAGCTGCCGAAGATTGGAGAAGCCTCCGTTGCCGCACGCACAGAAGCACTGGAGAAAGTTGAAGTAAAAGCTAAAAAAGAACTTCCCAAAGCGCATGCCGCTCTTTTGGAGAAAGCTGTATCCGGTATTCTCATTCATTAATTCTTTCGTTCATTTATTATGGCTATTGTACCAATGCAAAAAGTCGCCGTCGTCGCTCATAAAAAGCACGAAGCCGAACTGTTGGAACTTCTCCACCAGGAAGGGGTGATGGAAATTTCCGAGCTACCGGATGTCGGTCAGATCAATACCGATGCCGTGCCGTATCATGCAGCGGAATTGGATCATGTGATGGCGATCCTCATGCCCTACGCTTCTGCGCAGACATTGTCTGTCTTGTCGGAGCACGCGACTCCTGCCGATATTGCAAAAGCAGGAAAGAGCGAGAAAATCCGCACGATTATCGATAGCGTCCATGCGCTGGAGCAGCAGGATGCAGATTGCAAGCAGCAGCTCATAGATCTGGATCACGGCCGTCTGCCCGAGGCCACAGGCCGCAGCAGCGCTTCACCCGATGAAGGCACCTATTTCACCTCGTCCAATGTCAAAGGCGATCTCTCCAAATTCGGAGGCGATCTTGCTGCCGGAGCGCACTCCGGACAGGTGACCGCACGGTCCGCAGAAGTGCGTCAGCAGGTCGAAAAACTGCACAAGGAACTGGCACAACTCTCGGCTGATCTGCCGCTTCTCTCCCGCGCACGCCAGTTCGTTGCCTGGATGAATGAAATCGAAGCTGCACGCAGGACGGCAAAGAAAACCCATTCCACTGTCACGCTCTTTGGATGGATTGCCAAAAGTCTATTCGATCCGCTGGAGCGCAAACTGGCAGCAATTTCTCCTGCAACCGCTGTTTTGAAAGTGGAACCGGAGGAAGGGGAGCAGGCTCCGATACTGATTAAAAACCCGGCCTGGCTGAAGCCGTTTGAAAGCGTCACATTGCTCTACGGTCTGCCACAGTCCGGAGAACTGGACCCAACCCCTCTGCTGGCTCCGTTCTTCATTCTGTTCTTCGCACTCTGTCTCACCGACTCCGGCTACGGTCTGGTGCTCGCTGTTGCCATGGCGCTCTTCATCTGGAAGAAAAAGCTGGCACTGAAAGACGCACCACTGTGGTGGCTCCTGATGATTGGAGGAATTATGACCTTCTTTGTCTCCATTCCATTCGGAGGATGGTTTGGTATGTCGCCGGAACAGGCGCCTGCATTTATGACAGAAACACGCGCAGACGGCGCAATGTGGTTCAAGGGACAGGTATGGAATCTCGGCGCCACGCCGGGTATCACGTTCTTTCAGAATCTTTCCATTGTACTCGGTCTTATTCATCTGGCCTTCGGTATGTTCCTTGGAGGAATTTCCAAAGGACTGCGCGGCAATTGGATTGAGGGTTTCTGGATGGACTGGACGCAGCTTGTGCTCCTTGGATCTGCCATTGCCTACTTCTTTGTCCCTGCTGAGTTCAAACAGATGACATTGATTGCTATCTTTGCTTCTGTGGCACTCGTCATTTGGGGCAAGGGCTATGGATCGGTGTGGTACATGCGTCCGCTCTACGGATTCCTCGGGCTTTTGAACCTTGCCATGAACATGATGAGCAACACCCTCAGTTACCTGCGTCTTCTGGCGCTCGGTCTGGTGACGGGTGCGCTCGCACTTGCGGTGAACCTCGTGGCACAGCAGATCGGCGGATTCATGCCTCCCGCCATCGGCATCCCTGTTACAATCCTTATTTATATCCTCGGTCACACCGTCAACATCGCCCTGAACGTTCTTGGAGCCTTCATCCACTCGGGCCGTCTCCAGTTCGTTGAGTTCTTCAGTCAGTTCTTTGAAGGAGGCGGACGTTCGTTCAGCCCTTTCAAGCGGACCAAAGCTTTGTAATACTCTCCCTACCCTTCTTTCCCCATTCTTTTATGAAGAAATTCCTTCCCCTGTTCGCAGCCGCAGCCGTTCTTTTGCCAGCAGCTGCCTTTGCACAGGATGCTGTAACAGCTGCTGTGCCTGTAAACTACTGGGGCCTCGGCCTCGCGCTTCTGGGCGCTGCTCTGGCAACCGGTTTGCCTTGTACTGGTTCTTCCATCGGTGTGTCCACAGTGGGACAGGCTGGTGCCGGACTCCTGACAGAAAAGCCGGAACTCGCCGGTAAGGTGATTACACTCGCCGTTCTTCCTGGTTCACAGGGTCTCTACGGAATGGTGATCTCCCTGCTCTTCCTCTTTAGCTTTGGTGGACCGCTTCTTTCCGGTGATTTGAGCCTCGATCTGCCTGCAGGTATTGCGCTCTTCGCTGCGTTCATGCCCGTTGCTATTGCTGCCGCTACATCCGCTCCCGCTCAGGGAAAAGTGTGTGCTGCCGGTATGCACATGCTTGCTCGCGACAGCCGCCTTGCCGGTCGTGTGATCACGCTCGCTGCTCTTGTGGAAACATACGCTCTGCTCGGATTCCTTATCTCCTTCTTCATGTTGAACTCATTGAAGGATTCACTTCTGAGCTAATCTCCCACCCTCACCTCTCATGGCACTCACTCATATCCGTCAGGCAATTACATCGGAAGCAGACTCTGTTATTAAGTCGCTGACTGCTGATCACGCTTCCGCCGTTCAGGCGCTCAAAGATGCTCATAAGCAGAGTCTCCAGCATGTGCGTACTACCGTCAGCCAGCAGAAAACTCAGAAGTTGCACCAGCTGCGTTCCCGCGCAGAAGGACATGCTTCCATGCTCACCCGCCACGCGGTGTTGCAGCGCAAGCAGGAGATCCTGAACAATCTCTATCAGTCTGTAGCGGAATCCCTGGCAACACTGCCTGCAGCCGATCTGGAGAAGTTGCTGCGCCAGTGGATCGATACGCTGCCGGAAGGTGGTGTGATCCTTCCTGCAAAACCGCACGCAGCCATTCTGAAAAAACTTTGCGGCAGTAAGCATGAACTTGGCGAATCTATTCCTGCCAGCGGAGGATTCCGGTACGTCGGCAAGAGAGAAAACCGGGACTGTACCTTTGAATTCCTGGTGCAAGAAATCCTGCGCCCGGACACGGAAATTGCTATAGCCGCACAACTTTTTGCATAAAGTCATGTCCCCATCTTTCCTTCAACCCCGGCAGATGCACGCCTACGGCCACGGCCGTGTGGGCGTATTGCAGGAGTATCTTCTGACACAGGCGGAAGTGGAACGTATGGTGGCCGCAAAAGATGCAGACGAGCTGGCTCGCATCATCACCGAGCTGAAGCTCAGTTCGCAGGTGGAATACAACAACAATCCGCACCGCTTCATCAATAACATCGAACGCTGGCTCAAGACTGAAGTTGAATCCATGGTGTCCGAAAAAGAGCGCGATGTGTTCAATATTCTCTGGATAAAAGATGACGCTTCCCTGCTCGCGTATCTCCTGAAAAAACACCATAACTTCACCTCGGACATCAGTACAGAACCGCATGTCGGTGCTACGGCATTTGACCCCGACGATCTGCGCACGATCGTGAATGGAGGAGATGCTCCCGCATTGCCGGAGTCGCTCCGCACGTTCATCCGTACCATGCGCACGGATACCACGCTCACGCCACAACAGATTGATACGAAAGTCGCGCAATTTGTCGCGCACGAGCAAATTGCACTCGCAAAAAAGGGAAGTGACGCGATTCTTCTGTACGTGGCGCATCACATCGATCTTCAGAATATTCGTACCGCACGCCGGCTCCGCAAAGATGAACACCCGATGGATCATCTTCTGTCCGGCGGGGAAATCAGTGTGTCACGCTACAGTCTGGACCCTGCACGTCTTGCAGATCTGGTCCGCGGATCGCATTTGGGTTCTGCGCTGGCAGACAGCATTCAGACATCGGAGGATTCTTCCATTGTGCTGGAGCGCGGTCTTGCGAAGGCAATCGCGTTTGATCTCTCTCGCATGCGCAGTAACGCCCTTACTATTGATCCTATCTTTGCGTTTGCAGCCATCACGCAGTCACAGCTTAAACTCCTCCGGACAATTCTTGTCGGGAAGTCCGCACATCTCACAAAGGAAGAACTGCAGAGACTTCTGCCGCCTTTCCTTTCTGCATCCCCTTTCGTCTCCTAAATGTCGTACCGTATTGCCATTGTCGGGTCCCGTGATGCCGTTGCAGGCTTTGCGCTGCTCGGTGTGGACGTGGTTGCTGTCACCGACAGCACCGACGTCCCTGCCGAACTCTTTAAGCTGAAGAAGTCTTTGCGCACGGAAAATGGCAAGGAGCGCAATACCTACGGCATAGTATTTGTGTCCGAGGATCTGTTGCAGGCTCTCTCTGCCGAGGACATGAAGCGTCTGACAAAAGGCGCCCTTCCTGCCGTCATTCCCCTCCCCAGTCATCACGGTTCCTCCGGGTATGGACTCGCACGCCTGAAAGGCATCGTCGAACGCGCGATCGGCTCCGATATTCTCAAGTAATTCTCAATTCTTTATTCTCCATTCTTCTATGTCCAAAGCAGTCATTACCAAAGTCGCAGGTCCGCTCGTCGTTGCCTCCGGCATGGCACAGGCCAAAATGTACGAAGTTGTCCGCGTGGCGAATGAAAAGCTCGTCGGAGAAGTGATTGAACTGCATGGCGACACCGCTTCCATCCAGGTCTACGAAGAAACATCCGGCGTGAAACCGGGAGAACCGGTGGAACTCACGGGGCAGACGCTCTCCGTGGAGCTTGCTCCGGGTCTGCTCACTTCCATTTTCGACGGTATTCAGCGTCCGCTCGAACTCATTGAGCAGAAGGCAGGAAGCCCCTTCATTACGCGTGGTATTGAAGTACCAAGCCTCAACCGTGCAACGAAGTGGGACTTCGTGCCGAAGGCCTCCAAGGGGGACATTGTGAATGAAGGAGATATCCTCGGAACCGTCCAAGAGACAACGCTCATCGAACACCGCGTCATGGTACCGGTCGGTCTCTCGGGCACCGTGAAGTCCATTGCATCCGGCAAATTCACGATCGAGGAAACCATCGCCGAAATTGAAAAAGCAGATGGCACCGTGGAGAAAGTCATCATGCTGCAGAAGTGGCCGATTCGTATTCCCCGCCCCGTGAAAGGAAAGACTGTGCCGACCGATATCCTTGCGACAGGCATGCGTATCCTCGATACGCTCTTCCCTATGGCCAAGGGTGGTGCCGGAGCTATTCCGGGACCGTTTGGAGCTGGAAAGACTGTGACACAGCAGTCACTGGCCAAATACTGTAACGCGCAGGTCATTGTCTATATCGGTTGTGGAGAGCGCGGAAACGAAATGACGGAAGTGCTTACTGAATTCCCACACCTCATTGACCCGAACACCGGAGAAATCCTGATGAAGCGCACTGTGCTTATTGCCAACACCTCAAACATGCCGGTCGCCGCTCGCGAAGCATCCGTGTACACCGGTATTACCATCGCAGAATATTACCGCGACATGGGATACGACGTGGCGCTCATGGCGGACTCCACATCTCGTTGGGCGGAGGCCATGCGCGAAATGTCCGGACGCCTGGAAGAAATGCCCGGTGAAGAAGGATACCCGGCATATCTGGGCTCACGCACCGCAGGATTCTACGAGCGCGCAGGTGCCGTGAACTGTTTGGGTGCCGACGATCGCAAAGGAACGCTCTCCGTGATTGGTGCAGTGTCCCCTCCAGGTGGAGACTTCTCGGAGCCTGTCACACAGAACACGCTCCGCGTGACCAAAGTCTTCTGGGCACTCGATGCCAAGCTCGCGTACAAGCGTCACTTCCCTGCCATCAACTGGTTGCAGAGCTATACGCTCTACACGGAAAACCTGGCCGACACCTTCAATGCACAATTTGCCGCAGACTTCATGGCAAACCGCGAACGTGCCCTCACGATTCTCCAGCAGGAAAGCAAACTCGAAGAAATCGTCCGCCTCGTCGGAACCGATGCACTCTCTCCGAAGGAACAGCTTACGCTCGAAACCGCACGCATGATCCGCGAAGATTTCCTCTTCCAGAACGCGTTTGACCCGAACGATGCCTATACCTCCATCAAGAAGCAGTATCGCATTCTCCGCGCCATTCTCGGCTTTATGGACGAAGCGCTGCCGGTGGTGGAACAGGAGGACTTTGAATTCAGTAAACTGCGTACCGTTGCCGTCAGAGACGAAATGGCAAAAGCACACCTCTATGCAGAAACAGAACTCGAGAAATTCGATGCACTCGAAGAATCCATTCAGAAAGAATTGCGCTCCATGATGATCTAACTTCACCCTTACCCTTCTCCTTTACCTTTCCCGCACATTCCCATGTCACTCTCCGCTTACAAGACCGTTCAGAGCGTTGCCGGCCCACTCCTGATGGTGGAAGGCATCGACGGCATTGCCTACGATGAACTCTGCGAAGTCACTCTCGTCAATGGCGAAAAGCGCCTTGGTAAAGTGCTCGAATCCCGCAAGGGTCTGGCTGTTGTACAGCTCTTTGAGTCGACACAGGGTTTGCAGACCGAAGACACGACCGTTCGTTTTCTCGGACATACCTTCCAGTTTGGCGTCTCCGAAGACATGCTTGGACGCATCTTCAACGGATCGGGAAACCCGATTGATGGAGGTCCGTCTGTGCTTCCGGACAAGCGTATTGATATCAACGGCTATCCTATCAACCCTGCCTCACGCGAATTCCCGGATGACTTCATCCAAACAGGAATTTCCACCATCGATGTCCTGAACACGCTGGTGCGCGGACAGAAGCTCCCCATCTTCTCCGGTGCGGGATTGCCGCACTCGAAGCTTGCGGCACAGATCGCCCGCCAGGCGCGCGTGCTCACGCAGAAAGAAGTGGATACGCAGGGAGCCGAAATGGGCGAGGAAGAGGAGGGAAAGTTCGCTGTCGTCTTTGCTGCCATGGGTGTGACCTTCGAAGAGGCACGCTTCTTCCAGCAGGAATTTGAAAAGACCGGCGCCCTCAGTCGTGCTGTGCTCTTCCTGAATACCGCGGGAGATCCCGTGGTCGAACGTATCGCAACACCGCGTCTAGCCCTTACTGTTGCGGAATATCTTGCATACGAAAAGGATTACCACGTGACGGTTATCCTCACGGACATGACCAACTACTGCGAAGCCCTCCGTGAAGTCTCCGCTGCACGCAAAGAAGTGCCGGGACGTCGCGGCTACCCGGGATATATGTACACCGACCTTGCGACTATTTACGAGCGCGCAGGACGTATCCGCGGACGCAAAGGTTCCATCACACAGATTCCTATCCTCACCATGCCGGAAGATGATGTGACGCACCCGATCCCCGACCTTACGGGATATATCACTGAAGGACAGATCCGTTTGGATCGCGGTCTCAACCAAAAAGGAATGTATCCATCTGTCATCCCGATGGGTTCCCTCTCCCGCTTGAAAGGAAAAGCGCAGGGCGACAGAACGCGTGAAGATCACTCCGGTATGGATGCTCAGCTCACCGCCTGTTACGCACGCGGTGTGGAAGTCCGCGAACTTGCGGTTATCCTTGGCGAGTCCTCCCTGAACGATACCGACAAGGCGTACCTGACCTTCGCCACAGCCTTCGAAAAAGAATTCATTGCACAAGGTGAACACGAGAACCGTTCCATCTTCGAATCATTGAATATCGGCTGGAAACTTCTGGCACTCGTGCCGAAGTCTGAACTCAAGCGCGTGAAGGGCGCCCACATCGAGAAGTATCTGAAGTCTGCAGAATAATCCGTCACCCTTACCCTCAACCTTCACCTCGACCTCACCATGGCTATTCTCCAGGTCAACCCAACGCGCATGGCACTCATGGACCTTAAACGGTCCACAAAATCCGCTGAACGCGGCCACAAACTGCTGAAGGACAAGCAGGACGGACTCATGCAGCAGTTTTTGCTGATCATCCGCACTGCCAAGGACTTGCGCACACGGGTAGAAAACGAGCTGGGAGACGCCTTCATGAGCTTTTTGATGGCTTCTGCCTGGTTATCCGATGCCGAGGTGGAAAACGCGCTCAGCAGCCCCGGAGCGACCATAGAACTGGACGTGGAGACCAAGAGCGTCATGGGTGTGAAGATCCCCTTTTTCAAATTGAAGAAAGAAGGAATTGTCCGCAACTACGGATACGCCCAGACCAATACCCTTCTCGACAGCGCTATCGATTCTTTTGATTCTGTCTTCGCACTCCTCATTGAACTCGCGCAGATTGAAAAGCAGGCTGAAAACATGGCGATTGAACTGGAGACCACCCGCCGCCGTGTGAACGGATTGGAACACAAGATCATCCCCGACATGAAGCAGACCGTGAAGTACATCAAAATGCGTCTGGATGAATCCGAGCGCGCGGGCATCATTGCCACCATGCGTATTAAGGCCGGCATGGAAGCAGAAGAGGCACAGAAACTGGCGGCAGCCGGTAAAAAATAATTCAAGAATACTGTTTTGTTTTTTGTCTATCGTTTTCGCGTGCATAAAGGCGCGGAGTCCTTCACGAAGTCCTCCAGTTGTACTATGGTGCCCTCCATGGATACACCTTTCATTACTATCGCGGAGGCTACTCAAAAGACCGGTCGTTCCGCATCCACCATCCGCCGGCTTATTCGTACTATTACGGAAACAGAAGGTCACGCTGATCGCGACGGTATTGAACCCAATGCCAAGCAAGCGGCTGCCTTTAAAAAGAAGGGAGAGAATTTTACCTGGAGAGTGCGCGAGGACATCATCACCAAGAATTTTAGTTCAGCCCCAACTGCAGAGAAAAAATCAGCCCCTCAAACCGGTGCAAACATTCTCGACATTCTGCAGAATGAGCTCTTCTTGAAGAATCAGCAGATCGAGAAGCAGTGGGAAGTCATTCATGCCCTGAATGATCGCCTCCGCGAAGGAAACATCCTCATGGGCTCCCTCCAGCAGCGCCTTGGTCCTCCTGCGAGCGAATCCCCTGCCGAGCAGGCCGTCGACTCCTCCACCGTGCAGTCCTCCGCGGAGCCTGTCACGGCGTCCTCCGATAAACCAAAGAAGAAACTCTTTGGATGGATGCGAAGATGAGGAATTGATAATTGAAAATGAAAAATTGAGAATTGTGGAATTTTCCTTTTTAAAATTTGTAAAAGTCCTCCACTATATTTCTCGTCTTTGTTTCTCATTTTCTATCGTCTATTAATCGTTCATTTTCGATTCTCAATTATCAATTATCAATTTCCCCATCAAAAGTATGTCCGATATTTACGCCGACTCGCTTGTATTCCATAAAACAGGAAAACCTGGGAAGTTAGAAATTACTCCCACGAAGCCGCTCCTTACCCAGCGCGATCTCTCTTTGGCCTATAGCCCCGGCGTGGCGCAGCCTTGCAGGGAGATTGCTGCCAATCCAGATGCTGCCTACGAATACACCGCTAAGGGGAACCTTGTCGCAGTTATCAGTAATGGAACTGCGATTCTCGGACTTGGGAATCTTGGAGCATTGGCATCGAAGCCTGTTATGGAAGGGAAGGCGGTACTCTTCAAGCGTTTTGCAGGCATCGACAGTATTGATATTGAACTGAAGACCGAAGATCCGCAGAAAATCATCGAAGCCATTGAACTGATGGAGCCAAGTTTTGGAGCTATCAATCTGGAGGACATCAAAGCGCCGGAATGCTTCATTATCGAACGCGAACTCAAAAAGAGAATGTCTATTCCCGTCTTTCATGACGATCAGCATGGCACGGCAGTCGTTGCCGGTGCAGGACTCCTCAATGCCCTCCATCTTACAAACAGGAGCCTTCAGGAGACCTCCATTGTGGTGAATGGTGCTGGGGCTGCCGGTATTGCCATTGCAGAGATGCTCTTAGCACTGGGCTCGCCGAAGGATCGTCTTACCCTGTGCGATTCCCAAGGCGTTATCTACGAAGGCCGCCAGGAGGGCGTCAATGAATACAAATTACCCTTTGCTCGCCCTACAAAGGCTCGCACGCTGGCCGATGCACTAAACGGAGCCGATGTCTTTATTGGAGTCTCGAAAGCAGGTGCGCTCACGGAAGAGATGCTCAAAAGCATGGCGCCAAACCCCATTGTCTTCGCACTCGCAAACCCTGAACCCGAAATCCCCTATCAGACCGCAAAGAATGTCCGTGCCGATGTCATTATGGCGACCGGTCGCAGCGATAATCCGAATCAAATCAATAATGTGATGTGTTTCCCCTTCCTGTTCCGCGGAGCGCTCGATACGCGTGCCATGAGTATCAATGAAGCCATGAAGGTGGCTGCGGTGCAGGCACTGGCTTTGCTGGCCCGCGAAGAGGTCCCTGCATCGGTCCTGGAGACCTATGGCCTCCAGAGTCTTTCCTTTGGAGTGGACTATATTCTTCCGAAGCCCTTCGATCCCCGCTTGATGCAGGTGGTATCGTCTGCGGTTGCAAAGGCCTCTATGGAGAGCGGCGTGGCACGTAAAATTATGAATATCGAACAATATCAAGTATGACTGAAAAAGTGAGTGAAATGTAAAATGCAGAATTAAAAATGTAAAATGAAGGAATTTCCATTCATTTTACATTCTACATTTTAAATTTTACATTTAGTCCGCAATCTTAATAGCAGCACCAACGTCCGGCTTGCTGAATTGCAGGTAGCTGGAGCGGTAGAGGCGTGTGTAGCTGTCTTCGTCGGCCATCCATTTGCGGAGGATATCGATGTCGTGGTTCTTGTAGACAACGAGCGCTCCCGGATCGGCATCTTTCAAGCTGGTTCCAAGGAACACAGTCTGGCTGACGTTTCCAACAATCAACTTGAGCGTGTTATTGGCGTCTGCACGGGACATAATTTCCTTCCACTTCTTCTCTACATCTTTCGTGTAGGTCACCATGTTTCCGAAACGGTCGACGTATGCGAGTTCCCACTTATCCTCCGGATAATCGGGGATGATATCGATGGAGTCCTCCACCAAATCGATTCCGTGATCCGGGTGGAGCAGGAATGGTGTGTAGCTGGAGCGGAACTGTTCCGTGTTTCCGTAGATAATGTTCTTGTCGTTATCCAGGTGCTGGAGGGTCTGGATCTTGTCCTTAATAGTGGAAAGACAGGTCAAGCTTGTCGTGACAATGCGGATGTTGTCGACCGTAGCCAGGTAGAACGGGCTGCCGTTTTCGCGGGTAAGACGAGGGGCGGAGTTAATGAAAATACCCGTGGTTGTCTGGGCAAACTCATCCTTGATGGCTTGTGGCAAATAGGGGGAGTTCTTGGTGTTATTGTTCAAGGCAATCGTCATGCGGAGAACGTGCTCCACAATGCTTTCGCGTCCGTAGATATCGAACTCGCGGCGTACCGTTTCGAGCGGCGTGCTGCGGAAGTCAGTCGAGATCAATGCATCGGCGTCATCCTGTAAAAACGGGTTCTTACTGCGGCCGTAGGTATCAGAGAATAGATACAGGCGGCGGAGAAGGGAGTACGCCATAATTTGAGAAAGGGACAGGAAATAGGGAGCGCGGGCATAATAATGAAAATTAGGAAAATGCCAAGGAAATTAGGTCTAGGTTGAGGTTGAGGGATAGGATTTTTACGTTCCCTTAAGCTTAATCTTATTCTTGACCTTATAAAACAGGCTTCTTCAAATGCCATTCCGTCTCTTTCTCAAACGCATGCGCTGCATTCAAAATTGTCGCTTCCCCCCAATGCGGGCCCATTAGCTGAAGGGCGATTGGCAGATTATCTGAACTCATGCCGCAGGGAATGGATAAACAGGGGATTCCTGCCATAGGCTGCGCACACAGATAGACGTCCTCCAAGTACATCGCCACCGGATCATTGGCATGTGCACCGACCGTAAATGCCGGAGTGGGGGATACCGGCGAGAGAATGACATCCACCTTCGTGAAGGCCTCCTCGAAGTCCTTCTTAATAAGGGTGCGAACTTTCTGTGCTTGGCGGTAATAGGCATCAAAATATCCCGCAGAGAGCGCGTAGGTTCCCATCATAATGCGGCGTTTCACTTCGGCACCAAATCCTTCGCTGCGTGCTTGTTCGTAGTAGGCAAGAAGGGATGTCGGATTCTCCGCAGTGTGTCCGTAGCGAATGCCGTCGTAGCGCGCCATGTTGGAGCTTACTTCGCACGGGGTAATCACATAATAAGTGGCAACAGCGTACTTCGTGTAGGGAAGACTGATATCCACCAGTGTTGCACCCATCGATTCATACATTTTTGCAGCTTCGCGCACAGCCTTCTCCACCTCCGGATGAATACCCTCCGCAAAATATTCGCGGGGGAGTCCAATCTTCATGCCTTTCACATCACCGGTGAGTGCTGCGCGGTAGTCGGGGACTGGCATGTCACTCGTTGTTCCATCCATGGGATCTTTACCGGCAATGGCTTGCAAAATGATCGCCAAATCTTCCACGCTCTTTCCCATGGGACCAATCGTATCCAGTGAACTTGCCATGCTCATAACTCCAAAACGGCTGGTGCGTCCGTAGGTGGGGCGGATTCCTGTGATGCCGCAGTATCCTGCGGGCTGACGAATGGATCCTCCTGTATCTGTTCCAAGAGAGAAAATACATTCATCGGCACTGACGCTCGCCGCCGATCCTCCCGATGATCCTCCGGCAACGCGCGTGGTATCGAACGGATTTCTGGTGACGCCATAGCAGGAGGTCTCCGTGGAGGCTCCCATGGTGAACTCATCGGTGTTCACTTTCCCAAGGCTAATCGCGCCAACGGCCTTCAGGCGCTTAGTGGTGGTGGAGTCGAAGGGGGGACAGTAGTCCTTTTTCCGCAGTATGTTGCTGCAAGCAGTCGTTGGGACACCCTCTTCACAGTACACATCTTTCGCAAGGTAGGGGATTCCAGAAAGGGGATGATCAAAGGTACCTGCAGCATCGATCTTTTTGGCTTGATTCAGGGCTGATTCAAAATTTCTGTAGACTACTGCATTCAGCTTTGTATCAACGGCTTCAATGCGTGCAATGGAGTCCTTCACGATGTCCTCCGCGGAGATCTCTTTGGAGCGCAGTTTATCGTGGGCTTCGGTGATGGTAAGCGAGTTAAGCATTGTTACAATTAATCGTTATGGGTTACGGGTTATGCGTTATGGGAAAAAGCTGAAAGCAGAAAGCTAGAAGCTCATCCATGTGCAGACGGCGTTTCAATTTGATGATCCACAATAGGCAAAGCGCTGGTCGCCAGAAGGGCATCCGGGGAGGCAATCAGCGGCGTAATGATATCGGGGCGCAGACTGTTCGTCAGGCCTGTTACTTGCTCTGTAGGAGCCACGCCCTTCGTGTCTACTTCGCTCAGGAGATCGATATACCCAAAGATCTTACTCAGTTCTCCAGCGTAGCGTTCTACCTCGTTATCCTGCAGCTGCAGGCGTGCGAGTTTAGCAATATGCCGGACATCGTCATTTGTAAGAGAGGACATAGAAGTTAGGGGCAGGATACAGGAGAGAAAGCGCTGCTTGAAGAGAAAGCGTTTAAAGGTTTAAAAGTTACAGGTTTAAAGGTTTTTTGGGAGAAAATTCTTTCTCTATTCAAGATGTCCAACCTTTAAACTTTTAAACATTCAAACCTTTAAACAAAAGGCCCTTAGGCCTTGATGTGCTCGCGGTTCACAATAAGCTGCTGACCGATTGCGAAGATGGTGGAAATTCCCCAGTAGAGCGCGACTGCAGAGGGGAATGTGATGGCGAAGTATCCGATCATCAGAGGCAATACATAGAGCATAATCTTCTGCTGCATTTCCATGCCGGTTGCGGCTTCCGCTTTTTCGATCTGCTTCGCCTTTTTCTTGTCTGCAATCTTGAAGCTCAACCACATTTGGATGAACTGCAGCACTACAAGCAATGGGGGGAAGATCCACATGTTTGGCTGCGTGAGATCCAGCCCCAGGAAATTCGTATTAAAATTCCAGCTCAAGTTCTGATACACCGGGTAAATAAGGTCTTTGGAGAGCGCCAGGTTCGATCCATCGCGAATGACATAGAAGAGCCCGATCAAAACGGGGAACTGTACCAGAATGGGCAGACAAGACTGCAGGGGATTCACTTTATGTTCTTTCCAGAGGCGCATGGTTTCTTCCTGCATTTTGGCGGGATTATCTTTGTATTGTTTCTTTACCGCTTCCAATTTTGGTTGCAGGAGTTGCATTTTTTTCTGTCCTTCCAGTGCGTGCTGTGTCGGGATGAAGAGCAGGAGTTTTACAAGCAGCGTGAGGATAATAATACCCAGTCCCAGACTGTGGCCAGGAATAACAGACGCGCTCAGAATGAGGAAATTCAGGAACGGCTTACTGATGACTGCACGGAATAACTTAATAAAGCCATTTGGTTCCACCACATTGAAACGCGTGCTCAAAATATTGCCGGATGCCGTTTGCAGCACGGTACCGCTGCCAAGTTTTGTATTGTCAGGCAGGCGCACTTCGTACATTCCCGTGTCTGCAAACGAAGAATATTTCCACGGGTTTAAATTTACCGTGATTGATTCGCCCGGAAGAACAGGGGGGATTGCAGATACTTCGTCGCAGGGAATGGCGGTGCCGGTTCCGGTGACGGGGGAAACGGTTTCTTTTCCGCTTCCGTCTGCATTAACCCTATAAATATCAAACGGGGGAGTCGGACAGCGCGAAGCGAGTGTAAGGGTTTGTTTGGTGGTATTTTTGATGGTGATAATTTCCGCCGCGGCACCCAAGCGTACGCTCGATGATTGCGCATGTAGTGTAATGCCTTCTACCACTTGTTTTCCTGCATCGGGAAAGAAGTAACTCATGCCAAACTGTGCAATCACGAAGATCAACGCAAATGCTATCGCGTAGTCGAGGAAGCGGGAGGAACTTTTTTTGGATGCGGCCATGTGTGGAGTGCGGAAAGAAAAGTTTGAACATCACCTTGTACCAGCTCAAACGGAGACTCCAGACTAGCGATTTTAGGCGATACCAACAACTGCACGCTCGGCAGATTGTCGTTATTTTTTACCGCTAAGCGGAATGCCTCGCGACACCGTCTGCGCATGCGGTTTCTCTTTACGGCAGACGGATCAATTTTTGCCGATGCATACGTTCCGACATAAACGCCTTCCGGTTGCACCACATGATCTTTACGCGGCAGTCCCGGCAGCCAACGAATCATCATGGTTTTCCCTTTCCACACGTTGCCTTTGCGCATGATGTAGTCACACGCTTTGCGGCTGCGGATGTGGAGAAGTTTCATAGTTGAGGTGTTAGCTTCATTAGGTTCATTAGCTTGATTAGCTTGATTAGGAATCCCTAACGAAGCTAATCAAGCTATTTCCTATTTCCTTACGCAACCGTCACATCGCTGCACAAATACACATCCTGAATGGCGTTCAAAATCTCAATCCCCTGATCCATTGGCTTCTGGAATGCTTTGCGACCGGAAATAAGTCCGGCTCCGCCTGCGCGCTTGTTGATGACTGCGGTCATGACAGCCTGCTGCAAATCGTTCTCGCCGGAGGCTCCACCGGAGTTAATGAGCCCAATGCGTCCCATGTAGCAGTTCGCAACTTGGTAACGTGTCAGATCAATCGGGTTATCGGTGGTGAGGTTTTCGTAAATGCGCTTATCTGTTTTTCCGTAGCTGCTTTCTTGGTTCAGCATGGTGTAGCCGCCGTTTGTTTCCGGCAGTTTCTGTTTGATGATGTCTGCTTCAATAGTCACGCCCAAATGGTTTGCCTGTCCCGTTAAGTCTGCAGCCAGGTGATAATCCACTCCGTCTTTCTTGAAGGCGTTATTGCGCAAGTAACACCAAAGGACGGTGAACATGCCCAGTCTGTGCGCCTCCGCGAAGGCCTTGGAGACCTCCACAATCTGGCGTCCGCTTTCCGGTGAGCCAAAGTAAATAGTGGCACCCACTCCCAGCGCTCCCATATCTTTTGCCTGCTGCACATCTGCAAACATGACTTGGTTTGCAATGTTTGGATAGGTCAGGAGTTCGTTGTGATTGATTTTTACGATGAACGGAATTTTATCCGCATATTTCTTCGCAATAATTCCCATGCCGCCCAGCGTGGAGGCAAACGCGTTGCAGCCTCCATCGATGGCCAGCTTTACCAGGTTTTCCGGATCAAAGTAATCGGGGTTCTTCGCAAAACTCGCACCACCCGCATGCTCAATGCCTTGGTCCACGGGCAGGATGCTTAGGTAACCCGTGTTTGCCAGCCTTCCATGGCCGTACAGATTCATTAGATTGTTAATAACCTTATTCGGGCGGTCACTGATTTCAAACACGCTCTGAACGGTCTGCATGCTTGGGATATGCAATTTTTCTTTGGCGAACGTAGTGGACGTATGGGTCAGGAGGCTTTTTTTGTCTCCAAGAAGGGATTCGATGTCGGAATAGTTGAGCATGAGTGTGAAGGGAAAAGGATCAAGCGAAAGCCTAGCAGGAGACGAAAAAAACGGCCAGCGTAGAAAACAGCCTAAAACAGGGGAACCCTGACAACAATTATTGACAATTTGGCCGCTTTCCGCATAATACGCGCACTTTCATTCGGCGGATGGTCTGCACGAGCGGACGGACGAATGAGGGTATAACGCTGCAACGGAAAAGGAATCGCAGCAATGCAA
Organism: uncultured Candidatus Peribacteria bacterium; assembly: GCA_964554785.1. Lineage (GTDB taxonomy): Bacteria > Patescibacteriota > Gracilibacteria > Peribacterales > Peribacteraceae > CALREJ01. The sequence goes on along the minus strand of CAZKPW010000001.1, from coordinate 176,784 downwards.
CGTACAGTTCTTGTAAACCGTCGGGAGTCATACAGCGAGGATGGCTTAACAATTGAAGTGCTCGCAGTCAGCAAAATTTTGCTCCAGATCAACGGCACACGGGTCGACTGTCCCAAAGGGAAAGGATTGTGGGACGGGCACTACGTGAAGGCTGAACTCCAAGGAGCAAATGTAAAAGTGACGATCACTCCGGAAGACCAAGTTATCTGTCCTCCCGCGCGAAAACGCCCGGAAGGACAGACACAGGCAGAGAATATGCGGGAGTTTCGTACACTTGTTCAAAAATGACGTTCAAGAACGTCATGTCGTTGCAACCAAAAGCTCTGGATGGCACCCCCGCCCTCCAGACTTTTTTTGATAGCAACTGATCTGCTTTAAAAAAAGAAGAATCACCAGCAGCTCCGGATGGAACCGCTGGTGATGTATGACGAGCACATCCCTGCGCTCGTAGAATCAGATATCTATTCTCTACAAGAGAACATACCTAATTCACTCGATACCACCTCGCTTTCTTAAAAGGGATAAAACTGATGTGCCACACAGATGTGGTGCATCGCTGTCTCCTTTCAAAAAAGAGAAAGAACCGAGCTGCTTTCGATCTCCATGCACTACAACATACATGGCAAAAGCAGGTCACTTGCTGTCCTGCGGTGCTCTGAAAGAGCGATCAACTAATATATGTACAGAGACTCCGGACATTCGTCCAGAGCATCTGTATTTGAAGAACAGAGAATGATCTGAGTTTTAACTAGCAAGAGCAGGTGACGAACGTCACCTGCTCTTGCAAAAAGGGATGTGCAGCAAGGTGCTGCGAAATTGGATGACGAGAAAGCTACCTGTGGCTGCCTACCGCTTCACGCCTGAGCGTTTTTTTCTGTGCGGGTTTCGTCATGTGGCCGTGGCCGGTCGGGTGTTTGTTTGCGTCGCCATTGTATTCGGGATGATCCCGAAGATAGCTTGCAAGTTCATCCTGACTCGGTGGGTGCCTCACTTCTTTCATGCATGCAGCGTACAGAGCGTCTTCCTGTTTCCGTGTCATAACTGATGCTCCCAATTTCCCTTCCGTCGTTTTTGCGTAGTTGAAGTCTCGATCGACCTCTAGATGTTACACCACGCTAAACTCAGGTCATTTTCTGCTAAGCAATGTTGTAAAAGAACAAGAACTGATCTGTTTTAGTGAGAGCCAAAGCAACGATAGAGGATATCGTTGCTTTGGCATTTGGGCGGGAGCATCTCAGGTGAGATGCTTCAATTGAGGGGTACTACTGGCGGTGGCGGGGGGAATGCTCTCGTTGCAGTTCGCGGTGCGAGTGCTGTGATTGTTTGCCGCTCCGTTTCATGACAAACTTCTTCAATTCGTTGTCACGCGGTGCGCGGCCACCGTGTTGAGCGCAGAAAGCTTCGAGATCTGCAACCGTTGGAGTGAATCCAGACATCGTTCGTGTTCCTCAAAATAAAACGCCTTTGGTCCTACTGGCACCTTTCCAAAGTGCATATCAGTAAAACACATCATTTCTTGCTATAGCCATGATTTTAAGGAGCAAACACCGATCTGGCTTCCGTACCGTTACAAAGTTTGGAAGATAGTATTCTTTTTTTTATCGCTGCCAAGAGAAAAAGTGCGCCCGGAACCCCCTAAAAAGAGGGTTCCGGACTAGTGTGGCCAACGCGTTAATCGCTGCACAAACAGTACTTTCCGTAGGGGTCGTCGGATTCTTGATTCAGTTGAATCGCCAATTCTCGTGATGTTTGCATGGTCTACTCCGTTGTTTCCGTGTCGGTTGGGGTTGTTGTCTTGCCGGATTCGGCATGTTCTTTTTCTAAAATCGCCATTTCTTCGTCATTCAGTGGCCCCAATTCGTCATGATTGTCATTGTTGTTTTCGCACATAGATAAAGCCCCCCTTTTTAGAACGTCTGTGTTTGCGTTGGCCTGTTTCTATTTTTCTTCGCGGTATGCTCCAAGCACACCAGAAAAACAGGTCGGTTTTTACTCATGCGTTGATATCAATGACCGATTTTGGTTCGTATGGATGACGTGCCCCGGCGTAGTCGGACGAAGCCGGGTCAACAGGAACCGATCTGCATTCAAACTGTGGAGCCAGGCGATAACAATCGCCTGGCTCCGGTGACCAGAACTTACGGACGCTTGATTGTCGTTCCCCGGATAATCTGTCCGGGGCAACCAGGCACTGTGCAGCGAATACGGTTCCTTTTCATTTTCTGCTGCCTTTCTGATCGCGGTGTTCTCATTTCTGCATTCATGATGGCTCCAACCATCAGCTGGGGGTGAGTGCAGATCGGTTATTGTTGCTTGGTGATGTGAATGATCTATCCGACTCCGCTTTCAGCTTCGCCGGATTGTTTCATCTGCGGTTCATGCTGTGGCTATTCGCCTTTGATGAAACAAAAAAAGCCCCGTCGCAGTGGAGGGGGCTTTTTGATTGCGGTTTGAAGATTTTTTCCGCGCATCAATCGAGGCCCCCGCTATCGCAGGTATCCTTGCATGTAATGACGGCGGAGAGACGATTCAGTTGCATCGGCCAAATCGTACGCCGCAGTATTCCATTGTCAATAAAAGTTAAAATATGGCTTTTTGAAGCCCTAAAGGGGGCCCCTCGGGACCAAAAAAGACTGGACAGCGTGTCAAAAATTCTTATCATCTCAGCAGTTCCTAACCAGTGACATAGAGTCATTGGATGAATGGAATGGATCACTTCATGGAGGATGACCAATGAGCTACGAGCAAATTGTTCAGATGGTTCAGAACCGATTGGGTCCCTTGTGGACAAATGTTGGGAAAAAAGCCTATCGGGCAATCCTTCATGAGGAATTGAGTCACTATGGACTCACCATGGAAGACGCCCCGACCAACCCGTGGAGAAAGGTCCAAGGCGATCACCGCAACAACTGATCGCCGCTCCGCCGCTCACAGCTTCCCCTCTGGAAGCCGCGAGCGGCATTTTACAATAATCCAAACTCATAACTCATAACTCATAACTCATAACCAATCCGTTATTCCATTATTCCCATCTCCGTTATTCGGCTATTCTTAGGATATGCAACATCCCACCACCCTCCGCCTCTATAACTCGCTCACAAAACAAGAAGAAGAGTTTATTCCCCTGAACGGAAAAGATGTGAGCATGTATACCTGCGGACCCACGGTCTACGGTCGTCCGCATATTGGAAATTATTCAGCATTCCTGATGGCAGATTTGTTGCGACGATGGCTCGAGGTGCGCGGCTACACGGTGCATCATGTGAAGAATATTACGGACGTCGGCCACCTGGTTGCAGACGCGGAGAGCGGCGAAGATAAAATCGAGAAACAAGCACGCGAAGAGAAGGTAGATCCGCTCGCGATTGCGCGTCACTATACCGAGCTTTATTTGGAGGATGAAAAGACATTAAATATTTTGGAGCCAGAGCAGCGCCCGCGCGCGACCGAGACCATTCCGGAGATGATTGAGATGGTAAAAATGCTCATCAAAAACAGTCACGCATACGAGACGGAAGACGGTGTGTATTTTGATGTCACCAGCTTCCCGCACTACGGACATTTATCCGGCAATACACTCGACAATATCAATGCCGGATCGCGCGTGAAAGTCGATGAAAAAAAGAAGCATCCCGCTGACTTTGCGCTCTGGAAAAAAACGGTGGGAGAGAACGCACATCACATGCTCAAGTGGCCGTCACCATGGGGCGATGGTTTTCCTGGTTGGCATATTGAGTGCAGCGCCATGAGCAGAAAATTTTTGGGCGATACCATAGATATTCACACCGGTGGTGAAGACAATATTTTCCCGCATCATGAATGTGAAATTGCGCAGAGCGAATGTGTGACGCATGCGCCTTTCGTTCGCTACTGGTTACATAAACGCCGCATCGATATGGGTGAGGAAAAGATGTCAAAGAGTCTTGGCAACGTGTTAAGTATTCCAAACATTATTGGGGAAGGATACGATCCTATGGATCTGCGGTACTATCTTCTTTCCGTGCATTACAGGACGCGTTTGAAATTTACATGGAAGGGGATGGATGACAGTCGAAAGGCACGCGCAAAAATTGTTGCATGGATGGATGAAGTGATGAAAAAAGTGGAGAAGAATATGCACGATTCCGATGCCGAAGAAGAGGTCTGCAATCATCACGAAAATGAACAGGAAACACTCTCAAAATTGTACGGAAATTTCCGTGACGCAATGAACAGCGACCTGAATACTCCCGCAGCACTCGCCGCAATTTTTGAACTGATTTCTTGGGAGCGAAATGCAGGCGCATTGTGTGCAGATACGCTCGCAGATTTGCATATGATTATTACCTTCATTCGCCACACATTCGGCTGCTTCGATGCAGTGCAAAATGATCTCGTTCTTCCTGCAGAAGTGCAGTCACTTTTAGGGGAACGTGAGATGGCGCGCGCAGAGAAAAACTTCGCGGAATCGGATCGTTTGCGCGATGCAATTGCGGCACTGGGATACACCGTGAAAGATGCTGCAGACGGACAGGTGGTAACCGAGCTATAAACGCGTTTTTGGGGAGCTGCGCAGAGTAAAATTCTCTTGTCATTTTTGAGAATCCCTTCTAGCATCGGCGTCCTTTGCCGAGTGTTCGGCAGGGGAAGGTGCCCGCGCCTTTTGTTCCTTGTTTGTTGCTTGTCTTTTTATGGAGGATTCGCTCATGTTAGTGTTGAGCAGGCAGCGCGATGAAAGCATTATCATTGGAGATAACATCGTCATCACAGTGGTGGATATCCGCGGCGACAAAGTGCGCCTCGGGATCAATGCCCCCACCGAGATTCCTGTCCACCGACAGGAGGTCTACGAAGCCATCCAGCGCGAAAACCAACGCGCTAATGGCACTGGGCCGGACGATGCTACTTTGACCAACTCCTCAAAGTTTCCAAAGGGCGCACAGCCCTAAAGACACGATGACGCAGGTCAAAATGAGTTATCTCGGATAATGCCGAACCTTACAGGGACGTAAGGAGTACCACCAAGGACCAGCCGCATGATGCGATTGGTCCTTTGATTCATGAAAAAAAATCTTGCAGAAATGCCCCTCAGAAAGGTTTTCTTAAAATTTCCGTTATCCACATGCTCTGTGGATATCCCCCTGCTTGTATGGGCTTATTTGCTTATTTGTATGAGAAAAGTGACTGCAAAGTTAGGTTTAGTAGACATTTTAGAGGTGAAAATAGGCGATTCTTTAAAAGGTAAAAGGGGATTTGTATGAAATACTTTACTTCCGTTGCTTTGATCTATCGTCGTTTTTCTGTGTCTATTTCTGCTTCAATTATACAATTGAGAACCTCATAGTGCCTTGAAAAGCTAAAAAAGCCTTTTATATGCGAAGAGCGGTTTATTGCTTCATTCTTCATAAAAGAGGGTAAAACGCCGATTATAAGGTTTTTATTAAAATTTGAGCGGGAAATGTAAAGTTTACTTACGTGATCACAAGTTTTCTTTACATGATGCAGACGAAAATGCGATTTCGCACCACAAGAACAAAAAATTTCAACACTGAATTTCACACAAATGCGACACATCAAACAGGCATATTGGCTGGTGAATTCTAAATTGAATTGGCGATTTGGTGTATTTTGTATGCGTAAAATGACAAAGAAAAAGAGGGGACCTGCGTAACAGAGGGCAATAATGGGCGTTTAAAGGGATGCACGGAAGTTGTGTGTGGCTTGTGCCCCTCTACTGCTTCTCGGTAGTATCTCCGACGGTCCACTCCCATATTTTTTGGGCGGGATCTGTGCACGGATCCTTCACACATCGGCACCTCGCCTTTCTCTGTTCATCAGAGTCAGGTCGAACTCTCACATTCTTCCACTCCGCCATAGCTCTTCGAGCGACGGTGGACGACTTCCTTATATATAGGGTCGCAAGAAGGGTCGTGTTCTCCGTCCAAACTTTTCACACCGCGCTGTTACGCGCACTGCTGCATCAGTGGTGTCCCTCTCTTTATTTTTAAGGAGGCGAGCATACGGAAATAATTTCCGTCTCCAGCTCCTCTCAACACAGATGCCGGTAGAACATGTGATCTCTGGATCGGTTCCCAACTTTGTTTTATTTCTACAAACTTCTCTCATCTCTTATGGACGTTTCTCGTATGAAGAAATTGTTCGCCGGAGTGTCTGCTGTTGCAATTTCGCTCACCCAGGTGGGTAGCGTGTTTGCAGCGTATAGCGACGTTCCGACGGGAGTCTGGTTTGAAGACGCGGTCAATGCATTCACGGATGCAGGATACCTCGACGCTTCACAGACTCGCTTCCGCGGTAGCGACAACGCTAACCGTGCGGAGTTCACAAAGCTCGTTGTCGAACTTAATGGTGGTATTCTCTCCACCCCTCCTGCTGTCGCTAGCTTTGACGATGTCAAGGCAGGTGCATGGTACTACGGCTACATGGAAGAAGCCGGAAAGGAAGGTTGGGTCAAGGGTGACAGCAACTGTTACGGCACCCACCCATGTTACGCACGCCCAAGCGCAAACATTAACCGCGCTGAGGCTGCAGCCCTGATCGTCCGCGCATTCAACTTGGACGCTACGGGTGACGCTGGTTCCTTTGTCGACGTTCCGGCAGGCCAGTGGTACACAACAGCTGTTCAGACAGCTGCTGACCACTGTGTTCTCCAGGGTGACGACAACACGGGCCGCGCTCGTCCTTCCGACTTCATGAACCGCGCAGAAATGGTTGTGATGCTTCACCGCGTCGACCAGAACCTCGCGTTCGGAGTCGATTGTGGCGTTGACCAGGTTATGACACCGGCTATCAAGTCTGTGACAGCAACCTCAACGTCCACTGTTGAAGTTGACTTCAACGTCAACCTCGACGACGCAGCGATGATTGATGCCGCTTCCTACATGATCTCCGGCGATGCCAAGATCACAGTAAGCAGCGTCAAGATGCTCGATGCATCCTCTGTTGAGCTGACACTTGCCAGCTCCACATCTGCCGGAGGCCGCTACACATTGTCCGTTCAGGACATGAAGACGGCTGACGACAAGACGTTTGACGATACCATGGACTTCTCTGGCTACAGCCCGATTGTTCAGGGTAACGGAACGCTCGAGGTTTCTTTGGCTTCAACGAACCCCGTTGGAGACACAGTACCCAAGGCTGCAAACGGTGTGGTTATGGCTTCCATTGACCTCACTGCTTCTTGCGACGATTCCGTCACAATCACCAACTTCACGACTCTCCACGAGGGCTTTGGTGATTCAGGCGATATCACAGGTCTCTACGCTACCGTTGACGGTGCACGCGTAAGCCGCCGCCGCACGATTGATTCTCAGAATCAGACAACTGACATCCGCTTCATTGCGCCGCTTGTCATTGCTGCTTGTAAGACTCAGACAGTCGATATCGTTGCTGACTTCAGCTCCACAGCTGTTGTCTCTGCAGAGCACAACGTTTCCGTTGAGCTCCCGACAGACCTCTTGACCAACGCTAAGAAGGTTCAGGGCAACTTCCCGCTCCGTGGCAACACCTTCAAAGTAGGTGCTGTTACAAGCGGACAGGTCACGGTTGATTACCGCTCTGTTACTCCGAGCACACGCTCAGTAGGTGACACGAACGTTAACCTCGGTCGTTTCCAGGTAACCGCTAACTCCGTTGAAGATCAGACGATCTACTCCATCACTCTTGAGCAGAACGGTTCTGCAAAGGATGGCGATGTGACGAACCTCAAAGTTCGCCGCTCCGACGGAACAGTTGTGACAAACACTGTCACAGCTATGGTCGGTGACCACGCTACATTCGTCTTCGATCCTCCATTGACAGTCCTCCAGGGTGATCAGATCACACTCGAGGTTGTTGGTGATATCGTTGGCGGTGCAGCCGAGACTGTTCAGCTTCGCTTCGAAGAGAGCTCCGATCTGTTCGCAGTCGGTTCCCTCTACGGTTACGGAGTCAACGGACAGCTCTACGGTTCCCAGATTTCCATCACAGCTTCTCCTTTGGCAGGAATCGTCACGATCAAGGCTGGTGAATTCACCATTGAGATCGACGGTCCTGTTCAGCAGAAGTTCACACGCACGCAGAACAATGCAAACCTGGCTAACATCATCATGACGACAGCCGGCGATGCAATCGACGTTCGCAGCATGTACATCGCAATCCAGGGTCAGACCTCCACAGGTGCTGGTCTTGCAATCGGCGGTGGATCCTACACGAACGTGAACAGCCTCTTGAACAACGTTCAGCTCCGTAACTCCAAGACCGGACAGTCCATCTCGGGCGTTCGTTTGACGACAAGCGGAACAGACTTTGCTACAGGCACAACAAGCACATCTACGTACCAGATTTACCGCTTCGATGACTTCACCGTACAGGGCCAGAACACCTGGAACTTGAACGTTGACTTCATTGACAACGGCTCTGGTGAGCATCCGAAGAATGGTGACCAGTTCCGCGTACACGTTTGTACAACGCCGACTTCCACCACCACAACAGGTTGTTTCGCAGGTCTTGGTAGCTTCAACTCTACGACAGGCACAACTGCTTACAACATGGATGTTCAGGGTCTGACCACTGGTGACGACGTCTCTGACGTTCGCCCAGGTGGAACGATCACAGGAAACTTCCAGCGTATCGCTACACCGTCTTTGAACATCGCTGTTCAGTCGATCGGTACAACCGACACCGCTGTGAAGAACTCCAAGAACATTACGCTCCTCCGCTTCCAGGCTCGTGCCGGTGAAGCAGAAGACGTTCTCTTCACTCAGGGTATCTTCCGCGCACAGTCCGGTTCTCTCCTCAACGGTCAGAACTACGCTCTGTGGGTAGACACCGACAGTGACGGTGTAGTCGACACCATCCTCCAGAAGGGTGTTGCGGCTCAGAGCTCCCAGGTTACATTCAACGACCTTGCAGGCGGCGGATACGTTATCCCTGCTGAGGCAACTGTAATCTTCGAAGTTCACTCCGACATTGCAACAAACCTGACAAACGATGACCTCCGCCTCGCTTTCGATACGGGTTCATCCGTTCTCAGCTCCTATATTGAAGCTGAACAGGTCCAGAATGGCTCCACACTGTCCGGAATCAACACGATCTCCCCGACAGGTGCAGACATTTCCGGTGACTGTGATTCCAACTGTGATATCACGGTGAACATTGCCTTCTCCAAGGTATGGGCTCTCGTTAGCCAGGGTGACCTCTTCGTTACAAGAGATCAGCAGCCTCGCTCACGCCAGCTCCTTGGTGGTGCACTTGGCGACGAAATCCTCCGCCTGCAGCTCCGCGCTCAGAACGAAGATGTAGACGTCACGAACCTCCAGTTCAACTCCTCCGGTTCTACGGCTAACTCCGTTGACCGTTTGGAACTCTACAAGCTCGGTGCAACAACACCGTTCGCTACAGCTACCACTGGTGGTTGTGGACCGGACGATGTGCTCGCTACGAACAACGGAAACGGTGGTGCTTCCATCGCCGCTTTCTGTGCTTCCATGCAGAGCCAGCAGCTCGTCGTCAAGGATGGTCAGAACCAGATCATTACGGTTCGCCCACGCTTGAAGTCCGATGAGCAAGGTGCAACGTCCAATCAGGCCATTCAGGTTTGGTTGACGAAGCAGGCTGTTGCAAACAACGTTACTGGTTCCGGAGCAGTCCGCGCACGCGGTCTCCAGTCCAGCAACAGCTTGGCTGCAAACGATGCCGACGCCTTCAACGATGGTGAAGTGTTCATTGGTACAGATTCAGCTGCCACCAACGCCGATATTATCGGTCCGGTGAACAAGTCTGTTCTGTCCAAGATCACATCCATCGCTAACGCGAACCCGGATGCTGACAACACGAACGTTCCGACAGGCGTGTCTCCGTTCGGTCAGTTCACATTCACAGCTGCAACAAACGCTAACACTCTCAACGGTCTGAACAAGGCTACGTTGTCCGGTGTAGTGTTCAACGTTAACGCTACGAACGTGATCATCGATGGTTCTACATTCAAGATCTATAACAAAGCTGACTCTTCGAACAAGGTTTCCTGTACTGCATACAACACAGCTGGCACAGCCACGACTGGTAATGCATCCGGTTCCTTGCTCGTCGACTGTCGCGCCCTGAAGGGAAGCGCTGTTGATACACGCATTCCGTCCGGCTCAAGCTTGACATTCGTTCTTGAAGGAAACATCACGAACTCCAAGGTTGGTACTTCGACCTCCGGTCTGCAAGCTACCATCCAGAACTTCACAACTCTTTCTGCTACAGCATACGGTGCTGGAACGGCGACTACGTCGTCCCACATCGACTGGGCTGATGAGGACACCTCCGCAACCTACTTCAAGTGGATTGAGTACGGTGATACTTCTGTGAAGTCCACAAGCTACAAGAGCTAATAGTTGAACTAAGCACTATTACATTTGTAACTACGTCCAAAAGGGCCCCTCGAAAGAGGGGCCCTTTTTTGGTTATAAAGTTTTTTAAATGTCACACTAAGGTCGTTTTTTTGTGTCATGCTGAGCCCGTCGAAGCATGGGGTTTTTCTTAAAAGGTAGTTTCCCTCCGGGGGCCACTGCCGTGGGGGCGTTCCTTTTTGGCCCTGCCCCAAAAAGTAACCAAAAAATGCGGTCCGTTCAATCGCATTCACCACTGACCCCCTCACCCCCCTGAACGGACTCCGGCCACGGGCATTTAAAATTGCTAAAGCAATTTTGAGGCGGAATTTTCTTTGTTTTATATTTCTAGAAGATAGGCTCCCTCTCCTGGTAGGCGTGTGGCGCAGGTAGGAGAGGGTGTCCCGCACGCGCGGGACGGGTGAGGCAATTCTTTTTCAACCGATAAGCCTCCTTTTCATCATCAAAATTCGCTTCAAGAAAGGCTTCAGAACGATTTCTTGTTCGGGAGGGTACAGAATGACCTCGCCACCAAACTTCGCTTTAAAATCGCTTATTCCGCTCCAGGGATGATTCACAGTTTCCGGGGGTGCAATGCCGAGGAGATCGTAGTGGGTGCAGCCGGATTTTTTGCAGTGTTTGATTGCTTCCCATTGGAGTAAATACGGAGCCATCAACGCGCGATGCGTGTAGTCGGAGGCGCCGTAGTAGTAGATGCCTGTTTTTCCGTGCACTACTCCGATGAGTCCTGCGACGGGGGATGCATTTTCTCCGACGTATGCGAGCAGCAAAAAACTGCCGGGAATGTTTTCTAAAAATGCTTTATAACGTTTGACAGATCCTCCAATAAAACCGTCGCGCTTTGCCGTGTCTGAAGACATTTTTGCGTAGGCTTCGATGTCTGTAGATTCTTCAACGCGCACACCATTCTTCTCTGCCACTTTCATGTTGTATCGACCCTTCTGATGCATCTGTTTCAGGATGTCTTCCTCGCTTTGATTGATAGTGAGAATGCGTGTTGCTTCGGGTTGTTCATGACGGGAAGAATTGAGGATTGAGAATTGAGGATTGAGAATGGGAAATGAATGAGCGGGTGAATAGAATAAGCTCATGCATGTATCGTGCTTGGCGTCTGCTAGAATTCTTTCCAAAAAATTCTCCATTCTCCATTCTCCATTCTCCATTTGTGGGCCCAGTGGCCCACGCGGAATATCCCATGTCGAAAATCCCCCCATCGTTTTATCAATAATAACCATTGCGGATGCAGTGATTGCAACATCAATATCTGCATAGATGCGCACAGTCCGTCCTAGTACTTCCTGATATTTTTTCCACTCCAAAGACTGCCACAACGTTCCCTGCGGATGGTTCTTGATCCATGCATTATAAAGATTCAGATCCTCGGCCGATGTCAGGAGACGAATGTGCATTGAGTATCCAGTATGTCGTATATTGTATGTTGTATGAAGGCTAGTTAGGAAAGAAAAGTAGTATTTTCCTTTATACAACATACTACATACCATATACTCATCTCATGTCCCACACGCTCCCAAACCTTCTGTACGCCTACGACGCTCTTGAGCCGCACATTGATGCAAAGACGATGGAGATTCATCACACCAAGCATCATCAGACGTATGTCGATAAATTAAACGCCGCCATCGCCAAGCATCCGGAGTTGGAAGGTAAATCCGTGGAAGAATTGGTGGCGGATTTGGATATGGTTCCGGAGGATATCCGCACGGCAGTCAGGAACCACGGAGGCGGACATTTGAATCACAGTTTGTTCTGGACCATTCTTGCTCCCACGACTTCAAAAACGATGCCGGGCGGCGCGCTGGAAGTGGCACTGAACGATGCCTTCGGAACGGTGGAGGATTTTAAAGCGCAGTTTTCTGAAAAGGCAACGCTGCTCTTCGGATCCGGATGGGTATGGCTGGTCTCGGATGGCGGCAAACTTTCCATTGTAACAACACCGAATCAAGACAATCCCGTCACCGATGGCAAGACGCCTATTCTTGGACTCGATGTCTGGGAACATGCGTACTATTTGAAGCACCAGAATCGAAGGCCGGAATATACGGCAGCATTCTGGGAGGTGGTGAATTGGGATGAAGTGACGCGCAGATTTGAAGAGGCACAGTAACCTACGGTAAATACGAAGCGCGAAATACGAAATCCGAAGGAAATTTAAAAGATGAAAACTGAAAGTGAAAAAGCTGAAACAATGAATATTTCAGCTTTTTAAAGTGTCGAATTTTCACTTTCAGTTTTCCTTTGCCTGCATAAAAACCACCCAAGCAACACAACGTGTCGCCTGGGGGTACGTCTCTAATGATGTTCTGGACACTCAAATTCCCGGGGCTTCAATAACAACGAAGCGCATCCCGTCACCTTCGCTGTCATGTGACAGCACGCCGGTGATCAGGAGTCGGATGCCCAGCTCTTCAGCTTTGGCATCAATAGCCGGTCCGATCAGATCGAACCCATCCTCGCTTTCGATTGCGATGCGGGTCCTATCATCACCCACATCACACACTCCAACGAGCCATGATCGGTTTCCTTCACGTTTCTGCATTGGAGTAAAATCGACTTCGAGGGGGCCAACAAGTTGGTCGTCCTTAAACTCGAATCCAGGTGCAGTTTTTGACTGAGGCTTTTTTGCCACAATTTTTCCTTGTAAACGGGAATTCTGTGATGTCCAATGAACACGCTGTTCAGAGACTAAGTATATTATACAATATAATAAAATAGTAGCAACATAATAGCTAAATTATTGACCAATCGCCAAATCTGAGTACAATTTCCGGGTCTACAGCTGGCTTTGACTGTGTTTTGAGCGCTGCCTGACCGTCCATTGTTTTGCTGTAAAGCCAAGCAAAGGCGGTTCCTGGCGGGGTTTTGTTTATGTATAGCCCTGTTCCAGTCCTTATCTCCCATTCTTCTTTTCCCTTGTATGGCTGCTAAAAAGCCCGCTAAAAAAGCCGCAAAACCAGTCAAGAAGGCTGCTGCCAAGCCCGTAAAAAAGGCTGCCGCAAAGCCGGTGAAGAAAGCTGCTGCGCCGAAGAAGGTTGCACCGAAGACTGCTCCGAAAAAAGTAGTCAAAGCTGCTCCTGCTAAAAAGCCGGCACCCGCTCCGAAGAAAGAGGCTCCGAAAGTCGCTGCCGCTCCGGAGAAAAAAGTCGCTGTTGTTGCAAAAGTTGCAGCTCCAGCAAAGAAACAGCAGACCGATATTCTGAAGAAAGCTCCCGGTGCAAAACCTGTGTACCAAATGGATGTCGAAGACGGCATTTTGCCGACGGTCATCCCGCACTTGCAGCCGCCTTTGGATAAGGTTCCGGATTCCATCAAGGATCTTCCGGCAGATATTGCTGCAAAAAAAGTGATTGAAGGCCGCGTGTTCATCGTGGATGACCAAGGTGTCTCGCACGTTCCGTCCCTCATTGAAATGCAGCTGGAAAGCTACAAGTGGTTCCTGACGGAAGGTCTCAAAGAACTTCTACAGGAAATCACTCCTATTACGGACTTCTCCGGCAAGAAGATGGAACTGAGAATTCTCGGCCACACCTTCGATGCTCCGAAGTACGATCCTGAAACCTGCAGCCGCAGAAACTTAAGCTTTGAGGCTGCTATGAAAGGACATGTTCAGCTCATCAACAAAGAGACGGGTGAAATTAAGGAACAGGATGTGTTCCTCGGTTCCATTCCCCTCATGACCGACTCCGGTACTTTCATTATTGGAGGTATTGAGCGTGTGGTTGTGCACCAGCTTGTGCGTTCTCCGGGTGTGTTCTTCTCGACTATGCCGGAGTATCCCAAGTTCCACGCTGCAAAAATCATCCCGAAGCGCGGTGTGTGGTTGGAAATTGAAACGGATCGCCGCGGAGTGATCACTTGCAAAATTGATCGCAAGCGCAAGATCCCCATCACGCAGTTACTCCGCGTGTTCGGATACACAACAGAATCCCAGATTATGGATCTCTTCGCAGATCTGACGACAGAGGAGCATGATTTTATTTTGAATACACTCGAAAAGGATACGGCTCACACATTGGAAGATGCGTACCAGTCCATTTACCGCCGCATTCGCCCGGGTGACTACGCAACGCCGGAAAACGCGAAGCAGCTCATTGACGGTCTCTTCTTCGATTTCAAGAAGTACGACATGGGTACGATTGCTCGCTACAAATTGAACCGCCGCTTTGGTGTGGAAACACCGAGCGATGAAGCGCACAGAGTGTTCCAGGTGAAGGACTTTATTGAAATCCTCCGCGAACTGATCCGTTTGAATAACGGCGTCGGTACACCGGATGATATCGATCACTTGTCTAACCGCCGCGTTCGTTCCGTCGGTGAACTTGTACAGAACAAGTACCGCGTGGGACTCGTACGCACAGAGCGCATTGTAAAAGATCGTATGACAGTCATGGATCTGGAAACAGTGACTCCGACTCAGCTTATTAACTGTCGTCCTGTGACCGCTGCCATGCGCGAATTCTTTGCGTCTTCACAGTTGTCCCAGTTCATGGACCAGACCAACCCGCTCTCCGAACTCGCACACAAGCGTCGCCTCTCCGCGATGGGTCCCGGTGGACTCTCCCGCGAGCGCGCATCGTTCGACGTTCGCGACGTGCACCCGTCTCACTACGGACGCATCTGTCCGATTGCGACGCCGGAAGGACCGAACATCGGACTTGTTGTGCACTTGGCAGGTTTCGCTCGCGTGAACCCATACGGATTCCTCGAGACTCCGTATCGCGAAGTGCTCCACACCGTACCGCTCGATGCAGACGCCATGATGGGTCGCATCATTGATGAATCCATCAAAGACGGTCGCAAGATTATCATCAAAGAAGATGAAGTGATTGATACGAAGGACATGGCGCGCCAGATTATTGCTCTCCTTAAAAAAGAGAAGCGCGACAGCGTGCAGGTGCGTGCATATGCAACAGGAAAAGTGATCTTCATGGACGCAGAACAGGAGCGTCGTCTGATCATTTCTCAGGCACAGGAAACAGGAACATTGAGCCCGCTCGGAGAGTTTATGGAGCCACGCGTTTCCGCTCGCAAGGGAGGAGAAGCAACGCTCTCACACATCCGCGAAATCACGCACATCGATGTGTCTCCAAAGCAGATTCTTTCCATCTCGACCTCACTCATTCCGTTCCTTGAGCACGATGACAACACACGTGCATCCATGGGTACAAACATGCAACGCCAGGCAGTGCCTCTTGTTAAACCGCATGCTCCGCTTGTGGGAACAGGACTCGAAGGACTCGCAGCACGCGCGTCCGGACACGCTCTTCTTTCCGAAGAGGACGGTGAAGTCACGTACGTCGATGCAGATTCTATCTCCATTGTGTACAAGACCGGTCGCAAGGAAACCTACAAGATGAAGACTTTCCTTCGCACCAACCAGGGAACATGTTTCCACATGCGCCCACGTGTTGCCCGCGGTCAGAAAGTCCACAAGGGACAATCACTCGCAGACGGTTCTGCAGTGGAAGGAGGAGAATTGGCACTCGGACAAAACCTGCTCGTAGCGTATATGTCTTGGCAGGGTTATAACTTCGAAGATGCCATCATCATTTCCGACAGAATTGTGGAACAGGGTTACTTCGATTCCATCCACATTGAGAGTTACATCACAGACGTGCGCGAGACCAAGCTGGGTCCTGAAACAGTGACTCGCGACATCCCGAACGTCGGTGAAGGAAAGCTAAAAGACCTCGACGTCGACGGTATTGTGCGCATTGGTGCAACCGTTCACGAAGGAGATATCCTGGTCGGTAAAATTACACCGAAGGGTGAAACAGAACTGACTCCGGAAGAAAGACTGCTCCAAGCCATCTTCGGCGACAAAGCCAAAGACGTGAAGGACAGCTCCCTCAGACTCCCGGGTGGAGCAGGTGGAAAGGTGGTCGACGTGCATATCTTCGACCGCGCAGCAGGCGATGAACTCCCGACAGGTGTTATGAAGCAGATCGAAATCTTCGTCGCTCAGACCCGCAAGACGCAGGTAGGAGACAAGATGGCCGGTCGCCACGGAAACAAGGGTGTCATCTCCCGCATTGTTGCGAAGGAAGACATGCCGTTCATGGAAGACGGAACGCCGGTGGACATTATCTTGAACCCGCTCGGTGTAACGTCCCGTATGAACATCGGACAGATTCTGGAAACCCACCTTGGTTGGGCGTGCCAGATCCTTGGTATCAAGATTGCAACACCTGCGCTCGACGGTATTTCTCCGGATCAGATCACAGGATTCTTGAAGGCCGCAAACCTCCCCGAAGGAGGAAAAGTACAGCTCACCGACGGTCGCACAGGCGAACACTTCGCTCACAAGACCACCGTGGGAATGGTGTACATGCTGAAATTGCTCCACCTCGTTGAAGATAAAATTCACGCTCGCTCTGTCGGTCCTTACTCCCTCGTTACACAGCAGCCGCTGGGAGGAAAGGCACAGCACGGAGGACAGCGCTTCGGAGAAATGGAAGTGTGGGCTCTCGAAGCCTACGGTGCCGCCTACACGCTCCAGGAAATGCTCACCATCAAGTCCGATGACGTGATTGGTCGCAGCAAAGCGTACGAAGCAATCGTGAAGGGCGAGACCATCCAGCGCCCAAGCATCCCGGAATCCTTCAACGTTCTTGTAAAAGAACTCCAGGCACTCGGACTGAAAGTAGAGCTCCTGAAGTTCAAGGACGAAGTGGTTCCCGAGGAACGCGCAGTTATCACCCCGGCTGAAATCGAAACGGTCGAACTTGCATCCCGCGTGGACGCAGAGGACCTGGAAGACGGTATGCCGATGGGCGATAAGATTGCCGAACTGAGTGACGAAATTGCCATTGCCGAAGGCGAAGACGACGACGAAATTATCGCCGCCGTGGAAGAAGGAGTCATCAGCGATGACGGTGCAACCGGCGTCACGCAGAAAGATGAAATGGAAGCTGCAGTCACGGAAGATGCAATGAATGATGAGTAATATCGTGCATCAAAATAGAAGAGGGCACCCGCAAGGGTGCCTTTTTCGTTGCGTGTGTTACACTCATCCCCGTCGTGACTCCTTTCATACATTCCACCAAAAACGGCTCGTGGATCTTTCTTCTGGCAATAGGAATCGCTGTCTCGTTTGGCACACTCAGTCCTGCATCAATCGATGTGAAAGCTGAGAATGCATCCATGCCCTACATCAACGGTTTCGTGAATCCTGCCTATGCGAATCTTCCGCTTTCTGCCCGCGAGATACCTGAAAAGCGCAGCGAGAAGGCGGCAGTATTTCAGATTGGAACAGAGAAGTATGCAGCAATTTCCTTCGGTTCGCCGCTGTTTACAGATGTGAATGGACAGTGGTTGCCCATAGAACAATCAGGTCGCAGAGAGGGGGATTTCTACATCTTCGATCGCCTCGCGGAAGGTATCGATATCAGTTTTGATCTTAGAAAACCGCAGTACACACTCATGCAAAATGGTCAGGGTTTTACCGTCACCTTTTCGGCATCGGCTACAGGCCGCATTATTGATGATCGCAGTGTGGAATATGTTCTTGCAGACGGTGCAATCCTCACATGGACCGTGAATGGTAATCATGTGCATAAAGAAATTCTCATCGAGAAGTATCGCATTGCACAAGACATTGCATTTACCATTGCGCCTATTGGCAATCTTCATCTTCAGGAAAACAATCAAGTATTATCTCTGGTAGATGATCAGGAGAAAGAGATCTTTGTGTTTACCGAACCATTCCTTGCAAAAGCAGATGGTGCAAAACTTCATGATGTTATCACACTAAAAAATTCCGCCAATCTGTATCAGTACAGCTTTGATGAATCCGCCTTGCCGTTGCCGTATATCATTGATCCCAGCAGCGGGCCGAATAGTCCGGGGACCATAGCCGATATTGCCAATCAGGCAAACTGGACTCACTGCAGTAACATTTATACGTGGACAACTCCAAGTAACGCAGCAGGAAGTGACAATGCGTACGCAACCCACACATCAGGCACGACCAATCGCACAACTACCTGCCTAAAGGCGACCAATTTTGGTTTTTCCATTCCCACAGGTGCGACCATAGATGGGGTTGTGCTCACAATTGAGCACAATGGCTCATCTATTGCCGGACTGAATTACGTGCTGGATGATTCGGTTTATTTGGTGAAGGGTGGGATTCCTGCTGGAAGCAATAATGCCGATCTTGTGACGAAATGGCCCACGAGTGACACAGCTGCCACGTACGGGTCTGCATCGGATCTTTGGGGAACAACCTTAACGTACACCGATGTGAATGCGTCGGATTTTGGGGCGACTCTCAACGCAGATGTTTTCGCAGAAAATCTATGAACAATCATGCTATCCGCATAACGGCTCTTATTCTTCTCTTTGTAGTTCTCTGTTTTCCGGGTATCGCTTCTGCAACGACTGCATCGGTGGATAACATGACACTGACAGTCTATTACACCGAAAGTGGTGGAGGCGGAGGCTCTCCCGTTCCCGCTCTTTCCTTCACATCCGGCGGTATCGCACTGGCAGGATATGTTTGGTCCCGTCGCCGCACAAAGCCTGTGTTACACTCATCCCCGTCGTGACTCCTTTCATACATTCCACCAAAAACGGCTCGTGGATCTTTCTTCTGGCAATAGGAATCGCCGTCTCGTTTGGCACGCTCAGTCCTGCATCCACGGATGTTAAAGCGGAAACAGCATTTGTTCCCTACATCAACGGTCTTGTGAATCCGGCGTATGCAGGATTACCGATGTCTGCACGGGAAGTGCCGGAGAAGCGCAGCGAGAAAGCAGCGGTGTTTCAGATTGGCATCGATAAATATGCAGCGATATCGTTCGGATCACCCATGTTCACGGACGTAGATGGAAAGTGGCTGCCGATTGATCAGTCAGGACGACGGGAAGGGAATGCTTTCGTCTTCGATCGTCTCGCAGAAGGGGTCGACATCAGTTTCGATCTCACGAAACCGCAGTACACACTCATGCAAAACGGTCAGGGATTTACCGTCACCTTTTCGGCATCGGCTACAGGCCGCATTGTCGATGAGCACAGCATTGTCTACACACTCGCCGAGGGCATTACTCTCACATGGACCGTGAATGGCAATCATGTGCATAAAGAGATCCTCGTGGAGAAGCATGGCATTGCAGAGAGTATCGCTTTCACTATTACGCCTACCGGTAATCTGCACCTTCAAGAGACGGGTGATCAATTATCATTGTTGAATGTAAACAATGAACAAGTCTTCGCCTTTGATGCACCGTTTTTGGCGGGAGAAGATGGAGCGAAGCGTGACGATGTAATGACACTGATGAAATGGGGAAATGCGTATCGGTATGAGTTCGATGAGTCGGTATTGCCATTGCCATACATCATCGATCCCAGCAGCGGGCCGAATAGTCCTGGGACAATGGCAGATGACACGACTTTATCAGGCAATGCATGGAGTAATGTGAATAATGCGACAGCAAGTGACAATACGTATGCCACTGCGACGATTGATATGTTTTTTTCCACTCATTATCTAAAAGCCACAAATTTTGGTTTTGCCATACCCAGTGGTGCCACTATTGATGGTGTTGTTGCCGCAGTTGAGGCGAAAGTCACCGACGTGGACGGGGTTGATCGGTCGATTAAACTGGTAAAAGGCGGGACTATTCAGGGAAACGAAAAAGCGAGATCGACTCCATTTTATTATTGGTCAACAAGTGATACGGTCATTTCTTTTGGAGCAAATAATGATCTGTGGGGGCTAACGCTGGCTGATACAGATGTAAATGCTTCAGATTTTGGGTTTGTAGTGTCTGCTGATCGTGATGGCGGAGGGGCGGGGCCTGCATCGGTTGATCACATGACGCTCACCGTCTACTACACCGAAAGCGGAGGCGGGGGAGGATCTCCTGTTCCCGCTATTTCTTTCACCTCCGGTGGCATCGCACTGGCAGGATTCCTGTGGTCGCGTCGGCGTTCCCATCAACATCTATGAAAAAAATGCAGATAGTGCCGGCGCAGTATAGTTTTCTTTGGCGTTTATTCTTTTTGTGTGTGTGCACATTCGCATCATTTTTTCTGATGCAGTCGGATACCGTCTCGCGCGTGACAGGAGTCCGGTCGCTTCTCCCCAGTGGATTTAATACACTGCCCATGATTCTGGTCGTGTTGTTTTGTGTGTATTTTTTTTATAAAGAGCGTTCAGCATTTAGGAAAAAACCGTTACCGTTCCCCGGCATCTTTCAAACAGGTATCAGCTTGATAGTGCTAGCCATGACACTTCTGCTTGCATGGTGGATGACGCACCCGCCTTTTTGGGTGGAGTATGCGTGGCAGGATTTTGCACAAAAAAATAACGGAACAGGTGTCGCTTTCTTGGCGGCTTTGCTCTACGCGGTTCTTTTGATCCCGCCCATGGTTGCGTATGCATTTTTGCTGTTCCCCGTTCCATTTTTGCAGAAGCATCGCATGGTATTGATAGCCGGTTTATTCTTACTGACCTTGTATCTTTTTGCATCGGTAGCCGAGATTTTTTATCATCAACTGACGGTGCAGACGGTACTGTCATTGGTCGCATCGCTTTTGAATGTGTTGCCCGGCGATGCTGTGTTGCATGCATCAAGGTGGGAGATTGGTTACGGAGAATATTTGGCAATTGTAGGGCCGCTCTGTTCTGCTTTTAGTGTGTTTGTGTTGTTTATCGGGATGTTTGCTTTTGCGTGGTCTGACTATGCGTCTGAAAAGAAAACCTTGGTGCGCGGGACGACGGTGCTCCTGGGCGGCATCATTTTGTTGTTTGCGGCAAATATTGTGCGCATTGCTCTGCTGGTGATTTTGGGCAATTTTGCTCCCGTGTATGCAACGCACTTTATACACGGTGCCGGAAGCGGTTTATTTTTGCTTGTGATCGGTTGGTTTTACGTTGGTCTGGCCTTGCCGAAGGAGAAGTAGATCGGCCGTTCTTATTGTGTAAAGAACGTGTGTTTTTGGCTGAGGGAAAAGAAAAATAAAGATCATTCTTCATGCAATCCGTTGCAATGCCGCCGCAAGCTGCTTTTGCCGCTTTACGCTGGAGACATCTCATTTCTTTTCTCCCATCTTCATATGTTCAATGTGAACAGGATCACACTTCTCGGGAACGTCACACGTGACCCCGATGTCCGCAGTGCCAAGACAGGCACTTCTGTAACCAGTATCGGTCTTGCAACTAATCGTCAGATAAAAGACGAACAAGGTAAGGCTGTGCAGGAAGCAGAATTTCATAATTTGGTCTGCTTCGGCAGCCTGGCAGATTTCTCCGGCAAAGCGCTGAAGAAAGGCGCGCCACTGTATGTGGAAGGCCGCATTCATACCTCGAAGTATCAGAACAAAGAGGGGCAGGATGTGAGTAAAACAGAGGTTATTGTCGAGAAGCTGGTGCTGCTTTCCTCCAAGAAGGGGGATATTGCGGTAGAGGCATAAGACAATTGTCTTTGAGGAAGGGGTGCCCTGGGAAGGGGTGCTCCTTCTTTATTTGTGTCATGCTGAGGACGCTCGAAGCATGGAGTCTTTCTTTGTATGTCCTCGCCGGACGGGCCCGCTTGCCGCGGGGGCGTCCCTTTTTGTCTCCGCCACAAAAAGGAACCAAAAAATGCGGTCCGTTCAAGCGCATTCACCGCTGACCCCCTCACCCCCCTGAACGGACTCCGGCCACGAGCATTTAAAATTGCTGTGCAATTTTGAAGCGGAATCTTTTTTGTTTCCCTACCTCCTATTTCCTAACTCCTACAAGCTCGTCGGCAAGCGGGAGGATGGGCCAGGGAGAGGGCTCGTCCCCATAACCCATAACTCATAACCCATAACTCGTCATCGAAGGCAGCAACCTTACTACACGTAAAACCTATACAGAAAACTTGCACCATCTTTTTAGAAAGGTGTATGATCGTACAATCCTTAGCATTTTTACTCACAAATTATGAAGTCAGTGAACAAAGTAACACTTCTGGGAAACGTCACACGCGATCCGGAACTGAAGGCTACGGCCAACGGTCAGTCGGTGGCGACGTTTGGGTTGGCTACGAATAGAGTCTGGAAAGATCATGCGGGAGAGAAGCAGACTTTGGCTGAATATCACAACTTGGTGGCGTGGGGTGGGCTCGCGGATTTTTGTGCGATCAGCGTAAAGAAAGGGAAGCCGCTCTATATAGAAGGCTATTTGAAGACGCGCAGTTGGGACGGTCCGGAGGGATCGAAGATTTTCCGCACGGAAATTGTGGTCGAGAATTTGGTACTGCTCGGAGCGCGCGATGAAAACGACGTACATGCGCATCACGAGGTAACCACTATGGAAATGACGCAGGATCATCCTGTAGAAGTTGCCGCGACGCATCCGGAGACATCGCCCGTTATGGAAGGGGATATTCCGATGGCGTAAGCAAAAACCTATTAAAAGGGTATATTTGCTCAATTTAAATGTGTATTATAGTTGACAAAATAGAAAATGTGTTTACAATTCACTAGTTCATGACCGTCAAGTCAAAGGTGTGTTTAGTGCATGAGCGCTGCCCTTTGGCACCATCGGTTTTCTCTTTTTATAGAAAGTACAAAAACAAGTGCAAGGATGTGTTTAAAATACGTGTAGAAATTTTCGTTTTTCAATGTGTCTCAAGATGTCTTTTTGGAACAGGAACAGGTGATCTATGTTGAATTTTGGAAGCATCGCGTCGTTTGTGAAGAAGTTCGGATTTTTGAAACTCGTTGGCCGTCGCCGCACTGTTGTGTCGACTGCGCCGGAACAGTTTGAGGAACGTGTTGTCCCTGCTGCCATTTCGGTGGTGGGTGTCGATACGACACCGATGATTGTCGGGGCGTACGACGACATCAACGCACATCAATTCTCAGTGGATACGCGTGCAACGTCCACCATGACCGGTGTCATTGTGACTCCTGTTGATGGGGCAACGTTCGATGGCGTGTTTTCCGGGGATTTGATGGGGGATC
The DNA here is from genome assembly GCA_964554785.1 of uncultured Candidatus Peribacteria bacterium. Taxonomy (GTDB): domain Bacteria; phylum Patescibacteriota; class Gracilibacteria; order Peribacterales; family Peribacteraceae; genus CALREJ01. The sequence continues at coordinate 153,460 of CAZKPW010000001.1, read as the reverse complement.
CGGGTCATGATGGTTTCTACGAAAAGGTCATAGGAACTGCTCAGCCCGTCAACGGCCGCCTCGTATTTACGACTCATGAATCGGTTGATCGTAAGGTGGATGGAGATTTTCAAATCCTCCTCCACTTGGATCCGTATGTTCCCGGTGAATTCATTGGAGTTCATATCGAGGAAGTGAGTTTTGAAAATAAGCGCGGCAAGGACATTAAACCGAGCAAGATCGGCTACACCAATGTCGATGGGACAGCCTTTACGATTACCGATGCAGACGTTGCAGTCTCGCTCGTTCCATCGGCAGACACAGTGAATGCAGGTGGCCAAATTTCCTACACGCTCGGCGTGATGAATTTTGGAACGACGACGGAAGTGTTAGCGCATCAGTTTCTGTCTGTGCCGGAGGGGTTTGTGTTTGACCCAGTGGCCTCCAGCCCGGAATTGTATCAGTACCCAGACTTTCCTCATCAGGTCTATTGGGACCTGGAGAATTTGAGTGCCGGAGAAGATGAGACTGTGACTGCCGTGTTCACTGTGAGTACCGCAGTGGCAGGTCCTCAGGAAGTGTACGCCTCTACGTATGTGAACCATCGAGAGCGTGCCGATAATAACAATTCGTTTACTGTGACAACGAATGTGACTGCAGCAACGAACGTCGTGAGTTTTTCAATCGACGGTCCTGTTGCCGGAACATTTAGCAACTACGAAAACAATATTGTGCTTGCAACTTTGTCCATCGACACCACGGATGGTGCGGTTGATATGAGTAATGCGTTCTTCGCCATTGAGGGACGACATGCAGACAATAGTCTCATCACCAATGTCGATACGCTCACAGAAGGCATGTACCTTCGCAATTCCGTAACAGGAAATATGATCGGTACCTCTGTCGTGCAAGCCTATAACGGTCTGCAGATCTACAAGGCCAGCGACTTTGTGGTGGATGATGGCGATGTCTTTCAGCTCATCGGGCGCATGAATGGCCCGATGCTGCATGGGGATATGTTCCGTGTACACTTCGTTGTTGAACCGTCGTCATCATCGACGCAAGTTAATATCGGAGGGCTTACGGGTGTTACCACAGATTACCGCCTCCAGGCGGTGGATCTGAGTAGTGGCAACATCGTTGATGTGCACCCTGGTGGGGTCATAAATGGCAACTTCCAGACAGTGGAAGCGGCTCAGCTTTTTGTGGCGCAGAAATCTATTGGCACTACAAAGGTTGCGGTCAAAAATGAGAAGAACGTCTCGCTTTTACAGTTCGAAGCCTACACATCAACGTCACAAGATGTATTGCTCACAGAAGTGGTATTCGAGGCCAAGTCAGGAAGTCTCCTGAATGCGTCTCGGTACTTACTGGTGGTCGATACGGATGGCGATTATATCGGTGATACGATTGTGGACGAAGCTGTGGCACAGATCGGCCAAGTTCGTTTTAATACCTTGGCTGGCGGCGGGTATGTGAATCCGGCGTTGCAGACGGTTCATTACGAAGTGCGCGCAGATATTGCGTCATCACTCACGAACGACACGTTACAGTTAAAGTTTGAGACCGCGTTTGATGGGATCCAGGCGGAGACAGTGAGCACAGGCGCACCGCTTTTCGGCTTGGATGTGAATGGGAGTTCGCCCAATAGTCAGATTCATCTGAGTATTAGCACTGACTCGGTGCTTGTTCAGTTGAAGAACAAGGGAACAATTGCGATTCCGCCAGCTGGCCAGGTTGACCAAGAAAGGCTGGTGTTGGCGGGATCACTGACTCCGAGTCTTGTGACATTTGAAGTTCGCGCTCAATACGAGGCCGCCGATCTTACTCGTTTTCAAATTCTTGTGACGGGGGAAGGCGTCACGGCGATTGATCGTTTTAACATTTACAAGATTGGAGAAGTGACACCATTTGCAACGGCAACGATTGCCGCGACTGGATCCGATCCCGTCGAATCATTTGGGACGACATTTACGGCGAGAACACTGAACGGCCAGGCAATTGTCGGAGACGGCATGAGTCAGGTGTTTTATGTTCGCGCTGTACTGCGTGCGGATACAGAGGGAGCGGTTGCCGGGAGTGAGTTCCAGGTAGCCATTCCACCCTTGTCCATTGAGGCGCGGGGAGTGGCGTCTTCGAATGAGTTACTCTCGGGGCCCACCAGTTTCATCATCGGATCAAGGAATACAGTGACGACAGCAATGCCGGTCAATGTAACGAACCGTGATCCGAATGCAAACGGCACATCGGTCCCAACCGGTGTGTCTGTTATCGGGTCGTTTAGCATCGATGTCGCCGCGCATGTAAATTCTGCGGACGGTCTCGATAAAGTGGTTATGCATGATTTTGTGTTTGAAGTGACAACCGCCAACGTGGCGATTGATCCGACTTCGTATTACATCTTCAACATGAGCGATTCGTCGGAGATCTACGCAGCGACGGAGGTTGTGAACACGCCAACCGGTGTGTTTTTAATTTTCGCCGATGCATTCGAGCACATCAATGCAACGATCTCGTCGGGACAGCAGCAGAGTTACGCTGTTCGTGCGAACATCACGAATGCGAAAGTGTTGAATACACAGACCTCAACGTTGCAGCTCAAGTTGCTTGCAGATGAGTCGACGTGGGCCGCGCAGGACGCGAATACAGATGAGGTTTTCGTGGGACTTTACCTCGAAGACGAGTATGGCTCGACCATCTTTAATAGTTAATAAGGAGTACAAACCAGCAGTATGTAATCAATAAAGAGAAAACCGAAGGCTAAAGCGCGTGATCGCTGGCTCCTATGGGGCCAGCGATTTTTTTATAATTTTTAAAGAAAATAAAATATCTAAAACATCTTTAAATGTCATTTCAGAACAGATCAGCGTGAAAAAATGCGTAAACTTCTCGGAAGTGCAACAACTGTGTACAAAATGGCATTATTTCTTCTTGACCCCCTCAAATTTCCCTATAAAATTCGCAAGCTCTATGTTGTTTCGCGTTTACCCGTAGGATCAGCTTCGAACTAATAATCTGATTCTGCGGGTGTGCGTGAGCCACCCGCTTTTTTTGTCTCTCAAGGACAAAACCCCGCGTAACCGTTCTCTATCGCTCTATGCGATAACAGACGGCGAAGTGGGTCTGCGGATGATTTATTGCCACCTTGCTCGTTGGAAACATCGGCTGACATGCTATCGAATTTCTTCTCGAATTCGATAGATACTGTAAAGATTAAATTTTAAATTAAACCTTAATGATGATTCAAAAAAATTACCCTGTTCCGTGAACGTCGTGGGCATGTTCTGCCTGCTTCGCGGCACGTGAACAGTACTAAAGGAAAAATGTTACTCAACGCATCACACGGATGCCTCGACTCTGCATTCCGACGAAGGACGTAGTCAGCTGCGATAAGCTTCGGTCAGCCGCTAGACAGGCTTTATGAACCGGAGATCTCCGAATGGGGCAACCCCTCGAGAGTTATGTCTCGAGACCTCGCGTTTACGCGAGGAGGTCACTCAGCGAACTGAAACATCTCAGTACCTGAGGAAAAGAAATCAAACGAGAGATTCCCTGAGTAGTGGCGAGCGAAAGGGGAACAGCCCAAACCCATAATTTATTATGGGGGTTGTAGGACCTTCAACATCGACTGTCTTTCTATAGACGAACGGCCTGGAACGGCCGGCCATAGAGGGTGAGAGCCCCGTAGGCGAAATAGAAAGCAGCGTAGGAGGATTCCTGAGTAAGGTCGGACACGTGTAATCCGGCCCGAATCCAGGTGGACCACCACCTAAGGCTAAACAGATGCAGAGATCAATAGCGGATAGTACCGTGAGGGAAAGGTGAAAAGCACCCCGAAAGGGGGATGAAATAGTACCTGAAATGTGATGCGTACAAATAAGTCGGAGCGGTCGCAAGACCGTCACGGCGTGCCTTTTGCATAATGAGCCAACGAGTTACTTGTCAGTGGCATGGCTAAGACAGCAATAGTCGGAGCCGAAGCGAAAGCGAGTCCGAATAGGGCGTTTTATTGTCGCTGGCAGTAGACCCGAAACCCAACGAGCTATCCATGGGCAGGATGAAGGGCACCGAAAGGTGTCTGGAGGTCCGAACCGGTGATTGTCGCAAGAATCTCGGATGACCTGTGGATAGGAGTGAAAAGCTAATCGAGTTGGGAGATAGCTGGTTCTCTTCGATATGCCTTTAGGGGCAGCCTCGTCTCGCAAAATGGGGGGTAGAGCTACTGTTTGGATGCGGGGGTCTCCTCGACCTACCAAATCCAGCCAAACTCCGAATACCCATTCTTAGGAGACGGGAGTGAGACTGCGACAGCGAACTGCCGTAGTCGTGAGGGAAATAGCCCAGACCATCTGCTAAGGTCCCCAAGTTATAGTTCAGTGGTAAAGGAAGTGTTAGTGCTTCAACAACCAGGAGGTTGGCTTAGAAGCAGCCATCCTTTAAAGAAAGCGTAACAGCTCACTGGTCGATGCACCGATGCGCCGAAAATGTAACGGGGCAAAACTATACACCGAAGCAGTGGATGCATATCCGTTCCGGATATGCGTGGTAGAAGAGCGTTCCCAGCAGCAGTGAAGCCAAACGCGCGAGCGATGGTGGAGCGCTGGGAAGTGAGAATGTTGGCATGAGTAACTACTAGGTAGGTGAAAATCCTACCCGCCGAATCCCCAAGGTTTCCCACGCAACGGTCATCGGCGTGGGGTTAGTCGGTCCTAAGGCCAGGCCGAAAGGCGTAACCGATGGACAACAGGTTAATATTCCTGTACTTCGTACAAATCGCCAAAGGTTCTAGTTTGATCGTCTTGTTGGCCTCTACTCCCTTCGGGGAGCATGTCGACGGGACAGGATTTCTAGCATTTAGGTGCGGCGTGACGGAGTGGGAAGATCAGAGCGTCTGTATTGACTGGACGTGTAACGCGTAAGACGTTGAGAGTGGGAGGCAAATCCCCCACTTGAGTAGAGCGCGTATACCAATCACCCGCCGCAAGGCGGCTAAGTCTGTCCCTTTCTGCTTCCAAGAAAACCGTCGCAACCGAGAGTTGTACGAAACCGTACCGCAGACCAACACCGGTGGGGTGGTCGAGTAGACCCAGGCGAACGGGTCATCTTGCGTTAAGGAACTCGGCAATAAAGCGTCCGTAACTTCGGGATAAGGACTCCCCTTCGAAAGAAGGGGCGCAGCGAAAGAGCTCAGGCGACTGCTTACCAAAAGCACAGGTCCCTGCAAAGCCGCAAGGCCATGTATAGGGGCTGATGCCTGCCCAGTGTCAGAAGGTCACGGGAGGGGGTTTACGCCCCCGACCTAAGCCCTGATGAACGGCGGCCGTAACTATAACGGTCCTAAGGTAGCGAAATTCCTTGTCGGGTGGTCGAAACAACACTTGCCCGAATCACGAGTAATCGTGAGCACTGAGGATTTCGTACAAACAGTCCACTCTTAGACAGAGTGCATTCCGCTTAGTCGGAATGAGCAAATTTCGTAACGAAGCCAAGTTCAAAAAATCCGGTCATACACGAGTATGGCTGTTCAGTTCGTTGAGATCTCCACATTCGAAAGAATGGTTCGGAAGATCGCCACTGGTAACAGTGTAAAACACAGCTATTTGCTGGAACCTCCCAGTATCCCCTATGCCGAAAGGTACGGGGTGGGGACAATCAGCAGGAAAGGCTCATCTTCGGATGAGAATCCTCAGAGACTATACGCTGTGCATCCTCCTTCGCTCTTCGGAGCTATGGCGGATGATGATAGAGTCCGATCCCTGTGGCGACACAGGGGAGTGCGAATCGTGCACTCGTTAAAAAACTGGCGGATATCTGAAAAGATAATCGGTTCCCGTGCGCCACGCTGAGCGTGGTCCTGACTAACCATCAGGGGAAATTCACATGAAGTTCCGACCCGCACGAATGGTATAACGATCTGAGCACTGTCTCAACGCTAGGCCCGGTGAAATTTCAATGACGGTGCAAATGCCGTCTTGATCACGGAAGGACGAAAAGACCCTATGAAGCTTTACTATACGCTGGCATTGTTTTGTTCGTTAGCGTGCGCAGGATAGGTGGGAGACTTCGAAGCCTTGGCTTTGGCCAAGGTGGAGTCATCGTTGAGATACCACCCTCGCATTCGGACGAAACTCACTCTGACCCTGAAACAGGGCAGAGGACCGTGCTTGCTGGGTAGTTTAACTGGGGCGGTTGCCTCCTAAAGTGTAACGGAGGCGCGCAATGGTCCACTAGTACCGGATGGAAATCGGTACGGTCGTGTAATCGCACAAGTGGGCCTGACTGTGAGGCTGACAAGCCGAGCAGGGACGAAAGTCGGTGATAGTGATCCGGCAACCTGAGCATTATTTATAGTGCTCTTACCACGTGGGTGGGTTGTCGCTCAACGGATAAAAGTTACTCTAGGGATAACAGGCTGATCAGTCCCAAGCGCCCACAGCGACGGACTGGTTTGGCACCTCGATGTCGGCTCATCACATCCTGGGGGTGGAGAAGCTCCCAAGGGTCGGGCTGTTCGCCCGTTAAAGTGGTACGCGAGCTGGGTTCAGAACGTCGTGAGACAGTTTGGCCTCTATCCTCCGTGGTCCCATGGAATCTTGAAGGAAGCTGCTCCTAGTACGAGAGGACCGGAGCGGACGAACCTCTGGTGTACCTGTTGTCGTGTCAACGGCATCGCAGGGTAGCTATGTTTGGCCGGGATAACCGCTGAAGGCATCTAAGCGGGAAGCCCCTCCTAAGATGGTGTATCTCCATAAGCCCGCAGGAAGACTACCTGCTAGATCGGTCACAGGTGCACGTGCAGTAATGCATTTAGCCGAGTGATACGAATGGGCGATTGAACATTTTTCTTTTTAGCTGAATCTTCAGCGTACTGTTCATGTGTCACTGTAGGCGGGCAGAATATGCTCACTGCAGGGACCTTGATCATCAATAATCTTTTACAGTCTTGCAGTGTGTCAGTCGATGAGTTTCCGAGTTATCTCGGTCATTCACATCAACGTATACGAGAATATAAAGTCCTGGTGTCTCGAGCGGAGGGGTCACACCTGATCCCTTACCGAACTCAGCAGTTAAGCCCTCCAGCGCCGATGGTAGTAACATTTATTTGTTGCCAGAGTAGGCCGATGCCAGGACTGTATATTCTTTGGTCTCCGAGAGAGAAATCTGCGTCGCATACGAAAGTATGGGGCGTTTTTGTTGTGTGTTTAGCTTCATTAGGAAATAGCTTCATTAGCTTCGTTAGGGGCTCCTAATCAAGCTAATGAAGCTAACCAAGCTATCTCCTCTTAGCGCATCATTTCATCCACTCGCGCCTGCAAATCCGTCTTTCCCAGTTGCTCAAGCGTGACAGTCATGCTCAAGCGCAAAGATTCAAGACCCGTAATAATGTCCTGAAGTTTCGCACACTTGCTGGCGGTTGCGAGACAATCTGCCTTGGCCTTTGTATAGGCATTGGAGGTCGTCATATACACGGTGGAGGAGTCCAAGCTAATGGGAGCGCTCTGCTCCTGTAAAAACGCAAAGACGACCGGTAGCGTGGCGAAAATGTGGTCCATGGTTTTAAGGACACTGTCCGGACGCTTGGTGCCGGTCGGGATAGTGGCAGACACAAGCTGCATGGTCTCTGTCAGCTTGGCTTTCAGTTCATCTGCCTTTGCCTGCACGTCATCGTCGCTCGGCTGGCCGGAAGAAACGTCCGTAATGAGCGTGGCAATCCATGTACGCGTGTCTGCAACCATTGCTCTCGTAGTATCCGGCAGCGGAGTGCCGGCTATTGTCTGCAAACGCTCAAGAGCGCTTGTGGCAGCAGCGAGAAGATTGGTGGTAGCGGCACTTGGCCCCGTGCTGGTATTGAAGAGCTCCTGGAAACCGTTCTGTAAATCATTATCCTGTTGATCGATTTCAATTTCGCGATGTGCAGACTGGTCGAAGGTACTCGGTGATGTGTTGGTTGCGCTTGGTGTTGTGGATGTATCGTCGTCCGTTATAAACGGTTGCTGTTGCGTGTTGGTTGGCATTTTACGGACAGTTGCAGCACACGCTGAGCGATCTGTAGTCCATTCGCCTTTTGTCGTGTAGCACCCCAATTGCTGCTTGTCGGAATGATCTCTTTCGGACGTATCCGTACGTTCGTCGTTGTTGGAGCCGGAATGCGTATCGCGTTCTTCGGATGATTCTTGCAAAGAGTTTGTATGACTGTTTGTGATTGTTTCCACAGTCTCCTTTCCTTTTTTGGATTCTTCATTTTTATCGTCTTCATCATCTTCTTGGTCTTCGGTTTTTTCAATGTTAATGGCTCTGCAAATATTCTGAACGTCGTTGCAACGGCTGTCTTTACAATCCACTTTCAAGAATACCGCAGCTTCCATACAGCCGACATCTGTCGGGCTACATTTGTTGATTTGCAAAATACACTCGCCGGTTGCACCCGAGGTACCGGACGTACCCGAGGTACCGGATTGACCCGTGGATCCCGTATTTGATTGCGAGCTGTTGGTAGAATCTTCGTAATCGTTGTCCGTTTCGTCTTCATCTGTTGTTGAACCTGAATTTTGGTTAAATGGCGATCCTAAGTTCGCGCTCAACTGACTTCTGAATGACAGTCCTGCAAGAATAATGAGCGTGCAAACGGTCGACGTTGCAACCGAGACACCAATACTATTCGCGATAGACAGAGAAGCGTGTGAGCGAGTCTTCTGCATAACAGTGTGGGTATGAATATGAATGTTCGCCTTTAGTATAGCGTAAAATAGGTCTTTTTGCCAATGCCTCCTTTATTCAGAGAGCAAAAACTGCTATAATGATTTGATATTTATGTCTGCAGATACACAAATACAAGCAACGGGTGAGATCCATCCTCTGAGGCACGCACTCCGGTGGTCGTTACCGTTTTTCGCGGCACTTCTCCCGATTGTTCTTTTGAGCATCTATTCGTTCCGCATTGCGTCGTCGTCCGTAGAGACATTGGTGGAGTCCGCCAATTTGGCCGCCGCATCGAACGTATCGCAGCTGATGACCGAAGACGTGACGCAGATGATTACCCTTGCACACGCCGTTGCATCCGTGAAAGGAACGGTTGATGCCGCAAAGACCCAAGATGCGCTTACCATGAATATTCGCTTGAAGGCATTGGTGCTTGCCTACCCGCAACTCGGTCGCGCCTTTGTGACGGATTCCGGGGGCATGCTCTGGAGCGATTACCCTTCCGTGCCGGGTTCCTACGGAAGCAGTCAGGCAAAAATGGAATGGTACAAAACCCTTTCGTCCAAATGGAAGCCCACGGTGTCCGGCGTGTACCTGCCTTTTTCGGGGGCACGATCGCCGGTCTTTGCATTGGCGGTTCCCATAGCAGAGGGGAGCGGGTCTGTTCTTGGTGCACTTGTACTGGAATACCGCACGGATCAAATTGGAAAGTGGTTGCAGAATATCCACTTGGGGGAGTCGGGATACGTGTATGTGGTGGATCAAACGGGCATGGTGCTTGCGCATCCGCAATTACCGCTTACGGATCGCTTATACGATACCTACACGGGTGTTCTGCGCATTCGCGAAGCCATCAATAATAATTTTTCTACAAACGAATATATCGATCCACTCACAAAAAAGCGCACCATTGCCACGTTCCAACCCGTCAGCGTCGGTGCGAATATTTGGGTGATTGTGGCCGGCCAGCCGACGGACGAAGCGTATAAGCAATTGGAAAGTGTAAAATTCCGGATTCGTTTGGCGGGAGGCATTCTCACGCTTGTGACGCTCGGGATGGTGATTGCACTCGCGGTCATCAGCCGACGCAACGAACGCTTGAGCAACGCGCTCTCCGCAAAAAATAAAACGTTGCAGGACATTACGTCGTTTGTATCTCACCAACTCCGCGCACCTGTGACTGCTATGAAATGGACGGTGGAATCCATACTCGACGGAGACTACGGACCCGTTGCAAAAAAACTTGTGGAGCCGTTGAACAGTTTGAGAGATGTCTCCATTGAAAATGGAAATCTCATCAACGATATTTTGAACGTCTCGCGCATTGATCGCGGCGTGATTGAAGTGGCCACAGTGCCCGTTCTTTTGTCTGATGTTGTTGAACGTGCGTTGCGTGATTATCGCGTTGCACTGGAAAAAGCGGGACTGAGTCTGACGCTCAAAGGAATGGAAGAAAAAATTATGGTGCAGGCGGATTTGGAAAAAATGGCGGAGTCCGTCACCAATTCCATTAGCAATGCCATTAAGCATACGAAGAAAGGAGGCATTACGATGACGCTCCGTAAAGACGCACAGTTTGCTTATATTGATGTGTCGGATACGGGTGAAGGCATGACACCGGAAATTCTCGGGAAGCTCTTTGATCGCACGGGAATGACCGGAAAAAATACGGACTCCGCGCAGAGCACCGGACTCGGGCTCTACATTGCCCGGAACTTCATGCGCCTGCAGAAAGGGGATATCACGGTGTCTTCTGTAGAAGGAAAAGGCAGTACATTCAGCTACAGCATCCCGCTTTCCAGTTATCAGTAAACAGTTATCTGTTATCAGTGTTTTTTGCTTCGCATTTTTCATAAACTCCTTCCATTGGCCTGATTACTGATAACAGATAACAGGTAACTGGGAAGCATCTTGAGGAAAAACCTCATTTCTGCTATCATATCTTCGTATATATACACACACCTCCTATGCGACGCTTACTCTTCCCGATGACAGGCCTAGCTCTTGCGTTTGCCGTTGTCACCATCGTCCATGGATTCTTTGATCAGATTGATGAGATGAAAGCGGAGTTGGCGGGATGGCAGACCACGCACGCCGCAGATTTTAGCGATCTCCTCAGCACGTTGGATAATTTGTCCGGCGGATCTTTTAACGATGTGCAAGAAGGGGATTGGTTCAGTCCGTATGTTGCAACGGTGAGCGGATGGGGAGTGGTGTCCGGGTATAAAGATGCACAGGGAAATTCGCTCGGTATGTTCGGTCCCGCAAATTCCGTGACCGTTGCAGAGCTTCTGAAGATGGCATTCAAGTCACATCAAATCGATACCGCGGTGTGTGGGCTCGTGCCGCCGACACATGCAGATGCCATCGGTCATTGGGCGCAGGCTTATGTTGCATGTGGCGAGCAGATGAATATGCGCATTTTGAAAGATGCAAAAATCGATATCAATCGTCATGCAACGCGCGCAGAAGTTCTTGCGGTTCTCGACGATGTCTTTGGCGATACCGTCCCGCCGCTTTATTCGAATTTTAAGGACACGCAGGGTCATATTCTTGAGGCCGACATTGCGTATGCGTATAGCCGCGGAGTCGTAACCGGAGACAAAGACAGCAAGGGGATTGAGACCGGATTTTTCCGCCCGAACGAATCCATCAACCGTGCCGAAGTCGCTAAAATCATCTACGAATGGACCAAGGTTCGCGTGAAGGAAGGGGCAACGGCTAAAGCCTAAGACTGAGGATAAGGTGGAGGTTGAGGGGTTTTAGATGGCAAATAAGCGGCTAGAAGGGAGTTCTAGATGTTAAGAATGCTTTATACTGTGTTCCTATGTTGGAACGTTTACAGAAGATATTGTCGGCTCGGGGCATTGCATCCCGTCGTAAATCCGAAGAGTACTTGGTTGCCGGTTTGGTGAAGGTAAATGGGAAAGTGGTGAAGTTGGGCGACAAAGCAGATCCTGAAAAAGACACCATTGAAGTGGACGGCAAAGTGCTGAGCGATCGTACGGAAATGATGTACTACGTATTGAATAAGCCTGTGGGAGTTGAAACCAGCAACGTCGAGCGTACCACCGAAGCCGCGGAAAAATTGGCGGGGAAAGCACGCACGAAGCGAACACCGAATCAGTCTGCGCCGACCGTGCGCGATCTTCTTCCGGAAGAAATGCGCGGCAGAATTTTCCCGGTGGGACGACTGGATAAAGATAGCGGGGGACTCTTGATTTTCACAAATGACGGCGTTCTTGCGTATCGCCTCACGCATCCGAAATTCGATCATGAAAAAGAGTACGAAGTGACCGTGGCGAACGCCATTCCAAACGGAGCCCTGAAGAAACTTGAGGAGGGGATTACTATCGACGGAAGCAAGACCAAGCCTGCGGAAATCAAGCGTCTCGCACCGAATAAATTCCTTATTACACTGACCGAAGGTCGCTACCGACAAATCCGCCGCATGTCGCAAAAAGTAGGATCGCCGGTGGATGTGCTCACGCGCATTCGCATTATGACTCTTACGGACACGCAGCTAAAACCCGGCAAGTTGCGTAAACTCACCGACGAAGAAAAGACAGCGCTCTTGGATTCGGTTGGACTTGGGGAAAAACAGAAGGCTCTCTAAAAAAGATGTGCCATTTCGGAATAAATGTAAAATGTAAAATTTAGAATGTACAATGGTGGATTTTCTTTTTTTTGTACTAATTTTACATTCTGCATTTTACATTTTACATTCCTCTGTATCATGCGCCCATGAAGATCATCACCCATGGAGCTGCGCTCGAAGTCACAGGCACTTGTCATGAATTACAAGTGAACGGATATCGTATTCTTTTGGACTGCGGATTATTTCAAGGAAAACGCCAAGAATCATCGGTCAAAAATGCAACCTTTGCGTTCGATCCTTCGAAAGATATTGATGCACTTGTCCTCAGCCATGCACACATGGATCACGTGGGGCGTATTCCGCTTTTGTGGAAGAAAGGATATCGCGCACCCGTACATTGCACCTATGCCACGAAAGATTTAGCGGAAGTGATGCTGTCCGACGGGGGATATATTCAAGAAAAAGACGAAGAATTTCATTGCAAGCACTTGGCGCAATCCATGATGGCATGCGAAGGACCGTTGTATACGCAGGCCGATGCGGTCGCGTGTATGGAATTGTTCCAAGGAAAAAACTATAACGAGTGGTTCCAAGTGGTGCCGGGCGTAAAAATGCAGTTCATTGATGCCGGACATGTGCTCGGTGCGGCGATGGTGCTTATGGATGTAGAAGAAAACGGGACGACGCGTCACATCGCATTTTCCGGGGACATTGGCCGGAATACTCTGCCCATTATCCGCGATCCCGCAAAAATGCCGAACGTGGAATTGCTTATTTGTGAGTCCACGTATGGAAACAGGAAGCACGAAGATTTGGCGACCGCGAAAGATCGTTTGAAGGAAATAGTGGTGAAGACCGCGTCGCGCGGAGGAAAATTGATTATCCCCGCCTTCTCGCTCGAGCGTACGCAGCAGCTTGTGTACGACTTGCATTTACTGCATGACGCAAAGGAAATTCCCGCCATTCCCATCATCATCGATTCGCCGCTGGCGTCCAAAGTAACGGACGTCTTTATGAAACATCCGGAATGTTACGATCAGCAAATGTTTGATGAATTTTTGTCACGCGCGCATAACCCGTTTCAATTTTCCTTGGTTCGCTATACCGAAGATGTAGATGAAAGTAAGGCGCTGAACGGTCGTCCGGGTCCGTATATCATTATGGCGGGTTCCGGCATGTGTGAAGCGGGACGTATTCGTCATCATTTGAAAAATGAAATTGAGGATCCCCTGAATACCATTTTAGCCGTCGGTTTCATGGCGAAAGATACGCTCGGAGCTCGCATTATTGATCCGACCGTATTCGAAGTGAAGATATTCGATCAGATGTATCGCAAGAAGGCGGAAATTCAGTATATCGATGCATATTCCGGTCATGCAGACATGATCGATCTCGATGCGTATATCGGTGGCATCGAAGGATTGAAGACGGTGATTCTTGTACACGGAGAAGAAGAGCAAATGGTTCCTTTTGCCGAGCGTATTCGTGCCATGAAGCCGGGGTGCAGAGTCATCATGCCCGCCAAAGAAGAAGAAATCAGTGCATAGAGTCTGTACTGTCAAGAACTATACCGCGTCCGCTCTGCAGTTTTGCCAGATGATACGATATGATTTGCGACAATGGTCGGATTCTTTGTTAGAAAGAACGGCATAATCGTCCTTGTTTTGTTGGCACTTTTTTCTGCCGCCGCGGTATACGGATACATGCATGCGGATACGAATTTGCGTGCCCAAACGAATTATTATTGCGATAACGTCTACGGTTGGTGTGCGCAGGATGCCAATGGCCAAGCCATTCCAGGCGGATCGGGTGATGCATGTGGCACAACTTGTTGTATGTCGACTTTAGGAGGAGGAGGAGTCACACCGGGGACCCGCAGTTGCGCGGACGGATTGTCTTGTACGAATAATGTGTGTACGGGATCGAGCAACGTGGTTCCGTCCTCAGGTTCATCTGCCCCCGCTTCGTCGACTGCGCCATCGTCCAATGGTGGCCAGAGTTCAGGAGGAGGAAATTCATCGGCTCCGCAGAGTTCCGCACCTGCATCATCCGCACCGGCCTCCTCTGCCCCCGCCTCATCCGCACCGGCTTCCTCCGCTGCGTCATCAACCGCATCTTCAACCGGCGGATCCAGTACACAGTCCTCTGCACAAAGTTCCGGGCCCGCTTCGTCGGTTGCTCCGTCCTCTGCGCCGCAATCATCATCAGTGGGATTGTCCTCTCGCTCTTCTGCCGGCAATGCCAGTTCTCAGGCGTCATGTACTCCTGCAGGAACAGGGTGTTATTCCTGTCGATGTAACGGGTGTGTTCCGCCTCCCTGCACTCCCGGCGGGGCATGTCCGAAATCGTGCGGGCCTTTGTCTTTTAAGTGTTTTAACGTGAATACGGGTCAAAGTTGCGTTGCGTGTACGCCGCAGGAATTGTTGGCGTCACCCATGTGTCCGCAAAGCAGCAGCTCGCGTGCGTCCTCTACTCCGGCATCGTCGGCATCGTCTTCTCAGCCTGCCTGCCCTCCGGCAGGTCGTCGTTGTGCGGACTGTCAGCAGACGCAGGCATGTAGGTGTAATAATGCGGAATGTTGGCCCATGGCTGCATGGAATCAGTGCCCGAACTTTGCACCGGGAAGCTGTAGAGACAGAATAGGCGGGCAAGGCGGAGCTATTTGTGGATTTACTCGTCTGGATGGTTCGCCCACGCCCTATGAAAATCCGGATCGTAGTGCGTGTACCCCGTGTACTCAGCAGGAAAGTCAGGCTCAGGCAGCGGCATGTGCGAGTGCATCATCTGGTCCGTCCAGCAGTGCCGGAAGCAACAGTTCAAATTCAAGCGGTTCCAATGGCAGCAGCAGCTCCGCTTCTCAGCAGTCCTCCGGCAGTTCTGCTTCCAATTGTTTCTTGCCCAATGTCACCTACAACTGTTTTGAAGGAGCAGCTTACTGCTGTGGCAATGTCCCTACGTGTCCGGTCTGCGATCCCCTAAAAGGCTGTAGTTACACGTGTCCTACTTCCAGCAGTAACGGCTCCAATGGATCCAATTCTAGCGGCTCCGGAGGAAGCAACAGCAGTAACGGATCGAATGGAAGTAACAACAGCAACGGTTCGAACGGATCCAATAACTCAAACGGCAGTAACGGATCCAATGGATCGAATGGAAGCAATGGCTCAGAAGGATCTGATGGAAACGGGTCTTCGTCGCCGGCTGCCGGCTTCTGTTGCATAGGAAATTTCTGCGGTGGTCCGCTCAACGGGTGCAGTAATGCAGATTGCAGCGCATGTACTGCGACATCATCGACCGGCAGCAATGGAAGTAACGGTTCTAATGGAAGTAATAACTCGAACGGGAACAGTTCGTCTCCCAATATTTGCGATCCCACCTCTTGTTCAGAATTGGGCGGTAATGAATTCTGTGTAGCCGAAGGCCATCCGTTCTGTACGGTGCTGGATGATCTTCCCTGTATTCAGTGCGGCGATTCTCCCGGGTCATCGTCGGCAGGATCAAATGGAAGCAGTGGCAGCAACGGTTCCAATGGATCGAACGGTTCAAACGGAAGTAGTAACTCCAACGGCAGTAACGGCTCAAGCGGCAGTAACGGCAGCAACGGATCAAACGGATCCTCGGGTTCCACTTCTTCCAATTCCTGCATTCATATTTGCGGCAATAATTTGAATGAATGCGCCGAAGAATGTGATGATGGCAATATGCAGAACGACGATGGATGCAACAATTCCTGCCAAATAGAAGGCGGGTATTGCGGAGATGGCATAGTGGAATCGCTTCGGAATGAAAACTGCGAACCGAATCTGACAGATCCCTCCAGTGGATGCGACAGTGTCACGTGTCGTTTAGTGTCGTCCTCTACTGCATCATTTACGCCGCCTATTTGCGGAAACGGTCGTCGTGAAGGATTTGAGGAATGTGATCAAGGAGGTGCAAACGGAGGAGCGCAAAGCGTGTGCAATGCATCCTGTAAACGTACGTCCGGCTTCTGCGGAGATGGCATTGTGGAGACGCTTCTGGGCGAAGATTGTGAACCTGCTCTTATTGCAGAAGATGCGCCCATGCTCTGTAACGGCAGTTGCCGATTAACGTTCCGTCGCGATCTTATGACCGGATCGGCTTCATCGGAGTCCCTTACAGCTGCCAATGTTGCCTGTACAGGGTCCGAATGTGCGGACGGGGGAAATGATTTTTGCGGCGCGCAAGATGCAACATGCGTAGCGGATGGAAATCTCCCCTGTATTGCCTGTGTCCCGCGCGACTCAGCTCTTCCTCTATTTGCGCCGTCCGATCTTTCGTATTTGCAAATGTTTAATGCCGCTGCACAAGCGAGTGCATCGTCTGCGAAGGGGCCGCTCTTTGTTGCAAAGGCAAATTGCGGAAACGGCGTGTTGAATGCAGGTGAACAGTGCGATCAAGGGCCGGAAAATTCTCCGGCAGACAATGCATTTTGTCGCCCAGACTGCAGCTTTGGACGATGCGGTGACGGCGTGACGGATTCGTCACTCGAAAGATGTGATGAAGGATCGCAGAATGGAAAACCGGGTTCACTTTGCACCGTTACCTGTTTGGTCGCCGCACAAGATGGAACAAGCGTGTTGCCCGCTGCCGTTATTGAATTGCCGTTCTCGCAGCGTCCGTTCTTCGATGCAATGGGCAATGTACAAAAGAACGCCCAGCAGAATGGCACTGCCATCAACGGTACGACTGCTTCGGTTGTCGGTTCTGCACAACTGCCGCCAACCACCGCATCGTCCGGTCCGGAAACGCTGGCCATTATGGCGCTGGGTGCATCCGCCGGATATGCGTGGATGAAAAAGAAACGTGTGAAGGAGCAATAAAATCGTGACTATGCATCAATACGAGGCGTTGTAAAGATATCGATAATGATAATGATTTGTTATGATCGTGCAGGAATGCCATATTTTTTTCAGCAACGAGCATTTATAGCAGTATCGCTTTTTTCTCTGGTGACGATTTTTGCGATTGTTTTTCACGGATTTACGGGTTCTACTCTGAAGGGGCAGTTAAACGTATCCAAAGATTTTGGACAATTTGCCGCAGACTGCGGAGCACAGGGAGGGCGCTTTATTCTCGGCCCCGGATGTTTGAATAATCAGCCGGGGACAGGTCTCCATATGGAGAGTAAGGGATGGTATAACAAAGATGCCATCATTGCTTTTTGCCAAGCTGTTTGGTGTACGACAGATGCAGATTGTTCAGGAGGAAATACATGTCAAAATTATCAGTGCACCATCAGTACACCCAGTTATGCCAACTCGGGATATGTAGGTGACGGTGCGTATTACACCGGTCTTGTATGCAGCGGAGGCGGAGCCGTATGCGGAAGTAATTCGTACAGACCCGGTTATGCCATGGGTTTTTCCATGATGACCTATGGCGATACCAGCGGAACCTATGGACCTAATTCCCCCGATTGCGGTGTCACGCAAAACGGTGGATCGTCCGCTCCGGGAAGCTCCTCTGCTGCGCCGGGTAGCAGTAGCGCACCTGCGTCATCCGCTCAGTCTTCTGCGCCCGCTTCGTCACAGGCGTCGTCGCAACCGAATTCCAGCGCAGGATCTTCAACTCCCGCAAGCAGCGCTGCATCGTCTGCCGCGTCATCCGCCGCTTCTTCGGCCGCGTCATCCGCTGCACAAAGTTCCGGTGCCTCTTCTTCGAACGCCTCTTCTCAGCCCAGTAGCACTCGATCTTCTTCTGTAAGCAGTCGCTCGTCATCGCAACGGTCATGCGTTGCTGCAGGCAGGTTATGCACAGATTGTCATACCACCAGTCGATGTGTGTCTTGTCCGAATGCCGGACCGAACAGTCCATGCACCAAGTCTTGTAAATATTTTATTACCACCAGTAACTATCCGGACGGAACAGCATGTACGCCCTGTAGTGCACAGGAAATACAACAAGAATTGCAACATCCCCCCGCTATGTGTCCTGCAAGCAGCGTGGCATCGTCTAGCGCGGCAAGTTCACGCTCTTCTTCATCTTCCTCGCTTGCTTGCCCGCCCGCAGGGCAGCGATGTGCGGACTGTCAGCAGATAGCCATGATTGTTTGCTATAACGCTCAAAACGAAGGAGTGGATTCCTGTACGCCCGGAGCGCCTTTGAATAGCGGACAATCCTGTCCCATTCCCGGTATTTGGTGCGTTGCTCCCGGCATGTATACAACGTATGGCTATGTAGATAGATTGGGCAATCCCACACCGTACGAATTTAGGGGTGGAGGGGGCGCATGTACTCCTTGCACGTCGCAACAGTCACAAGATCAAGCAGCCGCTTGCGCGGGCGCATCGTCTGCAGGTTCGAATGGAAGCACGAGTTCTACCGGAAGCAACTCCAGCGGCAGTAACGGTTCAAATTCCAGCGGATCCAACGGCAGTAACTCGAGCGGCTCGTCGAATTCCAATTCAAACGGAAGCAACTCCAGCGGAAGCAACGGTTCAAATTCCAGCGGATCCAACGGCAGTAACTCCAGCGGCTCGTCGAATTCCAATTCAAACGGAAGTAATGCAAGTGGAAGCAACGGCAGCAATAATTCGAATGGGAACAATTCCAGCAACGGAAACAGTTCGAACGGCAATAATAGTTCGAACGGCAATAATAGTTCGAATGGAAATTCTTCTTCCACAGGGCCCGGCTTCTGTTGTATTGGAAATTTCTGCGGCGGTCCCATCAATGGATGCAGCAATGCGAACTGTGGGGTTTGTGTCCCCACCTCGTCGGAGGGCAATAGTTCCGATGGAACCAGCAGCGATGGAAACAATAATTCTTCCGTTCCAAATATCTGCGATCCCACTTCTTGTTCAGAATTGGGCGGCAATGAATTCTGTGCAGCCGAAGGGCACCCGTTCTGTACGGTGCTGGATGATCTCCCGTGTATTGTGTGCGGAGATTCTCTGCCCTCGTCGTCTGCGGGATCGAACGGAAGCAACGGTTCCGATGGCTCAAATGGAAGTAGCGGTTCCAACAATAGCGACGCCTCTTCCGGATCGAATGGATCAAGCGGCAGCGGCGGCTCTTCAGGATCAAGCGGCAGCAGCGGCAGTAACGGTTCCAATGGATCGTCCGGTTCCACTTCCTCCAACGCCTGCCTCCATATTTGTGGCAACAACATGAAAGAATGCGCCGAAGAATGTGACGACGGAAATATGAAAAATGATGACGGTTGCAACAACTCCTGCCAAATTGAAGGAGGATATTGCGGAGATGGCATTATTGAATCTCTGCGCAATGAAAACTGCGAACCCAATCTGACCGATCCTTCCTCTCTCTGCGACAGTCAAACATGCAGACTTCTTGCATCATCCGCTTCATCCTTTACTCCGCCTGTCTGTGGAAACAATAGGCGCGAAGGATTTGAAGAATGTGACGACGGAACAAGAAATGGAACGCAGATCAGCGTCTGCAATACATCCTGCAAGAGAACGTCCGGATTCTGCGGGGATAACATTGTAGAAACGCTTCTGGGTGAAGATTGTGAACCTGCGCTTATTGCAGAAGATGCCCCCATGATTTGTAATGCACAGTGCAGACTGGCATTCCGTCCGCCGTTCAATTCCAGCGCTTCCTCTGCTTCTTCTATTTTGATTGCAGATAATGTCTGTACAGGTATGGAATGTTCGGAAGGTGGTACTGAATTCTGCGGCATTCAAGATGCAACCTGCGTCCCTGATGCGAATATTCCTTGCATTGTGTGTGCGCCGAACGACACATCACTTCCGTACTTCTCTCCGGCAGACATGTCGTACCTCAATGCGTTCTATCCGCCTGTTCAATCGTCCAGTGCGTCGTCTTTACCGCTCTTTGTGCCGGGTCCCAACTGCGGTAATGGTATCTTGAATCCCGGTGAGCAGTGCGATCAAGGTCCGGAAAATTCATCTGCGCAAAACGCGTTCTGTCGTCCGGATTGCAGCTTTGGACGTTGCGGCGATGCGGTCACGGATACGCCGCTCGAAACGTGCGATCAAGGATCCTTAAACGGACAGCCGACTGCCATTTGTTCGACACAGTGTCGTCTGAAAAAAGAATCTGCAAATGTGTTGCCTGCAACAGTGATTGAATTGCCGTTCGGGTCCATGCGTTGTACGTCGGATGCGCAGTGTGCAACGGGTCAGGTGTGCTTGAATGGAGCGTGTGTTATTCGGCGTTGTACTGAAGACAGTCAGTGTGCAAACGGGCAACGCTGTGTGAATGGTATGTGTACGACCTCTCTTTCCGGCTCGCCGCAAATAGGACAGGGAGGCGCAGAGCTTCCTCCTGTTACTGCATCGTCGGGCCCGGAAACAGTGGCGCTTATGGCAGCGGGTGCGGCCGCAGGTTATGCGTGGATGCGGCGCCGAAAATAAAAAAAGCGTCAAGAGAGACGCTGCTGGCAAAAAAATAATTTAAGCATAGAATTCTTGCTGTTTATGCGCGTCAGTCCTTCTATTTTTTCCACTGTGTCCGGACGACTATTTATTGGCGCGTGCGTCTTGAGCGTGGTGTCCGTTTTTGTCTATATAGGATGGAATGCTTCTCCGAGTAATTTGAGTGCAACGGTGTTGGATTGTACAGAGAGTCAATTGGCTGGAGCCCCTCCCGGAGGTGCTTGTGGAACTATATGTACATGGCAAAGTCCAACCGGTCCAACGCCACGCCCGGTTGGTTGTACGGCCGGCTACACATGTACCAACAGCGTCTGTGTCAGTAATAACGCTTCATCTTCTGCGTCGTCGGTACAATGCCAAATGGGTCAAGGAGGATGTGCGTCGTGTAAGGCCGGCGCAACGTGTCAAAATAAAGGAGGATCATGTGTGTGTCAGTACGATTGCAACACGTTGAATTGCAATGATGGCAACGAATGTACAAACGATGCGTGTATGACCGATACGGGTTGTATTAATCAAGGTGGGCCTAAGAATGGGAACGCCTGTGATCCGGGTGCCAAAGGCCCTTGTAAAGCCTATAAGTGTGACAGTGGCAGTTGTACTGGGACATCATATTGTACGGATACACAAACTTGTGCAGATGACGGCGTAACCTGCGAAGAGCCCGAATGCACCACTGCAGCGGATTGTGATGATGCGAATGTGTGTACAAATAATTATTGCACTCGGGGAAAGTGTGTGACTACATCAAACACCGATGTGCCATGTGCGTCAGATGGGAATTTGTGTACGGATGATGTTTGTTTTGCCGGCAGTTGTGTACATCGGGAAAATAGCGCCACTTGCCCGGCGGATGGAAATGGCTGTACCAAGGATGTGTGTGGCGGTTTAAAGAACGCATGTTATGAAACGCTCGAGCCAAAAGGCACTGCTTGCACTACATTCTCCGGTCCGGGCAAATGTACGGCCGACGGAAAATGTGAACCGAACAATTGTAAATTCCAGCATCCAGATTATGTCATGTGTACCACCCCGAATTCCGCAAACGGAACAGGGGCTGCGTGTGGTGAAAGCAAGCCGTGCTGTAAAGACGACGGCACCACCAGCACCATTCCCAAAGTAGAATGTCGTGCCGGTTTGACGTGTGTAAAAAACATCTGCACCTGTGTATTAACAAATAACGCCGTTGCATGCGAAGGCTTGCTGGCCTCCGGCGATCCTATTGATAAAGTGGTGAATAGAAAATCCGGAGAAAAATGTGACGGGATTGTGTGTATGTATGAATATGATGCAGCGGGTGTTACCGCCTGTTCCGACGCACTTCTTCCGCAGTGCGCACAGTGTGACAAAGGCCAAAAAACACCCGAATGTTTGTGTAATACTCCGGGAACAAACTGTTCTGCAAAATATTGCGCATCTCCCTTTAGCGGGGCATGTAACAATCATTGCGATGCATACGACGAGACAGATTGCTACACCACGAGCGACGGAGGGACACGCATGATACGTGGATATTTTACGGGAGCGCTTAGTTGCGTGGATCGTATTGTGGACGGAGTCTCGGGACGTATTTGTACGGATCCCACGAAAGGAGGTGCCAGCACCGGAGGACCCGGTGGTGGAGCTATTACAGGATTAACGGGCGGTGGGACTGCTGGTACGACGGGCACGACGGGTGGAGCAACAACAGGAGCAACGGGAGGGCAAACGGGAGGAGGGATTGGCGGCACCGGCGGATCAGGCGGAAGTCAGGGCTCAAACGGCAGCAATGGATCGGGAGGAAGCCAAGGTTCAAACGGCAGCAATGGAAGTACGCGGAGTGCAACGAGTAATCAATCAAATGGCAGCAGCGCAGCCAGCTCGCAGAGATCTGGTTCTGTGTCGTCTGCAGCATCGTCGGGAAATTCTGCAAACAACAGTTCATCAAGTTTGCATAACGCAGGACCAAACAGCAGCAATGGATCGAATGGTTCAAACGGAAGTAATGGATCGAACGGATCCAATGGTAGTAACAATTCCGGATCATCTACCTCTTCAAACGGCAGTAACAATTCCGGATCATCTACCTCTTCAAACGGCAGTAACAATTCCGGATCATCCAACAGTTCCGCTAATAGCAATAATTCCAGCGCATCATCTTCCGATGCACCCGGCTTTTGTTGCATCGGCAATTTCTGCGGAGGACCTCTGGCAGGATGTCTCAATCCGGATTGTAATGCGTGTGCAAACAGTTCTTCGAATAGCAGTACCAGTTCGGGGGGATCTAATAGCAGCAATACATCCAGTAACGGCTCCAATGGATCGAATTCCAGCAGATCATCCAATGCTCCCGAGTGCGATCCCGATTCGTGTACCAAACTCGGTGGTCAACAGTTCTGTGAAAAGCTTGGAAAACCCGTGTGTCATGTACTCCTTACATTCCCCTGCATTATTTGCGGCACTGTTCCGGCGTCTTCTTCTGCCAGTAGTAACGGCGGCAATAGTAGCAACGGTAATAGCTCAGAAGGATCCACCAGTTCCAATACCAGCAATAATTCCAACGGATCGCAATCCTCGAATACATCGAATGGAAGCCAAAGTTCCGCAGCATCCAGCATCCTTAGCAGTGTTGCATCCACTAGCTCCAATACATCACATTCTTCCAGTGCTTGTCTGCATATTTGTGGAAACAACGTGAAAGAATGCGCGGAGGAATGTGACGACGGCAACATGCAGAACGGTGACGGGTGCAACAACTCTTGCCAGATAGAGGGAGGGTATTGCGGCGACGGCATTATTGAATCTTTGCGCGGGGAGACCTGTGAGCCGAATCTCACCGATCCGTCCGAGGCGTGTAGCAGCGTGAACTGTCGGATGATTGCATCGTCTGCTGCATCCTTTGCTCCCGCGCAGTGCGGAAACGGACGCCGCGAAGCATCGGAAGAATGTGACGATGGAAACAGAAATGGCAGTACGCTTAGTACGTGCAATACATCGTGTAAGCGAACATCCGGTTTCTGCGGCGATAACATCATTGAATCGCTGCTAGGCGAGGATTGTGAACCTGCGCTCATTGCCGCCGATGCGCCCATGATTTGTACCGACAGATGTCGTTTGGCATTTAGGAGAATGGCGTCGTCTGCAGGAATGCTCCGTGCTGCTCCAGAGGTTCCAGCTCCTCAGACTTGCGGAGGCAATGAATGTTCGGACGGCGGATCGGATTTCTGCGGTGCACGCGAAGCATCGTGTGATCCCACCATGGTCATGCCTTGTATTATTTGTATTCCGCATAATCGTGACTTCCCTCCATTTACTGCGCGTGATATGTCCTATTTGCGCGACGCATCGACCCACATGCTTTCTTCGCGCGCATTCACTACCTCTGATCCACGCTTTGTCATTCCCGCCAATTGCGGCAATGGCATTCTCAATAGAACGGAACAGTGCGATGACGGCGCAAAAAACTCTGCATCGCCCAATGCAGCCTGCCGTCCCGATTGTACAATCAGTCGTTGTGGCGATGGCGTCGTGGATACGCCGCTCGAAATTTGTGACGAGGGATCGCAAAACGGTTTGCCCAACGCATCGTGCACTGCGCAGTGCTACCGTCCTACAAACCCTACGAATGTGTTGCCAGGCTCTGTTATTGAATTCCCCTTTACATCTTTGACTGCAGGATTGCCGGGGTCTTCTCCTATTGCAGCGTCTGTTACCACATCGCAAACGGTATCGGGACAACCGACAACATTCCCGCCTACTACAACATCTTCGGGTCCGGAAACGGTGGCGCTTATGGCAGCGGGTGCGGCTGCAGGATATGCGTGGATGAGGAGGCGTAAATAGGATAGTATTCATGCTTGGATGAACCTTCCTTCTTTTAAGTACAGTGGCCCTGCTATTTTTAGTCTGCTGGCATTTTTTGCAGTGGTTGCGTTGTATGCTCAGGGCGGGTCGGGACGCACATTGCGCGCTACCATAAATATGACGCCGTCCGATTGGTGTACCGCTCCGCAATGGTCGACGTATTATCACACATGCACGTGTCCCCCCGGACAAACATGTTCCGTAACCGGCGATCAATCGTATGCCATTTCCTGTCCGTCCGGATACGGTTTGGTTTTTGACAAAGCGGATCAGGGTGATCTGGGTTCTCCGGGTCAAAATTGTGATGTATCGCACCCCAGACATATTTGTGATGGTATTTGTGGTGATTGGCAGATTGGAAACATGTCACAGAATGGCACTACTGTGGATGCCGGCTACAGCTTGAACAGTTGTTATGATTATTTTTATGGATGCTGGAAGGAGGTGTCGCTTGTGGTGCGCTGCCTTCAAATACAAGACATTCCTATGATGAGCACCTGCGGCAGCACCGCAGATTGCCCCGGTGATTATGTTTGTTCCAACGGCCGATGCTCGTTTCCGCGCAACTGCACACAACTTCCTTCCTCGCCACAATGTACGATTGATGCGGATTGCAATCCTCAGCCTGCTTTGAATACGTGCAAGGTAAAAAAATGTATCTCCGGCACTTGCCAAACACAAAATAAGGCCGATGGGGAAAACTGTGGGACACCTATTGCCGCCGGGAATGTTGATTGTAGAGCAAAGGAAGATTATTGCTCCGGGGGTACATGCTTGGTCAATCAGCCGCGTCAGAATTGTTCCTGCTTTGCATCGAATGGCGTCTCCAATTATCAAAAAAATATTGCCGCATTGATTGACCTTTCCTTTGGTCGTTCGGTGACTGCAGATATTGCTGCGGGAGGCAGCTGTACTAATACCGATTCCACCAGCTGTAACTTCGCAAATAGTTGCGGCAAAGTGCAGTACACCAATACCTGGTCCGGTGCGGGTTGTTGCGATGGCGGAGGGACAAATACGATGACATTAACGGCCGATGCGGGAAAAGATTATGCGACCATTGATTTTCATGATGCGTGCAACGGTCAAGGCACGGGAAGTAAGCAGATACCGGTCTGTCCGTGCGGGAGCAGTGCATCGTCATCTTCTCGTTCCAGCTCGTCTAGTTCTTCATCATCAAATTCATCCAGCTCGTCCAGTTCTTCATCATCAAATTCATCCAGTTCATCCAGTTCTTCCAGTTCATCCAGCTCATCTTCTTCCAGCAGCGCGTGTACGCAAGCAGGTCATACATGTAGCGACTGCACCACACGCACTATTTGCGTGACTTGTCCCAATGCGGGACCCAACGATGCCTGTACACAGTCTTGTAAGTATTTTATCAATGTCAGTAAATTTCCCGACGGAACAACCTGTGTCCCATGTACGGCTCAGCAAATTCAAAATGAACCTCCTGCATGTCCTGCGGTAGGATCGGCAAGCAGTGGGTCGTCGGGCAGCCCTGCACCTTTTAGTAATGGTTCGAACGGTTCCGGTAGCTCAGGAGGTAGTAATGGTAGTAATGGCTCAGGAAGTTCCGGCGGCAGCAATGGATCGAATGGAAGTAACGGGTCGAATGGCTCCGGCAGCTCAGGAGGATCGAATGGATCAAATGGAAGTAATGGATCGGGAAGTTCAGGAGGTTCAAACGGAAGTAATGGATCAAACGGCAGTAACAGCACCGGAAGTTCAGGAGGATCGAATGGTAGTAATGGCTCGGGCAGCTCAGGTGGATCCAATGGAAGTAATGGCTCAGGGAGTTCCGGCGGTTCAAACGGTAGCAATGGTTCAGGCAGTTCAGGGGGATCAAATGGAAGCAATGGATCCAACGGCAGTAACGGATCGAACGGCAGCAATGGGTCTACCAATTCCAATTCGTCCGCTTCTTCCGCTCCGCCCGGATATTGCTGTCTTGGAAATTTCTGCGGAGGACCGTTGAACGGTTGTATGAACACGGATTGCAGCGCATGTATTCTCTCGTCCTCCGTGGGAAGTGTTTCCAGTGGAAGTAACTCAAGTCCTCTCATCTGCGACCCTCTCTCCTGTTCGGATCTTGGAGGTAATGAGTTTTGCAATGTAACAGGATTTTCCATCTGTACTGTTTTAAATGATTTACCCTGTATTGTTTGCAGCGGTTCATCTGACACTTCATCGTCCGCTGGTTCCAGTGAAAGTACAATGTCAGCGTCCTCTTCTTCCTTCCCCTGCCTCCACATTTGCGGCAATGGCAGCAAGGAATGCGCCGAAGAATGTGACGACGGAAATATGAAAAACGATGACGGTTGCAACAACTCCTGTCAGGTAGAAGGAGGATACTGCGGTGACGGTATTATTGAATCTTTGCTCAACGAAAACTGCGAACCGAATCTGACAGATCCTTCCAGCTTGTGCAGTAGCAGTAATTGTCGATTGCTTTCATCGTCCGCAGGATCATTCAGTCCGCCTGTTTGCGGTAACGGTCGGCGGGAAGGATTTGAAGAATGTGATGACGGGATAAAAAATGGCACGGGGAACAGTGTGTGCAACACATCCTGCAAACGAACATCCGGTTTCTGCGGCGATAACATTGTGGAAACGCTGATGGGAGAGGATTGTGAACCGTCACTCGTTGCGCCGGATGCACCCATGATTTGCACGGATAAATGCCGATTATCCTTCAGGCGTTCGTCATCGCAGTCGAGTACGCAGTCTTCCGTCTTTATTGCAGAGACTCTGTGCAGCGGTACGGAGTGTGCGGAGGGCGGATCCGAGTTCTGCGGCATCCAAGATGCAACGTGCGTCCCCGATGCGAATATTCCTTGTATTGTCTGTGCACCAAA
This sequence comes from uncultured Candidatus Peribacteria bacterium, assembly GCA_964554785.1. Classification (GTDB taxonomy): domain Bacteria; phylum Patescibacteriota; class Gracilibacteria; order Peribacterales; family Peribacteraceae; genus CALREJ01. The sequence goes on along the minus strand of CAZKPW010000001.1, from coordinate 126,101 downwards.
CGACACATCGCTTCCGTATTTCTCGCCTCCGGATATGTCGTATCTCGATGCGTTTTATCCACCCGTTCAATCATCAAGCACGTCGTCTCTTTCGCTCTTTGTACCCGGTCCAAACTGTGGAAACGGCATGCTCAATCCCGGTGAGGAGTGTGATCAAGGTGCAGAAAATTCTGCTGCAGAAAACGCGTTCTGTCGTCCGGACTGCAGCTTTGGACGCTGTGGAGACGGCGTAATAGATACGCCTCTTGAACTTTGCGATGACGGATCGCAAAACGGGACGGATGGATCGTCGTGTACGTTCTCCTGTCGTCGCAAAACGGATGTGACCGACGTGCTGGATAAAGTGGTCATTGAACTGCCGTTCAGTCCTATAAATTCGCCAGTATCCACTGAGCAAAATACCGCTGCACTTATTGGAAATGAAATGATCGACGGCCCGTCTGCCGCACTGCCTCCCGTGACGACATCTTCGGGTCCTGAAACGCTCGCAATTATGGCGCTCGGGGCATCGGCAGGGTATGCGTGGATGAAGAAACGTCGCAAGATATAGAAGCACAACTTTTCAGAGAATTTCTGTCAAGGTCATGCTGCAAACGCGCTCAATTTTTGAGCGTAAATGCTTTATGATTGGTAACAGTATGCCCCGGTTTTCTCTCAATAGAAAAGGCCTTCTTACTCTCTTTCTTTTGGCGGCCGTTTTAATAGGCACCGGTGTGTATAAAACAATGCATGAAAAATCAACGTTGGCATTACTGACTGCACAAGTATCGAGTCCCGACGGGGCCTGTGCCTATCCTAGAACCAATGGGCAGTGTCCTGCCGGGTATAATCTATGTCCCGGTGGAAATCCTCCAACCCCCGGTGAATGTTGCTGCCCAATTACTGCAGGGCAATGCACAGGACCTGAGCAGTGTGAAGACAGTAATCCCTGTACGGAAAATACATGTTCGGCAGGAGCCTGTATGTATCCATCGGCCAATGAAGGCGGTACGTGCAATGGGCCAAATAGAAAAGGAGAATGTAGAGGCGGAGCCTGTATTGAATTCCAGTGCAGTGTCCCAGCGGATTGTCCGAACAAGCCATCAAATCCTGCATGTGGAGATGTGACGTGCATAGACCATAAATGCGGTATTAATTTTAAGAACGTTGCTTGCGACAGCGGCAATGCTTGCTGGGGCGGTATGTGTATGGGCGGAGACTGTCTGCAGACTATCAACAAATGTGCGGGAACAAGTACGCCCGTTTGTCATAACAAAACATGCGTGCAGTGCAATTCCGATCAAGATTGTCCGCAGGACCCCATGAATAGTTGTTTTGTAAATAAATGTAATACAACTACTCACCAATGTGTGAAACAGTCTGTGAACGAAGGTATGACTTGTATGTCGGACGGCAAGAGTTGTACGAATGACGTCTGCAAAGCCGGAGTCTGTCAACATCCTGTAAAAAGCATAGGAGAAGAATGTGATCTTCCAAACGGAGCAAAAGGCGAGTGTGATGATGCCTATATTTGCAGGGCAGTGAATCTGTGCGATGGAAAGCATGGCACCATAAAATGTTCCGACTTATACGGAAAGGACGGTTCGGCGCGTTGCAGTATTACCGTTGAGCAATGTTGCGAAGGGGATGTATTGAAAACAGTCGATAAAACAAAATTGTGTAAAACAGGCTTTCATTGTGCCGTTCCCCCAAACGGAGTCCCTGCGGATGCGGTGTGTACCTGTGATGCTCCGTATGGAGATGTTTGTTGTGAAGATCTATTTGGCAATGTAGATTTTAATGAACCCGGTTGGCTGGACGACCCCGCGGTTCAAAATTTCGTTCTTCTCCACCCCGGAGAAGCATGTGGTGAAGACGATAACGTCTCTGCGTGCACCATTTGTTATGATGGATCAAAGTGCGGCAATGTCATTGAGGCACATTGTCCGGATTGTACGTTGGACCGGTATAAAGATGCAGAAGAATGCCGTTGTTATAACCCTAATATGGAAAATTGCAGTTCGCAGACTTGTCTTGCGGATGAAAACGACCCCGCAAACCCCAAAGGATGTAAAACTGCGTGTGGTTCTGACACTACGGATAATTGTTATATTATCAACAGTCAGGGTATTTACGTAACCAGAGGACATATTCAAGAGGCTTTTGTTTGTTCCGAGCGCATCGGGAATCCGACGCAAGGTTTTTGTAAATTGCCGGGATCAGGAGGTCTTATTGGAACCTATGCAGGGAATACCAATGCCGGTAACACAATTGCAGGGAATACCAATGCCGGTAACACGAACGCCGGTAACACGAACGCCGGTAATACCAATGCAGGAAATACAATTGCAGGAAATACAAACGCCGGGAACACAATTGCAGGGGATACCGGAGGAAATACAGGAGGAAGTACCGGCAGCACCGGCAGTTCAGGTAGTACCGGAAGTACAGGAAGCACTGGTTCACAAAATAGTAATTCTTCCAAAGCCAGCAGTAATTCCTCCGGCAATTCCGCCAGCAGCAAGCAGTCCTCGAAATCATCCGGAAATTCTTCCAACAGCAGCGGCAATAACAGCAGCGGAGGAAATCAATCTTCTAATGGATCGACTGCAGGCTGTTCACAGCCGGGACATACGTGTTTGGATTGTATTCGCAAAAATATTTGCGTCTCTTGTACCAATCCGGCGGATACGGCCTGTACGAAATCTTGTAAACAGTTTTTGATTGTCACGCAGTATCCGGACGGTAGTTCTTGTACTCCGTGTACCATCGATCAATTGCTGAATGAAAAAGTGTGTCCCGGCGGATCATCGCAGGGGTCACAGGGATCTCAGGGATCGCAATCATCCGGCGGATCACAATCAAATACATCATCTAAAGCGTCATCTGCACAGAGCGGCTCATCGCAGTCTTCGGGATCGTCGAATTCATCTGGTGCATCGAATTCCTCCGGCGGATCGCAGTCGTCCAATTCCTCGGGCTCCAGCAATAAATCGTCTTCCAACTCATCGGGGAACTCTTCCAGCACCAAAAACAGCAGCAATTCCTCCGGATCCTCGCATTCATCAAAGTCCTCCGGCGGATCGCAGTCATCCAACTCATCCGGCTCCAGCAATAAATCCTCATCCAACTCCTCCGGCAATTCATCAAATTCCTCCGGATCATCCAAGTCCGGCAGCTCAAACAACTCCTCCAATAATTCCAACTCCTCCGGAAATTCATCCAACAGTTCCGGCGGATCTAACGGATACTGTTGTTTGAGCGGTCTTTGTTTGGCATCTCCTTCTTGTGTCCTTACTGCCAATCAATGTTTGGTGGCATGCGCACAAAATTCTTCCAGTTCACAAGGATCATCCATCATTAATCATAACTGTCCCGACGATGCGTGTGGAAATGGAGGAATGGAATACTGTGCAGAATTGGGCGCAACGGGGTGTCAGAATGTGAATACGTTCCTGTGTCTTCAGTGTACCGGCGGGCCCAGTTCTTCGGCACAGAGTTCTACCAGCTCCGGCATAAACTCTTCTTCGTATTCCTCTTCTTCCAGCGCAAAGAGCAGCGGTATTTGTGGAAACGGATTCAAGGAAGGCATTGAAGAATGTGACGATGGAAACTTGAGAAACGACGACGGCTGCAATAATTCCTGCCAGAACGAAGGTGGTTTCTGCGGAGACGGTGTCATTCAATCACTGCGCGGAGAAAATTGTGAACCTGCACTTACCGATCCGTCGTCCGATTGCGATGCACTATCTTGTAGGCTTAAAAACGGCTCCAGTTCGTCACGGACCGTTGCTGTTTGTGGAAACGGGCGCCGCGAAGGTATGGAAGAATGTGACGATGGAACCAGAAACGGCAGCAACACCGGAAGCTGCAATACCTCCTGCAAAATGACTCGTGGAAATTGCGGAGACGGTATTGTGCAGTCCTTGCTGGGCGAAGAGTGCGAGCCGTCTTTTGCATCGGATAACAGTCGTTTCGTTTGTTCGCCATCGTGTCGTTTGATTCGCAGCCAAGGAAGCAGCACTTCGGCGCAATCATCCGTCTTTGTGACGGGATTCTGTACGGGAACGGAATGCGCAGCTGGGGGAAATGAGTTTTGTGCAGCAAGAAATGAAGTGTGTGTGACAGATCCTCTTATGCCATGCATTGCCTGTGTCCCTCCCGATTCCAGTCTGCCGTTCTCTTCGTCACCATTTCATGCGTTTTCGAGCAGCGATTTTGAATCATCAAGTGAGGATGTGTTTGCAGAATCGTCTGCATCATCTGCAACGGTTATTGTGTTGAATGCGTGCGGAAACGGACGTATTGATCCGGGTGAACTCTGTGATAACGGCCAGGTAAATTCTTTCCAGCCAAACGCGTTCTGTCGTCCCGATTGTAACCTTGGACGCTGTGGTGACGGCATTACAGATACACCGCTTGAATTGTGTGACGAAGGATCGCAGAACGGAAAGCCGGGCAGCACCTGCAATGCACTCTGTCGTACATCTCATGCCAGTAACCAAGTTCTTCCGGGAACAATTATTGAATTGCCATTCAATACTCCCGGTGCATCCTCTAGTGCGCGTTCTTCCACAACTGCAACAACAGATACCGTTACCATCCCGGGGACAGCATTGCCGCCTTCCACCACATCTACGGGCCCTGCGACCATCGTCATTATGGCAGCGGGTGCGGCGGCAGGATATGCATGGAGACGAAGAAGGTCCTAAATGCTTAGCGTGTTCGTATGTGTTTTATCGTTGCATCTACAAGAATACAAAAGCTGAGGAGAATGGCAAAATGCAGAGGGAAAATACCCGGCGTGGCATAGCGTGAATCTTCCAGGACTGTCATGAATGCTATGGAAATAAAGTGAACGAAAGCGACTGCACATAAAAAAAGCAGCAGCATGCCTTTCTGCAGCCCCTCTTCCTTCGATAGTTTTAGAAAAGATATCACTCTTGTGGAGCGGCATAACAGAATGCCAAAGATTGCCGTCAGGTGTGACAGGAAGTAAAAGATAAATGTTGAATGAGGAATAGGTGTGCGGATTCCTATCATTGCAGAATATAAAAATGCCGATGCGCGAATAGAGGCAGAGGGCAATTCCCATGGCGCAGTTCCAAGAAGCTGCGTTGTGAGTGAACGGAGAATATGGTCGTCATTCCAAATTCTACGATAGGTTGCTCTGCTGTCTTCTGCTGCAAAATTGAGCAGGTACCCGCTGTTATTGTGACGAAACATTGCCCAGTACAGAGGTGCAATATGGAGAAGATATTTCCCCGGGTGATTAAGGATGGTACGTATGGCAATTTTTTGAGAAATGGCCGAAAATTCTTTTTGATACATAGCAGTCATGGCTTTTGCATCAGTTGGGTGATTTTTTTGCAAGTAACTTGGCATTTGAGAGCCAAGAAAACCGGTAATAACACCCCATTCAACATAGGGCACGCCAAAAATCTTCGGACCGTCATAGGGGGGAACAAGTGTCTGTGTGCGCATTGCCGTATGAAAATCGGCATTGACCGTGGGGTCATCAAACAAAATATCGCCGGGTTCCCACAAGCGTGCTGCGTGCGTAAGGAGGTGAATGGCAATATACGGGTTGGCATCTACTTCTTTAAAAATAAGAGCATTTCGCACGCTCCATAGGAAAAAAGGAAGCACTAATGCAAGAAAAAATCCGCCGATCCATGCTGCGGATAGATTTTTTTTCGTACGAACGGCATACATCCAAATAAGTATCACACTTCCAAAAAAGGGAATGAGGAGCATGGAACGGAATACTTCCGATATTCCAAGGAAAACGAATCCCAGCAGTATAATAGCTCCGGATGCTCGCATCCATCCGCCATACACAAACAGTATGCCGCAGAAGAGCAGAGATGCAGCGGCAATATCCGTGAGGGTAAACGCGGTATAGAAGAACGGTTCTCCCAGAAGCACTTCGCAGAAGACAAAGAGTGTTCCCAGGAAAAAGCCGTAGTGTGGCTTTTTGAATAATACAGTCCCTATCCACGCAATTGTTGTAGCGCACAGCGAAAAAAGAAGACCGTTGAACCAGAGGATGAATGCGCCGGGGAAGGGGGTCAGTTTCGCAAAGAGAATGACAACCGAGAGTCCCGGCATGCGGACTTTATCGACGGCTAATGGAACGGATGATACGAGTGAAGATGCGAGTTCATTGTATCCAAGGGTATCGGGAGCAATGAGTCCGTGCGGATATGCCGCCCACAGTAAAAAAACCGCCGCAATGCCTACCAGAAAACTTCCGCCTATCGCCATCAAAAGGGAGTAAGTGGAATCTTGGATTGTATTGTCCGACATGGGCGGTACGGTATCGGCTTTTGGAAGCCCGTACAACCCTTGCGTTCTTTTATGCTAGCATGCGGCTATGTCCGACCACGGTTTCAGTCTTCGTCATTCCTTGCGCGTTATTATCGCAATCGGCTGGTCGGATTTTATGTTGAAGTACCGCGGTTCGGTGCTCGGATATTTTTGGTCACTTATTGGTCCGCTCGCAAAATTCCTGGTTATTTTGTATGCCATCGGTCCGTATGTGCAGAGTGCCATTCCTCATTATCCGTTTTATCTTTTTTTGGGCATTATCATTTGGGAATATTTTGTGGTCACAACGACCGCGTGTATGGCGATGCTCGAAGAAAAGGCATCCATTATTCAAAAACTCGTGTTTCCTCGCATCCTTCTCATTTTCATGGTTGGGTGGACGAATCTTCTTATCTTCCTGACGCACCTTCTTATTTTCCTGACGTTCCTCTGGGTGTTTGATTTTGTGTGGAGTTGGTCACAGCTCTATGTATTCCTTTTGCTTTTCCAGATGTCCCTCATTGCACTGGGTACGGGAATGCTTCTCTGCTCTTATTCGCTGAAGTACAGAGATATTCACCATTTGTGGGCCATTGCGACGCAAATATTTTTCTGGCTGACTCCCATTACGTATCCCTATAAGGGAGATCGTCCGCTGGCGCAGGCTTTTTTGGAATTAGTACATCATCCCACTATACATTCGGTCTACGAATTTTTTGATATTGTTGTTACATTCCAGCCAATGTCTGTTTTGATGAATGACATGCATCGTGTGTTTCTTTATCCTACAGAAAGAGGGGTGCCGTCTTTTACGCATGCCATTGGATTCACCGCAGTTTGCCTCTTTATTTTTATGATCGGCGCTATGCTCTATAAGAAACGCGCGCCTTTCTTTATTGAAGAATATTAATGAGCGATATTGTCCTCTCCGCTGCCGGCGTATCCAAATTCTACGAGCGATCGGTCATTTCGTCCGTGCACTTGCAAGATCGATTGCTGAAGTGGGGAGCCAATCGCCGCAAGGTGACAGTCCATGCATTGCGCGATGTATCGCTGAATATTGAAAAAGGGGAGTGGCTCGGGATTTTTGGCCATAACGGTTCCGGGAAAACCACGTTACTCCGCGTGCTTGCAGGACTGCTGCAGCCCAATACAGGCACGGTACAACGAACGGGAACATTTTCTTGTTTTTTTGAACTGGGTATCGGGTTTCATCCCGAGCGAAAAGCAGAAGAGAATATTTACCTTCATGGCTTGCTGCAGGGCTATTCTCGAAAAGAAATTCGAGAAATGACCGACGATATTATTCGTTTTGCCGGCATAGAATCCCATATTGATCTGCCGATGAAATGTTACAGCACGGGTATGAAAATGCGCTTGGCGTATGCAGCGGCTGCACAGGTTGATCGGGATATTTATTTGTTTGATGAAGTCTTGGCTGTAGGAGACGTCGCGTTTCAATTTGCCTGTATGAAACACATGCTTGCTTTAAAGGAAAAAGGGAAAACGGTTGTTCTTGTGTCACATGGAATAGATTCACTCGAAATGTTTTGCGATCGCATTGTGACCATAGAAGAGGGGAGACTCATGAGCGAAGTGATCGTAGCCCTCCCCAGAAAAGAACAAGTACAGACGAACGTATTCCGGGATTTACAGAGGCAGATGGCGCTGCAAAGAGCGGCAGATTCATTGGTGGCTGCCTGAAAGCGCAGAGAATGTCAGGACCATGTGTTCGCATCTGCATAGTGTCTGCAGACCGCGTCCCAGTCTAGCAACGCTTTGCCATGCGCCGCGCGCAGATCTTTATAAAAATAGTAATCATAATTTTGCCAATCCGGTCCAAAACGGAGCACGGTCTTCCGGAAAAGCGGACCTCGTACCGCCACACATCCAAAACCATTTCCACCAATATCGGAGATTCCCTTACCGGGAATGGGAAAGACCGGGGCATCACCATTCCAGTTCCAGCAGACCGGCTGTTTTTCATGTCTATGCCAGTATACGGCAGACACGCTACCCACCCCCGGTGTGAGATGCTTGTACAGATTCCTATAGGTATCTACGGGAGGCAGTACATCGTCCTCCAGAAAAAAGACGACGGAGGAATGGGTTAATTTCTGGAAGCGGGCGTAAATCTGTACGCATGCTCTGCATACATCCGTGAGTGATGTGTCTCGCGGTTTATCCGCAAGGCCACGCTCGCCGACTGTTTCTTGCAGATACGTTGTTTTTCCATAGTCACATGTTTGTAGCCATTCTCGGACCATGTGCCCAAATGCCGTATTTTGCGATGTATCCAGAAGAATAAGATGGATGAGGGTATGGGGATACTGTTGCTCTTCTAAAAATTTTTGCGTCAGCGGCCACATCCATTCACGTCCGGATAAAGATACGCAGAGATCCGCCTGGATAGGAGCAGGGGAGACGGTTTCATTTTGTATGCTGGTCGTTTTTGCATTGGGACAAGAGAGGCAATCGCCCTGCACATCTAAGAGTGTATAGAGCGTTTCTGCACAGGTTTTTTCAGGGGACAGATCTGGTGAGAAAGAGAAAGGAGCAAGAGCTTTTAATGGCCCCTTGCGGAAAAGTGCACATGCAAAGTTTCTCGTTGCAATCGCTTCAGAAGCATCGGCTGCATAGACTGCAACGACATCGGCTTCCATGCAGGTTTGCAGCGTGGTGAGAGTGTCGGGGTGAATACGGGTCGATTCGCCCACGCTCCATACGTACTCTGTGTTGCAGCGGAGGATCATGTCATTGAGTGCATCAAGAGCGGCAACCTCCACATGTGTTTCCGGAGGAAGGGGATGTGCCGTGTACAAGCACTCTGCAAAAGGAAGCTTGCTCATGGCGTTTCTTAGCGCTGCATCGAAAAGGGGATCGGCAGAGGAGTTATGCCAATGAATAGATACAAGGGCGGGAATACGATCAATCTGAAGCAGGAGGTCTACAAATGTTTCAATATCCTGCATTTGCCCAGTCCAGTGTGTAAAAATAGTAATGGGATGCTGGGCCAGCGCTGCCGTTTTGAAGTAGGTGCGATTCTCACTTTGCATAAGGACTTGCGACATGCTGTCTTTATGGACCCTGTACTGCACAAAGGTATCTGCATGCGCCGCTGTGTAACCTTTTGCGATAACACGCCTGTAAAAATCCCAATCTTCAAACGAGTGCGTAATCTGTCTGTAGCCGCTAACGGCATCGAACGCATCGCGGCGAATAAGTGCATGGGAAGAAATAAAGTTTGCGCGTGAAAGTAAGTCTTCCGAAAAATCCGCAGTCCGGAAATAATAATGATTGTCACCGTTATTCTGAAAATCTCCATAGACAAGCGCAACATGGGGATCGGTTGTTTTCTCGAGGCATTTTTCAATGTAATCCGGAGGAAGCGTGTCGTCGGCATCCAGATAGAGAAGGAAGGTAGAGGTCGTTTCTTTAGCACCGACATTGCGCGTAAGAGCCAAGCTTTTACATTCCACATGGATGCTACGTACCCCTTTTTCTTTATACCGAGCAATGACGTCTTGCGTGTCATCGGTGGATGCATCATCAATAACCAGAATAGTGGAGGGCTTCACGGTTTGAGACAGAATGCTTTCGATGGCGCCCGCCACATATCTGCCATAGTTATGACAGGGAATAATGACCGCTACATCGCGCTTCCATTGTTCAGTATTTTGTTGATGGGCATCATTTGCAAGAATGCGAGGAGGATACTGTCGCCCCAGCCATGCATAACGCACATGACGTACTACAGAAGGGAAAGGGCTGCCGAGCCCTACCCAAAGCCTTTTTATTTGAGCAAATATTTTATACATAATTACAAAACAGAGGAATACACTTCTGCGAGTGGCTGGAGGACTGCCGCCCAACTTCTGGAGCCCCGTATGCGTTCTGCATTCAGGTCACCTGCTCCGCGCACAGTATCCAGATTTTCTTTGCACCAGAGCAATGCCGATCGCAAGCCTTGCACGGAAACATCCTGCACAAGGAGTCCGTTCTTTTTATGATCAATCACTTCCGGTGCAACGCCCACATCAAAACTGACCGGAAACGCGCCGCAGGCCATACCCTCCAAAAGTGGTCTAGGACATCCTTCTGCAATAGAGCTGCACGCCACTACATCACTATCGTTATAAAAACGCACCATCTCTTCTTTTGTAAGCTTTCCCTCAGCCAAGCGCAATTCACAGAGCCCGTCGCATGCTTCTTGGAGCCACTGAATACGTTTAATGGGACGTGTGGGGTCGCCTGCCCAACAGACCGTTAATGCGCCGGTGCGTGTGTGGAGAGGTTTGAAGACATCAATATCCACTCCTTCTTGTGCCAAATGAACGGGGACCGGAAGAGTGTGAAGCAGCTCCAATAGTTTCATACTTGGCGTAGTGACTGCATGTGCTTCGCGGAGCGATCTCTCGTACAGTTCGTACGGAGTCCAGCCGGCCTGTTCCCAGTAATGGCTATAGACGCTTTTGATGATCTTCGCTCGACCATGCAGAAACGGCCGATGGTAAATATCACTTTCGAAAAAGACATGCACAATGTCGTACTTGCTTTCATCAATAACAGGCAGGTTATCGCGCGCCAGTATTTCAAAAGAAAAGCGGTCGCTTAAATGTTTGACGATTGCTTCCGCAATAAGAGAAAAAGCCCACTGCGGCTTATCCACAAACAGCAATACACGCGGCCGGGAATCGACGGTTTTCTGCGTTATAGCTGTTCCGGGGATGTATAGGAATAAAGGCCTTTTCCTTTTACGGCACTGAATCCCCTACGCAGTATTTTGTGCCACGTCATGCGATCGCTTTCGGGACCGTCTCCGGAGTCCCATCCTCCCGCTTCTTCCAATGCACTGCGTCGCATCATGGTCACAGCTCCGTCGTGATTGATGGCATCAAAATGTTTCCAGTCGAAAGTCTCGGGTGCTTTAAAAAGATTTTTGTACAGTCCAAACGCATAGCGATCGGTATAGCAAATGCCCGCCGCGGGGTTGTTCTGCATGCAATCAACGCCGCAAAGAATGTAATCCTGATGCAAAACGGTTTGGCTCGTCATATACACCATAAATGGAGCGGACGTAGCGGCAGTTCCTGCATTGCGACTGTCTCCCGCGTGCTCCCAATGACCGCGCATACAGCGGACATTTTTTTCTGCATAGAGCGATGCAAGATCGGATACGTCTTTCGTCGTCGTACCATCTACGACCAAAATATCGGATGCATGCACTGTTTGCGTCAGGACGCTTTCAATCGCTTTATCGAGGGATCTTGACGGGTCTGAACACAGGATAATAACGCATACTTGCGCGGTTTCATCAGCATTTTTTGTTTGATGCACCGGCCGCAATTTTCCAAGAACGTCATAGCGGATTCTGTGTGCGAGTTTTGGAAAGGGTTTGCCTAAACCTGTCCATAGAATGCGCAGATCGCCGAGGATGATTGATAAAATTCTTTCGATTTTAAGTCTACGCACGGAGGTCTCCAGTTTTCGGAGCCACGCAGTCCATCGCCAGCTGCGTGTTTGCATGAGGTGCACGAGGTCGCGCTCTTTTTCCAGAACTTTTTCATCGGCAAGCTTGATGGCTATTTTTATTTTTTGCGCCATATCCTCCATGCGAGCGGTCCACTCTTTTTCCATGTGAGCTCTTTCCAGCTCCAGTGTTTCTTCGGCTTTAAAGCGCTCTTCGTTTGTGCGAGTAAGAGAATCATTCCGGAAATATGCGTGCATTTGGCTGCAGACCATCAGTTGCACTCTGTCGTGCTCTACCTTGTCATAATGTTTTTTCAGATTCTCAGGCAATTTGAGTGATTGCAGATACTCTGCAAAGGCGGGGTTATGGTTCAGCAGTGTCTTCGGGGCCAAAATGCAGAGTCCGTAGAGGCCGGTTACAAATGTGGGTTCAATGGAGAGCGTTGTCTGTTTCAGAAAATCCTCGACCGCCGTGAGCACGCCATTTTGTACATTATTTTCTTCTACGGAATGCCAAAAATTTGCATTCAGTCCTCCATCATCCACAGGGAGTCCTTTACCGGGCAGAATGCCTTTTTGGACGGCGGCTTTTTTAAAAGCGGGAGGAATTCTCTCTGGATCGTAATATAAATCGCGTCTGCCGTAGGGCCATCCGATATCGTGCAGAAAGACGACGGGGAATGTTCCGGTTTGAGTCGCTTTTCGCTCGAGTATTTTTAGTTCATGAAACACCGTGTACCAGTTATGGTCACCGTCAATAAGGACAACATCTGCGTCTTGGATATTTCCAAGGACATTCAGGCTGATATCGGTGTGCATCTGGAATGCATCGCCATAGAGATCCTTCCATTCTTTCACGGGAAAATCAGGGACCGGATCGATGGCATGAAGAACGGCGCCGTGCGTTTTGCAGTACTCCAGAATTTTTTTTGTATGAAGGCCATTCGCCGTTCCCACTTCCACCAGCGTGTGCGGCTGGATGTAGGTGAAGGCCGGCTGGACAATGGTCTCCCAGAAAAATTCCATAGAGGAAAGTAACCATACCGCGCTTCCAATATTCCCGCCATATCTCATGTATCTTTGCTCTATATGATTAATTGACATATTTATAATAAGTTGCATTATTATGTATTGGATGTACACTATTTCGCTCTATGCATACTCCAGACATACCGGGATTTTCCGAGGATGAAAGGCAGATACTGTCTGAGTTTTGTGCTGAGGGAATAACGGAGATAACCAGAGAAGTAGATATGTTTCGTATGGCAGAGGTACTCGAAAAATTAATAGCATCTACATCGACCGATATACGGGCAATTAGCGGCTTTGATCCAATGCTTTTTCGTGCACCCGTTGAGGGGATCAATGCAGATAATCCCGCCGCATTGCACATGCCCATCGACCCTACCGACGTGGAATATGTTCAACTGGTGGAAATACTCGATAAGCATGAAACGTTAGCAGGAGAGCGATCGGGTTTGCGTGAATTTGGTCATGTGACGTATCAGCTTTATTATAAAAATATCATTGCCTATCTCCACAGCCGCTTTGGAGGTACGGCCACACGTTTTGTAAATATTCTTCACAGTGTTGTCATTCGTGACATTTTTAAAAACTGGAGAAAAGCTCACAGAAATTTACAAAGACAAAAAGATATTGATCACGATGAATTGGCGTTAACTCTTATATGGCATTACTCACCCGAGAATGAAACATATGAACAGAGTGATTTAAACGCATTGCAGTCACTCGCGGGATTTGCTTTGACACAACGTATGAAGGATATATTTAAAAGCAATATTCCTAAGGCGCTCGATACATGTGTTCGCCTTCTTGTGCACAATGAAAAACTGCAACAAAAAGCATTGCTCATGCTTCAGAATATGCGGCTCATTCCTCAGTCATATCTTGCGGAAGCAATGGTGCGACAGGGGTATAGAACATTTGCAAAAATGGAAGAGATGACGGAATACGACATTTGGGCAAAAATCAAAAGAGAGAAGGAATGTACTGCTCTGGATTTAATGAACGTGTCTCCGCAAGAAGCCGATTCCATCGGGGCTGAAATGGAAAGAGTTTTGCGGTACTTCCAGGAATCTCTGGATAATACGTCACCTGAAAAAGTGAGACAAAAGGAAAGGCTCGAGCGCAATATTGCATTCTTTGAAAAGAGAAAAACGAATATTGAAGGAACGGCAAATGGGACAGCCTGTAACCTCGATATCCTTGGCGATCATGATAGAGAAATGTGGGACAAGGCATCGACCTATCTGCAAACACATGAAAAACAGCCGCGTCGTCTTTTAAAAGACGTTATCGGGTGCGATACCGCACGGGCGGAATTGAAAGAACTCAGGGCTACGTGTCAGTGGAACTCGCTTGCTGCAAAAGAAAAAGAAATAGTGCAGAGAATTTTTGGTCAAGTGATGCTTTTTGCGTATGAAAATGAGCCGGATGGAGCGTTGTCGTATCAAGAACAGGCGTTTCGAGTCGGAACTCCGGCGTATGCGGCCAAACAGAGAAAAATAAATTGTTTCACGGGCCCCTGGCTGATTGCCTCACTGTGTTTGGAAGCGGGAATTCCGTATAATCAACTCTATTATTGTTCTGTGAATGAAGCGTCAGGGGGCAATGCAACACGTTTTAGTAATCATTGTTCACTGCTTATAAAATATAGCGATGGCATGCTGGCGATCACAGATTCCGGATATCACATAGGGATGCAGCCGCTTCCTTTGGCGGCAATTTCCGAAAAATCACAGAAGAATCATTTGAGCGAACTTATGGATACCGGCAAAAATGCAGCTCGTATGAAAGAAAAAATACATACGTATCCCGTGCGTGTTCAGGTGAAAGCCCCAACTGCCGATACATTAAAGGTCCCCAGAGATATGCACGTATTGCCGCTGGACCTAGGTTTAGCGGGAAATATGTTGCTTCATACGGGCATTGCTTTTGAGCAAGATGGAAAGAGAGCGGAAGCAAAAGCTGCCTATGAATTGGGATTGGTATCAAATCCAGCATCTCCGGATTTGCTTTGTCGTCTGGGAATTATTGCAATCCAAGAAAAAGAGTATGCCCATGCAGATCACCTCCTGAATCTTGCATTGCAGGCGTACCCTTTGCATTTACACGCTCTGTACTACAGCGGAATGCTTGCGTGGCATGTGGGCGATAAACCAAAAGCCTATGGTTTTTTCACCATAGTAAAAGAGGATCCTCGTGAGGTGTGGGGTGACGGATCGTTCAAAAAACAAGCAGCCGATTATTGTAAGCAGCTTATTGGAGGTCGCGATGGAGCCATTGAGACGCAATTTGGACCCTATGCTGATTTGGTTTCGGATATTTAAATCTTGACGATAGTAAAAATAAGTTTACATTAGGCACACTGTCTGTTTTCTTTTCTGTGTCCACTTAGAGGAGGTCCCAATGTCCGACCCGATCCTACCCGATCCTGCAAATCCGCAGGATCAGAAGCCAGACGAAGCAAAGCCGCCAGAAGTTACTCCGCCAGCAGGCGGAGGTGGAGGAGCCGGATTCTCCGGTTCCACCAAAGAGCCGACCCTTCAATAAGTGAAGGATCAGCTCACACCTTGTGATCTTCGCCTGTTTCATACAGGCGAAGATCACATTTTCAATGTTTACAATCCCAATTCCTTCGCCACCCCCTTCATTGCCTCCAGTGTGATTCCAATAAATTCATCAAGCGGCATGGGGATGAGTGTCTCGCAACTGCCAATCTGTTCACGGCTGACTTGAGCGGCAAACGCCTTATCCTTCAGTTTCTTTTTCACGCTGCTTACTTCCACGTCGGCAATCTGTTTGCTGGGACGGACTTTAGTCACTGCAATAATAAATCCCGTGAGTTCATCCACGCAGTACAAACATTTTCGGAGCATGGTATTCAGCGGATAGTCTTCGCCATACTTATCTGCGTAGTGAGCGCGGATATCTGCCAGCAGTTCTGCAGGGGCATCAATAGTGGAGAGTAAGTGTTCCAGCGTGTCACCACAGTGACGCGTGTAGTCTTTGTCGAGCTGGTCCCAGTCCAGGTCATGGAGCATACCCGCCACTTTCCATGTCTGTGCGTCGCCACCGAATTTTTTGGCGAGTGCTTCCATGGCCGCCCCCGTTGCTATGAGATGTGACTTTGTGGCATCGGCGTGAGCTTCGATCAATCCGTGTGCTGCTTCCAGTAAATGACCATAGTTTGCATGTTCTAGTAAAAAGGAAGACGAGGACGACAAAGATGACGAGGAAGACGAGGAAGTGGAATCATTATTTTCTTCACTCTTTGTCATCTTCGTCGTCCTCGTACTCTTCGTCATCTTTTCTTCATCCGGTTTCATCAAAGGAAACAGCACAACATCCCGGAGATTCGTCTGCTGTGTCAGCAATGCCACGATTCTATCAATCCCCATACCAAATCCGGAACACGGAGGACATCCATATTCAAGAGCCGTCACGTAATCGTCATCTTTGCGGTGTGCGTCTGCGTCTCCTCCGGCATTGGCTTTCGCTTGTTCTTCAAAGCGTTGCGCTTGATCCACCGGATCCACAAGCTCGCTATACGCATTCACAATTTCCCATCCTCCCACAACCAACTGGAATCTATCGGTGATATTCGGGTTTTCATCATTCCTGCGTGCAAGCGGAGACAGGTCTAGCGGATGCTTCATGATGAAGGTCGGCTGGATGAGGGACGGACGACTTACTTTTTTGTAGAGCTGATCAATCAAGTTGCCGCGACCAAGCGCTTCAATGTTTACATCGAGCTTAATGCCTTTCGACTTTATGGCTTCCCTTAGGGCTGAAGCAGAATCGCATGTTTCAAAATCGATGCCGCAAGATTGGAGAATGACATCGCGAATGCTGAGGCGTGGCCAGCCTGCTTTGAAGTCGACTTCAATCAAGTTTCCATCGCGGTCGGGGATGTTCACTTTGGTGGTTCCCAGCAAATCTTGGAGCAGCGTCGGGAGCATCTTTTCCGTAAAGTCCATGTTCGCTACGTAGTCCCAGTACGATGCATAGTGCTCCACCATCGTAAAGTCTTGGAGGTGACTGGGGTCCAGGCCTTCGTTGCGGAACACGCGTCCCAGCTCAAACACTTTATCGAATCCTCCAATCAAACATTCTTTTAGGAATGTTTCCGGGGCAATGCGCAGGAACATGTCGCTGTCGTAGGCGTTGTGGTGCGTGGCAAACGGAGTCGCGAGTGCGCCGGATGCAGCATTCACCAAAACGGGAGTCTCCACTTCCGTGAATCCTTCGTCCCAGTAGAACTGACGGAGGCGTTGCATGAATCGAGACCTAAACTGGAAGCGATCAAAAGTCTCGCGGTTGCTGGTCAAATCCAAATAGCGCTGTCGCCATGCCGTTTCTTGGTTTTCAATCCCGTGCCATTTTTCCGGAGGCTGACGGAGCGCTTTGCTCAGCATGGTCCATGTTTCTACGAGTACGCTCGGTTCACCTTTCTGCGTGGAAAAACGTGATCCGCTCACGCCAATAAAATCACCAAGATCCACAAGGCTGAGGATTTCTTTGTAGGTTTCGATTCCAATATCATCCGCACGCAGGACCAATTGGAGGCGTCCGGTGTGGTCTTGGAGGGTCATGAAGGCCATCTTTCCCATATCGCGCACAAGCATAATACGACCACACACCGTGAGTGGCATTCCTTCTTTCTGATCGCGCGCATCATTCAATGTGTGGGTACGCGAAAACGATGCTGCATAGGGCTGTTCGCCTTTTGCGCGAATGGCATCTGCCTTTTTTTGTCGGAAGGAATCCATTGGCCCCTAGAATAGAGATCTTGCAGAGAATTGCATAGACATCCTCATGTCCAAGCATAATTGACAATAGAAGGTAATGGGACAACAATAAATGAAGTATAGCAAGTGTTGCTGTACACCGATCCCTTAAACCGCAGTTTTTGGAAAGTGAGGTTTGTGTGTCCAAAGAACGTCCAATTGTCCAAGGCTTTACCGTTGATCCGCCTGATTCAAAGGATTTGGATGATGCAATCATCGTGCGAAAACGAACGCAGGGAGGATGGTACATCGAAGTCAGTATTGCCGACGTGTATTTTCATGTTGGCAAAGACAGCAAGATCGACAGGACGGCTTTCGAGAATGCTTTCACGAGGTATTTGCCACGTGGAAATATTTATATGCTGCCGCATAGGCTGACAGAAGGGGAGCTTAGTTTGCTTCCCGGTAAGCCCAGAAACACAATCACCTTTTGTATCACGCTTTCCAGAGATTTCAGTCTAGAGGATTTAGACATTCGCCTGACACAGCTGCGAAGCACGCGGCTGAGTTACAAAGATGTCGATGCGATCATTGGAAACACCGGACATTCGGAAAACACGTTGTGGATCGATTATTTCGAGTTGGCTCAAGGATTGCTTCTGAAGAGGCAAGAACAGGGTTCGCTCGCAACGTTCGATCTTGAAAAAGGAATCTACACTACAGAAGAAGGAGAGATTAAAAGAATTCCACAAGGACTGCATTACCGCGCACATCTGATTGTTCAGGAATTGATGATTCTTACCAATCACCATGTGAGCGTGTATATGCATGGAAAGGGTGTCGCTATCCTTTTTCGGAATCATGCGAATCGCCAAAGTGAAGTGCGACAACAGGCAAAGGAAGTCTTGCAAGAGTTAAACATGGAAGTGACGGATGACGTTCTTGAACAAATTGCGTCAAGGCATCGGCAAACGTTTCAACGTGCTTGCTACGCTCCACATCTTGAAGGGCATGCAGGTTTGAATCTGAGTGCTTATGCGCATTGGACATCGCCAATTCGGCGTTTTGCCGACTTGGTCAATCAACGGATCCTCATTGATTGGATCTTACAGAAGCCCTCTCCTTATTCCGTCAATGAACTGCAAACGATTGCAGATCACATCAATGGAGTAGTGGAGCGGGTGCGCGAAGGGAAGGCGGATCATTTCCGGAAGCAAATGGCTGAAGGTTTTGATCTGATGGGCTTTGCAGATATTTTTGCATTGCAAGGAGCGGCCTTTCTGGATTTCACCAGAACCGTCTCTGAAGGCAGAATTCCTGTCACTGAGGATCGGTGCGATGCAATGATTGCTCGCATTGAAGAAGGCACTGTAAACGTTGCAGATATTGCGTGCATTCTCTTCAGCTATTTTCCAGGGAATAAAGACTGGGAGAAACTGAAGGCGAATGCCCTGCGATGGTTAGAGTCGCACATGGATGAGATCTTTTCTTTCCTGGAAATGGCTCACACATTCCGAGGTCTGCCCGCAGGCAAGGAATTGGAGTTCACCAGGACGGATACAGAAGTCAGTGTGATGTTCATGTATGAAGGCAAACTGCATACATCCGCTCCGTATCCTCTTGGCAGAGAAGGAGAGCGCTTCGCTCTCTTCGAACTGTTACGAGGCATTGCAAACGTTGAATCCTCAGCAATGAGTTCTATCAAGGATGCAGTTGCTATCGCTAGTATTCAAAATGCGAAAGGGCTTCTGCTGAATATTGCAACCAAGCAATTATTGGCACCGCCAAGATTTACGCCATCAGAATCCGGTCCGCCACAGAGACGATTATTTACATCGGAAGTTGTCTTTGTCTACGATGGAAAGGAATACAAAGCAGTAGGACGCGGCGGAACAAGAAAAGAAGCCGAAAGAGCTGCGGCAATTGCCGTGCTTCGAAAGCTTCCAATCCAAGAGACTGTTCTGACTGGAATGCAACAGCCGCCCCAAGAAGAGAAAGCAATTGCTCTCCTTTTGCAATTGTCTCAGGCACGGAAAATCAATCAGCCGACCTATATGTTTGAAAGCAAGGGGCCGGATCATGCAAAAGTTTTTCTGTGCACCTGCTCTTTCCAATCAAAGGAATGGAAGGGTGCAGGAGCTACTAAAGCAATCGCGAAAGAAAATGCTGCGAACGCGGCATGGGCTGAATTGAATTCCTGAATGTTCGTTGTTTCACTATCAAATCACCAGGGCCTCTCCAATTAGAGAGGCCCGCTTTTATCGTGCGTTTCTTTGCATCCTCTCTTTCCTCTCTCTACTATCTCTCTGTTCTATTTTTTCTCATCATCCATGAACCGCTCCCTCACCTTAGCCCTCACCCTTGCCCTTAGTCTCCAGCCTGTCCTCGCATCCGCATACACCATGAAAGGAGAGCGTCCGTCCCGTCGCACTATCGTGCAAAGCCATGCGGCACAGGAAAAGACACGTACGACCGGTCGTATGAGAGCCGAGAAAAAACCTGCAACTGTCATTACACCTAGCACGTACGCACCTATTGGGGATTATGTTCCGGCGCTTCCCGCATACGGGTATTCCATTGGTGAGCTTTCCGCTCCAGTCACGGTTGTGGAATTTGTGGATTACGCGTGTCCGTATTGCGCGCAGTTTGCACAGAAAGTATTCCCAAGCATTAAAACAAAATATATCGATACGGGTAAAGTCCGCTTCGTCTTCCGTAATTTCCCTATCAGCTTCCATCCCGCTGCCGGTGTGGCCGCTCAAGCAGTGGAATGCAGCCGCCAGCAGTCGGAGAAATATGCAATGGAGCTGGCAAATAAGCTTTATACTGCAACCACGAAGAACGGCGTACTCACGCAGGACGATGTCTACGCAGCATTCCAGTCTCTGAAAGATATCGACACGGAAAAAATGTACTACTGCATCGATACCGCGGAGACCGTCGCACAAATCACTGCCGATATAGACGATGCCGTCAAAGGCGGCGTGAACGGCGTGCCGAGCTTCTGGGTTCTTGGAAAAAATGGCAAAGCGGTCCTCGTCCAAGGGTCTCTTGAGTTTTCCGCATTCAAGAAAGTGCTGGATACGAAGCTGCAGTAAGCAGTTTATACGGTGTCTCATAGACAATTCATGCATTTTCTAGGCATGTTTCTTTGAAAATTCCCTAAAAAAGAGGACTATAGCTTACTATTTATCTTTATTATTCGTCTTTATGAAATCCTTCCGCTCGTCCATCGGCTTGCTCCTCGCATCCGCAATGATGCTTACATCTACGCCCGCAATGGCGCGAACGCTCTATAAGTACACATCTGATTCCGTGGAACAATCGTCCACAGCTGTGTCCTATGTGAAGCGTCAGGGATTCATGACTGGCTATTCCTACGGAGGATTTGGCGAAAATAACAGCGTGAATCGCGCAGAATTTGCCAAAGTGGTCACGCATATTTATTCCTCACAGGTTGATGATAACTATTCACTCACACTTCCATTTCGCGATACAGCAAAGAATGCCTGGTATACGCCGTATATTGTGTATGTGTACGGAAACGGCCTTATGACCGGCTACGGAGATAATACGTTCCGCCCTGATCACACCGTGAGTTTTGCGGAAGCTGCCAAAGTCCTCGCCATGATTTATGACCTCGATATGAACAACAATTCCAGCCGCTGGTATGAAGGTGCCGTTCGCGCACTCGATGAAGAAAATGCCATTCCGCTGTCTATCAACAGTATCAACGATCCGCTCACACGCGGCGAACTGGCCGATATTGTGTATCGCTTGGATGATCACCGCACGAATCTCTCGTCCCGTTCCTACAATGATTTAGTAGACGGCAATTATTCCGATGACTGGAATGACGATTATAACGATGACTACAACGATAACGACAATAACTATTCCGCAAACTGCCGCAGTGCGTCCGACTTGGCTATCAGCATCGGCACCATCAGCAGCAGCGTTGAACCCGGTGACGAAATTGCATACGACATCACCGTCAAAAACTGTACGGGTGATGATCAAAGCGTGGATGTTACCGCCACGCTCGATTCACAACTTAGCTTCGATTCCGCATCGGATAGCGGGCGTATGGATGGAAGCCGCCGCGTAAAGTGGACCAATCTCCGTATTGATGATGGCGAAGTGGAAACACTCTCGCTTCGCGTGACTGTAGAAGACTATGCCGGCACAAACGACAGCGTCGATTTGGATGTCCGTGCAACGGACGATGACGGTCATTCCGATTCCGTGTCCAAGGCCTTTTATTTGTCCGGAACCCAGAATTGTTATTACGATGCTCACAATCGATACATCTGCAATAACAGCAATAATCACTACAACTCCGGTGATTGTTATTACGATTCCAATAACCGTTACATCTGCACTCATAACAGTTCCACTAACTGTTACTACGATGCAAACGGCTATTATCAGTGCAACAACAATAACGGCGGATATTACGACAACGATTGTTATTACGATTCCTACAATCGTTACATCTGCGACCAGAACCACGACGGCAACTGTTACTACAATTCCAGCGGAAATTACGTTTGCCCGAACAGCACTACCAATAATTGTTACTACGACGTCAATAATCGGTACGTCTGCAGCGACAACTACAATAACGGCAGCAATTGTTACTACGATTCCAATAACCGCTACATCTGCAACAGTGGCAACACCGGCGGAAGCGGCTACTGCTACTACGACATCTACAATAATTATATTTGTTATTAGCTTGTAGGTTTTAGGCTATAGGCAATAGGAAGTAGGCGGTAGGTTTTTATTCCCACTGCCTACTTTCCCTACAAGCTACTTCCTAAAAGCATCAAGCCCCCACCGCTTCTTTTACGGATTCCGTAACCTTTTTCACGGAATCTTCGGTCTTCTTTTTTAGCTGTTTTGCACTGTGAGCCACTTCATCCTTTACACCTGCTGCTTCTTTCTTGATTGCCTTTACATGTTTACCGGCGCGGAAGAAACGCTTGCCCAAGTTATGTCCGGTCTTGCTCATTTCGGTCACAAGCCAGTTATGGACCGCTGCCTTCTTGACCGATCCTGCCATATCGGATGCATCTTTCTGCACTTCTTCCTTCAGGAGATCGAGTGCAACCTGTGGAGATTCTGCACCGAGCATCTTCTTCCGAAGCGTCGGGCGATTATAGAGATATGTGCCAACTGCGCTGGCAGTTCCAAGGAAGCCGATGGTGAGAGCGGTACGAGCGCGCATAAAAAAGAGGGGAATGATACCTCTGTGACGCTGCTCGGCCGTAGTTCTTACGAAGGGTAGACCTTATTATGAATACAATTTGTACTCAATTATGAATACTATTTTTATACATGCATGACAATATTGGCTTTGGACATTATGAAAATCAAGCATGTATTCTCTGATGCCTCCTCCAATAGTGCTTGTTGACTCTTCGTACACTCCTTCTAAAATGTGCAGTAAGCATTCCAAAAGAATGCACGGAAGATCTTTCTTTTCATTGGACACAATTCTTTTCATTCTCATTCCCTTTTAGTCGCTACATCCTGTGTATTACGGTACATAGAATTGTAGCGACTGAAGGTCGCAAGTTGTGGTTGTTCGCTTGCCCTTTGGGCTTGCGGACGTGTTTCACTCGTCGTTCCTTATGGGATGACACAGCAGGAGACGGTTCCATGAAAAAGCGGTGTAGTTTGAATGCGGTTTTCGGTGGTTTCGGCCTGGATGTCAACGGCGGCTTTAACGGTGCGTTCCTCAACAGCGGTCCGCCCTGCGGTGGCCACAACGTCGCCACGAGCGCCAAAGCCCTGAAGAAGTAGACTCGAAACGGGGCCCGCCCCAAAACGCCTCTGGGCGTATCGCAATTAAGTTTGTGTCTGTGATGTAGGATCCTCCTTTTACCCCGTCCAGCTCTCATTCCTTGTGGATGAGAGTTGGACGGCAATTTTTGTCGTGCGGCATTTCGTAGGGGAATTGCTATACTTCCGCTATGTCTCTGCGCCATTTCTTTCGTCCGACTGCCTGGACAATCGCAATTTCCGTTCTGCTCACTGCTCTGGCAACGGTCATTATTTACATGACCATTCTCTCTGCATTGGATGGCGGCGTAGCCGTGGTTCCGCTGTGGGCCATGTATATTGTGATGGTCATTGTCCTGCCGCTTATCGGTTTTTTTCGGCTGCTTGGCAGTATTGATATGCCTTTGGCTACAGTTCTTGGAATTGCGGCGTCATTCGTCTGGTGTTTTGCGTTTGTGTGCGCGGGAAGGTGGATGCTTCGCTTTCGGAAATGGAAATAGGCATCGTTCACCATGATGTTTGTCCGCTTTGTGAAAACCGGCAGTTTGATCTTGCATTTGATTGTCATGATGACCTTCTCACGCACGAACGTTTTTGCATTATGCGTTGTACGGACTGTGGATTTTTATTCACGCAAGATAGTCCAACGGAAGACTGCATCCAACGGTATTACGCGAGCGAGCGGTATATTCCGCACGATATTAAAAATAGCAGTTGGATCATGCGCTTGGTGCAGAGTGCCCGGAACCGTATTCGTCTGCCGCGCAAGAAGCATCTTGTCGAACATGCCTGCAATCAAAAAACCGGCACATTGCTGGATATTGGCTGTGGAAGCGGTGAATTTCCATTGATGATGCTACAGGCAGGATGGACTGTCTCCGCTACTGAACAGAATGCAGACATGTGTACATTTTGCGTGGCACAGGGGATTCATTGCAGTCCCTCTTCTTCGCTCTCAGATTTTCCTTCCGCGTCCATGGATGCTGTGACGCTCTGGCACGTACTCGAACATATGCACGATCTCCACGGCAGCATGGAACACGTCAGACGTCTTCTTTCTACGGATGGTGCGGCGCTCATTGCCGTGCCGAATATGGGAGGACCGCTTATGCGCTATTACGGAACGTACGATGTCCCGCGTCATCTGTGGCACTTCAGTCCGGATACATTCAAACGCCTTGCATCGCTGCATCACCTTTACGTAAGTTCTATGCACGTTCTGCATCTTGATCCTCTCTACATGGGTTTGTACTACGAAAGAATGAGCGGGGGAGTGGCAATTCGCGGTATCATCCTTGGTTTTTTTGACATTCTCTACAGCTTTTTGCGTCCCGCGCGCGCGGCATCGATTGTGTATGTGCTCAAAAAATTACCCGACCATTCGGTTGTAACGTCGCTGTAATAAACGTATGGCGATGGATGGGAACAGTGTGTGGAGCATCACGAATAGCCGTGTCGATAGTGAATGAGAGACGACATACTGCACGGAGCGCTTGCCGTCCGTTGCCGCTTTGAAGATGGTCTCTGCAACAGAAGAAGGTGCAAGCGAAAAGCCGGTCGACATCTTTTTCTTATAGAGTGCGTAACGCTCAGCGTATGGTTTCGGAATAATGCGCTGCTCTTCTCGTGCCTGCGCTTTTGCAAAAAATGCCGTATCCACGCGATCAAAAGGTTCCACAATTTTTACATGCACTCCCAGAGGTTCCAGTTCGTAAGAGAGTGATTCTGTCCACCCCCTGAGTGCGCTTTTAGTGGCGCAGTACAGGGTGTGATACAAAAGCCCGATATGTCCGGCAAGGGAACCGACGGTAATCATAACCATTTTTTGTCCGGTCTTTTTATAACGCAGCCATACTTTTGTCGTGCGCATGGCGCCCAGAACATTAATATTCAGCATGTCTGTCATATCTTCCTCCGTCAGTGCCTCAAAGGGCAGGACGACTCCCCACGCCGCATTATTCACCAAAACGGTTGGCATCCTATTTTCTGTATCGAGTACATGAAAACATGTTTCAATGGATTCTACATTATTTACATTCATCATCATGCCGCGGATATGTGGATGAATGGGAAAACCTGTGCCGTCTTTCGTACAAGCAATGACCTGCCATCCACGCTCTGCAAAAAGCTCGGCGGTTTTATATCCAATGCCGGATCCTGCGCCGGTAATAAGAATAGTCTGTAACGAGGACATACAGACACTCTATCGTCTCTCTGCCTTCTGCGTACAGCTGCTATCATGCAGGCCCATGCGTATTCTTGTGGTGAATCATCGCGATATTACTCATCCGCAATCCGGCGGACTGGAGCATATTGTGCATCATACCGCCCGATACTGGGTGCAATGGGGACATGAAGTAGATGTTCTCTGTGCAGGATTTCCGGGAAGCATCAGCAGCGAAGTCATAGATGGCGTTCGCATGATTCGCGGTCCCGGTGAGTATCTGTTTCATTGGTGGGCTCCTTTTAACATTCGCACCATGGGAGCTAAAAAATATGACATCATTTTGGAATACATCAGCAAGGTGCCGTCTCTTTCGCCTCTTTTTATTCGATCGACACCCATTGCGGTGATGATTCCGCACCTCTTTGGGAAAACAATTTTTGAAGAATTATCGTGGCCGATGGGACTTTTGTGGCGCGGCTATGAATTGCTGATTCCACCCGTGTATCGCAGATGTTCTTTTTGGGTGAATTCACAAAGTACCGCACAGGATCTTGTGCATCGCGGGATTCCTGCAGAGCGCATCAACGTCACCTATGCGGGTTTACCTCCGGAATTATTTGAGATTGATACGTCGGTGTCGAAAACCGCCTATCCCAGCATCATTTATGTCGGACGTTTGAAGCGATACAAACATATCGACCTTATTTTGCAGGCACTCAAAGAATTGCTGCCACTCTTTCCTGCATTGCGTTTGAAGATCGTAGGCAGAGGAGATGCAGAAATGCAGTTACGGTCGGTTGCTACAGTTCTCGGTATTGAACATGCCGTGGATTTTTGCGGGTATGTAGACGAGGCGGGCAAGAAAAAATTATTGCAGGAGTCGTGGGTGGCGGTGCAAACATCCTCCAATGAAGGATGGGGACTTGCAGTGACGGAAGCGGGTGCATGCGGCGTGCCAACAGTCGCCAGCGATTCACCGGGGCTCCGCGAATCTGTGCACGACGGTGAAACCGGTTTCCTTGTTCCGCATGGAAATGCAGCAGCATTAGCCGAAAAAATCGCGCTTCTTCTTTCCGATAGTGCGCTCCGTGCGAAAACAGGGGATGCGGCACGACTCTTTGCCGCTCAGTTCTCGTGGGAAAAAACAGCTGCAGATTCTTTGAAGTTCTTGGAACGCAGCATCGCTCAAAAAAATCAGGACGTTGTTGCGGTTGTCTGATCCAAAAGATCCTGCACGGGCTTTGTCTCTCCCACATGCACTCTTGTATCGGACAGTTCATAGCGCATCATCTTTTTGTCATCCGCGTAGAGGGAATAAATATCCAGATACGCAATGCCGTTTTGTGCGGCAAAATATTTCAATTTTTCATTGAGCGCCTCCGTGTATAGCGCCCGGTTTTCGTCCGATCCGACGGGAGAAAAAGAGTGGAAGAACCGCAAATATTTTTGATACGCAGGGGGAGTCACACTGACTACCCAATAGCCGATTCCGTCTCGTCGCACCTGTACAATTGCCCGTACATATAAATCCGCAAGGGTTGTGACAATATCGTCCAGTGATCGACCTTTTTGTCTCTCTTTTTCTATATGACACCGACAATCAATTTCTCCAAAACTGAAATAAATGCTGTCTCCATGTTTTAAGACACGTTCCGGCCATATCCAGCTTTCTTTTCGGAATAAAGAAAACCGATCCAATCCGTCGCGTCCTACTCTATGCATGGTTACGGGGCCCAGTGCAACATTCACAATCCCGGGAATGTCGCGAAACGTGAACATAGAGTGACTGTCGCCAATGGAAAACCGGATGTGCGTATAGTGCTTTCTTTTCAGAAACAGCGTCAGACGTGCCAGCGGATGCTGCAATGCAACGGCGACAAAATATTTTTGCGCAAGCAACCACCAGCGGACGCCATCGAGATACTCCCACAAACCGGAGAGGGGATGAACAGGTGTCTTTTTTGCAAATGAAACAGGAAACGCTCCTGCCCGCTGCAATAGATGCATGCGCAGCGGTTCGTAGTGGTATATGGCTCCTTCCGTCACAAACAGGTCACCAATCAGATCATTCCGCACGAAGAATGCATTCCCACCGCTGAAGTTGCACCCCACCAGCGTATATCCTTTTTCTTTCCCAAGTGTCTCCATGGAGGACAAGCTCGCTCCATAGTACGCATCTCTCTTCCATTGATGTGTATTATTTTCCGGCATAATCCACTCTACGGGCGGGCGGTGCAACGCGTTATATTCAATAACAACCACGCGTGGACGAAATGATTGAATGCTTTTCCATATCCAATAATCATTGCCATCAATATCTATAGAAAGGAAGTCCGGCTCCGGCGGCGTATTTGCCTCACGGAGAATTGTTTCGATTGTCTCTGCAGTTGCAGGTGCTTCTTTTAAGAACAATCTTTGTCGATCGATCGCATCTTTGTGCGCATGTCGAATGCTTCTGCACGAGCGGGGATTGGCTTCTATCCATAGCCCTGTCCATCCTTGCATGAGAAGATAGAGAGAATTGCATTCATAGCCGTTCCCTGCGCCACATTCCACAAAAAACCGATTGGTCGTGCCTATTCTCTTAAAAATCTCCGCAATAATGCCGTCTTCACCGCTCTGTGAATACACCTGGAATTCAAAGCGATTCAGGCGTTTCGGGTCTGCATACACGGGATTATCCCGCATATGGATTTTTGTATAGGTATCGATTCGCGCGCGTTTTCCTGCAGAGAAGCGTGCAGCCAGTGGCAATCGTGCCGCAAATGCGGCTACGGTTCGGACCAATCGGGTCATAGGGGGATTGTAGGGCATCCTTCTTCTTCCTTATATACATCATAAAACAAGCGCCTGGCTCTCCGGGAGGGGAGAGCCAATGCGCGTTGTGTTAGAAATTCTCCTTCGTTAGTTCTTTTGAGTGAGATGCCGATAGCCTGCGGTCAGGAAAAATTCGCTGATGTCCGTCATCATGGGGCGCAAGACGGGCTTTGTCATGAGAGCTTTATAGGTGTCAAAGCCCGAAGGATGCATCACCAGAGGATGTGTGTCGCCGCATGGAACGAAACCGTCTTCTTCCAGAGCGCTCAATGTTTTCTGTGCTTTGCCAATGAGCAGTTTCACGATTTGCTCGTTGGCTTTTTGGAACACCTGCCAGTTCGTATTCTTCGATGCTTCATTGGTTGAATCGGGGTAGGCAAGGAGCCACTGTTGAGCGAAGAGTGCGCGCAACATGTATCCAAGGTCCCCATCTCCACTACACTCATTGAGTGTCAGCAACATGTCGACGGTGAACACAAGGGGAGCGGGAATGGTGAGTTCAGCGGTGTTCATAACGATCATGCTTTCGTCATCTGCATAATCGGACCAGTATCCATCTTTCTCCAGTTGCTTCTTTTGCTCAGGATTGAGCGTTTCTTCATCGCGAGCCCGTTCACGTTTCAGAAAAAATGTCAGATTCATAGTTTGGCCGCTCCTTTAAAGGAACTACAAAAGGGGATTCATTTCCAACACTGTTATTATAATACAATATTAGCAAATTATGTAAATACACCTTCAGAACCGCTTCTAAAATCATGGAAAAATCCATTTGACTCTCTGCCAAAAGGTTTCTAAACTCCCCGCACTCAACAGAACCTGCCCCTAAGAATTTCTCTTTAAGGGCCGCTTACGTTCGAGATCGCCTTTACGTAGCTTGGCGAAGTACCCTGAGGAATTCGAAGGGTCCTTCCACTGCCGTAAACAAGCGATCCAGAGGAACCTCCAAGCTCACTATGATTGGTCTCATCGCCAAAAAGATCGGGATGTCACGCGCTTTCTTGCCTACGGGCGAGGCGGTTGCCGTTACATACCTCGAAATTCAGCCAAATACGGTTGTTCGTACAAAAACCAAGGAGAAAGACGGCTACGATGCCGTTGTTCTCGGTATTGGTGCCAAGCAGTGGAAAACACGCAAGGGCAACGAACACACTCGTTACAGCCTGCAGAAGGAGTTCAAGGTGGAAACCTTGGACGGAATGGAAGCAGGAAAGAACCTTACCGTCGAAGTCATGCCGACCGATTCCATGGTCAGCGTGGAAGGAATGAGCAAAGGAAAAGGATTCGCCGGTGTTATGAAGCGCCACGGGTTCCACGGAGGACCCGGATCTCATGGATCACACTTCAAGCGCGAACCGGGATCCATCGGTATGCGCGCCGATCCGGGCCGTATTTTCAAAGGAAAGAGAATGGCCGGACACATGGGACTGGAGCAGAAGACTATCAAGCACCGCCCTGTTATCCTCAATGACCTCAAAAAGAACCTGATTGCCATCAAAGGACCCGTACCGGGACCAAATGGCGCACACGTATTTTTGACTCTTGAAGCCCCCAGGAAATAATCCCAACCTCCCATGACTATTGATGTTTTCTCCGCCACCGGCTCCAAGGTTAAATCCATGGACCTCCCAACGTCTCTCTTCGGAGCAGATGTAAACTGGGGTCTTATGCACCAGGCCGTTGTGATGCAGCAGGCAAACCGCCGCCAGTCACCCGCTCACGTCAAAACTCAGAGCGAAGTGCAGGGTTCCACACGCAAGATTCGCGCCCAGAAGCACACAGGAGGCGCTCGTCACGGTGCCATCCGCAACCCAATCATGCGCGGAGGTGGAAAGATCTTCGGACCTCGTAACATCATGAACCACACGAAGGATATGCCGAAGAAAATGCGTCACGCAGCTCTTCGCAGCTGTCTCAGCGTTATGGCAGAAAAAGGTGCAATCCTCGCCATCGAAAGTTTCCCGGATACCATTAAAACGAAGACGCTCACCGAACTTCTGAAGAAGCTCCCCATCGAGCACGGACGCAAGATGCTCATTGTCAGCCCGTCCGAACACAAGTCTCTGCAGCTCTCTGCACGCAATATTGCTGCAGTCGAAACAGTGCGCGCTGCATACTTGAACGCAGAAGAAGTGCTCAACGCACGCAATATCATTTTCCTTGTCGATGCTATTGAAGAGGCGGACTCCATCTTCGGAAAGAAAGAGCATGTTGCAAAAACCACCAAGCGCGCTCCGGCAGTGACAGAGGAACCGGTCCTCAAGAGTGCTCCCCGCAAGAGAAAGGCGGTCAAAGAGACGACTACGAAAGCTTCTACTAAAAAGACCTCCTCCAAGAAATCCTAACCCTAGCCCTAACCCTTAACCTTCCGTCATGGAACTCTCCCGCATCATCCTCGGCCCTGTTGTTACAGAGAAGGCAGAACGCATGAAACAAATCCGCAGCTACACGCTGCAGGTGCGTAACGAAGCAACGAAGATTGATGTCAAAGCAGCGCTCAAGAAGTTCTATGAAGTCGATGTTGCATCCATCCGCGTTATGCGCACTCCTACAAAGACACGCGCGCTCGGTGCAGGAAAAGTTATGACCAAGCGTCAGCCGACCAAACGTATGATTATCACCCTCACCGACAAGAGTTCCGCTCTCGATTTCTCTAAGTTTAAAGCCTCCTAACCTCTCTCATGGCTCTCAAGAAGATGAAACCAACGACCTCCGCACGACGCCAATACAGCGTTGCGGACTTCTCTGAGCTCACAAAAGATCGCCCGGAGAAGAGTCTGACAAAGGGTAAGAAGCGCATTTCCGGTCGCGATAACCGCGGTCGTATCGCTATTCGCCGCCGTGGAGGTGGACACAAGAAATTGCTCCGCGATGTCGACTTCCGCCAGATTGATAAGGCAGGAGTACCGGGAACCATCATGTCCCTTGAATACGATCCAAACCGCACAGCGTATATTGCTCTCGTCAACTACGCCGATGGAGAAAAGCGTTACGTGATTGCTCCTCAGACTATGAAAGTAGGCGATGCTATCGTCTCCGGCGAGCGCACAAAGGTGAAGGTCGGTAACCGCATGCAACTCCAGTACATCCCGGTGGGATATAAAGTCCACAACGTAGAAATGCGTCCGGGACAGGGAGGAAAGATCGTTCGCTCCGCAGGAACATCTGCAACACTCGTCGGATTCGACGGAGACTTCGCTCTCATTGAATTGCCATCTACAGAAATGCGCAAGGTGCAGAAGGAATGCAGCGCAACCATCGGTATCGTTTCCAATCCTGAACACAGCCTTATCAGCTGGGGAAAGGCTGGACGCATGCGCTGGCGCGGTATTCGCCCACACGTCCTTGGAAAGTCCATGAACGCGGTCGATCACCCGCATGGAGGTGGAGAAGGACACAACTCCATCGGTCTCAAAGCTCCGAAGACAAAGTGGGGCAAGAAGGCACTTGGTGTCAAAACTCGCAAGCGCAAACTCAAGAGCAGCGACCTTATCGTTCGCCGCCGCGTGAAGAAGAACAAGAAGAAGTAATCCTGAATTCTCCCTCAATCTCACCTCTTATTCTCATCCCTTATGTCCAGATCTCTCAGCAAAGGCCCCTACATCGACGAGCGCTTGCTCGGCAAGGTGATGGCTCAGATCGCCAAAGGCGAGAAGAAGATCATCAAAACGTGGGCTCGCAATTCCGATATCCCGCCCGAATTCGTCGGATTCACCTTCGCTGTCCACAATGGAAAGGAATTCCCTGCAGTCTACGTGACCGAACAGATGGTTGGACACAAGCTTGGAGAATTCTCCTGGACAACCAAGTTCAAGGGTCACGGAGGAAAGATGGCCGCAGCGCCCGCTCCAAGCAAATCACCCGCTAAGAAATAATCCTTCACCTCACCACTCAATCTCAATCTCAACCCACCCATGAAAGCCTATCTCCGTTCCGCCCGCATCGCTCCAAAGAAAGCAAACATCATTGCAATGATGGTCCGCGGCATGCGCGTAGATGAAGCTCTCTCTGCACTCGCTCGCACAAACAAGAAAGGTGCGCGCATGGTTGAAATTCTTGTGAAGTCCGCTGTGGCAAACGCAGAACACAACGAGAAGCAGAAGAAAGGAAACCTTATGATTAAAACTATCATCGTCAACCAGGGAACGCCTATGCGTCGCGGTGTGCCGATGGCTCGCGGACGTATTCGCAGTATGAACAAGTTCATGAGCCACATTTCTGTCGCTCTTGGTATTGCGGAAGGCGTCCACGCAGAAGCGCAGGCAAAGAAAGAGGCGAAGGCAGCAAAAAAGCCGACAACCGCCAAGAAGACCGCTTCACAAGAGACGAAAACTCCTGTAAAAGATACCAGCTCAGAATCCACTCAGCCCGTAACCGCTACAAGCGAAGTGCAGGCAGAGCCGGTTGTTTCTGATGTAACTCCTCAAGCATAACCCTCCTTACTCCTCAATCTCACCTCTTATGGGTCAAAAAGTGAACCCCAACGGCTTCCGAATCGGAATCACCCACACATGGGCCTCCACATGGTTCGCACGCGGAAAGAAATATCGTGATTTCTTCCTCCAGGATCAGCTCATCAAGCGTTATATCATGACCAAGCTGAAAGATGCAGGTATTACACAGCTCGGTATTGAACGCGGAAAGCGTATCTCTGTGTCCATTGAGTCCAGCAAGCCGGGTATCATCATTGGAAAGCAGGGTGCTGCCATTGAAGACTTGAAGAAGGATCTCGAAAAGCGTTTCGATGGAAACTTTGAAGTCACCATTCAGGAACTCCGCACGCCGGATACCGATTGCGTCAGCATTGCAGAAAACATTCAGGGACAGATTAACCGCCGTATGCCGTATCGCCGTGCTGCCAAGATGGCAATTGAGAAAGCAATGCAGTCCGGTGCCCTTGGAGTAAAAGTTCTCGTCTCCGGTCGCTTGAACGGAGCTGAAATCGCTCGTAATGAAATGTTTAAAGAAGGCAACATCCCCTTGCAGACCCTCCGCGCAAACATCCAGTTTGCACGCCGCCATGCCATCACCAAGTTTGGCACCATCGGTATTAAGGTCTGGGTCTATAAAGGAATGGTGTTCAAGAATATCCAGCAGGCTCAATCATCCGCACTTACTCCCAACACGAAGTAATCCCCCTCACCCATGTTAGAACCTAAAAAGCTCAAATATCGGAAACCTCATAGAAACCGTGGTGCACTCGGAGGTAAGGCTACGCGTGGAGCAACGCTCGCGTTCGGTTCTATCGGACTGAAGGTGATCGAATGTGGAGAGATTACAGCACGTCAGATTGAAGCCGCTCGTAAGGCAATGACGCACTCCGTCCAGCGCGGCGGAAAAATCTGGATTCGCATCTTCCCGCACACAGCAGTCACGAAGAAAGCAGCCGAAGTCCCGATGGGAGCCGGAAAGGGGTCCATTGAATACTTTGCAACCACACTGAAGCGCGGCGTTGTCGTCTTTGAAATGGACGGTCTTCCCGAAGCAAAAGCTCGTGAAGCCCTCAGACTTGCGAGTCACAAATTGCCACTTAAGACGAAGATTATCAGCAAAATGGTTGCTGTCACCGCTGACGAAGACGATTCATCCGTTTCCACTGCCGCCTAATTCTCATGGCAACCCACCTCACCACCACAGAGCTCCGCAATATGCAGGTCGATGACTTGCAGAAAGAGATCGGCGCAAAGCGTCTCGTTGTTGCAAAAATGCACATCGAAATCCGCATGCGTTCCGAGAAAGACACCGCTCTCTTCCTCCGCGAAAAGAAAGAACTCGCCCGTATGCTCACTATTGTGCAGGAGAAGAAGAATGCGAAGACCACATTGAAAACTGCAACCAAAAGCGCTAAAGTTCCCGCCCCCGCCACCAAATGATTACCAAGAAAGGCATCGTCACATCGGCCAAAATGACAGGCACCATCACGGTGACCATCAACCGTCAGGTTAGTCATCCGCTCTATAAGAAGAGCTTCCGCCGCAGCAAGAAATTCTTGGTAGACCTGAACAAAATGACCGATATCCAGGTTGGTGACGAAGTCCTTATAGAAGAGTGCAAGCCACTCTCCAAGAACAAGCATTTCCTCCTGAAAGAAGTCCTGAAGCGCGTTCCTCGCCTCTCTGAAATGGCAGTTGAAAAGACTGTTACAGAGGCAATGAACAGCAAGACAGCGACCGATACACCCGATTCCTCCTCCAAATGATCCAGCAGCAGACCTACCTCACCGTGGCAGATAACAGCGGCGCCAAGCAGGCGATGTGCATCCGTGTCCTTGGGGGCAGCCGTCGTCGCTATGCTCGCATCGGCGATGTGATCGTTGTGTCTATTAAAGACGCAGCTCCTCGCGGAACGGTAAAGAAGAAGGCTGTGGAGCGTGCTGTCGTTGTCCGCATGCGTAACCTCACCCGCCGCAAGGACGGATCCGGAGTACGCTTCGACGATAACGCTTGCGTCATCATCCAGAAAGACGGTGTGCCCAAGGGTACACGCGTGTTTGGCCCCGTTGCCCGTGAACTCCGCGCAAAGGGTTACCAGAAAATTATCTCCCAGGCTCCCGACGTTCTATGAAGATCCACACAGGTGACGTTGTCATCATCATGACCGGCAAAGATAAGGGCAAGCAGGGTACAGTGACTCGCGTGCTCGAAACAAAGAGCCGCGTCGTGGTCGAAGGCATCAACATGCGCACACGCCACATCAAGAAAACGGAGCAGGCTCCTGGACAACGCATTACCTACGAAGCAAGCATCCACGTCTCCAATGTTGCCATCCTCGATCCGAAAACGAAGAAGCCGACTCGTATCGGTTACAAAATTGATCCGAAGACTGGTCACAAGTCCCGTATCGCAAAAGCAAGCGGAGAAGTAATCGTGAAGGCTGTCACAAAGAGCGACAAGAAAGCAAAGACGACTGCAGAGAAGAAGAACGATGCAACAGCAGCCGCTCCAAAGAAGCAAGCATTCTGGAAGCGTTCTGATGATGTGAAGACCCAGGACGGAACCGTAGCCACTCGCGACGGCGCAGACAATGCCATTAACTCCGCTCATCGCTCACAAGGCGGATAAGCTCACCCATTCACCTCAACCTTAACCTCAATCTCGACCTCAAATGTCCTACTCTACCCTCCATGACCGGCTCCGCGGCCCTATCGCCGATGCTCTCAAGAAAGAATTGGGCATCACGAACGTGCATGCACTTCCGAAGATCAAGCAGGTTGTGTTGAACGTCGGTATCAACCGTTTGAAAATGGAAGGAAAGGAAATGCAGGAACTCATTGAAGACGCCATCATGAAGATGACTGGTCAGAAGCCCGTCTTCCGCGAGAGTAAGAAGTCCATCTCCAACTTCAAAATTACAAAAGGACGTATCGTCGGTGCCATGGTGACTCTCCGCGGTCAGAAAATGGAAGCATTCCTCGATCGTCTTGTCAGCTACGTGCTCCCTCGTATCCGTGACTTCCGCGGCCTCCCTACAAAACTCGATGGCAACGGAAACTACGCTATCGGTCTGAAGGATCACACGATCTTCCCGGAAATCCCAGCACTCGATATCCAAAAGACCTTCGGCTTCCAGATTCAGATTACGACAACCGCTGGAAACGACGAAGCAGGAAAGGCCCTTCTGAAGCAGATCGGCATGC
This sequence comes from uncultured Candidatus Peribacteria bacterium, assembly GCA_964554785.1. Lineage (GTDB taxonomy): Bacteria > Patescibacteriota > Gracilibacteria > Peribacterales > Peribacteraceae > CALREJ01. Next base: position 90,190 of record CAZKPW010000001.1, on the reverse strand, counting down.
CGTTCCGCCCAGATAGAAAGTCTGAAACTACCCACTAAGTCCTTGACCGCGATCCCTCTCTTCTAGAGAATCGCACCTCTTCACCCCACTATCTTAATCTCGACCCTATGGCTCGCACCGCTCTCGTCAACCGGCAGAAAAAGTACCTCGATATCTTCATGAAAGCGAAGGCCGAGGGCAAAAAGTCTGCCTTCCCGACACGCGTCTATAACCGCTGCAAGTTGTGCGGACGCCGCCATGGATTCATTCGTTTCTTTGGTGCTTGCCGCATCTGTGTCCGTGAACTCGCTGCAAACGGCGAAATCCCGGGTCTCACCAAATCTTCCTGGTAATCCCCATGACCTACGTAAACGACCCCATCGGCGATCTCCTGACCCGCATTCGTAATGCCCAAGCTGCAAAGCGTAAGTATACGACTGCTCCATGGTCACGCATCAAGCAGGAACTCTGCGAGCTGCTCATCCGTGAAGGAATGATCCAGACCGTTGAAGTAAAAGGAGATGCCCCTAAATTGAACTTGATCGTCACCTTTGTTCCGGGAAAGACCCTTATGCTTAGTCGCGTAAGCAAGCCCGGTCGTCGCCTCTACAGTGGGGCCACCGAATTGAAGCCCGTTCTCCGCGGATACGGCATTTCCATCCTCACAACGAGCGAAGGACTGCTGACCGACAAAGAAGCGCGCAAGCGCAACGTCGGAGGAGAAGTTCTCTGTACCATCGCCTAATCCCCTCATTACATGTCTCGCATTGGAAACAAATCAGTGGCTATTCCCTCCGGTGTTACCGTTGAAGTCAAAGGTACAACCGTGCATGTGAAGGGATCCAAAGGAGAACTCCGCTACGAGCTTCTCCCGGAAGTCACGGTCGCAATTGACGGTTCCACTCTGACAGTTGCTCGCAAGAACGATACAAAGGAAGGACGTGCTCGCCACGGTCTGACCCGCGCCCTTATTGCCAACATGGTGAAAGGTGTGAGCGACGGATACAAGAAGGAGCTCGAGATTATTGGAGTGGGTTACAAAGCTGCTCTCAAAGGAAAGGTCCTCGTGTTGAACCTCGGCTACAGCCACCCGATTGACTTCGATATCCCTGCAGACGTAGAAATCACACAGGACGAGCGCAATAAGAATATCCTGCGCATCAATGGTGCAGACAAGCAGCTTGTTGGACAGGTTGCAGCCCGCATCCGCGAACTCCGTCCGCCAGAGCCATATAAGGGCAAAGGTATTCGCTACACCGATGAAATCGTTCGCCGCAAGGTCGGTAAGGCCGCAACCGCAAAGGGCGGATAATTCACTTCCTAGCCCTAGCCCCCACCCCAACCCCCAGAACCCATGTTACTTAAGAAGATTCAGGACCGGCTCGCTCGCAAGCGTCGCATTCGTGCAAAGGTCAGTGGTACAGCCGCTCGCCCACGCCTGACTGTGTATCGCTCCCTCACGAACCTCAGCGCTCAACTCATAGACGATACTGCAGGTCGTACCCTCTGTGCTGTTAGCACAAAGGAAGCGAAGGCAAAGATGAACATTGAAGGTGCTGCAAAGGTTGGTGAACTCATTGCCAAGAAAGCAAAAGACGCCGGTATTGAAGCAGTCCTCTTCGATCGTAACGGATATAAGTATCACGGACGTATTAAGGCTCTTGCCGACGCAGCTCGCGACGGCGGACTGAACTTCTAATTTCCCCCAAGCCCTCACCCCAGCCCCATATCATGGCCAAGACTTCCTCTCCAGACAGGCAGAACAAGCGCGACCGCGGACAGCGTGCCCCCTCCGAATTCACGGAGACCACTCTCTCCATTGATCGCGTGACTCGCGTGGTGAAAGGAGGACGCCGCATGCGTTTCCGCGCAACTGTTGTTGTTGGAAACAAGAAGGGCAAAGTCGGACTCGGCACAGGAAAGGCAAACGAAGTGCAGGCAGCCGTTCAGAAGGCAACAAAGGCAGCCAAGCGCGCCATGATCCTGATCCCTATCACCAAGGGAACCATTCCTCACAACGTCGATATTAAATTCAAAGCAGCCAAGCTCCGTTTGATGCCCGCTTCCGAAGGAACAGGAATCATTGCAGGAGGTGCACTCCGTGTGATCTTCGATCACGCCGGTGTCCGTAACGTCCTCGCAAAGCGCTTTGGTACAGGAAACACGCTCGTCAACGCTCAGGCTACATTCAAGGGTCTCGCTAAACTTCGCGGTCTCCGCGTCGGTATGGTCGATGACTCCGCACCCGTTGCTCCTGCAGCCGATGTTGCTGCCGCTCAGGTGAAGGTCGTCTCCAAGGATCAGGTATCCGGAGGAAACCTTGTCGAGAAGCCCGCCTCCGCTAAAGCTACGGGGGGCGAACCAAAAGCAAAGAAGGAAGATAAGGCAGCCTAATCTGCCTTTTTCCTCATTGCAGCCAAAGAGATGCTCATTTAGTAAAGCGATCTTTGTGTTAGGCCACAACGTCGCAAGCACTTGCACGGATTTTTTCGCGTTCTTGACGAAGATGTTGCATCCACTCATCCGGATCTAAGTCGGGGTTTTGTGTGAGAGCGCGCATCAAAACATTTTCTTCGTATCGTTGCGCAGCAGAGGAAAAAGAGAGATCTTCGATTCCCAATTCTTCAATGAGCTCAGATGTTTCCAGCATCACTTCCAATGGAAACCTATCTGCAGGGGTTTGACGCTCCATCTGAAGGACATATTCAAGCGCTGCGCTCGGAACATTCGACCGAATAATTTCGGGAGTCGCAAGCTCACTTATACGGCAAGAGGCATTAATAACACTCATCCATTGAGGCTCCCAATGTTCTTCATAGTGACTCATATAGGTGAATATTGCTCTATTTATATGGAGAATCAAGTGGCCATTATGGTATTTTGACAAATACACAAATATATTTATAGTATACGAACTTTCAAGTCAGCCGGTTGTCCGTGTTGATTCGATGAAAGCGAGATTGTTCTTTCACAGTCATTGTGCAATGCGCTGTGAGCCTTTCGAAGGAGGAAACGTATGAGCGACCCCACCAAGAAGCCTCTTAACAACATTTTGTGGCAAGAGGAGCCGCCGCGACCGCGTACGGTTATCGATGAATTGAGTGAGAGAACAGAAGCTCCGTGGACGCGAGCAATGGCCTGGCAGGAAAATGGAGAGATGTTTGTCGGTGTAAAAATTCTGCAGCCACACATGCCCCTAGACATGTACAAGTTGAAAATTTTTGGACCGCAGCCATTTTGGATTCATCTCATTTACAGTCTTTTCTCTGCATCGCCCATTATCTCGGTAGATGTCTGTCGTGCGATTGCGTACATCATTAACCCCAGTTCGTTTCCGGAGTTCCAAACGCAGCACGCTTGGTTTATGGAGATCATTGGCGTGGAAGTGTATGAGAGAATTGCGGCAGAGGATCCGCCTGATCTCTTTGTCATCATGGATTTTCTGAGGGGACACGAAATGCAGTGGGGACGTGACGAAATAACCGATGCCATTCAGTCGGGCAGAATTGAGTACAATCCCGCGTTTGAAGCATACGGCGTCGAACACCCCGAGGCGAGAGCGTTGAGACTGGCAGAGGAGGCGCAATTTTTGGGGCCACTCATTCCTCGCTTCAGTGCATTCAGTCAGCGCTTTCAAAGTATCAACCAAGAATGGTTGAAGGCGCAGGCATTGCAGTTGCGAAAAAAGCTGACAACGCATGCCGATCTTTTTGCCGGCGTCCTGTTGATGTGTCAGAGCGAGGTAAATAAGACGAAAGTGTGGCGGACACCGATAGTTTTGATTGTGGGTATTGGAGGACACTTTCCCGATTCACTATTAACCCTTTTTTTGCAGGAACAGTTTCCTGCGGAGACAGAAGACCACGCCGTACGCGTCGCGCGCGTTCGACAGCTCATTGCATAAGATGTGACGACATTTCGAGCAGAAGACCTCCAGGCTGCGGCTTGGAGGTTTTTTCGTACCTTTCAATTATTGACAAATACATAAATATATTTATAGTATGAAAACTTTCAGGGTCAGCACGGGTTGTCCGAGTTGATTTGATGGAAGTATGGTCCTTCACATAACGGTTTTTAAGACGTTGTGTGCAATAAAAGGAGTGTGTCGTATGTTGATTGATCCCACAAATGTGCGTGAAGATCAGAAGATTTTCAGCGGTTCATGGAAGAATGTGCCAGTTGTCGGCATTATGCCGGAACTGGAAGACACGGACGAACGGCAGATCCTCTGTCTGAACATTGGAGACGATTTGGAATTTGTTCTCTTCGGGAAAAAGGAGGAACAGTACGTCGCGGCGGCAGTCATGCATCTGGCGGGACTGAAGTGGCGCGATCCCATTGCAGCATTTCGTGCATTTGCTCTCTTGGAGGAGGCAAATGAGATCAACAAGGAATCCATTCCACTTCTCCTGAGTGTTGGCTACGGGACATGGGAGGATCGAATGGAGGAGTCGGAATTGGAAGAGCTCGTGTCTGCATACATGAGTGTTGAACGCTTCCGCGCGATCATGTTGAGTGTGCCGGGCAACATTGAAGAGGTCTTGGAGAAGTTGCGAACGGCTGGAGTGGAATACTCACTGGATGGGATGATCGACGAAGTGGAAGCCAATCGATTGGCGGTCACGGATGTCCTGCGATCCTTCGGCGTCGATCGAAAAGACGTCGTGGCAGAACGCCATGGTCGTCTGACGCAAGCTGCTCGCAAATATGAAGCGGCCTTCAAGCAGCTTATCCCCAATGTGAAAGCCGAAGGCCTTACACAATTGACGGCATTCGTCGTTGATTTGCTGCTGAAGGGAATGGAAGACGGGGCCGAGCTGGTCGCAGGTGCATGGATGCGTTTGCAATGTCGACGGCAAGATGGAATCACGGTGCTGCGTTCGCCAGGTGCGACAATCATCATGCCGCAGTCTAGAAACGACAACCCCGATGCCATTGTAGACAGCGTCGCGCTGCGGGTGAGTCGTATCTTCGATGGCGTTAACCCACACGAATTGGTGACAAAACTGAAGACGATTCGCGACACCGTACACCTGATGCCCATCGTCGCGAAGTAGTGTTCATTGCATCACATTTCTCATCAAACCGTTTTAGAATCAATAAGAATGGAAGGACTAAAACCTCGACTGTTACGGTCGGGGTTTTTTTTATTGTTCCACTTTCCCCGCAATTTTTTGTCCCGGCAAAAGCACACCGCCAAAATGTTCGACCCAAATGCCTGCAGACACACCGACTCCAATATCTCCGTAGTCCGGGCTCAGAATGGCCGCGCGGTGATTGGCAGATTTCATCCAATCTGCCATGACTTCATCCGCAGTTTTTTGTCCGCGTCCCAAATTTTCTCCCAGCGTAAATCCTTTTATGCACTTACAGTCGGCAGAAAATGATTGGCTGTAATAACCGGTAACGGCCACGCGATCTTTCAGCGTGAGTCCGCTGGGGCTCGTGTGTCCGAAGAATCCTTCCTTCGCCATTTCTTCTGCATAGCGCTGCGCAGACTCTTCCAGCTTGGTGTTATAAATAAGAGGGCGCAGTCCTGCTTTCAAGCGTTCAATATTCACCAGCGTCACAATTTGTGTGCGCAGTTCCGGCAAACTCGGCGGCACAATCACGGGTGCGGGATTGGGGCCGCTCACCGGCGCGTTATTCATAAAGACCACGTTTGTTTTGCGTGTGGAAATCACGTCGTAGAGTTTCAGTTGATTGCGCGCTTGATCGAACGCGAGTTGTTGTTCGTCCAGCACGCTCTGTGCAGTCGGGTCATACAGACGCACAAAAATTTGAATGGATGTGAGCGCATCTTTTTGCGTGACAGTTTTTGTCGGATTGAAATGCGTGCTGTCATCTTCGAGCGGCAGTTTATATTTGCGGACAATGCCTACGTACTCGCCGTACCACGCATCAGTCGGAATATCGGCGTAGGTGTGTGAGTATCCTGTCGGAATGGCAAACGTAAAGGCAAGCATCTTTAAAAATTCCGCGCGATTCACACGCGCATATGGACGTAACAAATGTTTCACCGGATCTGCTTTTACAATGCCGAAGCGTTCTGCGGAAAGCATGTAGGGCTCGAACCAGTCTCCCTTTTTAATATCCGGAAACTGCCCCGTGTTTTTAATGACCGCCACGTTCGGATTTCTAGCAATAAGTATGGCCGTCGCCGCTTCCGCGCGCGTAACGTTTTCTGTCTGGCCGCTGTTTGCCGGTTGCACCGTCTGCGGAAGGAGGCTGAATGCCACCATCACCGACGCAAATATTTGGCTGAACATAGAGGTTTGTCTTATGTTTATTATACAATATTACGATATTTTTAGCAATTACAGGCAGAAGTAGGGGATTGCCGTTATAAGTCAAAATACGCCATATATACGCACATTCATCTTTTCAATCGCTCGTATCCTGGAAGTTGAAAGCTAAAACCTAGAAGCTCTCGATAAAATCCCTTGAATTTACCCCTTTTCCCACGTAGTATCCCGGCCTCACTATGTTGCATTCACTTCGTCCAGCATCGGGTTCACGCAAGAGCGCCAAGCGCGTTGGTCGTGGAAACAGTGCCGGAGGCGGTACAACTGCAGGTCGCGGTACAAAAGGCCAGCAGTCACGCAACGGTAAAGGACGCAACTTCGGTTTTGAAGGAGGTCAGGTTCCCTTGATCCGCCGCCAGCCGAAATTGTCCGGTTTCACTGCGGTGAACCACAAAACCTACGAAGTGGTGAATATCGCAACGCTCGAAAAGACACTGGAAGCAGGCAGCTACACGCTTGCAGACCTTTTGAAGAAGCGCTTGGTCCGCAAAGGTCGTTTGGTGAAGTTGCTCGGAGAAGGAACCGTGTCCAAGAAATTTGAAATTCATGTCCACGCCGCTTCCAAGACAGCCAAGGCTGCCGTTGCAAAAGCAGGCGGAACAGTCACGCTCATCCGCGATTAATCATTGACAATGCGCACTGAACGGTCGACTATCATTACATCCGCTTGATCCATCTACCCTGCGGCTTACCGCTTTCCTATGTTCACCTACCTGCACCAACTCTGGCACACGAAAGATCTTCGTAAGCGCATCCTGATAACCATCGGGATTCTTATCGTCTATCGCATTCTTGCGCACACTCCTGTTCCGGGAACGGATCCTGTCGCGCTCAGCCAGTTCCTGGCCAGTAAATCGAACGGAGGTCTCCTCGGAGTCTTCGCGTCACTCACAGGAGGTGCGGTCGACAACTTTTCTGTCGCTCTTCTCGGGCTTTCTCCGTACATCAATGCATCTATTATTATGCAGTTGTGTGGTGTCATCTTCCCGAAGCTCGAAGCGCTGAGCAAAGAAGGACAGCAAGGACAGCAGACCATGAACCGTTACACACGCTGGCTCAGCTTCCCACTCTGTTTCGTACAGAGCTACGGATTCCTTATTCTTATCAGCCGCGGGGGTGTGAACCTTATCGACATGAGTTTCCCGAATGTGCTTCTCCCTATGCTTTTCGTAACAGCAGGATCTATTTTCCTGATGTGGCTTGGTGAAATGATTACAGAAAATGGTATTGGAAATGGTATCTCTATGCTCATCTTCACCGGTATCGTCGCAAATATTCCAAGCCAAGTGGGTGCCATGTACCTAACAGGCAGCACAAGCGGAGGAAATTCCGGTGCATTCATTCTCTTTGCCATTATTTCTCTCGCGATGCTTATTGCGGTGGTGCTCTTTACCGATGCACATCGTCTTATTCCTATCACCTACGCAAACCAGGGTGCAGGACGCGGTGTGCAGGGAGGACTTCCTATTCGCCTGAACCAGGCAGGAATGGTGCCCATCATCTTCGCCATTTCTCTTATTACACTTCCTGCCATTCTTGCGCAGTTCCTGCAGACGGCACCACGCTTCCAGGGAGTGGTTGGTTTCATCAATACGTACTTTAACGCACAAAACCCAAGCTATCCGTACATCATTGCATACTTCTTGCTCGTGCTCGTCTTCACCTACTTCTATGTGTCCGTGACCTTTAAGCCGGTGGAACTTGCAGAAAGCATTCAGAAGCGCGGCGGATTCGTTCCGGGAATGCGTCCGGGAAAGCAGACTGCCGATCTCCTGACAAAGACCAGCAATCACTTAAACCTCTGGGGCGGAACATTCCTCGGTATTGTTGCCATCATCCCCATTCTCTTCACGAAATTCTCCAGCTTGGGAAGTCAGAACCTCATCATCTCCGGCTCCGGACTTATCATCATGGTCGGTGTGGTGATGGAACTTATTCGCCAAGTAAATGCTCAAATGTTGGCGCACGATTACGACAAGCTCGTCTAATTATTTTGTATCTTGCTTTCAACAAAATCCCGTCATCCAAGTGGAGACGGGATTTTTTTAAACGGTGATCTTTTCTGACAAGGAGTGTACTTATCGTTTGGTGATTTGCGTCGCTGTTCCTTTCAACTGTTGGAGATAGGCTTTTAGGGAATGGTATTCCGTATATAAAGCGTACATTTTTTGTTTCTCTAGACCATCAATCGCCATATCTATAGCGGCCTGTCTTCGCCCAGCTTGCTCCAGCGTTTTCGCGTATAAAAAATAATCTGTGACTTTAAAATTTGCATCGATCAAACGAATTTCTTCCATCATCTCCAGAGCTCTTTCGAATTTTCCCCATTTCAGTAACCACTGGGCATACATTCCCTGGTTACTGGTGAAGGGGGAATCTTCGACGAGCGTTTCAAAAATTTCGATGGCGTAATACTGTTGATTCTCTTGTGCGAACGCTTGCGCTAAGAATAACGCTGCACTGTTTGTTCCTTGCTCAATTTTCCTATTTTCTCTTTCTTGTGCCTCTTTCCATAGTTCCCATTGGTAAAATGCCTCCGCGTACAAATGATTTTTTAACACTAGCTCTTTTATTGCATTGATGTGTGCAATCTGAGGGTCAATTTGTAAATGTAGAGTGGGTCGTGTGATCTTGTCGTACGTATGGATTCCAAATACGAAAGAACCAATCAGTACAATCATGCCTACAAAGGGGATAAAGGGAAGGAACAACGTTACGAATCGACGCATCATTTTCTCCTGTGCCGTTGGCGAAAAGATCCGGGAAATAGCCGTAAAGCTCTGTACGAAATGTAGAGGATTCATAACAAAACTCAATGTATTTGCATTTCTGCCTCTTCCACCAAATAGGCTGGCCAGCAGAGAATGTCTGCGGTAGCCTGTCGCGGCCGGTTACACGGTTCCCTTCCCTCATCTCCTGTATGGACCTTGTTCTCTTTGGTATCCAAGGATCTGGAAAAGGCACGCAAGCAAAACGTCTTGCTGCAGAACACGGTTATCATATTTTTGAGGCAGGAGGCGCACTTAGGAAAATTGCAGCAACCGATACGGACCTCGGTCACAAAGTATCGTCCTATATTGATCACGGACACTTGGTTCCGTTCGAAATTATTATGGAAGTCGTGCGTACATCCGTCAGTGCACAACCACTCGACGAACCGCTTCTCTTCGATGGCATCCCGCGCGACATCGATCAGAAAAATGCATTCGACAGCATGATGCAAGAACTTGGCCGCGATTTCCGTTGCGTGCAACTGGTGGTGGATGAAGAAGAAGCGCTCACGCGCGTGCAGCAACGCGCGGCGGAGCAGGGAAGAGCCGACGATGCGAATCCCGAATTCATTCGCAGACGCATGGGACTTTTCCATGAAAAAACAGAACCTGTCATCAACGAATATCGTGCAGCCGGAAAGATGATTGATGTCAGCGGCGAAGGATCGATGGACGAAGTGTATGCGGGACTGGTGGCGGCCTTATGAAAACATTCTTTGTTGAAAGCTTTGAAAGTAGAAGGTTTGTTTGAATAACTTTTACACTTTCTACCTTTAAACTTTTACACCCATCGTTATACTCACCTCATGTCCTCCATCCAAGTTTTCACCGAAGCCGAAATTGCATCGTTCCGTAAAGGAGGTGCCATTTTGCGTGATTGTTTGGAGATGCTCCGGCCGCGTGTGAAGCCAGGAATAACAACCAAAGAAATCGATGCGTGGGCAGAGGAATTTATTCTGGATCGCGGAGGTATTCCTGCATTTAAGGGATATCACGGCTATCCGGCAACGCTGTGTATTTCGGTAAACGATGAATGTGTTCATGGTATTCCCGGGGAAAGAACCATCCGCGACGGGGACATTGTGTCTTTGGATGGAGGGGTGATTGTCGATGAACTCTATACCGATGCCTGTATTACAGTCGGAGTCGGAAACATCAGTAAAGAAGCGCAAAATCTTCTGCATGTAACAGAGAATGCTTTGGCCGATGCCGTCGCATTCCTGAAAGCAGGCGTGCGAGTGGGGGATTTGTCTGCACTCATTCAGAAAACGGTGGAGAAAGGAGGCTGTCATTCCGTTCGTTCTCTGACAGGACATGGTCTCGGAAAGTCTCTTCATCAGTATCCGGATATCCCAAACCTTGGAAAAGCCGGAACGGGGCCTGTTATTCCCGCCTATACCGTTATTGCCGTAGAACCGATCGTCTCCGTAAGTGCGGATGAAGTGGTGTCGACAGGGGATGGTTGGACCCTTATAACAGAAGATGGCTCACTGGCTGCTCACTCTGAGCATACGCTGCTGGTTTTGCCCGATGGATGCGAGATTATTGCTTAGGAGACGCAGAAATACGAAGCACGAAATCCGAAATTCGAAGGAATATTGAAGGGTGAAATGTGAAATATTGGAAATCAAAAACACATATGGTTGAACATTTAGGTTTTGATCTTTCACATTCAAACTTCCCTCGGATTCCGTGCTTCGTATTTTGGATTTTGGTTTTACAAACCCTATGGCTCTTTTTTAATTATATTTATAAAACATTATTATATTTACGCAAGACAATCTAGCTAATCTTGCATCTATTTCATATAATGGCCTTGATACAGCCCTTTCCCGTATGTAGGATGCCTCGGCCTTTTCGGTTCATTTTCTCTTGTTTGCCCTGTGTCTAAGGATGTAATAGAGCTCATCGGTCTCGTGGAAGAAACGTTTCCAAACGCCACGTTCCGTGTCAAAATCCTGAGTCCGCAAGCAAAAGATCACGAACTACACTGTCATTTGGCAGGACGTATGCGCGTTAACCGCGTGCACATCCTCCCGGGCGACAGGGTACGAGTGGAAATGACACCGTATGATTTGCAGAAAGGTCGGATTACGTACCGTTTTCGGTCGGATCAGCCTCTGGAAGGGATTACAACTCCTTCGCCGGCACCGTCTGCACCCACCCCTCCCGTCTCCAACCCTCCTACTCCTTAAGCCATGAAAGTCCGCGCATCCGTCAAACCAATGTGTAAAAACTGTTTCGTCTTCAAGCGACGTAACGGCAAAGGCAAGCGTGTGGTTCGCGTTGGGTGTACCAACCCAAAGCACAAGCAGCGCCAGGGCTAAGCCCTTTTCTCAACCTTAACCTCAATCTTAACCCTCATTTATATGGTCCGTATCTCCGGTGTTGTCCTCCCCGCTCAGAAGCGCATTGAAATCGCTCTGACAGCCATCAAAGGCATCGGTCGCCCTATGGCTAAGCGCATTCTCGAAGAACTCAAAATTGATCTCAACCTAAAGGCTGAGGCTATCAACGATGAACAGGAGGCACGTCTTCGCTCCCGCGTGGAACAGGAAATTACGGAAGGTGAACTCGTTCGCAAGGTATCTATTGATGTAAAGCGTCTTCAGGATATCGGTACATGGCGCGGTATGCGTCATCGTAAGAAATTGCCGGTTCGCGGACAGACATCCCGCAGAAATGCCCGCACCAAGCGCGGAAAGAAGAAGACAGGAACATCTGGTCGCACAACATTGACCAAGACGTAAACCCAGTATTCTTACTCCTCAATCTCAACCTTACCCTTAACCCTCAGTTATCATGGCTTCAGCCTCCGCCACCACCAAAACCCGCAAGAAGAAGGTCAAGCGCACCGTCAAAAACGCGCGTGTCTGTATTCATGCCGGTGAGAACAACACCATTGTGACCATCACCGATCTCGATGGAAACGTTCTGGCTTGGGCAAGCTCCGGATCATCCGGATTCGAAGGTGCTCGCAAGTCGACTCCGTATTCCGCAAAGGTTGCAGCAGAGAACGCCGTTCTCAAGGCTGCATCATTTGGCATCGAGTCTGTTGCCGTAGAAGTAAAAGGAATCGGCCCCGGTCGCGAACAGTCTATTCGCGGTTTGCAGGGTGCCGGTCTGAACCTTGATTCCATTATTGACCTTACTCCCATCGCTCACGGCGGCTGTCGCCTTTCCCGTAAGCGTCGCGTCTAAACGGAATTGAAAATTGAGAATGGAGAATTGAAAATTCCACCCCGATCTCCTACTCGTCATCTACTTACCACTAGTCACTCACTACTCATCCCTATGAAATATACTGGACCTAAAGCAAAGCGCGCCCGCAGACTCGGCATGAACCTCTACGGTTCCGACAAATACGACAAGATTATGTCGAAGAAGCCGTATGGTCCGGGAAAGAGCCCGAAGACCCGCCAGGGCCGCGATTCTGAATACGCAAAGCAGCTTAAGGAGAAGCAGAAAGCTCGTATTATGTACGGACTGTCTGAAAAGCAGTTCGCTCGCTTGTACGCAGAAGCTCTCAAGTCCAAAGGACGCACAGGTGACCAGATGAAGCAGCTCCTCGAGCAGCGTTTGGATAACCTTATCTACCGCGCAGGATTTGCCATGACCCGCATGCAGTCCCGTCAGTTTGCCGGCCACGGTCTCTTCCTGGTCGACGGTCACCGTGTCACTACTCCGTCCTACCGCCTCCAGCCCGGACAGGTCATCACTGTGCGCAAGCAGGTGAAGGATTCCCCTGTTTTCGTTGGAATCCGCGAAAGTCACGATAAGTACTTGGCTCCGAAGTGGCTCAAAGTCGATACGAACGCTCTCACTGCAGAAGTGGTTGCCGTTCCGGATGCTGCCGATGCCGAACAGGGTATCGATATGCGTCTCGTGGTCGAGTTCTACTCACGCAACTAATCCTTCTCGCGAAGACGTTCTCGTTTTCGCACTTTTTCCTCTTCCTTCTCCATCCTATGCATATCATTCAGGAAGAAATCGGATTGCCCGTCTTTGGCTCTGCAAAGGGATCCAAAGGTGACGATTCGCACAAGGTTTTCTCCATCTCCCCGCTTCCGCCGGGATTTGCGATGACCCTTGGAAATGCACTGCGCCGCGTGCTGCTTAGCAGCTTGCCGGGCTCCGCTATCACCTCTATTCGCGTGGCAGGTGCTCAGCACGAGTACACCACCATCAAGGGCGTTACAGAGTCCGTGGTGGATATTATGCTGAACCTGAAGCAGGTGAAGCTCCGCAAGCACAGCAAGGATTCCGAAACCATCACACTCGATGTGAAGGGGCCAAAGGAAGTCTTGGCAAGCGATTTGAAATTGTCATCCGATATCGAAGTCCTGAACCCTGATCTCCACCTCTTCACTATTGAGAAGGGCGGATCAGTCAGCATCGAGATTACCGTTGAAAAAGGCGTTGGGTATGAACCGGCTTCCGAACGAAACAAGAAGCACCACGAACCGGGTCTCATCTATATCGATGCTGCATTCAGCCCTGTCGAAAAAGTACGTTTCGATGTCGAAGCATCCCGCGTGGGACAGCGCACGAACCTCGAGAAGCTTGTCATGGAAGTTATGACCAGCGGATCTCTGACCGCCGATGAAGCGATGCAGTTTGCTTCCCAGCTCCTCCAGAGCTACTTCAAGTACTTTGGATCCGATCAGAAGACTATCGAACCGGAATTCATGGCTGACTTCTCCCGCGTCTCCGCAACCCAGATTGAAGAAGTGGGAAGCGTGTCCCAGCCGGTGAAGGAAAGCTACACACCGATTGAAATCCTGAATCTCTCCCCACGCACCTTGAACGCTCTCATTAACGCCGGTGTCGGCTCCATTGAGCAGCTCACAAAGTGTACGGAATCTATTTTGAGTAACTTCCGCGGATTTGGTGCCAAGGCACTGGACGAGGTCAAAGCGACTCTCGCAACCCGTGGATTGACCCTTTCCGACGAATCTGAAGAATAATCGTGCAAACGGCACGTTTCTACATCTTGTTTTGCACGACTGATTCACGTATCCTCCCCGCCTCATGAGAAAGCAGACCTCCCGCCTCCGGCTTATCCAGAAACCCGCTCATTCGCGTTTGCTCCAGCGGAACCTGGTCACGTCCCTCTTCCTCTACGAAGCAATTCGTACAACAAAGAGCCGTGCTCGCATTATCCAAGCTATCGTCGATCGCTTGATCAGCAATGCGAAGCGCATGGAGACGCACGTTGCCGTCCGCTCTCTCAATGCTTATGTGACCGATGTAAATGCCAGCCGCAAGGTGATGCAGGTCTTCCTGAACCGCTACAAGACTCGTACATCCGGTTTTACAACGCTCAAGGCAGCAGGCGCTCGCAAGGGTGACGGTGCTCAGCTTGTAGACCTCATGCTCATTGATGCTGAAATCGGAACTCCTGTTGCTGAAAAGGCTCCTAAGGCCAAGAAGGTAGCTTCGAAGACAAAAACCGCGTCTGTCTCTACATCAGCGCCCGCTCCGGTCGCTCCTACTGATTCTTCCAAATGAAAACGTCCACCCTTAAACCAGAGGCACCGAAGTGGTATCTGATTGATGCCGATGGCCAGACGATCGGTAAGATTGCCGTGAAGGCCGCTTTCATGCTCCGTGGTAAGCACAAGGTTACATTCTCCCCACACCAGTTGTGCGGCGAACACATTGTGGTGATCAATGCAGCTAAAATGAAGCTTCCGCCGAAGAAAGGAATGCGCAAGGTCTACCACCGCCACACAGGTTTCCCGGGAAACATGAAGCACGTGACGCTCGATATGATGATGGAAAAGAAGCCTACGTACGTTGTGGAAAATGCAGTCAAAGGAATGCTTGCATCCAGCCGCCTGAGCCTCGAAACGCTCAAGCGTTTGCACGTCTTTGCAGACGGTGAGCACCCATACGCCGCTCAGAAACCGGAACCTCTCTCCCTCACCAGCACCCTCTCTCACTAATATGGAATCCAAGCGCTCCTACTTCTACAGCGTCGGCAAACGAAAGACAGCCATTGCCCGCGTGAAACTCTTCCAGGATGGAACAGGAAAAGCAGAGGTGAATAACCTTGCTTTGAAGGAATATTTTGCAGGAACACAGATTGAAAACGCTACTGCAGCATTGCTCATTACAAGCAATCTGAAGAATATGGACATCGAAGTCTTCGTAAAAGGAGGTGGAAAGTCCGCTCAGAGCGACGCTATTCGTCATGGTATTACTCGCGCCTTGCTCCTCATTAACCCGGAACTCCGCGGTGAACTGAAGCATGCAGGATTCCTCCGTCGCGATTCTCGCACGAAGGAACGCAAGAAGCCGGGTTTGCATGGTGCACGTCGTGCTCCTCAGTTCTCCAAGCGTTAGTCCTCGACGGAGTTTATTCTGAGCTCAGACGAAGAGCTCGGACTGACACTTACTCCATTGTAATTCAAGGCCCCGCGCAAGCGGGGTTTTTTGTGGGCAGGCGTAGCATTTTTCTGTTCTTTCCCTCAATTTCTATGATCGATGAAGAAAATGGTATGAATGACAATGACATCGTCGCACCGACACTATCTCCGGAAGTTTTAGAGGCGCATGCAGGTTTAACAGGCGCTTTTGATGTAAAAACAGGGGCATTTTATGCCTCTGCCACTACGCTTGATGCATTGCGCACAGTTATGACTGGCCAGCCGGTTACATGGTTTGCTTACGGCATACCCACCGCCGATGATATGAAGACGGCAAGTAATGTATAAAATCTCATAGTATGCATTCTCGTATTAACCTCATCACCATTGGTGTTTCAGATCTTGAACGTTCAAAGCAGTTTTATCTCAAGCTTGGTTTTGAGCTTTCGTCTGCAAGCCAAGAAGGCGCTGTCGCCTTCTTCAAGACAGGTGGCGCAGTGTTGTCGTTATTTTCGAAAGAAGAACTTGCAAAGGATGCGATGGTACCTGTAGAAGGATCGGGATTTCAGGGAATGACGCTGGCGCAGAATGTGGACAAGAAAGAGGATGTCGATGTGTTTTTGAAACAAGCGGAGGCTGCGGGCGCAGTTATCACAAAGCCGGCGCAAGATGTGTTCTGGGGCGGATACAATGGATACTTCAAAGATCCGGACGGATATTTATGGGAAGTGGCGTGGAATCCGTTCTTTCCGTTTGATGAACACGGGCAAATAGTATTGCCCTAGAGAATCACGATATTAGCAGAGGTTTTTTATGTTTCTGGTTTGCGAGCATTTTCTGCCTTCCGTTAGAGGGAGAAAGGGAACCGTGTGGCGGATTCCCTCTCTCCCTCTAACAACTCCCACACTCCCTCCGCCAAGACGGGGCGGAAATCGCACTCAAGCACTCAGCAGCTAGAAGTTAACCATGAAGAACGTGCTTTGTTGTGGTTGTACTTTATGGGAAGTAGCGATTTCAATATGGAAAGTGGATTGTTTATTGGTATCAAAAAACCTCTTAACCCTAACTTTATTCTTGACCTTCTTGCAGAGCGGTCGGGGGTGAGGCAATAAAAAACCCGCGTCTGCGGGTCTTTATGTGGGTGTTTGTGTGGCGAGTAAGGTCTTACACCAGCTGCATCTTTACGAAGTAGAGGCTCTTTCCTTCTGTGGTATCCAAAATAAACTTCGCATCGAGTGTTGTAAGCTGAATAATGGTCTGGCACATGCGCAGAAGCATTCTTGGGGGCAATCCCACTCCGGACTCCAAACACGCGGCACAGAGGCCTGCAGCGTCTTTTGAGCGAAGATAGGAGTCACCCTTGGCTTCAATAATGTCGCAGAGGGATTCCTGCATTTTTAGGATGAAACTTTCCACATACGTCTCGAGCTGTTCAACCGGCAAGTCCTGGACTTCGGGGAGAGCTTCGACAATATCCAGATCTTTGTGGATAGCGTGAGCGATACAAGTCTCGATAGACATAAATATGTTGGGTATGTGTTTGTGTGAAGAAATCCAAATAGTATAGCAAAAATAGCCTTTTTCTTCAAGGCTCTACCTAGTTTTAGTCTACGGATAGACTTGCAGGTTATTCACAATGTACTGCTAGTTTCTTTTTTAAGCGAAGCACGCATTCACGCGTTCTACAATCCTATCAATCTTCATTTCGTGCTTAATAAGGTAATCCTTTACCCCGTATGCGCGACATTTCGTGACGTAATCATCGTTGCGGTAGTTAGTAAGAACAACGACCGGCATATTGATTTTTTCCTTTTTGAGATATTCAAGTACAGAGAAGCCGTCACCCTGCGGCATACGGATATCTAAAACAAGAACGTCGGGTTTGACGGATTGAATGGCAAGGATGGTGGATTCCCCGGTTGTGGCACTATGGATGCGAATATCGGATGCGTTCTGTTCCATACCAAGGCTAAAAATCTGCATAATCATGGCATCGTCGTCTGCAATGAGGATTGTTTTGGACATATATTTGTGTGGGATGTACTTACATATAATAACACTTTTTATATAAAAATGCAAATAGTGATAATTGTAAAGCGTTGCAACTGTTTTTAGTAAAAAGTCATCCTTGTCCATCATTCTTTCCTGCCTGTAGACTCGCGGAATGAAGGCACTGCAGTCACTCTACGGGGAATCCAAGCAACTCTGGGCAGCTTTTGTTCTTAGTACGGGGTATCTGCTCTTCAAAGTAATCGAACTGCCTTTGCAATATGACGAGTCTGTCACCATTTCTGAGTCATCTATATACGGCCTGCCTGCTGCATTTACACGTTATGCGCAGGGGACAAACAATCATCCTCTCCTAAGCTTCTTTAACAGTTTTTTGGCGCTTTTTCAGACATGGCAAGTGTGGGTCTTTCGCATACCTTCTTTTGTGTCGTCGGTTCTTCTTTTGATTGCAGTTCTCTATGTGGCCAAACGATTGTTGTCGCCGGTCTTGCGACCGCTTGTGCCACTCCTGATTGTCGCGACGCCATTGGTATCGGATTATTTTGTGATGGATCGGGGGTATGTGATGGGGTTGATGTTTATACTATGGGCGGTGGTTGTATTGGTTGATGTTATCGAAGAAAAATGGATGTCATCCCAGCAAGTGTGGAGACTTGGTGTTCTGTTGGCGCTCTCTATCATAACGGTCCCGTCCTTTGTGATCGATGTCGTCATACTTGCATGTGCGTTTAAGGTAATGCTTTGGCGAATGGGACTGTTACATCTTCTTTGGAAAAAAATCTGTGCGGTCGCAGGTATTGCAGCACTTATTATACTGATTGCCTATGCTGGGATTTTTCAGGAGGTTGCTTCCAAGGCATTTGGTGTGGCATCCGGTACAAATGGATTCTCGCGTGAAGCATGGCATTTTGTAGATTCGCTGACTGCTCTTCCTTTTTCTACCAGTCTGATTTATGGGATTCTGATCTGCCTCCTTGCACTCTTTTTTGTGCTGACAGGCTTACGACAGTCTACATCTCAATCACCCGTCCTTACCTTCATTGCCGTTCTTTTTCTTTTATCCGTCAGCACGGTATTTCTTGGATTTGCTCGTAGCCATCTTCTTACACCTGTATTGGGTGTTCTTATTTTCTTGATTGCCGTTTCACATTTCAGATATCAAAATGTAACTGCAAGTATCCTGCTTCTCTATGTACTAGGTGCGCTTATCTATAATCCCTGGAACTGGATCCATACCGAGCCCGAAGTAAAAACAGTGTCAGGATTTTCCATTGCGATGCACGCTCTCTATAACCAAACACACGTCCCCAACTGTGTCTATATTCAACAGCGCGGATTTTATTTGCTCCCGTATGAATTTTATATACGCCAGGGAATTGTGTCACCGGTGGGAGATTATTGCCCCTATATTTTTGGCGAAAAAACGCCGGAGATGGATATTGTAAAAGAATTTGAAATGTTCCCCGATCAGTTAGACCCGTTTGGGGTTGTGCTCTTTAGAGTGGAGGATATTAAGCAGTATATCGGGACGAAAGAATAAATATGGATACTGCCGATTCATTGGAGGGACAATCAGAGTATGCCGCGCATCACCCCGGCTACAGCATGCTCACAGTAGAGAATCATCCCGATAAACTGCAGATTTATTTAATAGAGCCCACTCTCTCCCATGCATCCGCAAGTTTGGAGTGGTTATCGCAACCGGAAATCGGTCAGTATATGGGCGCTGATTTTTCGAATCTTTCTTTGGAAGGAGAAGAAAAACGATTGCAGGAAATAATCGACAGTACCGATCAATACAATTGGATGATTGAAATGGATGGAAAAGTGATTGGCAACGTGTGTATCAATTCCATTGAGGAGCAAAGCAAGAAACATGCATGCAGAGCCGGAAGCATGGCCATTCTCATTGGCGACAAATCGGCATGGGGCAAAAAAATCGCACGCTCCGTGAATACCGTCGTCATTGATTGGGCGTTTGCAGACGGTCAGTTCGAAAAATTATACACGCGCATCATGGAAGAAAATGAAGCGAGTATTAAAAGTTTTGCTGCACTTGGATTTGTACTATCGGGAGCGGAAACGGAACAAGTACACGGAAGTATGTTTCATTGGAATCATTACACCATGACAAAGGAGATGTGGACGGATGCATATTAAGAATGAAGCATAACGCCCCAATTCTTTAATTGTTCAATAAGAGGGTCCAAATCGTTCTTTTCATGATCGTGCCAGAATGTATGAAAACCAAGTTCTGCAGGAATGATTAAATTTTTCTGATCGTTATCAATAAAGACACATTCATCCGCTTTGCAGTCGACAGAATCCAATGCTTTCTGAAAAATATTTGCTTCATGTTTTGTGCCGCCCACTTTTGCAGAGACGATGATACTGTCGAATGCATCATTGAGCTTCATATCTTCAGTCAGAATGTCGAGTCGTTCTTTTCCATTATCCGTAATGATGCCGACTTTGTATTGCTTGCGTAATGCTTTGGCCAGATCAAACATCGGTACATTTTTTGGCGTGTCCTTGAATGCTGCATATAGAACTGAAATATCCACAGGCGTTCCAATACACTCGCAAAATTCATTCCATGTTTCAGAATGATTAGTTTTACCAATAAGAACATCCTGATGATGCACGCGGTAACATTGTAAAATTTTTTCGTAGGGAACGTCCGGGATTTCTTTCTGAATATTTTTACAAGTAATTCCCGAGCCTTTTCCATCTGTTGTCAGTACTCCATCGAAGTCAAAAAATATTGCTTTGATCATAGAGGAAAGATAGCAGAGAACTTTTACTCCTTCTCTATTTTAAAATACGCTCCTGCAATCAATAAAAATTCCTGCAGATCTTCTTCATCAACAAACACGTAATCGTAATCGTATCCGGATAGTATATGCACTGAAATATTTTTTTCATACAAAGCGGATGCCGTTTTGCTCATAAATAAAAGAAGTGTGTTCTCCGCTGCATCTTCGTTTTCATCTTCCGATACTTCTTGGATTATCTGAATGCCGGCCAAGGGTTCTTGGATCAATCCTTTTCCGCGCGCACTCTCCGGTACATCGGCAACTTTACAGAGCATGTTATGTTCTCCGTCTTCGTTTAAAATGGCGGAAGGAAATGATTCCGGCATGGTCACGTCGTCATCGTCCTCTAGAAGAAAGAGTGCGAAGGGGTCGGCTAATACGATGAGAGAGATGGAGTCAGTCATGAGTGGCTGCTGAGGTGAGTAAGGTTGATGGAGCCGCCTCGGGGAGTTGAACCCCGGACCCTAGGTTTACGATACCTATGCTCTACCACTGAGCTAAGGCGGCATGATGATTGATGATGTGAAATCCCGGACTGTTCTTCTGAGTAACAGAACGTCCAAGAGGGCTCTATTGTGCGCAATTCCCCTGCTCTCGGCAAGAGTTTCCTACGAGGAGTCTGGGAAAGGCTTTTAGGGCGGTTACAGTGTGGCCATGACGCTTGAAACTGCAATTTGCTGGTGGTGGCTGGATATTCTTACTCCAAAGCGATACAGCACATTGCTGCAGGTTTTTGGGAGTCTTGATACCGCGCTTCAGGAAATCAGTCTTTCCATGCTGACGGAATTGGGCCTGCGTCTGGAAACCGCGGAGAAGACGCTCGGTCGTTTGCACGATTTTAATGTGGATGGATACAGAGCCTCTATGGAGAAACACGATGTCCATGTACTCACGCTTGAGGATTCATTCTATCCGTCAAAACTTTTGCAAATTCCGGACATGCCTATTTTTTTATCGTACCGGGGAAATATTGAACTTCTGGATCAGCCGCAGATTGGCATTGTTGGCACACGGGAGATGAGCCACTACGGAAAAAGAATCGTCGAACGTTTTGTGCCGACTCTCGTTCGTGCGCATCTGGTGACAGTAAGCGGCCTTGCGCGTGGAGTCGATGCATTGGTTGCAACGGAAACCATGCGTGCCGGAGGGAAGACCATTGCCGTGCTAGGAAACGGACTCGCAAGTATTCATCCCAGAAGTAACAGCCGCATTGCAGACGATATTATGAAAAATGATGGATTGATCCTGAGCGAATTTCCGCTCGACATGGAACCCGATAAATATACGTTTCCCGCACGCAATAGAATTATCGCAGGACTCAGTGAAGGAACGCTCGTGTGCGAAGCACCGAAAGGAAGCGGCTCCGTCATCACCGCGGATTTTGCGATTGATTACAATCGTGAGGTGTTTGCAGTGCCCGGTTCCGTATTTGATTCCAACATGGAAGGCTGTCATCAACTGTTGCGTGATGGTCTGGCGCATTTGGTGACCACGCCGGAAGATGTATTGCGATTACTTGGCATCTTGGAGCCAAGTGCCGATGTTGCAACGGTGTATATTCCGCAAACGCCGCGTGAAAAATCGGTTCTTGGCGTGCTCTCCGGACTTCCTCAAACCGCCGATGACATCGTGGAAAAAACAGGATGTGACATTGCGGACGTCAGTATTGCACTCGTGATGCTGGAACTTGCCGGTGTGGCGCGCGTCTTAGAAGGAGGACTGTGGGTACGACGATGAGGAGATCGGAGATCAGATGATGGATTTTCTTTTTTATTGTCACTCATTTAAAAAATCGGAGGCAGGCAGATCGTCCTGATCTCCGATCTCCGATTACGGATCTTCTATTATTACATTTTCTTCGCGATTCCTTCAATTGCCTTCAATGTTTCAATGGGCACCATCCACACAGTTGTGTTTGATTGATCGGAACTGATGTCATTGATGCTCTGGAGAGTGCGCAAATGCAGTGCTCCGGGCACGGAAGCGAGCATCTCTGCGGCCTTCGCCATGTTTGCAGCGGCACCGACTTCCCCCTCGGAGTTAATAATAACTGCCTGCTTCTCGCGTTCTGCTTCTGCTACTTTCGCGAGTGTACGTTTCAGACTTTCGGGCAAAATAATATCTTTCAGTTCTACGGATTGTACATCCACGCCCCAGTTTTCTGATGCGCTGTCGACGGAGGTTTTAATTTTTTCACTGATTTCTTTTTTATTGGAAAGCAATTCATCGAGTTTTACTTCGCCAACCGCGTTACGCATGGTGGTTTGTGCAAGCTGTCCGACTGCGTTGAAGAAGTCTTCGACTTCCAACACCGCTTTCGACGGATCTTTGATTTTGAAGTAAATGACGGCATTGATGCCAATAGGAATGTTGTCTTTGGTAATAGCTTCCTGATTTGGCACATCGACTGCTTTTACACGGATATCCACTTTCATCATTCGTTGAAAGACGGGCACCAGAATGTGCCATCCCGGCTCCCATGTCTTACTATATTTCCCCATCGTGAGGACAATGCCACGCTCGTATTGATTCACCTGACGGATACATGTGAGAAGAAGAATGATGACGACAACAGCGACAGGAAAAAATGGAAGCATAGGATGATGGAGAAAATTATAAGGTATAACTGTTCACAATGGATTCAAATGCAGCGGGATCGAGTGATGATCCTCCGACGAGTGCGCCGTCGATATTTTCTTGCGCAAAAAATTCTGCGGCATTTTCCGGCTTTACCGATCCGCCGTACAGAATGCGTACTTTTGTTCGTACCGATTCGGGAAGCAGAGAACGAATAAATGTATGAATCTCTTCCGCTTGCGCGCCGGTAGCGCTTTTTCCGCTTCCTATAGCCCAAACAGGCTCATAGGCAATAATGAGAGATGTAAGATTTGAGACGGGGAATTGGAGAATAGATAAGAGTTGGCGCTCGATGACTTCTTTTGTTTGTCCAAGCTCTCTTTCATCGGATGTTTCTCCAATGCAAAGAATGGGAGTGAGTCCTGCATGCACTGCCGCTTCTACTTCGGATGCAATCAGCGCGTCGTTTTCTTCATGATGCTGTCTGCGTTCGGAGTGACCGCAGAGAACGTACGTACATCCGTGTGCTGCTATCAGTTGCATGCTCACGTCGCCGGTGAAGGCGCCTGTCTCTTCCGGTCGACCGTATTGTGCTCCGGTCACCAAAAAATGTTCGACGCACGTATGAATATCTAAAAAATTCGGGAAGATAACGACATCAATTCCGTCGCGACTTCTATACGGAGAATTGTCCGCGTCCCAGCCGGGTGGTGGTGCGTGCATTTTCCAGTTTGCGGCAATGAGGGGGGTCCTTTTCATAATCGGAGTCTAGCATAGCTCTGGCAAGAGCGAAGACAGAACCCTATACTTCTGTCCATGGAACCAACCACTCGCGTCGTACTGGCGTCGGATCATGCAGGTTTTCCTCTAAAGGAAGCCGTAAAAAAACATCTTGAATCAAAAAAGATTGATGTGATTGACGTGGGTACATTCACCGAAGAGTCGGTCGACTATCCGGCAATTATGCGCAAAGGCGCCGCGGCTGTTCTGGAATACGGTTGCCCCGGAATTATTTTCGGGGGCAGTGGAAACGGCGAAGCAATGGCTGCAAACAAAGTGCCGGGCATTCGTGCGGCCGTCTGTTACTCGGTGGAGATTGCAAGGTTGGCTCGTGCGCATAACGATGCAAATATCATGAGCATGGGTGCGCGTTTTACAGATGCCGCACTTGCAAACGATATGGTTGATATATTTTTATCTACGGATTTTGAAGGCGGACGGCATGTTGCACGCATCAACGATCTCGACACACCACTCCTATGAAAATCCTCATTACTCCATCCATCCTCTCCGCGGATCTTTCGCATCTGCAAGATGAAGTGGATGCCGTTGCCGCGAGCGCGGATTGGATTCAGGTGGATGTCATGGACGGACATTTTGTCCCGAATTTGAGTTTTGGGGCACCGGTTTTGAAGAACCTGAAAACTGCATTGCCACTCGATATTCATTTGATGGTCACCAATCCCGCACATCGCATTGCAGAATTTTTAGCTCTGCAGGTGGCAAATATTACGTTTCATACGGAGGTTGTAAAAACACGGGATGCACGCAAAGCCCTTGTAGATGCCATTCATAGCGGTGGAGCGACTGCCGGAATTGCATTGAATCCGGAAACACCTCTGGAGGAAATATTGGATATTGTCGACGATGTCGACTTGGTGCTCTTTATGTCCGTGCATCCGGGATTTGGCGGACAGGAATTTATTACATCGGTGCTGGATAAAATCCGTGCGTGCAGAATTCGTTTCCCGCAAAAAATGATTCAGGTGGATGGCGGCATCAATATCGAAACGGCCGCACTGGTGCGCGAGGCGGGTGCCAATAATTTGGTCGCGGGAAGCGCGGTGTTCGGCGCATCCGACAGGTCCGCTGCAATCGCTTCCCTTCGCGGTCTATGAAGAGACGTTTTTTGTGGCTGCTCGGCTGTATGTTTTTTTTGATGTTATCTGTTTTGGTTTTGTCTTTTACGGCACCGGATACCGCGGATAATTTTCATACCATACGGTTGCAATCACCTGCCGGCGAAATGTTGTCCTTGGATGTAGAATTGGCAACAACATTGGAGCAACAAAAAACAGGTTTAATGTATCGCCCGCAAGTGCGACACGGGATGCTCTTTTCATTCCCCAAAGCACAGCCTCAAAACTTCTGGATGAAGAACACATTGGTGCCGCTGGATATTCTATTTTTTGATGAAAATAATACGTACGTTTCTGCTACCACTATGCAGCCTTGTACCGATGATCCATGCCCTTTGTACGCATCGGAAGGACTGGCTCAATATGCGCTAGAAATGCCCAAGGGATTCGTTCAAAACAACAGTATTGGAAAAGATTGGAAAATAGTGCCGTAAAGGAGCGTTGTCAGAGAGTGTTTCTAGCATACTTCTCAGTCATTTGAAGGTGGTTTGGAGATCATTTGCCAAATAGATATTTCATGGTGTCATGGATACTCAAAAATCGGTTTTTACGCTATAATAATACGATACATTCACAAACGAGCCTCAGGCTCACTCATACAAAAACTCAATGCATTCTCCGTTTCAGACCATTGGCTCACTCGATGCATTGCGCTCCGTGCAAGTGCAGCTTTTGAGTGCGCTTCCGGACGGTATGCAGAAGCAGGAAAAAATCGAGTGGATGCAGGACACGCTGGCGCAGTTCCGGTATCCGGTTTTGAATCGTGCGGATAAGGGTCTTGTTCGAGAGTATTTGCAGCACATGACGGGCTACTCGCGCGCACAAATTGCGAGATACATTTCAGACGCACAGAAGCAATTCGTTCCGGTTGCCGGAGAAGTGAAAAAATCCGGTTGGAAAATGCATGGCGTATTCGCGACATTGCTCATTGCAGTATTGTTGCTTTCACGATCTGCATTTTCTTCATCCCGAGCATCGCTACTTCAGGTTCTGACACCGGATTCCATGACGACCGAAACCGGATCCGGAAAAACTGCATCACGCGTGATTGTTGCGTCGACACTTTCGACCGATGCAAACGGTTCTGCCGTTGCTCGTCCGCTCATTGCACTCACGACGCAGTCCGTGTCATCCAACGGCAAGACGGTTCGTGTCACTCGTGTGAGCGATGCAACGACATTGCTTCAGCATGTGGCATCGCGCCGCGCATCTCGTCTTGCATTGCTCTATCCGACCCATGCGGCGGCAGGGCGCATTGCCACTCGTCCGGATATTTTGATTGAACGCCCGGTTTATCCGCCGCAATCTGCATCGGATAACCTGCATCCTGCCGCAACCAACGGAACATTTACTGAGTTACCCGGTATTTGGGCAAGCATTGGACTTGGAAGTGCAGGTCAAATTCTCATGATTGAAAACGGTCGCCCCGTGTGGCATGACTTCCCGTACTTGGAACAGATTCGTACCATGGCACCGCAGGGAACGGAACCTACCAGGCGCGCAGGCGGACAGCGCAGCGGTGGAGCGCCGCAGAGCAGTACAACAACGACAGTTATCAACAACACGACCACCAGTACCGCACCCAGTGGATGGACTGATGGTACGAACGTTGTGTATTTGACCGATGGCAGCGATTCTGTGGGGATAGGGACGCTGACACCGCAAGCAAAGCTCGATGTCGTCGGATCTATTTCCGGCGCGTCGCTTTACATTGCGTCCAGCATTGAAGGTGCGGGACTGACAAGTTGTGATGCCATCAATCAGAAATTGCTCTGGGATTCCGTCACAAAAACATTCACTTGTGGAACAGACAATGCAGTCGGTACAGGACTTTCTACTGCAACTGCGGATCTTCGTTACGTGAAGAAGCAGGGTGACACAATGACGGGAGCGCTGGTGATTGATATTCGTAACGGTAATCTCGCATCTATTGGACTCAATGTTATCAACACCATTTCCGGTGCAGTTGTTCACGCAAATAAAACACTCAGTACATCCGGTTCGCTCGTTTTCGAAGGAGCAGCATCCGGATCCTCTCTCTACCTTGGTACATCGCTCAACGGTGCAGGCCTCGTCGATTGTTCGACTGCAGGAACAAGCAAGCTTCTCTGGAATTCTGCAACAGGTCGCTTCTCTTGTGGAACAGATACGGATACAGATACGAATACGACGTACACCGCAGGACAAGGACTCAGCTTGAACGGAACAATCGTCACGTTGAATTCTGCAATTTCCGGATCATTGATCCGCTTCACAACCATCTCCGGTTCCACCGTCTTCGCCAAAAATCTTCTCGCATCTTCCGGCTCCGTATCCATCGAAGGCAACTTAACAGGTGCCACCATCAACGGTTTCGGACTCCAAGCATGTAACAGTGCATCTCAGAAACTTCTGTGGAACACAGCCACAGGTAAGTTCGAATGTGGTGCAGATGTTGATACGGATACCAACACCACGTACACAGCAGGACGCGGACTCGGACTCAACGGCACGAGCTTCTCGCTGAACGCAACGATCACTGGATCCCTCGTTCGCTTCACAACAATCTCCGGATCAACCATCTACGGAAAAGACTCCGTGAACTCTTCTGGTTCAATTACTGCAGAAGGAGCCATTAGTGGATCGACACTCTTCGCGGGTACCAGCATTAAGGGTGCAGGTCTTGTTGATTGTTCGACTGCAGGAACAAGCAAGCTTCTCTGGAACTCTGCAACAGGTCGCTTCTCTTGCGGTACGGATACCGATACAAATACAGCATATACCGCAGGACAAGGGCTCAGCTTGAACGGAACAATCGTCACATTGAATTCCTCCCTCTCTGGATCTCTTATTCGCTTCACCACCATCTCCGGTTCCACCGTCTTCGCCAAAAATCTTCTCGCATCCTCCGGCTCCGTATCCATCGAAGGCAACTTAACAGGTGCGACGATCAATGGCTTTGGATTGCAGGCCTGTAACAGTGCTTCACAGAAACTTCTGTGGAACACAACAACAGGAAAGTTCGAATGTGGATCGGATACCGATACCAACACAACCTACACCGCAGGAAGGGGACTTGGATTGAATGGTACAAGCTTCTCGCTTAATGCAACCATTACGGGATCACTCGTTCGCTTCACAACCATCTCAGGATCAACCATTTACGGAAAAGATTCCGTCAACTCTTCCGGAAGTATTACCGCGGAAGGCGCCATCTCCGGATCCACACTCTACGCAGGAACGAGCATCAAGGGTGCAGGTCTTGTTGATTGTTCGACTGCAGGAACAAGCAAGCTTCTCTGGAACTCTGCAACAGGTCGCTTCTCTTGCGGTACGGATACCGATACCACGTCTTATTTCTCCACGGGTAATGTGCTCACGATCGGCAGTGCAAAATACGTCTCCAAGCAAGGCGATACCATGACCGGTGCATTGGTGATTGATATCCAGGGCGGGACCTTGGGATCGATTGGTTTGAAAGTTCTGAACACGCTCTCCGGTGCCATTCTTCATGCGGAGAAAACCTTGAGTTCCAGCGGTACGATTATGGCCAGAGGCAATATTTGGACAAAGGGAGGCTTCTCCGGAGCAACGCTTGAAATCGGTCATGGAGCATTCGGTTCTCCTTCCATTAAATTCGGAGGAACGAATGACGGAATATTCCATGGAGGTGATAACCATTTTGAACTCGTGGTCGGCGGACTTACGGCGTTTCAGGCATTTCCGAGTCAGGTGAGAATTCCGCGCGGTACCGTCAGTGCGCCCGGCATGGTGTGGACCGATGCGACGACAACCGGATTCTTCTCGGGTGGCAGCAGCTTCATTTCTGCATCGATTATCGGTGCGGAGAAATTCCGTATTGATACGACGGGCATCAAGATATTCAGTGCCGCATCCGGTTCCATTCTGCACGCGGAGAAAACACTCACGACGTCCGGAACATTGGTCTTCGAAGGAGCTGCATCCGGATCGTCTCTCTACCTTGGCACATCGCTCAATGGGGCGGGCCTCGTCGATTGTTCCACCGCAGGAACATCTAAGCTTCTCTGGAACTCTGCAACAGGTCGCTTCTCTTGCGGAACAGATCAAAACACAGGAACCGCCTACACTGCAGGACAAGGATTGAGTCTCAATGGAACAATTGTCACACTGAATTCGACAATTTCCGGATCATTGATTCGTTTTGCGACAGTGTCCGGATCGCTTATGCATGCAGATAAAACGCTGACGACATCCGGAACATTGGTATTCGAAGGAGCTGCATCGGGATCTTCCTTATATATAGCATCATCCTTGCAGGGTGCCGGACTGTCTGATTGTTCCAATGCCGCCAATTCAAAATTGCTTTGGAATTCCGCTACCGGTCGCTTCTCTTGCGGAACGGATCAGAGTGCAGGATCGACGTATAGTATCGGTCAGGGTCTAAGTATCAATGGATCTGTTATTACGCTCAATACGAGTATTTCAGGATCCCTCGTTCGCTTCACAACCATTTCCGGATCAACCATTTACGGAAAAGATTCCGTCAACTCTTCCGGAAGTATTACCGCCGAAGGTGCCATCTCCGGTTCCACGCTCTTTGCAGGAACATCACTCAAGGGTGCAGGGCTTGTTGATTGTTCGACTGCAGGAACAAGCAAACTTCTCTGGAATTCTGCGAGTGGCCGCTTCTCCTGTGGTACAGATCAAAATACAGGAACCACCTACACCGCAGGACAGGGTCTTAACTTGAATGGAACGGTGGTCACGCTCAATGCAACAATCTCTGGATCACTCATTCGTTTTACCACAGTGTCCGGTTCCATAGTCTTTGCGAAGGAGCAATTGAATGCATCGGGTTCGTTGTCGGTTGAAGGAACATCCATTTTTGAAGGTACAACGGTGCTGGGTGACGCGTCGTCCGACAGTATTTTGTTCGTGGGAAGCGTTGCTTCCAATATTGTTCCTATTGCAGCAAATACGGGAAATCTTGGATCTGCCGCCAATTACTGGTCTCAGTTATACATCAATACCATCAGTACAAAAGGAACCATATCCGGAGCCATTCTTCATGCTGATAAAGATCTGACAACATCCGGCTCTTTGGTTTTTGAAGGAGCAGCATCCGGCTCATCTCTTTACCTTGGTACTTCCTTAAAGGGAGCAGGCCTCATTGATTGTTCTACCGCAGGTACATCAAAACTCTTGTGGAATGCAGCATCGGGTCGCTTCTCCTGTGGAACGGATCAAAACACAGGAACCACCTACACCGCAGGACAAGGACTCAGCTTGAACGGAACAATCGTTACTCTCAACTCCACCATCACAGGATCACTGGTGCGCTTTACCACTATCTCCGGTTCCACCGTCTTCGCTCGTAACCTCCTCGCCTCATCAGGCTCCGTATCCATCGAAGGCAACTTAACAGGTGCCACCATCAACGGTTTCGGATTGCAATCCTGTAACGGCGCGAGTCAGAAACTTCTGTGGAACACAGCAACAGGTAAGTTCGAATGTGGTGCAGATGTTGATACGGATACCAACACCACATATACCGCAGGAAGGGGACTCGGACTCAACGGCACGAGCTTCTCGCTGAACGCAACGATCACTGGATCCCTCGTTCGCTTCACAACAATCTCCGGATCAACCATCTACGGAAAAGACTCCGTGAACTCTTCTGGTTCAATTACTGCAGAAGGAGCCATTAGTGGATCGACACTCTTCGCGGGTACAAGCATCAAGGGTGCAGGCCTCGTTGATTGTTCAACCGCAGGTACGTCCAAACTTCTCTGGAATTCTGCAACAGGTCGCTTCTCTTGCGGTACGGATACCGACACAGATACCAACACCACCTATACTGCAGGCCAAGGATTGAGTCTCAACGGAACAATCGTCACGTTGAATTCTGCAATCTCCGGATCACTCGTCAGATTTACAACCATTTCCGGTTCCACCGTCTTCGCCAAAAATCTTCTCGCATCCTCGGGATCACTTTCCATCGAAGGCAACTTAACCGGTGCCACTATCAATGGATTCGGACTCCAAGCATGTAACAGTGCATCTCAGAAACTTCTGTGGAACACAGCAACAGGTAAGTTCGAATGTGGTGCAGATGTTGATACGGATACCAACACCACATATACCGCAGGAAGGGGACTCGGACTCAACGGCACGAGCTTCTCGCTGAACGCAACGATCACTGGATCCCTCGTTCGCTTCACAACAATCTCCGGATCAACCATTTACGGAAAAGATTCCGTCAACTCTTCCGGAAGTATTACCGCCGAAGGTGCCATCTCCGGTTCCACGCTCTTTGCAGGAACAAGTATCAAGGGTGCAGGGCTTGTTGATTGTTCGACTGCAGGAACAAGCAAGCTTCTCTGGAATTCCGCAACAGGTCGCTTCTCTTGTGGAACCGATACCGATACCACGTCTTATTTCTCCACAGGAAATGTCCTGACAATCGGTTCTGCAAAATATGTAAGTAAGCAGGGCGACACTATGACGGGGGCACTTACCATTAATATGCAGGGTGGAACATTGCAGACTATCGGGCTGAAAGTTATGAATACCCTTTCCGGTGCACAAATCCATGCAGAGAGAAATCTGACAAGTTCCGGCGGTCTTATTGTAAGAGGAACGGGCTCTATTCAAACCGGAGGTGCCGGCCAGGTTGGATTGCGCATTATGGGTGCCGGCTCACAGAGCGCCAATTTGACGGAATGGGTAACCAGCGCAGGTAGCAAGATGCTTGCCGTAACCAGTGCAGGAGACCTGCAGCAGTTGACGAACGGTACATGGAGAATAAAAGATTTCAGTGGAAATGATATTTTCTCTCATACGAATGGCGGATTGAATACATTCGGCGGAGGAGTGGTTGGTTCTACCTTTGCTTTCAATACCATTCTTGGCGGCACCGCAGACGTGCTCGCTATTAACCCAAGCATTAACTATGCAGGTAACGGTGCGTATACCGCCCTTGCCATTAACATTACGGAAAACAACGTTCCGAGCGGTATGCGCTACTTGGCGCATTTCAAACTGGGAAGCGTCAGTAAGTTTGCCGTCACCAGCACAGGAAGCGTGGGAGTGGGGACCGCTACACCGGGTTCTCGTCTCTCTGTATCCGGTGCCGTTATCATCAATCCTAACGGCGCTCTCGGTTCTGCCACTGCCGATGCCGGTCTTGCCATGGAGATTATCGGTACGGCATCCGGTCAGGTATTGCGTGCACAGAATACGTTAGCATCTTCCGGCACATTGGTATTCGAAGGTGCTGCATCCGGATCATCCTTGTATTTGGGATCGGCACTGCAGGGTGCGGGTCTCACAACGTGTTCGAATGCAACAACCAACAAGCTTCTGTGGGATTCTTCTACCGGACGCTTCTCTTGCGGCACCGATCAATCCGGTGGTGCGGCATTCAATTCCGGTCAAGTGATTACCATCGGAAACGGCCTCTTCGTAAAGAGAACCGGCGATACCATGACGGGCACACTCGTTATTCGTTCGCTGTCCGGGTCGAATGCAGTGGGACTCAATGTCATTGGCATTATGTCCGGCATTGGATTGAATGTATCCGGTACGGGTGCTCAGCCTCTTTTGAGAGCGAATCCAAAAACAGGAACGATTATTATGGGAACGGGCGGAATTCGTACCGGATCCGGTCACATGTTCCCGCAGCTTTTGGTGGGAGTGAAGACACCGGTGCTGGTCGGAAATACGTCGACCGTTGCGGCTATCGATCACATGGCATTGCAAGGAAATACGATTATTTCCACCGCTGGAACCGTTTTGCGTTCGTTTGATGTGACCAGTCCCACCGGACCGAAGACTCTTGCTACTGCTAACGTCACGTCCAGTAACCCGGCTGCAATTGCGGTACAGGGCAAGTATGCGTTTATTGGAGTGCAGATCAAAATCCAATCATTCGATATCAGCAATCCTTCTTCCATGGTGCCGTTGCATGTCTTTACACCGACATCTGCCGTCAACGCACTCGCCATTCAGGGGAGATATCTCTACAGCTTGAATACGACCTCTGCAAAATTGCAGACTGTTGATATCAGCAATCCTGCAAATATGGTGAGTGGAGGAACAGTATCGACGGGCACCACGCCGAATGCCATCGCGGTACAGGGGCGTTATGCGTACATAACAAACGGAGGCAGCAACACGATGCAGATTATCGATCTTAAAAATCCGTGGTCACCGGTCAGCATCGGTACTACATCCGCAGGAACAACGCCGAACGGTGTCGCGGTACAGGGACGATACGTGTATGTCATCAACACGACGGGGCTCCAAATCTTCGATGTCAGCAATCCGGCTAGCGTGATTACAATGGGTTCTGTCGCCGTCGGTACGCAATCTGCCATTGCCGTTTCCGGACGTTACGCGTATGTGGTTGGATCAAACGGTTTGCAGACAATCGACATTACGGATGCTCGCGCGCCGACTCTCGTCTCCGTTGTATCGAGCGGTCTTACCACATTGAACCAAATCTCCATTGCCGGTCGGTATGCATACGTTTCCTACACGGGCGGTACGCGTTTGTATGTCTACGATCTGGGAGGCGTGTACACGCAGAATGCAGAAGTGGGAACACTGGATGCGGGATCTTTGACTGTTCGCGGTATGACCCAGGGAATGGACGCGAGCTTCCAAGGAAGCATCAGTGCGGGAACAAGTTTGTTTGTGGCAGGGCACGCATCCTTCGGTACGGGCGGTCAGGTGACCATCGGTACGGGCGGATTGATTGCGCGCGGTCCCGGTTTCTCCGGCTCCAGCGTGTACGCAACTGCATCTTTTGCCGGAGCGGGTCTGACGGATTGTGATACAGCCGCTTCCAGTAAATTATTGTGGGATGCCACAACGGGTCGCTTCTCTTGCGGTACGGATACTACAACCGCCTATACGGCAGGGCAAGGGCTCGCATTGAATGGAACAAGTTTCTCACTCAATACGACCATTACAGGATCACTCGTCAGATTTACCACAATCTCCGGATCCACTGTTTATGGAAAAAATTCCGTGAACTCTTCCGGAAGTATAACGGCAGAAGGCGCCATCAGCGGATCGACGCTCTTTGCAGGAACAAGCATCAGTGGTGCGGGTCTTGCGGATTGTGACACGGGAGCAACCAGCAAGTTGCTCTGGGATGCAACAACCGGAAGATTCTCCTGTGGTACAGATCAAACAGGCGGAGGGTCATCTACGTTCTCCTCGGGAAACGTCCTCACCATCGGTGGACAGAAATATGTGAGCAAGCAGGGCGATACCATGACCGGTGCACTCGTCATTAAAGTGTCGACCGCTACACAGACAGGTGCGCTGACTGTCACCAATATCACACGTCGTGGTACGGGTGCATACATCTCCTCTTCCGGATCCGTGCTTGTATTGAATAGTACGGCAGGCACTGTCGGAAGCACGCAGTCTCGACATATTCTCTTTGGGTACGCAGGAAACTTCGATACTGCTCTCTGGAGAAGTGCCGCCACCGTATTGTCTACAAACGGAACATTCTCGGGTGCAACTCTCTACGCTGCCAACGCACTCCGTTCTTCCGGAAGCATTACCGCCGAAGGTGCCATTTCCGGAGCTACGCTCTACGCAGGCACAAGCATCAAGGGAGCGGGATTGGTAAGCGACTGTAACACCTCCACCTCTGCTCTTCAGTGGAGTTCAAGTACGGGACGCTTCTCGTGTGGAACTATTTCCGCAGGCGGCACATTCTCCACGGGTAACGTTCTGACCATTGGCAATCAGAAATACGTCAGCAAACAGGGAGATACCATGACCGGTGTGCTGGTCACTCCTGCTCTCAGTCTTTCCGGTGTACTCCTTGGATCCGGTGACGGCTTCAATGAATACATGAATCTTGTCCATAGCGGCCTTGCCACAAAGTCGATTACTCGTCTTACTGCCGGTGGCGATCTTGTAAATATTGGTACCATTCAGGCACGTCAAACAACGCTGCGGACAGGAGGCACATTCTTGGCGGCATCCAATAAATTTATCAGTCATGATCCATATTATATGGCTCTTGGGGATTTCACCGGTGATGGAAAACTGGATCTTGCAGCAGCCAGTCCGTTGGACGGCATCATCAATATTTTCAAAAATACCGGAACAGGTGACCTGCTGTTCCAGACAGCTCTGACAGCATCATTCCCGACCGGCATGACCGTCGCCGATTTCAACAATGACGGCAGGGCAGATATTGCGGTTGCGGATAGTTCAAACATGTCGGTCTTTCTGGGTAATGGTGATGCAACATTTAAAGTAAAAACATCCTATGCAGCCGGTACTTCACCCGGTGACATTGCTTCCGGTGACGTAAACGGTGACGGTGCAATTGATGTGGTCACTCCTTCTTCAGCCGATAATCAAGTATCGGTCTTCCTCAATACAGGCAGAGGAATATTTGCCTCTCGTGTCACGTACACTATTGGTACGTCCGGTCCCACAGGAATCGGTATGGCCGATTTCAATGGAGATAATGCGTCGGATATTGTGACCATCAATAACACCCTTAATACCATTTCCATTTTGATGAACAAAGGAAACGGGACGTTCGCAGCACAAGTAGAGTATGGAAAGGGCACTGCTACATCTAACTATCCCCCTGCCATTGCAGACTTCTCGGGTGACGGAAAACCGGACATTGCGGTGGTCAATACGACAGATGCAACAATTTCTGTCTTCATTAATGTAGGAAACGGGACATTTGCAACAAAAGTCGATTATGCAGCAGGAAGTGTTCCTTACAAAGTTGTAACAGAGGATGTGAATGGTGACGGTCATCCCGATCTGATTGTAAATTCAGGAGGCAATAACACGGTGTCTGTCTTCATTAATAAAGGAAATGGCACCTTTGTAAGCTTTGTGAGTTATGCAACGACAGACGGAGCGCAGACTCTTGTTGCAGGCGATATCAATAGCGATGGCTTGGCTGATATTGTGACAGGAGGTATATCAACGTCGCATATCAATATTCTCATAAATAACAGCAAGCCCATTCTCTTTGCAGGTGCAGGAACGGGAGGCATGGTTGGAATTGGAACAATGAACCCGCGTGCAAAATTGCATGTCAGCAGCACAACCGGCTTTGGCACCGGTGCTTATATCTATTCTTCCGGAACTGTTCTTGCTTTGGAAGCCAGAACGCAATCCGGTGCAAAGACGCCGAACATTGCGTTTGGATATCGTGGAAACTTCGATACAAAAATCACCCGCACCTCTACAGGCTCCCTCACCTTTGCATCCAATACCGGCGTACTCCTGACGCTCGATACCGAACGCGCGGACGCTACCGGCAACGTCTTCCAAATCATTTCCGATGCAACCACCTCCTACGGCGGTCCGGACGAAAACAAAGTCTTCCGCATTCAGGCCAATGGTGCCGTGTTCACGGATGGTGCAGTCACCAGTAACGGAGCCGACTACGCCGAGTGGTTCTACTCCGGCAATGAAAAACTGAAAGCAGGGGAAGTGGTGTGTATTGATATCACCAAAAATAATAGCGTGAAGAGATGTGTAAACGAAGCCGATGCAAACGTGATGGGTGTCGTATCTACAAACCCTGCATTCATCGGAAATGGTATTACAGGAGCCGACGGTATTATTCCGCCGGGTTACGCGCTTGTGGGACTTATCGGTCAGGTACCGACCAAAGTAAAAGTAAGCGGAACCGGAGCCATTCGCCCGGGCGATGCACTCACTGCCGCGTCCACGCCGGGTTACGCACGCAAGGCATTGCCGGGAGAATCTACGCTGGGTGTCGCGCTCGAAGGAATGACGTCCGGGGAAGGAGTAGTCAATGTTCTTATCTCTCGCAGAAATTCTTCTCTTACGGTGGATGCAGTCGGACAGAAAGTGCTGGATACCATCGCCAGTATGAAGATTGGAGACGAAGTGCAGCTGATGGTTGCATCGTCACTGGAAAACTTGAATGTCGATGAACAAATTCAAGCGGCAGTACAGAATCAGGTGACCAATCTCCAGGCATCTGCTGCAAGCATTCAAAGTTTGCAGGAACAGATCAACGAATTGAGATCGGAGATCGGAGATCGGAGATCGGGAACGGGAGCAAATGTTGTCACGACCAGTGGTAGCGGAACCAGTAACCAGCAACCAGTAACCAGCAACCTGACCGCAGACACCTTAAGCCTTGAAAAAACGCTGAACACGGGAGGTGATGCCCACATCGGCGGCGATCTCCACTTGGATGGAACGTTGATGGCAAGCAGTCTCTTCGTTCCAAACGGTCTCTCCATTGATGGCGGCGCAAGTGTTATTGGAAACATGGCAGCCACAACTATCACGGCATCATCCGGCGGAACCATCGATGGCACGCTGACCGTAAACGGCGACATCCGCATTCACTCCGGTTCACTCCTGTTTGATTCCGGTGCCACCATCAGTACATCGCGTTTGATTGTAGAAAATAGCGTGCTCATCCTTGGAAATATCACCATTGAAGGTCTCAGTCGTTTCTTGGGCGATGTTGAAATACACGGTGAACTGCGCGTGTCCGGCAGACAGGCGGGAACGGTTACCCTTCCTGCGGGATCCACCGCTGTGACGGTACACTTCTCCACGGGATTCACTGCGGTTCCTGTTATAACCGCTACACCGAATGACTTCGTTCTTACTCCATGGCGCGTGAAACCGGTCACACAAACGGGATTCACCATCGAATTGTCTCAGTCACAAAACATAAATGTTGTCTTCTCCTGGCACGCACTTGTGGGTATGGAAGA
The DNA here is from genome assembly GCA_964554785.1 of uncultured Candidatus Peribacteria bacterium. Lineage (GTDB taxonomy): Bacteria > Patescibacteriota > Gracilibacteria > Peribacterales > Peribacteraceae > CALREJ01. The sequence continues at coordinate 52,714 of CAZKPW010000001.1, read as the reverse complement.
CAGCTCCGTTATTGCAGAAGCAACGGCTATCGATGCATCGCATGTGTTCCCGATGGGTTCCGACAATATTCCGGTTTCCGGCAACCTCTATTGGAACGCATGTATCCGCAATATCGCGATTCTCGATAGCGACGGCAAGCCGCATTCCTGCGCGCGCTACCATCAAGATTACACATGGACGCATCCGGATCTCTTGATTGAATTCCTGTGGAATACCGCAGTCACGCCTCCGCTTCTGCATTTGCCGGATGGATACACCGTAGAAATTACAGAAGATGCAGACACTATTCGCGATGCCTTCACTGCAGAAGAACAGACATCGTCTGCAAGTTCTTCATTGGAATCGTCCGTAGAAACATCATCCGCATCTTCCGAGGCATCATCCGCACCTTCCGAAGCATCATCTGTCATCTCCGAAACGTCCGTCGTTACTTCTTCGGAATCCTCGGTATCGTCGGATTCTTCGGAATCTTCGGAGTCATCGGAATCCTCATCCATCGATCCGCTCGATATTAATCCCATCACCACAGACGCAGCAGAGTCTTCATCTTCAGAATCGTCTGCAGAGCAGAGTGCGACACCGGATGCCGTTCTTGCAGAATAATGTGAAATAGAAGAATGGATTGCCAAACAGTTCGTATGTTATTTTTATAGCATTGCGGGGTTTTCCGCTCTTTCATGCGACTTCGCACGGTAAAAAGTATAAGTTTTTACAATGTTTTTACAAAAAACTAAGTAATGCTACGCCGGCATGACAGCGGCGAAGCGGGTATTTGATCATAAGACGGCATCATGTATTCTCGATGGCGTTTATGATGCGAAGCCGTGTCATAAGCTCTTTGTATCTTCCATGTAGGAAATATTCCCCGATTGATTATGAAACCACGCGTCCTTATCCCTATCGTCCTTATTGTTCTTGTTGCCGTTATCATCGGTCTCGACATGCAGCGTCGCCAGGCAAAGGCGGAGTTGCAACAAATGACCGTAAAGCTCGATCAAGAAAACGGAGGTAATACCGCAGAGAACCAGCAGCGTGCGAAAGAAATTGTGGCCAAGGTGAAGACGCATATGGAATTGGATACGAGCGTAGAGCCGACCGTTGCCACTATTGTGGATGTCAAAAAACTGCAGGCACAGAATCCGTTCTATAACAAAGCGAAGAACGGCGACTTCCTTATTGTTACTCCATCCCGCGCCATTCTCTACGATGCAGGAGCAGATGTGATTCTCGATGTTGTTCCGGTGCAGATTGATGAGACGCCGCCCTCAAGTCAGCCAACCCAGAAAAACTAAGACCGTCTTGCGGAAATACGAAATCCGAAGCGCGAAATACGAGGCAATTAATGAATGGAGAATATTGAAAAATGAAAAGCTGAAACACTCGTTGTTTCAGCTTTTCAAAGTTTCGCATTTCATCTTTCAATTTTCCTTCGGATTTCGTATTTCGTGCTTCGTATTTATAGAATAGCTATTCATGCTTAATCTTCGTCTCAATAAGTCGCTCATTATTCCCTATAGTGCGTGACGAAACCTGAAACCACAGCTATTCTATCTCTATCCCTATGGCACCACGTCGTTCACCGGGCAATAAGCAACAGTGGCTCTTGAGCCTGCTGCTTTTCGTAGGTTTGGTCGGGCTGTCTTTTTATTATATCAGCGCCCCCAATCGCGAAATTGAACAGAAATACGCCAATGCCAAAGTAGTGCCGCTCAGTTACATCACGCAGGGATATAAGGAAGGAAGTTTCAAAACCATCACAGTGCGCGATAGTAAAGTCTTTGCAGAAACCGGAACCGGTTACGTGCAGTCCTACAAAGAAATGCTGGATACAATCAGTCAACTTGGTTGGAACGATCCCTCCAATAAAACAATTGTGACCGTCGAAAACCGCGAAGCCACAAACATGTTGATGTCCGCGCTGCCGGATCTCCTGTTCTTCCTCCTGATAGTAGGCGGAGTCATTTGGCTTTTCCGCGGCATCTCTCGCTCGCAAAATAACGCAATGTCCTTCGGAAAATCACGCGCCAGAGTAGCCGATCCCAAGCAAGTAAAGACACGCTTTAAAGACGTAGCCGGTGCCGATGAATCCAAAGAAGAACTTGTGGAAGTCGTCGACTTCCTCAAAAACCCGAAGAAATACAGCGATCTCGGCGCAAAAATTCCAAAAGGAGTCTTGCTCGTGGGTCCTCCGGGAACAGGAAAAACACTGCTTGCTCGCGCCGTTGCCGGAGAAGCAGGTGTACCATTCTTTTCTATTGCCGGTTCTGAATTCGTGGAAATGTTCGTGGGTGTGGGAGCATCGCGCGTGCGCGATCTTTTCGTCCGCGCCAAGAGAAATGCGCCGTGCATTATTTTCATCGATGAAATCGACGCAGTCGGCCGCCAGCGCGGGGGAGCCGGTTTCGGAGGAGGTCACGACGAACGCGAACAGACATTGAACCAAATCCTGACCGAAATGGATGGCTTTGAGCAGGGCACAAACGTGATTGTGATGGCCGCAACCAACCGCCCGGATGTGCTGGATAGCGCACTCCTCCGTCCCGGTCGTTTCGATCGTCACGTGTATATTGATAAGCCGGATTTGGAAGCACGCGAACAAATTCTTATGGTGCATGCACGCAATAAGAAAGTCGCAAAGGGTGTCGACTATCTCGCCATTGCCAAACAATCCATCGGACTTGCCGGTGCAGATTTGGAAAACATTATGAATGAAGCCGCCATTTTTGCTGCCAAGCGCCGTCACCCGGCCCTCACGCAGAAAGACATGGTCGATGCATTGGAAAAAGTGACTATTGGTCCTGAAAAGCGTTCACGCAAATTGAATCAGAAGGAAAAAGAAATTACCGCGTATCACGAACTGGGACATGCCATCGTGGGTCACTTGTGCGAAGAATCCGACAAGCTCCACAAAATCAGCATTGTCTCCCGCGGCTCCACACTCGGCGTGACATGGTTCTTGCCGCAGGAAGATGTCTACACAACCAGCCGCCAGAAGTTCTTGGATGAAATCTGCGGACTCTTGGGTGGTCGTGCTGCCGAAATGCTTATCTTTAAAGACAGTACAACCGGTGCAAGCAACGACCTCGAACGTGCATCACAAATCGCTCGTAACATGGCCATGCGCTATGGAATGGATGAAGAGCTGGGACTCGTGGTCTATGGCGACAGACAGGGCTCTGCGGCTCTTGGTGCTGACCTTGGCTCCAATAGGAATTTCTCCGAAGAGAGCGCAAAGAAGATCGATCAATTTGCCCGCGAAACAATTGCCGTGCAATACAAGCGTGCGGAAGGCTTCCTGAAGCAGCACGAAAAGAAGTTGAAGGAATTGGCGCAGGTTCTGCTGAAAGACGAAGTGATGTCCGTGGAAGAATTCACTGCAATCTTCGAAGGAAAGCCGGTACCGCCAAAGAAGGTCACGAAGAAAGCGGAGGATGAATTGAAGGAGATGGAGAAGGAGGAAGTTTAATCCTCATCTTCGTCTGCATCATCATCGCCCCAATCATCACCATTCTCATTGGTAGGGGGTTCTTTTTCCGGCAGTGTTTCGACAATGGCCCATATTCTTTCGCCAAATGCATTCAATTGTTTGTAGAGCTTTGCAACTGATTCAATTCTTCTAAAATTCGGCTTTGCGACCAAATCGCAATGCAGCACAGCAAGTGCATTCATAATGACCCCTGTTATCGCGGAGAAAACCTGTGCGTAATCTGTCCGAAGATACTCCGGAATATCTTCACAGCGCACGAGTAAATCCGATAGCTCTTCGCTCGCTTTCCATTTATAGAATTTATAGGCGACATGAGACGCGCATAGCTGCATTGTTTCCAATGCTTCATCCAGCGGCACATCTTCAGTATGTGGAGGAATGAGGTCAACAATGCGTGCATCGTGTTTATCCATTGGCCGCATATAAGTGCCATTCGGCCTGTTGCCAAAGACATCTGCATCAATAGACTCCGCCATGGCTTTTCCTGTCTCGGATTGAATATTTTCTTTGAGGAGTTGTGCCAACATCTGCCGCCACTGGTCCGCCCATTGCAGGCGTATATATTCAAAAACATCATTTTGCCACGCATCGGAGTTCTCCGGTATTTGCGGATACACCTGCGTTTCAACCCAGTGATCGAGAAAATCGGGATAGTCCATAGTGTAGTATTATGAATATGTATTTTATTTTGTCAAATATACGCTGCGGCAAGCTATGTGATTTTTGGATACAAAAAAAGGGGGAATCTTTCGACTCGCCCCAAAAAAGAAATTGTTCTGCCAAAAAAATTACAAGAGTGTTCGATCATTCACTGTTGCGGTTACGCAAATTGCTTCTCGCCGTATTCTTCCAGGCGAGATTGAGTTTGGTTTGCGAAGTAGCGCACCAATGCGATTGCGATCATAAACCCTGCAAGGAGGGAAGTGACCACCAGAATGATTACAAGGATGGCGAGCTTAAATAAACCTGCTTTGCCATTTTTGTTATCACTATCACTATCACTATTGCCGCTGCTAAGGCCGCCTGTGATTGCCGAGAACATATCCGACACATCACTGAATGCGAAGCCAAAATTCCTCATTGCCGACATAGTATTGCTGATCTGTGCGTAGCTATTCCAGCCTGCGGTTGCGATGCTGGCGAAGTCCCGACGTTGGTACGCAACTCGTAACGAATGTGCCCAGATAGAGAGCCCACTACCGAGTATCGGGAAAATGACCGCAACATACCAGAGCGAGGAAACCCATTTGATTAATTGCTGGGCTTCTTCAGGTGATAAGCTTGGCTCTTCACCGCTTGTCAGAAAAGTGACGGTTCCATACGTAAGTCCAATCAAGATTGGCATTGAGAACCCAACACCTGATTGGATGACGGCGGACCACAGTACCACCTTGTTGAACCATCCCCCCATTGCCATCGTGTCCTTCCATGCGGAGCCAACCGCAAAACAATTCCAAATGGAAATGAGGACATTCAACGCCAACACCGCAAACAATAAGAACTCGTTCACACTAAACTCCTTCACATTTTTTGGAAACAGGCAGAACATCTACACTCCATCGGGAGTGCAGAAAGATGCCTGTTTTAACGCGGTGTGGTAAAAGACCCTATTAGTATTTATGCATTAATTTAACTATATGTCAATATCCGCAGAAGATCTGCATGATAAAAACGGGGCTAACAAAGGATGTTAGCCCGCGTTCGAGGTTGAATGTGACAGATGGTACATCGTGTTCGTTATTCACGAGATCGTGAACGGGACGTAATCCAAGTGGTGTTCACGAATACGGGCGGCAAAACGAGTGAGAACGATATGGTCCCTTAGTTCAAATGTACTGTACGCCAAATGGTCATCGCCCGGCCCCTCGTAAGGCATGACATTCCAAAATTTGATGCCATCGATTTCTTTGCACATGGCAACCACGATGCTGACAGGAATCAGACCACGCACTTTCCATGTGTTTGCCATTGGTGAGCCATGAGATGCAAATCTCTCTGGGAAGCCAATAGCCTCTCGCTCAAACGCAAAACGTACAACACGGTTGTTGAAGAGATTGTCAGCGTCGCACCGGCTGGCATCCTTTCGGAGCTTTTCGAGACTGTAGAGCAGTCCCAAAACACCAATCGTGTAATATCGGACACCGTAATCAATGGTGCCGCTATTACTATGATCGATGTGATGGAGATGCTGAATCCCTGCATCATCCAACTGAAACGCCAACGCCTCCGCTGCTTGATCATGTTTGACGGAATAATTCCGTTCATGCGAGGCGGCGCGCCTTCGTTCGGCAGCGTCATTCCCCCTTCCCGATCTACTCCTTGTTGAAGTACCAGATAGAGCCATCACGTTCTCCTTTGCTTCTGTCACAATCAGGGTAGCTACTTTCGACAATCGAAAGCAGATGACTAATCGTATAAATTGATGCAAAAGGCCAAGATTAAATCCTAAAGTCTCTTCAGGAGTCGTGCAATGTCATTTTTGTGTAGAAGTGGTGCCGTGGAGAGGACTTGAACCTCCACGTCCTTGCGGACTCATGCCCCTCAAGCATGCGCGTCTGCCAATTTCGCCACCACGGCACGTGGTTTTCCCATAGGAAAGTGCATTGAGAGGCCCAGAGTGTAGCAAGGATTTGGCCAAGGGCAACAGAGAAAGAGCGGCGAAACCCTGTATTTGGCCATATACGCATTCTCCAGTCGAACAATTATCTTAAATACCCTACAATTCTGCCAATGTCCGTTCAATCCACTCTTTGGCGAGAACTTCTCGAATATGCGCGCTGGTCCCCGTCTCCGCACAATATTCAGCCGTGGCGTGTACGGGTTCTTTCGGACTCCGCTGCAGAGCTCCTCTATGAACCTACAAAGCTTTTGCCCGATACCGATCCCACGGGACGGTTTACTGCAGTTGGATTTGGTATATTTATTGAATATCTTTCTATTGCCGCGCATGCAAAAGGGTATGAATTAACATGCGACTACAACAATGCACTGCTCGAAAGTCATCACACGGACCTTATGCCGTTTGCGCGGCTCACATTGGCACATGCAACATTGAAAGACGACTTCAGCCCCGATCTTCTTTTGAAGCGTCAGACATCGCGTCTTCCCTACAAAGACGGGCCCGTGTCCGATCTTCTGCAGAAAAAATTGCGCGCAATCGCAGAAGAATTTCATCAGACCATTCATATCAGTACCGATCGCACCATGGTCTCTTGGGTGCTCAAGCTCAATCGCGACACCATGTTTTACGACATGGACGATCCCAAATCTCGGAACGAAGTCGCACGCTGGGTGCGTACCACGCAGGCCGAGGCAGATACAAAGAAAGACGGACTCTGGTCCTACTGCATGCGTTTTCCGGGCTGGTTGATGCGCATTTTCTTTTGGCATCATGAGATACTCAAAATTCCCGGCATCAAGCAACTCTGCGGTGCATTGTATCTATGGAGTATGCGCGGAACACGAACGGTTGCATGGATAAAGGGGCCGTTTGCAACACCCAAGGAATGGCTCGCATCCGGCAGAATGTTGGCGCGTCTGTGGCTCTGTATGACGGAAAACGGCGTGTATCTGCATCCGTTTGGTTCTATTATCACGAATCTCATTGCACACGACATTCTCCGAAAAAAGTTTGATGTCGATGAAGCTGTCGAGCCTCTGTGGTTAATTGTGCGCATGGGTCACAGCAATCTTCCGCCACACAGTCACCGTTTTTCGGTCGACGATATTCTTGTCTCATAATTCTATGAACACTTTCAAAAGCATAGCCATCTGTAGTTTTGTCTGGATAGCGCATGGCATTCGCTGTCTCCTCATGCGTTCAGAACGCGCACATGGCATGCTCTTTATTCCGGGATTCGAAAGCCTTCGTTGGCAGATTGGAAAATGGAAAGCGTTCGTTGTGTTTCAGCAGGCAAAGCACGGAACGCCTGCGTACAAAGAATTTTTGAAAGAACATCACTGTACGCATTTGCCGCTTCTTGGCTGGGACCCCGTCTTTTCCGCGCTTTCTGTTACGGATAAAGAATCGTACGTGAAAAAATATTCCATTGAATCGCGCTGCAAAAAGGGAGTACTGCCTTCTATGGGAGTGGTTATCGATGAATCATCCGGTACCAGCGGTACGCCGAATAACTGGGTGCGCGGTCCCGAGGAGCGCGCAGCCATTCAGCGCACTATGCAAATTTCCATGCACGCGCTCATTGGACATGAACCGCTCTTCCTCATCAACGCATTCGCACTCGGTCCATGGGCGACCGGTATGAACGTGTCCATGTCTTTGGTGGATGTTGCCATTTTAAAATCTACGGGGCCGGATATTGTAAAAATTGAAAACACGTTGTTGCAGTTCGGACCGAAGTATCGGTATCTCATTACAGGATATCCGCCTTTTCTGAAACTTCTTGCAGACAGTACGCGTGTGAATTGGAGTGAATACAATGTCACCGTTATTTTTGGCGGTGAAGGAATGAGCGAAGATATGCGCTCATATTTGAGCGGCACGTTCAAAAAAATATACGGATCGTACGGTGCGTCGGATTTGGAAATAAATATGGCCGCAGAAAATGATTTTACCATCGGACTGCGCCAGTTTATTCGTACAAACGAAGATCTCCGCAAAGCACTTACACATACCGAATACGGCACGTTGCCGATGATCTTCCAGTATAACCCGCTCGATTATTTCATCGAAACAAATGCAGAAGGGGAGTTACTCATTACGCTCTGCAGAACTTCAAACATTGCACCAAAAATCCGCTACAACATTCACGATTTGGGGCATGTCATCCGTATGCCGGATCTTATTCGAAAATTACACGATCTCCACATCGATCCGAAAAGTATTGAAGGTTTGCAGATTGATCTGCCCGTGCTGTTTCACTACGGTCGTTCCGATATGTCCGTTGCGTATTACGGATGCAAAGTGACTCCCGGGAATATTGAAGAACTGATTTTCTCCATGCCTGCGCTCACTGCCGTTGTAAGTACGTTTGCGTTGCTTGTATCCGAAGATGAAAAATCTAACAAACGCCTGACGATCGCGCTCGAAATGAAAAAAGATACGGAGTGTCCGCTCCCACACGATCAATTGCGTACGGAACTCTTGGATCAATTGAAGAAACTGAATCAGGATTACCGCGAATCTTCCACCATGATTCCAAAAGGCATGGAGCCCGAAGTTGCCGTCTTTGCCTTTGGCGAAGGGCCGTTTGCAAAGAACGATATCCGCCTGAAGAAACAGTATATCCAACAGGCGTCCTAATCTTTATCGTTTAGATAGCTTTTCTTTTTTAGTCGCCTCTTCCACCATTTTTCGTGTGAGTTTTTGTTGCGATGCACGAATGTATTCTTCGCGTGCAAGCGGCGTTTTCCCGGTCACTATTTCCACAGTGTCCCCGTCTCGTAATTTTTCGGATAATGCTTGCTTGCGGCCATTAATGCGCACTCCTATGACAGACAGGGGATTCAAATGCAAACTTGCACAGGCAAAATCGAGCGCGGTTGCCGGAGGATGCAAGTGATACAAATTGTTATCGGGATCAAACAGGACGATGTCATCGTCGCGGAACGACGTGCGTAAGGCTTTTTCAAATTGTTCGGGCGTATGATTGAATGTTTGCAATGCTTCCAAATTCCGAAATAAATTGGCGCGTGCCGGTCTGCACGTAAGCGCATAGGTCAGATCTTTATACTCGGTGTGCGATGCAATGCCGTATTCACATTCATCGTGCATGGCTTGCGTACGAATTTGAATTTCTATGGGCAGAACGGATACTCCCGGCAGCGGATACACGACCGTATGCAACGATCGATAGCCGTTTTCTTTCGGCGTCCCAATGTAGTCTTTTATTTTCCCGGGAATGGCATGCATGCAGCTATGAACGACCCCAAGCGTCTTGTAACAACTTTCCGTGTCCGGGACCAGAATGCGCAGTGCCAGTCTGTCGGTCAGTTCGCTAAAAGAGCGATTCTTCGTAACCATTTTCCTGTACGTGGAATAAAATCCTTTAATGCGTTGATCCATAACCGCATCAATGCCGTTTTCTTGGAGCTTGCTCAGAAGAAATGCGGTCGTGTGTTTTAAGCAGGTGTGATCGGTTTTTTTGCATGCATCAAATTCTTTCTGCATCTGCTTTGCTATTTTCGGTTGCAGCTCAAAAAAACAAATATCTTCCATTTGCCATCTCCATCTGTGGAATCCCAGTCTTCCGGAAATGGCGCTGTACATGTGCAGTGTTTCGCGTGCGAGTTCACGGCGGCGTTTTTTTTGGAATCTGGATAAATGTCGGATGTCATTCAGGCGGTGCGCCATGCGCAGAATCATCAAGCGCGGATCTTCCACGAAGGAGCCAATCACCAAATCCAAATCGTCGGTGTTTTCATCAATATGCAGTCTGCGGAGCGTGTGCATGCGTTCGACAATACTTTGTTCGTCTGCATTGAGCGGAGAGTCTGCCAGAAGAGCAGGTCCGTCGGGATGGACCAAAATATCGTGCAGCGTGGCAATGGAGAGAATGGAAGCATCATCGGTCATTTCTTCCAATACCTGCGATACTTCTTTGCCGTGTTGCGCATAGGTTTCGCCGCTTCCTCTGTGAATTGTTTTCAAAAATCGATCGGCGTATGCGCGAACCGTTTGAAGGTGCGTATGGGCAGCCGCAGATGAAAGGAGAGCGGTTGGCATGGGAAATGATAATCGAGCGTAAGTATACCAGAGTGAGTCTGCTAGCTGCGCCTTTTCCGTCGCCCGCTATTTTCTTCTCTATTCGAGCGTAGCGCTTGATGATGCGAAAAATTTCCGGTCTTGTGCCCCGTCCATTCTTCTTCGTGCTGCAAGATATGATCCAATTGTTTTTTGAGGACAATTTGCAGTTGTCTGGTTAAGTCTTTTGGGCGACGCAATGAATTGTCGCGTTTCAATGCAAAGAGTATGTGTGTTCGCGTTTGTTGCTGCATGGGCTTCACCCAGGCGAGTCCGTGACGATTTGCATCTTCCGTATACATTTCCTGCAGAGCTCTGGCAGGCGTTGATTCATTGAAAAATCTGAGACAACGAGGAAGGATGAGGTGATCCTTTACCGGAAACGAGCCTCTGCCCGTCAGCGCTCCCAATGTTTGTTGCAAACATAATCTTTCCTCGGTGATGTGATTGCCCAGTGCATCGAAAATTTCTTGCGAGGCAGCCGGCGCGCTGAATTTGGTAATATTTTTAAAAGCATCTCCATAATATAATTTGTACCAATCACGCATCGTGGTAATTTCAAAAAGCGTTTGAATGGTTTCGGGGTGCATTGCCCCTTGATCCAATCCGATGGAATGTAACGCAACGAGACGCGTATTCAAACACGGTCGACGATTATGTGCCCATGCATGAAATTGGTCGTGTCGTTCTTTATTGACGTACGAAATATTAATGTGTTCATCCGACCCGCCGGATGAACGTGGAACGCCGTGATGATCATTGCAGGTCTCACCTCGTGCCATATAGGACCCACACTAAGCGCTTCCGGGTGTGTTGCCAAGTTTGTTGAACAAATCTACTAGTCTATCGATTTTACGGCTGCAGCAAGCCCTTAAATTTCTCTTCATCTATAATTTTTACGCCCAAAGCAGTCGCATCGGCCAGCTTGCTTCCCGCTTCTTCCCCGGCAAGTAAATAATCTGTTTTTTTGCTGACAGATCCGCTTACTTTGCCTCCGCGCTCTTTAATCATGTCTTTGGCTTCTTCGCGACTCAGACTCGGGAGGGTTCCGGTTAGAACAAATGTCATGTCTGCAAATATCTGCTCCACGTTGCTGCGTTCCGGTTGCAAACACACGACGCCGCCTTTTTCAAATTTATGCAGTAATTCTTTATGTTCTTTATGCGAAATCCACTCCATTAATTCCTCCGCAACCACCTCGCCTATTCCATGAATCGACGCAATGGTATCGGCATCACTCTTCAATAATGTTTCTTCAATCGCCTTTACGGAAATGGCACGCATGGTGACGCGTTTTGCTTCTCCTCCGAAGAGTGACGGCTGCAATCGCGTTTCCGTCACGTCATCTACGGATACGTCTTCCACCGGCCACGCGATATGTTTTGCAAGGAGTTCCGCGGTTTCGCGCCCAATATGTCGAATACCGAGCGCATACAAAAATCGATCGAGCGGAATGCGTTTTGCTTTGTGAATGGCCGCCATAATATTTTCCGTTTTCTTTTCTTTGAACATGGGGAGCGTCAACAAGTCTTCGGCGTTCAAAAAGAAAATATCCGCGCTGTCGCTTATAAGTCCCGCTTGGAGCAACAGCTCCACGGTTTCTTTCCCGAGTCCCTCAATATTGAATGCATAGCGCGATGTCAGGTGTTCAATGCTTTCCTGTTTTACGCCCGGACAGTCTTTATTGTGGCAGTAGATAGCCACTTCTCCGTCTGGTCGAACGAGCGGTTCGCCGCACTGCGGACAGTTCTTTGGGAAGTGGAATGTTTTGCTCTCTGCAGGTCGCATGTTTTCCAGCACCTGCATGACTTCCGGAATAATATCGCCGGCTTTGCGAATAATAACCGTGTCGCCTATGCGCACATCCAATCGTTCAATTTCATCTGCATTGTGCAGCGTGGCGCGCGTGACCGTTGTGCCTGCAATGTGCGTCGGCGTTAATATCGCAACGGGAGTAATGGCACCCGTGCGTCCGACCTGCAAATGGATGTCCAATACTTGTGCCGTTTTTTCTTCCGCAGGAAATTTATATGCGCGCGCCCAGCGCGGAGCTTTTGCGGTGGAGCCCAAATCGCGCTGAGCGCGACGATCATTGAGCTTAATCACAATGCCATCAATATCGAACGGAAGTGTGTCACGTTTTTTTTCGATCTCCTCAAACATCGATTGTACTTTCTTCAGTCCTTCCACCACGCGGTAATCTATACAAACCGGAATGCCGTGCTCTCTAAAAAATTCGAGAATTTTCGATTGTGAGTCTAAGCCGAATGCATCGGCAGAGGCACTTCCCATCATATAGCAAAACATCCGCAAATCGCGCTCTGCAGCCATTTTCGGGTCCAGTTGTCGGACCGATCCCGCCGCGGCGTTTCGCGGGTTTGCAAATTTCTCATCATCATCCAAATCTTTATTGAGTTTTGCGAGCGATGCTTTGGGCATATACACCTCTCCACCAATTTCTAAGAACGCAGGAACATCGGTGACGTTCTTTGTGGAAATTTCCAAATACAACGGCACGTTTTCAATCGTGCGTACCGTGTGCGTCACATCTTCACCCTCGACTCCGTTCCCGCGCGTCACTGAGCGCAGCAAACGGTATTCCGCGAGAGAATTTTTTTCTGCATATTTTTCATAGACCAAAGAAATATTGAGTCCGTCGATTTTTAATTCTGCAATAAACTCAAAAGTTTTTGCATCATCTCCAAAAGATCGCTGCATTTGCGTGACCCATTCTTCCAGTTCCTCAAAAGAAAAAGCATCGGTCAACGATTCCTTGGGAGTCAGGTGCAATACTTTCGGCAAGCGTCCATCCAGCGGCGCACCCACGCGTTGCGTAGGGGAGTCCTTGGAAATAAGGTCCGGGAATTCTTTTTCCAGCTTGATGAGTTCTTGTTTAAGCGCATCGCGCACATCTTCCGATACATCGCTGTTATCCTCTATAAAATAGGCTTTATTCAATCTCCATATTTCCTTGCGGAGATTCCCGATGCGTTCGATGGCGTGGGCTTTGTCCATGTGTGCATAGCTTATACCAAAAAATGCCCGCTCGCGTACACTGGAGTTGTGATTCTTTTCCGCATTCTCCGGCAGGTCATTATCATCTTTTTCCTGCTCATCACCGCATCGGCTTTTTTACTGACCCTGTTTCGCATCGATCTTCCGTTCCTGCGGCCGATTGTGGCATACAGCTACGGCATGATGGCCCCGTACCAAGGATATGAACGCACGAATATGGAACTGTTTGCGGAAGGTGAGATTGAGGGTGTATGGGAAGCAATCGATCTTGATCCCTATTTCCCCGTGCTTCGCGGAGAGAAAATCGCGCGCGAATTTTTTATGATCTACTCCGACAAGAATCCGGAAGCCGTGACCGCCGCCGCCACGCGCATTGCGCAGAAGCTTCTGCATCTCGAAAATTCTCGCGGACATTCTTACACAAGCGTTCGACTCTTGTGGCATCAGTGGTATCCGTCCCCCGAAGGATTTGCTGCGCGCAGAACAGAAACATTGATGACCCGTCTCCTTGCCACCGTCCATGAATAATTCTTTTTTTCAGCGCTGGGAACATTGGTGGTGCAAACAGGTTCCGCCGCATGCTCTTGCCATTTTTCGCATTGCCTTCGGACTCTTTCTTTTCATAGAAGGCATCACGTACCTTCCCGCCGTCTCCGCACTTTTTTCAGAGCAGGGGATGACGTTCTCGCTGTGGTCACACTCTCTTCCGCAATCACTCGCATTCATTCTTGAGCCGCCGTCCGTTTTCATTGCATCCATTATAGTCGCACTCTATCTGCTCGCATGCGTACTGCTCAGCATCGGATGCATGATGCGTACTGCGCTTACTGTGCTCATTCTGCTCTTTTTGTATTACTGGCAACTTTCATTTCACGTTTTTCCGTCGTCGTATCATCGTTTATTTTTTGTCGTCCTTCTTGTTTTACTTTTCAGCGGCGCACACAAAACATTCTCCGTGCACATGTACCGTCGTGCGGGATCGTTCTTTGCATGGGAACCCGTGAGCATTCTCCCCACTCGTCTTCTCACACTGCAAATTACCGCGACTTATGCGGGAGTGGGTTGGCAGAAACTGTGGTTACCGGACTGGCAGAACGGACAGATTTTGTATTACTCGTTTATAGGAAAATGGGGATCGCCCCTTGGGTTCTGGCTCGCTCGTATTCTTCCCGCGTGGTCTTACGATGTCCTGAACTGGATTGTCCGATTTATGGAATGCACGATTCCTATTTGTCTCTGGTTACGAGATTGGCGCGTGTATGCATTCATTGCGGGCACCGTTTTTCATGTATCCATCGCGCTCATCATGGACATTTGGTGGTTCCTGGTATTGCCGCCCGCCTATATTCTTTTTCTGAATCCGGACGCCGTTTACAAATGGCTTCACAGGCTGCTTCCCGAGCGCATTTCGTTGAATAGTACATCTTCTGAAAAATCGTCAATTGCAACTTCCCTGTAATAAGGAAAGATACGGCCATTCTTTCTCCCCACTCCCGGTGACTTCTCCACACGACCAATCCGAAAAAATTTACCGCCAAATTCTCGATCAGCTCGAAGAATTGTGGCTTATTTATGCCGATACTGACGACGCCGAGGAAAACCCCGACGAAGGCACCGACGAAAACGACCGCGACATCGTGGATGCCATGGTTGAAGACGGTACCGAGCGCGGCATCGACGAAGAAAGCCTCGAGAAAGTCTACAAGGCAATCACCGCTCTCGCGAAGAAGGCGCAGGATGCGTAGCCACTTTGGTGGAAGCACGAAATCCGACCTGTCCCCCGTAGCCAAGAGGCGAAGGGTGGAAGCACGAAATCCGAGGGAAAGCTGAAAATCGAAAATTTGAAGGTAGAAAGTTTAAAAGTGTACTGTTAAGAAAGGCTCAATTGCCAAGTAACCTTTAAACTTTCTACTTTTAAACTTTTAAACCAGCGCGAAAAGGAATGGCCTAAATTGGCTATTGGATACAATGTATTGATAAAAAACCCAAATTTAGGTATACTAATGAGATGACAAACTCCCTCCCACGCTCCATTTTTCAGAAGGCAACCGAAGCCGGTGCATCCGATGTCCACGTGGCCGCCGGGTCTCCGCTTCTCTTTCGCATCAATGGTGAATTGATTGCGCAGACGAAAACCAATATCACTCCCGCGGAATCGGAGTCCTTTGTGAAAGCGGTATTGGAGGAAGTGGATTTCAAGAGACTCAAAGAATTCAAAGAAGTCGACGTGTCGTATGCATTGCCCGACGGCACACGTATGCGCGTGAACTGTCACTACGAACGTGGGAACTTGGGACTGGTCGCTCGTGTTATTCCGGATACCATCCCCACATTGGAAGAACTCGCACTGGAAACAATTATTCCGTCATTCGCGCAGCACGGAGAAGGACTCATTCTGTTTACCGGTCCTACAGGTACCGGAAAATCTACATCGCTCGCGAGCATGATGCAGTACATCAATAACACCGAAGCGCGCAGCATGGTTACATTGGAAGATCCTATCGAATTTTTATTCCCGCAGGGCAAGGGTCTTATCCGCCAGCGTCAATTTGGACAGGACTTCCTTTCTTTTGCAGAAGCACTCAAGCGCGTGCTGCGCCAAGACCCGGATATTGTGATGGTGGGAGAAATGCGCGACCCGGAAACCATCGCCGCCGCACTCACACTGGCGGAGACCGGTCACCTTATCCTCGCAACCCTCCACACCCCCAACGCCGTGCAGACCGTGGATCGCATTATAGACGTGTTCCCCCCATACCAGCAGCCGCAGATCCGTTCGCAGCTTAGCATGTCTCTGAAGGCCATTGTGGCCCAGCGTTTGCTACCCAAAGAGGGTGGCGGTCGTATTGCACAGCGTGAAATCTTGGTTACCACCCCCGCAGCCGGCAATATCATCCGCGATAACCGTACGCAGGAGCTCAAATCAGTGCTGCAAACGGGCGCAGAACTCGGGATGGTGTCTTTCGAGAAGGATGCGAAGAGGCTTTTGAAAGAAGGGCTCATTAGCAAAGAGACATTTGAGTGGGCGACGATGCAGGAGTGAAAAGATACTTACAACATCGTAGGGCAAGTATTTTAAGTGAATCATAAACAGGGAGCGGTAGAGATATATATGTCGCTACAAGCGGTAATTCCGTGCATCCCAATATCACTGCTTCGCATCCGGCGTTTGCTAAATGCGTCACTATGGCATGGAGGGCATCTTCTTCTGTTTGTGAGGCGCGCCCTGCAATGACTGCATGAATAATGGAGCCAAGTTGCTGTTGCTCGTTTTCGGAAGGAAGAAAAACATCAATCCCACTTTCTCGTAAGGGATGTGTATACAAATTGGATCGCATTGTTGTAACAGAGCCCAGTAGAGCAATGCGCTTGCATCCATCTTGTCGCACATGCTCCAAAACTGCTTCTATAATTGAGAGTAATGGCAATCCTGCTGCGCGCTTATAACGTTCCGCATACAGATGCATCGTATTACAGGGCATCGCCAATACAGTTGCTCCCGCACGCGCCAGTCGCCGCGCTTCTTCTTCCACCATACATACACCTTTTTCTTCATCATCCTGCGATACCACCAAATCCGGGACGGGAATATTATTCAGAAGGATATGCGGAAAATCTGCATTGGATTTCACGCCGTATTTTTCAATGCTGATCTGAATGAGAAGTTCATAAAATCGGATGCTTGCTTGCGGTCCCATTCCACCCAGTACGCCTAATATGCGATTTGTCATTGTTGAGCGGGGAAAATAGATGAAAGCCCCTCGGGAGTCGCTCCATCGGCCATCATGGCCTGCAGATCCAGACGAATAGGTCCGTCGCGCATTCCGGTACACCGCTTTGCATACTCTTCTATGTTCATGGGATCTCCGGCATCGGGTGCGGGGTAATAGGTTGGTCGTGCGCCGAGTGATGTGAGAAATGGAATAACTGCCCGATCCGTCTCATTTTTATCCGCCACACCGGATGTCAGTGCAAAAAAAGGCCGTTCCGCGTGGCCGCCTACAGGGAGAATGAGCCGCGTGTTTTTAGGGACGATACTATGAAACGGATACTCTGCATCTGCTCCGCTATAAAAGACATTGGCTGCGGCATATATGTCCGCAGCGCCGCTCTCATTTGAATGTTTTTTCTCATAGGATTGCAAAACGGCCATTGAAGGATCCCCCTCGACTGCCCCTGACAGACGCTGCCCTATGTTCGTTGCAATTTGTTGAATGGATGCGCGGATTGTATCCGTGTATTCACAGCCAAATGCAAACGACACATGTTCCGCGATGGACTTGTGATATTTTTCGACATATTTACGGAGATATTGTTCCAAAAGTAACGATGATGTTTTTGTTTTCTCCGGATCGAATTGATTCGTCTCTGCAATAAAATCAGTCGCTTGATATACAAGATATTGCGGAGGATGCAGTCCTATTCGTTTCATTTCTTCCAAAACATGCAGAACGGGGATCATTAATGCGGGTGCGCGGACAGGGAATGTATGTGAACGGTGTATTCCGTAACCCGTCGTGAAAACAATGTCGTCCGTCTGTCTTTCTCCTTTGGATATCCCTCTGCATAATTCCTGAATAGTCTTGCTATCGGAACTTCGTGCAATGCGCAGAGATCCGATTGCAGGATTGCAGTTCTGCAGACGCAGCGTTCCTTGTATGAGATTTGCCGATGGTGAAAATGCGGTATTCATAGAGTAGGGAGTGATAGAAATAGTCAAAGCATCAAAAAAAACCTCTGACCGCTGCAGAGGCATAGAAGAAATTTTATGTATCAATTCATCACATGCTCAGAGCGGTCTTTGTGCCCAAAGCCGCCAGCAACCCCGATGAAGAACAATGTACTGTTGCACCGTTACAGTATTACAAATAGAAATAGGAAAGTCAAACGGAAAAAATTAAGAAACGGCCATTTGATCCATAGACAATGCAGGAGTCAGGAAAAGCGAATGCGTCAGTCTGGAAAAGCCCTTATAAAAAGGGCCGCGCAATTCTTCCGGATTTTTGCGTAAACAACTTTCAAAAAACGGCAGATAGATTTCCTGCGTTTCAATAAGAAGCCGCTGCCTTCGTTCGGGAGAAAGTGCATCCGATGTTTGGATATTATGGAGTCGGTCTGCAATTTTAATAAGCACTATATAAGGATACGAAGAACTCGCTTCCTTTAGGCGACGTAAATACACATGCTCGCGCATATTTTTGGGCAACGCATAATACGTTTCATCTTTTGTGAGCATGCGCACCACTGCCGCAATTTCTGATCCTACGGATGCAAGAAGGTCTTCGTACGTCATCTGCGTATCTTCCAAGACATCATGAAGAAGAGCGGCGCTATAGGCTTCGGCAGGCAAATCGATGGAGCATTGCCACAATAAGCGCAGAACCGCCAGCGGATGGTCAATATACGGGCTGCCGTCCTCACGGGTTTGCCCTGCATGGGCCCGGTTTGCCAGATGAAGAGCTGCGTAAATACTCATAAGAAAAGGAAAGACTTTCAGTATGAGTCCCCTTATTCGTGTTTGGGGGCCACTGTAGGGATTCCATAACCTCCAAAGCCCCATTTGCTCGGCTAGAAGCCTAATTATCGGTTCCGTGCACGTATGGAACGTTTTTATAAAAAGAACAGTCGGATACCGTTCTTTGTGAATAGAGAACGCCCAAAAACCTCTCCCCTAAGCCAAAAATTAACACAACCTATACAGCCTGCATGTAAAGTATTCTTTTGCTATATCAGTCCTCTTACCGTAGAGTACGGAGTTGTGAACACCTTCCCCAACAGCATTGAGGTACATATGACCGAGGCCGGGTTTTCCGGGACCGAAGTCCTTGTCATAAAGAAGCTCATGGAGTTCGAAGCCATGACCCTGCGCGAACTTGCCGCGAAGACGGGGAAGAGCACGGGGGTATTGGATCAGGCGATGAAGAAGCTTATAAAAAAGAAGATGGTGATTCGCACCATGATTAATAATAATCCTAAATATGTTCTTCATTCTTTGGAGGCGGTGCGCGAGTGGATGAAGGACGATATGAAACAGAAGCAGCAAATGATTGTGCGGCATTATGAAAACTTTGAAGCGTTCATTGCGACCGTCAGCAGTATTAAATCCAAGCACAGACCTGAAATCGATTTCTTTGAAGGGCGAGAAGGAATGAAGCAGGCGTATATGCAACTCTTTGAACGCGGCAGAGTATTTCACCAATACGGCCCCACGTTGTGGCTCCCCGAAGAAGATCCTTTGCAGGAATTTCGTGTTCAGTTTTTCCGCGAATGTCATAACCGCGGTATTTATACGCGCGTCATTACGCACGACACCGTCCTTGGGCGACGCTATAGAACGCGCGATTCGTTTGAGTACAGGGAGACGGTCTTGGTAAGTCCCAGTCGACACCCGTTTACGTTTCAGAAGATTATAGTGGGCGATACCGTTGCGTGTTTCAATCTTGAACAAGAGAGTGCCTGCTTTATTCGGTATAACGCTTTAGCAGAAGAAGAGCGCGCCGGATTTGAAAGCATGTGGTACGAAGGAACGCATCCGGAGGAATTTGAAAATTGCAAAGGCCCCGTACAAAACGTGGTGAACGATGTGCCCGTAAAAACGAAGTTATTTTCAACAATCAGAGGATTTTTCTTAAGCTACAGAGGTGCCATAGGCCTATCGACCTGCCTCGGTATTGCAGGCCTTCTAACCGCGGCGTTCTTCTGGCAGATGACAAACGCCAATTTGCAGAAGATTCGCGAACAAGTGAAGAGCGTGGCTGCCACGGGCGCGCTGCAGTTTAGTACTGCAGATTTGGATCAATTGCATACGAAGGCGGATATTGCGAAGCCGGAGTATGCAAAGGTGATAGGGCAGTTGAATGCGATACGAAAGCAAAATGCCGATTTAGTATATTTATTCATACTGCGGCCCACTGGAGAAAAAGGGATATACGAATATGTTGCAGATGCTGATTCTTTAAACCCTGACACAGTAATAGATATAAATAAGGATGGGCAAATTGATGAGGCCGACGCAAATATAATCCCTGGAGAAAAATTTGCTGCGACAGACTATGAGCTTAGTAATAATCTCTTTAGTAAACCTTTTGCAAATGCCAAACCTTACAAAGATCAATATGGAACATTTATTGATGGAACTGCACCGATTTATGATAAAACAGGTAAAATAAATTCTCTTTTAGGTGTCAATAAATGGGCTAAAGATATGTATGCGGGAGTGGATATGCAAAACATCAGTGTATTTTTTGTAATCATATTTTTTGTCTTTTTGTTGATATGGTTGATGGCAGTGGATCGATCTCTTGTGAAAGAGGTGCAGAAGTATATGAAGGAGCAGGAAAACGCGTGTGCTCAGCTTCTTAGATTTTTCTTCACGAAAAGAAGCATTGTCGTTCTTGTGGGATTAGCGCTTATTTCAGCAGTTGCGACATTTGCATTGTATCAAAATAATGCGTCACTGAATTTGAAACGTATTCAAGAGAAGGTGCTTTCCATTGCCGCAACAGGTGCGCTGCAGTTTGATGCAAAGGATTTGGATGAATTGCATACCGCATTCGATACGAGTAAGCCCGCATACGCAAAGTCCATTTATCTGCTGAATGCCATTCGAAAGCAGAATGTCGGAGTGAAATACGCATATATTATGCGTCCCACAGAAGAAGAGGGCATATGGGAATTTGTCGCGGATGCGGATTCATTGGACCCCTATGCGAAAAAGGATTTAAACGGCGACGAGAAGATTGATATAGCCGATCATTTGAGTCCACCCGGAGAAAAATTTAATATAAATGAAACAAATAATTTTGATTACAAAAAATCTCTTTTTCAACCAATGGTTTCTATAGGAATAACACAATGGGGGAATTTAGTTACAGGTTGGGCACCGATTAAAAATGCGAGCGGGTCCACGGTAGCCATTCTGGGTATCGATAAATTCACGAGCGATGTGGACAGCCTGACCGGCGAAAAATTCAGATCCATTTATTCCTTCATAGGCCTGTTCCTGTTCTTCATAGTTATCCGCCTCGCCGCCTTTAACCGTTCTCTGCTCCGGGAAATATATGAACTGGCACAGTTGCGCCGCTTCATTCTTCTTGTCTCGGGTGCTGCGCTGCTCTCGCTCATTATTACCTTTGCGCTTTATACCTACACGCAAAGCCTCACGCTTGCGCGCATGAAGGATAAAGTGTTGGCCATTGCCGTGACGGCTACATCCCAGTTCGATGCGGACGATATTCAGGCGCTGCAGACAAAGGATGACTGGCAAAAGCCAGAGTGGCAGACAATCGGGTCTGCATTGCAGAGAATAAAAAAAGAGAATCCGGGAGTGATGTATGCCTACATCATTAGAAAAACAAAGGCGGACCCTGCAAAAATGGAATTTGCAGGCGACGGTGATTCCATTAATCCTTTTGCAAATACGGATAATGACCCGTCCAATGATGTGGATATGAATAGTGACGGGATTATTGACGGCAGCCCGGACGGTGGCGATTATCAGTCCTGGCCCGGACAACCTTACCCCACCGCTCCAGCGGAGGCTTTTGATGCGTATGAGGGGCCTATAACCAGTAAAAATTACTACGAAGATCAATGGGGCAAAGTGATTTCCGGGTATGCACCCGTAAAGGATGGGAACGGTAATGTGATAGCTGTTCTTGCTATTGATATGGGGACGGATATACAGAGCAATCTCACGAAGGAAGTTTTTGCGCCCATGTATGTATTCATCGTCTTTTTCGTTCTCTTTATTTTGTTCAGACTGAAAGGTTTCAGTGCGTCTCTGTTGCATCAATTATTAAAGCCATTCCGCAAGCGCCTGACCGTTTTAATTATTCTATTCTGTATTACTCTTATTGCAGGAGCCGGCGTCGCTGTGTACCACTACACGCTGCAGATTATGTACCAGGAGATTGGGACGCGGCTCATGTCGATTGCTGCAACCGCTGCTCCGGAGTTCAGTGCAGAGGACATTCAGGATATTCGTATTGCGGCGGATATGAAGAAGGATGCGTACCAGACAGTATTTAAAAAGCTAAATGAAATCAGGAAGAATAATGACAAAATACAGTGGGCCTATATCTACCGCACTACTGATGTTCCTGGTATCTGGTCTTTTGTTGCAGATGCGGACTCAAATTATTATGTACCATTTGAAAATACTCTAGATCCAAATAATGACGGAGTGCTGGATGCAGCTGATGAAAATGTGTATCCCGGTATGATGTATAATATGGGATTTTTTTCTCCGGATACTCTAAAGACCGCTTTCATTGGGCCCACTTATTCAGGGCAAACAGCAGAAGATCAATGGGGAAACTGGCTTTCGGGCTATGCCCCTATTCGGGATGCGGATGGAAATACTGTGGCAATTTTGGGTTTGGATATGGATATTTCAGAGGTTAATAACGTGACATGGAGTAGAGTTAGCGGAGGACAATAGGGAGAATATTACTTGAATTAAACTTAGTCATCATACTTACTTTTGTCGTTGCTAAAATCCTCTGGAAGCCTATATTGCATAGTATCTGCATACATTATTAATGATTTTGTGATTTTTTAGATCTTTTAAAAAAACAGCAAATATGCTACAATACAAGGGTGATAACAAACAAAGAGTTAAAAATTGAGCGGCAAAAAAAAGTTCAAGCTTGGGTTGGTTACTTAATAGTTTTAATTGCAGTTGCTTTTATTATTGCAATTTCTTGGATACTCTATAATTACACAGTTAATCTATTAACTGATAACTTAAGGAAAAGGGAAATCGCTATTGTAAGAACTGCTGCTGTCCAATTTGATTATCAAGATTTAGAAGAGTTGCAAACACAAGATGATTATAAAAAACCAGAATGGGATAAAGTTGTGAAGCAATTGATCAAAATTCGTAAAAATAATACAGATATTGTGTTTGCATATATTCTTAGAAAAGACCCTGTGAATCCAGAGACAATGGATTTCGTTGCAGATTCACATTCATTAAATCCAAACGCTAGGGTTGATCTTGATGGCAATGGCTTAATGAATGATGGAGATTCGTTGAATTATCCAGGACAGCTTTACGAAGATGTTCCTGCAGAATCGTTTGATGCATACCTTGAACCAACTGCTAATAAGGATATTTATGAAGATCAGTGGGGATATCTAATCAGCGGCTATGCTCCAATTAAAGATGATAACGGAAATACTGTGGCAATTGTTGCTGTTGATATTAGGGCAGATGATTTCATAAAACTGACCAGACAAACATTTATACCTTTCATTATTTTTATTACAGTTTTGATTTCAATTCTATTATTGCTTTCAGGTAGTTTAATTTCTATTTGGAATAAGAGAATTGAACTCGTAACTGAATTGGATGAGCAAAAAGATGAGCTGTTGGGAATAGTAAGCCATCAGCTTGCAACTCCTGTTTCATCCTTTAAGTGGTACATAGAAATGATGATAGATGGAGATATCGGCAAAATTACTAATGAGCAAAAAAAGCATCTCCAATCGATGCAAGCTATTACAACTAGTTTAGTTGATCTAGTGAGCATGATTTTGGATGTTTCTCGTATTCAATTAGGAAGAATGAAAGTGGATAAAGTGTTAACTAATTTGAATGAATTTTATTCTGAAATAGTTACAGTAACAGATCCTAAGGCAGAAGAGAGTAATATAAAATTTGTACATTCTATATCTAAAGATTTAAAAGAAGGCATGCTTGATCAGAGGCTTACAAGAATGACAATCGAAAATCTTCTGACGAATGCTATTAAGTATTCAAAAAAAGGAGGCACTGTTACTCTTAAGATTATTAAGAAAAATAACAGAATGTTCTGCCAAGTTACTGACGAAGGTTGTGGTATTCCTAAAAAGGACCAAGATAAAATATTTGGCAAACTCTATAGAGCATCTAATGTGGGTAGTATTTCTGGAAATGGATTCGGTTTGTTCGTTGCTAAAGGAGCAATCGAATCACAGAGTGGAAAGATATGGTTTGAAAGTACAGAAGGAAAGGGCACTACGTTTTTTGTGGATCTACCTTTAGATTAATTGGAAGATTCATTTTTCTTTCTTAAAGGTGTTGTTGTTTTATATAAATACTCATAATATTTTTGTGCATCAATTTTTTCTTGATTAGTAATATCTTTAATTATTGATTCAAGTAATTGCGCTGAACGAGTATCTAAATCCGATGTTAGTTTCAAAAATCCAATTGCTTTAACAATATCTTTTGAAACGCCAATTCCTTTTGAATAATATTCACCTATTTTATATTGAGATTCCTCATGACCTTGTAATGCTGCCTTGAGATACCATTGAGCCGACTTAACATCATCTTTAGAAAGTGTATCACCCGTTTCATATAGATAACCTAAAGTATATTCTGCATTATCATAATCTTGTTCAGCAGATTTAAAGAACCATTCAGTGGCTTTTTCCTTATTAACTTCAGTATTTTCTCCAGTAAAATAAGCATTGCCTAATGCATATTGCACTTGAGGATCGCCTTTTTCTGCTTCATTCACTAAATTAGAAAAATCCGCATTGCTTGTATTTGAATCAATTTCTCCATTTGTGCTCGAGCAGTTGGCGAGCAAGATAAGAGCCAATAATCCGAATATTTTATGATTCATAGTGAATAAAACTTATAAGTATTATTAATATTATCAATATCAATATTTTACAAAAAATTCTTAAATACCCCTTTTCTTTTTTGCAGAAAGTAAAATTATACTCGATATTCCATAAGGCTTTTCCTCTGGAGTAAGCGCTACTTCAATAACACTTTCATTTATATCAAATCCTAATTTTGGTAATATTTCATAGAAATATTCTTCCTTTAAAAAGGCTGTAGGTAGTCTTTCCATTTCACCATTATGTGTTGTGATTGAGTAATGATCAGTCTCTCTAAGAGCCGAAAGAAATAATCTTCCTCCTGGCGAAACAAGACTTGCAATATTTGCCATAACTTCTTCCCAGCCACTTTTTTTCATTGCAACTTCTTCAGCGCAAAAAAAACATCCAACTGCTTCATAATATTTAGGTTTATTTAATGGATATTCATTTAACACATCACATAATTCTATTGTATTAATAAGTGATCTTAATTTAGCTTCTCGCTCTTCGATTAATTCATCTGAAGGAACTTTTCCTTCAAGTTTTAAAATTAATTTTGTGAAGTACCCCCAATCATGCATGTCTTCATTTTTCATATATTTCCAATTTTTTATTTGAGTCAGATTATCCAAAAGAAAATCTGCCATATCAATTTGAGATATATATGGAACTGCTGGTAATGAATGATGGATTGTGGGACCACATCCAATATCAAGAAATTTAGGTTTGCCTTTAATTTTTTTATATTCTTTAACTAAAAACTTTGCTACCTCTAATTCATCTTGTGCAGTTTTTTTAAAATATGTTTCTAAATATCTTGATGGAAATGATTCTAAATTAATGTAATTAAAAGTATCGGAGATGTTGTTCTCTTCGCGAAAATGAGGATTTGAAGAATCCATTAAGAAAGGAAGAACAAATGTAATATATAGTTTTCCATTTTATTGTCTATATATGATACTTTCATATCATCAAAATAACTGCGCATACTGCTAAAATAAGACCAATTATCTGTTTTGCTGTAAGTGCATCGTGAAATCCGAAAACTCCAATTGCAATAGTTCCTATGATAATAACCATGTTAACCATACCTGAACTGATAGATAAGGAGTTACTTCTATTGAGAAATGCAAAAAGAAAATACCCTATTGGAGCTAAGTTAATTATTAATAAAAGATACAAAATACCACCATTTCTGCCCCAATGTGCACTTAATGTGTCACAAGTAACGAAAAATGCTGCTGTTACAAGTACCAAAAGGATTCTATAGACGAATTCCATATACATTTTATACAATAAAATATTTATAATGTCAAATATTACAATTTATAGGTAATAATACAGCTTGTTAATACTTATACATAAACCATTAAATAATCAAACTCCCCACCACCCCCTCCCACACCCCAACATCCACCCCTGCATACGCCGGCTGCGTCGCAAGCCACACGGTGTACTGCCAATTATTTTTTATAAAGTCCACACGGCGAAACGTAAGCTGTTCACTTCCTAATTCTCCCGTATAAGACATTGAGAGTGCCTCTATGCCCTGTACCTTCGTCGTTCCGCTGCTTGCAAGGGCAAAAGAGGGGATATACCTATCCGTACCACCTAAGTTCGTTCCTGCAGCATCGATAGTCGCTTTATCTAAGATGCTTCTGTAGAGAACTTTGATGGTCTTTGGTTTTGAAAGCTTAGAGCGCTTTACGCTTATAAATGCCGTCTGGTAGGGCATGGCACTGCCGCGATCCATGCGGAAGGAGACTCCATTGCGATCATAAAGCGGTGTCCAGTTGGCCGGCATTTTAAAGACCATCCCCGTGTCCTTGCTACGGATGGTATTCATGTACGGAGCACTGCTTTTACTGGATACAAAAAGAAAGCTGGGCCTAGATGATGAATATTTCATGTACTCTATTTGCGCACGCGTGGGCTTTTTTACATTTTTGGTGGCAAGGGCGTTTACGGAGAGGGGTAGAGAGAGGGCAAGGAGGAGGCCGGTGGTGCGGAGGAGGGTGGAGGGGGACATGGGGGAGGGGATTACAAAAAGTAAGAATTAGTAATTTCCTATTGGTTTCTTAAAAGTTTTTGGATTAGCGTTTTTTAAAATGCTCTTCCCATGGAAGACATGTTTTGAATCGATTCCATACCATTCTGGAGAATTTTTCCCGGGTTCCAGTAATTTAAATGTTTTGACATCAGCTTCAGTTACAATATCTCCATTCCAATACACATGTTTGGAATCTTTCGCAAAACCGTTTTCTGAATTATTAAGTCCATTTTCTAGCAATGAAAATGTTTTAGGATCTGCGCCTTCGATTACATGGTTATAATGGAATACATGATTTTTATCGATAGCATAATTTAATAAAGTTTTATCGTTCTGTTTCATAAGTGTAAAAGTAGCGGGATCTGCATCGTTAATTGGTGTTGTTGATACAGTGTTAAATGAATAAACCTTCTTTTTATCAATAAGATAAGGATAAAATCCATGACTTATAAATTTAAATGTTGTCGGATCAAGCTCGGTGAGTACTGTATCTTTCGCTATAACTCTATTTTTATCCATTGCTATCCCTTCTTCGAAGTATTTAAAGGACGCAATATCCATTGGAAGCATTTGATATATATCCTGTCCATTAATGTCGAAACAGTAGAATCGCAATTTATCAGCACCACATTGATCATTAATAATTTTAAAAGTTCCAACATCTGCTTCGAGATAACTTTGCCCTCTTATGAAGAGGCTAAATTTATCTTTGGCAAAATTCGTATTGAGAATTTGAAAACTTGCAACATCAGCAGCTAGGCGTTCATCAAGAAAATATGCATTTTTCCCGTCTATAGCATATTTGCCTTTTGTTGAAAACTCCTTCGCATTTTCATTCATAATCTTGATACCAGTTCCATCGTATGTAGTTGAGCCTGATTGAAAATCGTACGTTGTTAAATATGGTACCACATATGAATATGCGCGCTTGCCCATTGCGTAATATGAATTAACAATTTTGAAGTCAGCAGGGTTTTCTCCTTCTAGAATATTCAAATTATATAAAATTCCAGTTTCATCCTTTCTTGCTTTGGATAATACATAGATAGAATTTTTATCTTTATAAAAAGTTGTAGACTTTTTCTTATCTAGTAACAAAGGTTTTAAAGGAAAAGGGACACGATTCTTTATGGTTTTAACAAACCGCAGCATATCCTGAGAATTTGCTAAGATAGGCGCCGGATCTTTTTCATCTGAAAGGTTTATTTCTTCAATTTTTTCAAGAGAAGTCGGTATTTGCTGGAGGGATTGTTTTGAGAAAATGATTTTATCACTACGAGCACCAACAATTTCAACTTTACCATCCTTAAAACGTGGGGGAAGAAGAATTCTATCAAATGATGAGCCGACAGCTTTCCCATTCAGATACAGCGTATATTGTTTCTGGTTGCGCCCAATATATGTTAATACTCCATTTGGTGAATATTGAAGCCAGAGTACTTTCTCATGTTTATTAATTGTTTTTCCATCAACAATAACCGAAGAGATTATATCATTAGATTGACTGCTACCTTCGCCCAACCAAAAAGATTGGTTTAAAAGAGGCTGGAAATCATCAGTAACCGCTGCAAATGCCAGATGTTTACTATCGGGGCTATATGAAAGTTGATCAGCATATTTGTAGGTACCTATTAATTTCATATCTTGCATAACATCCCATCCCCCCTTTTTATATCCTGCAAAAGCAATACCATTTCTATCGGGACTGACTAGAATTTCAGGTCGAAGTTCTTCCACACCCAAATCTCCTCGTATTAGTGATGTGAGGGCCGCAAAAAGTGGAGATACACCCCGAAAGCCGAGAGTTTCTGTAAACGTCATGCCGATTGCTTGATAAATCGGACTTTTGTTTCCGTTCCACTCTACATATTGTTCTTGTTTGGCAGTGTAACTTAAAATAGCCATACCTTTATCTGTGAAAAAAGGTTTATCGATGAAGGGATGAGCATCACCGGGCTTGCCATTTACAATGAGACGACTTTCAAAGGGCGTAGTAATTCCTTTTTCATAATTATTGTCCGGGTATTTTCCTGTCTTTGTTAATTCCGGATATACAATAGTTTTTCCATCAGGACTTATGATAGGAAAATTAAAATATGGAGATGAATGGGTCAGAAAAAAGAATAAACCATCATTACATTCAACATCTCGTTCGCTGGTACCCACTACTATTTTGCAAAGAATTTTTGTTTTATCGTTTTCATTTTTGGGACCAGATGTTGCTGCTATGTACATAACTTCATCGTCAGTATTGTATGTTGGCTGAGAGGTCCATAAATATTTTTTCCCTTCAACTCCATTATCAATTACCATTACTTCCGAATCATTCATTGAGTTAATTGATTGTCCTCGATAGGCAAATTTTGTCTTTTTCCCATTCTGAGCAACATAAAAATAGGGCAGAAATTTATTTTCCGAAGCCAGTGCACCATTTTTGAATAAGAGTATTTTTGCTTGTGCGAAACTTGGAGACACGATAATTAAATATTCACCTTTTGTATTATTCTGCATAATCCCCACAATTCTCGTTTCTGAATCGTTAGAGGTTTTATAAAATTGCGTAACATCTTTTTCCTTTTCTTTCACTTTTGCATCGAGTAATACCTGAAGTTGTGCAATGAGATCATTAATATATTCAGGTGTGACTCTTTTTACGTATTCATCGATATATTTTTTATCATAGCCATCTTTTTTCAATGTCTCACTAATTGCTTTTATTGTTTTAGTTATATAATCGGGGTCTTTTATTTCCTCCATTTTTTTCCATTCAGCCGTATCTTTAATTTTAGCAGGATCCACTCTCTTAAATTTTGGAAGCCCATATATATTTTCAATTTTTCCATCTGAAGTACTATAAATCAGATCACTATTATTTTCTGTAAAATCAGCAACGTTCATACCTTTAAAATCCCCCTTAAGTACCCCGTTGATAAATAATCTTGCAACGCGTTGCTTATTATTTTTCTCAGTTACCTCAATCGGCAAAGCAAGAACATAATTTTTCCCATTTGCGTCCATTTTAAAGATAGGGTCATCAGTCAAATTATATCTGTCAAAAGGTAATGGTAATGTCATCAATACTTTTTCTTCTGGATTATCGGACGGAATAATATTAGATGCAGCAAAAATAGTTTCTGATTGCAGAAGTTGAGCAATTAATAAAATAAAAGCTAGTAAGATCTTGCTGGAAGAAAAGGAGTAATAAGACATTGGGAAGGTGTGAAAGGTTATTAGAAATTATTCAATATCATCATTAAAAAAAATATTAGAATGCAATTCAGGATATTTATTCCACGTATCAATGCGCGTAGTGCAAACAGAGCGCAACGTAACATCTTTAATTTTCAGACATACATTTGTATCTTTCTTTTTAAACGCCAAACGATGAATACATTCATCTGGAGAGCTACCTATATTTTTTTCGGAGCAATCATAAACATGCGGGGTTAAATCTTTGCCTTCAAAACATCTAACTGAATTATCTTTATACCAATGACAATTTTTTTCATCGATATATTTTCCCCAAATATTCCCGATGCAATTCAATCCGTATTCGCTGGGCATTAATAATTCACACACAGAGGGATCTTGCATCTTTTCTGCAACTTTATATACACACAAGCTTTGCAAATTCCAGTCTGATGGACGCATAGTAGGAATAAACCCTCCGCTTATTTTAAAACACGCTTTTGGATCATGATGTTCACCAATTATCCATTCCGCCACTTTCTCCGGATCTGATGAGCTTGGATACTCAAAAAATTGATGGAGAATAAATGAACGTATAATCAGCAGACCATAAAGGCTAACAAGAATGGTGACGATGACTTTTCCTTTAGTAAAATTCAGACGCATGGTATGAGAGGAAATTAACTATTGGACCCACTACTACTACCTTCTTGCCAATTTATTGTATCAAACAATTGTTGATACTGTGCTTTAAACCAGTCGCTACCATTCTTATGGTACTCATGATCTATATCAATTGTAATAGTGCCCTCTTCTCCTAAATGTCTGGATAAACCTGGTAAATTTCCAGCTGAAAGAACGGATGATAGCGATAGGCGCGTATCAATCACTGTATTTCTTAGAATAATATTAGAAAAGAGAGTTACCGCATAGCCGTGTGCTTCAGTGGCATTAATTACAGAATTCCGGTTAGAAGAGGCTACTTCCAAATAGCGAGTAGCAGTATCAGCAATCGTAGTTGATCCCAATACACTCGAAATCATTGACCAGCTATTTTTACTCACTGCATCAAAATGGATATCAGATTCTGTAATAGTATTGTTTGCGAACCATGGATTCTTTGCAGGGTCCAAAGCAACTAAAGTATTCATTTTCTCTCCGGTAATTCGCATAATTTCTTCACCCATAAAATATCCAACGTATGTTCCATGACTGTGTGTATCACCATTAACAAGTTCTGGCTTTAGTCCTAAACCCATTAATTGCTGAGCAACCCATTTTCCTACTGCAGGAGTCCATGAAGCATCGCGCAAATCTAAAGTATCAATATCTTCCATGCCAGGAATAAGAGAGGGTAATCTTATAAAATCTTTTGCGGCTTCTTGCCAATCAACGACTAGTACTTGCTGATCTTGATTAAATAAATTTCTTGCCACTTCTTCCATCTGATCACTATTGGGATCGTCCCTCCTTCCATGAGCTACTACCCATACTGCTTTATTTGGATCAAATACTAATTCTCGCCCCGTAGCAGGATCTATATTTGTTGGTGCTCCTTGGTTGTTAAATGCAACTAAACTCAAACTCACCGGCATCGCCTTCCTATTCCCCTCCAAACTAATCATTCCCTCTCTCTTCGTGCCCGACTCTTTTTTTACATCAATCGTTAAATGCAGACGTGAATTTGGCGGTGTGCTGACGGATGGTGAGAGTGCCTGCGCGGTGCTCACCATTACTCGATAATTCCCGGCAGGGAATGATGCGCTGATGGTGTTGGCACTGATACCCTTCTTTGCCGATGTCCATTCCATTTTGTGTGTATCTACATTGTACACACTCAAAGTCACATTTCGATCATTAAAAGCAATATCATCGTGCGTGAGTATCAGATTCAATATGGAATTTTCTGTAAGATGAATATTCTTCTGAAACAGTGCATCAGCTCCCATTGTAAGTGCATAAGGCACATTATTGTCTGTGGACTGATTAAAATCAGGAGAGGTGACAACCGTGCCTCCTACACTATTTGACAATGAATCTGCTACATATAAATCCTGTAAATCCATATCCATTACTTTCGTCAGTGCATCGTTTATGTGTAATGCTTGTAGGGTCGATACATCCCCCAAATTCTGCGCAACCTCAATGGCAACTGCATTTTTCCGTAATGGATTCATTGAAACAATGCGTGAATCAGTCATCAGATCCAATGTCTGTCGGATTTTTGTCGCCAACGTAATTTGCCGACGTGACATTGTGACCGGAAGAGCATCTGCATCACCTCCCGCATTCTTGAATGCATTTTTAGCATCCTCTGTTTCTTTAACGCGCCTCAAATACTCCTCCCTCGCTCGCACCTGCACCACATCCTCCGCCGTATCCACCAAATACTGCCAGTGACCGTAGAACACTTCTTTGGCAGCCATGCGGAGTGTCCAACTGTTCGGCAGAGACATCCCGATGCCCGCAAGCGATTGGATGATGCCGTTGGATGCCCATTGGCTGTAGACCGCGTCGTAGGCCTGACGCAGCGGTTCCTCGGGTTGGCCTTGGAGAATACCCAGGAAAATGTTCACGGCGGATTGCATGCAGGCGGATACTCCTTGCCCGTAGACTGCCAGCTTCCCCATAAATTCTTCCGTAATCTGTTTCTTACTGAGCATGACATTGGTCTGCGCATGCGAGAAATCATAATGGTGAAACAGCACGCCGTCTTTCATGTACGTTCCCATACTGTCCCATGTATCTTTGACGGTTTGCTCCATATTTGCGTCTGCATATTTTACATACTGCGGTGTGGTAAAGAGGAGATCCAGCATGCGGTCCGCACTGAAGTAGAGATTGTGTGGAGCGGCCAGGTTCTCGGTATATTCGTACAGACTCAATTGCTGATGTTGCGCAATTTCCGCGTAGCCCGCTCCCAGCGGTACCGTCTGCAGCGCCTGCATGGCCAGTTGCTGCTGGGCAAGGTCCGTGTCTGCAATGGAGACAGATCCGCTGTACTCGTCTGCAGGATTACCCGGTGTGATGGTGCGGGAGCCTTGGTCAAAGTAGATGCTGAGGGTATCGATCACTTGTCCGCCTTTTCTGTCGTACAGACGAATGGTGTGGTACCCCGTACTTCTTCCGGTATCGACCGTTATCTGCGCCAGTCCGAATGTGGTGCCGCCCTCGCTGGAACTGTCTGCAGTTGAAAGCATTCCCGCCATGTCGGTATCGATGTAAAATTGATCAAAAGGAGTTTCCACCACCAGCAGGAGCGTGGGACCGCTGATGCTGCCGACCGAGAGTGATGGGGTGATGGGATT
This sequence comes from uncultured Candidatus Peribacteria bacterium, assembly GCA_964554785.1. Lineage (GTDB taxonomy): Bacteria > Patescibacteriota > Gracilibacteria > Peribacterales > Peribacteraceae > CALREJ01. The sequence goes on along the minus strand of CAZKPW010000001.1, from coordinate 19,360 downwards.
CTCCGCCAGCATGCCGGCTTCTTCTGTTTCAAACGGTGTTTGAACGGTTTCAATGGATGCATTGTTGTAGTCTGCATCGTAGGAGCCACGCAGTTCCGTGAGGATTTCTTGTGTATCGGGATTCCGCATGCGGAAGGTGAGACCCTGCCCTCCTCCGTTTGTGGCCGATTGAAGACTGAATGTCCATGTGCCGTCGCTGATGGGATCTTCCGCCACAATTGCTCCTCGGTAGTCGCTGCTGCTGTCAGATTTATCGATTTTAATATCCAACATGGTTCGTTCCCCCGGATTTCTGTAGCGCACGGTAAAGACCGTTGATTGGCCGACTTTTTCATACGTCACAAACATTTTTGCATAGCCGATGCGATTCGCTTCTTCGTCCAAGGCGCTCTGGACCGATGCAGCAAGTCCTGCGGCAAGACTGTCATTGTCCGGATTCATTTCTACGAAGACGCTGTCCAGAGCATCCAAACGTGCTTGTAGAGTATCGATGTCATTCAGTACGCCGTCTATCTCCGTCTGCAGTGCACTGAGGCGTCTTTCCGCGTCCGCACAGTCGTTGTCGTTTGCTGCGGAGAGTTCTTCCAGAGTATTTTTTTCTTCCTGCAACGCGTTCAATTGGTTTTGCGCGGCGGTCATATTTGTGTGCAGCGTGTCCAGAGACTGCACGAGCGTTGCACGCGTCGCTTGCTCGTCGGCAATGTCGGCAGCCGCCGTTGAGGTGATGACATTCGACGGCATGCGCGTGCCGCGAATGCCGTTATCGGGATCGACGTTGAAAACCATCGAACCGTCCGGAGAGACTCCCATCGTGTTACTGAACCCTTGATGTCCATTCGTGGAGAGAATCTGCGGAGCCCCCAATTGCCCGTTTTGCATCTCGGACAGGTTGAAGACAAGCAGCCGGCCTCGTGTATCGTAGACGGTCAGGCCTTTGTTCCCAAGGAACGCGAGACGGCAACCGTTCCCGGTTCCCGTTGCGTATCCGATGACCTGCAATGACCGGTCGTAGACCGTCACACTTCCGAACAGCGATACCGCCGCTATCATCGATCCGTCCGGCGATGCCGCCGACATCAGGATATATCCCGGCGACGGCGCTTGTGCAAGGAGTGCGCCCTGCTTATTAAAGAGCGAAACAGGGCCCACGGGTCCCGCTGCAAAAAGGGTATCCGATCCCACACGCGCAATACCATTGACCATTCCGCCCGCTTGTATATCGCGTCTGGCTCCCGTGAGTGCATGCACAACATGGATGGTGACATCTTGTGTGGCAACAAAGATTTCATCGCCCACCCACTGCATATTTCCATACATGACAGTATTCGGGACGGATCGGGTGGTGACTGCATGTGTTTGCGTATCCATAATCATCACCGTGCCGCTCGTGTGGACGGATGCGAGTCTGCGTCCGGTTTCGTCGAAGGACAGGTCGCACACGTTCCCCGATTGCTTTGAGATAAAGAGTTGTTGGCCGGTCACGGTATCAATCAGTTCCACATTGCCCGCACGGTCGCCGCGCGCAATGAAAGCGCCGTCGGGACTGACGGTCACCGCAAAGCTTTCTTTTCCGTTGGTACCCGGCACCGTGCCAAAGGGCGCGGCACTATCCAGCCAGTTCACGCGGAAGGAGGAATCCGACGTTTCCAGTGTCGCAATGCGTGCATCGGCATCTCGGATCTGTTGCTCCAGATCGGCAATATCCAGACTCCGTGTTTCCTGTTCCGCGGTCAGTGTGTCCATGTGCTCCGTTATGTGTACGGAGTCGGTATCCATATCTGTACCGCTTCCTTGTAATCGTTCCAGCTCCGCCTCTACATCGGCAAAATCTTCTCGGAGTGTAACGAGTGTTGCGTTCCGCGCATCAATCTCATTCTGCAATGCCTCGGGACTTTCCAGAGGACCCATCACAGGATCAATTGTTTGCATCATGCGTTCCTCCAGAGGATCTACGTGGAGCGACATGCTTTGTCGTGTTCTTTTGGCAACAGTCCGTCTGCCCGATGTTACGGGTGATTCCGGTCTGAAGAGATCTGGCGATGCAAAGAGGGCGTCTTGTGTATCGAGGGATGGCGAGGAGAGAGCGCGTCCGGAAGGCATGAAAACAGGGGGAAATGAATTTTTTTCATCATCCGGTTTTGTGAGATGTTCCGGCAGTAGGTCACAGAAATGCCATTAAAGTGGAAGTGATAAAAATGGCTTATAGAAGGCATATTCGACCGTTCTTTTCCATGAGAGAACAGGCTCATACATGCCATAAAACTCTCCATTTCAGTACTTGACACATACAAAATAAAGGTTCATTATACCATAACCGCCTCGAGTTGACTTGGAGTCAGCAAAAGAGACGGAATTGGTCTTTCGTTCCATGGAAGGGAATGAGATGAAAAAGCTCGTTGTCTGTGTGGTGTCGCTTATCTGTCTCTCTGTTTCCGGCTGTATGGCCCCGGGCTGCATCCATGATGCACGCCTTGTGTCGGACTTGCCGGAAAAGTTCGGTCTGGTTCCCAAGCGGGAATCGATCATGGATCTCCCGGAAGGAGGTACTACCCCGACGGGGACTGACAGAGAACTGAGTGAACATCCACCGATTGCACAACGTTGATTGAAAGCGAATTGAATAATGAAGTCCATGGACCGATGAGCTTTTCTCCTTAACCGGAGAAGAGCTCATTACTTATGTGCTGTATATTTGACAAATACAAATATTTACATAAAATCATATTATGAATAATGAACCACAAATCGGTAGGGAGATTATTGGCGATGTATCCGGTGCAAAGAAAGAACTCTGGAGAAAAGAAGGAAATATGCAGCCTGCAGAATGGACGCGTTTTGTGGGGCAAGAGTCTCAGGGCATTGTTGCAGAGGGGCATCGCATTGTCCCATTGGTAGGAACAAGTCTTCGAGAAAGAAAAAAAAGTCTATTGAATATGATTGGATGGACGGGCGGACAGGAAGAGGCTCTGTATACCAGTCCTACGAATAAGCCTGCGGATAAAATTGAATCGGCAAAGCAGTCATCTGCCGTTCTTGTGAACATTGCACAGGTGCGCACAGAAGTGGGAATGAAGGTGGGTGATCTCTTTCCCGGAAAAAATATCCATACGCTGAAAGACGGAAGTACATTTATTGATGACGTAACGTTGCCGCAGGACATGAAGGCTGTGTACCAGGTGATGATAAGAGAGCCGTTGCGGCCGGAAATGATGCAGTGGATGATGGATGCTTTCTATCCGGTTATGATTCGGGGAATGGCGGGTCCATTTCAGAAAAAGGACTTTTCAAGCTTGATGGACCCGCTGGTCAATCTACCGGGAGTGGAAAAAACAGGCATGAGAATAGCCGTCAGCGATATGCTTTCAGATCCTGCATTCAAGGCTATGGAGAATCCTTTTGAATCATTGGTCACAATAATTCGCACAGTGAATGACAAATTTTTACTGCCATACAATGCGCAAATTTCTTATAGGGATACGCAGGGGAGTGATACTGATTGTTTGTCGGTCTATGAGCTGATGTCCAATGCATCCTATCCGTTTGATGGCGGAGGGGTGCGTGTATTGGAAGTGGAGCAAAAATATCCTCAGAAGTGTGAGTATAAATTCAGTTATGAACGTATGCGCCACGGCATTCTTACCAGCCGATCCGGCATTGATTGTGAGATAAATCGTTTTATGTATTTACAGGAAAAAAATAAGGGAAGCGGATTGGTAGGTCCGTTTGAAGAGCATCATATTCAGCATCAGAAGCCGGGAATCGATATGAAAAGAGCAATTTATTTCCGTATTTTGGCCGAAGAATTACGTCACGCAATGGATGCAGTACGATCGGATAACGCAGGAAAATACAAAATGGACGCACATGTGAGCATCCGTGAACTCATGAAAGCAGAGGGGCAATTGTACAAGGAAACGTTTAAAGATATTCAATTGGATACCATGCAGCAAGTCATAGAAGTATCCGGTCATATGACTGCAGCGTCCATTGATCCCATTGTTGTAGCGGAGTGGATGGAAAAGATTCTTCAGCCCGAAGAGCCGGGGCCGTACTGGATGGTTGCTCGTATTGGGATGGCTTTGTTAATGCGTGAAAATGGAATGTACGATGGTGATTTGTATCCGGATACCATGCGTCGACTTCCGGCAGAACAATTTTTGGAGGGTTTTCATGCGGTGTATTCACTCAATCCCCACGCATTCCGACTGCTTCTTAATAAAGCATATGAAGCGGAGTTCAAGTCACCCCTTGATGAATTGCCATTCCCGGCAATCGATGAAAATGGTGCAAGTCATAAGCGTATTCATTGGCCCTATCCTGAAGATCCGTATCAATGACCTTCGGGTGGAAGAGGTGTAAAATAGCGGTATGACCAACGCCGACATCGCCGCAGTGTTTGAGCGCATAGGTGCCGTGCTGAACTTGCAGGGGGAGAATCCGTTTCGCATACGCGCGTATGATCGCGCCGCGCAGACCATTGCATCTATGTCGGAGGAATTGAAGAGCGTGTATGCAAAGGGCGGGCGCGATGCGCTGCTCGACATTCCCGGTATTGGGAAAGATTTGGCGGATAAAATTGAGGAGCTTTTGAGTACGGGGAAACTGCAGTATCTCATCGATCTGCAGGAGAAAGTACCCGCGGGTCTGTTTGATATTATGGAAATTTCCGGCATGGGTCCGAAGAAAACAAAGTTTGTATGGGAGGAATTCAAGGTCACGAGTATTCCGGAATTGGAGGCACTCGCGAATTCAGGAAAGTTAATTGGCCTTAAAAGCTGGGGAGAGAAATCGGTCCAGAATATTCTGAGCGGCATTGCTGCAAAAAATAAGAACGGAGGCCGGACAGCCCTGCCTGTAGCACTTGGTGTCGCGGAGCAATTCAGAACAATGCTCTTGGATTCTGGACTCTGCGATAAAGTAGAAATAGCAGGAAGCGTGCGGCGCAGGAAGGAATCTATTGGCGATATCGATTTCCTGGTGACCGGAAAAAAAGTGCCGGAGATTATGGATCTCTTCTGCAGCGCGCCGGATGTGGCGGAGGTGTTGGCAAAAGGGGAAACGAAATCGAGCGTGCGTTTACAGAATGCGTTGCAGTTAGATGTGCGCGTGGTTCCGCCGGAAGTATTCGGTGCGGCCTTGCATTATTTTACCGGCAGCAAAGAACATAATGTGCATCTCCGCCAAATGGGCATCCGCAAAGGCCTGACTATTTCCGAGTGGGGCGTGTACGAAGGAACGGCTGCGAAGAAAGGAAAGCTCTTGGCATCGAAGACGGAAGAGGACGTGTATGCAGCCGTCGGGTTGCCCTACATTGAGCCGGAGCTGCGTGAGGACCGCGGGGAGATTGAGGCAGCGATGAATGTAAGGGCACGGCATGCCGTGCCCCTTCCGGTACTCATCACCGATGCAGATCTACGAGGGGACTTGCACATGCACAGTACCTTTAGCGACGGCAGCGCGAGTATGACCGATATGGCAAAAGCGGCGCTCGCACTCGGACAGGAATACATTGCCATCACGGATCACGCATCGCCCATGGGCATGGTGTACGGCATTAAAGAAGAGAACATCAATGCGTATTTGGAAAAAATAGAAGAGGCACGGAAGAATGTTCCCGGTATACACATTCTTGCGGGATCGGAAGTGGATATTCTGGAGGATGGATCGTTGTATTTGTCGGATGCGACATTGAAGAAGCTCGATTGGGTGGCGGTCTCCGTCCACGGGAATTTTAAGATGACCGAAGAAGCCATGACCGCGCGCATTCTGAAAGCGTTGGATCATCCCTCCGTGCGTCTCTTCGCGCATCCTACGTCACGCAAACTCTTGCAGCGCGAAGCTATTCAGTACGATATGGATGCCGTGATGAAAAAATGTGCGGAAAAGGGGATTGCCATGGAAATAAATGCATCGGCGGACAGGATGGATTTGAACGATCAGCACGCCAGACGCGCGAAAGAATTAGGCGTGATGCTGTCTATTAATAGCGACGCACACAGACCCGGAGGTCTCGACTATCGGTTCGGAGTGGTGCAAGCACGCAGAGGATGGTGCGAGAAAAAAGATATTCTGAATACCAAGACGTGGAAGCAATTGGAGAAGTGGCTTAATCCAAAGGCATAAGTCGCCACACTTCCGAAAATTCTTCATCGGTAAAATCGGGATGGAGGCGGGGCATCTTGTCGCGCTCCGGCCCATAGAGAAGAGCGGCAATTTCCGTTGTTGTTCTGCTCTGCTTGTGCGTTGTTAGTATCTCCGTTGATGTCTGTTGAAGAGGGGGCACTTGTGTGTGGCCGTTATTCGGAGACTCAGAAAGAGACATTGGGAAATATGTTAGAAGAGTGATTGTATCAGTCAACTGTTTCCGTAGGACATCCGTTGTCGCAGCACGTTTCGCACAAGACGCCGCACACGGAACAATGCTTCTTCAGTCGTCTTTCAATCAATGATCCGCCACATACAGGGCAGGATTCATTTGAACTGTCATGCTGAGGACGCTCGAAGCATGGAGAATTGAATGTCGACCCTTCGAGCGTCCTCAGGGTGACACCTGTTAACGTCGAAGGCTCCACCATGTGCCAATAAGAGAAATACCTATGACAATAAAGAATGTAGCAACCAGATAGGCAATGAGATCGGGCTGAATGAGGATGGCAATGCCGAACAGTAGAGCAATGAGGCCTGTGGTGAAGAGGGATGAACCGAGGAGATTTGGAGAGCGCATAGAGGAATAGTATCAGAAGGAGTTCTAAGTTATTGATCAAAAAATAAGATCATATATTTTGTTTATAATAAGGGTTAAAATTAAATTTTAATAAATTAGTATGTGGCAGACTGCCTGCCGGCCGTAGCCAAGAGACGAAGGATGGAGGACGCTCAAAGTGTACTCTTTCTTTAAATAAAGGCCCCCTTCGGGGAGTCTTGCCAGACGGGCGTCACTTTTTGGCCTTGCCCCAAAAAGTAACCAAAAAATGCGGTCCGACCAATTACATTCGCCACTGACCCCTTCACCCTCCGTGGTCGGACTCCTCGCCACGAGTATTTACAATCACTGCGTGATTGTGAGGTGGAACTTCTCTTTTTTTATAGATCATTTAATGACTAAGCATTTGTATTACATCAAGAATACCAGATCCTTAAAACTCGTATTGGACCATGAAGCCCGAATTCTGCTCTATAATCGGTGTTTCCAGTTGCTTTTTCGTGTCAGAAGCTCTATACAGTGTCCCGCGTCTCTCGGTTTCGCGAGCGCCTTTTTTCTCACATTTATATGGATATTCGTAATATTGCTATTATCGCCCACGTGGACCATGGAAAGACGACTTTGGTGGATGCCCTCTTAAAGCAGGGTGGAGCCTTTGAAGCGCATGAGGTGGTTGGAGAACTTATCATGGACTCCAATGATCAGGAACGTGAACGTGGTATCACCATTTACGCCAAGAACACATCCATTCAGTACAAGGATTGTAAGATTAATATTGTGGATACCCCCGGACACGCCGACTTCGGATCCGAAGTGGAGCGTATTCTGCGTACTGTCGACTGCGTTCTTCTCCTTGTCGATGCACAGGAAGGACCAATGCCGCAGACAAAATTTGTTCTTAAAAAGTCGCTTGAATTAGGGCTCCGTCCGATTGTTGTTATCAATAAAATTGATAAACCTGCAGCAAGAGCGATGAAAGTGATCGACATGGTGTTCGATCTTTTCGTGACATTGGGTGCAACCGATGAACAGCTCGATTTCCCCTACATCTTTACCGTTGCCCGTGAAGGAATTGCCAAGAAGAAACTGGAGGATGAATCAACGAATTTAAACCCGCTCTACGATCTCATCATGGAGCATGTAAAGCCTGCAGATCAGAATATTGAAGCTCCTTTCCGTATGCAGCCGTCCAGTCTTGGGTACGATAACTACGTCGGACGTTTGGCCATTGGACGCGTGTACGAAGGAATCGCAAAGGTGGGAGACAAAGTCTTCATTCGCAATCTGGATGGCGCAGTGCGTACGGGAAAAATCGCGAAGATCTTTATTTACCTGGGACTCAAGCGTGCAGAAGTGCAGGAAGCACGTGCCGGAGACATTGTGATCATTGCCGGTATCCCCGATATCTACGTAGGAGAAACAATCGCAACTGCTGAAGCAACGCCTGCATTGCCTACCCTCAAAATTGACCCCCCAACGGTCACTATGACCTTCATGGTGAATGATTCACCGTTTGCCGGCAAAGAAGGAAAGCTCGTCACCACACGCCATATTAAGGCTCGTTTGGATAAAGAGAAGGAGACAAACGTGGGACTAAAAGTAGAAGAAGTGCCAAGCAGCGATAGCTATCAGGTATCCGGACGTGGAGAGCTCCACTTGTCCGTGCTTCTGGAAGAAATGCGCCGCGAAGGATTCGAAATACAGGTAAGTCGCCCGCAAGTGATTATGCGGATAGGAGAAGGTGGTAAGAGAGAAGAGCCAATCGAACAGGCAATTATCGATGTACCGGAAGTGTATCAGGGAACCATTATCAACTTGCTCAATGCTCGCAAAGGCGAACTGGTCGATATGCGCACGGAAGATGGTCACACCCGTATGGAATTCAAAGTACCAACACGCGGTCTGCTTGGGTTCCGGGGCGACTTCGTGGTGGAGACACGCGGCGAAGGAATTCTGAACCACTCCTTCATTGAATATGCAGAATACAAGGGAGATCTGCCGGGCCGCACACGCGGTTCCATCATTTCCATGCTTGCAGGCGAGGCAACTGGCTTCGATCTCTGGAAAATCCAGGAACGCGGCGTCCTGTTCATTACCCCAAATACGAAAATGTACGAAGGGATGATTATTGGGGAAAGCGCAAAAGAACAGGATATGGCGGTGAACGTCACGAAGGGGAAGAAGCTTAGTAACATGCGTTCGTCTGGTGCGGATGAAGCGATCACGTTGGTGCCGGTAAAGGCAATGTCGCTCGAGCAGGCGCTGGAATACATTGCAGACGATGAGTTGGTGGAAATTACGCCGACGAACATTCGCCTTCGCAAGAAGTTGCTGACGGAAAATGAGCGCAAGCGTGGATAATATTTTTTGAATATAAAAGCCGTGTCATCCTTAGATGGTGCGGCTTTTTTAATTATGCGTTTTTATTGATCGGCCTTCCCTTCGGGGAGTCTTGCCAGACGGGCGTCCCTTTTTGTCTCCGCAACAAAAAGGAACCAAAAAATGCGGTCCGTTCAAGCGCATTCGCCACTGACCCCCTCACCCCCCTGAACGGACTCCGGCCACGAGCGATTACAATTGCTGAAGCAATTGTAGAGCGGAACTTTCTTTTTTTAATCCTGATAACAGATAACTGATAACTCAGCCAGCAAGCGGGCGGGAATCACACAACATACTTCTCAATAGCCGACCACAAATTATCATCATCCATATCGCTCTTCACAAAGTAATCTTTTACCCCCATCTCCTTGCATTTGGCTCTGGTCATTTTGTCGCTGATATTCGAGACCATGACAACGGGGCAATGGATCTTCTTTTGTTTCATTGCTTTCAGGACGCCATGTCCGTCCAGGACGGGCATCAGGAGATCGAGCAGCAACAGGTCCGGCACTTTTTTCTGCATGGCTTCTATGGCTTCTTGGCCGTTATGCACAATGGTAACTTCTTGCACATGATCGCTGAGCGTTTTGCCGATCATTTCCGCCAAGAACAAATCGTCTTCAGTCACCAAAATATGTTTAAGAAGTTTTTGCCATACATCAACATAAAGGTAGCAAGAGACTGAAAGTTGTCCCTTTGTTTTCTTGTGAAACGAAAGAAATATCCCCTCCAATGAGCCGAGCGGTACTGTACACCATATACAGTCCTATGCCAGTTCCCGACTCTTCGCGCTTGGCGATATTCGAAGCACGGAAGAATTTTTGAGCGATGCGCCCCTGCTCTGCAAGCGGGATTCCATAGCCTGTATCCGACACATCAAGACGCATTTTCTTGCCCTTGCGTACGGCGTTGATGCGAATTTTGCCGCCCGGCGGTGTGTATTTGTAGGCGTTGCTTAAGAGATTGCTGATAATTTCGGTGAAAAGAAGCTCATCGGTTTTTGCACACAAATCCTCGTCACAATCGATAGTGAGTTGCAGATCGCTGCGTTCGCGTCTCATATCGGACAGGCGTGCGACTTTGTCTATGACATCGCGTACGTTGACGTCGGTAATGCGCGGTTCGATATCATCCGATTCCAAACGAGAAATCATCAGCATTTTTTTGATGATCTCCGCCATATGGACAACCGCCTCGTAGGAAGCGCGCACCATTTTATTCTGCTCTTCCGAAAACGTGTCTTTCTTGAGTCTCGAGAGCGCCCAGCGAATTTCCGACAGGGGCGTACGTAACTGGTGCGATGCCAGTGACATGAATTCCGTTTTTGCCGTATCGCTTTCTTTTTCTTTCGTAATATCTCGGAACGCTTCCACAATACCGACTATTTCTTTATTGAGCAGAATGGGGGTCACAATGCTGCTGGCCGGAAACCTGCTTTTGTCTTTGCGGATGTAATAAAAAGGTTTTGTAAGATCTGCAACGACTTTTTCCCCCGAGAGCACTTGCGTGAGAATTCTTTCTTTGAACTCCACCACCGCCCCGGTGTCGTCTTCGCGCGGCACCACTTTTACAATGTGTTTGCCGAGTACTTCTTTCGTTTTCCATCCGACCATTTCTTCAAACGCATGGTTCACATAGGTAATTTTCCCCTGCGTATCGGCCACCACGATTCCATCGCCAATGCTGGAGAGAATGGCTTCGTCTTTTGCTCTTAACTGTTCCAAGTCTTTCGTACGTTCCCGCACTTTCTTTTCAAGCGTGTCATAGGAGAGTTTCAATTTGTGAGCGGTAATCTTCAATTTGCGTCGTACGTCTTCCTTTTCTTTGGCGGTTATGGCCAATGTGCGCCTCGTTTGCTCTTTTTCCTTCGCGGTTATTGCCAACTGGCGCGCTTTTATGCGCAGCTTTTCAGCCGTTACTGCCAATTTGCGTCTGGCGGCCTCTTTTTCTCTGTCGAGAATTTTAAGCTGCAGCGCAATCTGATCCGACGCGGAAAGAGCATTTTTCTTGGACATACATTTTTTGTTGGTTGTGGAGAGATAGAGAACTCCCACTGGTATAGAGTAGAAAAGGCAGAGATCCTATTATTTCCCCACATCGAGAGTGCAAAGAATATTTTCAGGCTCGCGTAATTGCTTCAGTCCTCTGTAGATGGAAACGGATACCGTGTTGGCGGTTTCTCCCAGAAGCTCCGCAATTTCTGACGGGTGTAATCCTCCTATGAAACGATGTTCCAGTATTTGCTTATATTTGTGCGGCATGTTGCTCATTTTTTTGAACCATTTTTCCGATTCCAAACGACAATAGGTCTGATGCCACGGATCGTCCGTTGCAGGCTCAAAGCCCACGTCCATCAGTTCATCCAATGATGTCTCTTTTTTCTTGCGTACGTCATTGATGAATAGATTGTGTGCAATGCGGTAGAGGAATGCGCGCATATGCAGAATAGTTTGGTTGCGTTGCAGGCATGCCCATGTGTTCATGAATGTCTGTTGCATCATGTCTTCACCCATGTCGCGGTTTCCGCATTTCTTATAACAGTATCGAAAGATTTCCTCATGATAGAGATTATAGATATCGGTGAAGTTATTTTCCAAAGAGGGGAGTGTGCTGGCAGGAGTAAGCATGTTGAGCGGAGGAATGAAAAGAATTTATGCTTTTGCAATCGTGCGACGTACCGCAGCATGTATGGCGGTGCTGTGGATTCCCGGAAACAGTTTCAAATGCACTGCAGGAAACCATGATTGTTGAACATGCGTGATGCCGTGTGTCACGGGAGACATCGGAAGCGAGAGAGTGGAGATACTCATGGCTGGGAGTGAAAGGATAGAAACCTGACCATAGGCTCCTGCCATTTTTCCGCAAGAGTATGCCGAATACACGATGTACACAGACGATGTGCTCCTGCGTAACGGTTTGGACCAAAAGAGGATGCGTCTTTAGGGCTGCATTGCCGCTATAAAATCTTGCGGCATCAATTTGATTATTTTGCGCGCCTGCAGATGGGGATGAAAATCTGCATTGTTCTTTTTCCATTCCAACGCAGACGGACTGGTTTTTGCAAGGAGCGAGCGGATGTGATCGTAGTACAACGCCACAAGCCTATAGCGATGATGCGTGATTTGTGCGGTTCTATGCGCTGAAAAATCCAAACAGTAGCAGAGGAGGATCTCGGCACATTGTTGTATTTTTTTACTGTCCGTGGATTTATGAATGGCGAATTTTTTACCACATATGGTGCATTTCTTTCGACCGTCGCCCAGCGTATTCAGTCGTGTTCGTTTGGCGCAGTGCGGACAAAGCAGATGACGCGACGTGTCGCTTTGGGTCAGGCGCACTTTTTCTTTGATATGCGTCACAAGTGAATCTGCGTTAATGATCATCAGGCGTAGGAGGAAACCAAAACGAGATGGTTTTGACCTTTCACCTTAGTCCTATTTGCAGTGAATAGATAAGAAATACACATGAAATGGACAAGATTATTTTTTATGTTCTAATATTGATAGAAGATCCAACTAGGACACCTTCAGGGCTTTCAAAAGATTGCGTTCGATCCTCCTGGCACAATCCTTGCTGCATGCGGGAGCTTTTCCTTTGGCCACGCACTTTTTGCATACCACCGATGCGCTGCTGCAAAGCGCGCACGCATCGTGAATATCGCCGGCGTTCCCGCAGTGGACACACAGTGAATAGCGTTCGCTGGGGGCCAAATTCTGATTCACCGCCACTCTGTGATCGAACACGAAACATTCTCCTTCAAATTTTTGCGACGGGCACTGCTGCAGATAATTCAATATACCGCCCTGGAGTTGATACACGTTTTCGTAGCCTTCTTCCTGCATGGCCAGAATCGCTTTTTCGCAGCGAATACCGCCCGTGCAGTACATCAGAACTTTTTTGTCTTTCGGGATACCCGATTCTTTTACAAATTTGGGGAATTCTTGGAATGTGTCGAGTTTGGGATCCAGCGCGCCTTCAAACACTCCTATATCCGTTTCGTAGGTATTCCGCGTATCCAGAATGATCACGTCTTCTTCGTCAATTACTCTGTTCCATTCCTGCGGACTCAAATGATGGTTGTTGTCGCTGCTTGGGTGCATGGTTGCGTCACCAATAGCGACAATCTCTTCACGCAGCGTCACCTTCCATCTCTTGAAAGGTTTTGCGTATGCCGTGCTGTCTTTAAAGACGACGGATCCGAAACGCGCTTCAATAATCTCTTTGAATGCATCAATGGATTCCCTTGTCCCGCCGATGGTGCCGTTACATCCCTCCGTTGCAATCAAGAGTAATCCACACAGACTCAGTTCTTTTCCGTCATCAAAAAGTTTTTGACGCAGCGGTTCCGTCTCTTCCTGCGTGAGTGGAAGAAACTTATAAAAACTGGTGATGTGCCATGTGTTTTGCATGCGACTAGTGAAACAGACACCGATGGCTCTCGCAAGAGATAAAAAGCTGTTTTTGATCGGTTTTATGATAGGCTTAGGCTATGGATACCTCTTTTAGTGGCACAGAAGTGCTCAAGCGACTGGGAAGTTCTGTGGAAGGTCTGACCGATGCCGATGTGAAAAGCATGCGTGCAGCCGAAGGATGGAACGAATTACCGCAGAAAAAAGTATCGTTTGTAGCCCTCTTTTTGCACCAATTTCAAGATCCGCTCATTTATATTCTTATCGGTGCACTCGTATTGACCATCAGCCTTCGCTTCACCGGGGGCGAAACATCTTTGGAGCAATCCATCGATATTTTTGCCATCCTTGCCATTCTTCTTTTGAATGCAGGTCTCGGGTTCGTGCAGGAGTTTCGATCCGGACAGGCGCTCCAAGGTCTTCGCGATCTTACGTCGCCGCAGGTACGTGTGCGCAGAAGCGGCAAAGAATTTTTCATGCCCTCACGCGATCTTGTCCCGGGAGACATTGTTATTCTGGAAACGGGAGATCGTATTTCCGCCGACGGCCGCATTTTGTCCGTGTCGCATTTGGACATCAACGAATCCAGTCTGACCGGGGAAAGTAATCCCGTGTCTAAAGTGACCCATGCTATTCCGGGTACGCTGCAAATAATCGAGCGTCACAATATGGTGTTTGCCGGAACGCTCGTCACAAATGGAGCCGGAGTCTATGTAGTGACTGCTATCGGCCTTCAGACGGAAATCGGTCACATTGCGTCTATGGTTGCGGCGGCAAAGGCTCCGCCCACGCCACTCGAACGGCGTATGAAACGATTGAGTCTGACTATGGGGACTGCAGTTCTTATTCTGTGTACTCTTCTTGCACTCTTCCAATGGAGCCGCGGTATTTCCACGCTGGAGATTCTACTTCTTGCGGTTAGTCTTGCCGTGTCCGCGGTCCCGGAAGGATTGCCTGCGGTCGTGACTGCGTGTTTGGCAATGGGCGTTCGCAGAATGGCCGGGCTCAATGCGCTTGTTATGCAATTGGATTCGCTTGAGACGCTGGGGAGCATCAGCGTTATTTGCAGCGATAAAACGGGAACCATTACGGAAAACAGAATGAAAGTACGAGAAACTTGGGTACCGGATGCGGGAGAGGATGAAGTATTGCTCGTACAAATTGCGGCATCATGCAATCGTGCGCAGCTTCCGAATTTGGGCGATCCGACGGAAATAGGATTATTGCGGTATGCGAAAGACAAGGGTGTGGAGCGTTTGGATTTTGATGAAGAAGAAATTCCCTTTAACTCCGACAATAAATATATGCAGACGCGACACGGATCGCGGTCGTTTTTAAAGGGGGCTCCTGAGAAAATACTCGCACTCTGCGAAGGTGCGGACGTAGGGCTCATTACGGAGCAGGGTCATGCAATGGCATTGCGCGGGCTTCGGGTTCTTGCCATGGCGATTGTGGAGAAAAAGGATATTCGTTTCGTGGGACTGATGGGACTGGAAGATCCTCCGCGCGATGCCGTACAACCCGCCATGAAAGAAGCGCATGCCGCCGGCATTCGTACGGTGATGATTACCGGTGACCACGCCGATACCGCACTCGCCATTGCGCGTCAGGTGGGAATTCAAGGAGGCGTGATGGACGGAGCAATGCTGGACACGTTGTCGCCTGCGGAACTTCGCAAAACAGTGCTCACCGTATCCGTGTACGCACGCGTGTCTCCGTCGCATAAAATTGCGATTTTGAAAGCATTGCAGTCGCATGGTCACGTTGTAGCCATGACCGGAGACGGCGTGAATGACGCACCCGCACTCAAGGCGGCAAACGTCGGAATCGCCATGGGTAAAGACGGTACGCAAGTTGCGCGTGAAGCGGCAAGTCTTGTGTTGACGGACGACAACTACGCAACCATCGTGAAAGCCATACGCGAAGGCCGACGTATTTACGATAACATTCGTAAATTTATTTTATATCTTGTTCGTGCAAACGTCGGACAGATTCTGCTTTTCACCGTGACGGTATTGCTGGGTCTGCCGCTTCCGCTCCTTCCCATTCATATTCTTTGGATTAACTTGATGACGGACGGTTTGCCGGCGCTCGCACTCGGCATGGAAGAAGCGGAGCCGGATATTATGAAGCGTCCGCCGCGTCCGGAACGCGAGCAGATTTTTACCGGTATTTGGAGCCATCTGCTCATTGCATCGCTCGTATCATCCGGCATTACCTTCGCGCTTTTCCTCTGGGCGTTGGCACAGGGTGACACGCTCGAACACGCACGCACGATGGTCTTTACGTTCTCCATTCTCTTTGAAATTCTTCTCGCCTACCACAGTCGCAGCATTCTTCCGGTGTGGATGATCGGGATCTTTACAAACAAATGGCTGAATCTGTCTGCACTGCTTCCTTTTGTGCTTCAGCTTCTGTTTATCTTTACACCACTCCGATCCATCTTCGGCATTACACATCTCGGCGGTGCGGATATTGCGTTACTTCTGGTGCTTGGAATTGCAGGGTTCTTGTATCTGGAAATAACGAAACTTATTTTCATGAAAACGTCGCGTGCAATCGCACTTTCTGCATAAGCCACACATGGATGTATAAAGAGAAGAGTGGACGGCAGGATAGTTGTCGGTATCATCGTCCTACTATGTTTCACTCTATCATTGTGTGGCTTGAGCAGATGGCTCAGGCAGTTCCTCTTCCGGTGTTCGTCATGATTGGCGGGATAGTCGAAGAGATCATTGCACCCATTCCGTCGCCCCTGGTGGCAACGCTTGCGGGAAGTATTACCTCTGCGCAGCAAATGGGTGTGCCGTATCTGCTGTGGATTTGTTTGCTCGCATCCATTGCAAAGACGGTGGGCGCTTATATTTTTTACGTGATTGGAGACAAGCTGGAAGACGTTGCGGTCCCTCGATTCGGAAAGTATATCGGTGTCAGTCATGAAGACTTGGAACGCTTTGGAAAAAATTTCAAAGGAACATGGAAAGATGGAATCATTCTTCTCTTGTTGCGGTCCATTCCTGTTATGCCCAGCACGCCTATTTCGTTGCTGTGCGGTATTCTAAAAATCAGCACGCGCACGTTTTTGGTATCTACCCTCATCGGTTTCTATATTCGCAATCTTTGTTTCATGCTTTTGGGATATACGGGCCTTGCGGCCATGGGATCTCTGATGGAAGGAATTGATACGGCAGAAACATTTTTCAAGATCCTGATTGTTGGCGGAGTAGGAGCAATACTCGCGTGGCTCTACTGGAAGCGCGTGACAGGGGATCCGTCGCAGTGGTTAAGGCGTGGCAAGAAAGACTAAAGCCGTTATCCGCCGAACGTAAACGCAAACGCCTCGACGCCTTTTTTATGGAACGTCAGCACAACATCATGCTGGCCATACTCACCTTTGAAGAGTTCGTAGAGATCGTGATGATCAATCGTGATCGTCTTTGTGAATGTGCCATCGACCGTTACATCGGCAGTCACAGGCGCAGCACCTTCTTCCAGTCCAAGTACCAGATTCACTTCGCCGCCGAGTGCACGCAGATGAATCGCTCCTGTATCGCTGCGGAGAACCTGCCGTTCATCATCTGCCAGCTGCCACGTATTGGATAGATAAAAATGGCTGACCTCCATTGCCGTCGGCGCGGCGTACGTGTGAATGTTTGCATCCGGTGCGCCCTCCGCATTGCCGAAGGCATCCCAACTGCGGGAGTGCAGATAGAGCTCATGCGTGACGGGTCCGCTTCTTTTCTGTTCGGGATTTGTTGGGATGATCATGCCGCCAGTCGCTGTCGCCCCGATCTCTTTCAGCAGTGACGCGATGGCTTCATCCGTTTCCTCATATGCACCTTCGCCGAAATGCGTGTAGCGGATGTTTCCTTCTGCATCGATTAAATATTTTGCGGGCCAGTATCTGTTCTGGAATGCATTCCATGTTTCAAAATTATTATCCTGCGCCACGGGGTAGGTGAGTTCATGATCCTTGATAGCTTTTGCAACATTCTTCTGACTCTTCTCAAACGTGAACTCCGGTGTGTGCACGCCAATCAACACAAATGGCTGATCTTTGTATTTGGTCCAGTATGCCTGGATGTAGGGCAATGTACGAATGCAGTTGATGCAACTGTAGGTCCAGAAATCAATCAGCACAACTTTGCCGCGCAGATCTTCCAAGTTGAGCGGTTTGGAATTATGCCAAGGCCCCAGGCCCGCAAAAGATTCAGGAGCAAGGCCGAGGATAGGAAGGTTATTGGATCCGGTAGAGACGTCCGAATCGGACGTCTGTACGGATGATTCTATATTTGTTCCGAATAATTGTTTTTCAATATCATTTCCAAGTGTTCCGAAGCCCGTGTTATTCACGAACCAAGTTTGCAGGTTTTGAAAAATATTCAACGAAAAAGCGAGGGCAGACAGAATGAGCAGTGCGCCTGCAATTTCTTTAATGCGTCCGCTGTACTTGGTTAATTTTCGCACGGACTGTACTGCTACCTGTCCGCCGTACCCAATAAGAATAAGAGGAATACCCGCGCCGATTGCATAGGCGGTTAAATAGAGAGCAGCTTCCAATCCCGGTTTATCGCGTACAGCAGCCAGTGCAAATCCCAAAGCGGGACCCGCGCATGGAACCCATACAAATCCCATGGTAAGGCCGATAATAAACGCGGTGAGGAGAGATTGATCGCCAAGTTCCGTGCGAGTTTTACTTTGTACATCCGATCCAAATTGTTGAATCCACGTTGCAATGCGTCCACCCAGTTCCATGGCAACGACACCTGCAATCATTGCGGCCACCACTGCAATCCATCCCTTGCCCAAGAAAAAGAATCCACCTAGAAGAGCCCCTGTTATTTGAGGAGCACGCGTATGAAATAAAAATCCAAGTCCGAACAGGAGCAGCGCGTAATACGTTGCAATGCGGATGTAGTCTGCCAATTCAATAAATTGGCTCAGAAGAATATTCAAAATGAGCGTGGATGCCACAAAGCTCAGGAGCATTCCAAGCACCGTAACAAGTGGTCTCCATCTGCTTTGCCCTGCAAGACTGACCCCCAGCACAATAGGGATAAGCGGCAAAATACAAGGAAGCAAGACTGTTAAAAGTCCGGCAATAAACAGAATAAATACCAGAGACAGCATGCGCAAAGGGGGAGAAGTGTATGCAGTATAGTACAACTCATACACTTTTCCCTGCGACGCAGGTTATTATATCTTCTTTTCTCTTCGTGTGAGAATCTTCTTAGATTGTTGCTGCATATAAATACACAGCCAGTGTTGTAATAAAGAGTACTGCACCTGCCAAGCTCAGAAGCGGAAGCTCAGGGCCAAGATCCGAAAAGAGGTGGGAATGCCGGTGGTCGGAGAATGATAGTTTCATACTCTCTATGACGCATGAATACAGAGATCCTTACAAAGACTGTGTGATAGAGAGAGCATATTGCATACAAATTGTATTCGTTCGTCCAATCAAACTGCTTTATGAAAGCAAAACAGGGGTATCATGCCTTTGTTATTTTTACCTTTCTCCTCCCAATTTTTATGTGTGGAACATCCTGTTGTGAATGCGGCGCCTGCAAGGCTGTCCGTGCCATTGCATCTCTTTTGCTTCTTCTGCTCGCGGTTGCAGCGTTCATTGGTGTCTGGAATACGCATATGACTCCGGCCGGATGGGTTTTTGGTACAACCGATGCTTCTTTGGCTATCGTTGCTGCCGTTGCAGCACTCGCAGTCTTCCACAAGACGTCGAAGAAACTGTGTCCATGTGGAAAGGCAGCCTGTGCTACATGCCCGGGTTGCGGCCATATGCCGTGTACTTGTAAGACGAAATAAAGGTTTGTCTTTGAAGAAAGCCTCTGCAGACATGCGGGGGCTTTTTCTT